>NZ_CP104208.1:1315694-2631388 GCF_026230175.1 Desulfovibrio mangrovi
CTGCCGGTCTTGATGCAAGCGAAATAGCCCTGCTTGAAGCCGCCATACGCCATTTGACCGCATCCGGAAAAAGCGTCGTCGCAATCAGCCACGACATGGATTTTGTAGCGGAGAACTTCAGCCTCGCCATCTGCCTGGAGGCTGGACAAATTCGGTACCAGGGACCGGTAGCCAACTTGTTCACGACTCCTTCACTCTTGCAGCAATGCGGCCTGATGGCTCCGCAGGTGATACAGGCAGCCAACGGTTGCGGCGTAACGCTGGAAACCATCACACCGGAGGCGTTGGTTGAACGCCTGACAACCGGAAGCGCCCTAAGGGATCTGCCACCAGAACAGCCGACGCAGACATTCCCTGAATAAGAAACCCCGCCTGTTGGCGGGGTAGACTTTCTTTCCGGAACGCCGTCAGCTATCCGACCTTATAAATACACCTGCCTTCACGGTAGATGGAAACGGGCCCGTCTTCCGACACCTTTACGGCAACACCATACTTCGAGGCCGCTGCGGCCGCAGTGGAGCGCCCCCCGCCGCCGACTTCGTCCGTAGGAGCCTTGGAGGTGTCGACAATGGCGTTGATATCCAGCACCTGACTGAAATCGCTGGAAAAGACGACCATGCCGTCCGTGGTGAGAATGCGTAACAGTTCACCGGAATCGGCAACGACCCGGATGCCGCACATCTTCACGCTCCGCCGGATCGCCTCAAACACCCCACTCCCGCTGTCGATATGCTTCTTGACGAACCCTTCGTTCTCGATCTGGTCAAATCTGTCCGTAAACAGCACTACAGATCCTTTGCGAATCTTGGAAAGCGAGTAAAAACACTTCCACGGCTCAACATCATACGCACTGCCGCACACTGCCTTGTCGATGACGGAGCAATCGAAGATCCTCCACTTGCCACGCCTGTAAACAATCCTCGACTTATTACTCTTGAATATCTCAACATCGGAAAATGCATTGATGCCAATGTAAAACAGGGCATCCCTCTCCCCTTCCAGAATGGACAGAACCCGCTGGCCTGTAATCTTGTCAAAGGAGTTCATGATACTTGCATCAATATTATAGTACCCTTTCACAACGCCGTTCACGTCACACGCATAGCAGGAATCGTAACCGTCAACATACCTGTAGAAGGCTGCGTCGCGCATAACTGCATCGTTCAGCACAATCCCCTTGCTTTCCAAACCGGAAAAACTGATGAACTCGGCACCATAGCGGGAATAATCGAAATCCCCTCTGCCATCGAACACCAGCAAGCCCGTCTTAACCGAACTGCCCTCATATTTCTCGAAACTCAGGCTTTTGATGTTCTGGATTATCTTGAACACTCCGTGCCAGTGAATGCCGCCCACAAACTTGGCAATGGCAATATCAATAACGGACATGGTTGCCATGGCGCTGCTGTAAGCCGCATCAACTTCACAATGAAAGTCATCGCTGAACACACTGTCGAAAACGTCTACCACGTGATCCAGAAAACGCATTTCCAACTCAGAAAAACCAACCCCTCTGAAGAACTGCACCTCCTTATCACCACGCAAGATCGCATAAGAGGGCTCCCCCTCACTTTCCTGCCACACGTCAGCCACACTGCACTCGCATCCCAGGGCAATCTCAACATCATTCAATACAGAGCGGAATGTATCTGAACCCAAAAGCATTCTTCACCTCGGTCAAGACTGGAAAGCTTGTGAAGCCGAATCAGAAGCGGAAGAACAAAACCGACAAACCCTCTTTCGGCAATTCCGCACTTCTATCGCAGAGAAAGCCCAAGGGCAATCAAGGCTGTTTCATATAACCTGCAAACTGCAATAAACTTCGGAAAATCGAAGCAAAGCAATACAACACAACTATTCTGTTCCTCTTTCGGCACAACATATTCCTGCTGCCAAAAACAAAAACTCCCCGACACCGCAGCATCGGGGAGCACAAAACAATAACCAGAATTATCTGAAAAAGGTTAGGCCTTCTTTTCAGCCTTCTTGCCGCCCTTTTTACCGCGGCTTTCCACCTTTTCCCAAATCTTCATGGAAGCCATCTTTTCCTTACGCTGCTTGGCAAGGCTCTTACATACAAGAGCGGTGCCCTTCTTGTAGCCGTGCTTTTCACGATATTCGTTAGGAGTAAGACCATGGGTTGCAAGATGCTTCTTGCCGAGAATCTTGAAAGACTTACCGCATTCAACACAGATAATGGCGTTCTGCTTGATTGCTTTCTTGGGATCAACAACAGGACCTTCAGCTACTTCTTCTGCACACTCTTCAACTTCTTCGCATGCAGCAAGCTTGGCCAGGCCTTCGGCCAGTTCCTTTACCATGGAGATCATCTCGGCAGGGGTCATCTGCTTAACGCCGGCCTGAGCCTGAACCATGGACATGGCCTGATCAAAGAAAGGGCTAGAATTCATATGTGGCACCTCATTTTGGGGTTAATTGCTGCGCACATTTAAACACATTATTCTTAAATGTACATAACTTTTTTTTGTAAAAACACCAATAAATATTCACTTACATGATACTTATAAAGCATCTTGCAAGTAAACACTCCCATCATAAACCGTAGTTATGTGAATTATCCTGCACATCAGCCCCCCTTGCATAAATCGATATTACCTACAGAAATACAAGAAGTTACACCATGAAAACATAAAGAATTTGCCAACCTCTTCGAACGACTTAAAGACAGTAACCGATGCCTCTTCCCCATGAATGATACAACCCAGCCCCACACCACTTAGCGACAAACCAAACCGCCATCAATTCAAAGTGATACAACACCTATCCAACACCCGAAAAAGCGGCCATCAACCTGCATGACATCCATAGGTACAGCCATGAAATCCACACCTAAAAAGGCAGCAAAATGGCTATAGAATAACTAAAGCACACACACGCCCCAGCCCTCGAAAAATGGGAGCTTGCGGCGTTTTTCTTCGCTTTCCCCTTTGCCTTTCACAAGGCGGCGTGCTAGAGCATTTTTCAGCGACGGGCAAGCCAAACCGCCATGGAGCATGGCGCTACGGCCAAGGCAAAACAGCCCTCCTGCCGCGCTACAGTTCGTTCTTTTATCCGGGAGTCGGACATTGTCAGGACTCCCTGTTTTATTTGCCTGAGCGGTTGCTCTGCCACGCAACCACTGTCAAGGTATGTACGAGACGAGCAGAATTGCATATGATCGCTTTGCCCTCATAAGGTGGGCAGGTATGCACGCTTAACGTATGTACCTTTAGAAAACGACTTGCCAATTCGAGAGGAAATCACATGGTCGACCCTAGAGATGTAAACTACGTACTGGACTACTTGATATCGGGCACCCGAAACGCAACCACCCCCGGGGGCAAGAAGTCCTACAAGTTTAGCATCGCGGACCTTGCTGAAGATTTGGACTACGCCGACGACGAAGCCGCAAATATTCTGCAACACATCAATGCCAGCACCAAACTCTGGCCGGCGGACTTTGAAACGGCCGGTAAGAAGCTTGCCATTCCCAACTCCGCACTGGATGATCTGAAAAAACTGCGCGGATAAGGATAGTATCTTTTCCGACCTGAGCCCCTGCATACATGCGGGGGCTTTCTTTTTTGCCTTGCAACTGAACCGATCATCCAGCCCTTCAATCACAACCCGCAGCTCTTCATGCAAAAAGGGGCACCCTTTCGGGTGCCCCTGATCATCTTTCAGAAACGGAACGTCTGCGAACTATTTCGCGCGACCTTCCTTCCAAGCCTGAATGAGCTTGTCGTAGTCAAGGGTTTCACCCTTGGGCTTTTCGTTGGCAAGCTTGGCCTTGGGAGCGCCGGGCTGGTTCAGCCAGTAGGCATCGTCCTTTTCGGCATTCAGCTTGGGACCGCATTCACCCAGAACGTTGGAACGCTCAAGGCGCATGAGGATCTTGTCCTGTTCACGGGCAAGGTTATCCATGGCGGTATCAACGGTAACTTCACCGGCAACGGCTTCACCGATGTTCTGCCACCACAGCTGAGCGAGCTTGGGATAATCCGGAACGTTGGTACCGGTGGGGGTCCAGGCTACACGGGCGGGGCTGCGGTAGAATTCCACCAGACCACCCAGCTTGGGAGCGCGGTCGGTGAAGGACTGGTGACGGATGTCGCTGTCGCGGATGGGGGTCAGACCCACGTGGGTCTTCTTCAGAGAAGTGGTCTTGGCTACGCAGAACTGTGCGAAGAGCCAAGCGGCCTTACGACGATCAACAGGAGTGCTCTTCAGCAGAGTCCAGGAACCGCAGTCCTGATAACCGAGCTTCTGGCCTTCTTCCCAGTAAGGACCATGGGGAGAGGGAGCCATGCGCCACTTGGGAGTACCGTCGGCGTTAACAACAGGGGTACCTTCTTCAACCATGGAAGCGGTGAAGGCAGTGTACCAGAAAATCTGCTGGGCCACGTTACCCTTCGCAAGGCTGGGCAGGGACTGATAGAAGTCCATGCCAAGGGCACCGGGAGGTGCGTACAGACGCAGCCATTCCATGTACTTGCGCAGAGCGTACTTGGCAGCAGGGCCGTTGGTTGCGCCACCACGGGAAACGCTGGCACCTACGGGCTTGCAGCCATCAACACGGATGCCCCACTCGTCAACGGGCTTGCCGTTGGGCAGGCCCTTGTCGCCGGCACCGGCCATGGAGAGCCATGCGTCGGTGAAGCGCCAGCCGAGGTCGGGAGCCTTCTTGCCGTAATCCATGTGACCGTAAACGGCTACGCCGTCGATTTCACGAACCTGGTTGGTGAAGAATTCAGCGATGTCTTCATAAGCGGACCAGTTAACCGGCACGCCCAGTTCGTAACCATACTTTTCCTTGAAGGCCTTCTTCAGCTCAGGCTTCTGGAACCAGTCGTAGCGGAACCAGTACAGGTTCGCGAACTGCTGGTCGGGCAGCTGATACAGCTTGCCGTCAGGGCCGGTGGTGAAGGACTTGCCCATGAAGTCGTCGATATCCAGAGTAGGCAGGGTAACATCCTTGCCTTCGCCGGCCATCCAATCGGTCAGGTTCACAACGTGACCGGAACGGAAGTGGGTACCGATAAGGTCAGAGTCGTTAACATATGCATCAAATACGTTCTCGCCGGACTGCATCTGAACCTGCAGCTTTTCGATAACGTCACCTTCCTGAATCAAGTCATGGGTGATCTTGATACCGGTGATTTCGTAGAATGCCTTGGCGAGAACCTTGGATTCATACTCGTGGGTGGGAATGGTTTCGGAAACAACCTTGATTTCCATACCGCGGAAAGGTTTACCGGCTTTGATAAACCACTCCAGTTCCTTCATCTGATCAGCCTTGCTCAGCGTGGAAGGCTGAAACTCCTCATCAATCCATTTCTTAGCGGCAGCTTTGTAGTCTGCATCACTGGCGGCAACACCAGCACCTGCAAAGCTCAGGAACGCCGTTATCAGCGCCCCTACCAAGAAGACATGCCTCAGCTTCATACATACCTCCGTGTTGATGAAAAAGAGAACTCCAGTAACTCCATTGATCGGCGGCAGCACCGCCGGATCGTTCACCCCTATTGCATGTCGCTCCATGCGCTGCGGCAACTAGCCCCAGCGCTGGACGGCAACAATGAAGCCCACGGAAAACACAGTTGCAATCCAGACAGGCAGGTCGGTAAAGCCCACCCAGGCCAGATGGATATATGCACTGCTCAGCAATCCTATGAAAAGACGGTCACCGCGGGTGGTCACAATGGGCAGCAGCCCCTTGCGTTCCACATTGGGCGAGAAGATCTCCCAGCAGGTCATGCCGATCAGCATAATCACAATAACAATAAAAAAACCAGCAGTAACAGGCGTCCACGCCATCCATTCCATATCCATGTCCGGCTCCTTTGCCTGAAAACTAAACCCGGCCGAGGGCAAAGCCCTTGGCGAGATGGTTACGCACAAACCAGATGACCAGCGCGCCGGGCACGATGGTCAGAATGCCAGCCGCGGCAAGCAGGCCCCAGTCAAGACCGGTGGCGCTTACGGTACGGGTCATGGTGGCAGCAATGGGCTTGGCCGCCGTGGTGGTCAGGGTACGCGCCAGCAACAGTTCAACCCAGCTGAACATGAAGCAGAAGAACGCGGTTACGCCGATACCTGCACGGATAAGCGGAATGAACACGCGCAGGAAGAAGTGCGGGAAGGTATAGCCGTCAATAAAGGCGGTCTCGTCAATCTCGCGCGGCACGCCGGACATGAAGCCTTCCAGAATCCATACAGCCAGAGGCACGTTGAACAGACAGTGGGCAAGGGCCACCGCGATATGCGTGTCGATAAGGTTGAAGGTGGAATACAACTGGAAGAAGGGCAGCAGGAAAACCGCGGGCGGAGCCATACGGTTGGTCAGCAGCCAGAAGAACACGTGCTTGTCGCCGATGAAACGGTAGCGGGAAAAGGCATAGGCCGCGGGCAACGCCGTGACCAGCGAAATGACCATGTTCATGGTCACATAAATGATGGAGTTTATGTAACCGGAATACCATGAAGGATCGCCGAAGATCTTCATGTAGTTATCAAAGGTGGGGTGTTCCGGATACATGGCAAAGGTGCCGAGAATGTCCGCGTTGGTACGCAGCGACATGTTCAGCATCCAGTATATGGGCAGGAACAGTACCATCAGATAGACGGCAAGCATTATGTAACGTTTACGTATCTTCATTACTTGTCTCCCGTGCCCACGGCCTGCAGTGCCTGGTAGAAAAGCCAGCAGAACAGCAGGACAATAAGGAAGTAGATCAGCGAGAACGCGGCAGCAGGACCAAGGTCAAACTGCCCCACCGCAACCTTCACCAGATAGATGGACAGGAAGGTCGTCGAGTTACCGGGACCGCCGCCCGTAAGGACGAAGGGCTCGGCGTAGATAAGGAAGCTGTCCATGAATCGCAGCAACAGCGCGATGGTCAGAACGCCGCGCATCTTGGGCAACTGGATATACCGGAAAATGGCCCAGGCGGATGCGCCGTCGATCTTGGCTGCCTGATAATAGGCTTCCGGAATGGCGCGCAGGCCCGCGTAGGCCAGCAGCGCAACCAGCGGCGTCCAGTGCCACACTTCCATCAGCATCACGGTTACCCACGCGTCCACGGGACTCGCCGTATGGTCGAATGGTATGCCGAAGTTATTGATGGCCGCACCGAAGAGGCCGATATCCGGTCTGGTAAAGATGATCCAGATGGTGCCGATGACGTTCCACGGAATCAGAAGCGGCAACGCAAGCACAACCAGACAGGCCGAGGAGCCCCAGCCCTTCTTGGGCATCATCAGGGCGATGCCTATGCCCAGCGGCATTTCAATGAGCAGCACCAGCCCCGAGAACAGGAGCTGACGCCACAGAGCCTCGTGCAGGCGGCTATCTGAAAGCACGTCCTTGAACCATTCGGTGCCGATGAAGAACCGCTGTCCGGGGCCGAAGATATCCTGCACGGAGTAGTTCACAACAGTCATCAGCGGAATGACCGCACTGAATGCAACAATGATAAAGACGGGCAGAATGAGGAACCACGCCTTGTTGTCTTCCCATTTATTCATAGCGTCCTCCCTACCCTACCAGTCGTTCATTGAAGTAGAGCTTGGTTCTGTCGGCAGGAAAGGTCAGCCAACAGGCTCCGTCGGAAATCGTGCGGCTGTCGCTAATGCGGGCCTTGATTTCCTGCCCGCCGAACTGGACCGTCACAATCCTGCAGAAGCCCTGATCTTCCACAGCCAGCACGCGCCCTTCAAAGGCCGGAGCATCGCCGCACGCTTCGCGGGTGGCATGCACCCCTGTGTACATGGGACGGATACCCAGCTTGAAGTCAGTGCCCAGCTTTCCGGCACGCTCGCCGTACCCTGCCAGAAGCGGAATGGCTGATCCGTTTACACGGGCAAAGTCGCCATCAAGCGTACACTTCATGAAATTCATACCGGGGCTGCCGATGAAGTAACCGACAAACACATGCTCGGGACGCTCGAACAACTCTTCGGGAGTTCCCGTCTGAACGATCTCGCCTTCATACATGACCACAATCTTGTCTGCGAAGGTCATGGCCTCCACCTGGTCGTGGGTCACGTAGATCATAGTGAGACCGAACTCGTTATGAATCTCCTTGAGCTTGCGGCGCAGTTCCCACTTCAGGTGCGGGTCAATAACGGTAAGCGGCTCGTCAAAGAGAATGGCCGCCACGTCGCTGCGCACCAAACCCCGCCCGAGGGAGATCTTCTGCTTCGCGTCAGCGGAAAGCCCAGCGGCCCGCTTTCCGAGATCCGCGGAAAGCTCCAGCGTTTCTGCAATCTTGCGGACACGCGCATCCACATCCCGACTGGAAACGCCCCTGTTCCGAAGCGGAAAGGCAAGGTTGTCGTACACCGTCATGGTGTCGTAGAGCACGGGGAACTGGAACACCTGCGCAATGTTGCGCTGTTCCGGCTGCATGGAGGATACATCCACGCCGTCATACAGAATCTGCCCGTGCGAAGGCTTGAGCAGACCGGAAATAATGTTCAGCATGGTAGTTTTGCCGCAACCGGAAGGACCGAGCAGTGCATAGGCCCCGCCGTCATCCCACGTGGTATGCACGCGCTTGAGCGCAAAATCGTCTTCGCTCTGCGGGTTGGGCTTGTAACTGTGTTTTATTTCATTCAGATCAATACGAGCCATGGTCTTTCTCCGCTACCTGCCGTGCTTCGGCGCGACAAGCAGATTGCCCGCCTTGTTGAACACATAGAAATCGCCGGGGTGCGCATACACGGAAATACGGCTGCCCACCTTATGGGTATGCACGCCTTCTTCCTGCACAACATACGATGCGTTGCCGTGCATAAAATGTATGAACGTTTCCGATCCGTTGATTTCCGCCAGTCCCACAGTGCCGGTAATGGGGAAATACCCCTCGCCCAGATCAAAGAGTGAAAGCTTGTTGGAACGAATGCCGAAGGTATACTCGCCCTTGGGCAAAGCGGCGATTTCCGGCGTCGAAGGAAGACACAGGTCTTCACCGAAACGGTTGCATTTGTCTTCAATGACAACGGGAATGAAGTTGATAGGCGGATCGCTGAAGACTTCAGCCACCTGCATGTTGGCCGGATTCTGGTAGACTTCCGTTGTAGGACCAACCTGCAGCACGCGTCCTTCATGCATAACAATAACGTTACCGCCGAGCATCAGGGCTTCCGTGGGTTCGGTGGTCGTGTACACCACAACCGAATCACGCTGCCCGAATATCTTCTGCAGTTCGTCGCGCAGTTCCTCCCGCAGCTTGTAGTCCAGATTCACCAGCGGTTCGTCCAGCAGCAACAGGTCGACATCCTTCACCAGAGCACGGGCTATGGCGGTACGCTGCTGCTGTCCGCCGGAAAGCTCGGCAGGCAGACGATCCAGCAGATGGTCAATGTGAAGCATGGCAGCAGCCTCGCGGACACGCTTGTCCACTTCGGCCTTGGGAACGCCCTGAATCTTCAGAGGGGAAGCAATGTTGTCGTAGATGGTAAGGGAGGGATAGTTGATGAATTGCTGATACACCATACCGATGTTCCGGTCACGGACGGACATCCCTGTCACATCCTTGCCGTTGGCAACCACGGCACCTTTACTCGGCCTGTCCAGTCCAGCCATTATTCGCAGCAGCGATGTCTTGCCGGCCAGCGTTCTTCCGAGCACCACATACCGCGAGCCCGGATCCAGTTGCAGGGAAATGTCTTTGAGATGAACTTCCTGCCCTACAAATTTGGAAACATCCTTGAGTTCTAAACCCATACAAAGCACTCCAAGTATACACTATCGGCTATATAGCCCACACACACGCCTTCAACTTGGGTAACAATCGAAATGAATGTTCACAAGCGAAAAGAAACAAAATGAAACAAACCGAACCTGTTCGGAATCTTCCATAAAGACACAAACAACTATTCCGCAACATGCAGTGCAACGCCTGAACGTCGCATTATTTCTACCAGCTCTTCGGGTGGTCGCTTGTCCGTAAACAGTGCATCCACCTCTTCAATACTGCCGAGCCGCACCATGGCGTTACGCCCGAACTTGGTATGGTCTGTCACCAGGAACACCTTTCGTGAATTCTCCATGATAGCCCGCGCAGCGCGAACCTCACGATAGTCAAAATCCAGCAGGGTGCCGTCCATGTCGATACTGCTGATACCTATGATCCCATAATCCACCTTGAACTGGCGAATGAAGTCGATGGTCGCTTCTCCGACAATGCCGCAATCCTTGTGGCGGACAAGACCGCCTGAAACGATCACCTCAAACGACGAGTTCTTGGACATGATCTGCGCCACATTCAGGTTGTTGGTAATAACCCGCAGCCGCTCATGCTTGAACAGGGCCTTGGCAACTTCTTCCGTCGTTGTGCCGATATTGATGAACAGCGACGAACGCGCCGGAACCTGCTCCGCGACCAGCTGGGCAATTTCACGTTTTTCCTGAAGACACATGATCCTGCGGTCCAGATAGTCCACATTCTCCGTACTCAGAACCGGTCCGGCACCGCCATGATGCCGCTGCAACAACCCCTGTCTGCTGAGAATGTTGATATCGCGACGCACCGTCTGCGGGGTGACATTAAACCGTTCGGACAGGGTCCCGATGGACATGAACCCCTGTTCCCGAATGAGCTGCAACACCTGCTCATGCCGCATGCGGACGGCCTCGTGCCGGCTTTCCGCTGTTTCCTCTGCCGCAGATTGCGCTTCCACCATCTCTGCTCACCTCACGCTACGCGTAGCCCATTTTCACTTTCAAACAAAAAACGTTCGTTTTTTGATCACAACCGAAAAAGTTAATGACTATCTGCCATGATTTTGTTATTATCAGCCATCATCCAGCTACTAGCCGGTATATTTTTTCTTCTTTCATTGGTATCACGATCAGTTTTTTGCTACAAGAGAAAATAACTCTTTTCACAATACACGCAAAAAGCACCATGTTAATATGATGTGACATCAAACGAAACGAAGACCCATGTGCGGCGAACACGCCGCGAACCGGCAGGTAAGCTTCCTGCGGACACAAGGTCGGCTCAATGAAGACACTTTCAACTACCGTTCTGATTATCGGCGGCGGCGCGACAGGCACCGGGCTTGCCCGGGACCTCTCTCTGCGCGGCATACGCTGCCTGCTTGTGGAAAAGCGCGACATCAACTCCGGTGCATCCGGCGCAAACCACGGACTTTTGCACAGCGGTGCCCGCTATGTGGCATCGGACTCGGAAGCGGCCATAGAGTGCCGCGAAGAAGGCGAAATCCTCAAAAGACTCGCCCCGCAGTGTATTGACGACACGGGCGGGCTTTTCGTGGCCGTACCCGGCGACAGCGAGCAGTACATTGCCGACTTCGAGTCCATGTGCGCCAGAAGCGCCATTCCCTGCAGCCCCATTTCGACTGTCGAAGCACGCGAACTGGAACCCTCGCTTTCCGACCGCATCATTGCGGCCTACAGCGTGGAAGACGCCGCCGTAGATCCGTTCATGCTCTCGCTGGACAACCTTGCGCACGCCGTGAGCCTTGGCAGCGAATTCCGCTGCAATGCACGCGTCACGAACCTGCACATCAGCAACGGGGGCATTGAACGCGTTACTCTTCATGACGACACCACCGGCGAAGACTTTCAGGTAGAAGCCGAGCTTGTGGTCAACGCCGCCGGTGCATGGGCAGGCAACATTGCCGCCATGGCCGGTGCGAGAATCAACCTGCTTTACTCGTCCGGCAGCCTGCTCATTACCCAGAACAGACTGACCACCCGCGTCATCAACCGTCTTCGCAAGCCTGCGGACTCGGACATTCTCGTTCCCGGAGGCACGGTTTCGGTACTCGGCACCACCTCTGTGACCATTGACGATCCGGACAAAAGCCGCCCCACGGTGGAAGAGGCCGACCGCATCATCGACGATGCACGCGCCATGATGCCCATACTGGAGACCACCCGCTACATCCGTGCCTATGCAGGCGTACGCCCGCTCGTTCTGGCAGGAGACTCCAGCGATGCCCGCAACGTCAGCCGAGGTTTCAGCCTTATCGACCACGAACGGGACAACATCGGCAACTTTGTAACCATCACTGGCGGCAAGCTCACCACCTACCGGCTCATGGCCGAAAAAACTGCCGACCTCGTCTGCGCCAAGCTCGGAATCAACGCCCGCTGCGCTACGCGGGAAGTCCCCCTGCCCGCTTCCACCATGGGCAGATGGACGGAACCCGGCCTGACCGCCAAGACATGGCTCGGCACCCGCGACGTGCATGACCAGATTCTGTGCGAATGCGAAATGGTCTCCCGCAGTGTCATCGACAACATTATCGACACGATCGGCTCCGAAGGCCCCAACAGAGGCGACTCCATGCTGACGGCCATCGGCCTGCGCAGCCGCGTGGGCAAGGGCCCGTGTCAGGGCGGCTTCTGCGGCCTGCGCGTTACCAGCCACCTGTACGACCGGGGCTGCGTGCAATCGGATCAGGGCGTTGCCGAGCTCAAGAACTTCATAGAACGCCGCTGGCGTGGGTTCTCTCCCATCCTCTGGGGGCTTCCCGCCATGCAGGCAGACCTGCAGGAAGCGCTCTACTGCGGCATGATGGACATGGAACTCTGCGGCCAAAGGCCGGATGCCGACGCTCTGGGAGCCGACAGCATGCAGGAAATTTCCGCTCTCGGGGGCAGGGAATGAATCGATACGACACAATTTACGATGTCATGGTCATCGGCGCCGGATTCGCCGGCATGGCCGCAACCCTTTTTGCCGCTGAACGCGGCTTGAAGGTCGCCCAGACCGGTGCGACCGGGGGCATTGATTTCAGCACGGGCTTTCTGGACCTGATGGCCGTCCACCCTGTTGCCGAGGGACGGTATTGGGACTCGCCTTGGGACGCGATTGATGCCGTCATCGCCGAACATCCGGGCCACCCCTACGCCCGCCTCGGCAAGGATCGCATCCGTACGGCCATGAACGACTTCACGTCCTTCCTGCAAAGCCAGAAGCTTGAGTACATGGGGCATGAAGACCGTAACACCCCCATTCTGACCCCTGCCGGAACCGTCAAACGCACCTACCGCATTCCCCGCACCGCATGGAAGGGAACCGAGGCGTTGCGCGACAAGGCCCCCACGCTGATTGTGGATTTCAACGGCCTCAAGGGCTTCAGCGGACGCCAGATCGTGGAAATGCAACACAAGGAATGGCCCCGTCTCAAGGCCGTCAGAGTGGATTTCCCCGGATCCTTCGGTGAACTCTATCCTGAACACATGGCGTGGACACTGAGTTCACCTGACCGATGCAAGGAACTGGCAGACTCCATCGCCGAACACGCGAAGGACGTTGAGTACATCGGTTTTCCCGCCGTGCTGGGTCTGAATGATCCCGTACGGACCGTCACTCTGCTGGAAGAACTCACGGGCAAGCACGTATTTGAAATTCCCACCCTGCCGCCGTCGATTACCGGACCGCGTCTCAGGGCGACTTTTGATCGCGGCCTCGCTCCCAAGGGGGTATGCACCTTCTCCCAGAAGATGGTTCTTGAGGCCCGCCGCGACGAAGACGGTCTCTTCAGCTTCCTCATCGGCGTACCGGGAGACGCCCGCACCGTTCGGGCCAAGAACGCCATCCTTGCATCCGGACGCTTCTTCGGCAAAGGGCTGCGCGCGGAACGCACCGGCGTTGTCGAACCCGTTTTCGGCATTCCCGTCACTCAGCCCGAACAACGGGCGGACTGGCACCACCCCCATTTCTTCGACAAACAGGGACATGCGATCAACATGTCCGGCATTGAAGTGAATGACAGCCAGCAGCCGCTGGATGCCGCAGGAAAGGTACTGCACGACAACCTGTATGCGGCGGGAGCCATTCAGGCGCACCATGACTGGATGCGCATGAAGTGCGGCGCGGGCATTGCCATTGCCACTGCATACAGGGCTGTGGAAGTCATTACCGAGAAGAACGGGGAATAGCGCCGGACCCAAAACAACTGTTACAGAAATAATGCATGCGGGAAGGATGACTTCCCGCATGACAACAAGGTACGGGAAAGAACGGAACCATACAGGAGGGCCCCTCGACAATGACCGTTTTTCGCATACTTCTCGCACTGGCTTGTTGCATCTGTATCGCAGGTATTGTCAGACGGTATACCCGACACCACAAACAATCATTTTCTCCCTCGGCTCCCAAAGCGTCAGCCCCATCTGCCTTCTCAGCGCTTGCCGTCATGGCCGACATCCTTCTGCTGCGCCGCACTGCCCGCACCAGTTGGTATCGCTGGGCCATGCACACCCTCATTTTCATCGGCTTCACAGGCCTGCTCGTCTTCCACGCGCTGGACGACATCATCAGCTACCCCTTCATCAGCGGCTACGAATCCACCCTTGATCCCTGGCAATGGCTCCGCAATCTCTTCGGCGGCATGGCCCTCGCCGGGGTCTGTCTTGCCGTAGCACGCCGGCTCGGCAACAGGCAGCTCAAGGCCATTTCCCGACCGCAGGACTGGCTTCTGCTGGGCATCGTGGGCGGCATCATGCTTTCAGGCTTCCTGCTCGAAGCCACCAAGATCATTTCGCCCAACGTCTTCGACAGAATGACGGAATCTTACTTCCTGCCTGAAGAAGAGACCGACGTTCCCGCTTTGCAGGCATACTGGTCCGCCCGCAACGGCGTCATATTTTCTCCTCCTGCAAGCACGGATGCCGACCTTGTTGCCAAAGGCGAGGAACTCAGCGCCAACAACTGCAACTACTGTCATTCCGATACCGCGTCTGCATTCCTGTCCAGAGCACTGTCCACTGCCATCAGTCCGGCGGCTCAAACACTGAACACAACACACGCTGACGAATACTTCTGGTATCTGCATATCGTGCTCGCGCTGCTCGCACTGGCGCTCATGCCCTACGGCAAGTTCCTGCATCCGGTGGCCACGCCTGCCAACCTCGCCGCACGTGGAGGAAGCCATACTGCCACACCACCGCTGGCTTCCGCAGCAGCGCGCAAGCTGGGACTGGAAGCCTGCACCCGCTGCGGGGAATGCAGCCTGCACTGCAGCGTTGCCCCCGCTCATGCCGCTATCGGCAACGCCAACATCCTGCCTTCGGAGAAACTGGTTTCCCTGCGCAAATATGCCGACGACGGCCTTTCCGATCACGATGCAGACGCCTTTGCCGAAGGCAGCCGCATCTGCACGGAATGTCTGCGCTGCACCGAGATATGCCCTTCAGGTATTAATCTGCAGGAACTGTGGCTCTCGTCCAAAGAATCACTCAAACAACGGGAACTGGACGGCCCCAACACCACCATTCGTCAATGCAACGCCCTGCAATGGGCAGAGGTACTCAGCGCACAAGGCAAATCACGATTCGAGCAGATAAAAGGCAACGGCCTTGCAGACAAGGCTGAATCCTTCTGGGGCTGCGTGCAGTGCACGACCTGCACCAGCGTTTGCCCCGTGGTTGCCGTATCCGAAGCACCGGCCAAGGACCTTGATCTTACCCCGCAGCAGATCATGAACCTGCTGCGCATGGGGCTGAAAGACCAAACCCTCGCCGCACGCATGGTCTGGAGCTGCACCACCTGTTACAAATGCCAGGAGCATTGTCCCCAGAACATACAGGTCGCCGACATTCTGTTTGAACTCCGGCAGATTGCCACAGAACGATTGAAGGAACGCAAACTCACGGCCTGCCCCCTGCCCGCAGCTACTTCGGGACGATTCAGCGACACAACAAGAGACATACAAGGCCAGGGCAGCGATTCGGAAGGAGGCAAGGCATGAGATACGCCTATTTTCCCGGTTGCAAGATTCCGCACCACCTGCCGGAGTATGGAGATTCCGTCCGTTCCGTCTGCACCGCCCTCGGCATTGAACTCGTTCCTGTCGAGTTCTCCTGCTGCGGCTGGCCCATCCGTCATGAAAACGCCGTAGCCTCTACGTACTCCGCCGTTCGCAACTTCGCGGTGGTGGCTCAGGAGGGCCTGCCCATCATGACGCCATGCAAATGCTGTTTCGGCAATCTCAAGCATGCGCTGGCCAGAATGAATCAGGATGCCCGCATCGCCGCGGAAGTGGGCAACCTGTTGGGCAAGGAAGGGCTCAGACTGCCGGAGAAGGTCGAAGTGTTCCATCTCCTCACCGTACTGGACAAGGACGTGGGAGCGCAGAAACTGAAAGAACATGTCCGCACCCCGTTGTCAGGACTTCATGTGGCCTGCCACTACGGGTGCCACGCCCTTCGTCCCGGCAACGTCACGGAGTTTGACGACCCGCTGGCTCCGACCGTGTTCGAGCGCATTCTCACCCCAACCGGCGCCGCCATGGTGGACTGGGATCTGCGACTTGAATGCTGCGGGCACCCCTTGCGCGGACGGGACGACACTATTTCAGACGCCCTCATGCGCAAGAAGCTGGAAAACGCCCGTGAAGCCGGAGCTCACGTGGTAGCCACTGGCTGCACGTACTGCCAGATGCAGTTCGAACAGGAGCGAAACAGGCTCGGGGAATCTGCGGAACAAAAACAAACGCCCAAGGCGATACTGTTCACCCGCCTGCTTGAGGCGGCGCTGGGATTGAAGTCGCTGCCGGCATGAGGATGGCATTCCGAAGACAGACACCTCAGTTGATTGTATTTTTAGTGTTTTTTCGGCATATTCACGACCAGATGTGTATGACGCAGAATGCATAAGGAGGAAGGGATGGCGAGATATATCGGCGCAGTGGATTCAGGCACCACCAGCAGCAGATTCATCATTTTTGACCAGAGCGGCAGAATCGTCGGGCTGGACCAGAAGGAACACCGGCAGATCTACCCCAAACCCGGCTGGGTTGAGCATGACCCGATGGAAATCTGGAACAACACGCAGGAAGTGATTCGCGGAGCGCTCACCAAATCCGGCCTGAAGGGATCGGATCTTGCCGCCATCGGCATCACCAACCAGCGTGAAACCACGGTGGTCTGGGACCGCAATACGGGCAAGCCATTCTACAACGCCATTGTCTGGCAATGCACGCGCACCCATGACATCTGCAAGGAGCTTGCTGCAGAAGGCGGTCAGGACCGCTTCCGTGCGCAGACGGGCCTGCCCATTGCCACCTATTTCTCCGGTCCCAAAATCCGCTGGATTCTGGACAACGTTCCGGAAGCCAGGACCGCTGCCGAGAAAGGCGACATCATGTACGGCACCATCGAAACATGGATCATCTGGTGGCTCACCGGCGGTCCCAAGGGCGGTGCCCACGTAACGGACGTGACCAATGCCAGCCGCACCATGCTGATGGATCTGAAGTCCCTGCAGTGGGAAGACAGCATTCTCAATGCCATGGGCATTCCGGCGCAGGGACTGCCCCGCATCGTGCCCTCTTCCGACTCGGCAACGTGGGGCCCCACCAGTGAAGACGGCCCCCTCGGAGCCCGTATTCCCGTCTGCGGTGCCGTTGGCGACCAGCAGGCCGCCCTTGTGGGGCAGACCTGCTTTGCTCCGGGCGAAGCAAAGAACACCTACGGTACGGGTTGCTTCCTGCTCATGCATACCGGCCATGAACCCATCCAGTCCAAGCACGGGCTCATCACCACCCTCGCCTACCAGTTCAGCGGCAGAAAACCCTCCTATTGTCTGGAAGGTTCCATCGCTATTGCAGGTGCGCTGGTCCAGTGGCTGCGAGACAACCTCGGCATGTTTGAATCCGCACCGGAGGTGGAAGCGCTCGCCAAAGAGGTCGAGGATACCGGCGGCATGTATATCGTTCCCGCCTTCTCGGGTCTTTTCGCTCCCTACTGGCGGCCAGATGCCCGGGGTGTGATGGTGGGCCTTACCCGATACATCAACCGCAACCACATTGCCCGCGCCGTTCTGGAAGCCACAGCCTACCAGACCAAGGACATCGTGGAAGCCATGAACAAGGATTCGGGCGTTGAACTGAAGACCCTGAAGGTTGACGGCGGCATGGTTACCAACGAACTGCTCATGCAATTCCAGTCCGACATTCTCGATGTTCCCGTGGTACGCCCGAAGGTGGCGGAAACCACCTGCCTCGGTGCAGCCTATGCGGCTGGCATTGCCTGCGGCTACTGGTCCGGCCGTGAGGAACTTTACAACAACTGGGAAGAGGACAAGACATGGCGTCCCGCTATGGATAATGGAAAACGCGAGATCATGTACTCCGGCTGGAAAAAGGCCGTAGAAAGAACCCTTAACTGGGTTGAGTAGTTCCCTTAACACGGTACAATCAAGCGCCCCGCCTTACGGCGGGGCGCTTTGTCTTTGCATATTGTGCTAAACCACATCCCCGAAGCCGAGCTTTTCCAACACATAGCCGTAGCTCACAGGGAACACACCGACCAGATTCTCAACTTCGCCGAGTGTCAAATCAGGGTCCGGAGGCACAAGCCACGTCCCGTCAGCCTGCGCGATAGCATTCGGTGCGGGAGATGGTTCAATCATCTCGACAGTTCCTGCGGGTTGCTGCCACGGAGTGCTGATAATCTGCGTGGTTTTGCCAACGTATGCATAAACAGGCATATTAATACCCTCGCTCTATCGTAATAGAAACATAGCCAGAATCGTCTACCGTTGCTCCGCCCTGCGATGTCGGGGCAGTTCTTGCATTGGCAAGAATGTTCGGTACGCCAAGCACCCCGAAGGCTTCTTCAAGCCCTACGATTACACCAACAGAAACGGAAGAGCCCGTCATGTAATGAGCAACTACAGGATGAAACTGCCCATCAGAAAACTTTACAGACGCCAGCCCTTTTGCCTTAGCAGAAATCAGAAAAGGCGTTTGAAACAGATAGTCCGTATCGTCTAAACAGATGTCCCCGTTGTTGGCAGGCACAGTTACCTGCCTACCAAGCGCATAACAATTGATGGCAACAACCTTCCCGCCGCTTTTGAGCACGCTTCCGAGTGGCACACGGCGAATTGACTGGTCGTCAACATCAAGAGTCTGTTGTGTCGCCGGATTGAAATGGTCTTCGGAGAAATACAAAATCGCGCCAAGACATGCCAAAGAGTTACGCACAACTCCGTCAGTGCACATAAGACGAAGATAGTGAAACTCGGAGTCTATGGTATGAATGCCACCGTCTCTGTAGCCGCCACCAATGGTATAGCCGCCCCAAGCTGGAGTTATGCTACTTACGTCAGTCCAGTCAGCACCGTTATCACTGGCCTGCACAATCACGCGCGTAGGTTCCCCGTTGCCGGTAAAGGTACTGCGCCCTCCATACAGATGAATGTTCGCAATCCGCCGCTTCTTGGTAAACTGCATCTGCACCCATCCCCCAAGCTCGTTGGAGGACCACATGCCCGTGTCACCGTGAACGAACGCTGCCCAAGGAAGGTACGACTGGTTTGTAGAGACGGTGCTTGCGGAAGCGGTGCCCCACCCCGCCAGAGTGTAGTCGGCAAAGGGCGGCATAGCATCCACACCTTTGCGCTCGGTTCCGACTTCCATTGGTACATCACTGAAGCCAAAGTGGGTGAACGCCCCATCCGCGTTCAGATTCGCATACAGGTAGTGAAAACCATCCGCCGCCGAGCCAAGATCAACAGAAGCCATAGCTCCAAGCACTTCCGAAACCTTCACCCTACCGTTGTCGGCGTAGGAAACTTGCAGACCTGCGGGGAACCCAACATGGCCAAGCGAAAGGTCGGCAAAGATCGGCTCAAGCCGTCCAAAGACAACATAGTTTGAGCCAGAGGTTTCGTTGTTCCTCGTGATTCTCATCCGCAATATTCGGCACGTAATCAGGTCGGAAAGCGGGATGGATTGCAAAACGCCCTGGCCTGCCGCCGTAAAGCCCGTGACGTTTTCTACAACAACGCCATCAGCCAACAGCTCAAATTCTTTGGGGAATCGAATTGCCCAGTCTGTACTGTTATGAGAAGCAATATTCACTGCTCCCACCGTGCGCACCATACCGAAATCGATCTCTACCCACTGATCGCCGGTCCCATTGACGAACGTCCCAGAGGCACTTGCCCATCCATCGTTAGTTCCCGAAGCAGTACCGTTTAAAAGCTTCCATGCCTCTGTTTCCACATACTGGGAACTCGCGTTGATTCTTGCGCCTCCGTTCCAGTTGGTCGAAAACAGGGGAAGACGGTCGGCAACGATACTCATGACAGGCGCGTCACAATCCAAAGCACTCCAACCGAAGGGACGATTACCAGTAATAGCCTTGATAATGGCCTGTGTGGAAGTGGGGCTGCTTACGACTGCATTCCTCGCCACGTCCTCCGGCGCAGCTCCGGAATTCAACCCGGCAGCCGTGCCGCCAAGCGCCCAGCCGCCAACGCCGTCAGCAACAAGGCCGCGCCCGGCATCCCCTTCTATGTGCAAGGGCAGTGCAATGGAAGCAGCCGCAGCCACAGCCTCATCACGCGCCGCGCCTGCCGCACTGGCCGCACCGGCAGAAGCCCCAGCGAACTCGCTAGCGGCTTGCGCGCTGCTGATGCAGCTGTCCGCACTCGCGTCAATGCTCAACAGCAACCCTGACGGATTCAACCCACTTGTGCGGTCAACCTGCACACATCTGCTGATCTGTTCCTGCTGCTGCTGGACCATCAGAGTCAGACGATCCAGACTCCGTTCCAATATTTCCGGAGCAAGAATACCGGTATTGCGAAGATCCACCTCCTGCGTCGGCTCAAGCTCCAGAAACAGCGTCAACCGCTCCCCATCACCCAACGAACAGATGCAGGTCCCCCCAGCCTCCAACGGAACAACGGAATAATCGCTGCCATACTCCAGGGCGCTGTCCCCTCCTGCCACATCCGTCCGGATGGCCTTCACCTCTTCCGGTGCAAAAAACGGAAACAGAATCGGCCAATCCGATTGTGTCCCGTTGCCCACATAAGTGTGAACTATAACCCTTGAAGAAACTGTCATGTATCCATCTCCTTTCAACAACGGCCGCTAAGGCCGACTATTTTGAAACAGGCTACACGACGAAGAGGCTCACATTCCACACCAACGCAGCTCAGTTCCCTTACTTTATCTGCATTTTGTCTTTTAACCGGCTGAGAATTCCGCTATCCCTTGCAGCCGTAACACATTTCACACATGCCAAAGGACTTCCCCATGACCGCTACAGCCGAGCACTACAGGGCAGCACCGAATACCACCCTTTTACGCATGTCCATTCCAGTTCTGATCTCGCTGATAGCCGAGCCTCTCACAGGACTGGCGGATACCGCTTTCGTGGCCCGTCTGGGTGCAGACGCCCTTGCATCGCTGGGCATCGGCACCATGGTGCTCACGTCGACCTTCTGGATATTCAACTTTCTCGGCGTAGGAACACAGACAGAACTTGCCAGACATCTTGGAAGCGGTAAGGCAGGTAACGCTTCGGCCCTGTGCACTGCGTCCATAGCGCTGGCAGTAACGCTTGGAATCCTTTCCATGCTTATCGCATGGCCTTTTCTTGAAACAGCGGCACAGGCCATGGGCGGAAAGGGAGATATGCTGGTTCTGGCGGTGGAATACATGCAGGCAAGGCTGTTCGGAGCTCCGGCCGTACTCATCACGTTTTCATGCTTCGGCGCTCTGCGCGGCGTTCAGGATATGAAGGCACCCCTTTTGATCGCCGCCATGGTGAACGCACTGAATATTCTGCTCGACTGGCTGCTGATCTTCGGCATCGGCCCCTTTCCTGCCCTTGGTGTACAGGGAGCCGCTCTTGCCACGTCTGCCAGCCAATGGGGAGGGGCAATCTGGTCTCTGGCCCTTGTTCATAAACATATAGGATTCAGCCGCACCATACACACCGACGATGTACGCCGTCTGATCTCCATTGGTGGAGACATGTTTGCAAGAACCGGAATGGTGCTTGTCTTTCTGCTACTTGCCACCAGAGTGGCTACAGAGGCAGGCGCAGACTCCGGTGCGGCGCATCAGGCCATCCGACAGTTCTTTTTCTTTACGGCATTGTTCCTTGATGCTTTTGCCATAAGCGGACAAAGCCTCATCGGATTTTTCATGGGCAGCGATGACAGACCCACCGCTCGTAATGTGGCAAAAACCGTATGCATCTGGAGCCTTGGAACAGGGTGCCTGCTGCTTGTCGCCATGCTCGTCTTGAAACAGCAAATCGCCTGGCTGCTCATCCCGCAGGAGTCCTATGCCATCTTCAGCGCAGCGTGGCTCATTGCGGCACTCATACAACCGGTAAATGCCCTGTCCTTTGCCACTGACGGAATTCATTGGGGTACGGGTGATTTCCGATTTCTCAGAAATGCCATGTTCGCATCCGCAACAGCCGGGGCCGCCATTCTTGGGGCCACAACACTGCTTGAACCTGCCACCCCTCTTGTATGGGTATGGATTGCAACAGGCGTCTGGACAACCGCAAGAACCGCCTTCGGCGTATTTCGTGTTTGGCCCGGATCAAAAAAGAGCCCGTTACACATCAATGCCATACAGTAAGGGCTATGGCAGCTTTCCGGCAGCACAGTAATTTCTGTTGAAATAATCCCTGAAAGATGTATAGCCCCCCCAGAAAACAGCAGATACTGCATATCATCTTCACATTGAGGACGCCCTAGTGAATTTCAAGGAATCGGTCTTGTTTGCCATAAAAAAAGCATACAGGGAAAAAAAAGAACTTGTGGTGGGAAAAGAGGAAAACCAATGGGTTATCCGCGAACTTGCCGATCCGAAGTCAGACATGCTTTCACCGAGCATTATTGTCACCGGCCAAGGCATCAAATACCCAGACCATGAAGACCTGTACGCCCGACTTGTATCCATGGGGGCCTGATAGTTTCATGCAGATAACAAATAATCTTGTCATAAGCCTTTTTTTTGAGCTAGATTAGAAACATTCGATTTCACAGTCCGCAACCTTCATTAAGGAGATTTCAATGAAACTTGTAAAAATCATCGCAGCTATTGCAGTTGCCGTGCTCGGGCTTACTGCCGTCGCACAAGCCCAGCCGACCATGCGTATGGAACCCAAAATTGCCAGCTTCGACATTTTCATGGACCACTCCGGTTCCATGATGATGAAGCACAAGACCCTTAACGAGCAGAAGATCGTTCTTGCCCGCGACCTCATGATGAAGGTCAACAAGAAAGTTCCCGCCCTGCCGTACGATGCGGCCATGCATACGTTTGCTCCTTACAGCGAACGCCTGGCGCTTGGCGCGTTCGATTCCGTAGCAATGGATAAGGCACTTGGCGGCATCAGCACCGACGAGAAAATCCGTGGCCGTTACACCCCCATGGGCGACGGCATCATGAAGGTACAGCCCGCCGTGCATCCCATGAAGCGCGAAGGCGCAGTCATCCTCGTTTCCGACGGTGAATCCAACAGGGGCAGCGATCCCGTTGCAGAAGCCCGCGTACTTTACAGCACCGAACCCGGCATCTGCCTGCACGTAGTATCCTTTGCCGATACTCCGGCCGGTGAAGAAACCCTGAAGCAGATTGCCGCTCTCAACGGTTGTTCCGTATACGCAGACGGCCCTGCCCTGCTGGCCAACGAGGTAACTCTGGACAAGTTCATGCAGGACGTTTTCTACCGTATGGTTGAAGAATCCGCTCCCGTTCAGGAAATGGCAGCTCAGGAAACCGCCCCTGCCGAAGAAGAAGCCATCGTGCTGCGCAACGTCAACTTTGCCTTTGACAGCGCCGAGATCAATCAGGAATCCGCAGCTATTCTCACTGAAGCTGCCATGCTGATTCAGGATCGTCCCGGCACTATCGTTCTGACCGGCCATACCGACTCCACCGGTCCTGACGCATACAACCAGAAGCTTTCCGAACGCCGCGCCCAGTCCGTTCGCGCATTCCTTGCCAAGCAAGGCGTCAGCGCCGACCGGATGAAGGCCTTCGGCAAGGGTGAAGCAGAACCCGAGTACGACAACAAGACCAGCGAAGGCCGTCGCCTGAACCGTCGCGTCGTTATCAACTTCGAATAACTCAAGAAAAACTAAAGGCCCGTCAGCCCTTGCCTGACGGGCCTTTTCCATTGTACCAACAACGCCTATGAACATTGCACTGTCATCGCTCAAACGACTTGGCTACGTAGCTGCCTGCCTTGCCATACTCCTGACAAGCCCGGCGGCCTTTGCAGCCCAGCCGGAGGCGATACCGTCTTCAGACGTTGCAACGCCAACGCAGATAGTTCAACCAGCCGATTCAGCCCCAGTCTCCTCTGCAACACAGCAGATTACCCCTGTTACAGTTCCTGCTCCCTCCACCGGCACACTGCAAACGCAGCCTGCCGCGACTGAGGCAGGACAAAACAACTCCAACTCATGCCCTCCTCCTTCGCCCCCTCCGGCCCAGAAGGAACTAGCTCCCCAAGAGGCCGTTGAACCTGCCCATTTAGTCAAAGCCAGAAATCACCTGCATGACTTTGCGTACTCGCGGCTCATCTCCATGGCCAGCAAGCTTTGCTATACCGAATCAAAGCCCAACATCGAAAGGCGAACCGACAAGTGGGTAGCGTCATACAAGAATATTTCTCCGGATACGCTCATCGTGCAGGTCAAACCCATAGAAGGTGCCAAGAACCGTTTCATGGGACTGATAAAGTATGCTGTGCTGCACTACGAAGCTTCCGCAGAGACAAAGCCCATGCTTGCCAAGCAGGATTACCAGATGGTCAAGCGCCTCTGGCAGCTTGAGATACTCCGTTTCGACGGAAAAACTTGGAAGTAGGCTACTGTAAATAAAGCAAGGCGCGGGATAACAATCCCGCGCCTTTTTTTATGTCGTCACAACAAGGCACCGAGTGCATCAGGAGTCGCATTCAAAACAGTCCTCAGGGCAAAAGGCCTGAAGCTCGTTGATAACGTCGTCCGGAGCCACATCAGACAGCAGCAGCGGCCTGCTTTCGCCTTCTTCCCACCCAATATAATCCGGTTGCAGTTCAGCACACCCTCCACAGCCGGTACAATCTCCCATAACTATGTAAAAACGCTTCAGTTCAGCCATTCGGCACCTCCTGTCAGAATCGTAGCAGTCATTGTTCCTTTTCCTGTGCCTATAATAAAATAAGCCCCTCGGGCACGAGGGGCAAGACAAAGGAAGCGGTATGGGAAACTGTTTTTGGCTGAGCTTCTTGCAAAAGGGCTATCAACTCTCCATGACGATTTCAGGACAGCCTGACAACGATTTGGTTGCGCCCCTCTGCTGAACCTCGCTCCGGGTAAAGACAAAAGCGCCGACCAGTGCGGTGAATGGAGCTACCAGCACCAAACCGAAACTTCCGACCATGGTTTTCACCACCTCCGCAGCGACATAGAGCAAATTGAAAATATTGATGAGCGGAACCCCCTGCGCCATGAAGGCCATGAGCAAGGTAATGTACCCGCCGGAGTACGCGAGCAACAGGGTTGTCGTCATGGTGCCCACCACAGATCTGCCGACACGAACGCCTGACCAGAGAGCTTGTGTAGTTGTAACACCAGGCGCCTGATTAACAATCTCATTCTGGCTGGCAGCAACATCCATGGCCAAATCCATCACCGCACCGGATGCCGCAACAAATATTGCGGCCACATAAATACCGGTAATATCCAGATGCGCATAACCGGAATAGAGCAAAGTTTCAGCAAAAGGCATGACAGCCCCGCTCAAATGAAAAGCACTGGCAGCCCACATTGCCAATCCGGTACTGGCTCCCACCCCGAGCATCGCGCCCGAGAATGCGACAACCCCGAGCCGTGTCGGACCAGCCACAAGGAAGATGATACAGGCAGTCAGCAGAGCTACAATAACAAAGGCAAGAGGCACAGGAGAAACTCCGGCCAGCAAGGCCGGCACAAACAGCTTCCATAAGACCATCCCGGAAAAGATAAAAGACAGCAAAGCCTTTGCCCCTGTCCATCCGCCAAAGGCCAAGAGAAGAAGTGAGAATAGACCAAATAGACCAAGCTCAAGCCCGACTCTGTAGTGGTCCTGCGCCACAACCGAATTCACAGAACCATCCACGTTTCTGGTAATCACCAGAAGCACCTCTTCTCCCCTGTCAAACACCTTATCCAAGTCCAACCGCCCCAAAAGCTGGTTCACCACCTGATAACGAGTTCCAGACAATGGGCCTTCCAGCACTTCGACAATCAATTGCTGCGCACCAACCTTGATGATGGCGTGCTGTTGCAGGTTTGCGCTGTCCACCTCAACAACTTTGCCGCGAACCCGTAAGGCGTTATCGTCCACCCGCCCCTCAAATCCCGTCGGCACAAACCACAGCGCAAACGAAAGCAGGGTAAAAACGAACACCAGCATACGGTCTTTATTGCAGATCCGATCCATGTAGCCTTGCCTCCAATTGCACAAAGGGCGGCACAGCCCCGCTGCACCGCCCAAGTTCATTAATTCCGTGTCTTCACTGCAGTTACTTTACCGCCAGATACACGTGAGGCTTGTTGCCCAGAATCGCCATAATCTTCTTGGCAATTTCCGCCTGATGGTAAGAGCTGTTAAAAGACTCTGCACCAACGCCGAGAGCAGAGGTCATGACAGGCACTGCGGTATGGGAGAAAGAAGTCCAGGCCAGTCCGGCCTTGTTGTTCACGATATGCGTAATCGCAACAGTCAGGGGGTCATATCCGCCATAAAGACGATTGCTGTCGCCATCAGGCTTGACCACTTCTTCCAGCATGCTCCGTGCATACGCATCCTTCAGTGCTTCCACCTCATAGGGCTTGAGCACAAGCGGATTCTTTGCGGGATCACCGGAGAACTCCAGACCGAAATAGTGGGTTATGGAAGGCTGCAGCGCCTCGAAGGTCACATCGCCCTTGTTCTCCTGCTTGAAAAGCTTGAGTACATCGTCGGTGAAATACTGGAAGGAAACGCACTGAGACTTGAGAACGTCAAAGTTGGTGTCATACTTCGTCCCGGCAAACCCCAGACTCATGCCCCCGCACTCATGGTCGCCGGTCACAATGATAGCGGTTTCCTCAGGATGCTTCTTGTAAAAGGCCAGCGCTTCGCGAACCGCTTCGTCAAAAGCCACGGTGTCCATGATGGCAGCCTTGGCATCGTTGGCATGGCAGGCCCAGTCGATCTTGCCGCCCTCAACCATCATGAAGAAGCCCTTGCTGTTGTCCAACAGTTCGATACCCTTGCGGGTAAACTCGGCCAACGAAATATCCTTGTCCTTGCGCTGGTCAATAGCATAGGGCAACGCTGCGGAATCCTGCAGCCACTGATTGTAGGCCAGTACCTTTCCGGACTTTCGGGAAAGGGAAAGGAAGTCTTCACGATTATCCACCACCGTAAAGCCAGCGTTACGAATGGCTTCCATGGCATCACCGCGGGACTCAATGCCCTTCTTCTTCCCCTTGGGGTCTTTCAGGCCGCCACCGGCAAAATAGTCAAAACCGCTCTCGGCAATGGCGTGGTCAATGTAGTGATACTGCGATCTGCTCGGAACATGCGCATAAAATGCCGCAGGAGTCGCATGGTCAATGGAAACGCTGGAAACAATGCCCACCTTCATTCCGCGTTCCTTGGCCATTTCAGCGATGGTTTTGACTTTGCTCTTATCCGGAGCAAGGCCAATCATACCCACATTGGTTATTTGCCCCGCGCTCATGGCCGTGGCCGCAGCAGCGGAGTCAACGATGAAACGGTCTGCTGCAGGAGTGGTGGTCACTCCCTGCGCCGGAAACGACCGCATGGACAATTCCTTGCCGAGAAATGCCTCGGTGGCCACCTGCTGCGGTATGCCCATACCGTCACCAATGAATAGAAAAACGTACTTGGCAGCCTTGCCGGAGTAGTAGTCGCTTCCGCCTGCCGCCGCCCCGCCAGCCAGCATGGTGCCGAGCAACATGCATGCGACCAGAAAGATCTTGTACCCCCGTAGCAACACAGTAGACATAACCTGAACCTCCTGAAGGATAGATAGCGTCCGCGACAAGCGAATCGCCCATATCCTGCAGGGATAGTTATGCAAAGTTACATGCCAGTGACAGAGGAACAACAATAAGGCGACGGCATCACCAAGATGCTCAAACTCGCAAGGTGGGAATCAGTCAAGAAGGATGGGATCGAGGTCCAGCCTTAGGGACTCTCTCCTTTCCCGTGTTTGAGAGGAAAAAGAATCGTCTTGTCCGCTGACAAGGGAGCCAGACGAACAATGCGATGAAGAACCAGAACCAGTGGGCGCGGACTGGGAGTCCGAAGCAGGTTTGGAATCCGCATCCGCTGACAAAACACTCTCCGCAGCGGCATCCTCGTCCCCTGCAGAGCCTGAAACAGCTTCAAGCGCTTCCACCATCAGGCAGAAATCCGCCCACGGAACAATGACGGATTCCGGCATACCGTCATGAAGCAGTACCGCGGAATGAATCTCTCCATTGCGCAATTGTTCTGCAATTTCGGCCAGCCGCTCGCGGGCTTCATCAACGTTTTGAAAAAAAATCACATTGCCCCCTAATGCAACGAATCAAGCATAACAACGCCAACCGAAAAGGACCAGACAGGCTTCATTCATGCCAGCCCAATCAAGCATGGACAGCAAGCCAGGCGTTTATGGAATCCGTAGTATCCGCAACAATCGCCAGCAACCTGCTTTTAAGCTCGCCCATGCCAGCAACATTCTCATCGCGAGCCGCCACTTCAAGCTCCAACGCGCAGGCATGAAGAGCATCGGCATTGATGGTTCCACTTGCTCCTTTCAGACTATGGGCTTCCTTGCGAAGCACCTCAAAGTCGCGGGCATCAATTGCACTGGCGATACGCTGGATACGCGCATCAAGGGTATCAAGAAATGTCACATACAGCTCACCCACAAACGCGGCATCGTTCATCAACCGCGTGAGCGTGACTTCGGAGTTCAATATCAGCATGCTTTTCTCCTCATACGGGAAACACCTCAGGTTCAACGACGCCATATCCCCTGACTTCATCCTCCCCCATTATGAGAACAGCATCATGCTAGGCCATATGTCTGAAATATGCAATTCCGGCCCGCTTTTCGGTGAAAAAGGCCGGACATGGATCAGTTTCGCTTGGTCAGACCATACTTCCGCAACTTGTATTGCAGGGTGCGGCGGCTTATCCCCAATGCGTCGGCGGTTCTTTCGCGGTGACCACCTTGCGCTTCCAGTGCGTCCATCAAGGCAATCCGTTCGGCATCGTCAAGAGTTTTCGGCCTGCTTCGCTGGGGCTCGGCACTGGTCTCCACATCCTCCCTGAACGCTGACGGGGCAGGCTCCACAGAAGGAATGCGCCGCATCTCGCCAGCCCTGAACTGAGCCGGCAAAGACTCCGTTCCCAGCGTCTCGGAGCGGGAAAGGATAAGCGCCCTTTCCAACACGTTTTCCAGTTCACGCACATTGCCGGGCCAATCATACTCCAGAAGCGCCTGCATGAAATCAGGACTTACCGTACGGATGTCCTTGCGGTTCTTCTTGCCCAGCTTATCCAGCAAACGGCTGACCAACAGGGGGATGTCCTCCTTGCGATCCCGCAGAGAGGGAGAGACTATCTCCAGCACGTTAAGACGGAAGTACAGATCTTCGCGGAACTCACCACGAGCCACGGCTTCACGCAGATTCTTGTTGGTTGCTGCGATGATGCGGACATCCACTTCAACCGGACGCACAGCACCGAGAGGCTCCACAATGCGCTCCTGCAAGGCTCTGAGCAGCTTGGCCTGCAGTTCCACGGGCATCTCGCCCACTTCATCGAGAAACAGGGTACCCCCGCGAGCCAGTTGGAAGCGTCCTGGTTTGTCCTTGATGGCACCAGTAAACGCGCCCTTCATATAGCCAAACAGCTCGCTTTCAAGAAGGTTTCCCGGCAAGGCCGCACAGTTGACCTTTACCAGTGCATGTGGGGAGCGCGGGCTCGCCTCGTGAAGGGCTTCGGCAATCAGCTCTTTGCCAGTACCGGACTCGCCCATGATAAGCACCGTTGCCTCCGAAGGACCGGCCTGTCTGATCAGTTCCAGCAAATGAAGCATGGCAGGGCTGCTGCCAACGATCCTTTCGGAAGGATCACCTGCGGCCAACTTCTTGCGCAGATTTTCATTTTCAGACAACAACCTTCCATATTCATAGGCCTTTTCAAGAACAGCAACCAGCTCTTCGTTATCGGCAGGCTTGGAAAGATAATCGAACGCACCACGCTTCATGGCTTCTACGGCAGAGCCGACCGTGCCATAGGCCGTGAGCATAATTACAGGCAGACTGGGACGAATCTCCTGAATGCGGGCCAGCGCTTCGCTGCCGCTCATACCGGGCATGCGCATATCCAGCAGAACGACATTGGCGTCGTTGTACATCAGATAATCAATGCCCGCCTCACCGGAGCCCGCCTCATCCACATGCCAGCCAGCATCTTCCATGACGGCGCGCATCATGAGGCGCAGGCCGGGTTCGTCATCAATAACCAGTAATCTTTTCACGATGCGCTCCAATCGTACTCAGTATCTTCGCTATCCGGGAAGAACAGGGCCACGGTGGTACCCCGTCCTATTTCCGACTCAATGAGAGCCTTGCCACCATGTTCCCGCATGGTCTTATGCACCAGTGCCAGGCCCAATCCGGTGCCCTTGGATTTGGTAGTGAAGAAGGGCTCAAAGGCCTGCTCCTTCTGTTCACGGGTCATTCCGGGCCCGCTGTCCCGGACAAATATCCACACGCCGTCTTCGCCGAAAGTGGACGCGATATGGATCTGCTTTGTCTCCACGCCACTCTCGGTGAGGGCATCCAGGCTGTTCAGCACAAGATTGAGCACAGCCTGTTTGAGGAGATCTTCATCTGCTCGCACAGATTGGGATTCAAGGCTGATATCCAATGTTACGCCTCTGTCTTCCAGATCCATCCGCACGAGGTTGCTGATGTCTTCGGCCAGTTGCAGCAGACTGATTTCTGCAGGCTGCACGGAACGGGGACGGGACAGGTACAGAAGGTCGGTAATAACACGGTTCAGACGATCCGCCTCGCGAATCATTGTCTGGGCGTAGGTTTCATCTGGTGTGCTGCCCTTGAATTTCTTGGCAAAATACTGTGCAAAACCGCGAAGAGAACTGAGCGGATTACGAATCTCGTGGGCAACGCCTGCCGCCAGAGTGCCCAAAGCCGCCATTTTCTCGGCATCGGCCAGACTCTTTTCCAGCTCTCTCATGCGGGTTCTGTCACGGATGATGACCAGACGCACCCCCACCTCGTCGTGCTCCCGCAGGGGAACAGACAAAATTTCTAGGTGTGTCCCTTTGGCTGTCTTACGCTGCCATCCTGCGTCCGCGCCATCTTCAGGCGGCAGCAGGCACTCGCCCACGCTGTCCGGCAGTTGATCCAGCGCCAGACCGGCAAGGCCCGACCCCTTGGCATCCAATATGGTATGCGCTGCCGGGTTAGCCGCCCTGATCACGTTTTTCGGGCTGACGATAAGCAGGCCATCCGGCAGATTATCCAACAGCTTGGCCTGAAAGCGCTCCAATTGGAGAGCCTTGCCCGCCAACTCACGGCGCTTGAGAAGTCCCATTGCCAAAGCCCAGATAAAAAGGGCTGCGGCCAGAATGTAGGCAGCCTGAAACAAGGCGTTCTGCCTGAAGCCGTGATACACGGCCATATGCTTGGTCATATCCAGCCCGACAACTAGAAAGGAAGGTAAAGGCTTACCGGCGGCATCCTGCCGCGCGGCATTACCCAGCGCGGTATTACGCGCGTAGACGTATACCTTGTCCTTCCCGTAGGTGGCTCTGCCGGACCATTCCCCCTGCTCCCGCAACGTACCGAGAGCATCAGGCGGGAAGACAATGGTGGCGGTTTCGCTGCTGCTATCACGGGAAGTAATTACACGCCCCCCCCGTTCGTCCAAAATACCCACGAACACCACTTCGCCACTGCGTTCAAGCTCACGAAAGTATTCAGCAGTTCCCGGACGGAACAATCCGGCGTCGGGACGTGTGATAATGCCAGTGCGCAACGAGCTTTCAACAGCCTGCAAAACAGAACGGGCACTCAGTTGCAAGTGCAGCACGCCTGCCTCTTCCTGTCTGGACAAGGTCTGCCCCGTGGAGATGATGAGCGACAACCCTATCGTCACAAGAGTCATCACCGCGATTATCAGGGTGCTTCGTTCTTTATTGAGATCTGCAACTTCCATTTACTACCCGCTTAGATATTCAGTCGTTCCTCAGACTGCGCTTGCAACTTCACCAGTTGCACACAGCGCATGTCAGATGAAAAAGACGTGCCAAAACTGCACATGATGACCGCCTTTGCGCATGCACAAGCCAGTCGGCAACAACATATTAAAATAAAACAAAATATAGAAACAGAGAATAAGAACCCCAACCTCCCGTCTCGGCTTGTGCAATATATGCACTCATGGCAATGGTCATTTTTTGCACAAAAAAACCTCATGTGCAAGATAATGCACATGAGGCCAACACAAAAGCCCTTCATATCAGGAGCAAAACAACGAACGAGGGATGAAAAGGCAAGCAAAGACTACTTGGAAACAGTACCGTTTCCGGCCAGCCTGCCCAGCATTTCCAGAGCCTTGAACGGTGTAGTGATGACGCGTTTGAAGAGGTTGAATACACCACCACCAATCTTTCCAATGGTTTGGGGCAATATCTCAGCGCCACGGATGGAAGTTTTAGGATCGTTTAACGGACCGTAGATACGCACGGGAAAAGTCGGTATCTCTGCGTAGGTTACGCTTACACGATAATCCACAGACTTGCGGGCAAGATCCACATCCCCTGCCCCCTGCATGGATACGAGCAGCGAATCAAGCTTCAAATTATTGTTCCTGAGTACGCCCTGTTCCATGGAACCGGATGCAGATGCTTTGGAAAAACTGGAGCGCTGACGCGTTCCGTTGGTGCTCTTGCTCAGGCTGTAGTAGCCGTCAACGATGTCGAATCCCCAAAAACCATTAAGGCGTGCAGGAATATCATCATTGCTGGTCAGCATCCCCGTCACGTCCAGTGTTGCCGAAGTGGTTCCGCCGAGATAGTCGTCACCCGCAAGCCGCATAGCCGGATGTTCAAGGTCCACACCTTTGAGCCTCAGGGCAAAGTGGCTATTGAGGGCTTTTCTCTGAATAGTTGTGCCTGCTACGGGCTCCTCGGCAACACGCCCCGTAAACTCTCCCTCAAGCGTTCCTTTGTAAAACCCTGATGAGAAAGGAGCCAGCGTCACAACGCCATTACCGATCTTCGTACGGGCAGCGACCGAAGAGAAATCCAGATTCTTGTATGTGAGCCTGCCCACGGCAATTTCACCGGCCAAATCCAAATCATTAATCCAGTCCAGCTTCCAAGGCGTTGCCGCTCTCTTTTTGCCGTTTTCAGAAGGAGGCAAATACCGATCAAGGTCAACCGAGTCTGCCTTGAAGCTATAACGGGCCACAAAAGGCTTGCCGTGCGTAAAGGCCACGCCGCCGGTTATCTTGCTGCTATCAAGTCCGATGGTCATATCCTGAAGAGATGTGTTGCCGGACTCCACATGAAAGCGGGAGCGCACCGCGGCATACGAAAGCGCCCTGAGGTCTGCGGTGTTCCAAAGCGTTCCGTTGAAAGCAGCAATGGTCTTGCGCAAATCAATCTCATCGGTTGCCACAGACCCGTCCCACACCGGAGATCCCAGAAGACTACCACCTGAAAGACTGCACGCTCCGGTCAAATAGGGCGTTTTCAGACGACCGTCGGCAAGCTTCAAGGTTTCCCTTTCGAGATCGAAGTCCAACGTACCAGTCAAAGAAATATCCTGCGAAACGGCCTGCCCAAATGTGGGCACCTTACCGCGCCACCGCAGCTCGGACACAGCCCCATTCACCTTGACCGGCAAAGCACGTCGGGAATCAATAATCACCGGACCGTTCAACCGCACATCATAACGCTCCTGAGCCCGGGGAGGCACAAAGCCCAGTTGCAGGTTCCATGAGTAGGGTAAATATCGCTCCGCATTATCCGGATTGGGATGCTGGCTCTTGCCCGACAACCGAATGGAGCATGCTTCCAGCTCATGCTTGGGCTTGGTACCGTCTCGCTTGGCGACTGTCTGAATATACCCGTCGTTCAACGTCGCTTCGGCCTTGCCTTCAAGACCAGCCACCATTCCCCATATGGTATGGGCACCGGACTTCACAGAGGCCTTACCGCTCAGTCTGCCGCCAAGAATGGGCTCTCCGGTAATAAGCCTGCTCACCTCACGGGTTCGAACGTTGCTGACGCTGATATCCAGCCCCATGGTATCACGGATGCTCAGAAGCGAATCAACAGAACCGCCGTAGAAAGAGTCCACGGTATAGGACGTGTATGTCCCTGTTGCAGGCATGGGCCAGCAACGGAAGGAAAGTCCACCCATCTCGAAAGAGCGTGCAACGGCCTTGTCCGCCCTGACGCGGATGTCATAGCCCATGTCATCCTCAGGGTTATCATCCGGATCCATATCTGCGGAAAAAACAGCCTTTCCCGGACGTGCAGGCTTGGGAAACTTTGCCGGCGGCTTTTCCATGATCTCGGGAAACACCTTGTTCACATCAATGAAAGGCCCCGCGACATCAATAAAGATTTCAGGACGGCTAAAGTCTGCCACCGCCCCTTTGCCATGGAAGGGCATCCCCAGAATGCTCACGTCCAGCGAATCCACCTGCAGGCCTTTGCGGTCCATTCTGAGTGAAAGCGTACCTTCAAGGGAATCAAGGGCATGCTGAAGGCTGGTGGGCAGCAGTTCACCAAAGGCGAACCAGTACGGCAGACTCAACTTGCGGACAGAGGCCTTGCCGGAGAGCTGCCAACCGGGCGAGGTGCAGTTTGCCAACCTCAGGTCGCCGTCGAGTTCCAGACCATCAATATTCACATCCTGCAGACTGAACTCCGCGTTCTGCACTGCGGGAGCATACTTGGCCCGCGTCGCCAGGGAGAGCGGCAACGACCGGCCCTCCACCGCAACACTGCCTCTGGCGGAAAGAAAGCTCTGCACAATATCCGGCTTCATGGTTCCGGCAACAAAATCCACAGCCCCGTTCGTCAGAAAGGCCAGATTGAGCGAAGCAACCGAACTCTCCAGCACCCCGTTTCCTTCCCAGATGCCTCTTCCGTTCACGTCGGCTTCCAATTCAAGACGGGAAACCCGCACGAAAGGCGCTGTGCCATTGCCGGACACAGCGGATTCATCAATCCACTCGAACAATCCGTTCTCAATGTTAACGCCAGTGACGGAAACAGCATTGAGCGCATACCCGGAATCAGGTTCGCTGACTCCGGCCTGCCCTTCCACCGGGGAGACTGTGGACAACATGGTTCGCCAAGGGACAGTCCCGTTCTGCGAAGTACGCAGGGTGACAACAGGATTGGCCAGAGTAATCTCGGCAAACTCAAGGGAACGGGAAAGAAGAGGTTTAAGGCGGAGCGCGGCGTAGAGCTTGTCTACCCTGATGACTTCAGTTCCCTGTTCCGGCTCTTTCAGAACCACATCATCAAGGGCCAGCGCCAGCCACGGATAGAAAGAGAGGGTGATACCGCCTTCTACGCTGCATTCACCGCCCGTAAGAGAAGACACACGCGTTTCAATGCGTGCTCTGAGGGCCTCCGTATCCAGCAACCTCGAAAGCAAAAGAGCCGCTCCCCCTGCCCCAAGCAAAGAGAACAGCACGAGGATAATCAGAATTCTCGCGATACTGCGCAACAGCCCGCTCCTGACATCTGTCTTGTATTGACCGGCTCAAGACTCAGAAAAGTCCAGCCACATCACTATAGACCGGAAACGTCCTTGAAGTCACCTGATTCGGTTGAGACTCTGAGGTATGCCAGAGGCTCTTTCATTGCAAGCAGAGAGTCGACGTCTGTACAGGAAAGACTGGAGGAATACAAAAACCCTTGCAGGTAGCGGCATTCCATATCTTCCAGCAACTGTTCCTGATGCAGACTTTCCACCCCTTCGGCAATGACGTCCAAACCAAGACTGTGCCCGAGAGACAGAATGCTGCGCACGATGGAACGCCCTTCTTTGTCGTCCTGCAACTGGGCAATGAACGATCTGTCAATCTTGATGGTGTCTACAGGCAGCCGCTGCAGATAACTGAGAGAAGAATAGCCGGTACCGAAATCATCTATACACATGCGCACACCAAACGAACGCAGACGTGCGATAGTCTCTGCAACAAAACTCACCTGCTCCATCAATACGCTTTCCGTAATCTCAAAGCGCAGATGCTCCGGATTCGCATTCCACTCGCGAATGAGGTATTCCACGTGTCCTGCAAAATCGGGTTGCATAAACTGCCTGCCGGAAATGTTGACGCACACATAGAGACCGCCGTGCAATGCAATGCCTTCCGGCGTATTCCATTTCTTGAGGTCGCTAACCGCCTGCTCGAACACGAAGTCACCGATTTCCCCGATCAGGCCGGAATCTTCAGCCAAAGGAATAAACTCGGCAGGAGATATGAAACCAAGAGTCTCATGCTGCCACCGGACAAGTGCCTCGAATCCGCAGATTCTGCCCTCCGAAATGTCGATGATGGGCTGATATTGCAGATAGAGTTCCTTGCGCTCAACCGCTTTGCGCAATTCGGTTTCCAGCGCCATAATCCGCAGAACAGCTTCATGCATACGCTGATTGAAGACCTTGAACCGCGCCTTTCCCATTTCCTTGGCGCGATACATGGCCGTGTCCGCATCCCTCAACACTTCTTGCGGGTTCGCATACCGTGCTGTCTTGAGCACAATACCCACGCTGGCGGACGTGAACACCTCGTGCCCATCCAGATCGACCGGGGTTCCCAGCGTTTCGAGAATACGACGAGCGATACGCACGGCCTCTCTGGGAGCAGTTATCTCTTCCAGCAAAATGGCAAACTCATCACCGCCGAAACGGGCCACCGTATCCACCTCGCGCACACAACTCCGCAACTGGGTAGAGACATGACACAAAAGTTTGTCGCCGGTCGCATGGCCAAGGCTGTCATTGATCATCTTGAAGCGGTCCAGATCCAGATAAAGCACGGCAAAGGCATAATCCAACCTGCGCTGTACGCGGGAAAGGGCCATGGCAAGGTGGTCCTGGAACAACAGTCGGTTGGGAAGACCGGTCAGCGGATCATGGTAGGCCTGATGTTCAAGGCGCTCCAACGCCTCCTTACGGACCGTCATGTCTTCAATGAAACCTTCGTAATAAAGCAGCCTTCCGTCGCGGTCATGAACGGTTCTGGCGCTTGTCGTCACCCAGATGACCCCGCCGCAACGCCGTTTGGCCTTGAACTCGAAGTCGCTTATGCTTCCTTCAGAGCCGATACGCTCAACAAAGGCTCTGCGGTCTTCCGGACGGGCATAGATGTCCTTTCCGACGTCAGCTACCTCGGTCATAATCTCCTGCGGAGAGGCATAACCGAATATACGGGCCAATGCCGGATTTGCATTGATCAAACGTCCTTCCGGCGAGGTCTGGAAAATACCTTCTATTGAATTTTCGAAAATGGAACGATAGCGTTCCTCTGTGCGCCTGAGCGCCTGCTCCACAACCTTACGCTCGGCGTTTTCCAGCATAAGCTGGGAGTTCATACGGGAAAGTTCTCGTGTCCGTTCCGCCACCTTCTGCTCAAGGATATCGTGAGACTTGCGCAGACTCTCCTGGATACGCCTCCGTTCAGTGACATCCCGCATCAGACACAGCAGGGAACGAACGCCGTCGCGCTCGAAACAGACAAGAGAGATTTCAGCCGGGAACTCACCACCGTCCACACGACAGCAGACAGTCTCCAGTTCATGCGCCCTTGCCTCAGTTATACAGTGGCCGTCGGTAAGAACCCGGCGCAATGCCCCCACCAATTCAGCGTTGGCGTGCGGGTTCCGCTCCTGAATAAAGGCCTGCTCCACGGATAATCCTTCAAGCGCAGAGCACCCGAACATGCGTTCCAGCGCGGCGTTGGAGTTGGCCACCCTGCCATCAGCGTCCACCACCAGCAGGCCTTCTGTTATATTCCCGATGATCGCGGAAATATAAGCGACCGTCTCACTCAACTCCTGAGTCTTTTCTTCAACCGCCATTTCCAGATTACCCACCAACGCAGCAAGATCGCGGGACATGGATTGCATGGTCTGGGCCAGCGCTCCCACCTCATCCTTGGTCCTGATGTCGATTGAACCGGAGAAATCATGCGCAGCCACTCGGTTGGCGTATTCGGTGAGACTCATCAGGGGCATGGATATGGATCGGATGAACAGGAACGCCACAATGGCGCTGACCACAAAAATCACCATGGTTAGCGCCTGTTGCTGCAACGCGGCCTGCCAGATGTACCTCACGATTATGGACCGGTCCATGCCGATATAGACATAGCCGCCTGCACCGGCGAGAATGGGCATACCCACATGAATGACATCGCCCCGCGGAAGCGTGATATGCTGAACAAGCTTGTCGTCAGCCAGTTCCCCCGGCTTGCGGTCGTGCTTGATGACAGCAAGAACCGGGTCCGGGATGACAGGGATGAAGGTATGCGCCAAAACCTCCCCGTCCGCATCCGTCACCAGCACATAGGACACCCCTTCCAGATCAAGATACTGATCGATCTTTGACTGTATGTGGGCGGCATCGCTTTTCGCGACAATCTCGATATCGGAGTGGGCAACGCTACGGGCTATGGCAACGGCCTTGCTCTCATACTCCTGTGAAATACGGTTATAGAGAAGCCAACCGGAGTACAAAGCGCTTACATTGGCTACGACACCAAAAAGGATAATGAAAAAGACAAGGGTCTTACGGAAAAGCCTGGACCGAATCATAACCGCCACCGTTCCCAGTTGCGAACGGGCATGTGCATGTCACCCGTCAGCATCATGAAATAGACGCGGTCCAGCCCCTGATGGCGGTCAGGGGAAAAACTCACGGGCACATCAAGCCCCAGATTCAGACTGTCCATGCCCTCCATGACGGCGGGAATGTCTGCCCGCTTCGGCTGTGGCCCCATCCGCCGGAGCATCTCAACCACCAGACGGGCATTCAGGTACCCCTCAAAACTCACGGCGCTGTATTGGCGGGGAATATACTGCTCAGGATTCAATTCTTCAGGTGGAAGCTGTGCATAGGCATCCATCACGCTGCGGTATTCCCGTACAGCCGAAAGCGTTGTGTCCTCGTAACACGGAACAACCTGCATATTGATGATGTTTTCGGCTAAACGCCCCCCTGCCCCGGGGAACATCTCATGCAACCTGCGGATCAGGTTATCCCCATCCGCAAACGAAACGCTTGCAATGAGAGCATTGTCATGCAACGTCCGAAGGTCACGGACAAAACCGGCACTTGATGCATAGGTGCTGATGGCAACAACCGCATCCACCCCTGCTTCATGTATGATGCGAGCCTGCTCTGCATATGAATAGTCGGCTCCGCTTCCTCGCGGATAGGAAACGTCCACAACCGGCTTGAGATCATATTTGGCCAAGGCCCGTCGCACGCCATCCCAGCCGCCGCGACCATAGGCATCGGCCTGATAGAAGACGGCTATGCGCTTTCTGCCCAGCGAGACGAGCCGGTCCACAATGGCTTCCGTTTCCTGCATGTACGAAGTGCGAAGATTGAACACATACTGACTGTAAGGTTCACGACGATGAGGCTCGGCGCCAGTGAAGGGAAAAAGGAGGAAGGCATGCTGCTGACGATATTTGATCAGCAAAGGCAGTATGCGGGTAACAGTGGGCGTTCCCACATAGGAAAACAGGGCAAAAACCTTGTCCTGTTCTATGAAACGAATGGTATTGGCAATGGCGGGCGTGGGGTTGTAGCCATCGTCAAGCGGCAATAGTTCGAGTTTCTGTCCGTAGACGCCGCCGTTCGCATTTATATAGTCGAAATATGCGGCCGCTCCACGATACAATTCGATCCCCAGCCCTTTGGAGGGACCGGAAAACGCGGCAGACATGCCGAATTTAAGAGTGTCCTCCGCTGCCCAGATTCTGCCGCCATCCACACCACCCAAGACCAGCAGAATTGCAAAGATCACACTCGTCAGTCTCAAGACGTTCAAGTAGCATCCCCCGTCTTAGACACTTTACCCGCACCAATTGAAAGTCTATCCTGTCAGTAAGCACTCTATTATTTCACAGAACATATAGAAAAAATTAACTCATTGGCAACAATAATATTTCTAAGGAGTCACAAATGCGCATAGTTGTGCTGGACGGTCATACCCTGAATCCCGGAGACAATCCGTGGACTGCTGTCGAACCTCTGGGGACACTTGAAGTCCATCCCCGCACAAGCCACTCCGAACTGGCAGGCAGGGCCAACGGAGCGCAGGTTCTGCTGACCAACAAAACCCGCCTTACGGAAGATGTTATCAACGCCCTGCCTGATCTGAAATTCATCTCCGTTCTCGCAACCGGCTATGACGTGGTGGACATCCGCGCGGCCGCTGCCCGGGGCATCCCCGTTTCGAATGTCCCGGGATACGGCACGAATGCCGTGGCTCAGCACGTATTCGCCATGTTGCTGGAACTGTGCCGCCGCGTTTCGGATCATTCCGAAAGCGTACGCAAAGGACAATGGACCACAAACGCAGACTGGTGCTACTGGAACTCAACCCAGATCGAACTGACGGGCAAAACCCTCGGCCTTGTCGGGTTCGGCAACATCAGCCGCCGCGTTGCCGAAATTGCACTTGCCTTCGGCATGCGGGTGCAGGCGTATGTTCCCCGCCCCAAGCCGCACCCCGGTCTGGACAACTTTTCCTTCTGCGATCTGGAAACCCTGTTCGGCAGTTCGGACGTCATCAGCCTGCACTGCCCTCTCACGCCGGAGAACAAGGGCTTCGTCAACAAGGACCGCATTGCAGGCATGCGCCCGGGCAGCATTCTCATCAACACGGCACGCGGCCCGCTCGTAGACGAACAGGCGGCGGCCGAAGCCCTGAAAGCCGGAACGCTTGGCGGGCTGTGCACCGATGTAACCAGCGTGGAGCCCGTTCCTGCCGACAATCCTCTGCTCTCCGCCCCCAACTGCCTGATCACCCCTCATCTGGCATGGGGCACGCTCACGGCGCGGCAAACACTCATGCGTGTCACGGCGGAAAACATTCAAGCGTTCCTTTCCGGCGTCCCGCAGAACGTGGTGAACGCACACCTGCTCTAGCCGCCCCGGACAAAAAACAATCAGGCCGGACTCCCTTGCGGGAGTCCGGCCTTTTCTACCATACGGCAACTGACATGGTCAGCGCCGCGGCAACATGCGATGATGCAGTATCGCTAGTCGCCGCAGGAGGGATTCTCTTCAACCATCTTGTACGCGCAGAACTTGCCGCACATGGCGCATTCGCGCTTGTCCTTGTGCTCTTCGCGACGCTTTTCAACCGTCTGGGGGTCCAGCGCCAGAGTAGACATTGCTTCCCAATCCAGCGCCTTACGCGCACGGGACATGGCAAGCTCACGCTCTACCGCATGGGGACGCCCGAGGGCCGCCTCTCCGGCCTGAGCCGCAATCCTGGAAGCCATAACGCCAGCATGCACATCTTCAATGGAGGGCAGGGTCAGATGCTCTGCGGGAGTCAGGTAGCACAGGAAGTCCACACCGGCGCGCACGCCGATGGCGCCACCGATGGCACCGGCAATGTGATCGTAACCGGGGCTGCAGTCGATGGTCAGCGGGCCAAGCACGTACAGCGGCGCACCGTTGGTCAGCTTCTTGATGCCCCTGATCTGGGCCTCAACCTCGTCCATGCGGACGTGGCCGGGACCTTCGATCATGCACTGCACGCCTGCGGCAAGACCGCGTTTGGCAAGCTGACCGAGCACCATGACTTCTTCCCACTGGGCAGCGTCACCGGCATCGGTGCCTGCGCCCGGGCGCAGACCATCGCCAAGGGAAAGGGTCACGTTGTACTTGCGGGCGATCTCAAGAATGCGGTCATATCCGGTAAGAAGCGGATTTTCCTTATCATTCTGGATCATCCATCGAGCGAGGATGGAACCACCGCGGGAAACGATACCCATGATGCGATCGCCGCTGGTGGCAAACTCAGCGCCACGACGGGTAAGGCCGCAGTGAACGGTCATGTAGTCCACACCCTGCTGTGCCTGGCTCTCGATTTCCGCAAAGATTTCCTCAGGATCGATCTCCGCAGGATCCTTGCCGGCATCAATGTACTTCTGAGCAACAGCGTACATGGGAACAGTGCCGAGCGGCAGGATGCACTTGTCGAGCATCTCCACACGAATGGCGTTCAGATCGCCGCCGATGGAAAGATCCATGACGGTATCAGTGCCGGCGTTGATGGCAGTTTGCAGCTTGACCATCTCGCAGCGAACGTCATTCTTGAGCGGAGAGGTGCCGATGTTGGCATTAACCTTCACGCTTGCGGGCTGTCCCACCAGAGTGGGCACCACATTCTTGTGGTTGGGGTTGGCGAGCAGCACCATGGTGCCGTTCTCAATCCCCTTGATGATGTCTTCAGGAGCCAGACGCTCCCGGGCCGCCAGCGCGTCCATATGCTTATCCAGCATGGAGGCAAGGGCGGTGTTCAGGTTCAGAATGGACATATGGTCCCCTTTTCCTTTCGGAAACTGACGCAGGGACGGGCCTTGGAACGACAACAACGACGGGATTAGATACCAAGCGAAGCCAATTTGCAAGCGATTCCCGACACCGCCACACCACCGCGCCACCTGAACAAAGCAGCCTGCCGGAGACCGTCGCGTAATTATTGAACAAACGCACAAACTTTGCCATACTGACTCCAGCCATCCGTGAACGGGCACCAATTAACCCATTCACGAATCGACACACTGTCCATCCAAAGGGTCTGCATGAAAAAACTGTTCTGGATAGGTTCTCCCTTCTTCTCCGGAGCCTTGGCCGCATGCGGCTGGGAAGTGCATGTGCACAACTTTGAACAGACTGCCGTATTCGGGTGGGGAGACATCGTCTCCCTTGCCGGATGGGAGCCGGACGTTGTGGTCGTGGCTGACAAGAGCCGCCCCCCGTTTGTACTGGGCATGGAAAAGTTTCCCTGTCTCACCGTCTTCTACTGCGTGGATTCCCACATCCACAGCTGGTACCCCCTCTACGCACAGGGGTTTGACGTCTGCCTCATGAGCCTGAAGGATCATCTGCCGAGAATGGCAGGGGAATTCCTCCCGGCGGAACGCATCTGGTGGTTCCCCGCCTTCGCCAAGAACGAAGACCAGCCCATGCCGTATGCTCCCGAATGGGATCTGCTTTTCGTAGGCACGGTCAATGCGCAGACCACGCCGAAACGGCATCAGTTCATGCAGGAGCTGAAGGAGCGGATTCCCTCCCTGCATGTCACCCGGGGCAATTACCGCCAGCTGTATCCCAAGGCGAGACTGGTCCTGAATTTCTGCGAATTCGACGACCTGAATTTCCGAGTCTTCGAGGCCCTCGGCTGCGGCGCATGCCTTGTGACGCCGGAGATAGAAAACGGCCAGCCCGAACTGTTCACGCATGGAGAGGACCTGCTGACGTACCCTGTCCATACGGAAGACAGCATGGACATTCTCGTTGCCACCGTACAGGAAGCCCTGCAGGACGAAACCCGCTGCAGACGCATCGCGGCCAGCGGACATGCAAAGGTGGACGCCAGGCACAGAGCCGTTCATCGGGCTGAGGCCTTCACGCAGGCCGTACACGAACTGGCTGCGGGAGAGCTCATAAAAAAACGGACGCAACGTGCGTCCGTTATCAGGGCTGGCGCCCTGCGTTTCATTTACCTGCTGCTTGCTGAAAGCGTGGATTCTCCCCTTCTCAAGCAGTCATATCTTAAAGCGGCAGGATAAGGTCTTCCCTAGTCTTTGCAAGCCCGCCCCGCAGCATAGGCCGCTTTGGCCTGCTGCAAAGCCGTACCGGAAACAAAGTCGAGCATTATCAGCAATTCCTCAACGGAATTCTGGCTCCTGTTCTTTTCCTTGTAAGCTTTGACCTTGATCAAATGTTCTTTTGTGACAACGCCGGTACGCATCAGGAACTCGACAAACGTCTCGGTCTTCAACTGCTCCTGCTGCAGTGCAGCTTCGCTTATGGCCCGTTGCTGCGCGGCAAGCGCTTCTTCGTACGCCTCCACCCGCCCTTTCAACTGGGCAACGTTTCCCTGAACCAGATTCCGCTCTTCCTCCATCTCGTTCACACGGATTTCAAGAACGTTGTTGTCGTTTTCCAACTTGAACAACAGAGCGCGCAACCCTTCGGAACGCTTGTGGATGATCATGAAAATGAATGCCGCTACAGCGATACCGCCCACCATAATATACACGAAGCTCATGAACTCTCCCCTGCCGAACCGGTAGCGCACCAGCAGGCGCGCAAACACTATTCGGGCACGATGAAATCTGTGATATTGCGGTTGCCGCTCTCCTCTTCTTCTGCGGCTTTTTCTCTACGGAGCTTGTCTTCGTCCGAAATCATGTCCACGTCCTGCGCTTCAAAAAAACCGGGCAGGATGGTCTGATCATCGCCCGCCTCATCTTCCTCGGCAGATGAAAAATCAAACTCGTCGCCGGCAACAGCGCCATCGGCAGGCTCTTCCTTCGCTGCAGAAATGGTGTCGTCTTCCCATACGAAGTCGAGAGATTCTCCGGCCTCCAGCTCTTCATCGGAGACGGAGCCACTTACTGCGTCTTCCGTGACATCAGAAAGATACCGATGGCCATCCGCAGCCGGGGTATCATTATCAATGCCTGCTGCAGCCAACGCCTTGGCAAGCGCGGAGTCCATGTCGACAGGATCATCAAGGCCCTCTGGAACAATGTTGTTCTCGTCCTCCACCATATCAACCAGAGTGTCATCTTCTTCATCAACGCCCAACGACTCGTCCGGATCGAAGAAGGCGATGCCGTCTTCGTCCTCACGCACAATCTCGTCGGGAGTCAGCAGAATGACGTCATCGACGCCCACCGCTTCACACTCTTCCTCGTCATCAAAAATGTTCGAGAACCGATACTCCGGACGAGGACGTTCTTCGGCAACCGGTGTATCAGAAGCGGCAATTCCGAGATGATCTGCCTCTGCTTCCGGTGCAAAACCAAAACTGTCTTCGTCTTCAACTACGCCCACGCCAAGCCCCTGCTCAGCTTCTTCATCTTCAGGCGAAAAAAGGAAAAGGCCGCGTTTTTCGGGTGCTCTACCTGTTGCGGGACGTTCAAGCCCTTCAAGGTGCAGGTCCGGAACCTCTCTGAACTCACGTACGGACGTATCGCCGATCTCACCCAGTTCCGAAGAAGTTTCGCCGTCAGCAACGGCATCCAAGGGAAGCTCAAAAACCTCGTCGGAGGAAACAGAACTCTCATCCTCAACCCCTGCGGCCATCATTTCCAGTTCTTCTGCCGGAAGAATTTCATCAGCACCGGATTCAGGTTCGGCTGTCATCTCATCATAATTGATCGGCAAATCTCGCGGCAGACTGTCTGTCGCATCTTTCAGCACTGCCGGATGCACCTCTGCCGGAACGCCCAGCAGTTCTTCGGGCTCCGTCTCGCCAAAAACATCGTCCGTTTCCGCAGGTGCGAAAACAGGCTCCTCGCCAAGCAGTTGATCCGGAACCTGACCAATACCCTCTTCAGCCTCTGCAAACTGCCCAGAGAGGGGAAGCTCAGAACCTGCGGTATCAAAAGGAATTCCTTCCTCAGCAACTTCAGTCACAACGTAGCTGGCGGATACTGAGTATTCATCAGCAGGAGAAGATACCTCAACGGAATCTCCAGCGTCGAACTGCCACCCCTGTGCATTGGTATCGTTATCAGCTACCTGCCCATCCCCTTGGCGCTCGATTTCATCCGGTAGCCCGTAGACGATAGTGTCCTCGCAAGCATCGGAAGCAATGTTCCCGTCAAAGTAAAGGGAGTCTTCAGATTCGAACGACACCGTTTCGCCAGCAGTCGCAGGCTCGCTGCCGGCAGTCTCCAACGCTCCGTACTCGGTCCCATCCAGCTCTTCAGCGGCTTGCGCGTCATCAAACTCCACAGCCTCACTGTAGGCAGCCGAATCATCAACCACGGTCACAGCGCCAGAGGCTTTCTGCACTCCGGCTGTAATCGCCGCACCGGCAATACCAGCCACAACTCCTGCTGGGAACGCACTGCCGGATGATGCTCCGGCATCAGCGTTGCCAGCCTCAGCGAAAGGGACTACGGCTTCTTCAAACACTACCTCCCCGTCACGGTTGTAGTGCACGCCCTTTTTGGGGGCAGCCGTCTGCGACACCTCGGAAAGCGTCTGTTCGTGACGCTGCAGAGTGACAAGCTGGGCTATGCGCTTTTCAATGGAGCGCAATACTTCGTTCATGCTGTTGCGCTCTTCGCGGATGCTGCGGGTCATCTCCTCCATGCTGCGGAGCATGAAGTAGAACATGACCATGAGTCCTGCGAAACAGAGCAGGATAAAAACCATAAATAGTGTATATTGCTGACTTAAAATGAGCATACCTTCGCTCTTTCGTTTAATCGCCCGTTGAAGTACCATGAGACATGGCGAGTCCACTTCCTTTACTTCAGCGCATTTAGCACAGAAACACCACGATTAACAATATACACGAACCTCAGGAACCCGCATGGCTTCTTCAAATATCCGCCCGAATCTCCTTGTCGCGGACAAGGATGGAAACATTTTCGACCACCCCGACCTGCTCATGGTCTGCCGCCGCGGCAATGAACTGGCGCTGCCCAAACCGGATGAACTGATGCCCCTGCCCGAAGGCAGCGACCTGTTCCTGCTCCCCGGCAGACTGGCCGTAGGGCTTGATCCCGAAACCGGCGAGGCGGAAGCACTGGAAGAGTATGCCGTAGCTGCCTTTGCCGCCCCGGCCCACACGCTCACGGCGCATCCCGCATACCTGACGCAGGACGATGCCCCCACCCTGCCCCTCTTCGCCTATGGTGCAGTAGGCTTTGCCAACGGCAAATTCTACGTCTGCGCCAAAAAAGTGGATCAGGATGTACGACAGGTATTCACCGGAATATCCTGCAAGAAAATTGAAAACAACGCGCACCAGCTCATGAAGCGCTACCCTGACAATAGGCTCATGCAGCATATTATGGGCAACTGTGTGCTCAAGTATTCCTGCCCGGCCGCACGCAACCTTGCCCTGGGACGCTTTGAAGCCCCTCTGCCCACCTCACGGACCTGCAACGCACGATGCATAGGCTGTATCTCGCAGCAGGATGAGGATTCCGAAATTTGTTCAACGCCGCAGAGCCGCCTCACCTTTACGCCTACTGCCAAGGAAGTGGCGGAGGTCATGACGCACCACTTCGGTAACGTGAAGGAAAAACCCATCTATTCCTTCGGTCAGGGCTGCGAAGGTGAACCGCTCACCGAAGCCCCACTGTTGGAAGAGGCCATCAGCCTGTTCCGTGCGCAGGGCGGCAAGGGCACGGTAAACCTGAACACCAACGCATCCATGCCCGACAAGATTGCCCACCTCTGCGATGCCGGTCTTTCCTCCATTCGCGTCAGCCTGAACTCAGCCCGCGAAGAGGTGTACAACCGTTACTACCGGCCCAAGGGCTTCACCTTTGCGGATGTGCGCCAGTCCATTGTGGAAGCCAAGTCGCGCGGCAAGTGGGTATCGCTGAATCTGCTCTTCTTCCCCGGCATCACCGATTCCGAACCGGAAATCGAGGCTCTCACGGCGCTGGTGGCTGATACCAAGGTCGATTTCATCCAGCTGCGCAACCTGAACATCGATCCCGAAATGTACATGGAACTGCTGGAAGGCATTGAATTCGGCCCCAGTACCGGATTCTCCTTCTACCGCAAACGCATCAAGAAAGCCTGCCCATGGGTGGAGTTCGGTTACTTCAACCCCTTCGTCGGGGACTAACAGCCAATAAAAAGGGGAGCCAGCAGGCTCCCCTCTTTTTTTGTCACCGTCATCTCAGCCTAAAAGACATCCAGCTCCGTCTTCATGGCATTGATCAGCAACACGGCATCCACACCGGAAACAGTATCCAGCGGTTTGAACAGCCCCTTGGCCACATCAGCGGTCAGCAGGCCGCGCGTGGTGACGAACATGACCGAGTTGAAATACGGATGGTCGCCACGCACATCGGGGAAGGGAGACTCCTGCCCCATGAAACGGGTAGCCAGCGAAGTATCGTTCTTGGCGCGGATGTAGATGTCTTCCAGAATCAACGCCAGCTCCGCACGGGTTATGGGCTTGTTGGGCTGAAAGGTATGATCCGCATAGGGCTGCAGGCCGCGCATGCGATACGGCAATATCATCTTGATATCCGCAACAAGCGGGTGGTTTTGAATATCCACCGCTTCAACCGCATCTGCTGCGGCACCGGCAGCGGCATCCTGCGGAGTCACGAAGGAACTGGTGTCGGGCATCTCTGTACCCTCAAAAAACTTTTCAATGCCCAGTTCCTCGATCAGCAATGCCGACATGTCCGCACGGCTGACCTCGTCCACCAGAGCAATCCGCTTGCCAACAGACGTCTTCAGGGAAGCCTTGATGATCTTCTCAAGCAGCTCCAGTCTGGCGCTCGCCAGTTCGCCGTAGCCTTGGTCACGTACCTGCGCCTCCCTGAACAGGGAACGGGCTTCGTCAAACTCAAGCGCACGCAGGTAGGCCACTCCTTCCCAATACCACGGCATGGCTGCCTGTTCATCGGCGATACGGGCATCGTTGAAAGCTCTGCGGCTCTCCCGCAACAGGGCGGAATCGGAGACCTTGCCCTGCTCGTGCAACACAATGAAGGCGCGCTGCTCGGCCACAAGAGTCCACATGCGCTCCGGAGAATCGCTGCTGCGGCTGGCCTTGCGCTGGCCGGAACGGATGAGTTCCAGAGACTCGCTCACATCGCCCTTGGAGGCCAGAACAAGCCCCTTGCCCGCAATGGCGGGACCATAGTCGGCATCCAGCTCCAGTGCCGTATTAAAAGAACGCAGGGCTGCATCCGCCTGACCGTCGTCGAGGAGCCGCATGCCTGTCTCGTAATGATGCAAGGGGGTATCAAGCATTCCCTGCGCCTCACGCGGAGCCTTGGCGCATCCGGCAACACCGGCAGCCAGAAGTACCACGCAACAACAAATCAGGCGCCTGACAGACATTCCGAAAAACGTACCGCGTACCATTTCGGCCTCCTTCGCTTGCTGCCTAATCAAGAATGATCATGACACGGCATTTTTCCAGAAAATCCTGCCCGGTAGCCATTTCACGCAGCTTGGCAGCATCATCATTGGATATGACCAGATTGGTGCGGGCCTTCCCGTTCACGGCAACAGCCTTGACCACCACGGGGTTGCTGGCGACACGCGGATTCGCGGCAGCCTTGTTGATATCCTTGGCATACCCGGCCATGCCCTGCTGAATGGCATATTCCCGGCTCACGGAAGCCGTGCCGTACACTTCCTGACCGCTTTCATCCAACAGTTTGGGACTCATGGCAGGACGCGCTCCAAGACCACGGGCGTCAACCAGCAGTCCCGTAAACACGTCGGGCTTTTCCGGTGCGGGAGCGGGAGCCGCTTCCGGCATGGAAGGCGGCACAGCAGCTCCACCGTCAGTCATAGGCGGTACCGCTGGGGACATGGGAGCCCCCGGCGCAAGAAAAGGCATATCCGGCGAGAGAAGGGAATTGGCGAGCCCACCACGCAGGTTCATGCCCACGGTTACCTCGACGGATCCGTCAGACATATAGGCAGTATCAAGTATCTGGGAATTCTGCAGGAAGCCCCGCACGCGTTCCACAACGGTGTCATCCGCAACCATGGCGTTCTGTACAGTTGTCTGCGCATCAATCTGCACTCCCTTGATCACTGCAAGCAGGTTACGGCGGGCGTCAACGGTGGCGGCACGAATGGCCATGCCGCGAGCCTGGGCAAGACTGACGGAATTTGGCGGCGGCACACCTATGCCTTTAGCCGTGACAAATCCGGTTTGCCAGTTGACCGCGCCGTTATCCATATCCTGCACATATTCTGCGTTGCCGAAATCCTGAGCAAGAGCCTGTACTGCCAGCAGGAGCAGACAGACACCCGCTGCAGCCAATGATCTCATGAAGTACATGAGCTTCCTCCTGAGTAACGGTTTCGTCCCTGAAAGCACATAACATGCCGGAGACGCATGATTTCATCCTGCCTTTTTTACCTTAGCGACCAAGTTTCTGCAAATAGTATCTGGCCGCCTTGTTGTCGGTTTCATACCGCAACGTCTGCTCCCAGAGGCTGCGCGCCAGACGGGCATCTCCATTCCGGTAGGCGGCGTAGGCCCTGTCATTCATCACCTTGGCAAGGCTGGAACGGGCCTCGGCATCTCTTGCATTGATCTGCAGCACCCGCTCCCACAACCGGACAGCATGATCAGGATATCCCTGATTGAACAAATTCCACCCCAGTCCATGCATCGCCTTGGTGTGACGCGGATTGATGGCAAGAGTACGCTCAAACTCCAGCCGCGCGTTCATGGGCATGTCCATGGACAGAAACGCCCCCGCCAGCCTGTAGTGCGTTTCAGGGTCATCCGAGCCCAGCTCCTGCGCCTTGCGAAACCAAGCCACAGCGCCTGCGCCGTCATGATCCACTGCGGCCATGACTCCGAGGAAATAGCAGGCATCGGCATTGCTGCCATCTATTCTCAACACCTGCTCGAACAACCCGCGGGCTTCCTGTTTACGCCCATCCTGCAAACGCATCACGCCGAGCCAAAGACGGGCAAAAGTATTATCGGCGGAAATGGCGACAACTTTGGAGAAGAAGCCCACGGCATCCTCAAACCGTTCCTGCTTCGCACTGATGAGGCCGAGCTGGTTAAGGGCGAACAGATTGACCGGATCTTCGCGCACCACCTGAGCAAACAGCTGTCTGGCCTCATCAAGACGCCCCTTGTAATGCAGGTCGGCCCCTTGCAGGATACGCTCATCCAACGCCCCGCCTGCCTGCGCCGGATGTATGAAAACCGAAGAAGGCACGGGGGAAATATTACCGGCAACAGCCGAATGTACCATGCTGGCATGAAGCAGCAACAGGCTGAAGCAGACGTGTCGCACAATAAGATGCATCACGACCTCCCTGCACCGGCAAGCCGGATGATGCCTGCAGCAACCGAAGCCGCTATGCGCTGCCGGTACCCCGAATCAGCCAGCAGACGTTCTTCCTGCATATTGGAAACAAAGCCTGTTTCCAGAAGCACGGAAGGCATACGCGCCTTTCTGAGCACATAGAAATCCGCTGAATGGACACCCCGATCCGGAAGCTGCAACCGTGCGGCCAGCACTTGCTGCATGAAACCTGCAGCCGCATCCGCCGCCTGCCAATAGCGACGGCGCTCGTACCGGAACAACAGCTCCTCGATGCCTGTAACCTCTGCAGATGCCGCCGTATCCTCATAGCGGAGGACGGCATTCTCGAAACGCGCCACCCGTTGCGCCTCATTGCTTGAGGCCCGCTCAGAACAAAAATAGGTCTCCACGCCGCGGGCGTCCCTGTTTTCGCTGGCATTGCAGTGGAATGAGATAAAGATGTCCGCACTATACTGATTGGCCACAGCGGTACGGGCGCTCAAGGGAACGTAGTAGTCTTCCGTACGGGTCAGAAACACGCGCAGGTCGGGGGCCTGCCGCTCCAGCATTGCGGCGCACCCCAGTGCCAGAGCCAGATTCACGTCCTTTTCCTTGAGGCCATAGCTTCCCACGGCTCCGCTGTCGAAGCCGCCATGCCCCGGGTCCAGCACCACCCGCCGGATTCGATAGCCCGTCCCCGTCCCCGCCCCCTGCTGCTCTGCAAGCCAGCGGGCCATGCGCTCTTCTTCCTGCCTGGCTGCAGCCTCAAGAGGTGTCAAAGGCTTTGCGGGAGCGTTAGCGACCGCCCCTCCCGCTGCAGGACGCTGCGAGAGCATATCCGCCATCATGCGGGAATAGGTGTCTTCAGGGTTCAGCGAAGCGGCAGTGCGAAAATGGACAATGGCCGCCTTCTGTTCTCCCGTTGCCAGCAGCGCCCTGCCCAGAAGGCCCTGCACAAAATCATCTTCCGACGACAGCCCGGCAGCCTGCCGGAGCACGCGAAGAGCGTCTTCATAGCGCCCTTCAGCCAGAAGATTCTGGCCCTGCATGGCGAGATCGAAAACCCGGGATGCAGTCTCCGGTGTGAGCGTGGCGTTTGTTCCGGAATCCGGCACAAAGGTATCCGGGGGCGGCAGCCCGGCCAATGTCTGCGCGGGCAGCATGGGAGACAACACACCCAGGAGTCCCTGAGCTGCAAGTCCTGTCGCCATACGGCGCAGAAATACCCGCCTTGTCAGCACATCTGCCACCAGCCGCCTCCGGTTAGGGTTGGACGAAAAGCTGCCTCACTCGGCCTGCTTCACGCAATACTGCAGAATCATCAGGCTACATCAGTATCGAAGCCCGGGCAATGCGCTTTACAATTCCCGAGAAGCAGCCTGTCAGCTAGTAAGACAGTCCGCAGACTTACCGCCTTATGGAACCGCATTTCGAGAATCAGCCAATTGTAAATAAAGGTAAACAGACTGGTCGGGCGAGGGTTTTGCATTGACGCCCGCCATGGGAGACTATTATCGATTGTGCAGACGATGAACCACTACAGATGAACAGACAGGCCATCATCGCATCCCGAACCATTTTGCAACGAGTCTCCCCCATGCCCAATTTCGTGCTCATTCTGCTGCTGTCAGCCTTTCCCGCCCTGTCCACAGACATGTACCTGCCCGCCATTCCGACGCTCTGCGAGTTATGGCAGATCCCCCTTGCGCAGGCCAATCTATCGCTGGTGGCATTCTTCATAAGCTTCAGCGGCTTCCTGCTCGTGCACGGACCGCTCTCCGACAGATACGGCAGGCGTCCCATCCTGCTCATCGGCATAAGCTTGTATGTTCTCGGCTGCATACTCTGCGCCTCTTCCGTCTCCATCTCCATGCTCGTGCTTGCCCGGATGGTACAGGCCATGGGGGCGGCGGCAGCGTCCGCCATGTCCCTCGCCCTTGCCAAAGACCTTTACGACGGCGAAGGACGCAAGAAGCTGCTGGCCTACCTCGGAGTCATTGTCCCCCTCTGCCCCATGGTCGCGCCCACCATCGGCGCATTCATGCTGAGCCATGTATCGTGGCGCGGCATATTCCTCTCGCAGGGAGTGCTCTCACTGCTGGCGCTCTATGGCGCATTCCGTTTGACAGAACCATTGAAGGAACGTGGAGCCGGAGGCTTTTCCGCAGCGGTCGAACGCTATCGCAACCTGCTGCGCAACAAGACGTATCTCGGCTACGCAATATCCTTTTCCATGCTCGGCTTTCCCTTCTTTGCCTACATCGGCTCCTCAGCCGACATTTTCATCACCGGCTTCGGCATGACCGAACAGACCTACGGTCTCTATTTCGCATTCAACGCCTTTGCGCTCATGCTCGGCTCATTCCTGTGCGCACGCCTGTGCGTTGGCATCGCATCGCGCACCATCCTGCTGATTTCCGTAACGGGCATGATCGGCTCCGCTGCGGGCATGCTCTATCTGGGCGGCAGCACCCCCATGCTCTTTGCGCTGCCCATGTTCGCCTATTCCATGTTCCTCGGCATGAGCCGCCCCATCAGCAACCACATGATCCTTGAGCAGGTAGAAAAGGATGCCGGGACCGCCTCATCCCTGCTGACCTTTTTCTTCTTCATCTGCGGGGCGATAGCCATGGAGACCATTTCCTTCGACTGGCCCTCCAAACCCGAAACCATTGCCGTGACGGGACTCATTGCAACCATCACGCCTTTGATTGTCGTGTTCAGGATTCGGGATAAAAACGGACAACAGGCCTGATCCTCCACCCAAAAAGAAAAGCCCCGGAAAGGGGCTTTTTCGTATTCGCTGATTATATCCTCGCCCAGACTTACAGGCGGTTCAGGGCATCGCCAAGATGGCGTATCCAGATATCGACAAAGCCCGAATATTCGGCCACACCGACCAGCACGGGCAGACAGTCGAACCCCGCTGCCTCAATGTGCGACTTCCACGATTCCGGCCCCTCTCCAGCCATATCCTTGCGAGCATGACGCCCGACAACTGACAGCAATGGCAGCAGCCACACCCTGCGGAAGCCACCGGCCTTCAGCGCGGGGAGAATATCGTCGATGGTATGATTGCCGTCCATAGTCCCGATGAAAACGCCTTCATCAACAGCCCTGACTGCGCGGGAAAGATCTTCGTAGCGGGAATCGCCGGAATGCCATGTTCCGTGTCCCATGAACACCACGGCATCGCCCTCTGTGCGTTCGGACGGCAGATGACGCAGTATGGCTTGCGCCGCGTGCTGCACATCGTCATCCGTATGCAGCAAGGGACTTCCCACAACCACACCATGCAGGCGCTTCTGCTCCAACATCTGCTCTCCGTCCGCCAGCAGATCTTCATATTCGGCGCCGGGAATGATGTGCAGCGATTGCACGGCTACATGGGTATATTTCTCGAAGCCCATCTTCTCCAGCGCTTTGCGGACGGAGTCCGTCTTCACCCGCTGTTCGGCAAGGCGATCACGGATAAGCTCGGAAGTGAACGCCCAGCGGACATTCACCCCGGGAAACGCGGAGCGCACCCGATCATCCACAAGGGAGAGAGTGTCATTGGCTTGTTTGCTGTTCGCCCCGAAGGCAACGAGAAGAATACCGCGCTTCATGAATACATCCGTCGTAAGCATATCGTCAGCGTCGGCGTGCCGAAACTGACACCGAAGCTCATCAAGTCAAAAAAAATACGTTAATGACGGGGCGTTGGCAAGCCACACATGACATATGCGCATCACATAGACAGCCGCCTGCCACAAACGGAACCGAACCCTGCGAAAAATAACACCCTATCCCCCGCAAGAGATCCACTGACATTTGACCGCGTCACGCCCAAAGAGTACAAGAAGCAGATCAACAACCATTCCCGAGAGGATAGAACATGCGACTTCTCGTTACCGGAGGCTGCGGCTTCATCGGTTCCAATTACATACATTATCTCTTCCGCAACGATGATTCCGTTGTCGTGGTGAACCTTGACAAGCTCACCTACGCAGGCAACCCGCTCAACCTCAAGGCCATCGAAGAGCAGCACGGCGGCACCCGCTATTTCTTTGAAAAAGCGGATATTGCTGATCCCGTTGCCGTTCGCCGCATTCTGGAAGACTACGCCATTGACGCCGTGGTGAATTTTGCTGCGGAAACCCACGTGGATCGCTCCATCAACGACCCCGCCCCCTTTGTCACCACCAACGTGCTGGGTACCCAGAATCTGCTCACCACGGCACGTGCTGCGGGCATTGAGCGATTTGTCCATGTCTCTACCGATGAAGTATACGGTGACCTCGGCCCTGAAGATCCGCGTTTTACGGAACAGACGCCGCTCAAGCCAAGCAGCCCTTATTCCGCCTCCAAAGCGGCGGCGGACATGCTGGCCTATGCCTTCTACCGCACCTACGGCTATCCCGTGTGCATTACCCGCTGTTCCAACAACTACGGTCCGTACCAGTTCCCGGAAAAGCTCATTCCGCTCATGTTCAAGCTGGCCAGCAGCGATTCTCCGCTGCCCGTGTACGGCGACGGCAGCAACGTCCGCGACTGGATCCATGTGGACGACCATTGTCACGGCGTACATCTGACCCTGCTCAAGGGCGCGCCCGGCAAGGCCTACAATTTCGGCGGCAATGCGGAACGCAAAAACATCGACGTGGTGCGCACCATTCTTGCCCTGCTGAACAAACCCGAATCGCTCATAACCTATGTGAAGGACCGGCCCGGTCATGACCTCCGGTATGCCATGGACTACTCCCTTGCGCAGAAGGAACTCGGCTACGAACCCGCCTACACTTTCGAACGTGGCCTCGCTGAAACCATTGCGTGGTATCAGGCCAACGGAGAATGGCTGCAGAGCGTGGAGTCCGGCGCATACCGCGAATTCATGCAAACTTGGTACGGTGACAGGTAATGAGCACTACCCCCGCTTCTTCCGAAGCCTTGCGGACGGCCATCGTCCTCGGCGGCAAGACCGGCCTGCTGGGCCATATGCTGGCAAAGACGCTACGCGGCAAAGGCTGGACTGTGCACGCCCCCAGCCGCGAAGACGTGGACCTGTTCAGCGAAGCCGCCCTTGCGGACTACATTGACCGCTGCGAACCCTCCATGGTGTTCAACACCGTGGCCTACACGCAGGTAGACAAGGCTGAAGACGAACCGGAAGAAGCACGCCGCGTAAACAGAGGCCTGCCTGCCACACTGGGGCAGGTACTGCGCACCCGCCCCGTACGCTGCCTGCACATCAGCACGGATTTCGTTTTCAACGGCAAGCACAACGCCCCCTACACGGTGGATGATACTCCCGACCCGCAGTCGGTGTACGGCCGGACCAAGCTGGAAGGAGAACGGGCTCTGCTGGAACGCATTCCGGAAAAGACCATCATCGCCCGTACAGCATGGCTGTTCGGCCCCGGCAAAAAGAACTTTGTGCATACCATTCTAGGCCTGTGCCGCGACCGCAACTCCCTTAACGTGGTGCATGATCAGATGGGATCGCCAACCTATACCGTGGACCTTGCCGCCATGTGCGCCGTGCTGGCGGAACATGACACGACCGGCCTGTACCATCTCGTGAACGGCGGACAGGCAAGCTGGTGCGAGCTGGCTGCAGAGGCCACAGCGCTGGCGGAAATGTCCTGCGTGATTCACGCCATCCCGTCCGAAGAATATCCTCAGAAAGCATGCCGTCCCCGCTACTCCGTGCTTGATACCTCGCGGTACACCGAAACAACAGGCCTGACACCGCGTCCGTGGATTCAGGCTCTGCGCGACTACATCTTTCACGATCTCTGGAACACCGAACTAATTTCCGCCAACCGGTAAAACACATGAGCACCCAGCAATCCCTCTTCGGCACCCTGATGCAGACATCTGCGGAAATCTTCCGCAATGCCGTGAATGCCAGCTTCATCCTGTTCAAAGTGATGGTGCCCATCATCATTGCCGTAAAGCTTCTCAATGAATTCGATCTGGTAAGATATCTTGCCCTCCCCCTTGAGCCCTTCATGGGGCTGGTGGGCCTTCCCGGAGAAATGGGGCTGGTCTGGGCTACGTCCATTGTCGTGAACATCTACAGCGGCATCATTGTCTACGTGGCCATGCTGCCGACCATAGAACCGCTTTCCGTGGCGCAGATTTCCGTGCTTTCCGCCATGATTCTGGTGGCCCACTCCCTGCCTGTGGAATGCAAGATCGCCCAGCGTTGCGGGGTCAGCCTGAGCAGCCAGGTGATTTTCCGCATGGGTTCCGCTATGATGCTCGGCATCATTCTGCATCTCGTCTATTCCGGCTTCGGCCTGCTGCAAGACCCGAGCACGGTCATGTGGCAGCCGGAGCAGACATCTCCGGACCTGCTCCACTGGGCCATAGGTCAGGCTCGTAACCTGCTCTATATTTTCATCATCATTCTCGGACTCATGGTGTTCATGCGCCTTCTGGATGCCTTGCGTATCACGGAGTGGATAAACAACCTGCTCACCCCCTTCCTGCGCTTCATGGGCATAAGCCGCAACGCCGCCACCATCACAGTGCTTGGGCTGACCATGGGAATTACCTACGGTGGCGGGCTGATCATCCATGAAGTGCAGTCCGGCCGAGTCTCCCAGCGGGATGTATTCGCCTCCCTCACGCTCATGGGGCTCTCCCACGCCCTGATCGAGGACACCCTGCTGATGATGCTGCTCGGAGCGCACTCCAGCGCCACCCTGTGGGCCAGACTCATTTTCTCGCTGGTTTTCGTGGCCGTGTTCATGCGCATTTTCGACAGCTACCGCAAGCGCCGCGGGCTTGATGCGCCCGCCACTCCCGTAACAATACCTGCCGAACCGGATAACTAGCCATGACGAAATCAGGCACCATATGGATAAACGCCGGTGAAATGTCCGGTGACATGCATGGCGGCAAGCTCATGGCGGCCCTGCTCAAGAAAGCGCCTAAGCTGCAATTCTGCGGCATGGGCGGGCCCGAGATGCGCTATCAGGGGCTGGATGCCGTACTGCGCGTGGAAGACCTTTCCGTCATGGGGTTCACCGAGGTGCTGGGACACATTCCCCGCATCTTCCAGATGCTCAAGCGCATCAAGGCGGAACTGGCCCTGCGCAAACCGCGCGCCGTCATTCTCATCGATTCCCCGGAATTCAACTTCCGCGTCGCAAAGTATGCCCATGCACTGGGCATTCCGGTCTACTACTACATTTCGCCCAAGCTCTGGGCATGGAGAACGGGACGCGCCAAGTTCATCGCCAAGTACATCACGCGCATGATCTCCATCCTGCCCTTCGAGATTGAATTCTACAAACAATTCGGCATGCATGTGGATTATGTGGGCAACCCGCTCGTGGATATGGTGGACTGGCCCACAATAGATCACATAGAGCCGATCCCCGGCCGCATCGGCCTGCTGCCCGGCAGCCGCAGAAAGGAAATCGAACCACTGATGCCGGAATACGCCAAGGCCGCAACCATTCTGGCCAAGGAGATGCCGCATCTCGAATTCCACTGCATACAGGCTCCGGGGGTGGAACAGTCCCGCCTGCGCGAACTGTGGCAGTCCGACGTGCCTTTGACCATCCACGGCCCGCTCAACCGCTACGCCTTCATGCGGGGCTGCGAAATGCTCATGGCCGCATCCGGTACCGTAACGCTGGAAAGCGCCCTCATCGGCACCCCCACGCTGGTGGCGTACAAGCTCTCCAAACTCACCTACGCCATTGGCAAGCGCATAGTGAAGGTGCCCTATGTGGCCTTGCCCAACCTCATCATGGGACGCGAAGTCTTCCCCGAACTGCTACAGGAGAAGGCGGACGGCGCAGTGCTGGCGGAACACGCCCGCGCTTGGCTTACCAACCCGCAGGCCATAGACGCAGTACGGGCTGATCTTGCCCAACTGCGCACCATGCTCGGAGAACCCGGCGCTCCTGATCGGGCAGCACAGGTGATTCTACAGGATTTTTAGCGCGACTGCAGATTCGAAATGAATGACAAAGGCGGCCTTCCGGCCGCCTTTGTCATACCCCCAAATACAAAACAAAAAGAGGCGGCCCTGAGGCCGCCTCTTCCATATCATTTTTAGCACCCTGCCCTATTGAGGCGTGGTGTGCGCTTCACCGTCGGGAATCTCACCAATTCGCAGCGAACGGGTCAGCACGGAGCAGTCTTCACCATTGGTGTAGATCTTGTCCTCCTCGGCCATGAGCGCCAGCGGAAGCACTTCATCCACATGCTCCACGGGAATGATCTTGAGTCCCTTCAGGATATCTGCAGGCACTTCCTTGAGGTCCTTCTCATTATCCTTGGGGATGATCACCGTGGTGATGAGACCGCGATGGGCTGCAAGCAGCTTTTCACGCAGACCACCGATGGGCAGCACGCGCCCGCGCAGGGTTATTTCACCGGTCATGGCCACATCATTGCGCACGGGAATGCTCAACAGCGCAGAAACCATGGAGGTGCACAGCGTGATGCCTGCAGAGGGGCCATCCTTGGGCGTGGCGCCTTCCGGCACGTGCACGTGGATGTCGATCTCCTTGTGGAAGTCGGGCTTCAGGCCGAACATGCCGGAACGGGAACGCACATACGAGAATGCGGCCTTGGCGGATTCGGTCATAACCTCGCCCAACTTGCCGGTGATGGCAACCTTGCCGCCGCCGGGCATAATGGCGGTTTCCACCATCAGCAGTTCGCCGCCGAGCTCCGTCCAGGCAAGCCCGGTGGTAACGCCCACCTGCGGCTGATTCTCACGTTCGCCGTAGCGGAACTTCTTCACGCCGAGGTAGTTGCCGAGGTTCTGACGGGAAACCGTAAGCACCTTGCCGAGATCATCGGATTCCACCAGCTTCATCGCCACTTTGCGGCAAATGGAAGCAATCTCGCGCTCAAGGTTACGCACGCCGGCTTCACGGGTGTAATGCCGGATGATGTCCACAAGCGCGTTGTCGGAAAGCTGCAAGTTGGCATCCTTGATGCCGTGCTGCTCCACCTGCTTGGGCAGCAGGAACTCGCGCCCGATGCGCCGCTTTTCCGTTTCCAGATAGCCGGGCAGGCGGATGATTTCCATACGGTCCTGCAGGGGCAACGGAATGGAATGCAGATTGTTTGCGGTGGTGATAAAGAACACCTGCGACAGATCATAATCCAGATCCAGATAATGATCGTTGAAGGAGTTATTCTGTTCGGGATCGAGCACTTCCAGCAGCGCAGCCGAAGGATCGCCGCGGAAGTCCGTGCTCATCTTGTCGATCTCGTCGAGGCAGAAGAGCGGGTTATTGAACTCCACACGCTTCAGGGACTGAATGATCTTGCCGGGCAGCGCACCAACGTAGGTACGGCGGTGACCACGAATCTCGGCCTCGTCGCGCACGCCGCCCAGAGACAGACGCACGAACTCGCGGTTGGTCGCACGGGCGATGGACTTGGCAAGAGAGGTCTTGCCTACGCCGGGAGGGCCTACAAGACAGAGAATGGGGCCCTTGAGCTTGGTAGCGAGCTTCTGAACGGCGAGATATTCAAGAATGCGTTCCTTGGGCTTTTCCAGCCCGAAATGGTCGGCATCCAGAATGGAGCGCGCCTTGTCGATATCAATGGTAGTTTCGCGCAGCTTGTTCCACGGCAGTTCGATAATCCAGTCAACATAGTTGCGGATAACCGTATACTCAGCGGAGGAAGAAGGCATGGAACGCAACTTCTTCAGTTCACGCAGAGCCTTACCGCGGGCCTCATCAGGCATGTCCTTGGCCTTGAGAAGCTGCTCTATCTCATTGAGCTCTTCCTGAGGATCGTCGTCGCGGCCCATCTCCTTGTTGATGGCCTTGATCTGCTCGTTCAGGTAGTACTCTTTCTGATTGCGCTCCATCTGGTTCTTCACGCGGTTCTTGATGCGCTTCTCCATGGAGGTGATGGCAATCTCGCCCTGCAGCAGCTCATACACCTTTTCAAGGCGCACAATGGCATCCTGCAGCTCAAGCACTTCCTGCTTCTTGCGGTAATCGACCTTCAGGTGCGGCATGATGGCATCTGCCAGCTTGCCGGGATAGGTGATAGAGGTGATGGCCAGCAGGGTTTCCTGCGCCAGCTTCTTGTTGATCTTGGAATACTCGTCCAGCGCCTCGTGGCAGGCACGCATAAGCGCTTCGGCCTCGGCTCCGGCATAGTCGTTGTCTTCTATGCGGGAGATGGCGGCCTTGGGAAAATCCTGATCATCGTCAAAGGACTGAGGACCTTCCGGCGACCAGTAGGCACGGTACATCCCCTCGAAGAGCACCTTGATGGTACCGTCGGGCAGACGCAGAAGCTGAAGCACCTTGGAAACGGTACCGACCTCGAACAGGTCTTCCTGCCCGGGCTTTTCCATTTCCGGCTCACGCTGGGCGACCAGCAGAATTTCCTTGCCGTGATCGGCAATGGCGCTTTCTATGGCCTTGATGGAGGCCTCACGGCCGACAAACAGGGGAACTATGGAACGCGGGAACATAACCACTTCCCGCAAGGACATCAAAGGGAGCGTAATCGTCTCGGCACGGTCTTCACCGTACGTTCCGAACTCGGTCATAAATCCTCCTCGTAGAACTGCCACCGCCCCGCTGAAACGTAAGATGGGGCATAAGAGATACACCTAATGCCCCATCTTCCATTGTCAACAATTCAATATGGTCACGGCAGCAGATTGCCCGAAAAAACAGGCATCACCGCACCGGACCGCAATGCACCGGGCAAAGCGATCCGAAGAGATACTAGGAGCCGGTTTTCGCCTCATTGTGATAGATAAGCATCGGTTCCTTGCGCTGTTCGATAACGGCCCTGTTCACCACGCACTCCTTCACACCCTGCAGGGAGGGCAGACGGAACATGATGTCCAGCATGGCGCTTTCCATCACGTTTCGCAGACCACGGGCCCCGGTTTTACGGGTAATGGCCTCTGCAGCAATGCTGCGCAGCGCGTTGGTGGTAAAGCGAAGCGAGATCTTATCCAGCTCGAACAGCTTCTGATACTGCTTGACCAGAGCGTTCTTGGGCTCAGTGAGAATACGGATGAGGTCATCCTCTTCCAGTTCCTCAACGTGGGTCACCACAGGAATACGACCGATGAATTCGGGAATGAGACCGAACTTCACCAGATCGTTGGGGTGAACCTGCTTGAGCAGTTCGCCGTAGGTCATGCTGTTGGGCGCTACAACCTTGGCACCAAAGCCCATGGCGCCGCCGTGCACGCGCTGCTCGATGATCTTGTCCAGCCCGATGAACGCGCCACCAAGGATGAACAGGATGTTCGAGGTATCCAGACGAATGAACTCCTGCTGGGGATGCTTGCGGCCGCCCTTGGGAGGAATGTTCGCCTCGGTACCTTCGATGATCTTCAGCAGCGCCTGCTGCACGCCTTCGCCGGACACGTCACGGGTGATGGAAGGACCATCGCCCTTTCGGGAAATCTTGTCGATTTCGTCGATGTAGATGATGCCCTTGGAAGCCGCCTCAATGTCATAGTCGGCGTTCTGCAGCAGCTGAACGAGAATGTTCTCCACGTCCTCGCCCACATAACCGGCTTCGGTCAGCGTGGTGGCATCGGCAATGGCGAAGGGTACGTTCAGCACGCGAGCCAGCGTCTTGGCGAGCAGCGTCTTGCCGCTACCGGAAGGACCGGACAGCAGGATGTTGCTCTTCTCAAGCTCGATCTCGTCGCCCAGAGCTTCGGCGTAGAACACGCGCTTGTAGTGGTTATGCACCGCTACGGAAAGAATTTTCTTGGCCTGATGCTGACCGATGACATATTCGTCCAGCTTGGCCTTGATCTCTTCGGGAGAGAGCAGACGACCTTCGTCCACGGTCTCCTGTACAGATTCCTGCGCAATGATCTCGTTGCACAGGGCAACGCACTCATCGCAGATATACACTTCAGGACCGGCAATCAGGCGCTGAACCTGTTCCTGTCCCTTGCCGCAGAAAGAGCAACGCAGTTCCTGCAGCTTGTCTTTGTTCGTCTTGTCCATACTTCGGTATCCCGTAGGTCTTACTCTTCCATCACTTCACGACGGGAAGTGAGGATGCGGTCAATGAGGCCAAACTCCTTGGCGCTCTCGGGTCCCATGAAATAATCACGTTCAGTGTGCTCGGCAATCTTTTCGATGGGCTGTCCGGTATGTTTTGCAAGAATTCCGTTCAGGGAATCCTTCATGCGCAGAATTTCACGGGTGTGAATCTCAATGTCGGTAGCCTGCCCCTGATACCCGCCCAGAGGCTGGTGAATCATGATGCGGCTGTTGGGCAGCGCATAGCGCATGCCCTTTTCACCGGCGGAAAGCAGCAGCGCGCCCATGCTTGCGGCCTGCCCCATGCACAGGGTGGCTACAGGCGAGGAAATGTACTGCATGGTATCATAAATGGCCATGCCGGCCGTTACAGCACCACCGGGGGAATTGATATAGAGATAGATTTCCTTCTCTGGATTCTCCGACTCAAGGAAAAGCAGCTGCGCGCAGATGAGCGAAGCCACGTAATCGTCGATGGGGGTGCCCAGCAGAATGATACGGTCCTTGAGCAGACGGGAATAGATATCATAGGCGCGCTCAGAGCGGCCGGTAGATTCAATGACAATTGGCACTGCCATTTCTGACTCCTGATAGGGATGCGATACGTTGAGAAGAAGAGGAAAGCAGATTCGACCGCAAACGGCATGCAGACCGATCCATGGCGCGCCGCAACGTTTTCTGCGCCTGCGCTCTACAGCATGTTGCAAAGTAGCAAATTATGCAAGCACTCCTCAAGATACATACGGCAGGAAAACGTGATTATTTAGGCCTGAAAGAAAAAAACAGGGGAAGCGATGCCGCTTCCCCTGCAAAAGAGGCGATTTTACACCCCAAGCCGGCACTTATGCGTCGGCTTTGAGATCCTTGGGCTCAACTTCGACCACATTGGCCTTCTCGAAGATGGCGTCCATGGCCTTGTCAGCCAGCATGCGGTCACGCAGACCAAAGATCAGGTTGTTCTGCATGTAGTAATCCTTGATGGAGCGGAAGTCCTGACCGGTCTTCATGGCCATCTGCTGGAGCTGCATGTCCACTTCCTGCTCGCTCACTTCCACGCCTTCCTTGCGGGCGGCGGCTACGAGGAAGATCTGGGTCTTGGCAATGCGCTCAGCTTCGGGGCGCATATCTGCACGCAGTTCGTCGGGAGTCTTGCCGAGAGATTCGATGGCCTTGCCCTGACGCTCAACCTTGATCTTCTGGTCCTGCAGCAGGTTGTCCAGGTACATTTCCACCATGGACTCGGGCAGGGGGTAATCAACGGTCTTCATCAGGCCATCCAGCATGGTGGTCTGAGCCTGAGACTTGCACAGCTGGCCGCGGCTCTGCTTGTAGGACTGCACAACGGCGTCGCGCATCTTTTCAACAGATTCAAAGCCGCCGGCCTTGCGAGCCATTTCGTCATCCAGTTCAGGCAGCTTGCGCTCCTGAATGGAGTGCACGGTCACCTTCATGCTGACGGTCTTGCCTGCGAAGTCAGGATTGATGAAATCTTCGGGGAAGGTCACGTCGCCTTCCTTGGTTTCACCAGGAGCAACGGTCTTCACGAGGTTTTCGAAATCTTCCAGGGCCTGCTTGTCGCCGAGGGACATCTGGAAGTTTTCAGCTGCAATGCCTTCGATGGGTTCACCGTTCTCATAAGCGGCGAAGTCAATCACGGCAATTTCGCCGTCCTTGGCGGGACGGTTTTCAGCAAGCGGAACGATTTCGGCCATGTTGGTACGGATGCGGTTGAGCACTTCGTCAACTTCATCTTCCTTGACCATGACCTTTTCCATTTCCACTTCCATGCCTTCGTAGTTGGGCAGCTCGAATTCGGGCAGCACTTCAAAGGACAGGGAGTACTTGAACTCTTCGTCGCGAACCAGCTCGCCGCCGTCGAAGTCGATGCGGGAAACAGGGTTTGCGTTCAGTTCACCAATGATTTCATTGATGTGAACGTTCACGAGATCCTGAGTCGCCTCGGAATATACTTCCTTCTTGAAACGTCCTTCGATCACGCTGGACGGCACCTTGCCCTTGCGGAACCCCTTCAGGTCCACGCTGGTACGGTACATGGCGATGGTTGCAGAAAGGGATGCATTCACTTCGTCAACCGGAACGGTGACGGAAACCTTCTTCTTTACCGGGGAAAGGTCTTCAACGGTATATTCCATGGCTTTTTGCTCCTCCTTGCCTGATGGCAAAAAATCAAAATATGCGGAATACCGACAGCGGGACGGTGCAACATCGCCCCGCCCTGTCGGTCAATATCTGGTGCGAGAAGGGAGACTCGAACTCCCACGGCTAAGCCGCTAGATCCTAAGTCTAGTGCGTCTACCAATTCCGCCATTCTCGCAGGTATGTACTGCTTGCATGTTCATGCAGTCATGAAAGATGCTGCACGAAACTAAGCGTCGCAATGGACGCTGTCAACGCGTAGAAGGCGCGAAGATGTACCATTAGTCGAAGCAGAGTTCAAGCCTCGGAGTGCACTAAATCGTAGTATGGAGACAGGCTTTTGCGTATTCCTGCCTAAGGGAGGATATTCAGGTGCCCGCACTTGTGCGAACCGAGCACTTCGCCCACAACAGCGGCCAGCTCACCGGCATCCTCAAGGCGCTTCACAACCTCGGCAAGCTGCTGCTGCGGAACCGCAAGCAACAATCCTCCAGAGGTCTGCGCATCGAACACCAGATCACGGAGCAAGGGATCGACGGCATCGTCCACCGTCGTACTAAGCGCGAAATGCTGCCTGTTGGCGTAACTGCCTGCGGGAATCATTCCCATGCCGGCCAGTTCTACTGCTTCAGACAGAAAAGGAATGGCAGCAACGGACAATGCAACCTCGCATGCCGAAGCACGTGCCATTTCGAGCAGGTGCCCGCCAAGACCGAAGCCTGTGATATCCGTAACGGCCTTGATCCGCATTTCGCGAACAACCCTGCCGCTCCGGTCATTCAAATGCGCCGCCCATGTGTAGAGCAGATCTTCCAGTGCCTCCTTGCCTTCCCAATCGCCCTTGATGGCAGTGGCAATAACGCCGGTGCCTATGGGCTTCGTGAGAATCAACCCGTCTCCAGGCCGCAAGGCGGCATTGGAGGTATATCCGTCCGGGTCGATCACGCCAGTTACAGAAAGACCATACTTGATCTCGGGGTCCTCAACACTGTGTCCTCCGGCCAGAACAGCGCCCGCCTCCCGAATCTTGTCATACCCCCCGAGAATGATGTCCCGCAGCATGTCCTTGGGCATCGTCTTCACGGGAAAGCACACAATATTCATGGCACACCACGGTTCACCGCCCATGGCGTAGACATCGGAAAGGGAATTGGCTGCGGCTATCTGACCAAAACGATAGGGATCGTTTACGATAGGGGTGAAGAAATCAAGGGTCTGCACCAAGGCCTTGCCTGCAGGAAAATGCAGAATGGCGGCATCTTCGTTATTCGAAGTGCCGGTAATCACCCTGCCCTGCCCTGCGGAATCATCCTTCGGCAGTGAAGCCAGAATCTGCTCCAGGTCCCCCGGAGCTATTTTGGCAGCTCAACCTGCCGCCTTGACCTTATCAACCAGTGTGGGTCTGGAAACTGTCATGCCTGCGTGTTCCGAAGTTGCTTGGTCTTTTCCTTGAGATAGTGAACAAAACCGGTGACTGCGGGGAAGAAATGCCTCTTGGCGTGATGCACACAGTAGAATTGCCTGCGTACAACCACATCTGTCAACGGAATAATCCGCAACTCTCCACGATCAACCATGTCGGAAACGGCCAGTCGCGAAGTCATGCTTACGCCCAGACCTGCCTTTACGCATTGCAAAACAGCCTGTGTGGAATCAACGGTAAGCCCTGCGGAAAAACGGCGCACGTCAACGCCCTTATCCGCGAGAACCCGTGTAAAACTCTTACGAGTGCCTGAGCCGCTCTCGCGCATGATCCACGGATAACGTCCCAGATCCTTGCTGCTGAGGGTGGTGCCGTCAGGAAACAGGTCCGTAGGGGCAATGAAGACAAGCTCGTCGTCAATGATGGGGGTATAGGCCAATTCGGGATGGGTGTCCTGAGCACCGACGATTCCCAACGTCAATTCCCCCTCGGTAACCATTTCAATGATGCGCGAGGAATCGCCCACCTTAAGCTCCATGGTCACGCCGGGATGTCGCTTCATGAAGCCGGAGATTATTGGAGGGATAAGATAATGCGCCGGAATGGTACTACCGCCGACAATAAAATGACCGGTAATTTCATCCTGCAACTGCGTAATTTCAGCCTTGGCGGCCTCTATACTGGCAAAGGCCTGCCGGGCGTACTGATACAGCACTTCCCCGGCAGCTGTGGGCAGAACCATACGCCCCATGCGGTCCAGAAGCTGAACCTCAAGTTCTTTCTCAAGAGACAGAACATGCGCGCTGATGGTCGGCTGCGAAAGAAAGAGCTCTTTTCCGGCTTGGGAAAAGCTCTTCAACTCATACACCTTGCAAAATGCTTCGAGCTTTCTGAAATCGATCATGACTATGCGTTACATCGGTTTTTCCAATAACACAAGAGGCACAAACAATAAGACTACGACAAAAGCAAAAAGACCGCTGTGCGAACACAGCGGTCTTAATAAGCTTCAGTAACAGCGACCCGGTGGGGTCAGCTGATTCTGACTATTCAGCCTTGGCTGCAGCTTCTGCTGCGGCCACAGCCTGCTTCACGGCTTCTTCCTTGGCAACCTTGGGTTCAACCTGGGCTGCCTCAACGGATTCGCCGGGCTTACGGGTCAACTCTATTACGGCCATGGGTGCGTTGTCACCGCGGCGGTTTGCGCCGAGCTTCAGAACGCGGGTGTAGCCGCCGGGAACACCGACATAGAGAGGGCCGATTTCATCAAAGAGCTTCTTCACCAGCTGGTGAGAGCCAAGAACGCTATATGCCTGACGGCGAGCATGCAGGTCGTTGCGGAGGGCCAGAGTGATCAGGGGCTCTACAACGCTGCGAAGGTTTTTGGCCTTAACTTCAGTGGTACGAAGCTTATAATGAGTCAGCAGGGACTTAGCCATGTTGCGGAACATGGCCTTGCGATGAGCGGGAGTCCTGCTCAACTTCTTTCCGGAATTGCTATGCCTCATTTTGCTGCTTCCTCTTCAACCAATCCTGGTATTTCTTCTCAAATCCATCAACCTGCATACCGAAGTCCAGATCCATTTCGCAGAGTACGCGACGGATTTCGTCGAGAGACTTGCGACCGAAGTTCTTGGTCTTCAGCATTTCAGATTCGGAGCGCTGAACCAGTTCGCCAACGAGGGTGATGTTTGCGCTCTTCAGGCAGTTGGTGGCACGAACGGAAAGTTCGAGTTCATCAATGCCCTTGAAGAGATTTTCATTCACACCGCTGTCTGCGGAAGAAGAGCTGGACTCTTCTTCGGAGATGCGCTCATCGAAGTTGATGAACACAGAGATCTGGTCCTTAATGATCTTCGCGCTGTATGCGATGGCATCTTCAGGGGAAATAGAACCGTCGGTCCATACCTGAAGAATGAGCTTGTCATAGTTCGTCATCTGCCCAACGCGAGCCTGCTCAACGGCGTAGGCAACCTTGCGTACAGGCGCGAAGCTGGCATCGAGAGCGATAAGCCCGATCTCGTCACCGAGTCCTTCGTGCATGTCAGCCGGCACATAGCCCTTACCCATTCTCACTTCGAGTTCGAAGGTAAGTTCCTTGTCCTCGGTGAGGGTAAAGAGGTGCAGATCAGGGTTGAGCACCATCACGTGCTGGTTGCCGGGAATGGCAGCAGCAGTAATGGGACCCTTCTGATTTACGGTGAACGCAATCTTCTGTGGCTCTTCCGTATCCATGCCGAACCTGATTTGCTTCAGGTTCAGAATCACGTCGGTCACGTCTTCCAGCACACCTTCGATGGTGGTGAACTCGTGCTGTACACCGGAAATCTTCACAGCGACAATAGCTGCGCCCTGAAGCGATGCGAGCAGTACACGACGAAGAGCATTACCGATGGTGTTGCCGTAGCCACGTTCCAGCGGTTCGCAAACGAACTTGCCGTACTGGGTATCGGCATCACCGGAGCGGGTGATGGTTTCAGGTTTAACCAGTTCAGACCAGTTTCGCGTATTGATCGTCCTGTCGCCTTGTTTGATGAGCATGCTTTATACCCGCTTATTTGGAGTAAAGCTCGACAATCAGCTGTTCGTTGATGGGGAACTGAATGTCTTCGCGCTGAGGCAGAGCCTTAACGGTACCCTTGAAATTGGGACCGTCCACTTCCAGCCAGGTCGGGCAGCCACGACGTGCGATCACGTCCTGTGCTTCTGCCAGAACCGGATTCTTGCGATGCTTCTCATTAACAACGATCACGTCGCCTACCTTCACCTGCATGGAGGGAATGTTGGCCTTGTGGTCGTTCATAGAGAACACACCGTGACGAACCATCTGGCGAGCCTGCTGACGGGAGTTGGCAAAGCCGAGGCGGTAGATAACGTTGTCAAGACGGCGTTCAAGCAGGGCGAGCAGGTTGAAACCAGTTACACCCTTCTGCATGTCAGCCTTTTCAAAATAACCGCGGAACTGCTTTTCCAGAACGCCGTACATACGACGAACTTTCTGCTTCTCACGAAGCTGCAGTGCGTAGTCGCTCACCTTCTTGCGTGCACGACCAGCTGCGCCCGGGGCATAGGGGCGGCGGTCGAAAGCGCATTTGTCAGTGTAGCAGCGATCACCCTTCAGGAACAGTTTAGAACCTTCACGCCGACAAATGCGGCACTTGGAACCATTATACTTAGCCAAGACACTATCCTCCTACTAGACGCGGCGACGCTTAGGCGGGCGGCAACCGTTGTGGGGGATGGGGGTTACGTCACGAATAAACGCGACCTTGAAGCCGGCGGCATTTACAGCACGCATTGCAGCTTCACGACCGGAGCCGGGTCCTTTGACGTAAATGCCGACGGTGCGCATACCGTTTTCCTGCGCCTTCTTGGCTGCAGATTCGGCGGCGACCTGTGCGGCGAACGGGGTGGACTTACGAGAGCCCTTGAAGCCGCTCTGGCCTGCGGAAGACCAGCTTACAGCATTACCCCTAGTGTCCGTAAAGGTGATAATGGTGTTGTTGAAGGTAGCCTGGATATGGGCGATCCCTACGGGAATGTTCTTCTTTTCTTTCTTCTTGCCCGCGCGTTTGGGTCTAGCCATAACTATACTCTCTCAACTGAATGATTGATGGACGGGGTTGGAACCTCGTACGAGCTCAGTCATGACTAAGCCGTGAACGCCGGGCCAATGGGAAATTTTCATAGATCCCTGTGGCTCGGGAGAGATTCCACGCCTGATCCTAAGATCCGTGTAGGAACTTACTTCTTCTTCTTGCCGACAACAGCGCGACGGGGACCCTTACGGGTACGGGAGTTGGTCTTGGTGCGCTGGCCATTTACTGGCAGCCCACGACGATGACGAAGACCACGGTAACACCCGATATCCATCAGACGCTTGATGTTAGAGGACACTTCGCGGCGGAGATCGCCTTCAACCTTGTAGTTGGTTTCGATTTCCTTGCGGATTTCGTTGACTTCTTCTGCGGTGAGGTCGTCAGCACTACGGGTCCAGTCAACACCGGTGGTGTCGAGGATCTGGAGCGCAGTGTAACGGCCGATACCGAAGATGTAGGTCAGGGCGATATCCACCCGCTTGCCTCTGGGGAGGTCAACACCAGCAATTCGAGCCACAATCTACTCCTGCTTCGCTTAGCCCTGGCGCTGCTTGTGCCGGGGGTTTTCGCAAATGACTCTAAGGGTGCCCTTGCGCCGAATTACCTTGCACTTTGGGCACATCTTTTTGACAGAAGGCCTGACTTTCATGATAGACTCCATAAGTCTGGGATCGTTCTGACACAACAAAACTCACGGCAGCACTCCGGCTGCCGGAACGGAGGTCAGTACCATCCTGTTCCGTAAGCCGTCAATACAATTTTCATCATATTGACGTTATTTATTCGGACAAGCTGAGAATCTCAGGTCCGTTTGCTGTGATGGCAACACTATGTTCAAAGTGAGCAGAGAGTTTCCGGTCCTTGGTAACAGCCGTCCAGTTGTCCTCAAGAATGTCCACATCGTACGAACCGACAGTAACCATAGGCTCTATCGCCAGTACCATGCCGACCTTCAGCGGAACTCCCGGCAGCCCCGGAGGAACAAAGTTCGGAATCTCGGGCCGCTCATGCAGCCTGGTACCGATACCGTGTCCCACAAACCGCCGAACCACACCGAATCCATTAGCTTCGACATGCTTCTGTACGGCACGGGAAATGTCATACAAGGAATTGCCATTAACAGCCTGCTCTATTCCGAGCATCAGAGATTCACGCGTTACGGTCATCAACCTGTCAGCCTCTTCGGAAACGGTACCTACCGGATATGTTCTGGCTGAATCGCCATAAAACCCGTTGTAGATAACTCCCATATCAAAGCTGACTATGTCGCCTTCCTGCAACACCCGCTGCGAAGGAAACCCGTGCACAATCTCTTCGTTAACCGAACAGCACAGTGCATAGGGGAATCCGCAGTATCCCTGAAACGCAGGCCTCACACCGAACTGCTTACACAAATTCTGCGTGAGATCTTCAAAGAACATAGTCTTGACGCCCGGACGCACGTGCTCACCAAGAACGTCAAGAATCGTTGCCACAATTCGATTGGCCTCCCGCAGGAGGCCAATCTCTTTGTCATTCTTCAGAAAAACACCGCGAAACTTTTTCAACCTACTGCCTTCCCTTGATTCTGGACTTGTTCATGAGTCCTTCATACTGACGGGAAATCATATGGGATTCAACCTGGGACATGAAGTCCATGGCTACCCCCACAACGATGAGCAGGCTGGTGCCACCGAAGTAGAACGGAACGTTCGCCCATGAAATCAGGGCCATCGGAAGCACACATACCGCGGCGATATAGAAGGCACCCCACAGCGTAATGCGGCTGAGCACCTTATCTATGTAGTCACGAGTCTTCCCGCCGGGGCGGATACCAGGAATGAAGCCGCCGGAGTTCTTCAGGTTCTCGGCAATATCCTTGGGATCAAAGATGATCGCCGTATAGAAGAAGCAGAAGAAAACAACCAGGGCAACAAACAGGATATTATAGAGAATGGTCGTGGGAGCGAACCACGAAGTAATCTGCTGCAGCATCTCGTTGCCGGGAGCGAAGGAGCCGATGGTCGCGGGGAACATCAGCAAGCTCGAGGCGAAGATGGGCGGAATAACACCGGCGGTGTTGATTCGCAGCGGCAGATGAGTGGTCTGCCCGCCGAACATCTTACGACCCATCTGCCGTTTGGCGTAATGGATCGGAATACGACGTTGACCACGCTCCATGAAGACTATGGCGCCGAGCACAATCGGCATCAGTGCCAGAATGATGATCCCCATGAAGATGGAGAGTTCACCGGCACCGATAAGATTGAAGGACTTGAGAATCGCACCGGGAAGACCAGCGACGATACCCGAAAAGATGATGAGGGAAATGCCATTGCCCACACCCTTTTCAGTAATCTGTTCACCGATCCACATGATCAGCACGGTTCCAGCGGTAAGCGTGAGGATAGTGATGAGACGGAATCCCCACCCGGCAGTAAGAACAACCGGAGCACCTGTGGGGCTGGTCATACTTTCCAGACCCATAGCGATACCGAACCCCTGCATGACGGTGATGACCACCGTCAGATAGCGGGTCCACTGCGTAAGCTTCTTACGCCCGGCTGCCCCCTCTTCCTTCGCAATACGCTTCAGGTCAGGTGAAACCACCTGGAGCAACTGAATGATAATGGAAGCGGAGATATAGGGCATGATACCGAGGGCGAAGATCGAAAGATTTCGAAGTCCGCCCCCGGAAAACATGTCAAACATGCCGAACAGGGTGTTTTGGACGCTGGCGAAGAATTCAACGAGAGCGGCAGTGTCTACGCCGGGCACCGGGACATGAATCCCGACACGGTAGAAGGCGAGCAACAGGAACGTCCACATCAACTTCTTCTTCAGTTCTGGCATTCTTGCCAGGTTCTCAACACCACTGAGCGCCACGTTTTACCTACCCTTCAAGCGCCTTGGCTTCGCCGCCGGCGTTTTGGATTTTCTCAACGGCGGAAGCACTGAACTTGTGTGCTTCTACCTTCAGGGCCACAGAGATCTCTCCACGACCGAGAACCTTAACGGCAGCACCGTTGGTAGCGAGACCGCTTGCGTAGATGTCTTCAAGAGACACTTCGCCCTTCTCAGCGAATACTTCTGCCAGACGATCAAGATTCACTACATCGTAGGTGTTCTTGAAACGATAGTTGGAGAAGCCACGCTTGGGAAGACGACGCTGCAGAGGCATCTGGCCGCCTTCGAAGCCGGGACCCTTTCCGCCGCCGGCTCGAGCGTTCTGACCCTTGTGACCCTTGCCAGCAGTCTTACCCAAGCCGGAGCCGGAACCGCGACCTACGCGTTTGCGGGCCTTGCGTTCTTCAGCAAAGGGATAGAGTTCGTGAAGCTGCATTACTCCGTGACCTCCACCAGATGGGATACTTTGGCAATATTACCGCGTACTGCGGCATTGTCCTCAAACTGCTTTTCCTGACGGATCTTCTTCAGGCCGAGAGCGTCCAGAGCCTGGCGCTGTTTCGGCGTGGTTGCGATCCGGCTGCGTACAAGCTTTACCTTGATCATGGTCGTAATCCTTACTTCCTGGGAGCTTCAAGCTTTTTGCCGCGCAGCTCGCTCACATACTCGGCGCTGCGCAGGGAAGTGAGACCAGCGACTGCAGCACGCAGTACGTTGTGGGGGTTGTTGGTGCCGATAGCCTTTGCAAGCACGTCGTGCACACCAACAGCTTCCATGACGGCGCGAACTGCACCGCCGGCGATGATGCCGGTACCCTTGGAAGCGGGCTTCAGCAGAACGCGGCCTGCGCCGAATTCGCCGAGCACTTCGTACGGCAGAGTGCCGTCCACCAAGGGAATTTCAACCATGTCCTTCTTCGCGCGCTCGGTGGCCTTGCGGAGGGCTTCCGGAACTTCCTGGGCCTTGCCCAGACCGAAACCTACGGAACCCTTACCATCCCCAACGACTACAAGGGCGCTGAAGCTGAAACGACGGCCGCCTTTCACAACCTTTGCTACGCGGTTGAGAGAGACAATCTTCTCAATTAAGCCGAGTTCGTTCTGTTCCATGCCAATACCTATACCTGTTAGAATTCCAGGCCAGCTTCACGAGCTGCGTCAGCGATTGCCTTGATGCTGCCGTGATAGATGTAGCCGTTACGGTCGAACACCACGCGCGCGATGTCCTTTTCCTTGGCGAGGCGGGCAATTTCGGCACCAACTTTACCAGCGCCGATCTTGTTAGCCTTCAAGGTTTCACCATCCTTGCCAAGGGCCAGAGTGGAAGCGGACGCAACGGTCGCACCAATCTGATCGTCCACCAGCTGGGCGTAGATATGCAGGTTAGACCTGAAGACGACCAGACGGGGACGCTCCGCAGTACCGGAGATCTTTTTGCGGATGCGGACCTTGCGGCGCAGCCTTTTTTCGTTCTTGGACTTCATTTGTCTATACCTGCCTATTTACCTGCAGACTTACCGGCCTTGCGGCGGATCTGCTCATTTTCGTACTTAATGCCCTTGCCCTTGTACGGTTCAGGCTTGCGGATACGGCGGATAGACGCTGCAAACTCGCCAACGAGCTGCTTGTCTGCGCCGGATACGGTCAGCTTGTTCCCTTCAGCCTTAGCTTCGAGTCCCTTGGGGAGCTCAACAACTACGGGGTGGGAGAAACCAACGGCAAGTTCAATGGAGCTGCCCTTCACTGCGACCTTGAAGCCAACGCCGATGACTTCCAGGGTCTTGGAATAACCCTTGGAAACGCCTTCGATGCAGTTGGCAAGAAGAGTACGACGCAGGCCGTGCTGAGCACTGGCCTGACGGGTCTCATTCTTGCGGGTGAGTACTACGTGGCCGTCGGCCATTTCGTAGTTCAGGCACGCTTCGACAGGAGTAGAAAGGCTGCCCTTGGGGCCCTTTACCTCAACAACGTCCGCACCGATCTTTACTTCAACACCGGAAGGGATCGGGATAGGCTGTTTTCCGATTCGAGACATGACTGCACCTGCTACCAGATTTCACAAAGAAGTTCGCCGCCGGTGTTGGCGTCTTTAGCAGCGCCACCTTCGAGCAAACCACGGGAGGTGGACAGGATGCAGATTCCAAGGCCGTTCTGAACCTTGGGAATCTCCTGAGCACCGACGTAAACACGACGGCCAGGCTTGGAGATCTTCTTCAGACCGGCGATAACCGGCTTGCCCTGATGGTACTTGAGGGCAATCTTGATCTCACGGTCGCCTACCGTGTAATCGTTCACGTAACCTTCTGCCTTGAGGATGAGGGCAATGGCTTCCTTCATCTTCGAGCGCGGCACACTCACTTCCTGATGCAGGGCCAAGTGTGCGTTGCGGATACGCGTCAGCATATCAGCAATAGGATCAGTCAGCATGTAATTCTCCTTGTGACTTTACCAGCTCGACTTGCGAACACCGGGCAGTTCACCACGCAGAGACATGTTGCGGAAGCAGATACGGCAGATGCCGAACTTACGCATGTATGCGCGGGGACGCCCACAAATGGGACAACGGTTGTATGCGCGAGCACTGAACTTCGGCTTGCGCTTTGCTTTAACTTCAAGCGACGTACGAGACACGGCTGTTTCTCCTTACTTCTTGAAGGGCATGCCCAGCTGGTCCAGCAGGAACTTGCCTTCTTTGTCAGTGGTCGCGGTGGTCACGATAGTGATGTTCATACCCTTCGGATTGTCCACGCGGTCCACTTCGAGTTCGGGGAAGATAGTGTGCTCCTTGATGCCCAGGGTAAAGTTACCACGGCCATCAAAGCCACGATCCGGAATCCCGCGGAAGTCGCGGACTCGGGGCAGCGCGAAGTTTACCAGCTTGTCATAGAAGTCCCACATCATGTCCTTGCGGAGCGTTACACGGCAGCCGATGGGCATGCCTTCACGCAGCTTGAACGCAGCGATGGACTTCTTTGCGCGGGTGATAACTGCCTTCTGCCCGGCAATGACGGAGAGCTCCTTAACGGCTTCTTCGAGAAGCTTGTTGTTGTTGCTTGCTTCGCCAAGGCCGATGTTCAGGGAGATCTTTTCCAGCCCGGGAACCTGCATGGAGCTCTTATACTGGAACTCCTTCTGCAGGGCCGGCACCACAGTTTCCATATAGATCTTTTGCAGACGGTTCATCGTCTTTCACCCTATCCAATGATTTCGTTGCACTTTTTGCAGAAACGGACTTTTTTGCCGTCTTCGGTGTAACGGTAGCCAACCTTAGTGGGGCTGGCGCAAGCGTCACACATGACCATCACGTTGGAAACGTGGATGGGCATTTCCTTTTCGACAATGCCGCCGGGCTGCTGCAGGTAAGGGTTAGCCTTGGTGTGGCGCTTTACCACGTTTACCTGCTCAACAAGTACTCGGTCCTTCTTGCGAAGGATCTTGAGAACCTTGCCGATCTTGCCCTTATCCTTACCGGAGACAACCATTACTTTGTCGTCTTTGTGAATACGATACTGCTTCATGGTTATCTCCTACAGAACCTCAGGTGCGAGGGATACGATCTTCATGAAACCCTTACCGCGCAGTTCGCGGGCAACGGGTCCGAAGATACGGGTGCCGACAGGCTCACCCTGCTTGGACAGAACCACAGCAGCGTTGGTGTCGAACTTGATGTAGGAACCATCGGCGCGACGAATTTCTTTCTTCGTACGCACGATAACTGCCTTCATCACATCCCCTTTCTTTACCTTAGCATGAGGTATAGCCTCTTTCACGGAGACAACGATGATATCGCCCACGGAGGCATAGCGGCGGTGAGAACCACCGAGTACCTTGATGCAGGCAACCTTCTTGGCACCGGAATTGTCGGCTACTTCAAGAGTAGATTCTACCTGGATCATCGTTAACCCCTAAACGGCTTTTTCCAAAATGGATACCAGATGCCAGCGCTTGTTGCGGCTGAGCGGACGAAACTCAACGATCTTCACCTTGTCACCCATGCCGCATTCGTTCTGCGGATCATGTGCGGTGAACTTTTTCCTGCGGCGGATGTACTTCTTCAGCAGGGGGTGCTTAACCAGAGTTTCAACACGAACAACGATGGTCTTGTCGTTCTTGTCGCTTACAACAGTGCCAACGAGCGTTCTGCCGTTTTGCTTTACGATAGCTTCGGACATACTACGCTCCCTTTTCTTTCAGGATAGTCAGTATACGCGCAATGTTGCGCTTGGTTTCCGGCAATCCGGAGGTCTTCTGAAGCTGTGCGGTAGCATGCTTGAAGCGCAGGTCGAAGAGTTCCTTGCGGGATTCTTCGAGCTTGGTCTTCAGCTCTTCGGCGCTCAGCTTTCTCAATTCTGCAGTCTTCATATATTAGATCCCCTCCTTTACCACGATAGCGGTCTTGATGGGGAGCTTGTAGGCAGCACGGGAAAGTGCTTCCTTAGCGAGTTCAATATCAACACCCTTGATTTCGTACAGAACGCGGCCGGGCTTTACGGGGGCGTACCAACCGCAGGGAGCACCCTTACCTTTACCCTGACGAACTTCAAGAGGCTTGCTGGTCTTGACACGGTCGGGGAAGACGCGAATCCAAACCTGGCCACCACGCTTGATGTGACGGATCATGGCAATACGTGCAGCTTCAATCTGCTGGTTGGAAAGCTTGCCATGTTCCAACGCCTTCAAGCCTACATCACCGAAAGCAACGCTGTTACCGCGAAGGGCCTTACCCTTCAGGCGGCCAGTCTGGTGCTTACGGAATTTAGATCTTTTGGGCATCAGCATTACTGCATTACCTCACTGTCAAGGATTTCACCTTTGAAGATCCAGACCTTGACGCCGATGATGCCGTAAGTGGTAGAGGCCTCGGCAAAGCCGTAGTCGATGTCAGCGCGCAGAGTCTGCAGCGGAACGCGACCTTCGCGGTACCATTCGCTACGTGCGATTTCTGCACCGGCAAGACGACCGCCGCAACCAACCTTGATGCCTTCTGCGCCAAACTTGCGAGCCATGGAAACGGTACGCTTCATGGCGCGACGGAAGGCAACACGGCGCTCAAGCTGCTGAGCGATGCTTTCTGCCACCAACTGGGCATCAATTTCAGGACGACGGATCTCGTTGACTTCGATGGAGAACTCACGGTTGAACTTCTTGCGAAGGTCAGCGCGGAGCTTTTCGATTTCAACACCCTTGCGACCGATAACAATACCGGGGCGTGCAGTGGAGAGAATCAGACGAACCTTACCACCGGCGCGCTCAAGTTCAATGCTGGCGATGCCGGCATGGAACAGGGCCTTCTTCACATACTTGCGAATCTTGTCGTCTTCGTAAACGAAGGCCGGGTATTCCTTTTTGCTGTACCAGCGGGACTTCCAATTCTTGTTGTACCCGAGGCGGAATCCGTACGGATGTACTTTTTGACCCATAACTGTATCCTAATTTTCTTCAAGAATTACAGTGATGTGGCTGGTGCGCTTCTTGATGCTCGTGGCACGACCTTGTGCACGGGGCATAAAACGCTTCCAGGTAGGACCTTCGTTAACGATAACCTGCTTGACTACCATCGCGTCCACGTCAACGCCGGGCATCTGCTCTGCGTTGGCCACTGCGGAATGAAGCACCTTGTAGATGATTCCGGCAGCTTTCTGCGGGGTAAGCTTCAGGATATTAAGTGCGTCTTCCACGGGAAGACCGTTCACGTTGCGTGCAACGAGACGGGTCTTGCGCGGGGACACGCGGATAAACTTTGCTGTAGCTTGGGCTTGCATAGTACTCACCTACCTAGCGCTTGGCCTTGCTCTTCTTGTCGGCTGCGTGGCCGTAGTAGGTACGAGTGGGAGCAAATTCGCCCACCTTGTGCCCTACCATGTTTTCAGTAACGAAAACAGGAATGAACTTCTTGCCGTTATGTACCGCGAAGGTAAGGCCTACCATTTCAGGAAGGATGGTGGAACGACGGGACCAGGTCTTGATGACGCGGCGGTCGCCGGATTCCTGAGCCTTCTCGACCTTCTTGTACAGATGGTCGTCGACGAAAGGACCTTTTTTAAGAGACCTTGGCATTTTCTACTCCTACTTCTGACCGCGACGCTTAACGATGAGCTTGGAAGAAGCCTTCTTGCGATCACGGGTCTTGTAGCCCTTGGTGGGAATACCCCAGGGGGTAACCGGGTGACGACCACCGGAGCTACGACCTTCACCACCACCAAGCGGGTGGTCAACCGGGTTCATGGCTACGCCGCGAACCTTAGGACGGCGACCCAGCCAGCGGTTACGACCTGCCTTACCCAGAGAGATGTTCTCATGGTTCACGTTACCAACCTGACCAACAGTGGCCACGCAGGTAAGCAGAACCTTGCGAACTTCACCAGAGGGCATACGCAGCAGAGCGTACTTGCCTTCCTTGGCGATGAGCTGTGCGTAGGAACCGGCTGCGCGGCAGAACTGTCCGCCCTTGCCGGGTGCAAGCTCAATGTTGTGGATGATGGTACCAACCGGAATCTTTGCCATGGGCAGAGCGTTACCGGGCTTGATGTCAGCGCTTTCACCGGCGATCAGCTTGTCACCCTGCTGGATGCCAAGAGGAGCCAGAATGTAGCGCTTTTCACCGTCTGCGTAGTTCAGCAGAGCAATGCGAGCGGTACGGTTGGGGTCGTATTCGATGTGGGCAACGGTTGCCGGAATATCGAACTTGTCACGCTTGAAGTCGATGAGACGGTACAGGCGCTTGTGCCCGCCGCCACGGCGACGCATGGTGACACGGCCATAGCTGTTACGACCGGCCTTCTTTGTCAGACCTACGGTCAAAGACTTCTCAGGGGTGCTGCGCGTTACTTCCTCAAAGTCGGAGACGGTCTGGAAGCGACGACCCGGAGAAGTAGGCTTAAGCTTACGAACTGCCATTGCTTACACTCCCTCGAAGAATTCGATTTTTTCGCCGGGTGCGAGGGTGATATACACCTTCTTGTAACCGGGAATTCTGCCGACAGTGCGACCCTGACGTACGCGAGCCATGGGCTGGCGACGTACAACGTTCACACTCGCAACCTTCACGTTGTAGGCTTCTTCGACGGCCTTCTTGATTTCAATCTTGTTGGCGCTGGGAGCGACGTAGAAGGTCACCTTCTCGGCATAATCCTTAAGATCGGAAGCCTTTTCAGAGACCAGAGGCTTGATAAGTATCTGAGTGTAGTTCATATCATCAACCTCTTACTTCAGTCGTTCCTGAACGGGTTCAACGGCGCCTTCAAGCAGAACCAGCTGCTTGTGACGGAGCACGTCATACACGTTCAGCTGTTCAACATTCTGCACGGTGATGCCGGGCAGGTTGCGAGCAGAAAGCGCGAGCTTTTCATCGGCACCGTTGGCAATGATCAGAGCCTTGCCCAGACCCAGCTTGCCGACAACGTCAGCCATCAGCTTGGTCTTTACTTCGGGCAGCTCAATAGCCTTTACAACCATCAGAGACTCTGCAGCCAGACGGGAGGAAAGAGCCATGCGCATTGCAAGGCGACGAACCTTCTTGTTTACCTTGAAGCCGTAATCGCGGGGCTGGGGGCCAAAAATAACGGCACCACCACGCCAGATGGGCGAACGGGAAGAACCGGAACGAGCACGGCCAGTACCCTTCTGGCGCCAGGGCTTGGCACCACCGCCGCTAACTTCGGCGCGGGTCTTGGCAGCATGAGTTCCTGCACGCATGGCGGCACGCTGAGCGCGAACCACGAGGTTCAGGATTTCCGGCTTTACCTCGACTTCGAACACTTCAGGAGCCAAGGTGATGTCACCAGCTTCCTGCTTGTTCTGATCGTATACTTTTACAACAGCCACTGTAGTACCCCTTTACTGCTTGCGAACCATTACCAGACCATTCTTGGGACCGGGAACGGCACCCTTGATCAGGATCAGGTTTTCATCGGCGCGCACAGCGACGACTTCGAGGTTAATGACAGTTGTACGCTCGCTGCCCATGTGGCCAGCCATCTTCTTGCCCTTGATGATCTTACCGGGCTCGGTGTTGTTACCGATGGAACCGGGGGAGCGATGTACCTTTTCGTGACCGTGGCTCGCGGGCATACCACCGAAGTTCCAGCGCTTCATAACGCCCTGGAAGCCCTTACCAATGGAAGTGCCGGTAACCTTCACCTTGTCGCCGGGATTGAAAATCTCGACGGTGAGTTCCTGGCCTACTTCCATCTCAGGCGCACCTTCGAGACGGATTTCACGAGTTTTACGGAACAAGCCCTTGCCGGCCTTTTCAAAATGACCCTGCATAGGCTTGGTGACGTGCTTTTCCTTGGCGGTGCCAAAGGCGATTTGCACTGCATTATATCCATCAGAGGCCGCATCCTTCACCTGGATAACGGGGCAGGGGCCAGCTTCGATGACGGTACATGCTACTGCGGAACCGTCACTGACGAAGATGCGCGTCATGCCCAACTTGCGGCCCAAGATTGCCATTTTCTCAGCCATGACTACCTCTCGCTAGAGTTTGATTTCTACGTCCACGCCAGCGGGCAGACTCAGCTTACCAAGTGCATCCACGGTCTGCTGGGTGGGCTCAAGGATGTCCATGAGCCGCTTGTGAATGCGCATTTCGAACTGTTCACGAGACTTCTTGTCTACGTGAACGGAACGGTTGACCGTGAACTTGTGGATGTTGGTGGGGAGCGGAATAGGACCGGCTACCCCAGCGCCCGTGTTGCGCGCCGTATCTACGATTTCAGCCACAGCCTTATCAAGGATGCGGTAATCGTAAGCTTTCAGCTTGATCCTGATACGATCACTGCTAACAGTCGTCATAGTTTATTACTCCATGATTCGGGAAACAGTACCCTTGCCTCTGGTGGCCCCGTGAGGTGGAGCGCACCCTGCCTTTCAGGCGATAGGCAGTAAATTCCTCACAAACGATGGCTGCTCGCCGGACTCACTTGCGGATAACGACTCCGCAGGCTTTAGGCTTTGCTTGCCGTTCAGTCCGGCGATGAACGAGGGTTGCCACGACTTCGCTTGCGAAATCATGCGCTCTTTATGGAGTATATGGGGAGGAGAAGAAAAAGAGGGGGATTCGGACCTTTCCAGTCCAGCAACACCTATTGTCTTCTCTCCGCTTCCACGAAGAACGCCCACGTTGTCGCCAGCCTGGCCCGGTACTGATATACGATCAGCCGGACAGGTGGTCCAAGAGGGTTCCTAAATGCGGGTGCTTGAGCACCCTTCTATTGTATGTGCACCATTATCTGGATTATCCCAGACTGATTGGTGCGACACCATGCAGCATTTAGAAACGCCTGCAAATGTCAAACAACAGCAGAACAGACTCAACCTGTTCTTTATTCCCCCCAGGGTGAGGAGGAGATTTGCCGTCTCGGGAGACACAGAGTCCCGAACAGCGAAGACGGTTTATACATGCCGCCACAGCAGGCGTCAAGCAGGAAATATTTTTTCTTGAAAAAAATATAATCCACCGGTGCCCTACCCTTTCAAAAAAAGAAAGCTCCGGTCCCAGAGGAGACCGGAGCTAATCATTATATATAGGTCGTCACTACGCGGTCTTGGCCTTGATGCCTTCGGCAATCGAGTTGGGAACGGGCTCGTAGTGGTCGAACTGCATGGTGAAGGTTGCGCGACCCTGGGTCTTGGAACGAAGGTCGGTAGCGTAACCGAACATTTCGCTCAGCGGAACCATACATGCAACAACCTGCGCATTGGCACGGGCTTCCATACCCTGCACGCGACCACGACGGCCGTTCAGGTCACCCATAACGTCGCCGAGGTATTCCTCGGGGGTAACAACTTCAACGGACATGATCGGCTCAAGGATCTGGGGACCAGCCTTGCGCATAGCTTCCTTCACTGCCATGGAACCGGCAATGTAGAAAGCCTGTTCGGAGGAGTCAACATCGTGGTAGGAACCGAACACGAGGGTAACCTTCACGTCAACAGTGGGGAAGCCAGCGGAAACACCGCTCTTGAGCGCTTCCTGAATACCCTTGTCGACAGCGGGGATGTATTCCTTGGGAATAACACCGCCGGTGATGGCATTGATGAACTCGTAGCCCTTTTCGGGGTTCGGCTCGACCTCGATAACAACGTGACCATACTGACCGCGACCACCGGACTGCTTGGCGTACTTGTGGTCTTCCTTGGCAGCCTTGGTGATGGTTTCGCGGTACGCAACCTGGGGCTTGCCCACGTTTGCGTTAACGCTGAATTCGCGGGTAAGGCGGTCAACGATGATTTCGAGATGCAGCTCGCCCATACCGGCAATCAGAGTCTGGCCGGTTTCGTCGTCGCCCTTCACGCGGAAGGACGGGTCTTCCTTGGCCAGCTTGGCGAGCGCTGCGGACAGAGCATCGCGGTCAGCCTTGGTCTTGGGCTCGATGGCAACTTCGATAACCGGTTCGGGGATGTCGAGAGACTCCAGAACAACGGGACGCTCAACGGCACATGCGGTGTCACCGGTGGACACGTTCTTCATGCCAACAACGGCTACGATGTCACCTGCGCCCGCCCACTTGATTTCTTCACGCTTGTTGGCGTGCATCTTCAAGAGACGACCGACACGTTCCTTCTTGCCAGTGTTAGCATTCAGAATGGTCATACCGGACTCGATGAAGCCGGAGTAGATACGGACGAAGGAAAGGTGACCGATGTAGGGGTCGGACATCAGCTTGAACACCAGACCGGCGAGAGGCTCGCTGTCCTTACAGGGGCATTCGTACTTGATTTCTTCCTTGTCAGGATCAGTACCAACCATGGCGGGAATATCGACAGGGCTGGGCAGGAAGTCGATAACAGCGTCCAGCAGGGGCTGTACGCCCATGTTACGGAATGCGGAACCGCACATAACCGGAACGATGGAACGACGGATGGTGGCCAGACGAACAGCGTTCTTGATTTCTTCCACGGTCAGCTCTTCGCCGCCGAGGTACTTTTCAAGAAGTGCTTCGTCTTCTTCAGCCACGGCTTCCATCATTTCGAGGCGCTTCTCATCAAACAGGTCCTGCATGTCTGCAGGAACTGCCTTGATTTCGAACTCCGCACCCTTGGATGCCTTATCGTAATAGATGGCATTGCCTTCGATGAGGTCAACAATGCCTTCATAGTGATCTTCGGAGCCGATGGGCAGCTGAAGCGGAATGGGCTTGGCACCGAGGCGATCCTTAATCATGCTCACGCAACGCCAGAAGTTGGCACCGATACGGTCCATCTTGTTGACGAAGCAGATACGGGGAACGCCGTAACGGTCAGCCTGACGCCATACGGTTTCAGACTGGGGCTCAACACCGGCAACGGAGTCGAACACGCACACGCAGCCATCGAGTACACGCAGGGAACGTTCAACTTCCATAGTGAAGTCAACGTGGCCGGGGGTATCGATGATGTTTACGCGGTGCTCCTTCCAGAAACAGGTGGTAGCAGCGGAGGTAATGGTGATACCGCGCTCCTGCTCCTGCTCCATCCAGTCCATGGTAGCCTGGCCATCATGAACTTCACCGATCTTATGCGACACACCGGTGTAATAAAGGATACGCTCAGTGGTCGTGGTCTTACCGGCATCGATGTGAGCCATGATGCCGATGTTCCTCTGCATGGGAATTGGTACTTTTCTAGACACGCTTCGTCTCCAGCACTACCAACGGTAATGAGCGAAAGCCTTGTTGGCTTCGGCCATACGGTGGGTGTCTTCTTTCTTCTTCACGGCGCCGCCGCGGTTGTTGTATGCATCAAGCAATTCGCCGGACAGGCGGTTAACCATACCCTGCTCGCCACGGCCGCGGGAGTAGGTGATCAGCCAGCGGATAGAAAGAGAAACCTGGCGGTCGGGACGCACTTCCAGCGGCACCTGATAGGTAGCACCGCCAACGCGGCGGGACTTGACTTCGAGATGGGGCTTCACGTTCTCAATCGCACGCTCGAAAGCGCGGATTGCGTCTTCACCGGTCTTCTCGGCCAGTACTTCCAGGGCCTTGTAGAAAATCTTTTCAGCCGTACCCTTCTTGCCGTCGTACATCAGACGATTGACAAAACGGGCAGCCAAACGGCTTCCGTATACCGGATCAGGCAGGATTTCACGCTTTGGGATAGGACCTTTACGAGGCATAGTATCTTACTCCAATATCTACTTGGGCCGCTTGGCACCGTACTTGGAACGTCCCTGACGACGATCGTTAACACCAGAAGTGTCGAGAGTACCACGAACGATGTGATAGCGCACACCGGGAAGGTCTTTTACGCGGCCGCCGCGGATCATAACAACAGAGTGCTCCTGCAGGTTGTGGCCTTCACCGGGAATGTAGGCGGTCACTTCAAGACCGTTGGTGAGACGTACACGAGCAACCTTACGCAGAGCGGAGTTAGGCTTCTTAGGCGTGGTGGTGTACACACGGGTGCAAACACCGCGACGCTGAGGGCAGGCCTGCAGAGCGGGAGTCTTCTTCCGCTTTACAACAGCCTTACGCTCCTTGCGGATGAGCTGGTTAATAGTGGGCATTTTTCCTCCGTAGGAAATTATCAAAGTCTTTCGCTCAGTTTAAGACGCACGGCCATACACCGCCACTGACAAACTGTCAAGCGGCAGCACAATACGAACCCTCCCACCAGTCAGCATGTCTGGAAGGAGAAGCGCGCGCCTGCGCCAATCCAAACGGGGACTCCGATGCGGCCCAGCAGCCCGCTTGGCATCGAAATCAGACCCGTGAAATCAGAAACATGGTTCTTTACGCCGTTTCGAAAAGGTATTCAAGCAAATTCTTGCTGTCCGGCCATGATATTTAATTCGTCCCCCCGCCCCCCCTTCTTGCGCTATTTATCACATGCCTAAAACATCATCCTTATTGGGGCTCTTAAAGGCCCTTTTATGCCCGGTCCATCTATCTTAATGATTAGACATGCACATACGCCACTATTTTCAAAAAATGCTTGACAGACAACCACTCTTGCAACTCTCTAATTTTATTAGTTTTAAAAAGTGAAGTTTTTACGCTTGACTTTTTGTCTAATTTTTCACAAGACCTTCAACACGTGCAAGGGACTAATCCGAACAGGCATTCCTGATACTTAATGTACTCGCTATGTCGATCGGATCCGAGCACAGAGATTTTCCAATACGGCATTTACGGATTTTCGCACGTATACCACGTCTTAAATCCCCAGGGAAAAAACTCATTATATTTTCGGAGGAAGGAAGTTATGTCCAAGCTGGTACCCCCGCATGGCGGCAAAGGTCTCGTATGTTGCCTTCTCGAAGGCGCTGAGCGCGAAGCTGAACTGAAGAAGGCCGCTGGCCTGAAGCAGCTCGAAATTTCTGCCCGTGCAAAGGGCGACCTCATCATGATGGGCATCGGCGGTTTCTCTCCGCTGAACGGCTTCATGGGTAAGGCTGACTGGAAGGGCGTTTGCGAAAGCTTCACCATGGCTGACGGCACCTTCTGGCCCGTGCCCGTAACCCTGGACGCTGAAAAGGCTTTTGCTGACGGCGTTGCAGTAGGCGAAGAAATCGCTCTGGTTCGCAAGGGCGAAGTTTTCGCTACCATGACGGTCACCGAAAAGTTCGAAATGTCCGAAGAAGACAAGAAGTGGGAATGCTACCAGGTCTTCAAGGGCGAAGGCGCTGACTCCGCTGACGACAAGTTCTGGGAAGTTGCTCTGGCCGACCACCCCGGCGTTCAGATGGTAATGGCTCAGAAGGAAGTTAACCTTGCCGGTCCCGTTAAGGTTCTTTCCGAAGGCGAATACCCCACCGAATACAAGGGTGTTTACCTGCGTCCCGCAGAAGTTCGCGCCATGTTCGAAGAGCGCGGCTGGGCCAACGTTGCTGCTCTGCAGCTCCGTAACCCCATGCACCGTTCCCACGAATTCCTCGCAAAGATCGCTATCGAAGTTTGCGACGGCGTTCTGATCCACTCCCTCATCGGCAACCTGAAGCCCGGTGACATTCCCGCAGACGTACGTGTTAAGGCCATTGACTGCCTCGTAGAACACTACTTCGTGAAGGAAAACGTAATCCAGGCTGGTTACCCCCTCGACATGCGTTACGCTGGTCCCCGCGAAGGTCTGCTCCACGCTACCTTCCGTCAGAACTACGGCGTTAACAACATGCTGATCGGCCGCGACCACGCTGGTGTTGGCGACTTCTACGGCCTGTTCGAAGCTCAGACCATCTTCGACAAGATCCCCACCCCGGCTGATTCCGGTAAGGCTCTGCTCTGCAAGCCCATGAAGATCGACTGGACCTTCTACTGCTACAAGTGTGACGGCATGGCTTCCCTGCGTACCTGCCCCCACACCAAGGAAGACCGCGTAATCCTGTCCGGTACCAAGCTGCGTAAGGCTCTGTCCGAAGGCGCTGAAATCGTGCCCCACTTCGGTCGCGATGAAGTTCTCGACATCCTCCGCGCTTACTACGAAGGTCTGACCGAGAAGGTTGAAGTTAAGATGCAGGGTGCCGCTTCCGGCGCCGCCATGTAATCTGACTGACCTAGTATGACTATAAAGGGGGAGATGCTTCGGCATCTCCCCCTTTCCTTTGGCTTCTGGAAAAATTGCGGTATATCCTTACGTCTCCCCCGTCCTTGCTACAATTACCACGCCCTGTCACGGATAACCGTAGCCAGCTCACTCAATGACATCAGAAGACTATCGCATGTATTGGATACCCCACCAGCGACGCCGCAGCAAACAACACGCTCCAGCTCTTCGGCATCCCGCCTGACACGAACAGCCCCGACATTCCCACTCTCCCCTTTTATTCTGTGAGCAAGGCGTCCCAAGTTCACTAAGTCCTTTTCCCTGAGCAGCCTCTCGACATCATTAATATAGGTCGGAATCCACGTAAGAACCTCATTTAGCAATTCCGCATACTGCGACATTCCTATTCCCATTTCATTCAAGGCAAACTGAACGTCCAGCACCGGTAACACTTCAGTAACCGGGGAACCACAGTCTATTTTGGGGGGCGAACCACTGGCTATCCCCTCAGAAGAAGGTATTGCCCCGGGTTCATAGCTATCATGAGCAAACACCAAAACGCCTTCCGAGTGCAGAAGAGGGTCCGCATAAACCTCCTCCAGTGCTCCCTGCAGAAGGGCATGCAACACTGGAACAGTAAGGGGTTTCTTCAGAACCCCCAGCATCCCTGATTCGCGACAAGCTTCCGCTACAGACGGTACCTCGTCGGCAGTGAGGGCAAATACCGGCACGAGCCTGTAGCGCGTCAGCTTCTTCAACCTTCGCGCAACTTCATAACCGTCCATACCCGGCATGGAAATATCCACAAAGACCATACGATAATTTGAATGCTCTGCCGCCTCCAACGCCCTGAAGCCAGACTCGAAATGCTGTGGAACCAATCCGGCATTGCGTAGCACGTGCAGACTCACCTCTGCACTTAACGGACTGTCCTCAACCAGCAGGACAGACGTCTTGCTGTCCACATCCGGCTCCGCATTATCGTTCCCATACCCTTTCCGGAATGATGAGAAATCCGTGTCGGCCTCCTTGCTCCGATGCAATTCATCCGTCTCCCCCTGCCCCTCCACCACCTCGGGGCCATCAATCATCAAGACATAGCCCCCAAAGGCAACTGACCAACTTTTCCCTCTTTCCTGAGAAATTCTTTGCACGGGGTTTAGTACAAAGCTCCGGACCGAGACATATAATGCCGCAAGTGCCAACAGGGCAAAACCGAGACAGGGCAACAGAACCCAACTGAAACTCCCCCCCGTCGAAATCTGCACTGAAAAAATGGAGGCGCTGCTGGACTGTTGCGAGCGAAGAGCTTCGGCAAGAAAGAGCATGCGGCTTTTGCACGGCACCCAGAGTCCCTCAAGGTCGAATTCTTTCCTGTCATGCTGTGCAAGGACCCCAAGAATCTCCCTACCCTCTGCCAAAACATCCGAAACCGCACTAAACTGCGATGCTTCAGCCAAATCCATATAACGATCAACAATGCGAAGATGGAGTTGGCGTTCCGCCCCTTCCGGGGTGGCAATCATGCTATCTCCGGTAAGAACAACCAACTCGAGTAAGGCTGCGCTCTGAAGTCGATTTGCCTGCTGAGCGTCAACGCTGTTGGGGGAACCGGATGAAGGCACATGGGGCGCGGAAGAAACCTCCCAGGCCAGCATCAATGTCACCAAAAGGATGCAGCCGACCGCCCCGAAAAACAGATTCAGGAGCGTTGACAGGGAAACCCGCATGGTTCCTCTATGATGAGAGAGACGCATGACCATACTGCCGCCTGGGTTAACGTAAACAGATAGTGAAAAACTACTGCGCCAAAGCGCAGAAAGGCATGATTTGATCTCAAGAACAAACCCGGCTTAATGCCTCACGCCCATAAAGGGATCAGGCGTAAGACCATCGGGGAATGAAACGCCACGCCCCCCCCAGTGCGGCATCAAACCGACGCGCCTCCGGCATCATGCCCTCCAGATGCTGCCAGAACGCCTTGGAATGGTTGTGATGTACACAGTGCGCCAATTCATGCAGACAAACATACCTGAGCATAGGCTCCGGCAACAACATCAATCTGGCATTCAGATTGATGGTATTATCCACGGAACAACTCCCCCAACGGCTACGCTGCAGGCGGATGCGCACATCTTTCAACACAATCCCCTGCCGCTCGGCCAATTCATACATCAACGGAATCAAAAATACCGTTGCCTGTCGCTTCAGCCATTCTCGAAGAAACGTCTGAATCCGCTGGGAATCATACCGCCCCGAAACCATAAGACCGTCTCCGTTCTCCCGCACGGAAAAAGGACGAGAAGAGGGAGCATACCGTATAGGCACAACCTTTCCGGCCCCCCTCAACAGAACCGCTTCAGGAAAATCCGGCTCGTTGGCATATTGTTCCACACGCTGCTGGAACTGATCGGCAACCCTCGCTATCCAATCCTTCTTGCGTTGCACAATGGACGGAATGCGTGAAAGATCATAGGCTTGCGGCACGACAACGATCAGCCCTTCCAATGCGGAATAGCGCAACGACACTCGCTTTGCCCGTGCGCTCCGCCTGACAGAATAGGGAATGTCCGCTTCCGGCTTTGCCGGCTGAGAGTTATCCAGTCCTTCACGTGTAAGCATGGCAAACTCTTTACCCTGAAACAGATACACAGTACAGTACCGCCCGAACCGGCTTTGATCATGAGAAATAATATCCCGCTGGCACCCTTGCGTGATTCCGGCGAATGTGGAGCAAGTCATGTTTGAGCAGTCTCGGAAGAATAGAGTTGCATGGATTCCAGCCTTCTTAGCCCTGACAGGATTGACATACTCCACCCTGCAGGCTCTGGGAAAGGCCGAAAGCTTTTGCATCACAACCGGGTGCGAACTGTTCAAGGACATCACAATCCAAGGTTACTCCCTGTGGTGGTTCGGCAGCGCATTCTTCGCCTTTACGTTGCTGTTATGCCTGGCAGGTCGTCGTCCTATTGCGCTGGCTGTTGCAACGCTGGCTCTCTTCATCGATATTTTGCTTCTGGTTTTCATGGCTTTTACAGCCCCCTGCTTTGCCTGCCTCGTTGCGGCGTTACTTATCGCCTTGATTTTCTACTCCCTTTATCGTGATACCGGCGCTCGCAACCGCCGGAGCAGCCTCCTGCTCACCGTCTGGCTCTTCGCCTTCTGCCCGAACATTTTCGGCACGCTTAACGAATCATTGGGAGTGTGGGCCATCGCCGGCCCGGAAAAGGCAGACATGCAGGTTTTCTTCTCGCCCAGTTGCCCGGTTTGTCTTGCCACTATCGAACGATTCGCCGTCAATCCAGACGCCAGAATCGCCTTCATCCCTGTTGCCGAAAGTGAAGCGGACATTGAGTCCATTGCCCGCATCAGCAACTCCATGCAGGAAGGAACCTCATTCTATATTGCCTTCAAACGCACCACCCGCCCTGCGGAAAACCCCGTCTCAACATCGGTTCCCCTTGCGCTTCGCTGGGATCTCTTCCGCAACAAAGCACGCCTCGGAGCACTTGGCGCAACACGCATCCCGGTTTTGGTTACCAGCGGGGTTCCACGCTCTCTGCTTGATGCCTCCCCCTCCTTTGATGGCGGCATTCCCCCTATCCAGAACAGCACACCATCCATGCCGCAGTCTCCCGCATTCCAACCAACAATGCCGAATATTGAACAATTCGCCGGATGCGGCGGAGAAGCAGCTCCCCCCTGTCCGCAATAAGCACCAAAATAGCAGTTTTGCTTTTTCGAATAACTTCGGATGTATGCGGCCGTTTGATTACACACTCAGAATGTTCTGATTTTGTTGACCTTTTTTTCGAATCAGACTATGTGAAAAAAATAATTTTCGACAGCCCTGTCTAGGCACCGTCACAACCGTCTGCAAAGGCCCTCTTATCCGGTGATTTCATTTGGACAATGTCCAAAAAACGCCGTATACGGGGGCCCGAGATTGGACTTAGCGGTGCCTTATGTTGCGCATTTCGTCACAATGGCAACGACAGTCGCAATGAACCAAGCACCCGTACTGTAATTGAAGCACCTCAACAATCGATTTCACTGATGAGCATACTGGGTAGCCTGCAGGAGCATCGCGAAGCGATCACCAAGGAATGGATAGACGTAATTTACGGAACCTATCCATTTGACACCGTTGGTTTTCTACGAAGCCAGACCAACGCATTTTCCAATCCGGTCGGAGCAAAGACCAGAAAGGCTGCGGAGACCATTGTCTCCGCGCTGCTTGCCCCGACCCTCGATTCTGAAACGGTTTCTCCAGCCGTTGACGAACTCATCCGGGTCCGTGCCGTTCAGAAGTTTGCACCTGATCAGGCCATGGCCGTCATTTTCTTCCTCAAAACAATTATCCGTAAACATATCAAGGCAGCGCTAACCTCAACGGCAGCGTATGATGAGTTGCTTGGCATTGAAGCCAAGATAGACTCCATCGCCTTGCAGGGTTTCAAGATCTACAGCGAATGCAGAGACAGAATTCAGCAACTTCGAGTTGAGGAATTCAAGCGTGCGCACTCACAGCTCATTCGAAGAGCTGAGCGTATATTGGAAAAACCGGTTGGGGAACCGGATAACGAAAACCGATAGCCTAGCAGCGAGGTACGGAATGATTATTTCACTTCTCGCGGTCACAGCATTGGGAGTCATGGCTTGGATGGGAGCCCAGATGGGTCTCCAGTACGTCTTTGCAGCATGCATTCCCTACACTGCTTTGATCGTCTTCCTGATCGGGTTTGCTTGGCGGATTATGGACTGGGCCCGTCGCCCTGTTCCGTTCCGCATCCCGACCACCGGAGGCCAGCAAAAGTCTCTGCCCTGGATCAAGCCCGCATCTCTGGACAACCCGTCCGACACCACCGGTGTCATCATCCGCATGGTTCTTGAAGTGTTGCTGTTCAGATCCCTGTTCAGAAACACCTCTGTTTCCATCGAAGGCGGCAACCGTGTTGTCTACTGGTCCAACAAGTTCCTGTGGTTGTTTGCCCTTATTTTCCATTACTGTTTCCTGCTTATCTTTGTTCGCCACTTCCGTTTCTTCATGGAGCCTGTTCCGTTTGTCATCAGCGCTCTTGAGACTCTGGACGGCATGATGCAGATTGGTGTTCCCCGCCTGTTCATGACGGATGCCCTTGTTGTTCTGGCACTGTGCTACCTGCTCGGTCGCCGTCTCTTTGACCAGAAGGTGAAGTACATTTCGCTCATCAACGACTACTTCCCCCTCTGTCTTATCTTCGGTCTGGTGGGCAGCGGCATTTCCATGCGCTACTTCACCAAGGTTGATATCGCTTCCGTGAAGACCTTCACCATGAGCCTTGTCAACCTGAGCCCCGATACCGCCGCACTGGCCAACATCGGCGCCCCCTTCCTGATTCACATGTTCTTCCTGTCAGTACTCCTCATGTACTTCCCCTTCAGCAAGCTCATGCACATGGGTGGCGTATTCCTGAGCCCGACCAGAAACCTTCCCAACGATTCCCGTGTGAAGCTCCACGTGAACCCGTGGAACCCTGCAAAGGAATACCGCACGTACGAAGAGTACGAGGACGATTTCAGGGATGCTATGTATGAAGCGGGTCTCCCTGTTGTTAAACTGCCGGAAGACGCAGAGTAATAAGGAGCAGCCATGTCAATGCCTACCCCTGAAGAGTTGATCAAAATCAACTACAATACCCCGGCTGAGTCCTGGATGGACATCAAGCCGGAAATCGTTCCCGGCGCAGTTGCTTATCCTGCCAAGAAGGAAACCATGGAAGGGCTGCATATGCCCAACCCCCACACCTGGGACCCCTTCGAAGAAGACTGGAACCTGCCCGAGAACTGGGAAGAGATCATCTACAACGGCCTGAAGGAACGTCTTGAAAAGTACCGCTCCTTCAAGCTGTTCATGGATATCTGTGTTCGCTGTGGCGCCTGTGCCGATAAGTGCCATTACTACATCGGTTCCGGCGATCCCAAGAACATGCCTGTGCTGCGCGCTGAACTGCTGCGCTCCGTATACCGCAAGGACTTCACCACTGCAGGCAAGATTCTCGGCAAGCTCGCCGGCGCCCGCAAGCTGGATAAGGAAGTCATCAAGGAGTGGTTCTACTACTTCTACCAGTGTACTGAATGCCGTCGCTGTTCGCTGTTCTGCCCCTACGGCATCGACACTGCGGAAGTGACCATGATGGCACGCGAACTGCTGCACGAGCTCGGCCTTGGTCTTCACTGGATCATGGACCCCGTCAGCAACTGTAACCGCACCGGTAACCACCTCGGCATCACCCCCCACGCCTTCAAGGAAATCGTGGAATTCCTGTGTGATGACATCGAGGAAATCACCGGCGTACGCATCAACCCGCCCCTCAACGAACCCGGCCACGAAGTGCTGTTCATCACCCCCTCCGGCGACGCTTTCGCCGATCCGGGTATCTACACCTTCATGGGCTACCTGATGCTCTTTGAAGAAATCGGGCTGGACTACACCCTGTCCACCTACGCATCTGAAGGCGGCAACTTCGGTCTCTTCACCTCTTCCAAGATGATGAAGAAGCTGAACGCCAAGATGTACGCCGAAGCCGAGCGCCTCGGTTCCAAGTGGATTCTGGGTGGCGAATGCGGCCACATGTGGCGCGTCATCAACCAGTACATGTCCACCATGAACGGTCCCACTCCGAGCTGCATGGAAACCCCGGTCAACCCCATCACGGGCACCGTGTTCCATAACGCCGCTGAGACCAAGATGGTGCACATCACCGAGTTCACCGCAGACCTCATCAAGCATGACAAGCTGCGTCTCGACCCGTCCCGCAACGATCATCTGCGCGTTACCTTCCACGACTCCTGCAACCCGGCTCGTGCCATGGGTCTGCTTGAAGAGCCGCGTGAAGTTCTCAAGGCAGCATGTAACAACTTCTTCGAAATGCCCGAGAACACCATCCGCGAACAGACCTTCTGCTGCGGTGCCGGTTCCGGTCTCAACACCGACGAAATCATGGAAATCCGCATGCGCGGCGCCCTGCCCCGAGGCAACGCCCTGCGCTACGTGCAGGAAAAGCACGACGTCAACACGCTGGCATGTATCTGTGCCATCGACCGTGCAACCCTGCCTCCCCTGGCTGACTACTGGGCACCCGGCGTCAGCGTTTACGGCACCCACGAACTCGTCGCCAACGCTCTTGTCATGAAGGGCGAGAAGAAGCGTACCATGGACCTCAGGCAGAATGACCTGCCCGGGATGGAGGATGAATAACCATGTATAACACCAAGTACGTTCTCCCCGGTCTGCTGATCTTCCTGGCACTGTTCACCTCTCCCTTCTGGGCTGGCAAGGTCTTCGGTACCGCTTCCTATGAGCGCCCGAAACTGGCTCTGCCTGCCGACCAGAAGGAGTGCATTGAGCCTGTGGAATATATGCGAGCCGAACATATGCAGATTCTGGATACTTGGCGCGATCAGGCCCTGCGCGAAGGCAAGCGCACCTACGTTGCCTCCAATGGCAAAGTATGGAACGTCAGCCTGCAGAACACCTGTATGAAGTGTCACACCAACAAAGCAGAGTTCTGTGACAAGTGCCATACCTCCAATAGCGTGACCCCCTATTGCTGGGATTGTCACGTCGAGCCGAAGGGGAATCAATAATGAAACGTAGCAGAAGACAATTCCTCAAGGTTGCCAGCCTTTCCGTTCTGGGTCTGAGCACCCACCTTGCCACTGGCGGCATTGTCAATGCCGCGGAGCAGGGCGCGCAGTACCTGCCCAACGAAAACGGCTTGAAGGCCGGTCGCTGGGCCATGGTTATCGACACCCGCGCGTTCGAGACGCCTGAGGACTTTGACGTATGCGTAAAGGCATGCCACAAGGCCCACAACGTCCCTAACATTCCCAACAATCAGAACATCAAGTGGCTCTGGACTGACACGTACGAGCACGTTTTCCCTGAGCAGGGCAATAACCACATGTCCGAATCTCTGGAAAACCGCGACTTCTTCGTGCTGTGCAACCACTGTGAGAATCCTCCCTGTGTTCGCGTATGCCCCACCAAGGCAACCTACAAGAAGCCTGACGGCATCGTGGCCATGGACTACCACCGCTGCATCGGCTGCCGCTTCTGTATGGCCGGCTGCCCTTACGGCGCCCGCTCCTTCAACTTCTCCGATCCCCGCAAGCATCTGGACATGGGTGAAGTAAATCCCGAGTTCCCGACCCGCATGCTCGGTGTTGTTGAAAAGTGTAACTTCTGCGTGGAAAGGCTTGCTCAGGGACTTATGCCTGCCTGCGTCGAGGCTGCGGAAGGCAAAATCGTTTTCGGCGACCTGAATGACCCCGAGTCCGAGGTACGCAAGGTTCTGGCCGAGAACTTCACCATCCGCCGCAAACCCAATGTCGGTACACAGCCTGGCGTGTACTACATCATTTAGGAGGCGGACATGATTGAAAAAGTATTGAAAGGCTCTCCCAAGTTCTATGTTTGGCTCGCCTTCCTCGGCAGCCTCATAGGCCTCGGCGCCTTCACCTATCTGTTCCAGATGAAGTACGGCCTCTCCATCACCGGCATGAGCCGTGACGTATCGTGGGGCTTCTACATCGCCCAGTTCACCTATCTGGTCGGTGTTGCCGCATCCGCTGTTATGCTGGTGCTGCCCGCATACTTCCATCACTACAAAAAGTTCAAGAAGATGATCATCTTCGGTGAATTCATGGCCATCGGCGCTGTTCTGATGTGCATGCTCTTCATCGTTGCCGACATGGGCCAGCCCCAGCGCATGCTGAACGTTATTCTCCACCCCACTCCGAACTCCGTCATGTTCTACGACATGATGGTTCTGATGGGCTATCTGGTGCTTAACGCCGTCATCGGCTGGGTCACCCTTGAGTGCGAACGCCATCAGGTTGAGCCGCCCAAGTGGATCAAGCCCATGATTTACCTGTCCATCTTCTGGGCATTCAGCATCCACACCGTAACGGCGTTCCTGTACGCTGGTCTGCCCGGCCGTCACTACTTCCTGACCGCCATCATGGCAGCCCGCTTCCTGAGCTCCGCATTCTGTGCCGGTCCCGCCATCCTGCTGCTCCTCCTCTTCGTGGTGCGCAAGATGACCAACTTCAACCCCGGCAAGGAAGCTGTTCAGACCCTGACCAAGATCATCACCTACGCGATGACGATCAACGTGTTCTTCTTCCTGTTGGAAGTGTTCACGGCTTTCTACAGCGGCATGCCCGGTCACGCTCACCCCATTACCTACCTCTTCGCAGGTCATGGCGGTCATGTTGACTGGATTACCGGCTTCATGTGGGTTGGCGCCATTCTGGCACTTCTCAGCCTCGCACTGCTCATCCCCCCGAGCCTGCGCGACAATGAAAAGCTGCTGCCTTGGTCTCTCGGTATTCTGGTTACGGCCACCTGGATCGACAAGGGCCTCGGCCTGATCATCGGTGGTTTCACGCCGAACCCCTTCGAGAAGTACACTGTGTACACGCCTACCGTGCCTGAACTGCTGATTTCCCTCGGCATCTTCGCAACCGGTCTCTTCGTAGTATCCATTCTGTGGAAGATCGCGCTGGATGTTAAGAAGGAAGCTGGCACCTTCTAAGCCGACGCTGCAACTCGCTGCTTGGAACAACGGGGCCTGTCCGCAAGGACAGGCCCCTTCTTTTTGCCGCCTATCATCTCCCCACCCAATTCAACCGTACGCCAAAAAAAAGCCCGCCTCATATTGAGACGGGCCTTATCTATTCTGTATCCGGCTGCCTACACGGTTACTTGCAACATGGACGACTGTCTTGCAAATGCCGCTTCGGACTGCTGGTAGGCATTGGCGCCATACCTACGCATCCACTGAGACTCGGGCGCACCTTCCAGCTGTGTTGCTGCCGAAATCTGTCGCCTGAGGCCTGCAGTTTCCAAATCTGGAACATAGCTCTCGCGAAGCGTCGAACGGGCCTCAGACATCATGTCATCAGACGAAGCCGGCTCCTCGGTTTCATATCGAACCCCGAACTTGCCCAGCTTGAATCCTACAGATGACTGCGTACGGAATTGCTGCGCGGCAGCGGCTGCCTCAAGCCGCTCTGTCGCTGCCGCTTTGGCGTAGGCTTCATAGCCCCGCACAGCACTGTTCATTCCGCCGATTTCCATTCCTGCACCGCCAAATAATAGCCTTAGGTATCGCTCATGTCATAATTACGATTCAATAGCATCACTCCCTGAAATATAGCCTTCACTGCGGGCAAGTGCAAGACTTGTAAAGATATCAAACCGAATAAAGTTACGTGACCAATTGTTAACCGCACGGATGACGCAACTCAAAAATAACAAACTCAACCACCTTAAATTAATGATTAAAACAAGAAACAACTTCCGTAACAAAGATGTGTCTACTGCGACACCTTTCTGTAACACAGCAACCTTAGTTTGCCTTCATCGCAAGACCGAAACGGCCTGCGACCGAATCAAAAAGCAACCAAATCTGGAGGAAAACCACATGCGTTTCAAATCTCTTGCCATCATGGCCGCTCTGGTACTCGGTCTCGCCACCTCCGCCTTTGCAGGCGAAAAAATCACCATCAAGGGCTCCACCACTGTTCTGCCCATTATGCAGAAGTCGGTTGAAGCTTTCATGAAGAAGCACCCCGACGTCACCATCGAAGTTTCCGGCGGCGGCTCCTCCAACGGCATCAAGGCCCTGCTGGACGGTTCCACCGACATCGCCATGGCCTCCCGTCAGATGAAGGACAAGGAAGTGAAGCTCGCTTCCGAGAAAGGCATCGACGCCAAGGAAATCGTTATCGCCTTTGACGCCGTTGTGCCGATCGTCAACCCCGCCAACCCCGTAACCGACCTCACTGCCGACCAGCTGAAGGCCATCTACGAAGGCAAGATCACCAACTGGAAGGAAGTGGGCGGCAACGACGCCCCCATCGTAGTCATCTCCCGCGACACCTCTTCCGGCACCTACGAAACCTGGGAAGGCAAGATCATGAACAAGGCCCGCGTATTCCCCGGAGCCCTGCTTCAGGCTTCTTCCGGTGCAGTTCTGCAGGCTGTTGCCAAGAACCCCAAGGCCATTGCCTACGACGGTCTGGGCTATGTGAACGACTCCGTTCGCGCCGTAAAGGTTAACGGCATTGCCGGTTCCGCTGAAACCGCCAAGAACAACACCTACAAGGTTGCCCGCTCCCTGCAGATCTACGTGAACGGTGCCCCCGCAGGCGCAACCAAGGATCTTTTAGACTTCATCCTCTCCGAAGAAGGCCAGAAGATCGTTGAAGAAACCGGCTTCATCAAGATGTAAGTCCCCCGCACGGCAAACCGTGTGGACTGCAAAATGACCTTACGCCTCCTCCCGTCCCGTGCGGGAGGAGGCACATCGCATAACACGCCATCTCCAAACGGCATTTTCGGGGACAACATACATGCTCATTACCCGCCGCACCAAGGACAGAATCATTCATGGCACCTTCTTTGCCATTGCTGCCAGTTGTGTTCTGGTGCTTTTTCTCATCATGCTTTTTCTATTCATTGAAGGGCTTCCCATCTTCAAGGTCGTATCTGTTCCGGACTTCATCTTCGGCACCGCATGGTATCCGACGGACGATCCTGCGGACTTCGGCATATTGCCCATGATTGCCGCCTCTTTTTCGGTCACGCTTCTTTCATCGCTCATCGCCATTCCCCTCGGCATCATGACGGCAATCTACCTCGCGGAAATCGCAACGCCCAGAATGCGCAACATCGTTAAACCGTTCGTGGAAATGCTGCAGGCACTGCCCTCGGTCGTCATCGGTTTCTTCGGCATGGTTGTGGTTGCCCCCTTGATGCAGGAGTGGTTTGACATCCCCACCGGCCTGAACATGTTGAACGCCTCCATCATGCTCGCCTTCATGGCTGTGCCGACCATCACTTCCATCTCCGAAGACGCTATTTTCAGTGTGCCCAATGAAATGCGGGAAGCTTCTCTGGCTCTGGGAGCCACCAAGTGGCAGACCATCGCTAACGTTGTGCTCCCCGCCTCGCTCACAGGCATCAGCACGGCAGTAATCCTGGGTATGGCACGTTCCATCGGCGAGACCATGGTCGTACTGATGGTGGCAGGCGGCGCGGCCATGATTCCTACCTCCATTTTCAATCCGGTACGCCCCATGCCCGCATCCATTGCCGCAGAAATGGCGGAAGCTCCATTCCAGAGTGATCATTACTACGCACTCTTCGCCACCGGCATGGTGCTCTTCCTTTTCACCCTCATGTTCAACGTACTTGCCGCCTACTTTGCGGAAAAGAAAAAGCAGGTCGGCGTGGCCTCCCTGTAACCCAGGATGCCCCGACAGGACGGAGACCTATAATGAGCCAACTGGCACAGCCCCTTATCGGAAACACCACCATGGCAGACACACACAACGGCATGCCTCAGGACCAGAGCTTCCTGAAACGCAGACTCCCCATACAGTCCCTCATGTTCACCCTGTTCAAGGGAAGCGTCATCATCAACGCCTTGGCATTGGCCATTATCTGCGGCTTTGTTCTCTATTACGGCCTGCCCGCCATTTCTTGGGAATTCCTTCTGGAGCATCCGCGCGAGGCCATGACCGAGGGCGGCATATTCCCCTGTATCGTCGGCACCATCGCCCTGTCGTATGGTTCCATGCTCATAGCGCTGCCGTGGGGCGTGGCCACAGCCGTCTACCTGCACGAATACGCCAAGCCCGGCCCCTTCGTGTATGCCATTCGCCTTGCCATCAACAATCTCGCCGGTGTCCCTTCGGTGGTATTCGGGCTCTTCGGCCTTTCCTTCTTCGTCACAGTCATGGGCATGGGCGTTTCCATGCTCGCGGGCATGTGCACCCTTGCAGCCCTGATACTCCCCTTGATCATCGGTGCTACCGAAGAGGCCCTACGCAGCGTTTCCCCCACCTACCGTGAGGCTTCCCTCGGTCTCGGGGCCACCAAATGGCAGACCATCTCCAAGGTTGTGCTGCCTGCCGCCACACCCGGCATTCTCACAGGCGCCATTCTCGCCATCGGCAGAGCCGCAGGTGAAACAGCTGCCATCATGTTTACCGCGGCCATGTTTTTTTCTCCCAAACTTCCCGCTTCCGTATTCGACAGCGTCATGGCTTTGCCGTATCATATCTATGTACTGGCAACCGCAGGCACGGAGATCGAAAAGACCCGTCCGCTGCAATACGGAACCTCTCTTGTGCTCATCGCACTGGTACTGGGCATGAACCTCATGGCCATTATCATAAGAGCCCGCCTGCAACGAAAGCTCCGCTAGTCTGCACCTGCGTTCCGAGGACTCCGCGGCGGTCCGGCCCCTGCGCAGGACCGCCGTATGCAACCCACCTCAACCAAAGGGGTATGCATGGGCAGGAAAAACTTCGTTCTCGACACCAACGTCCTCATCGAAAACCCGGACTGTATCCACAACCTCAGAAACGGTGATGAAAACAACATCTTCATCCCCTACCACGTCCTCATCGAGCTGAACTCCCTCAAAACCAATCCTCGCCTCCGCCACATCGTCTCTCGCGTGGTGGACACCCTTCTCGCCAACAAGGAAATCATCCAGTTCATCCAGAACGATTCCAGCGTCTCTCCCTTTACGGAAGAGGTGGTGGACAACTTCATCCTGCGCGAGATCAGTGCCGCGCAGATTGATTCTCCCATCCTCGTTACCAATGACAAGATACTGCGCCTGCAGGCCGGGCTTACCGGCATAGACAGCGAGGAACTACGCGACTCGCGCCCCTTTGAATCAGACTCACAACGATACACCGGCTTTCTGGATGCCACGGAGCCCCGGATGGACAATGCCTTCAGCTGGCATGAAGGCAAGCCCATGTTCCACGGGACAGACGGAGACGAACTCATCACCTACCAGATGAATGTCTGGAACGTGAAACCGCGCAACGTATACCAGAACCTCGCGCTCATGCTCATGCAACGCGAAGGGATAGACCTTGTCTCCATCCAGTCCGAAGCGGGCTACGGCAAAACCTATCTTGCCCTTGCCACTGCGCTCTATCTGGCGCTTGAACGTAAGCTTTATGAAAAGATATTTGTGGTGAAACCCCTTATAGAACTGGGGACCAAGATGGGCTACCTGCCCGGGGACGTGAGGGAAAAGATGGAACCCTACGTCAAATATATTCAGGACCTGCTGCTGAAGCTGCATGGCACTCGTCCGGCCAACCGCATATTCGCCAACCCCGGAGAGGAACTGCTGCGCTACAACCCGAAACGCTTCGAAATTCTGCCCCTGGCCTACATACGGGGTATGAACATCGAAAACGCCATAGTTATCGTGGATGAATCACAGAACCTTTCCCGCACCGAAATGCGCGCACTGCTGACCCGTATGGGAGAGAATGTAAAGTGCTTCTGCCTTGGCGATACCCGACAAGTGGATAACCCCTATCTCAATGACTCCAATAACGGGCTGAACTGGATCGTACGCAAGCTCAAAGGCTTTCCCAACTATGCCCACATCGTCCTCAAAGGAGACAGATCCAGAGGGCCCATAACTGACATGGTTCTCAAGGCAAAGTTATAGCCATAATTACTAAAACTTCACCCTCCGGAATCCTCCGGAGGGTTTTCTCTTGCCATGCGAAATAGATAAGTCTATATCGAAGACGGATAACAATTCACACTGGTCACTGATGCTCCGCCGGAAGCTGAAACGAGACCCGCATGAGACAAACTACCCCATCAGTCCATGCACCTTTCTGCCATGCCCCCCTTATGGCCCCCAAACGTTCCGTCCGGCGGTGTTACGAGGGCTGCCTCCTTCCCCCAAGGAGGCAGCCCCTTAATTTCTTCATGCCTTACGGCGTTCTTCACTGCCGCTGGTTATCATTCATCTCTTGCCCCTTCGCTGCAATGCTTGCTATAGCCTGAAAAGGAAACAATACACGGCTATGGAGGCACCATGTCTGAAAGGAAGGACAAGTACCGCGTCGGCACTCTGAATTTCTCTGAAATCCGAAACAGAAACGAAATCCGGGTTATCAAGATGATACAAAAAGTCATGAGCGAACCGCCCGGATACCAGCCTGATGAACTGTCACTTCAGGACATATACGCACTGGCACTCAATTCTCTTCCGCCCAGATACACACAGGCCGGCACCATTGTGCTCCGCGATCCGGTGAAGGATGAAGATGTGCTCGCCGCCGTGCGCAAAGCCTTTGCCATCGTCGTGCAGAACCCCAAATACTGATTCCCCAAAACCGTCATGGGGCGTTTCGCACATGCGGAGCGCCCTTTCTTCTTGCGCCTCTAGCCGTCTCATATTTTCAAGGAACACTATGATCACTGTAGATACGCATATTCACACGTCGTTTTCCCATGGAAAAGCCACGGTGCAGGAGATGTACACAGCTGCCCGCGAGAAAGGCATGACCGTATTCGGTTTTTCCGAGCATTCCCCGCGTCCCGCCGGTTTCGATTACCCGACGGACTACAAGGCCAAACTGACTGCCGCGTGGCCTGAATACGTTCAGCAGGTTACGGCCCTCAAGTCCAACGATGACAACATGAAGGTACTCTTCGGCATCGAGATGGACTGGACCAACGGACAGGAGCCCTACATTCGTGAAAAGCTCTCTGCCGACCCGTTCGACTACGTGATTGCGGGCATCCATTTCCTGGACACTTGGGGCTTCGACTTCAAACCAGACGACTGGTCAGCATGGACAGCCGAAGAATGCCATGCGCGGTACGAAGCGTTCTTCACGTCCATGATCGCCGTCGCCCAAACCGGTCTGTTCAACATCATCGCCCATCCGGACATCATAAAGATCTTCACGGTGGATACTTTCAGCAGCTGGATCGCGACTCCCAACGCGCAGGAAGTCGTTCGTAGCGCCCTGAAGGCAGTAAAGGATGCCGGCATGGCCATGGAAATTTCCTCTGCCGGCCTGCGCAAGCTGTGCAAGGAAATCTACCCCGGCCCCTTCCTCATGAAAGCGGCACGCGAACTGAACCTTCCCATCAGCTTCGGCTCTGATGCCCACTCCACCGCATCCGTAGGCTACGCCTTCGATCAGTTGGAAACCTATGCCCGCAGCTACGGCTATAGCGAAAGCGTGTATTTTGAAAACCGCACAATGCAGGTCAAGGCCTTCTAACTGCCACCATGTCCTTCCCCCTTGTAGCCCTTGGCCATTGTACGGTTTCCTTCACCCGGCATGTTACCGGCACAGCCACCGTAACCAAGGCTGTCGACAGGCTGGACTGGACGCTACACCGCGGTCAGCATTGGGCCATTATCGGGCCTAACGGAGCGGGAAAATCCACCCTGCTGCGCCTGATTCGCGGCGAACAACGCCCAGACCAGACCGATGGTGGCTCAGTCACGTGGTGTCTTGATGGCGTCACGGAAACAACCCCGCTGGCCGTGCGTAAACGCATTGCCATTGTCAGTTCGGAAATGCAGGAGCATTACGTTCGCCAGCAGTGGAAGCTCACCGGCGAAGAGCTGCTCCTGACGGGCTACTTTGATTCCCCCCTGCTGTACGAGTCCCCCAGTGAGCCGCAGCGTGAAGAAGCGATGCAACTTGCCTGCACTCTTGGTGTGCAGCATCTGCTGGACATGCAGCTCCCCGCCATGTCGCAAGGACAGCTGCGCAAGTTGCTGGTGGCACGGGCGCTGGTCAACAGTCCGGCCATTATCGTGCTGGACGAGGTCTGCGAAGGCTTGGACCAAACGGCACGGGCCGAGGTTCTTGAGACCATCGACAAGGCCGCTGCACTCGGCGCGACGATACTTTTTGCCTCGCATCGTCTGGATGAGCTTCCTGCCTGCATATCGCACGGCCTGCTTCTGCGCAGAGGAAGCATTGTCATGCAGGGACAGGTGGCTGAACTTCTGGCCACGCTTGGCGAAACGCCCCACTGCAAGGACTCCGTTGCTCCCGAGGGAACTCCGCCTCATATCCGTCCCGCAGTCAGACACACCGCCCCGCTGTTCGAGCTGGATAAGGCCACGGTATACATCAACCGCGCACCGGTCCTGCACGACATCTCATGGCGTTTGCTCGACGGCGAGAACTGGGCCGTATGCGGCGCAAACGGGGCAGGCAAGTCCACCCTCCTGCGCCTTCTGATGGGCGACGAGCGGCAGGCGTGGGGCGGCACGGTCAAATGGTTCGGCGACCCGGAACCCGACCTGAACGCCGTGCGCAGGCGTATCGGCTATGTATCTGACAGGCTGCAGGCCACTTACGGGCACGACCACTATCACGGCACTCTTCTGGACATTTCCGGCGAAGAGCTGGTTCTGTCCGGCTTTTTTGCCAGCATAGGGCTCTGGGATTGGCAGACCATAACCGAGCAGGAGAGAGAAGGCGCAGCAGCATGGATGCGCTATATGGGACTTGCGGACTATGCCGGTCAGCGCATCCGCGACATGTCCTACGGCAGACTCAGGCGTTTCATGCTCTGCCGCGCCCTGGCTCCCGGCCCGGACATCCTGTTGCTGGATGAGCCCTGCTCAGGACTTGATCCCGAATCCAGAGCGCACTTTCTGTATCTGTTAAGTACGCTTGCCCAAAACGGCATACAGTTGCTGTACGTCACGCATTATGCCTCGGAACTGATTCCCGAGATTACGCACGTTCTGAAACTGGAAGACGGACACATCGCATCCTGCGGCCCTAGACGCTCATAGGCCGGAAACAGACTCACACCGAGAGTGGGAAGACATCATGAACACCCCGCCCCCCAGCCTCAGTCTCATCCCGGGGAAGCCATTTCACGGACTCGTGCAGATTGCAGGCGTGCACGATATGCAGGAAGTTGCGCTGCTGCTGGATTCCGGTGTCGACGCCATCGGATTCCCTCTGCGGCTGCCCGTCAATGCGGAAGACTGCACCGAGCAGGAGGCAGCCGCCATGGCACGTGCAATCTCTCCGCAGGCCACCCCCGTCTGCATCTGCTATCTGGACAGGACTGAAGCCGTGGTCCGCTTCTGTACCGAGATTGGCATGCGTCATGTACAATTACACGGGCCCATCTCCGTGCAGGAACTGAAGAAGCTCAAGGCCCTTACACCGGAACTCTTTGTCATAAAAAGCCTTGTTGTCTGCCGCGACGGAAGCAACGCCAATGAACTGGAAGCAATGGTCAGCCAGCTCAGCCCCCATGTGGATGCCTTCATCACAGACACCCACAACCCCGCCACCGGCGCGGATGGCGCCACCGGACTGACGCACGACTGGTCGGTCTCCAGACGTCTGGTCGAGTTGTCGCCCCGTCCCGTCATCCTTGCGGGAGGACTGACGCCGGACAACGTGGCCGAGGCAATCCGCATTGTCCGCCCTGCGGGAGTTGATGCCCATACCGGTGTGGAGGGAGCGGACGGACGCAAGGACCGCAACCTGACACTGCGCTTTATTCAACAAGCAAAACAGGCATTTATAAATTTTTCCGCAACCAGATCGTGATTTTTGTCAACAATACTTGTGCTTCAGCGGCTTTTCCAGTACACATCTCTTCGTGGGCTTGAGAATTTTTTAACAAGTAGGCACACGCCAGGAGTTGGAGACATGGATTTTGTTTTGTTTTTCGTAGGCATCGTCACCGTTCTCGGTGCGCTGTACTACATCAAGAAGACCAGCTAGCTTCGCGGCCTCAATTTTGCGGCCACTGTGCCGGAAATTGAGCAGACCGGTTCACCGGTCTCAAGGACATGTGCTCGGGCAAGCCATGTCCTTTTTCTTTTGCCCAATTTTTGCCAGCCACTCTGCAACTTCAGGGCTGACATCCGGCACGGTATGTGACATGGATTCCTGTCGATCAAAACAAGCGCGATATTGACAGGTAGTACATGCCCAGCCCCTCTCTTCCGTTCTGGCGGCGTCCGCGCGGACTCCGCTTTCTCATTCAGTTCCTCTTCACGACCTTCTGCCTCTATGCAGGCCATACATTCTACAACCACGTTGCCTGGTTGAGCGGCAAGACCGATCAATTTACGGCAAAGCCCCCCTCAGTCGAAGCCTTTCTGCCCATCAGCGCCCTTATGGCCGCAAAACGCTTCATTCTGACCGGCCTGTGGGACTCCATTCACCCTGCAGGGCTGACGCTGTTTCTTACATTCATCCTCATAGCCGTTGCTTTCCGCAAAGGCTTCTGCGGCTATATCTGTCCCATCGGCTTCATTTCATCCCTGCTGGAAACACTGGGCCGCAAGCTCGGACTCTGTCGTGAAACGGGGAGAATCGCCTCGCGCCTCATGACCATTCCCAAGTACATCATTCTGGGCGGTTTCCTCTGGTTCATCATTATCGGCATGGATGTAAGAGCCATAGAAAGCTTTCTCTCCGCCCGATACAACATGGTTGCCGATGCCAGCATGCTGCACTTCTTTCTGGCGCCTTCCGTCACGACCATATTTATCATCACAGGGCTTGCGGCAGCCTCTCTCTTCATCCGCAACGCGTGGTGCCGCTTCCTGTGCCCGTACGGGGCGCTGCTGGGCCTGTTCGCCCTGTTCAGTCCCGTGGCCCTCACACGCGACAAGGAGCGCTGCATATCCTGCGGCAAATGCAGCAAGGCCTGCCCGTCCGGCATATCCGTTGAGACGAAACTGCGAGTGAACACACCGGAGTGCATCGGCTGCGCCGCGTGCGAAGAAGCCTGCCCCGTGCAGGGTTGCATTTCCGTGCGACTGGGCAACAGGCGAACCTCCTTCATGTTTATTGCAGTCGGCAGCGTGGCGCTTCTGCTGGGCATTTACTGCTGGGCCCTGTCTACGGGGCGCTGGCACTCCGAAATCCCTGTGGACATGCTTCGGCGTGTCTACATGATGCAATACGGAAGCTGATCCTTTCCCTCCCCCTGCAACACAGTGCACCATCCGGACACACCCCTTTGTTTCCGGATGGTTTTCTCCGTTTCACCCCTTGCCAATCGCGGCGCACGTATTACACATACCATCGAAACAGAGCGGCAAGACTATTCTGTCTGCCCCGCCGTTTCGCGCGGCCCAGACGCTTCTGCCCAGTCGCGCAAACCATACACTGACGGGTTACACAATCCCGCAAGGAGTTTTAAACCGATGACCAGCAATCTCAAGACCGTCATGCTTCTCGCCCTGCTTTCCGGCATCATCATCTTTCTTGGTGGCGCCATGGGCGGTAAAACCGGCCTTGTCTTTGCCTTTGGACTGGCACTGCTCATGAACGTGGGCAGCTACTGGTATTCCGACAAGATTGTTCTGCGCATGTACGGCGCACAGGAAATTGATGAAGCCGATGCCCCCGGCCTGCACCGCATGGTGGAGGAACTGGCCCAGAAGGCCGGCATTCCCAAGCCCCGTGTCTGTATAATCCAGCAGGACGCGCCTAATGCATTTGCAACGGGTCGAAATCCTGAACACGGTGTTGTAGCTGTCACCAGCGGCATCATGCGCCTTCTGAGCCCTGAAGAACTCAAGGGCGTTATCGCCCACGAAATAGGTCATATTGCCAACCGCGACATTCTCGTGCAATCCGTTGCTGGCGTACTTGCTTCCGCCATCGTCACGGTAGCCAACATGATGCAGTGGATGGCCATTTTCGGCATGGGCAGCAACGATGATGAAGAAGGCGGCAGCAATCCTTTTGCGGCCCTGTTGCTGGCCTTTCTGGCTCCGGTTGCAGCAAGTCTTATCCAGTTCGCCATTTCCCGCTCACGGGAATACCTTGCGGACGATACGGGCGCACGTCTTGCCGGCAACCCGCTGCACCTTGCCTCCGCGCTGGAAAAGCTCAATGCCTATTCCCAGCATGTGCCCATGCGCGCCGGTAACGAAGCCACTGCGCATATGTTCATTGTGAACCCCTTTGCCGGTGCCAACCTTGCACGCCTGTTCAGCACCCACCCTCCCATCGAGGAGCGAGTGCAGCGTCTGCGCGACATGGCCCGCAGTCGTTAAAATATCCCATTCCGCAAAGCACAAGGCCCGCATCCTTAACGGATGCGGGCCTTTCTCTTTTGATACAACAGCCTAGCTGTTTTCTTCAATCCACCGTTGCATTTCTCGCTTCACTGCATCCAGCGGAGACCGCCCCCGACCTTTTTCAGGCTTCTCAGGTGCAACTTCTGCCCTCATACTTCTCGGCATCTGCTCGATATCGCCTTCTTCCATACGCCGTTTCTCCATACGGGACTCCATACGCTCCCTGAACGTATCCAGCCTGAGAAGTTGCGGAGCGGACAGCAGCTTACGCAATTCCGCATTGAATTTTGCCCGCTCAACCGCACGCTCGGACATTTCTTCGCCGCGTATGCGGGAAAGACTGCGAACAGTTTCAACATCACCAGTCTCTACAGCCGTGCGCATAGCCTTCATCTGTTCTTCACGAAGCGCGGGACGCTCTTCTGCCTGCACCTTGTCAATGAAGGCTATCTGCTGCTTCAAAAGCACCGCAATATCGGCTTTTTGCTTGGGCGTAAGTTCCAGCCAGTCCAGCATATCCAGTGACGAGTACTCCATACAGGGAGGACGAGGGCCATGAGAGGGTCTATCCATTCCGATCCCCGGACCATGTAGCCCTTGTGGCTGAGCACTGGCAACGCCAGCACTTGCAATCATTATAACAAACACAATCAAAACTATTCTTTTCATATGGCATTCTCCTTGCTCCATATCAGATACATACAAAAAAAACACAGAAACAATTGTTCTATCCATATGACGTCAAGCACAGCGACAACGGTTACATTAAGAAATGTAGCCCGACAGGGGAGTTATCGGGCTACATTATAGAGACCGCCTAGACATTGAAAAATGATACAAGGGGTGGCATAGGAGATCGTGGCCGGTCAGGGGTATTCGGCACACTCCAGCCTCACATTTCACATTGCATCAGCGGTTACAGTATGTGACGCAACAACGAAACCAACAGTTACAAAAAAACCGCCCTAAGGCGGTTTTATTCATAACTACATGGGAGGTGGCGGGGGCGGATGCTCACCGAACATGGGAGGTGGCGGAGGTGGATGCTCACCAAACTTTCCACGCCGTTCGTCCAGACGCTTACGGAAGGCATCAAGCAGTTCGATCTGCTCGGGTGTCAGGTAAACACGCATGCGCATGTCCGTCTCATCCATGATTGCCTTGAACTTGGGGTCAATCGCCTTTCTGAGCTCCACCCCCTTTATCCAGGCTTTCTCAAACTCAGGGCGGACCAACTTCTCCTGCTCGGGGGTCAGGCGGATCTCTCGTTTCAGATGCGAGAATATCCTCTCACGCATTTCCTCGGGACGCGGAGGAAACGCCGGCCCGTGGGCCACCATCCAGCAATACGTCCCCACAGCGCCGACGATTATGCCGGAAACGAGCAAGGCAACTGCAGCAATATATCTCTTCACAAGCGAAGAAAGCATAATGCAACCTCTTTAGAATTCCATGTAATACAACGTAAACAGACCCGCGGGATCATACAGCAGGCCATTAATGACACGGTCGATGTAGGTACCTTGTCCTACCGTACCGGAAACAACGAATAATGCGAGAGCAGCCATACAGGCTACGGCTGAAAAAGAGTATGCGGTCCTCGCAAACCCCATCCAGCCGTCTTCAAGCGACAGGAAGAATATCTCGTCCATTACGGACGCGGTGAGCCGCGCTCCCCCATGGCTGAATCTGTTATCGGATTCGGCCACAACAGCTTTATGGGCCATGCGGAGAAAAGCCATGAACCGTTCAACACTGCTACCCATACTACACCTCCGATATTCCGGCCTGGGCGAGAATGTCCTTGAGCTTTCTGCGCACCCGCAGGGAACGCACTTTCACATTCACCCTGCTCCAGCCGAGCAGTTCTGCCGCTTCGGCAACTGTCTTTTCTTCCAACGCAGTCAGGGTAATGACCATTCTGTCCTCCGGTGAAAGCTGATCCAAAGCCCACGAGAGCACAGCAGCGGCATCATGACTGCGTGCGGCATCATGATAGGTCGTCATGGCCGTATCGGCCATCAGCCTATCCAGAAATTCCGTGCTGTCTTCCGACAGCGCAACCTGATGTCCGGACTTCCTCCCGTTCTCCCGCCAATAGTCATAACAGCAGCGCACCGCGATACGGGAGAGCCAGTTCGGAAATTTGTCCCCTCCACGATAGGAGGCCAATCCCTTGTATGCATTGACAAAGGTATCGTGAACCACTTCATCCCCGCGGTCGTGCGGGACATGACCGGCAACAATACGACAGACGCACGGACTGTGCCGGTCGATCAGAACGGAATAGGTATTGATATCCCCGCGCAACACGCGCTGCACTATCTCATCGTCACTCAACAAAGCTGTTCCTCAGGGCATATGTCACTGCGGGAAGAAGGGATCGCCTTTCGGCACACTGCATCTACTACCCTTATGACTCCCAGAATTACGCTCAGGTTACAATCCCCGTGGAAGAAAAATAAGAAACCCGCGAGCCGGAACCCGCGGGCTTGAAAAGTCAACATCTCTACAGAGCACTATGCCAGAAGCTCCAGCAATGCCTTGCGAATACCCTGTTTATCAATGCCGAGCATGGCGCGCAGTTCCTTCTGCTTACCATGTTCCACAAACTTATCAGGAATGCCCAGACGCTTCACAACCTTGCCACCAAGGGCGTTGCGGTCGGAAAGCAGTTCCAGCACACCGGACGTAAACCCGCCAACAAGCGCGTTCTCTTCAATGAGCAACAGCTTGTCATGGGTGGCCGCCAATTCCAGAAGCTGTTCTTCCGGCAGCGGCTTTACGCAGCGCGAATTGAAAATGGTAACCTGAACGCCTGTTTCCTCAGCGACTTCGCGGGACACCTCAAGCGAAGGCTGCACGCGGGAGCCCACGGCAATAACAGCCACCTTTTCTCCCTTTTCCAGCACCACGCCGGTTCCAACGGGAAAAACCTCCGGCTCGGGCTTCAGGGGTACACCATACCCCGCCCCACGCGGATACCGGATAGCCACGGGCCCGTCATGCGCAAAGGCAGTTGCCATGCAATCCTGCAGCTCGGCCTCGTTACCGGGCACCAGCACCACAAGGTTGGGAATATGCCGCAGATAGCTCAAGTCGAATGCACCATGGTGCGTGGGACCGTCTTCGCCCACAAGGCCGCCACGGTCTATGCAGAACAGCACGGGCAGATTCTGCAGGCAGACGTCATGCACGATCTGGTCATAGGATCGCTGCAGGAAGGTGGAATAGATGGCCACAACAGGACGCAGCCCCTGCGTTGCCAGACCGGCGGCAAAGGTCACCGCATGCTGCTCGCAGATGCCCACGTCCACGAAACGTTCGGGGAACTGCTCTGCAAAACAGGCGGTTCCGGTACCTTCCGGCATGGCGGCGGTAATAGCCATGATGCGCGAATCCTGACGCGCCATGCGGCACAGGGTAGACCCGAACACATCGGTATAGCTGGGCAGATTGCTCAGCGCTGCAAACTTCTTGGCCTGCCCCGTTTCCGGCTCGAAACGGCCAACACCATGAAAGTGGGTGGGATTGGATTCCGCAGGCTCATACCCCTTACCCTTCTTGGTCATCACATGCAGCAATACGGGTTCATCAAGGTCCTTGCAGAGCTTGAAGGCCTTCTGCAGCTCCTTGATGTTATGACCGTCCACCGGCCCCATGTAGTTGAAGTGGAACGCTTCAAACAGCATGCCGGGGGTAAAGAAACTTTTCAGGCTGTGCTCGCTGCGCTTGGCATAGTTGAGCATTTCCTCGCCAATGCCGGGCACGGAGTTGAGCACCGTCTCCAGATCCTTCTTGAAACGGCGAACCCAGCGTGAAGAAAGATTGCGGGAAAGGAAATGCGACATGGCTCCCACGTTGCGGGAGATGGACATTTCATTGTCGTTCAGAATGACCAGCAGCTTGCGGTCCATGTGACCGGCCTGATTGAGCCCTTCGAAAGCGAGGCCTGCCGTCATGGAGCCGTCGCCGATGACTGCCATGACCTCATGCTTCTTTCCGGCCAGATCGCGCGCCACAGCCATGCCCAGCGCAGCGGAAATGGACGTGGAAGAATGCCCCACGCCAAAGTGGTCATACGGGCTTTCGGACATCTTGGGAAAACCGCTGACGCCGTCTTTAGTGCGCAGCGTATGGAAGGTATCGGAACGGCCGGTGAGCAGCTTCCATGCATAGGCCTGATGCCCAACATCCCAGACCACCTTGTCCTCTTCAAAATCGAAGGAGGAAAGCATGGCGAGAGTCAGTTCCACCACACCAAGCGACGGGGCCAGATGCCCGCCGTTCTGGGAAACCGTATTGATTATGGCCTGACGAAGTTCAGCAGCCAACTGCTCAAGCTGGGGAACATCCAGCGCGTGCACATCGCGGGGACTGCGAATTCTGCCCAAAAGCCCGGTCGAAATACCTTCTGAGGTCATGAATCATCCTGATACGTTTTACAACTAACCTTGCAAAGACAACTGGTTGCGCAGAGAAACCCATCGGCAACCATACGCAAAGGCACCTTATCCTGTTACGACACCCTGTCAACAATGTATTGGGCAAGGCATCTCAGAAAATCAGCTTCTGCTCCCGCGTAGGGACGTAATTGCTCCACAGCCCTGTCCACATGCTGCTGCGCCAGTTCACGGCTTTTTTCGATGCCCATCAGGCTCGGATATGTGGTCTTTCCTTGCTCGATGTCACTACCCACAGGCTTGCCAAGCTGCGCCTCATCGCCCACTTCATCAAGGATATCGTCCACGATCTGGAATGCGGCACCGATGGCTTCACCATAAATCTTCAGGCGTTGGACATCCTCTTCAGACGCACCGGCCAGAATGGCGCCGGAAAGGCAGGAGCAACGAATCAGCGCACCAGTTTTCATGGCATGCATGCCACGCAGTTCATCATAGCTTACGCCATCACGACCCGTGTATTCCATGTCCAGCTGCTGGCCACCCACCATGCCTCCGGAACCGGCGGCGGTAGCCACCTCCACCATGGCACGGACCACGCGGTCGGCGGGAATGTCGCCTGCAACCGATCCCATGACGGCAAAAGCCTCTGTCAGCAGGCCGTCACCGGCCAGAATGGCCGTGGCTTCGCCGAACATCTTGTGGTTGGAAGGTTTGCCGCGCCGAAGATCGTCATCGTCCATGGCGGGCAGATCATCGTGGATAAGCGAATAGGTGTGGATGAATTCGATGCTTGAAGCAAACGGCAGCACGCGTGCGGCATCCAGTCCCATCATCTGTGCCACGGTAAGGCAAAGCACGGGACGCAGACGCTTGCCGCCGGCCAGCAGGCTGTATTCCATGGCCTTGAGCAGCCCTTCCGGAATACTGCGATCATGCAGGCACGTTGCCAGATACGATTCCACCATACGGGCGCTTTCACCCAGACGCGCCTTAAGCTCCTGCGGGGTCATCCACGTTCTCCTCGTTCCCTTCGAAGGGCTGAACTTCGCCTTCGCTGAACACGGTTATCTCGTTTCTCGCCTTTTCCAGCTGACCACGACACGCCTTGGAAAGCGTCAGGCCTTCCTTGTACAACTCCACGCTCTTTTCGAGAGGAAGCTCGCCGCGCTCAAGCTCTTCCACTATGGTCTGCAACCTCTTGAGCTGCTCTTCAAACCGTATTTTCTTTTGTGCCATGTCGCTCTCCCGAAGTTCCGAACCGTGCAGAATAACGCAACATGATCCGGAAGCTGGCAATCCGCTAACTATCCGCCAGAAGCGGCGTGGGGTCAACCAGTTCACCCTGTACCGCAATACCGAAATGCAGATGCGGGCCGGTCACGCGTCCAGTGCTGCCCACCATACCGATAACGGTGCCGCGCTTCACCTTCTGCCCCACCTTCGCATCAATCTTTGACATGTGAAAATACATGCTCACCACGCCCTGCCCGTGATCAACGTAGACGGAGTTTCCGGCAAAGAAATGCTGCTCGGCCAGAACAACCACACCGTCGGCGCAGGCACGGATCGGCGTCCCTGCCGCCCCGCGCAGGTCCAGCCCCTTATGCGGGTTGCGCGGTTTCTCGTTGAAAAAGCGGGTAAGGCCATACTCGCTGGAAATACCGCCAGGCACAGGACGCAGAAAGGGCAACGCCCACTCGCTGTCGGGACTGATACGTCCAAGGGCTGCAACAACACGCTCCCGCTCGGCCTTATGCCTGTCCAGATCCTTCTTCGCCACTTCCACGTACTTCTTGTCCACCGTGAGATGCTGCTCAGGATACTTTTTGGCAACCAGCTTCACGTGGTGCTCCGAGGTTTGATACCCCGCCTTGGAAACCGTGCTGAGACGCAACGGCATACTATCACCCTTCTCACCGAAAGGAACGCCGAGCAAGGCCAGCCCCCGCCACCGAGTTCCGGCAGCATCGGTCTTCAGCATGGACACCGGAACGGATTTCCCGTTCCATTCCACAAACGCGTCTCCAAGAGGCGCGTCGGAGAGCACCTCGGCCACGAAGGCTTGTCCCGGGGAAGCGTGTTCGGGCAATACGACGTTCACCTCTGCACAGGCCACACCCGCACCAAACCCGGCACACATAAGCAGCACCAGCAAAACAACAGCCATTCCGGTCCGGCGAACCGCACACGGCAACATATCTGAAAACAACACTATTCCGCTCCCGTTTTCGCGGCTTCCGTACCCGTCACTTCGGTTTCCACCACGCCGTCACGTACAGTGACATGCAGCCTGCTGCCCACCTCTACCTCATGCACGCTACGCAGGATACTCCCGTCCGCCTGACGGACAAGGCTGTATCCACGCTCCAGCGGACGCATGGGGTCAAGCACGGCAAGCTGGGCCGACAGCCGTTCAAAAACGACCTGTCTGCCGTGCAAAACCTTCTCGCCAGCCCAACGCAGACGATCCTCAAGGGCGCTGACACGAAGAGCATGCTGGGCCACAACATCCGGCCCGAAAGCACGCACAAGCCTTTCAGCGCAGCCCTGCACCATCATCTCGGCATGAGATACTTTCCCTTCCATGGCGCGGGCAAGGCGCGCTTCCAAATCCTCAAACCGCTCATCCAGCCGCTGCAACTGCCGTGCGGGAGAAAGCCACGCAAGGCCGCGAGACAGGGCGGCAAGCAGCGTTTCCCGTTCTCGCATGCCGCTTTCCCAGCGACGCTGCAGACGCATCTGGCACTCGTCCACGGTCTGCATGAGCGTTGCACGTTCCGGCCAAAGCAGCTGGGCCGCATGGCTCGGCGTGGCAGCCCGCACATCGGCGACTAGGTCGGCTATGGTCACATCCACCTCATGCCCCACGCCGGAAATGACCGGAATGGCCGACCCGAACACGGCGTCCGCCACCCGCACGTCATTGAACGCCCACAAGTCCTCTATGGAACCACCGCCGCGCACCAAGGCAATAACATCGGCCCAGCCGTGAGCGTTGGCAGCTTCCAGCGCCTCCACAATCTGCTGCGGAGCGGCATCGCCCTGCACCAGCGAAGGATAGATGCGGATTTCCGCTCCCCAGCCCCGCTCGCCTGCAATGCGCAGAAAATCCCGTATGGCCGCGCCGGTGGATGCGGTTACCACGGCTACGCGGGCCGGATGGTACGGCAACGCCCGTTTGCGCGCGGCGTCAAAGTAGCCCTTGGCGGCAAGCGTGCGCTTCAGTTCCTCAAACTCCAGATACAGGCGGCCCAGCCCGGCATCCTGCGCGATCTCGACAACAAGCTGATACGCGCCTCGCGGCGGATAGACGTTCAGCCGCCCAGCGCACATGATCTCCATGCCTTCGCGCATGGTCTGGGCAAGGCTCGGACGCGGGCCGTCCTCGTAGACCTCGCCGGTCAGCGGATCAAAACTCTCTTCGCCCCGCTGTGCGGTACGGAACCATACACAGTTCAGTGTGGCATCCGCATCCTTGAGAGAAAAATATACGTGGCCGGAAGCGGCCTTTGTCAGATTGGAGACCTGCCCCTTCACCCACACGAACGGATACGCCCCCTCAAGCGTGCGCTTGATGGCGTCGGTAAGTTCACGGACGGAAAAAATGCGGCTCATAGTACGCGTGGCCTCCGGCGGGCAGGGAGGCTGTCCCTGCACCCTGCCAAAGGGGATAATTCCCTTTGGCCCCTCTGACGGCGGAACATGACTACGGATGGGAATATCCATGCCATGTCCGATGCCTGCAATATGAAAAAACTCCTGCCGCCCCCATATGGGCGGCAGGAGCAGGCTAAACCCAAATCGTATCCGGTAGCAATGCCTAACCCCACGAAACGTGGGACCACCCCTTTCGCGGGGTGCAGGGGGACCATCCCCCTGCCGAGGGTTCCAAGGGGGGCACTCCCCCTTGGCCGCCGGAGGCAGCTCGTTAAAACAATCTGTTACTAGATTCCCCAACCGGCGTAGACATCCTTCTTCCACGCGGCAAAGGCTTCAGCAAAGCCTTCCACGGGCAGTTCGGACTTCTCGCCGGTACGGCGATCCTTCACTTCAATGATGCCGCGGGCAAGTCCCTTGCCGCCCACAACGAGCTGCATGGGAATACCGATCAGGTCGGCATCCTTGAACTTGACGCCGGGGCGCTCTTCACGGTCATCCACCAGCACATCCACGCCCTGCGACTTGAGCAGTTCGTAGATTTCGTCAACCTTGGCGCACACGTCGTCGGTGCGGATATCAAGGTTGAGAACAAGCGCCTCGAAGGGAGCGATGGGGGGCGGGAACTTGATGCCGTCCTTGTCGTGATTCTGCTCGATGCAGGAAGCAACAACGCGGGAAACACCGATGCCGTAGCAGCCCATGATCATGGTCTGATCCTTGCCCTGCTCATCCACGTACTTGCAGTTCATGGCCTCGGAGTACTTGGTGCCCAGCTTGAATACATGGCCCACTTCGATGCCGCGAGTCAGGGAGATGGCGCCGCCGCACTTGGGGCAGACGTCGCCTTCGGTGATGAGGCGCAGGTCGGCGAAGCCGGAAAGCTTCACGTCGCGCTTCAGGGAAACGTGCTTCAAATGCGCATCGCCCTTGTTGGCGCCCACGATCCAGTCGGTGGCAAGACGCAGTTCGTTGTCCGCATAAATGCGGGCGATCTTCAGACCAACGGGACCGGCAAAGCCCACGGGGGCTTCGGTCCACTTCTGCACCTGCTCGGGGGTGGCCATTTCCAGCACGTCGGCGTGCAGCAGGTTCTTCAGCTTCACGTCGTTCAGTTCGCGGTCGCCGCGCACAAGCGCAGCAACGGGCTCACCGTCCGCTACAAAGATAAGGGTCTTGATGATGGCAGCCTGCGGCACGTCAAGGAAGGCGGCTACGTCTTCCACGGTGGACTTGCCGGGGGTGGAAACTTCTTCCACGGGCGTATCCAGACGGTCGCACTCATCGCCGGTGCAGAGCACTTCCGCACGCTCGATGTTGGCGGCGTAGGAACATGCCTGACATACGACAACAGTGTCTTCGCCGGTTTCGGCCAGCACCATGAACTCGTGCGAGAAGCTGCCGCCGATGGAGCCGCTGTCGGCTTCAACAGGGCGGAAGTTCAGGGCCATGCGGGAGAAGATGGCCATATAGGCATCGTACATGGCCTGATAGCTGGCATCGAGACCTTCCTGATCCTTGTCGAAGGAATAGGCGTCCTTCATGATGAATTCGCGGCCGCGCATGAGACCGAAGCGGGGACGGATTTCGTCACGGAACTTGGTCTGAATCTGGTACAGGTTCATGGGCAGCTGACGGTAGGAACGCACTTCGCCGCGCACGATGTCCGTAATGACTTCTTCATGCGTGGGTCCGAGACAGTAGTCGCGCTGGTGTCTGTCCTTGATACGCAGCAATTCCGGCCCGTAGAAATCCCAGCGGCCGGATTCCTGCCACAGGTCGGCAGGCTGCACCATGGGCATGCTCACTTCGTTGGCACCGGCCTTGTCCATTTCCTGGCGCACGATGTTCGCGGCCTTGGAGATGGAACGCAGACCAAGCGGCATATACGTGTAAATGCCGGAGGTCAGCTTGCGGACCATGCCCGCGCGGGTCAGCAGCTTGTGGCTGACTACTTCCGCGTCACTGGGGGCTTCCTTGAGAGTCGGAATGTAAAAACGGCTCCAACGCATCGATTATCCTTTTTTCCGTTCTGCGAGGAACGAATCGAGTTCTTCCATAAAGGCTTCCAGCAGCTGAGCGCCGCCTTTCACCGTTCTAACGATCTCTCCCTTGCGGAAGATAATACCTTTGTCACGTCCTCCGGCCACACCGATATCCGCTTCGCGTGCTTCACCGGGCCCGTTCACCACGCAGCCCATGACAGCGACCTTGAACGAGTCGGTCACGCCTTCAAGACGGCGTTCCACTTCTTCCGCGAGATTGATGAGGCCGATTTCCGTTCTGCCGCAGGTGGGACACGAGATGATTTCCGGTCCGCGATAGCGCAGGCCGAGTGCCCGCAGCAGCTCCCATGCGACGGCCATTTCCTTTACGGGGTCTTCCGTCAGGGAGATCCGCAAAGTATCACCAATGCCCTGCCAGAGCAATATGCCCAGCCCCACGGAAGACTTGATGGCACCACGCATGAGCGTGCCGGCCTCGGTCACGCCGATGTGCAACGGATAGTCGCAGCGCCCGGCAAGAAGGCGGTACGCATCAATGGTATGCAGCACCGAGGAGGACTTGAGAGAAATTTTGGTTTCGTAGAAATCTCGCTCCTCCAGCATGCGGACATGGGCAAGGGCGCTTTCCACCATGGCTTCCGGCGTGGGACCGCCGAACTTTTCAAGCAACGCCTTCTCGATGGAGCCGCTGTTCACCCCGACGCGGATGGAAGCACCATGGGCGCGGGCGGCATCCACCACTGCGTCCACGTTCTTTCTGCCGCCAATGTTGCCGGGATTAATGCGCAGGGCATCCGCCCCTGCCTCCAGCGCCATCACGGCGAGGCGATGGTCAAAATGGATGTCGGCGATAAGAGGAATGGAAATCTGCTGCTTGATCTGACCAATGGCCCATGCGGCTCCTTCGTTGAGCACCGCAACGCGCACAATTTCACAGCCTGCGTCCGCAAGCTGACGGATCTGTTCCACCGTCGCTTCCACGTCACGGGTGTCCGTGTTGGTCATACTCTGCACGACAATGGGATTGTCTCCGCCAATGCGGACATTCCCCACCCGAATCTCGCGAGTCTTTCTGCGTTCTATAGACATTCGCACATCCTGCTGTATCCGGTCCCCGCCTTCTGCCAGCCACAAAAAACAACAATACTTCAGCAACCAGCGGGTGTTCCGTATCATTCGGCACCAATGTGCCGTTGGGCCAAACCATTACGCCATTTCATCAGGCAAGCCAAGCGGTACGGGGCCGGAAGAACGAATTGCCGGACAAATCATGAAGCCATGAAAGATGCCCCTCACCACAACCCTGTCCACCAACAAATGTAAGAAAGCAGCACGGCCTGCTCCGACGATTTGAAAAACTGCGCCGGGAACGCCCGCAATACGACTTCCGCGCTGTTGACTCTCCTCCTGAATGCTAGCATATACTATGTGTCTAAACGGGTTAGCGTATTCACGCACCGCTTTCCGCCATCCCCATTGCTCAAGGAGCCGCCATGGATCGCCGCACTCATTCTCCCCGCTCTGCTCTGCGCATTCTGTTCATCGCCACAATGCTTATCGCCCTTCCTGCCCTGGTGCAGGCAAAGGTCCCCGTGGTGGTCAGCATCGTTCCGCAACAATTCTTTGTGGAACGCATAGGAGGCGAATTCGTCGACGTATCCGTCATGGTACAACCCGGGGCAAGTCCCGCCACCTACGAGCCCAAGCCCCGCCAGATGGCGGCCCTGTCCGGCGCAACGCTGTATTTTGCCATCGGCGTTCCCTTTGAAAACGCATGGCTGCCTCGCATACAGGCCGCCAACCCTGCCATGAAAATAGTCTACATGGACAAGGGCGTGCACAAGCTCCCCATGGCCGAGCATCACCATGAAAACAAAGCAGGGCATGAAGAGCACAAGCAATCCATGAATGACGAACAAGGGGGGCTTGACCCGCACGTGTGGCTCTCCCCCATGCTCATGAAGCACATGGGCATCACCATCAGAAAGGAACTCTCAAAGGCCGACCCCGCCCATGCCGCCATCTTCCGGACCAATTTTGCCGAACTTGAAAAGGAGATTGATGCGCTGGACAGGGAACTGATGGATGTTTTCGCTCCCATTCCGCAGGAAAAGCGAATTTTCATGGTTTTTCATCCCTCATGGGGCTACTTTGCCATGAACTACAGCCTGAAGCAGGTTCCCATCGAATATGAAGGCAAGGAACCCACCCCCCGCATCCTCAAGGAACTGATGGAAGAGGCAGCCGGGATGAACGTCCGCACCATCTTTGTGCAGCCGCAGTTCGCCCGCAAAAGTGCAGAAGCCATTGCCGCCCATATCAACGGGAGCGTCGTAGTCGCAGACCCGCTGGCATACGACTGGTTTGCCAACCTGCGGGAAGTGGCCAGAAACCTTGCCGTATCCTTCAATCAATAGAACGGACAACGTACCAACCAGAGACACCAGATCATGTCTGAACAGATTCTCTCCATATCCGGCCTCAGCTTTGCCTACAACGGAGCCAGCGTGCTGGAAGACGTAAACCTTGCCGTGAACCGGGGCGACTACCTTGCCGTGCTCGGCCCCAACGGCGGCGGCAAGACCACTCTGATCAAGTGCATACTCGGCCTGCTCTCTCCACAGGAAGGTTCCGTTACGGTTTTCGGGCTCCAGCCGGCCAAGGTGCGCCACCGCATAGGATATGTCCCCCAATATGCCACCACGCAGGAAGGGTTCCCCATCTCCGTTCTGGATGTCGTGCTGCTGGGTGCCATGAACGGCACAAGCACCCTGTTTTCGCCTCATTGGAAACGCACCAAGGCCAATGTGGCCAAAGCCCGTGAGGCCCTGCACATGGTGGGACTGGATGGACACGAAAAAGACAGGCTGAACGACCTTTCGGGCGGCCAGCGCCAGCGCGTGATCGTTGCCCGCGCCCTGATGGGCGACCCCGATCTGCTCCTGCTGGATGAGCCCACGGCCAACATCGACCCGCAGGGCAAGTTCTGCTTCTATGAATTTCTGGCTTCCCTGCCACGCAAGATTACCACCATCGTGGTCAGCCACGACCTTTCCATCACCGCCTCGCCCTTTTCCGGCATTGCGGTAGTGAATCGCTCTCTCCGCTATGCCCCGGGCAACGCGCTGACGCAGGACCTGCTTGCCATGCTCTACGGCACGCACGAACCCACGTGCCCCATGGGCTCCTTCATCAACTCCGTTTCCAGCCTTTTTCCCGATGTGGCCAACCTTGAGCCCCCGCACATTGAAAGCAACGGCAGAACGGATGCTGCAGAACCAACCGGAGGAAAGGCCTGATGTGGCAGATGCTCAGTTTCGACTTCATGCAGTACGCCATTCTGGCGGGCATTCTCGCATCCATTGCCTGCGGCATTGTGGGCAGCCTTGTCGTGGTGAACAGGCTGGTATTTCTGGCGGGCGGAGTGGCCCATGCCGCGTATGGCGGCGTGGGACTGGCCTTCTACTTCGGCCTGCCTGTTCTGCCCTGCACAGTAGGATTTTCGCTGAGCGCTTCCATGCTCATGGCTGGCGTTTCCCTGCGCTACAAGGAAAAGGCGGATACGGCCATAGGCGTGCTCTGGGCCGCTGGCATGGCCTTCGGTATCATCCTGCTGGACCTGACCCCCGGCTACAACGTCGACCTGATGAGCTTTCTCTTCGGCTCCATTCTTGCCGTACCGGCACAGGATCTCTGGCTCATGGCCGTGCTGGACACGCTGGTGGTGCTCGCCACGGCCTATTTCTACCCCGGCCTTCTGCTGCTTTCATTTGACCGGGAATTCGCACGCGCGCGCGGCCTTGCCGTCACCTTCCTGCATTGCCTGATGATCGGCATGGCGGCACTCACAGTGGTTATGATTATCCGCGTTGTCGGCCTCATTCTGGTCATCGCCCTGCTGACCATTCCCCCATTCATGGCGCAACGCACTGCCAAGTCACTCGCAGGCATGATGATGCACGCCATCGGCTGGAGCATCCTCTTCTGCCTCGGCGGACTGACCATCTCCTACCACTTCGACATCACATCCGGCGCATCCATCATTGCCGTCGCTGCAGTGTGCTTCTTCACCGCCATGCTTGCAGATGCCCTGCGCCGTTCCCTCGCCAACGGCAAAGTATCCAGATAGCCATCAGCAGACTCTTCCGAAGCCATGGCGCCAATATTCCGGCGCCATGGCCCGCTCACAGCACTCTTATTCAAAATAAACAGCGCATTACAGACATGGCCCGATCATTGCTTCTGTTCCCCGTAAACAGGCGCGTTTCTGACGCTCACCGACAGCAAAAGCGCCTTAACCAATTGCATTGGAAGGGAAGCCATGAAACCAGAATCATCCGGACTGCTTGAAGAATTCGAAATGCTGGAGCGTATGCGTCAGGAACTGGGCGAAGCCCGCATGCAGGACGTAACGGACATGAATCTGCGTAACGCCATGATCACGGAATACAAACTGATGGCAGGCTCTTCACTGCAACTGCTGAACATGCTGGAGCGTTACGGCTTCATCTACAAACTCACGGAAGACGATCTGGCACGTTATCAACGAATTCTGCTGCAACTCGCCCAGTCCGGGTGCCGCTGTCAGGAATTTGTCGAACAGTGCCATTCCATTGATCAGGAGGCCCTGCTTGCCTCCATTCCGAAAAACGAATCCCGCGCCAATTAATCTTCACAAAAAAGATCATAAAAATCCCCCCGACCGTTTCCGGAAGGGGGGATTCTTGTTATCTTGCATGTCGCAGATAGCGCCTACCGCTCTGCCTACAGGTGCTGCCGCAGAAACTCCACCGCCCGCAGGTCGGACCAGTAGCAACCGTCCTCATGATTACGGATGAAGCCAACATGGCCGCCAGTAACCGGCATCTCCAGATGCAGGAATTCACTGGCTCGTGCCGTATAGACAGGATAGCACGTTGGGCTGAGAAAAGGATCGTTCTTCGCATTCACCAGAAGAGCCGGAACCCGCAGGGCAGAAAGAAACTGACCGCAGCCGCATCGCTGCCAATAGTCCATGGCATCGCGGAACCCGTGAATGGGGGCAGTGAACTGGTTGTCGAATTCCGCAAAGGTTTTCATATCATCCAGCCCCTCAATGTTCAGCTCCGGATGCAGCTCCTTTTTCTTGCGCATTTTCTCTTTCAGGGAACGCATGAAGTAGCGCATGTAGATCGAATTGGATGGACGATCCAGCACCTTGGCCGCCCCCACCAGATCGCAGGGGACGGAAAACGTCGCAGCAGCCACTATGGCGGGATGCACCGCGGCAGGATGCTCCCCCAGATACTTCAGTATCTGGTTGCCACCCATGCTGAAACCCGCCAGCGCAATGCGCGCATACCCGCGCTCTGCACAATATGATATGACCGTATGCAGATCGTCCGTAACGCCACTGTGGTACATGCGCAAGGCACGGTTGGTCTCCCCGCTGCACCCCCTGAAGTTCCATGCACACACATCCCAGCCTGCGGCGTTCATGCAGGCAGCCATGCCCCGCACGTACTTGCGGCGGGAATGACCTTCAAGGCCGTGGGAAATGATAACCAACGGCCTCGCCCTGACGCCGTCGGCATTCGGGCAGGCCGCTTCCGCCGTAGCCGGAAGGAAATCCAGATCGAGAAAATCGTCATCATGCGTGGCAATACGGACACGCTCGGCATCCAGAATCGCAACCTTGCGGAACAGCGGCGGATACAGAGTCTGCACATGCCCGTTGGAAAGCAATAACGACGTAGTGTAGGATGGGGTAGGTAGCAGGGGCATAGGAAGTCTCCGATAATCTATCAGCAACGAAAGAAAGGGATACGACGGAGAGCGCACGCAGCCCCAGCCTGTCGGCATGGACAATCCGCAAGGGAAAGGGTACTCACCCGCCATCGTTATGCCCGACGTACTCCTTTTTATCTGGAAAGGACAGCATGAATATTTTCGACGCAGTCATTCTCGGCGCAGGTGCCTCAGGCATGTGGTGCGCCCACACCGCCGCCGCACGCGGTCTTTCCGTGTGCCTCGTTGACCACGCCAAGCGCCCCGGCAAGAAGATCCGCATCGCCGGAGGCGGCAAGTGCAATTTCACCAATCTGGAAGTGACTCACGCCGATTACGTGAGCCGCAACCCACACTTCGTCAAATCCGCACTGGCCCGCTTTTCTCCTTGGCATATGGTGGAGTTTCTCTCCAAACACGACATTGCATGGGAAGAACGCGAGCACAGCCAGCTCTTCTGTCAGCGCAGTTCCGATGAACTGGCAACAGCCATTGAGGATACCTGCTCCATGCACGGCGTGGAGTGGCGGCTGCGTCACGCCATTTCCGGCATTACGCACACTGACGGGCTGTTCACCGTGGCAACCGATAATGGCCCTATCAAGGGCAGAAATCTCGTGGTGGCTCTCGGTGGCCCCGCATGGCCGCAGGCCGGCGCAACCGATTTTGGACACAGGATTGCTAAACAGTTCGGGCATGCCATCGTCGCGCCCTACCCTGCCCTTGCGCCCTTTGCCATGCCCAAAGGCTGGGCTCTGGAGGGGCTTTCCGGCATCGCCGTTCCGGCAACCATCGAGTGTGGGGAAAAACGCTTCACAGAGAACCTGCTCTTCACCCACACCGGCATCAGCGGGCCCGTTGTCCTGCACGCCTCCTGCCGGTGGAAGAAAGACATGCCCATCGTCATCGATTTCCTTCCTTCATCGCAGATAGAACAGGAACTGAAGGAAGCAGGCGGCAAGCCGCTGGTACGCACAGTTCTGGGCAGGCTGCTGCCCGACAGACTGGTCGCCGGACTCCTCCCTGCTGCTCTTGCTGACAAACAGGTAGCCCAGCTTTCACGGCAGGACCTGGACCACCTGACTCAGCGGGTCCACAGTTTCACTGTGACGCCCGCGCGCACAGAAGGCATGAAACGGGCAGAGGTAACCGGCGGAGGCGTGGATACCGACGGGATTTCCTCCAAGACCATGGAAAGCAAGCGGCTTAAGGGCCTCTATTTCACGGGAGAGGTTCTGGATGTGACAGGCCAGCTCGGCGGCTTCAACCTGCATTGGGCATGGGCATCAGGGCAGGCCGCAGGCATTGCGCTTGCGGAATCGGCGGAATCGATAAAAGCGTGAATGGATCAGGCAGACGAAAGAATCCCAACTACAACAGCGTAACCAGCCAAAGAAGTACGCCGCCGAGAACAGCCGCAATGCGGACATGCCGCAGCAGTGCATCAATACCGGCTGCATCCCATTGTCTGCCATAGGCTACAGTTTCGTCCCCCAAGCGCCGGGGGCCGAGTAGCGGCTTATCCTTGGCCTGTCCGAAATACCATGTCGTACCGCCCATGGAGCGCCTGTGCAGCCATGCGGCCATGGCCATGGGCCATCCGGCATTGGGGCTCTCCATCTGCGCTGCGTCGCTGGCAACATGCCGCCAGAGCCTGAAGACGGACATGCCTGCCCCCACTCCAGCAAGGGGAGCACTCAAGGCCAGAAGAAAGGCGGACAACCGCGCCGGAACATAGGCAAGCACATCATCAAGCCGAGCTCCGGCCCAGCCGAGCTCGCGCCACTGCTCCGTCTTGTATCCCCACATGGAATCGGTAGTGGACACAGCCTTGTACAGCCACAGCCCAAGCGGGCCTCCCAGCACCAGCCAGAAGAACGGCGCTACAAAACCGTCGTTGAAATTCTCGGAAAGGGTTTCCCCCAACGCGCGATACAGATCGCTCTGCTCCGCCTGCGAAAGATCACGGCTGACCAGCATGCTCACGGCAGCACGTCCGGCCTCAAGGTCCTGCTCTGCGACCAGCGTTGCGGCAGAACGGCACTCATGGAGCAAACTCCCCAGCGCAAGGCCGGACCACGCGAAATACAACGCAAGAAAAACACCCAATACAGGAATTGCAGTCAGACTCCAGACCGTCAGACCGACCGCAATCAATAGAACGGCCAGACACAGCGCTCCACTCAGCTTGGAGACATGGCAGGGCCTTGCGATACGTTCCAAACGATTCAGTGCCCACCCGACGGCCTGAACAGGATGCGGCAGGGCACAGGGGTCGCCCAGCACCACATCAAGGCCCAATGCCATCAATGGCAGCCATATGACCATGGCATCGCTCATGCTAACGCCCGTCCAGCACACCCAGAGAGGCATAGGCCTGATACAGCACGATGCCCGTAGCAGTGGAAAGATTAAGACTGCGCACTTCGCCCCAGATGGGAATGCGCAGATGGTCAGAATACCGATCCATCAACGACTCCGGAAGCCCGCGCGTTTCCGGCCCGAAGACCAGAGCATCATCGGGAGTAAAAGCGAACTTGTGCACGGCCGCTCCCTTGCGGGCGCTTGTCAGCACATGTCGCTTTCCGACACCGCCACCCGCAAGATACGCTTCCCAGTCCGGCCACACCTTGACCTGCACATGCGGCCAATAGTCCAGACCTGCCCGCTTGAGATAGCGATCATCAAGGCTGAACCCAAGCGGTTCAATAAGATGCAACGGCGTCTTCGTGGCTGCGCACAACCGGGCCACGTTGCCGGTATTGGGCGGAATTTCCGGCTCGAACAATACTATCTGCATAAATCTTCCTCAAAATGAAAAGGCCGGTTCAGGAATGCACCCGAACCGGCCCGAAAAGCAAGCTCAAATCAGACTAGAACTTGTACCCGACGGTGATACCGTAGATATCGGTACGGGCATTCTTGGAATGGGAGTCGGGCTGAACACCGGTAACACCGACAGTGTTGCCATAATCACGGCCCTTCATCCACAGGTAGGTATAAGACAGGTCAAGGGTCCAATCCTGCCAGTTGAAGCCCACACCAGCGCTGTAAAGCTGACGGTCATTGCCGGGAATGAGGTAGTCAAGACGGTTTTCGTTAAGCGGAGACTCGTCGTAGGTGTAACCGCAACGCAGGGTCAGCCAATCCAGAGCCTTGTATTCCACACCGATGTTGTAACGCCACACGTCCTTCCAATCCTTGGGGGTAACGCTGGTGTAAGAAGAGGTGGGGCCGACAGGATCATCGAATTCAAAACGCAGTTCGTTGTATGTGGACCAACGGGTCAGCACACCGCCGACTTCGATGCTCAGATCCTTGGTGGGATAGTAGGTCAGGCCAATGTTCAGCATATCGGGCAGAACCACAGAGCCTTCCACATCGGTGTCTACAAGATTGAAGGGAGCGCCATAGTTGGTGGCAAAGGACAGGTCACCTTCTGCATTGATTTCAGCTTGGCTATGATAGCCCACACCGAACTTCCACTGGTCATTGATCTGGTACAGCAAGCCGAGAGTCAGCGCATAACCGCTGCCTTCAGCCTTGGTCTGGCTGAGGTCATCCGGCAGAGGAGCCGGAGAAAGGTTCATTTTCTTCTGAATATCCATTTTGACGTTGATATACTCAACACCAACGGCCAGAGAAAGCTTGTCGTTTACCTTGTAGGCAACGTTCGGATTGATGGAATAGGTCTGAATGACAGCTTCGGTCACGTTATAACGGCCTGCCCAGTCAGCATCGAATTCAGTGCCAAGACCGAAACGGCTGTACAGACCAACGCCGAAGGACCATTTGTCATTATACTTGTGCGTGACGTAGAAATGCGGAGGTACCCAGATATTGTTCTGGCCATGCACCTCGTTTCCATTAACGGAAACGTCCATGTTGGGCATGATGAAGGAAGCACCGGCAGCTATCTGCGTTCCTTCAAGCTGGGTAATACCGGCAGGGTTGGTTACGATGGTGGACGGATCGTCAGCGCGACCGATAACAGCACCACCGAGGGCATTGCCTCGGGCACTGTATTCATACAGAGCAAAACCGGATGCGGATGCGGAAGAAATTCCCGCCAAGACAAACAGCAAGACAGCGGCAACGGAAATTAGACGTCGCTTCATGAGTACCCCTTGAGTTCTCGTCCGATGACGCATGGCATCCCAAAATCCGGTGCCCCGGATCGTCACCTGCCTCCTTCAACGAAACGCACTTCGCCAGATTTGGCAGATCGCCAGCCGTCCCCTACGGCCATCAGACAACATTATAGAGCCGCGGCACCGTAACCCCTCGCTTGCTGGCAACGCAGCGGGTGCGGGCGGCCTCCTCCTACAGACAAACTCTCGGGGTTATAATAGGAACACTCTCACTTAGGCAACACGTTAGAGGGCACTTTTGCGAAAAAAATGAAGTGAAGATCACAAAAAAGCAACAGTCACACTCATTATTTCGCAAGCACTTGCTCAACTATTGATACCAGGAGGGTAAAATCAACAGGCTTCGATATGTATTCGTCCATGCCGGCTTCGAGAAACCGTTCACGGTCTCCCTTCATGGCGTGCGCCGTCATGGCAATGATGGGTATGTTTTTATCCACATCGGGACTCTTGGATTCCCTGATGGCACGTGTAGCCTGAACACCGTCCATATCAGGCATTTGAATATCCATGAGAATGAGGTCAAAGGTCTCTTTTACCATGGCTTCCAGAACAGCAACGCCATTATTGACGCAGACAACCTCATGTCCCTGCTTCTCAAAAAAGTACAGTGCAAGCTTACGGTTGATGATGTCATCTTCCGCAAGCAGTATCCGTAACGGACGTCCGATTCCCCTGATAGTAGGCATGCCTTCCATTGCCCCGGTTTCCTCGTCCTTTCCAGCCTTGCGGAAACTTGCGGTAAACGTGAATGTGCTTCCATGACCGGAGACGCTCTCCACCTGAATATCGCCCCCCATCTTACGGGCTATTTCTCTTGAAATGGAAAGCCCGAGCCCGGCTCCGCCGTATTTCTTGGTCATGAAGCTCTCGGCAAGAGAAAATGGCTCAAACACGTATTCCAGTTTATCTGCAGGAATGCCCACTCCGGTATCCCGAACCACAAAGGCAAGGGTCAGCTCCTTTCGGGTGCTCTTCACCTTATGCACGTTGAGCGTGACTCCGCCTCGTTGCGTATACTTAATGGCGTTGACCACAAGGTTGCTGATGACCTGTTTAAGACGGCCGGAGTCTCCGGAAATCACCTCAGGCACATCCTCATCCACGACGGACTCCAGACGCAAATTCTTCCAACGGGCCTGAACATCCAGAACCTTCAGAACATCTGAAAGCGTATCGCGGATTGTAAAGGCAGATTCCCTGAGCACAAGACGCCCCGCCTCGATACTTGACATATCCAGCAGGTTGTTGACGATGGCCAGAAGCTCTCTGCCTGCCTGCTTGATCATCTGCAGGTACTCAGTCTGTTCGGCAGAGGCCTCTCCTCCCAGAAGCAGATCCGTCAGGCCAATGATCCCGTTCAGCGGCGTTCGCAGTTCATGGCTCATATTGGCCAGAAACTGCGATTTTGCCTTGCTTGCTGATTCAGCTTCGTCGCGTGCCTGCTCCAATTCCGTGGTGCGGACTACCACCTCTTCTTCAAGGTGTTTCTGGTAGTCCTGTTTCTCACGACGCTGCTTTGCCTGCTCAAGCGACTTGTCTACGACATATTCGAGAAAACTCAGATCATGAATGGGCTTGGTAATGTAATCCCAGGCACCACGACGCAAAGACTCGATGGCGTCACGAATGACACCGGTGCCTGAAACAACAACGAGGGGAATATCAGGAGCGCGCGCGGAAAGTGCGCTAAGAACATCAAGCCCGTCCATGCCGGGCATGCGCAGATCAATGAGGGCAAGGTCAGGAGCCTGACGGGCAAACTCTTCCAGCCCGTCCTTGCCATTGGCTACTTGAATGACTTTATATCCACTGTCTTCCAGAAAGGCAGCCATGCTCTGACGCACGATGGTTTCATCATCAATTGCGAGTATGGTGCCTTTGCTGGTTCGTGACACGGCATCACCTTTCCATTCCGAGAATGCGATAGATGCCTTCCACCAAGTCATCCATATTTTGCAGGGGCTTGATGAAAATCTCGTCTCTGGTCACGCCTATTTGCATGAGCTCAAACGGTAGCTTGTAGTTGGTTGATCCGGTGTGAATAAGGTACTTGAGTTCGGGTTTCACCTCATGAGCCTTGATAATGAAATCATTCCCGCTCATTCCGGGGAGGCGCATATCAATAATGCCCACTTGCGGATTCACCCCCGCAAGAACCTCAAGACCTTCTTCCCCGCTTCCGGCGGTATGGACGACAAAACCTTCATCTTCCAGATAGGCTTCAAGGTTCTCACGAACCATTTCCTCATCGTCCACAACGAGGATTTCTATCGAATCGTTGGTCATTGATTCTCCCGACAATCCCACCCACTGAAACAACTCAACAGAGCATTTCGTTCAACATTCCACGCCGATACCAGAAACTATAACGTTTCATTACAAAGTACGCAACGCTGAAACGATTATTTTTCACTATTTCGATTTCCTGCGCATAATCACGCCTTCCTTACGCAATGCACACCAGAAAGGACGGGGATCATCCGTCATGATAGGCCGACATCTGGGGTTGGCGATATTGCAACGGCGCTTGTCAGTCTCGAAATAGAACGGACAGGCTCCGCATTCGAACACACGGATATCGGCACACTGTGCGCAGGAGGCATCCTCAACGCTACCTGCTTCATGAACGACCATTCCCGCAGGTTCAAGAGGACACCATTCGGGACGTCCGGTCTTGGCAACTTCAGCTGGTACCACTCGCGCAGCTTCACTGCTCACCAGCTTTGAAGCACCGCAGTGCCCCTCATCGGCAGACCAGAACATGGGACAATCCTGACACTTTCCTACCATCCAGATCATACTCTCTCCTTTCGTGGCCTCCTCTCGGAAGGGAAGCACCCACGAGACAGACCTTACAATACAATTACAGCATGTTAACAGGGTCGATGTCCAGCGACAAACGCATCTTTCCGTCTCTTGGGGCAGCCTGCCGCATCTCATGAAACACAGCCCTGATGCTCGTCCATTCCTGAGCCTTGAAAGCCCACTGAAAACGCTTGCGTCCGCGCAGCAGCGGCAAGGGGGAAGGAGTGTGCCCAAGAACAAGAACTCCGGCCGCTCTCCCCTTTTCCCGCGCCAGCGCCGTCAGACTCTCCATCCACTCCGCGCCCTGAGCCCAATCCGTCGGAAAACTGGCCCGAACAAGCGCCAATTTTACAAAAGGAGGATACCTGCGGCGCTCCCGACGACGAATCTCTTCCTCGAAAAATCCATCATAATCCGCATTGCGGACAAATTCCCAGCAATAGTGCGCAGGATCGCGGGTCTGGATAAAAACCCTGCCGCGTTTCTCACCGCGCCCGGCACGTCCGGAGGCCTGCACAAGCAACTGAAATGTCCGCTCAGCAGCCCTGTAATCAGGCAGATTCAGCCCCAAGTCTCCGTCGGCAATAATAGCCAGCGTCACGTTGGGGAAATGGTGCCCCTTGGACAGCATCTGCGTGCCCACGAGAACCTGCGCCTCTCCCCTGCCAAAGGCGTCCAGAATGGCTTCCATACGCCCGGGCCGTCTGGTGGAGTCCCGGTCAAGCCGAAGCACCTTCGTGCCGGGGGGCAATTCGTGAATCAGCCCCTCTTCAAGCTTCTCGGTTCCCTCTCCCATAGGCAGATAATGCAACCCCTTGCAGGACGAACAAGTCACCGGATAGGGAGTCGCAAATCCGCAATAATGACAAATCAGACGTTCCCTGCCCTTGTGGTAGGTCAGCCCGATTTCGCAGTGCGGACAACGCGCTACGGTTCCGCAATCAAGGCAGTACATGAGCGGAGCATACCCGCGCCTGTTGAGCAGGATGACAGCCTGTTCACCTCTGGAAACCGTTTCCTTCAATGCGGTGAGGCTGGACGCAGCCAGCAGGCCATCTGAAGGAGAAAGTCCCTTTATGTCAATCAGTTCGACATCAGGAAGCGTACCGCCTCCCACGCGGTCCGCCAGACGGGCAAGAGGAATGCGTCCCCCGCGGGCGGCATGGTAGGTCTTGATATCTGGTGTTGCCGAGCCCAGTACAAGCAGCCCGTTCACCTGCTGCATACGGAAGTGGGCAACCTCCTTGGCCTGATAAACAAGGCGCTCGTCCTGCTTGAAGGAGCCGTCGTGCTCTTCATCAAGGACAATGGTTCCCAGCTTCGGCACTGGCAGAAACAGCGCGGATCGCGTTCCTACAATGACGCAGTGGCTGTCACGCCCAGCAAGCGCCCTGAAGGTTTTCTCCCTTTCAGCCGCGGTTTGATAACCATGGAACAGAAATATGTCCGTACCGGTCAGTGCACTGCGCGCAGCACGTTCAAGCTTGCAGGCCAACGCCACTTCAGGAGCCAGCAGCATGACCGACCTGCCGCGCTGCAGAGTTCTGGCAGCCAGCTCAAGATACACGGCCGTCTTGCCGCTGCCGGTAATGCCATAGAGCAGACGGGTTTCCGGGCATGTGGCATCCAGCGCGTCGACAAAGCCATCCACGGCCTCCTGCTGTGCCTGCGTCAATTGGAATCCGGCATCATGGGCCGGACCGTCCGGCTCACTTTCCTCAGCATCAGGCATGGGACACGAGCAGGCCCATCCGGCCAGCGACTCAAGAGCTCCAACAGCAACCAGCCCGCGTTCCGCCAGCGCATTCAGGGCCTGGCCCGCCTGAGCACCGCACTGGCTCAGCACGGTCTTGCGGGAAACGGCTCCGTTCTCCCAAAGATACTCCAGCACTTCAATCTGACGCTTGGCAGAAGGCCTGACAGGCCATGGAGGATCCTGCGTGACGACACAGACTTCCTGCACCTCAGCATCGAATCCGGCATCCAGCACTTCCACATTGCCTGCGCTCCAAGCATCCCCCAGAATCGACCGCTCGACCAACGAGGCTTTACCCACATCCTTCAGGTACAGGGTTCTTGGCTTGCCTGAGCCAAGCACCCGCAACCGGATCTGCGAAGTTCGCAGTCCGGCCGGCAGCAGGCTGCCTAAGACTTCGCCCGGAGTAAGCAGATGACGCACGGCGAGCTGGCGCACCATTTCGAGGTATTCAGGAGTAAGAAGGGGCTGACGCTCCAAAGGCCACAGAGCTTCTTTCACCTCGATTCCCGCCGGAGCCGCCGGAGCCTGTACGTCCATCACTACCCCGACACGTAATCCACCCGACTTGCCAAGCGGTACGGCGACCCGCATACCCGTCTTCCACAAATCGGCGGGCAACCACGCAGGTCTCGCGTAGCTCAGATTGGCAAAGGGAGGGCTTAGAAGAGCAATGGAGAGCAGTGTAGACATACGGAATTACCAGACAAGCGAAAACATTTTCTGAAAGGCGGAACAGACAAAACAAGCGACAAAGAAAAAAGGGCGGCCACCGGGACCGCCCCTTATCATCAACATTTCCAAGGCAGAAGCGGTTTAAGCTGTTTTACCAGATCATCCCGTATTTCCTCATCTTGCAGGGCAAAGTAGATGTTGGCAGTAAGATACTCAGCCCAGTCGCCCACGTCAAAGCGCATACCGCGCATCTTGACAGCGAGAAGCCCCCTGCCCTTGGCAAGGGTGCCCAGAGCATCCGTGAGTTGAATCTCGCCACCTGCGCCGGGCAAGGTTTTCTCAAGCGCGGGGAAGATATCCTGCGTAAGTACGTAGCGGCCGACAATTGCCAGACGGGAAGGCGCCTTGTTGGCAGCAGGCTTTTCCACAAGATCCGTCACACGATAGGTTCCGGGGGCGACTTCCTCGCCTGCGACAATACCGTAACGGCTTACCTTGTCGGGCTCCACTTCCATGACGCCCACAACAGGCAGCCTTTCCGCCGCAGCCACATCCATGAGCTGCTTAAGACCGGGCTCCATACCGAACATCAGGTCATCACCCACCATGACGCCGAAAGCTTCTTCGCTCACCACATGCTTGGCGCACAATACCGCGTGCCCCAAACCGAGCTGCTGCTTCTGACGAATGGAGATGATGTTCACCATGTTCGCCACTTCACGGATGACATCCAGCATGCCCTTCTTGCCGGCGCGCTCCAGAATGCCTTCCAACTGCAGGTTGTGATCGAAGTGATCCTCAATGATCTTCTTGTCACGGTTGGTGACAAAAACCACGTCGTTCAGACCGGAACGCATAGCCTCTTCCACAACATACTGCACGGCAGGTTTGTTGTAGACGGGCAGCATTTCCTTGGGGATATTCTTGGTGGCAGGAAGAGAACGGGTTCCCCAGCCTGCAACGGGAATCACGACCTTGCGAATGTTCATTGAGCGCTCTCCTTTCAGAAAATAGACAGATAACAGTCGAGGCTACTTCAAGTGCGCCTGCACGGCCTCAGCCAGATACGAGGCGAGACGGCTGACCTGATCGGAATGCTCCCCTTCAACCATGACACGGCACACAGCTTCAGTACCGGAGTATCTGAGCAGCACGCGCCCCCTGTCACCCAGTTCTTTCTCCACCTTTTCCTTGGCCGCCATGACTTCCAGGCTCTGCTCAAAGGGGATTTTCCTGCGCACATGCACGTTGATCAGTTCCTGCGGGAACAGCTGCAGCAGACCGGCAAGCTCTGAAAGAGGCTTGTCCCTTTCTTTCATGATACGCAAAAGCTGAAGAGCTGCAAGCAAACCGTCACCGGTAGTACCGTAATTCATGAAGATAAGGTGGCCGGATTGTTCACCGCCCATGGCGGCACCTTCACGACGCATGGCCTCAACAACATGACGGTCGCCAACGGCAGTGCGAAGCAGGCGTCCGCCGCGCTCCTTCATGAACACTTCCAGAGCCATGTTGCTCATGACGGTGGAAACCAGGGTATTGTTGGTCAGCTCTCCGCGTTCCATCATATCCAGAGCGCAGATGGCCATAATCTGGTCGCCATCCAGCACCTGACCCTTCTCATCCACCACGATGAGGCGGTCGGCGTCACCGTCAAGGGCAAGGCCGATATCCGCACGGGTCTCAACAACCTTCTCGGCGGCCACGCCAGGGTACAGCGAACCGCACTGCTGGTTGATATTCACGCCATCAGGAGAAACACCGATCTTGATCACGTCCGCGCCCAGCTCTTCAAGGGCAAGGGGGGCAACGCGGTAGTTGGCGCCATGGGCGCAGTCAAGCACAATGCGCATCCCGTCCAGCGTAAGATGGCTGGGGAAGCTGTTCTTCAGGTATACGATGTAGCGTCCCGGGGCGTCGTCAATGCGGTATGCACGACCAACCCGTTCAGGAGCCGGATAATCCCACTTATGGTCCATGTTCAGGACCATATCGGTGATGGCGTCCTCGGACTCATCAGGCAGCTTGAATCCCTGACGGTCAAAAAATTTAATGCCGTTATCCACAAAAGGATTGTGTGAGGCGGAAATGACAACGCCAAGGTCGGCCCGCATATTGCGGGTAAGGAAAGCGATGGCCGGAGTGGGAAGCGGCCCAACGAGAAAAACGTCCATGCCGGAAGCGCAAAGGCCCGAAGTCAGCGCGGTTTCAAAAATATAGCCGGAAAGACGGGTATCCTTACCGATCACCACCCGGTGGCGTTTCTTCCCGTTCCGGAAAAAAGTACCCGCAGCAAGCCCCAGACGCAGGGCAATATCGGGCACCATGGGATACACATTCACCTGACCGCGCAGTCCGTCAGTACCAAACAGCCTTTTTCCCATCTGTTCATATCCTCTTGTAAATTCACATAAACCAAAGGCGCATTCCGGCCTTCAGTCAATATACGATTCGAAGCAGCGGCAGCAGTACGCTATCTGCCGTCGATTGTCACTGTCAGGGTACTCGGCTCGGCTGATTTGAGCCATATCCCTTCCGGTAAATAGAGCCTGTATGGCAAGGTATGCGTTCCCGCCTCAAGCGATTCCGGAACAACCAGCTCCACCCGCACTTCATCAAACAGCGACTCATTACGGCTCTTGGACTCGGGCACTTCAAGACGCAGGTTCACCTTACGCGACTTGGCCGAAACCTTCATCCCTTCCGGTGCACTGATCTCTACGGTCCGCTTGACGGTCTTGGAAACAGTCTTAATACCGAGAAGCATGGCCACCTTGACCTGCGCCGGATTCGCCTCAAGTCCGTCCGGCGGATCAACAACCCCGGCCACTTCCACCACTCCGGCCTCCGTCACTTCCGGCACCGTGGCGATCACATCCACCTGCTTCACTTTGGCAAGCAGGCTTGAAGCACCACGAAGGGTAACCGTTTCCGGGGTGACGGTTGAGCGGGACACCCTGATATCAGCAGGAAGCGCTCCGGCCACCTGAATCTTCACCGGCACCTCGCGACTCTCAATGGCATCCACGTTCAGAGTCAAACGGGATGGTCTAAGTTCGACCACTTCATACGCGCTGCCCAAGGGCACTCGCTCCGGCAGAATGTTTATGACATTGAGCCCCGACGTAAGACCGGAAAGATCAAGGGAATAAGCAAGATTCCGCTCGCTGAGCCCCCTGAGCAACCCCTTGGGGGCACGAACGCGAACATCGACTGTAGGCTCCAGGCCATTCGTGACCACAAGATTGGCGGGCATGCCTTTCATTTCAATACGCAAGGTGGTCCAGGCTTCCACCTCTTCACGGCCGGAAACCATGTACCACAGCGTACAGGACATCAGCAGCGCCAGCAGAAAGTATTGCCAGTTTCCGCGCATGATTATCGCTCCAGAGCATTGCGCAGCACGCGCTTGAGTCTCGTGGCGTCCAGCGCCGTGGTCAGCTTGCCGCCAATGGAAACCGTAACGGCTCCCCGCTCTTCCGAAACCACAATAGCTACGGCATCACTTTCTTCGGTAATGCCCATGGCTGCACGGTGTCGAGTACCGTATTCAGGTCTGTCCTGCGGAGAAACAGCCAGAGGCAGAATGCACCCGGCCGCACCAAGCCTGCCGCCACGGATGACCACAGCACCGTCATGCAGAGGCGTGGAGGTTTGAAAAATGGAGATGAGCAGTTCCTTGGTCACCTTGGCATCAAGCGGAATACCTCGCTCCACGGTGTCACCGAGAGGAACGTTGCGCTCAAGCACCACAAGGGCACCCACTCTGCGTTGCGCCATGCTGAGCACGGCCCCGACCACTTCATTGAGCAGGTCATCTTCCACCACTTTCTTGCGCCAGAAACCCCGGGCTCCCATTTCCGTAAGGGCCCGACGGATATCACGCTGAAAGAGCACGATGATGACCAGAAAGATGGAACCAAGGAAATTGGCGAGCAACCAATGCAGGGTGTACAGCCCGACTTCTTCGGAAACGAAATACACCACCAGCACAAGCAGAAGCCCGTAAATGGCGGAAACGGCGCGTGTGCCTTTAACCATCAGAATGATCCGATAGAAAAGCAAAGTGACCAGGCCGATATCCACTATATCGCGCCAGCCAACACTGATATCGCCAATCTGCAGCATCGCGCAGCCGCCCCTCGGTATTGTTATCGTTATCCGTTGCCGGTTTACTCGTCCTTACAAAGCCAGAGCCTCGGCCACTTTCAGCGTCTGCACAGTGAGAGCCACATCGTGCACCCTGTGGGCAAATACGCCGCGTGAGGCCAGAATTGCCGTGGCAGCCTGCGTGGCATTCTGCCGCTGACCGGCAGGCGCATCGCACAGCGCTCCAAACATGGATTTATTGGAAATACCTGCCATGAGTGGCAGTCCCAGCGAGGCAAAGCGGTCCATCCCCCTCAGGAGCGCGATATTGTGCTCCAGCGTCTTACCAAACCCCACGCCGGGGTCGAGCATGATTCGGGACTCCGGTACGCCTGCCGTGATTAATTCTTTCAGTTTTTTCTCGAAAAAGTCCAGAATTTCCTCAACCACATCTGCATATTCAGGAGCCCGTTGCATGTCCTTGGGTCTGCCAAGGCTGTGCATCAGCACATAGCCCGGCTTGTACTGCCCCAAAACATCGAGCAATCCGGGATCAAAGGTAAACGCCGAAATATCGTTGATGATCTCCACTCCGGCATCAAGTACCGCAGCAGCAGTGCCCGCCTTGTACGTATCCACCGAAATAGCCCACGGCAAACCGTTCTCACACCGCATGCCCTGGAGTCCTTCAACGACAGGGAGCACACGCGCCAGTTCCGCTTCAAGTGGAACCGGATCGGCATAGGGTCGCGAAGATTCGCCGCCAATGTCCAGCACATGCGCACCAGCCTCGGCCTGCTCACGGGCATGAGCAAGGGCCGCATCACGTTGCAGGAATTGCCCTCCGTCATGAAAGGAATCCGGCGTAACATTCACGATGCCAAATACGAGAAAAGGGGCAGGGCCTAACGACCTGCCCCCTTTGATTTTCCATTCTACCGGGGAGAGCATCAACGCTTTTCTCCATCCTCGCTGTTCTTGTCCTGCGGCGTCTCTTCCTCAAGGGTGAAGTCACCACCACGGGAAGCGTTGTCCCGCTCTGCTGCAGGTGCAGCCACAGGGCGCGAACCGGAAGACTGCTGGTCGCGGTAGGCAGCGGCAGCCTTGGCAAAGGAGTCGCGCTCGGGCTCAACGGGAGTGGCCACAACCTCCGCAGGAGGCAGGTCCTTACCCGCGAGAAGCAGGTCGATATCTGCACCGCTGATGGTTTCACGTTCCAGCAGGGCGTCGGCGATCTTGTGCAACGCGTCCAGATTCTCTTCAAGCAGCTGACGGGCACGCTGACGAGCCTCTTCCATGATGCGCTTCACTTCGGCATCAACGAGACGCGCGGTTTCCTCGCTGTAGTTGCGGGAATGCGCCCATTCACGGCCGATGAATACTTCTTCGCCTTGTTCGCCGATGTTCATGGGACCGATGGCGTCGGACATACCCCATTCGCAGACCATCTTGCGCACCATCTTGGTGGCACGTTCGATGTCGTTGCCTGCGCCGGTGGTAATTTCGTTGAAGATCAACTCTTCAGCCACACGACCGCCGAGGAACACCACAAGACTGTTTTCCAGATAGGTGCGGGAGTAACCATGGCGGTCACCTTCCGGCAACTGCATGGTCACACCCAGAGCACGGCCTCTGGGAATGATGGACACCTTGTGAACAGGATCGGTTTCCGGCAGCAGAATGGCGGTAAGGGCATGACCGCCTTCATGGTATGCGGTAACTCGCTTCTCATGATCGCTCATCACGAGGCTGCGGCGTTCCTTACCCATGAGGATCTTGTCCTTGGCCATTTCAAAGTCGTACATGTTGACCTGGTCCTTGTTGTTCTTGGCAGCCTGCAGGGCTGCTTCGTTCACAAGGTTTTCAAGGTCGGCGCCGGAGAAACCGGGGGTGCCCTTTGCCAGCACCTCCATATTCACATCCTTTGCCAGCGGCGTACGCTTGGCATGCACTTCCAGAATATGCTTGCGGCCCTTCAGATCAGGCGTGGGAACCACAACCTGACGGTCGAAACGGCCGGGACGCAGCAGTGCGGGGTCCAAAACATCCGGACGGTTGGTCGCGGCGATAAGGATAACGCCTTCGTTGGATTCAAAGCCGTCCATTTCCACCAGCAACTGGTTCAGGGTCTGCTCACGTTCATCGTGACCACCACCGAGACCGGCACCGCGCTGACGGCCCACGGCATCGATTTCATCAATGAAGATCAGACAGGGAGCATTCTTCTTGCCCTGCACAAACAGGTCGCGCACGCGGGAAGCGCCCACGCCTACAAACATTTCCACAAAGTCGGAACCGGAAATGGAGAAGAACGGCACGCCGGCTTCACCTGCTACGGCGCGGGCCAGCAGAGTCTTACCGGTACCGGGAGGGCCCACCAGCAGCACACCCTTGGGGATGCGACCGCCAAGGCGGGTGAATTTCTTGGGGTTGGAAAGGAAGTCCACCACTTCGGTAAGTTCTTCCTTGGCTTCGTCCACGCCCGCCACATCGTCAAACGTGACGCGGGTCTGCTCCTGTGACACAAGCCGTGCCCGGGAACGCCCGAACGACATGGCCTTGCCGCCGCCGCCCTGCATCTGACGCATGAAGAACACCCACACGCCGATAAGCAGCAGCATGGGGAACCATGATACGAGCAGTGTCATGTACCAGGGAGCATCTTCCTGCGGCTGCGCGTTAACGCGAACGCCGTGAGAAAGAAGGCGCTGCACCAGCTGCGGATCTTCCGGTGCAAAGGTTATTATGGTGGAACCATCCTGTTGTCTGGCAGAAAGCTTCTGCCCCTGAATGTCCACTTCGGTCAGCTGGCCGCCGTCCACCATCTGCAGGAATTCGGTATAACTAACCTTACCCTGCTGGGTCTGCGGCTGGCTGAACAGATTGAACAGGACCACCATAAGAACGGAAATGACGGCCCACAGTAGCAAATTCCGTGAAAACTGGTTCAAGAGTCTATGCCTCCGAGTTTCGTTTCGGACAAATTCTGAGCTTGAATTGTTATTATTAAGGTCTAGTAATCGGTTTGACAATGACAAGAATAGCGTTTTTTTATGAATTCTCAACCAACTAAACAAGATGTATCAAAATGGTGCAAGCCGCTTGCCGGTTATTACAAAACCTGCTAGACATTCCCGACCTTTGAGGAATTCCTCAATACACCGATCGGAAGCGTTTCGTAACCGGTGTTGCGCCCGGTCTTCAAAACCGGTGGGGTGGCAGAGATGTCCCCGGTAGGTTCGACTCCTATACGCTTCCGCCAGTGAATTCAAAGCCCCAGCCCATGGGGCTTTCACTTTTTGAAGCTCCCCCCTTCCCGCATTCAACCTCCTTACAGCCAATCACTCTTCACCGCTCAGCCCCCGCCTCCTTTCGCCTAAAAACGGACGAACCGGCACCAGCCACAACGTGACAAGGATAGCCAGAAACCAAAGGCCATACATAACGCCAAAGGTCGTCCAGTCGGCATCGCTATACAGAATGCCGCCCAACGATTCCTGTATGAGGGTAATTTCCGGTCGACCGTAGCGAGCAGCGAGCAGCCGCAGTTGGTACTCCCAATCCGTGAACGGACAGATGGTTTCAAACAATACAAGAAGCAGCACCGCGCCCATACAGGCAAGGTGGCTGTAGCGAAACCACGGGTTGTGCACAAAACTCCGCCTGAACACCCTGCCTATCCATATGACCGGCAGACCGAGGACGTTGTAGGCCGCAATGCCAAAGTGCAACACCAGCATCGCATCCGCGAGCACCGCAAACAGTCGGCCATCCATCACCACCCTCCGAAGATACGCTGCACGAAGCGCTCAATGCCATCAGTGTACATCTGGCCGGAAAGAAGGAAGCCGCGATTGTGATCACCCGATATGCGCAAAAATTCCTTGGGCCCCTTATATGCCTCAAACAGCCTGAGACCGAATGCATAGGGTATGATGTTGTCGTCCGGACTATGCACAGACAGCAGGGGAATTCGCACCTTGGCGAGAGCTTCCACACTGTCATACCGGAAGCGGGCTATCAGACGCACTGGCAGCCAGGGATAAATGGATGCTCCCACGTCCGGGACAGAGGTAAAAGTGGATTCGAGAATCATACCCCCCGGCGCGACGCCTTCCGCGTTCAGCTCACCCGCCAGACCGGCAGCTACGGCTCCCCCCAGAGAGCGGCCGAAAAGCACCACAGACGAAGGGGCGACACCCTTATCGCGCAACAACCAATCCCATGCTGCGCGCACGTCCGCCTGCGTTGCGATTTCGGACGGGACACCTTCGCTCTGCCCGTAACCGGAATAATCGAAGATGAAGACGTTCAGCCCCATGGCGTGAAACATCAACAATGATTCAAGCCGGTGGGAGATGTTGCCCCCATTGCCATGACAAAACAGCAACGTGGGCCTCTTGGGGTCGCCGGGCACGAACCAGCCATGCAGTTTTGTCCCAAGCCTGTTGACCATTTGCACGGTCTCGTAGGGCAGCCCGACATCCGCAGGCGTTCCCCCCAGACGCTGTGCCGGAAAATAGAGCATGTGATGCTGGGAGAAGTACACATATACGACCAGCCCCAGATAACACAATGCAACAACAGTGACGAACTTGAATACAGCAGGCACGGCATGCCTCCCATTCGTGCGGATTTACTGTTCGGGCAAGCCAACGAGAGAAAGCATGAGCAGAACCTATTGTCCGCCCTTCTCTTTCAGCCCCATGTACAGCTTCCTGAAGGCTTCATAACGCCTGCGGTTGACCCCGAAATCCCAATACCCGACACGGGAGGCGGAGCGATAATGCACCAGACCTGCCCCTTCATCTATCAACAGTTCCACGTCGTCCTTGAAGCGGAATAACGAAGACACGAACACGCTGTGCACATACCGGTCATCCTGCTCTGCAATCGAATTCCCTCCCATGGCTTCAAGCGAACGAAGAATAAGCGCCATGGTTTGTGGCACGTCTCCCGCCATAGGCAAAGGATCCACCAGCCGTGACGGGACGTCCGTCAGGCTTGAAACCGCATTGGGCGTGGTGGGAAGCGGAGGCAAGGTGCGCACGCCTGCTACGGCTTCTGCGGACGAATTTCCCGCCCCGTTTCCGGACTGGACAGCGTCAGGCGCTCCCACAGCAGTGTGGCATGATACAAGCCCTGCAACGAGCAGAAGCAAAAGAATGGTTATTGTCATACGCATGAGCAGATCTCCTTTCAGCAACTGGTTATCGAAGCATACCACGAGCACGCCAGAGAACAATAGCTGGCGGGATGAGATAGGTACATGGAAGACAAAATAAAAAAGCCCCCGCTTGCGCGGGGGCTTCGTGATTCGCTTTTCGATCGTTCGCTTAGTAGCGGGGACGGCTCGGACGGCTCTCACGGGGCTGAGCTTCGTTAACCTTCAGGTCGCGGCCGCCAATGCTCTTGCCATTCAGTGCCTGAATAGCCTGTGCTGCGCCGGCATCGTCCATTTCCACAAAACCAAAGCCGCGGGAGCGACCGGTTTCACGGTCAGAGATGACACGGGCGGAAATCACTTCACCGAATTCAGCGAAGAGGTTGCGAAGATCCGCATCAGTGGTGGCCCAAGCCAAATTGCCGACATAAATGTTCTTAGCCAAGTGAATAACTCCAAAATAAAAATGGGAAGGGGATGTGCTGCCTTCCTCCCGAGCCTGCTCAAGAAAATACAGCACCGCTATTGTTTAGAAACCCCCTTATACACCTCTACCAAGGTGTGTCAATATTTATTTTAGGGTCATTCATAATTATTTTTTCCATTACAACCCTCAATAAATTCTGACCATTTTTATCAACATTATGTATTGGACGCAAAATTGCCTCCTCCTTACACAAACAAACTACGGAGGAAACTACCATGTACAAACACGTCCCACACATCATGAACCACACGGCCCGCGCGCACCTGCTGCTGGTCATCCTGTCTTTCTTTCTTGCCCTGCCGTTTGCAGCACATGCCGCCGCGCCGTCTGCAGCCGGAACCGTCACGATGCAGTTCGATCTCTCTGCTCAACCGCAAAGCGAAAGCGTATCACTGTGGATTCCCTACCCCGTCTCCGATGCAGACCAGAACATTACCAACGTCCGCATCAACGGCAATTATGCTGAAAGCGCCATATATACTGATAAGGCCAACGGCAACCCCATGCTCTTTGCCCGTTGGGATGCCGGATCAACCGAACGGAAACTCTCCTTCACCTTCAATGCCGAACGCCTTGAGGTATCGCGCCGCAGCATCCCGGCCACCGAGCCCGCATGGAACCCTGCCGATTACGCGGCCTATCTTGGCGCAACCCGTCTCGGGCCGGTGGATGGAGAAGTACGCGAACTGGCCCTGAAAATCACGGAAGGCAAGCTCACCGTAGTTGAAAAGGCAAAAGCCATCTATGACTGGATGTGCGAAAACACCTACCGCAATCCCCAGACCCGTGGCTGCGGAGCCGGTGACGTATGCGCCCTGCTCAAGGATCCGGGGGGCAAATGCGGCGACCTGAGCTCCCTGTTCATCGCCCTGCTCCGCTCGGCAGGCGTACCCAGCCGCGAGGTTTTCGGCATTCGCCTCGGCAAGAAGAACGGTGACGACATCTCCACGTGGCAGCATTGCTGGGCCGAGTTCTTCGTTCCCGGCTACGGCTGGGTACCCGCAGATCCCGCCGACGTGCGCAAGATGATGCTCACCCAGAATCTGAAGCTGGAAGACGCCAAGACCAAGGAGTACCGCGAGTACTATTGGGGCGGCATAGACCCCTACCGCATCCGCCTTTCCGAAGGGCGCGATCTTACGCTCACACCACCCCAGCAGGGCGAACCCGTGAACTACTTCATGTACCCCTTTGCCCAGAGCGGCAACAAGACGCTGGACTGGCTTGATCCCAAATCGTTTTCCTACACCATCACCTTCAATAACTAGGTCTCGCTGAGCATGCAGCATTCCAACGCCGCCCTCACGGGCGGCGTTATTTTTTATTGCCGGCCCCAGCACCTCCTCACCTTACTGCCGCTTGCGCATACTGTAGCCAGACACGCGTTACCCAGCCCAAGCAGACCTCACCCTCATCCATTTTTCCTTTCGCAACCCACTGTTCCGCCATTGCCCCATTGACAAAACAGCGCACTCGCGGAATGGTAGACACCCATAAGACCACTCGGGCTCCTTGCACCGTGCATGTTTTACGGTGCCCATGCGACAACCGGCCCGACACGAAATAGTTCTTGAACCGAAGGGATGAACAATGGAAATTTCTCTCAATCTGTTGCCGGAATCCGAACGTCGGCATTCCGTTCTCAAGGGTATGGACAGCCTGCCCTTTGGCAAACTCCGCTGCGATCACATGTTCGTCATGGACTACGCTGACAAGGAATGGTCCAACCCGCGCATTGTTCCCTACGCCAATTTCAGCATTCCCCCCGGTGCGATTGCACTGCATTACGGTCAGGCCATTTTCGAAGGTGCCAAGGCATTCCGCCATGAAGACGGCGAAATCTACACCTTCCGTTTCGAAAAGAACGCCGAACGTCTGAACAAGTCCGCAGACATCATGTGCATGCCCCACGTTCCCGTGGACATGCAGGTTCAGGGGCTCATGCGCCTGCTGGACATTGAACGCGAATGGTGCCCGACCATTCCCGAATCTTCGCTCTACATCCGCCCCTTCCTCTTCGCTACCGAAGACGCTCTGGGCGTGAAGCCCAGCGACAAGTTCACCTACTGCATCATGCTGTCTCCCAGCGGCCCCTACTATGCCGGCGGCTTCAACAAGACGGTTACGCTGCTCATCACCGAACAGTTCCACCGCGCCACCCCCGGTGGCACCGGCGCAGCAAAGGCCGCAGGCAACTATGCAGCCTCCCTGCGCGCTCAGCTTTTTGCCCAGTCCAAGGGCGCAGCGCAGGTACTGTACCTGGATGCAACCAACACCTATCTGGAAGAAGTGGGCGCCATGAACCACTTCCACGTCATGCGTGACGGTTCCGTCGTCATTCCCGAATTCACGGACACCATCCTGCAGTCCATCACCTCGGAATCCGTTCTGGAACTGCTGCCCAACGCCCGTCAAGAACGCGTGAAGCTCAGCGACTTCACCGCAATGGTGAAGTCCGGAGAAATCACTGAAGCCGGCGGCTTCGGCACCGCAGCCGTTATCACCCCCGTGGGCAAGTACATTACCGACGCCGGAGACTCCTTCACGGTGGGCGACGGCTCCATCGGCCCCGTTACCCGCAAGCTGTACGAAACCTACACCGGCATCCAGAAGGGTGTTCTTCCGGACACCAAGGGCTGGCTCAAGAAGGTTCCGCACTTCTAACCGCTCCCCTGTCATCAGAAAGAATAAAGCCCCGCAGCAATGCGGGGCTTTTCTTATCCTTCGAGACAGGCAACGAAACGGCAGACTACTTCTTGCCGTTCTTACGTTCCCACCAGCTCCGATCAGGGCCTATGAACCACCAATCGGTATGATCGGTCTCCGAGATGGTCTGAGCAAGCGCATTCCCCTGAGGAGTACGCAACCGCTGCAGAGCAGCCTCCATCCACTTGCCCGCATACTTGTTGCCCAGATCAAGCTCCTGTTTGAGATTGAGGATCAGATCGATCTGATCAGCATCCTGCGCAAGGCGGGCTTCCAGAGAAGTCGCTTCCTCAAGCTCATCCCACAACCCCAGCAAGGAATCTTCAAGGCCGGTACCTTCCGTGGCATGTTCAATGGCCGCACGAGGCTTGGTCGTATTATAGATGCGGTTTACGTAGTTGAAATCGCCTATCCGCGCCTCGTGGAAATCATGAAACAGACACATAAGCGCCGTATGCTCGGCATTGGCACCAGCTTCCCGCGCCAGCACCCAGCCGATTACGGCAGTGCGGAAAGAATGCTCCGCCACATTCTCATTGCCTGTTCCCAGAAACTGATATCCGCTCCGCGGCGTCTTACGCAGCATTCCTGCCTCGAACAGGAAGTCGGCAAGGCGCGTAAGCCTCTCCCTTCCCTGCAGATTCTGCTGCGGATTGCATGCTGTCATCATCATCTCCTGCGAATAATGCCCGATGAGGGCGAAATGAAGAATCTGGCTTACCCCCTTTTGCCAAAGCTGTACAGCCTGCATGCCCCCTTCCCAACTCCCCCACCCATGCCGCCTTTCCTATTGAAGCCAGCTTACTGCCATTGACAGACACAAAAGATAGTCATATTGCTATATGGCAATATGGAGAAATAACCATGAACGAACTAGACATCTTCACCCGCGTCACCAAGGCCATCTCCGACCCAGGCAGGGTCAAGATCCTGAAAATGCTTGAAATCCGAGAAATGTGCGCCTGCGAGATCGTCGCAGCTTTGAACCTTGCCCAACCCACCATATCCAAGCATTTGAAGCAGCTTGTGGAAGCTGGCCTGATCGTCGCACGACGAGAGGGCTCGTGGATCCACTTCAGACTGGCAAGACGTGAGGACATGCCTGACACAGCACCAGGCACGGGACAAGACATTCGGGAGTCGACCCTCGCCTTCCTGCGCCAACACCTCAACGGTGACCCCGCAATACGCATCCTGCGCCAACAATTGCCTGAACTGTCACCCGAAAAACTGCAATGCAACAAAGGATAAGCCATGGACACCCCTAAATCTCCCTTTGCTCAGACCTCCTGCGGCTGCCAATCCCTGACTTCACAACCGGCTTCCGGAGACTTTGCCAGAAGCGCCTTCGACGCCCCGGGGTCAGCCGCCTCTGCAACATTCGGCGCTCCCCAGACGTCCACCGCCATCCCATCTGATCCGTTCAAAGGCAGTTGTGCCTGCCAAAGTCCCAAGGCACACGTGGCAGCACAGCAAAGCAAGGGCACCTATCTTTTCGGAAGCATACTCATACTTGCATTGTGGATAGGCCTCTATATGCGACTCAACCCCATGGCCCGCGCCCTGACAGACCTCATCCCCGGACTGGAGCGCGGCAGCCACTGGTACGAAGCCGTTGCCTTCTTCATCTACGACACCCCGAAAGTACTCATGCTGCTTGGGATCGTTGTCTTCGGCATCGGCGTGCTCAGAACATGGGTAACTCCGCAACGCACCCGCAAACTGCTGGCTGGCGACAGGGAATCCGCAGGCAATGTTCTGGCATCCCTGCTCGGCGTCATAACGCCCTTCTGTTCCTGCTCTGCAGTACCGCTGTTTCTGGGATTTGTGGCCGCAGGTGTGCCGCTTGGTGTCACGTTCTCCTTCCTGATCGCCGCCCCCATGGTCAATGAGATAGCACTGGTACTCCTCTACGGCCTGTTCGGCTTCAAGGTGGCCGCCATCTACTTCGCCACCGGCGTAGGCATAGCCATCGTTGCAGGCTGGGTTCTCGGCCGGCTGCATCTGGACAACTGGCTTGAGCCATGGGTCCTGCAGGTACGCAACGATGCAGAGGAACACGCCCCCCATTTCAGGGACTGGCGCGACAGGATTGACTTCGGCCTGAACGCGGTCAGGGACATCGTCGGCAAGACGTGGAAGTACATACTGGTCGGCATTGCCGCCGGGGCCGGAATTCACGGTTTTGTGCCCGAAGGCTTCATGGCGGACATTATGGGCAGCGAGGCGTGGTGGAGCGTACCGGCAGCGGTTTTGGTGGGTATTCCCCTCTATGCCAATGCCGCAGGAATCATCCCCATCGTCTCCGCTCTGCTGGGCAAAGGGGCTGCCCTCGGAACAGTTCTGGCATTCATGATGTCAGTGATTGCTCTCAGCTTTCCGGAAATGGTAATACTCCGAAAAGTGCTGACCACCAGACTTATAGCCGTTTTTGCTGTGACTGTGGGCACTGGTATTCTTCTGGTCGGCTACCTGTTCAACGCCATCCTCTAACCATGGGGCACGCATATGACCACCTGCATGGAAGACATTCTGGAAGCCGGAGATGAAGCGACCGTCTGTTATTGCAATCAGGTGAACAAGAAAGAGCTGGTGAGCCTTATCCGTCAGGGAAACACCGATCTCGGAGCCCTCAAACGCCTCATCGGAGCCGACGGCAACCGTTGTGCAGAACTGTCCCCGCGCGGACGCTGCTGCACACCGGAAATCGTCCGGCTGCTGCGCCATGAAAAAGGCATGCTTCCCATGGCATGACGCAGACCAACTCCTGCATGAAAAAGCCCCGCAAAAGCAGGGCTTATCTATTTCTTGTCGTAAAAGAACGGCTAACGGCTACCCCACCGTTTTCCGCCCCACCAGAAAAGCACAAGCGAGAATATGGCGCCAAGGGTATCCGCAAGCATATCCTTCTGGGCATCCCAGATATCGCCCTGACTCCCCAGAAACTCCACGCCCGCATTTCCCCCCTCAGCCACGGCATACCACCACTCAATGATCTCGTACCCAGCTGCGATGGACATAATGAAGAAGAGACCGAACAATGTGGTCACGATGGGACCTGCCAACTTACGGCGGATAAGCAATTCCGCGATGGCGTAAGCGTAAAACCCAACGGAAAAATGCCCTATTCGATCAAAGTGATTGCGCTCTGCTCCAATAAGCTCGGAAAACCAGCCAAACGGAACATTGGCAAAGGTGAAATGCCCGCCTATGGTGTGCCAGAACAGCCAGACCGCCATAAGCCCGTAGGCCACGTTGGAAAAGCGGAACCGGTGATAGGTTGCCGCCAGCAAAAGGAAGACAAAGGCCACAGGAATAACCTCAGCAATCCACACATCACGGGAAACTGGATTAATCGCGAGAAGTCCGAAAAAGAGGGCGAACACGCCCCCGAGAACCAAAGGAAAATTGTCTGACGTTACGGTAAGTCGCATTGACACCTGCCTGTTTGGAAAAATCAGTTTGAGGCACTCTGCATCAGCATGCGGACAAAGTAAACGGGCTGTGTTCTCCATGCCCATCAAAAGCCGGATACTTTGCCATAGAAAAGGGCCGCCTTGCGGCGGCCCAGGATTTCGGAGTCTGAACTCCCACCCCCCATGTGGTGGATGTTAGCCACCGAGGAGCTGCATGGCCATTCTGGGCAGGCTGTTTGCCTGAGACAGCATGGCGACTGCGGCCTGAGTGAGAATCTGCTGACGAACGAATTCCGTCATTTCGGAGGAAACGTCTACGTCGGAGATTCGGGATTCTGCAGCCTGCAGGTTTTCTGCCTGGATCTGCAGGTTGGAAATGGTGTTTTCCAGTCGGTTCTGCAGAGCACCAAGGTTGGCGCGGATCTTGTCCTTGGAGATAATGGCGTTTTCGATACCTACCAGAGCCTGCTGAGCGGCAGACTGAGTGGAGATGGAGTATCCCTTGTTGGCAGCGTTAGCCTGGTTGCCAAGGCCGAGAGCGGAAGCGGTGGCGGTACCGATCTTGATGTAGTAGTAGTCTTCCGCACTGTCGTTCTTGGTACCGAAGTGGATCTTCATCTTGCCGGTTGCCTGCAGAGCGGAACCGGAGTGGGTGTCGCCGGACAGGTTACCGTTGAGCAGATGAATACCGTTGAAGTCCGTTGCGTTCGCGATACGGGTAATTTCCGATGCCATTGCCTGATATTCGGAGTCGATGATCAGACGCTGGTCAGAGGTGTACGTACCGGTTGCGGCCTGTTCTGCCAGTTCCTTCATGCGGATGAGCTTTTCGTCGATAACGGAAAGCGCGCCGTCCGCAGTCTGGATCAGCGAGATAGCGTCGTTGGCGTTACGTACGCCCTGGTTCAGAGCGGAAATATCGGAACGCATGAGTTCACGAATCGCCAAGCCGGCTGCGTCATCAGCAGAGGTGCCCACACGCAGACCTGAAGACAGGCGGCGTACGGAGGTTGAAAGGTTGCCGAAAGAGGTGCCCAGGTTACGAGCAGCGTTCGCGGCCATCATGTTATGATTTATCACCAGAGACATAATATTCCTCCCTGAATATTTGTGTCACCAAGGCGGTAGCCCTATGCTCGGCCGCATCCATGCAGCCTTGTCCGCCAATGCTTGCAGTACTGATCGACCCGTCTTCAGACTTCTTAAGGGGTGTTAAGAAAAAAAGTCATTTCAAAACACACAGCACAGCCAGCAAGCATCATTATACAAATCAGCCCAGTACGAGCACATACCTGCTGACAAGCGAAATGCATGGCTCACAACACCAAAGGCCGTAACCATCTTTACCTCCCCCGAAACCATATGCCGCTGCACGCGTTCCCTTTCTTGCCCTGTCCGTACCAATCATATACAACCCCCAGCCCATACGGCATAATCAGTCGGAGCCGTCAAGACATCCCAACTGCCCAACAGAAAGGAATCATCATGAGCAAGCACACACAAGACGCCCCCACCGTTACTTCAATGACCGTCCGGTCCGCCAAGGAAAAGCGCAAACTGACCATGCTCACCGCATATGACTACTCCTCCGCCACGCTGGTGGACGAGTGCGGCATAGACATGATTCTCGTCGGCGACTCACTGGGCATGGTCATGCTCGGACGCGATGACACCATCAGCGTCACCATGGACGAAATGATCCACCACTGCAGAGCCGTAACCCGCGGAACACATCAGGCCCTGGTCATCGCCGACATGCCCTTCATGAGCTACGAGCCCGGCGTGGAAACAGCCATGAAGAACGCTGCGCGTCTGTTTCAGGAAGGCAACGCGCGCGCAGTAAAGCTGGAAGGCGGACACGAGGTGGTGCCCCAGATCACGGCACTGGTGAAGGCTGGCATCCCGGTCGTGGGTCACATAGGCCTTACTCCACAGCGCGTCGCAACGCTTGGCGGATTCAAGGTGCAGGGAAAAACAGCCGACGCTGCCATCAGACTCATAGAAGAAGCCAAAGCCCTTGAGACGGCTGGTGCCTTTTGCATTGTGCTGGAAGCCATCCCTTCAAGCATAGCAAAACGCATCACCGAAGCCGTAACCGTCCCCACCATAGGCATCGGAGCAGGAAAGGATTGCGATGGGCAGGTTCTGGTATTTCATGACCTGCTCGGCCTCTTTGACAGATTCGTTCCCAAGTTCGTCAAGCAATACGCAAACCTGAGGGAAATCGCGGCCAAAGCCATCACCGAATACAAGGAAGAGGTGGAAAGCGGTGCCTTTCCTGCGCAGGAGCATGGCTTTACCATGCCCAAGGGAGAAGAAGACAAGCTGGAATCGTAAAGCAGGGCCCTTTACAACCGGCTAACGGGGCTCCATGAGAAAAATGGAGGCAGGTTCTATAAGCAGCAGGTGCGAGGGAGAAATATGCTCCCGCTGCGAAACAAAGCCGTACCTGTCGATAAGGTGCACGGCTGTATCCTCCATGCTGGCGTCAAAAAGAAAAAGGGTGTCGCCCATGATCCTGTCTGCTGTAGTCCAGTGACAGACCACCGGCTCATCCCTCACCGGCATGAAACGCTGAAAACGGAAAACAGCCGTACGACGGGGCTCTGCCTGTATCCAGTCATTCATCCCCGCCCATATGTCTGATGGATGTGCATATGGCGAACCAGTCCAGGGACGATGGAAACGAACCGGAAAAAGCTCCCTGCCGTATTCGGCAATCAGCCACTCCACCAGCCAGACATAGTCCGTCCGATTCCATACCAGGTCATCCCACTGGTCGGGCAGTTCCACCGGCACCCTCGTAAGCAATTCACTCAACACCTTCTTCCCCTGCCACGCAGACATGGCATGAAGCAGTTGAAAGGCATTCAGAACCGCATACACCGCGCAAAAGACATCCAGTTTTCCCTGATAAAATGGACGCATGGCGTTCTCCTTGCCCGAAACATACTCCAGACTAATCCTGCAAGGCAATGCATCAGATATATTCCTGCCGAGTATCGCCTGATAGCGCTCTGCGATAAGTGGACTCCGTCAGGCTGGCAAAATTTCAGCAATCCGTTATCATCCGTATCCCGCAACGCGCACACGGCCAAATGCAACACGAAATTATTCATAAATACAGCACATTAGGCTGCAAGCTTTTTTCTGGACAAAGATTACTATGCAGGCTATATGCTACACAACCATATGCGGATAACTTGATATGCAGATAATTACAGATCCTTCCGAGCTTCAGAATTGCTGCCTCACATGGCGCATGCAGGGGTTGAAGACAGCACTCGTTCCTACCATGGGCTATTTTCATGCAGGCCATGAGAGCCTTATGGCATGTGCCCGTTCCGCTGCCGACAAGGTCATTCTTACTCTCTTCGTCAACCCCACGCAGTTTGGTCCGAACGAAGACCTTGCCGCCTACCCGCGCGACCACGAGCGGGACATCGCTATAGCAAAGGCACAGGGTGTGGACGTGCTTTTCCTGCCGGAAGCTGGCTCCATGTATGCTCCTGATCATGCCACCTGGGTAGAAGTTCCCGAGCTGGCGCAGGGGCTGTGCGGTCTCAGCCGCCCCACGCATTTCCGCGGGGTGTGCACAGTGGTTATGAAGCTCTTCATGCTTACCCTGCCCTCTCTGGCTGTTTTCGGTCAGAAGGACTGGCAGCAGGTAGCCATTATCAAGCGTATGGTACGGGATCTCAACGTTCCGGTGCAGATATTGCCAAGCCCCATCGTACGCGAGCATGACGGACTGGCGCTCAGCTCCCGTAACGTATATCTTACCGAATCGGAACGGGCGCAGGCTCCGGCCATTCAATCCAGCCTGCGGCTTGCAAAAAAGCTCGTTTCCGAAGGAACAATGGAAATTTCTGTCCTTGCCGAAGCCATTCGCGCCCACTGGGCAGCCAACCTGCCGGACGGAGAGGAAGATTACCTTTCTTTCGTACATCCGGACACACTGGCCCCGCTCTCGCGCATAGACGGCCCTGCCCTCTGCGCAGTAGCTGTTCGCCTCGGCAAGGCGCGACTGCTTGACAACATACTGCTGACCGAAGGTACCGCATAAGCAACCTGGCGGTTGGCAAGGCTGAAACGCACGATAGCGATTTGAAAAGAGAAGGAAACGAACAGCAGCGGCACACTGCTTAACTGCGTGTTCCGCCGGAGGTTGCATGCCTCATTCGACACAGGAACCAAAGGGACTGCTGAGTGCAATAAAACGCTTCTTCAGAGTCAACCTGATTGCCGGAATACTGTTCCTGATTCCACTGGTTGCCACATTCCTGACCCTGCGGGTCGTGGTCAACTGGATGGACAAATCTCTTCTGCTGCTGCCCCCCGCCTACCGGCCTGAGGCATTCTTGCCTTTCAAGGTACCAGGCCTGGGAGCAATTCTGGTTTTCGTTATCGTACTGACAACCGGGATACTGGTACGCAACCTTCTGGGACGCAAACTGGTGGCCCTGTGGGATGCCATAGTGGACCGCATCCCCTTTGTGAGCAATTTTTACAAGGCCGTGAAACAACTGGCGGAGACCATTTTTCACGGCCCCGTGCGGGACTTCAAACGGGTGGTGCTCATTGAATACCCGCGCAAGGGTCTGTTTACGCTAGGCTTCGTTACCGGCGTAGCAGTGGGAGAAATACAGCAGAAGACGGAAAAGAAGGTCTTGAACGTCTTTGTCGCCACCACTCCCAACCCTACTTCCGGCTTTTATCTGATGGTGCCTGAAGAGGAAATCATCCCACTTGAGATGAGTGTGGAAGACGCCTTCAAGGTGCTGATATCCGGCGGCATTCTCAATCCGGATGCAGCCGCAGGCAAGAAGAAATCTCAAGCGACAACTAACGCGGAAACCGCTCAGGAGGACTCCCCGCAATGATGATCAACAACAAGGGCAAGTACCACTTCACGTCCGAATCCGTTACCGAAGGCCATCCCGACAAGGTTGCAGACGCCATTTCCGATGCAGTTCTTGATACTCTTCTTGAGCAGGATCCTGACTCCCGCGTTGCATGCGAAACCCTGGTAACCACCGGCATGGCAATCATCGCCGGCGAAATCACCACCAAGGGTTACGCCGACCTGCCGCAGGTTGTTCGCGACACCATCCGTGAAATCGGCTACACCAGCTCCGACATGGGCTTTGACTGCGACACCTGCGCTGTCATTTCTTCCATCGACAAGCAGTCCCCCGACATCGCACAGGGCGTTGACCGCACTGCTCCTGAAGAACAGGGTGCCGGTGACCAGGGCATGATGTTCGGTTTTGCCTGCAACGAAACCCCCACCCTGATGCCCGCCCCCATCTACTGGGCGCACCAGCTTTCCCAGACCCTGACCCGAGTACGCAAGGAAGGCGTTCTGAACTTCCTGCGCCCCGACGGTAAGACTGAAGTTTCCTTCGAATATGAAAACGGCAAGCCCACCCGCATCGACACCGTTGTCGTTTCCGCGCAGCATTCCCCTGAAGCTACGCAGGAAGAAATCGTGGAAGGCATCAAGAAGGAAGTCATCTTCAAGACCCTGCCTGCCGAACTGCTCGACAGCGCCACCCGCATCTTCATCAACACCACCGGCCGCTTCGTTATCGGCGGTCCCATGGGCGACTGCGGTCTCACCGGCCGTAAGATCATTCAGGATACCTACGGCGGCATGGGCCATCATGGCGGCGGCGCATTCTCCGGCAAGGACCCCTCCAAGGTTGACCGCTCCGCAGCGTACATGGGCCGCTACATCGCCAAGAACGTTGTTGCAGCAGGCCTTGCACCCACCTGCGAAGTGCAGATCGCATACGTTATCGGCGTCGCCGAACCCGTATCCGTTCTGGCTACCTCCTTCGGCACCTCCGAGATTCCGGACGAAGTGCTGACCAAGGCAGTCAAGGAAGTATTCGACCTGCGCCCCTACGGCATCACCAAGACTCTGGACCTGAAGCGCCCCATCTACAAGAAGACCTCTTGCTACGGCCACTTCGGTCGCGAGCTTCCCGAATTCGTTTGGGAACAGACCAATGCAGTCGACGATCTGCGTACCGCTGCAAAAATCTAGACAGCGAACGCGGAATATGGTTTTCAAAAGCCGGGGCTATGCCCCGGCTTTTTATATCGTCCGTTATGAGGTTACCCCTTGCGTCCCGTCACACGCACCCTCTTGTTGCTGACCCTTCTGCTAGCGCTGCACTCCCCCGCCCACGCGGGAACAGTCACGCTCGCCTATGAACCAGCCAGCAGAGAAGACGTACACATAGCTGAAATGCTCATCGAAAGCCATGTGGGGGACGATGCAGCGCGGGTTATCAACGTTCTCAACTGCCTCCCCCGCAACGTGGTCATCCGCTTCGGCACCGAAGAAGGACCGCAGTACGCTCCCGCCATGAAAGGCAGGCCGGCGGAAATCCACTTCCCTTACACGTTCGTTGCTGAATTGCAGCGCATTTTCACGCGCAACGGCTACACGGACAGCCCGCAGACACTGGAACGCGCCACTCTGGATGCCGTACAGCACACCCTGTTCCATGAACTGGGACATGCCATCATCTCCATGCGCGGCATCCCGACAGATGGCGGCGAAGAAGACGCCGTGGACTCGCTGGCAACCATCCTGCTCATCGAATCCTTCGAGAACGGGGGCGATATCGCTCTGAATGCGGCCGACGCCTTCTCCTATCTTGCCAGTGAAGAAGAACTGGAATCAGCAATACCGGACGGCACTATGCCTTCAGACGATGACCGCGCCACAATGCAGCCCAACATCGCCGCCGCCCTCGATGAACACAGCCTGAACGTTCACCGCTACGAAGCAATCGCCTGCCTCATCTACGGCAGCAATCCCGAGCGTTACAGCTTCATTGCTGAAGATATCCAGCTTTCTCCTCAGGACGCCGCCAACTGCGTCGACAACTACACCAGACAATCCGAATACTGGTTCTCACTGCTCCAGCATTGATGTAAAAAAAGCCCCCGCGGCAACTCCGCGAGGGCTCAGCGTACTATCCCCTGAACAATCTATTTTCCGTGATACTGCTTGATAAGTCCCTTGGCTCGTTCCGTCAGGGTAGGCAAGTCAGGCTTGGAAACCTGGTCGTCCGCGCCCACGGCAATACCCTTGTGGCGCAAGGTTTCCGTGATCAGTGACGAGAAGAGAATAACTGGCAGATTCTTCAGGACAGGGTCTTCCTTCACGCGCTTGGTGAAGTTATGCCCATCCATTTCCGGCATTTCAATGTCGGAAACAATCAGGTCGACAAAATCCGTCAACGGCCTGTTCTGCTCAGCCGCCAAACGCTTCCACTCCAGCACGATATCCCATGCCTCGCGGCCATTGAGCGCCTGCGTACACGTAAAACCGGCCTTTTCCATCGTCCGCACAATCATATTGCGGATGGAGCCGGAGTCATCAGCGACAAGCGCCTTGTAGCCTTCGCCTGTTGCAGCTTCCGCAACCTCCCCAATCCGCGTATCCATCTGCAGGCGCGGGTTAAGGGAGGCAACAACCTTCTCCATATCAAGAATGAAGACAATGCGGTCGTCAAACCGGACAACGCCCGTGACGGAATCATTACTGAAGGCCCGCACGTGGCCACTGGGAGCCTCTACCTGACTCCAGCTCAAGCGGTGGATACGGGTAACGCCGGAAACCAGAAAGGCCGTAATGACGCCGCTGAACTCGGAAACGATAACCTTGTGGGCATCGGATGACGCCATGTTCTTGCCAAGCCAGATGGACAAATCCACAAGAGGCAACACCCGGCCACGCAAATTGAAGGTACCGAGCGCCGCGGGATGATGCTTGTTCGGCATGCCGGTCACATCCGGCTTGCGGATGATCTCCAGCACCTTGGCAACGTTCATACCGTAAAAACCGGTATACTTGTTGCCTTGCCCATCCTCTTCAGCGATGAAAAATTCGATAATCTCGAGTTCGTTGGTTCCCGATTCGAGAAGGATATTACTTTGCGTCATGCTGCGTTCACCCCGTTAATCATGATCATACGTCAGTCGTTGCACCCTCGCGTTGGTTCTTCCACCGCACCGGCAACCAGCACCAGCCCGTTCCCGCCGGACTGGTATCAGCCAGCGTCTCCCGCAAACCACCACCGGCTTGGCAGCCGGTTTCGCAAAGATTACACGCCACCTGTTACAGCATACAATATCTCACGGGAAGCGGCAAACGGATTCTCCGGAACCGCATGCTCCGGCAGCCGCTTGAGCGTCGCAAACGGCGTGGAGACCAGATGTTCATTGTATGCCCATATGGCCAGCGGCAGTAGATTAAGCACGTCTTCCACGTTGTAGGCCAACAGCGTTTCCAGAGCCCGCGCATCCCCCGTGCGGCGATAGTGACGCCACAACAGCACGGCCAGAAACCCGTCCACCCCGGAAAGATCGCCGCGATCTATGCCGAGAACCTTTTCCACATTCTTCAACCCGCCAGACAAGCCCAGCGCCTTGAACACATAACGCAGATCGATATGCCCGCATTGCAGGGAAATACCGAAGCTCCGCTCTATGAATGGCACGTCAAAACACTTTCCGTTGAAGGTCACCAGCAGGTCATACTTACGTATATCGTCCGCAAATGCCTCAAGATTATCCCCGTGGATGTAAGTTTTAACCTCTGTGCCGTCATACAGGGCTATGGTGGTGATATGCGCCTGCGGCCATGACAGTCCTGTTGTTTCAATGTCCACGCAGGCCACGGAGTCCATGAAGTCCGGCAGAAGGCGCCATTGCTGGTTTGCCGGCATACGCGATCCGAACCATGCGGCATCGCGGCTGGTCAGGCGCTGACGGGACTCATCAAGCAGACGCCGCATGTTCTCCGGCGAAGGTCTCTTCACCGGCAGAGAAGCAGCATCCAGCGCATCCTGCCACGAAAGGACGCCGGCATTCCATAGGCGCTGCTCGGAGGCACCCCCAACCCCGTCCAGATGACAGAACGAAAATTCAAGCATGTATCACAATCCTATTTGGAGACTTTCTTACGGGAAGCAGCCTTACGTTCGGGAGCAGATGCGGATTCATCGCACACGACACTCCCTACGCCGCACTGCGGGCATATATCCAGCATGTCGCAACGATCGCAATCAGGTTTGCGGGCATCGCAGACATGCCGCCCGAACCAGACCATACGGTGGTTCACGTTGCCCCACTCCGCTTCGGGGAACAGGGGAAGCAGATCCCTTTCAACCTGCACAGGATCAGAAGCTTCCGTCAGGCCAAGACGAAAGGCAATGCGCTTGACGTGCGTATCCACCGCCATGCCTTCATTGATACCGAATCCGCCCCAGAGCACCACATTGGCGGTCTTGCGGGCAAGCCCCGGCAGAGTGACAAGCTCCGCCATGGTCTGCGGCACCTCCCCGCCGAACACGTCCGTCACCCGCTTTGCAGCGGCAATGAGATTCTTGGCCTTATTTCTGAAAAATCCGGTGGAGTGCACCACCACTTCCAACTCCTCCTGCGCGGCGAGTGCCAGCTCAGCGGGACCGGGCCAGCGCCGGAACAATTCAGGAGTAACCTTGTTCACCCGCTCGTCTGTGCACTGGGCCGCAAGCACGGTGGCAACCAGCAGTTCCCACGGAGACTGATGAATCAGATGGGTCTCAGGTTCAGGGTAACGGGCATGCAAACGTTCAAGGACCAGAAGGGCGCGTTGCTCTTTATTCGGCATTATTCGGTATTCCTGCTGACAAACACTTTAGGCCGGGATAAATTGAAAGAAGCGTCGGATATGGCATAGCCTTACAGATAACGCAACCGATGTCCCCACCGCAAGGAGCGAGTGCATGCAACGCAACAAGACCACAACATTCCTCGGCCTCGGCGGCATCATTCTGTGTGCCGTCCTGTCTCTCGGCACCACAACGGCGCAGGCAGATGGCATTTCAACCAAGATTCGAACCGGCTGCACCACCTGCCACTCACTTGACCGCATCTGCAAAAACCTCAGAGTCAAATCGAAAGAAGGATGGACCACCACCGTCCAGCGCATGCTTAACAGAAAACCAGTCCTGCAGGGTGAGGATGTTGGACACGCCATTGACTATCTCGCCACCCTGCCTGCCGGAAGCCCTGATATTTGCCGTTAATGCAACATTGCCCGCAAGGCAAAGTTTCTGTATTGCTAACCCAGCCTGCAGCATGAATACCATCATGGTCACAGGCTGGGTTTCCGTCGGCTTTTGCCCCCCCCCGCGCACCTGATACGCAAAACAGGAGGTACCATGCACGCCACACAGCATTCGCCCATACTGGTCTATATGACCGCATCCGGCGAAGCCGAGGCGCGCAGCATCGGCGAAGCTCTTGTTGCGAAACGCCTTGCCGCCTGCGTCAACATCCTTAGCGGAATCCGTTCCATATTCCGCTGGGACAGCAAGGTGCAGGATGAAAACGAAGTAGCGTTCATGGCGAAGACCACGGCAGACCGTCTGGATGAACTGACAGCAGTAGTAAAGGACCTGCACAGCTACGAGGTGCCCTGCATTGTTGCCCTGCCCATCGTGGGTGGAAGCGCCGAGTTCATCGACTGGATACGAACAGAGACAACCGAACAGGGCTAAGCCGCCCAGACCATTCCCGAGGAGAAGCCATGGCCATCTATATTTCCGGCTCCATCGCATATGACCGCATCATGAACTTTCCCGGCAAGTTCTCCGATCATATCCTGCCTGACAAGATTCACATTCTCAACGTCTGCTTCCTGATCGACAGGCTGGAAGAAAAACGCGGTGGCACGGCCGGCAACATCGCTTACACCCTTTCCCTGCTGGGCGAAAAGCCGCTGGTACTTTCTGCCGTGGGAAAGGATTTTGACCGCTATGAAGAAGCCATGCGAGCCGCAGGCCTGCCTTTGGACGGCATCAGAAAGTTCGACGACCTGTTCACGGCCGGCGCATACATCACCACCGACCAGAACGACAACCAGATTACCGGTTTCAACCCCGGCGCCATGATCAACCGCTGCGGTTACGAATTTCCCACGCTTGATCCCGCAAAGGATATCGCGCTCATCTCTCCCGGTAACAAGGACGACATGATCGAACTTCCCCGCGCCTATCGTGCCGCAGGCGTGCGCTACATCTTCGATCCGGGCCAGCAGATTCCCGTCTTCAACGCCGAAGAAATGCTGGAATGCATTACCGGCGCCCACATGCTGGTGACCAACGACTACGAACTGGAAATGATCATGAAGACCACCGGCTGCACCAAGGCGCAGTTGCTGGAGAAATGCGACTATATCATCACCACCTTCAGCGAAAAGGGCTCCCGCATCGACAACGGCGCTCCCATTGAGGTGGGAATTGCAAAGGCCGACAAAGTGCAGGACCCCACCGGTGCAGGCGACGCCTTCCGTGCAGGCCTCATCAAGGGCATCATTGATGGCAAAACTGTGGAAGAAGCCGCGCGCATGGGCGCCGTATGTGCCAGCTACTGCGTTGAGCACTACGGCACGCAGGAACACTGCTTCACCATGGATGCATTCAACGCCCGTTACGCCGCAGCGTTCGGCAACTAATCCGGCCCAGTAAGACAGACAAAGAAGCGCCGCCGCGAAGACCGCGACGGCGCTTCTTTTTTCTGTCCCCTGAAATCTACTCTTCCACTTCGTAACCGGCCTGTTCCACCGCTTCCTTCAGAATGGACATATCCACACAGGCGCTGGGGCCGTAGGTCACTTCGCCTGTGGCGAGGTTCACATTCACAGTTTCCACCCCATTCACAGTAGAGACAGCCTTGCTCACAGTCGCTGCGCAATCAGGGGTCTGCATCCCCCGAACCTTGATCTTCTTCATGCTTTCCTCCGAAATACCGATTTGGCCGGTATGGTTTCAACAACCCATATCGTGAGTTCCAAACAATTACCACTAGTTGCCTATACCAAAAACAACACGCATCATCGTCCTGCCGGAAAACGCCGGAGCGGTCGCCATACTTGCGTCCATGGCGGTAATGCCGTATTGCAATGCCAGCCCTGTAGGGCCCAAAACTCCGGCCACGCCGGATACAGGACAACCATGCTTAAACTGGACTTTACCACAACCGGCTACATCCTCATGTGCCTCATCTGGTCACTGGCCGGAATCATAGGGGCCGTTCTTGCCCACAAGAAAGGACGCAACCCGTTCTTCTGGGGTACCCTCTGCCTCATCGCTCCCATTGCGCTTTTTGCCATCGGCGGCATGCGCGCACCGGGAGAACCGCTGCCGCCCATTTTCCAGAGAGAAAAGGAAGAGCTGGAACGGCAGGCGCGTGAACGCGCAGAGCAGCAATCTCGCCAGTAAACCCCGGCCCACTCGCTCTCTGAGGAGCCGGAGCACATGAACCATGCATTGTTCACGGTCCGCATAGAAGTATCTGCCGGTCCGCCTTGCCTCGGCAATATGTCAGAACCAGCATAACACAATTCCGAGGGACACCAGCGGCCCGGACCGGGCGTTCCCTTATTTCCCTGCATAGAGATAGTCATGATCGAACGTACTTTTCATATTATGACCTTCGGCTGCCAGATGAACTCCAATGACTCTGACTGGCTGAAGCGTTCCCTTGTTTCCCGTGGCTTCACCGAAGCGGCACAGCCCGAAGAAGCGTCTGTCTTCATTCTGAACACCTGCTCGGTTCGTGAAAAGCCCGAACAGAAGGTCTACAGCCTGCTGGGCCGCATCCAGACCATGACCAAAGGACGCGAGGATATTCTCGTTGCCGTGGGTGGCTGCGTGGCGCAGCAGGTGGGACGCGGTTTCTTCAACCGCTTCAAGCAGGTGCGTCTCGTCTTCGGAACGGACGGCCTTGCCTCCGCGCCGCAGGCCCTTGACCGGCTTGTGGAAGAGCCGCAAGTGCGCATGAGCCTGCTGGATTTTTCCGAAGACTATCCCGAGAAGGATCAGGAATGGTCCGACGGCGACGTACCCGCTGCCGGTTTCGTCAACATCATGCAGGGCTGCGACAACTTCTGCGCCTACTGCATCGTGCCCTACACCCGCGGCAGACAAAAATCCCGTTCCAGCCAGGTTGTTCTGGACGAATGCCGCAGCCTTGTTTCCCGCGGTATGCGCGACATCACCCTGCTGGGCCAGAACGTGAACTCCTTCGGGCAGGATTCCCACGGCGACGGCACCTCCTTTGCGGCTCTGCTGCATCAGGTGGCCGACATCGAGGGACTGGAACGCCTGCGCTTTGTCACATCGCACCCGAAGGACATCGCCGATGAAGTCATTGATGCCTTCGGCACCCGCGAAAATATCTGCCCCCGCCTGCACCTGCCCATGCAATCCGGCTCCGACCGTATTCTCAAAAGCATGGGCCGCAAGTACGATATCACCCGCTATCGCAGCATCGTTGAAAAACTCCGCGCCGCACGCCCAGACCTGCAGCTGACTACAGACATCATTGTGGGCTTTCCCGGCGAAACCGAAGAAGACTTCCTGCAGACCCTGCACGTAGCGCAGGAAATCGGCTTTGCCCAGTCCTTCTCCTTCAACTACTCAGACCGCCCCGGCACCCGTGCGGAAATGCTGGCCGACAAGGTTGCCAAAGAGGTCATGCAGGACCGCCTGCAACGTTATCAGGACTGGCAGTCGGAATATACTGAACAGATTCTGCAAAGTATGGTAGGAAGGAAGCTGGACGTACTTTTCGAAGGCATGAGCAAGAAGCCCGGAGGCGATGAGCAGAACGAAGCATGGCAGGGACGGGACGTCTTCGGCCAGCTGGTTCATGTAACTCTCCCCTCCGGAAGCGCAATGGCGGGAAAAATCATGCCGGTGACCATTACCGAAGCGAAAAAGCACTCCCTTATCGGAGAGAAGGCTGGTGAACCATGGTAGTGATGCAGGTTGCGGGACTGACCCTTGATGAACAGACCAAGGCTCCCATCCTTGTCCTCAAGAGCGCGCAAGGAAACGAGACGCTGCCCATCTGGATAGGTGCCATGGAAGCGATGGCCATCTCGGTGGTCATCAATGCGGTCAGCGTACCCCGCCCCCTGACACACGACCTCATGCTCAGCACCATCCGCAAGCTGGGTGCCAAACTCATCGGCATAGAGATCATGGACCTGCGGGATGGAACCTACTTCGCGGAACTGGATATCCTCGCCTCCGGTGTCCGCCACCGCGTGGATTGCCGTCCTTCCGACGGCATAGCTCTTGCCCTGCGCGCGGGCGTCCCCATACTTGTCCGCCAAAGCGTGCTGGATGCCGCCGCCACGGACAACCTCAGGCCTTCCAACTCGAAACCTGCCCATCTTATCGAACCTGCAGACGCCGCCACAGAAATGTTGCGCAAGGCTGAAAGCGCCCGCGCCCGCAGCGAGGGAAGCGAAGGCGTGGACGAAGGGCCGGATGAAGAGACGCTCAAGGAGCTTCTGAAACATCTTGAGCCCGACACCAAGACCAAGATGTAACACCACACCCTGAAAGCCGGAGCAATCCGGCTTTTTTCACGCCTGAACCTGACAACTCTTAAGAAAAGCCAATACCCCGTTAAGCCCCCGCGGTTACGGGCTTGCACGCATCGCACATGACACCGCCACAGGGCAAGAATTGCCCTATGGCCAACCCTAACAGAGAGGTAAGTCATGTCGATCTACGGAGTAAGCGGCAGCTCCTCCAGCAACATGGCGGAGATGCTCGCCCAATTGCGCAATGCGAAGCAACAGGATTCCGGCGGCTTCGCAACGTCCTTCATCGCCGATCATGATACGGACGAAGACAGCCTGCTGAGCATGAGCGAGACGGATTTCGGCGAAGAGCAGTTCAGTGCCATCGACAGCGACGGCGACGGCTATCTGTCCGCAGACGAATTGACCGCGGAGGAACAGCGCAGGCAGGAAATGGGAGCTTTCAACATGGGCATGCGGCAGCCACCTTCGGGCGGAGACATGGCCGCCTCCCTCATTACCGAACTGGACAACGACGGCGATGGCAGCCTGAGCCAGACCGAACTGGAAATGGTTGACGAGCTGTTCAGCATGCTGGACACGGATGGAGACGGCACTCTTTCCGCTGAAGAGATTGCTGAAGACATGCAGTCCCGCATGGATGAAATGCAGCAGACCGCCATGAACATGGGGGCCATGCCGCCCCCGTCTGAAGACAATGCAAGCGGCACAGCAAGCGCCTTTGAGTCTTCCTCCGGTAACAGCGAAGAGGAATATGACGATCTGGACCTGAACAAGGACGGCACGGTCAGCTTTGATGAACTCAGACAAGCCATGATGTCCGGCATGCTGGGCGAAAACGCCGCATCCGAACTGCTGGGCAACAGCACTGGCCAGTCGGAAACGGGCAGCGGCCAGGTCCCGGGATTCATGCGTCGGATGGCGGATCAGGCATATCAGGCCCAAATGGCCAACGCAGGCTCCACCACGGCGGCAGACCTGTAGCGTGCCTTGTACGCGGTCTGGGGCGAAACCTGAGCATCGACCAGCCCCAACACATTTGAATCACAATGGCCTCTGTCCGACGGACAGAGGCCATTGCGTTTGCATCCTCACCCGCTCTGGCGTATATCGCTTTTGACCCGTAACACACGACACCTTACCGGACAGGAACACATATGATCGACCTGCACGTGCACACCAGCTTCAGCGACAGCAAACACACACCGGCTCACATGCTGCACCTTGCCAAACTGGCAGGCTACCGCGCCATCGCCTTCACCGACCATGCGGATGCCAGCAACATGCGGCATATACTGGAAAACATGCTGCCCATGGCGCGCACCTATTCACTCCATGAAGGCATTGATCTCTTCGTGGGCGTGGAACTCACCCATGTACCGCCCGCACTGATACCGGACTGCATCCGTGAAGCACGCGAACTGGGCGCGCAGATTGTCGGCGTACATGGCCAGACCCTCTCGGATGTGGTGGAAGAAGGCACCAACCTCGCCGCCATTGAAGGCGGGGCAGACATTCTCTGCCATCCCGGCCTCATCACCGAACAGGAAGCCGTGCTTGCCGCCGAAAAGGGGGTGCTGCTCGAGCTTTCCACACGGCCTTCCAACGCCCTGTGCAACGGCTACCTTGTCAATATTGCCCGCCGTACCCAGGCAAAACTCGTGATCAATAACGACGCCCACGAAAGCAAGGATTTCATTCCCCGCGACAAACGCAGGGCCATTGCCATCGGGGCGGGCATGACGCCGGACGAATACCGCGCTGCGGAAGAGAACAGCCGGGAATTCATTGCAAGGTTGCTCCGTCCATCATAACGGTATATTACAATTTCCAGTACGCCTTGAACCGCTCCGGTGCGCTTCTCGGCAGATGAACCATTCAGTCCCATCGAGGAGATTTTCATGATCAGACTGGCCGCACTGATGCTGATGATCATAACCGTGATGAGTCCTGCGCTTGCTTCTGGCAAGCAGGCGTTTTCCCAGAACGAGAAGACCACAATAATCTTCTTCGATACCATCCGGGAAAACCCGCCCATGCTGCGCGGCTTTCTTGCCGCCATGCCCAAGGGAGCCGACCTGCACTCCCATCTTTCCGGCGCGGTCTATGCCGAGGATTATCTTCAGTGGGCCATTGAAGACAACCGGTGCATCAACACAAGAACCTTCGAAATCAGCGCCGCTACCGAAAAGACCGAGAAATCCGGCAAAGTGCGCACGCTGTGTGCCGAAGGCTCCGTACCTGCCACCAACATGGCGCAGGATACGGGCTTGTACTCTGACGCCATCAATGCCCTCTCCACCCGCAATGTGCAGTATACCTCAGCCATGTGGGGACATGATCATTTCTTTGATACCTTCGGCAAATTCGGCGCTTCCCAGCAGGGACGGCAGACAGACATGCTGGCCTCTGTGGTCAGGCGTGCCGCCGCCCAGAACATCATGCATCTGGAACTTATGGCCTCCATCTATCCGCCGGATATCAAGGCAATCGCCACATCCGTCGGCTGGAACGGCGATGCCGCAGCCACTTTTGCCGCGCTCAAGCAGGCCGGTCTTTTCAAGACAATACCGGCTTCCGTTGCAGCACGCCGTCAGTTGCTGGATGACTTGAAGAGCCGACTTAACGAAAAGGAAGCGGCAACCGGCGTCGACTTCATCCAGCAGGTTATCCGCACCATGCCTCCGGAGATCGTGTTCGCACAGATCGCCTACAGTTTCGAGATGGTCCGGCAGGACCCCGACACCGTTGCGTTCAACCTCGTGGCTCCGGAAGACAACCCCGTGGCCCTGCGGGATTATTCGCTGCACATGAGCATGATCGATGCCCTGTATTCCCTGCCGGAATACAGGGATACCGCCATCACCCTGCATGCAGGCGAGCTTACCATGGGACTCGTCCCCCCCCGGGAACTGGCCTTCCATATCCGCGAAGCCGTGGAAAAGGGCCATGCACGCCGCATCGGACACGGTGTGGACATCATGTATGAAAAGAGTCCGTTCGAGCTGCTGCGCAGCCTGCAGAGCAAACCTGTTGCCGTGGAAATCTGCCTCAGCAGCAACGACCGCATTCTGAACGTTTCCGGCGCCGAACACCCCTTCCCCATCTATCGCCAGTTCGGAGTTCCCGTGGTGCTGAACACCGATGACGAAGGGGTCTCCCGCATCGACCTGACCAACGAGTACGTCCGGGCTGCCAAGGATTACGATCTGGGATACAGCGAGGTGAAAACCCTCTCGCGCAACAGCCTTGAATACAGCTTCCTTCCCGGCCAAAGCCTGTGGGATGATCCTTCCGCGTTCACCATGGCCAACGCCTGCAAGGACTCGCTCATCGGACACGAAACCGCGCCCTGCACCAAGCTCCTTAATGAAAGCGAAAAAGCACGGGCCCAATGGAATCTGGAAATCGCCTTCTCCGAATTTGAACGCGAGGTGTCGGAGTCCATGGCAAACCGCTAACCTCCACATGCACTTGCAAGCGGCACCTTCCGGGTGCCGCTTTTTTTATCGACTCCCAACACATCACCTGCCACTTTCGCGGATCAGTCTGGCGCTTCGATTTTTGAGGCACTCTGTAAAACAACACGCGGCTTTACTGTTTTCCACGGCATGAGTACACTGACGCCGAACCTCAGCCAGCGAGTTACTTCATGGACTTCATCCAGTTTTCCATACGCAAGCCCGTTGCCGTCTTCGTCGGCGTCATTCTTGTGGTTCTGTTCGGCACCATCGGCCTCCTGAGCATGCCCTACCAGCTCAGCCCCACCGTCACGGAACCGGAAATCACGGTTACCACGGACTGGACTGGGGCAACTCCCTACGAAGTGGAACGCGACATCATTGAAGAACAGGAGAAGGTGCTCAAAGGCCTGCCCAATCTGATCACCATGGAGTCCACCGCCTCAAGCGGCAGAGGCCAGATCACCCTGCGATTCAAAATAGGCACCGACTCGGATAACGCCCTGCTCCGCGTTTCCAACAAACTCAACGAGGTGCAGAGCTACCCGCTCAACGTGGACAAGCCCATCATCAGCGCAACGGGCGAATCATCCTCCCCGGTCATCTGGCTGGTTCTGAAGGCGCTGCCGGAAAACTCCGTCTCTGCGGAGCGCTACAGAACCTTCTTTGAAAATGACATACGCCAGTATCTTGAGCGCGTGGACGGCGTTTCGGACCTGTTCGTGTTCGGCGGCACCGAGCGCGAGATGCAGGTTGTTGTCGATCCCCGAAAGCTTGCCGCACATAATCTGACCGTCAGCGACCTCATTGCCGTACTGAAAACAGAGAACACCAACGTCTCCGCAGGCACTCTTGATCTGGGTCGTCGGCAGTACCGCATCCGCACCGTTGCGGAATTCAACTCGCCCGAATCCATTCTGAACGCCGTCATCAGTTCCAGCGGCGCCCGCCGCATCACCGTTGCAGATGTCGCAGAGGCTTCCTACGGATATGCCAAACACACCACTGCCATGATGCACAACGGCGAAACCGGCATCGTCTGCGGCGTTCGTCCTGAGGCAGGGACCAACATTCTGACCATGACAGACGACGTGGAAGCCGTGGTGAACGACCTCAATGCAGGCATTCTCAAGGAAAACGGCCTGCGCATAGACTGGTCCTACGACCAACGTCCCTACATCAACGGCGCCATTGATCTGGTAAAGGAAAACATCATGATCGGCGGTGTACTGGCCATTCTGGTACTGCTGATCTTCCTGCAATCCATCACCTCCACCGTGGTCGTGGCTGTCGCCATTCCCATAAGCGTGGTGGGCACCTTCATCTTCATGAACATGCTGGGACGCAACCTGAACGTGGTGAGTCTTGCGGGCATCTCCTTTGCCGTGGGCATGCTCGTGGATAACGCCATTGTGGTTCTTGAAAATATCGACCGCCACCGCAGCATGGGCAAAACGCCTTTCCGGGCCACCTATGACGGCACATCGGAAGTGTGGGGAGCTGTCGTGGCTTCCACGCTGACCACTGTGGCGGTTTTCCTGCCCGTCGCGTTCATTGAGCAAGAGGCAGGGCAGCTCTTCAAGGATATCGCCATAGCCGTTACCTGCGCCATTACGCTCAGCCTTTTTGTCTCCGTTTCCGTCATCCCCATGTTGGCAAACTTGTTCTTTTCCTTCAGCAAACGGCGCGGATCCGACAGAAAGCTCATTCCCTTCCTAGATACTCTCGGCAAACAACTGGCCAACGCGTTCATGGCGCTGGTGCATCTTGCCATCAAAAACGCGCTGACGCGCACCGCCACCATCGTTCTGCTCACGGCAGTTTCCGTTTTCATCACATGGGCCGCATTTCCCAAAATGGAATACCTGCCGCAGGGCAACAGAAACCTCGTGCTGAACATCCTCATTCCACCGCCCGGTCTTTCCTATGAAGAGCGCAAGGATATCGGCGACTACATCCAGAACAAATACCGTCCGCTGTACACTACGGAAGAGGACGTGAACGGCCTGCCGCCCATCAACGCCCTGTTTTACGTCGGTGCGCCGGATTTCATGCTCTTCGGCACCACCTCCAGGGTCGAGGACCGCGCAGGGGAATACATCCCCGAATTCACGCGCACCATACGCTCCATTCCGGGCATGTTCGGCGTGTCCATGCAGGCGGGCATATTCCAGAACAGCATCGGTAAAGGGCGTACCATCGAGGTAGACCTGTCCTCAGGTAATCTGGACAAGCTCGTGGGCGGAGCAGGCGCTTTGTTCGGCACGCTCATGCAGGCCATTCCCGGCTCGCAGATTCGCCCAATTCCTTCGCTGGAACTGCTCTTCCCCGAAGTGCGCCTGCACCCTGAGCGCGACAGACTGAAGGCTGCCGGGCTCTCGTCCAGTGAGCTCGGAATCGCTGTGGATGTCCTGATGGACGGCAGAAAGATCGGCGACTTCAATGAAGAAGGGAAAAAGAAGATCGATCTGGTGCTCAAAGCCGGAGATCGCGACATTCAGTCACCCGAGGCCCTCTACTATTCGCAGGTTGCCACCCCCAACGGCGTGCCAGTTCCGGTTTCATCACTTGCCGGTCTGGAACGCACCAACGGCATTACCCAGATTCGCCATCTGGAACGCCAGCGCACCATCACGCTGCAGGTTACCCCGCCCCAGACCATGCCGCTGGAACAGGCCATGGACATGATTCGCGGCGACATCATTCCCAAGCTGCAGCAGGGACCGCTGGCCGGAATCAAATACCGTCTTTCCGGTGCTGCAGACAAACTTACCCAGACGCGGGATGCCCTGCAGTGGAACTTCCTGCTGGCCGTCGCCATTACCTATCTGCTAATGGCTGCCCTGTTCGAAAACTTCATCTACCCACTGATCATCCTGTTCACCGTTCCGCTGGCATCGGCAGGCGGCATTCTGGGACTCAAGCTGGAGAACATCTTCATTGCCCAGCAGCCCATGGATATCCTGACCATGCTCGGGTTCATCATCCTGATTGGCGTGGTGGTGAACAACGCCATTCTCATTGTGCACCAATCCCTCAACAACATCCGGGAAGGCGGGATGTCGCACAAAGAGGCCGTTCTGGAATCGGTCCGGACGCGATTGCGGCCGATCTACATGAGCGCCACCACATCCGTCTTCGGCATGCTGCCTCTGGCCGTGGCTCCCGGACCAGGCTCAGAACTGTACCGGGGCCTCGGCTCTGTGGTGCTCGGCGGGCTTGCCCTTTCCACTGTGTTCACTGTTTTCGTCATTCCTGCTTTGCTGCTCTTCGTCATCGGCATGGAGAAGACCTCGTCAGGTAACGACTGATCCACCGATAACGACAGACTTACCGAGGCAACAAACGCCGGACACGCACGTCCTCGTAGTGCTGACGCTGAAACAGGAAAGACTCCCCACCAATTTGTCTGCCAACCTCATTACCCCTGTGGTGTTTTCTGTATGTGGGGCTAAAGTTTCCTCTCCCGCTGCCGATAGGGTTTTTGTGTTACCCTAAATGGCAACTCTAAGACGGTACGAGGGAATGTATCATGCTTAACTATTACCGATACAAAGAGGTGTACGAGCTTTTCCTGAAGGGAAAATGCGAAGAAGCAAAGCACCTGCTCATGGAGTTGCAGTCACGCTACATTGAAACATGTGACGAAAACAGTGTTCTCAAATCCCAGATTCAGGAATTTGAGGACATTCTCTATTTATCCAAAAACCTCATCTTCGATGGCAGTCATTACTGGCTGATCACCGGAAACATTAAACAGGGCCCGTTCTGCTCTGCCTGCTACAACAGGGATGGAGCCCTCATCCGTCTGCACGACAACGAAAGCACGCGAAGATGCTATCACTGCGGAACGGAATACGACAGAGACAACGCCATTCAAAAAGAGGGAGCGGAGAAGGCGGTAACCCCGCCACGGCTGGCAAAGGTCATTCCTCTTTACAAGTAGAAGCTGAGTATGCGCCAGACTCACGCTGCAACAATGGAGTATGATTTGTTTCTGCAACGCATGTATATCGCAACCGGTCTGTTCTCATTACTCGCGTTATGCTTCCTCGCATACATGACGATGTAGCCCCCAACCGAAACCAAACGTGCATAACCGGCCCGCCTCATGGCGGGCCTTTTGTTGTCCGCCGCAAAGACTAAAGTTCCCCGACCGGCATGCCGATATGACAGGCAAGCTCACGCCGCCACTCTCCCCCGACGGGCGGCACAACAGCGAGGCCCTGACAATGCGAAAAAAAACAGTTTCTCCCTTTGCGTCCGCACTCATCATTGCGGACGTCGAAGGCGTTGCCGCCATAGATCGTAGCGCCCTGCACAGCCAAGGTATACGGCACGTGCGTATACTCTCGTCCGGCGAAGAGGCGGCAAGACTTCTGGCAAAACAGACTGCCGACGAAACCGCGCGGAACGATATTCCTCCTTTTGATCTGGTCATCTGCAACGCCACGCTTGCCGACATGCGAGGAGCCGATTTTATCGGCATCATCCGTAAGCACCCCAAACTTGCGGCGCTGCCTGTGGTGCTGGCATCCGCCAACGCCACGCGTGCTGACGTGCTTGCAGGCATCAAGGCAGGATGCTCAGGCTTTCTCCTGCGCCCCTATACCACTACAGCCTTTGAGGAACAGTTGTTTCTGGCCGCCAAAGCCCTGACCGGATCATATTTCGAAAACAGAATGCGCAAGGGACAACAGGCTCTGGAAACCAGCGACTTTGACAAGGCGCTGGAAGAACTGCACGCAGTAGCGGATGTTGCCCGTCCGCGTGCAGAAGTGCTGTATGAGGCAGGCATGGATAAACTTGCCGCCGGAGATTACAACGGGGCCATCAGCGCCTTCAACAAGGCAGTCCGCCTCAACGTGCTGTATGCCGAGGCGTATCTGGGCCTTGCCCGTGCATGGCGCGGCAAGGGCGATTCCAGACAGGCACAGAAATATCTGCGCATGGCTGCGGAAGCCTATGCCCGCCTTGAGCAGTTTGCCGAATCCCGCAGCGTCTTCCAGCAGCTTGCCAAGGAACGGCCGGACGTGCCCAACCCCTTAACCGGCACAGCCAACTTCCTGCTGAAACAGGGAAATTACACGGCCGCAGCCCGCGCCTTTGCAGAAAGCCACCGGCTTGAGCCGCAGGCAGACCTGACCACCCAGATATCCCGAGCATGTCACTTCACCGACAAACCGGAAGCGACTGCCAAGGCACTGTACCTTGCTCTGGAGCATCTGGGTGAAAAGGACATTGCCGAACGCATCCATCGCAGGATCCTTTCCGATCCTTCTCCGCGGGATGCCCATCCATCCTCTGCCTTGCTGTCCCGCTTCCCGCGGCTCACCGAGATGCTCTCCGTCGCCCGATACACCATTCGGCTGTATCGTGAGACAAAACTGGCTGACGACGCAGCGTAAGCGCAATCAGAAGAAAACAGAAAAGCCGGGCAGTGCCCGGCTTTTTCATGCGATCAACCTACTCCTGTTCCTCAAAATCTCTCAGATATCGGAACAGTGTTCTGGCTGCCTTGGGTGGCTTACCCGCAGCAATTTCCTTCTTGCCGTTGCGCACCAACTGGCGCACGTACTGCACATCCGCTGCCGGATACATTTCCAGCATGTCGTCCAGTGCATCGGCCTTTTCGGCCATAAGCCCATCCCGCAGCCTCTCAAGATGATGAAAGTCGGCTGTAGCGGAAGCGCGTCCGGCATGATAGTCGTTCAAGCGGGCTTCAATCTCGGTGATATCGATCTCTCGCAACATTTTTCCGATGAATTGCATCTGTCGGCGTTTGGCTTCATGCTTGGAATACTTGTGATAGTCTTCAAAGGCCGCCACAAGGGCAGGCGGAAGCCCGAAGCTGCGCACTGCCGTTATGGGCATGCACGCCAGATCTTCGCCGATCTTCTGGCGGGCCGTGCTTCTGCGCTTCTTTTCTGAACGGCTGAGATACTCCTCGTCCCCGTTCTCATCCAATTCGTCGTTCATGATATCAAAATCTTCAGTCATGCGTCCTCCGCTGCCAAGCCCTGTACGCTACCAAGGCATATACGTCCACCCCCCACCCGCGCCGTGGGGATATAAAAAAGCGGCCCTCAGGCGGGCCGCTTCATCATACTCGCAATGGTAATTTCATGCACGCTTTTCCGGTGTGGTTATCTTCCAGAGGGCCGGCGGCAATTCCACATTGAACTCCACATCCCGTTCCGGCACCGACAGCACCAGCAGCAAGTTGCCCGAAGGTTCCAGCCGGAAGACATACTGGAACAGCCTGTCATGGATGATCGAAACGGGAACCCCTGCCTCTGAGGCGACGTGTTTGGAAGCCTCTTCCAGGACCTTTGCAGCTTCCTGATGCAGGGCGAGGTTCTCGGGATCCATGCATATGACTCTCTGTTCCGGCCTGAGTACCTGCAAACGCTTGCGGATATACTCCTGGCGCATGGGAATCTGCATGACCACACACTCCTTTGCGTAACACGCACCGGCTGCCCAATTACCTCCAGTGCTTCTGCTGCGAACAATCAGATCATGGCGCAAAGTCATAAGAATTCACAGATGTTACTCAAAGAATAATTAATGATTCCGCATACTCCGTCAAGCCTGTTTTCGAAACTCCGCCCTTGTCAATTCAAGTAATGGCTCTGGCCCTTGAACGTCCACATGCGCGCAGGCACTTCAGCAAACAGCTCAAGCCCGTGCTCCGGCATGTAAATGGCCATGACCAGTGATCCGGAAGGCTCCACATAATACATGTTATCGAACAGATTGTTCACCACATCCTGTCCTCGCAACCCCACGGCTTCTGCGACCTTGATGGCTGAACGGGCAATGGCCCGCTTGCCCTCCATGAGGATGAGAATGTCAGAAGCGCTCACATGCACAGCGCGTTGGCCCTCGTAGAGCGCCTCAACCCTTTCCACAACTTGTGCTTCAATGGAATATTCCTGCATGACAGCCTCCTTTCGGATAATCTCCCCTCAAATCTTGATGAAAGACTTGCAATGGCAATGCCACAAATACTAAATGTATTACTATCGACACAATAGCTGCACCCGTGTTAGAGAAAGGAATCACAAGCCCCAGATAGCGAGCACCAGGAAAAGAAAATGCGGAAAATCTGACCATGAGAAATGTATTTCCCGCCGCTACATTGACACAGCTTGGGCATCCACTTACCATTCCGAAACAAGTGCTCAACATTTCTTACAGGAATTAAAGCAAGATGGCAGCAACCAAAACCGCCCTCTCCTCTGACCTCACTGCCTCAAGAGAGAAAGGTTACTACCGGGAAAACAAGCTCTTTCCTTTGCTGCTTTGCGCCTTGTTCCTGCTGTTGGCACTTCCGCAAACAGCATCTGCCACATTCCGGAAAGTTACCTTGCAGCTGCACTGGCAGAATCAATTCGAGTTTGCCGGTTACTACGCCGCCATTGAACAGGGCTACTACCGGCAGGAAGGCTTGGATGTAACCATTTTGGAAGGTGGCCCGGGAATTGTTCCCATTACGCAGATCATGCAAGGCAAGGCAGAGTTTTGCGTCGGCGGCTCGGAAATGCTGCTGGCCCGCCTGCGTGGGCAACCCGTTGTAGCCCTTGCCGCCATTTTCCAGCACTCTGCAGCAACCCTGCTGGTCAGATCCGACTCCGGCATCTACACCCCGCAGGATCTTGCCGGTCGCATACTGGAAATGGGCGATCTTGAAAGCGATGCCGAAATCTATGCCCTGCTCATGAACGAAGGGCTGACCAAGGACAAGGTCATTCACGTGCCTTCCACCTTTACCATGGATGGCATCGTCAACAAAAAGGTGGAAGCCCTCTCCAGCTACCTTTCCAACCAGCCATTTTTTCTGAAGAAGGCCTCCATCCCCTACCGCCTGCTCCGCCCCCTGTGGTACGGCATCGACTTTTATGGCGACAGCCTGTTTACCACAGAAACTCTTGCCGCTCAGGACCCTGATCTGGTTGAGGCATTCACCCGTGCGTCTCTCAAGGGATGGCACTATGCCCTGAACCATCCAGATGAACTCATCCGCACCATCTCCACCAAATACCCGCCATCCCTCATCCCGAGAACGCAGGAGCATCTCTGGTTCGAGTACCAGGAGATGAAGAAGCTGATCATGCCCACGGTAATCGAGATCGGGCACATGAATCCGGGACGATTCCGGCACATGGCAGATACATTTGTCCAACTCGGTCTTGCCAAGCCAGGATACAACCTGAACAATTTCATCTACCGGCCCACGCAGGCCATCATCGACTGGCATAGCTACGAAACGCAGTTCGTTCTCTACGCCACTCCGGCGACTGCCCTGTTGTTTCTGATGTGGTGGACATTCCGACGCAGACTTTTCTCTGAGCATACCCTTCGGGTGCAGACCGAATCCGATCTGGATACCATGCGCTTCAAAACACGCCAGATTCTTGCCAGCACGCAGGCGGGATATTGGGAGTGGGATATCCGACAGAACGAATTCTATCTGGATGAACGGGCGGCTTCCCTGCTCGGCCTGCCATCAGTGCCCATCCTGCTTACCCCGGAAGAAATCGATAAGCTTGCCGAATCACCGGTAAGCACCTTCCATGCGGCACTGAAGGCCGCGCTGCAGGACAGCACCGAGACAATCAATCTGGAATTCCGAACCAGCGCCAGCGGCCTTCGCTGGGTTGCCTGTAACGGCACTCTGGTGCAAACCGGCAGCCTGCCTCCCCGACAGGCTTCAGGCACACTGCAGGATATTACTCCCTTCAAGCAGTTGACGAGAGAAGTACAGGAGATTACCCACACCGGCGCTCTGAACGCCATTCCGAACAGACACCTCTTCTTCCAGAAAGCAGAAGCCTGCTTCGATCAGGTCAGGGAACGGGGTACACCGGCTAGCATTGCCATTCTGGACATCGACCAGACCAGTGAGCTCTCAGGCACACACGGCATCATCGCCACAGAGCAACTCATAAAGCATTTCAACGCGGCGCTCACGGCATCGTTACGTCATCAGGACACGGTGGCACTCATGGGCACCAGTGAGTTTTTCATCCTTTTCCCCGAGGCCGACAAGACTCTCTGCCGTACGTTGATCGACTCCTTCCGCGCCACAATGGAAACGACAAGCTTCAGTGCCAATGGAACTCCCGTGAAGGTCACATTCTCAGGCGGCATTGCAGACACGATGGAACTGCCCGCCGAAGACCTGCGCCCCAGAGCCCTTATTGCCATTGCGGACAAGCGGCTGAACATGGCCAAGAAGACCGGTCAGGACAGAGTCGTCGCCGACTGATATCGCCTGCAGCTTCCAGCATAATTCACCCCCTCATCATGCTCCCATCCCCGCGCTCTCCGGGCGGGGGACACCTTGTCGCGTCCACAGACAGGACCTACAACTCCGGCCGCAGGGCGCATGCTTCGAGATATTGACGCATCGCTTTCGCTGACATAGAGCTATCTCACGGGAGCATTGCATGCGTACACGATTCACGGAAGCGATATCGCGCTACGTCCGGGTAGCCCCTTTTCCCCATATGACCACAATCAGCATGGCGGGGCTCTCTCTGCTGTGCGGAGCAGAAGCCAGCCTTGAAAGCGATTCCGGCAATCGTTTTCTTGCTGCCGTGTTCTGGGTTCTTTCAGCCCTGTTTGCATGGGGCATTTTGCTGTGTCAGGCAGACGCCCTTTCGCGCTTCAGGGAGTTCGAGCGGGTTCGCGCCACATTACGACGCTACGGCTTCAAACCGCGCATTCTGCGACCGGTCTCCTCTTCCCGTTGCCAGCGGGATGCGGCTCTCCTTGCTGCCTCGGAGACGGGATTCCGTGCACAGGCCCATCGGTATTTCCGCGAGCTTGGCTACCGGTGGTATCACATCCTGCCCGACCGCATTGTGGCCAACCCACTGTATTTCTTCCATCCCGATTTTTTACGCAGCACCTTTCTGCCCCGCCGCAGCACACAGGAATAGCGCCCATCCCAAAAACCTCCTTTTTCGGGAGGACATCTCATGACATCCGGAATGAAAGTACTTATAGTCTCCGTGATTCCATCTGACATTCGCATACGGAGAACGCCATGCAGTACAAGATCCACCCCATTGTCATGGGCACCAAGGTATTCGATAAAGGCATGATGACCTATCAGCACGACTACGGGAAATCCTACACCATTCCCATCTACTGCTGGTACGTTGAAGGCGGCGACAAGAAGATTCTTGTGGATACGGGCGAAATGCAGCCCATCAAGTCCGAGGATCGTGAAAAGGCCATTGGCGGCCCCATCTACACCTTTGAAGAAGGTCTCGCCAAATACGGCCTCACGCCGGACGACATAGACATTATCATCCACACGCACCTGCACAACGACCACTGCGAAAACGACTACAAGTGCGCAAATGCCGAAATCTACGTGCACGAACGCGAGCTTGAACGCATCCACGATCCGCATCCGCTGGACTTCCGCTATCTTGAAGACTACATCGAAGACGTGGAGGAAAACGGCCAGATCCGGGCAATCACGGAAAGCGAAAAGGAAATCGTGTCCGGCATCCGTGTCATTCACACCCCGGCACACACCGAGGGCGGCCTGAGTGTGCTTATCGATACCGCAGAGGGCACCGTTGCCATCACCGGCTTCTGCGTCATCGACGAAAACCTCAATCCCCCTGCAGAAATACGCGCCAAGGAGATGGAAGTCATTCCCCCCGGCACCTGTATCAACCCCGTGGAGAGCTACGAAATCATGCTCAAGGTGAAATCCCTGGCTTCCACGGTCATCGCATTGCATGAGCCGCGCTACGCGAGCATAGAAACCATAGGCTAACAGGATTCCTGATGAGCAACACCATTCTCGATGTCACCTACGAAGGCGGCATGAAGGTCGCCGCAACCATCCGCAACTTCACCGTACACACGGACCAGAAGGAAAAGCAGGGAGGAGAAGATAGCGCCCCCACTCCCTTTGAACTCTTCTTTGCCGCCCTCGCCACCTGTGCGGGGGTGTATGCCAAGCGTTTCTGCGACAAGAAAAACATCTCCGTGGACGGCATAGCCATCTCCATGGAATGCGAATTCGATCCTGATCCGAAGAAGTACCGGGCCCAGAAGATCACCACCTCCATCACCGTGCCCGCCGACTTCCCCGAGAACTTTGAAACAGCGCTCATCCGCACCGTGGAAGGTTGCGCCGTTAAAAAACAGATTCTGGAACCGCCGGTATTCGAAGTGCGGATTCAGCGCTAAGCCGTAAGGCAGCATCAAAGACAAAGCCCGCCGCAAGGACGGGCTTTTTTATTTTCTCATCATTACAGCACGATAGACAATAATAATTTCCACCACCGAGCACTCGCAAAGACGCCCCCGGTGGCGGGAGCGCCTTACCCAAAAGCTGCTTTCTGCTCCGAAGCCAACTCCGGCAAACCGCAGCATGCTCCCTGTAGAAGCCAGCTAACGCAACCGCTACCTGCCCGCGAAATAATCAGACCTCACCGCATTGCCCAGCCTGCAGCCCACTTTGAGCATTTCACGTATTCACACCCGCTGTAGATTGTGGCATGCTTTCGCCGTATTACCTATAACCCGATCAAATGCAGCGCGTCCCTGCGGGACGCTTCAGGAGTTTTCCATATGCCCACTTCCACCCAACTTTCTCTGCACGTGGCCGAGAATCCGGAAACCCTTGCACGCCTTGCAGCCAAACTGGTCATCGAACGCTGCCAAAAGGCCATTGCCGAACGGGGAACCTTCACAATCGCCCTCTCCGGCGGCAAAACCCCCACCCTGCTGTTCCAACTGCTTGCAACCCCCGAGTTCCAGAAAAGTCTGCCGTGGGAAAAAGTGCTCTTCTATTGGGTGGATGAACGCTGCGTAGACCCCGACCACTCCGACAGCAACTACCGCGTTGCCCGCGACGAGCTGCTGCAAAAAGTGGAAGCCACCAAGTTTTACCGCATGCGAGGCGAACTGGACCCCGAAGAGGCCGCCCAAGCCTACGAACGTCTGCTCCGCCAGCATTTCGAACTTGGAGCTGGCGAACTGCCCCGTTTCGACTGCATCCTCCTCGGCATGGGGGCTGATGGCCATGTGGCCTCCCTCTTCCCCGAAGAAGAAGGGATCAACATCAAGGACCGCCTCGTCATTGACCAGCGAATCAGCAAACTCAAGAGCGACAGGCTCACCCTGACCCTGCCCGTATTGAATAACGCCCGTTGCTGCATATTCATGGTGCAGGGCAAGGAGAAGCATGAAGTACTGGCAAAGGCCCTGAATATTCTCGGCTCTCCCGACCTGCCTGCCCAAAAGGTGAAACCCGTAAACGGCGAACTGATCTGGGTTGTGGATGAGGATGCACGTCAGGGCTAACGGCACCCAAAAAACAACGCACATTGCCGAAAATGCAATGGCAGTCCAACAAAACAAGAAAGGCCGACACGCAAGTGTCGGCCTTTCAGACTAATGGCGAGTTTTTTTTACATATTTCTTTTTCATAAACCGTCAGACGAAGTTGCACGACTGGCAGTAAAAACAAGCAACAATCTGTTTGTAATCCTTACAATTATATTACAGAAGAATGCCCCACCACAAACTCTTATCATCCCTGGCTCTTGCAGGCCCGACTACCGGTAGAAAAATCGCCCCCTACGCAAGATGCAATCCTTTTCCGACCGCTGTCACGGCATGACGGAGTCTCATTTTTCTGGACTTCGTTGGCCGCCGACTGACAGAAAAACCGACACCCGCGTTTCGGCTGTCTTGTTTTTGCAGACTAGGAATGATTCCCGCACGTAACAGCTAGTCCCCCCCTTCATTCAACAACTCCACAAGTACGGTACCGTTGGTCATCTCCTCAAGAGCACGCTGCAATCCCTCAGCTCTCTCTTCCGGCATTTCCAGCAGATAGCGAACATCCACCGTGAACGATTCCTCCAGCACCACAGCCTCATAGTCAGGCAGCAGGCGCTTGAACAGGGTAACGGCGCTGTAGTCCAGCACTACCTCCATCCGTACGGGCACAATACGCTCCCGTACCGGCAGGGTATCCAGCCCCGCCTTCACCATTCCTGCATACGCCCGTACCAGTCCGCCGGTCCCCAGTTTGATCCCGCCAAAATACCGCGTCACTACGCAGGCAACCTCACCCACAGACGCATGCAGCAACACGTTCAGCATAGGCCTGCCTGCCGTTCCGTGCGGCTCGCCGTCATCGCTCATGCCCACCTGAGCCGTGCTCCCGGGAGGACCGGCCTGAAACGCCCAGCAGTTATGGGTCGCATCCGGGTGCTCTACCCTGATGCGCTCAATGAACTCCCGTGCCGCCTCGGTGGATGAGGCATGGGCCATTGTGGTGATAAACCGGCTTTTCTTGATCATCTCCTCCACCCTGTGGAACGAGGAGTCCGGTATGAAGTAACGTGCGGTCATGCTGGCTGGATAGCGGCAGGCAGGCGCAAGGTCAACACACTGTTGAGAAAAGCCATGCCGGAGCCAGCAATGCCATAAGCGCAATGCCGCACGAAACACACCTCACCCGGCGCCGGATCAGGAAGCCCGACACAAGGCCGAGTTGACCAAATCCCGCATTCGGCCTACATCCTCGGCAACATGTCCAAAACGCTCATCATCGCAGAAAAACCGTCAGTCGCGCGGGAAATAGCCCCCCTCGTCAACGCCACCGGCCGCAGGGACGGCTATATTGAAGGCCCCACACATCTGGTCAGCTGGGCAGTCGGCCACCTTGTGGGCATTGCCGAACCTGAAGACCAGCATGAGGTATGGAAAGGCAAGTGGACGCTGGATCAGTTGCCCATCATACCGCCCAAGTTCAAGCTTGCCGTCCTCGCTGAAGGCCGCAAGCAGTTTGCCGTGCTGAACAGACTGCTGAATCTGGACGACGTGGACACCGTCATCAACGCGACGGACGCCGGTCGCGAAGGGGAACTCATCTTCCGCCGCATCTATCTGATGGCGGAATGCTCCAAGCCCGTAAAACGCTTCTGGGCCAGTGACATGACCGAAGAAGGGCTGAAAAAAAGCCTGAACAAGTTGCTGCCGGACAGCAACAAACGCAACCTCGGCCTTGCATCCTTTGCCCGCGCCGAAGCCGACTGGCTCATCGGTATGAACTTCTCCCGGATTTTCACCATCAAGGCCAACAGCCTTGTCTCCGTTGGTCGAGTACAGACGCCGGTGCTCAAACTGCTGGCAGACAGACGCCGCGACGTTGAGCACTTCGTCCCCCAGAACTACTGGACGGTAGAAGGATCTTTCGGCAAGCCCAACGCCCCGGCAGACGAGCAGGAACCGCCCTTTGCCGCCACGTGGCACCGGCCGCCCGATCTGGATGAAACACGCATCAGCAAGGAAGAGCAGGCCAACCGAATTGCCAGCGAGTGCGAAGGCAAAGACGGCGTTGTGGAGAGCACCACAAGCCGCAAGGGTACCACAAAACCGCCCCTGCCCTTTGACCTGACCACCCTGCAACGCGAGGCCAACACCCGCTTCGGCTATTCGGCCAAGGATACTCTGACCATCGCGCAAGCTCTTTACGAACAGAAAAAGCTGCTCACCTACCCCAGAACCGATTCACGGCACCTGACCAAAGAGCTCTTTGCCGAGATTCTGAACTACTTCAGGGCCATCTATCATCTTTATCCGGATGAGACCGTACCTGCCGTTGAACGCGTACGTGAAGGCAAAAAATTTCCCTGCGTGGACGACAAGAAAGTCACGGACCACCACGCCATCATTCCCACGGCAAACAAGGCGGACCTTGACCGGTTGTCCGGCGAGGAACGCAACATTTACGACATGGTCTGCCGTCGCTTCATTGCCGCATTCAGCATGGAAGCCACATTTTCCGCATCCACGGTGCACATCGTGGTGGAAGACCACACCTTCATTGCCAAGGGAAAGGTCTTCAAGGACCGAGGATGGTTACAAGTGGAACCGTGGCGCGCAGCCGAAGACAACCCCCTGCCCGCCCTGCGCAAGGGCAGCAAAGTCAGCACTGAGGCCGTTAATGCCGTTCGCCGCCAGACAAAGGCTCCCGCGCATTTCACAGACGCGTCCCTGCTTGCCGCCATGGAAACTGCGGGCAAGTTCGTGGAAGATGATGAACTGCGTAACGCCATGAAGGAACGGGGACTCGGTACGCCTGCCACCCGCGCACAAATCATTGAAACACTGCTGTCGCGCGGCTACGTAAACAAAGATGGTAAGAAGCTGATCTGCAGCGACAGAGGGCTTGAAGTCGCGGACATCGTCTCCGCACTGCTTCCCGAAGTCTCTTCGCCGGAAATGACAGGCCAGTGGGAAAAGAAGCTCAAAGACATTGAGGCCGCACAATACACCTACCCCGACTTCATGCGCGAGATACGCACCATGGTCAGCCGTGGTGTGGGCCACATCAAGGGACGCAATGTCACATCCCTGATCGTGGCAACCAAGGCCCGTTCCCTGCCGGTACGTGAACCTGACGGCAACTGCCCCCTGTGCGGCGGCGAGATCATGGAACGCGAAAAAGGCTACAGCTGTTCCCGCTGGAAACGCGAAGACGGTGGCTGCCTCTTTGTCATCTGGAAAAGCATGTTCGGACGTGAGCTGCCGGAAGAGATTGTCCGTGAGCTGCTTGCCACAGGACGCACGGCGCAACCTCTGGACTTTGTTTCCAAAGCCGGAAAGCCTTACTCCGCCCGCCTTGTTCTGGAGGAAGGACAGGTGAAACCGGAGTTTGTCAACGACCGGCCTTATGGACAACAAACAGCGAACTACCGCGAGGAGTCTGATGCAGCTCCGTTACAGAATCCTGAACAGGCATTAGACGGAGAAGGAGCAGAGACCGGTAGGCAGGCAGACGATCCGCTACCCCAGCCGGAAGCCCCGACAGTAACCCCGGAAGATGGCTTGCCCGAGGAAGATACCGCCCCCTCGCAGGACAAAGAAATGTGAGTTTACGAAGAATTATTAGATTTTTCATTTTTTGCTTTACATCGAAACCAGTTTTCTCTAAATAATAATTATTCCTATTAAGGAGAGGCCGCACGGCCAACTCATATACTTTGAACAGACAATTTTATTTAAGGAGAAAAAATCGATGAGTAAGACTCTTGCCAATCTGATGGAAGCTTTTGCAGGTGAATCCCAGGCCAACCGCAAGTACCTCGCATACGCAAAGCAGGCTGAAAAGGAAGGATTCCCCCAGGTCGCAAAGCTGTTCCGTGCTGCTGCAGACGCAGAAACCATCCACGCCCACGGCCATCTGCGTAACGCTGGCAAGATTGGCGACACGATTTCCAACCTCAAGGACGCCATTGCGGGTGAAACCCATGAATTCAAGAACATGTACCCCCAGATGATCGCTGAAGCTGAAGCCGAAGGCGAAAAGGTGGCAGCCCGTTATTTCGGCTTTGCCAACAAGGCTGAGCAGGTTCATGCGGAACTGTACAGCAAGATGCTTGAATCTCTGGATAACCCCAAGGACGTAGATTACTACAACTGCTCCGTATGCGGTTACACCAATGAGGGCGAATTCACCGAAGGCAAGTGCCCCATCTGCGGTGCTGCAGCCAAGGCCTTCTACAAGGTCGACTAGTCCCTCCTCCCGGCCAGTCGATACAGACGGTAGCCTGACAGGTACAAACAAGCCCCCGCTCTTTCGGAACGGGGGCTTTTGCTTGCATAAAAAAAGCCCGCCTTACGGCGGGCTTTCTGTCAACTGGACGTCCTAGTAACGGGGACGACGCTCACGGGGCTGAGCTTCGTTCACACGAAGATCGCGGCCCTGGAAGTTCTGGCCGTTCAGAGCTTCAATAGCCTGAAGGGCGTCTGCATTTTCCATCTCAACAAAACCGAAACCGCGGGAACGGCCGGTTTCACGGTCTTCAATAACCTTGGCGGACAGAACGCTGCCGTAGTCGGAGAACAGGGAACGGAGGTCGTCGTCGGTTGCGGACCAGGACAGGTTGCCAACATAGATGTTCTTGGACATAGCCTAAAAACTCCAGATAAAATAATAAATTGTACAAAGTGTACCGCAGCCTGTCCGAACCCTGTAGATCTCTGAAAGGAAGCCCAAGTGTCTTCAAGGATGCCGTAACACGAACGGTAGCGCCGCTCTCCCCACACACGGAGAAGGGGAATCCGCTCTTCCAAACATTTCCCCACTAGCTGAGTTTTCCAAAAAGTGTCAATACGTTTATCCTATCTTTATGATTATTTTTTCTAACAATTCCGCTCGTAAATAAAATAAGGCTTAACCGATCATCAAAAAGAAACCCCGCCGGAGCGGGGTTTCATACTTTTTATAAAAGCTTGGCTTATGCAAGCCAGTCGGTCAGTTCGGCCAGCTGGGCCTTCACGGAGTCAGGCCCTGTACCGCCCTGTGTCTTGCGGCGCGCCACGGCAGCCTCATAGGCCAGCACTGTGTACACGTCTTCGGTGATAAGCTCTGAAACAGTCTGGAATTCCTCAACGGTCAGGTCTTCCAGCGCCTTGTTTCTGTCTTCTGCCAAGGCAACCGCCGCACCGGTAATGTGGTGCGCCTCACGGAAGGGAACACCCTTGCCCACCAGATAGTCTGCAAGCTCTGTGGCATTCAGGAAGCCGGAACGCATCACATTGGCCATGCGCTGCGTGTTGAAGCGCAATTCAGAAAGCATGCCCGCCATGAGTGCAAGGGAGTTGGAAACGGTCTTATCCGCATCCATGAAGGGTTCCTTGTCTTCCTGCAGGTCACGGTTGTAGGTCATGGGCAGCCCCTTCACCGTGGTGAGCAGAGTTGTCAGAGCGCCGTACACGCGGCCGACCTTGCCACGCATGATTTCCGCCACATCGGGATTCTTCTTCTGCGGCATGATGCTGGAGCCGGTTGCGTAGGCATCCGGCAGATAAATATAACCGAAGTTGGGGTTGGCCCAGATGATGAGCTCTTCGCAGAAACGGGACAGGTGCGCCATGATGAGCGAACCGCAGAACATGGCTTCAAGCGCGAAGTCGCGATCGGAAACAGCGTCCATGGAGTTACGGAACGTGCCGAACATGCCCAGCTCCTCCGCCACGGATGCCGGATCAAGCGGATAGGTGGTACCTGCGAGCGCGGCAGCGCCAAGCGGACAAACGCGCGTACGCTTGTCGCAATCGGCAATGCGGTCATAATCCCGGCGCAGCATCCATGCATAGGCCAGCAGATGATGGCCCAGCGACACGGGCTGTGCGGGCTGCATGTGAGTGCATCCGGGCAGCAGCGTGTCCACATGCTGCTCTGCCTGCCTGACCAGCTCGGCGATCACGGAACGCACCAGTTCCTGCCACTCACGGATGGCATCGGACACGTACAGACGAAAATCCAGCGCCACCTGATCGTTACGGGAACGACCGGTGTGCAGGCGCTTGCCCGCATCGCCCACCAGTTCGGAAAGGCGGCTTTCGATGTTCATGTGCACGTCTTCCATCTCTCTGCGCCAGACGAACGCGCCGGATTCAATCTCTTCCTGAATCTGCGTGAGACCGGAAACGATCTTGTCCGCATCGTCCTGCGAGATGACGCCCTGACGTGCCAGCATGCGGGCATGAGCCTTGGAGCCTGCGATATCCTGACGGTACATCAGTCTGTCGTAAGAGACGGACTGGGTGTACTCTTCCACAAGGGCCGCTGTCTTCTGGCGGAAGCGTCCGCCCCACATCTTCTTTTCTGCCATGTCTGTTCCGTATTGTGCTGCAGTATGGAAACCGTGCCATTGGCGGCCAGAGGACCAGCCGCTCCTTTGGAAACTCCCGCAGGTGCAAACGCCGCATCCGCGAAAAGCCCGAAAGGTTCCCGATACAATTCTTCCTTCAATGCCAACAGTGGGGTAACGCGGCACATATGCCACGCTACCCCACCTGTATAACCTATTCTTCAGACGCTGGTAAGCCGTAACCGGCTCCCGACGGCAACACCGCCGGAATCTGAAACTACTTCTTGTAGCCGAGCAGGCGCAGGCCCTGCAGACGGATGAAGCCTGCGGCGTCTGCCTGGTTGTACACCTCGTCCTCTTCAAAGGTAGCGAGGTCTGCACGGTACAGGGAGAAGGGAGACTTGCGACCCACGGGGACCACATTGCCCTTGTAGAGCTTCAGACGCACGGTCCCGGTAACGTTCTTCTGGGTCTCGTCAATGAGCTTCTGCAGGGCTTCACGCTCGGGAGCGAACCAGAATCCGTTGTACACGCACTCGGAGTAACGGGTAATCAGGGAATCGCGAAGATGCATGGATTCGCGGTCAAGGCAGATGCCTTCGAGATCGCGATGGGCAATATGCATGATGGTGCCGCCGGGGGTTTCATACACGCCACGGGACTTGATGCCCACGAAACGGTTTTCCACCATGTCCAGACGGCCGATGCCGTGCTTGCCGCCCAGCGTGTTCAGCGCCTTCATCATCTCGGCGGGGCTGAGCTTTTCTCCATTCAGGGCAACCGGATCGCCCTGCAGGTATTCAAGCTCGATGTATTCGGGCGCATCAGGAGCCTGCTCGATCGGAACAGACATGATGTAAGAGCCTTCCAGCGGTTCACTCCACGGATCTTCCAGTTCGCCTCCCTCAAAGGAGCAGTGCAGCATGTTGCGGTCCATGCTGTAGAGCTTGCGGGAAGCGGCAACGGGCAGCGGAATGCCATGCTGCTGGGCGAAGTTGGTCAGGTCGGTACGGGAACGGAAATTCCATTCACGCCACGGAGCAATCATCTTCAGCTTGGGATCAAGAGCCATGGAGGCCAGCTCGAAACGCACCTGATCGTTCCCCTTGCCGGTGGCGCCATGGGCAATGGCCTGTGCACCTTCGGCATGGGCAATCTCAACAAGGCGCTTTGCAATGAGCGGACGGGCAATGGAGGTACCCAGCAGATAACGGCCTTCGTACACGACGTTGGCGCGCATCATGGGGAAGATGAAATCGCGGGCGAACTCTTCACGCAGGTCTTCCACGTAGGCGCGGGAAGCCCCGGTGGCAAGAGCCTTTTCATCCACACCGTCAAGATCCTCTTCCTGACCGAGGTCGGCGGTAAGGGTAACCACTTCGCAGTTATAGGTAAGGGCGATCCACTTGAGGATCACAGACGTATCAAGCCCGCCGGAATAGGCGAGCACGACCTTTTTGATATCCTTGCTCATCGTTGTTCCTTGTATGCACTCAATCTATGCGGGCATGAATCCCGCGTACGAACCGGATCGCGTTGCGAACGCTATGAGAAAATCCATTCGAGAATGGCTTTCTGCATGTGCAGACGGTTTTCCGCCTGATCGAAAACTATGGATGCTTCGCTCTCAAAGACTTCCTCGCTCACTTCCTCGCCGCGGTGTGCGGGCAGGCAGTGCATGAACTTGGCGCCCTTGGCAGCGTACTTCATCATATTGCTGTCTATCATGTAGCCGGCAAAAGCCTTTTCACGACGGGCCTGTTCAGCTTCCTGTCCCATGGATGCCCACACATCGGTATTCACGAAGTGAGCACCTTCAATGGCCTCTTTGGGATCATGGGTGCAGTAAATCTTGGCACCGGCCTGCAGGGCAAATCCGAGCATGTTCCTGTCAGGCTCGTATCCGGCAGGGAAGGCCATGAACAACTCGAAGGGGAAATACATGGCGGCTTCAATCCAGGAATTTGCCATATTGTTGCCGTCGCCTATCCACGCCACACGAATATTGCTGAAATCAGGGTTCTGCTCGTAGATGGTGAGCAGGTCGCTCATCACCTGACAGGGATGCCCCTGATCGGTCAGGGCGTTGATAACCGGAATGCTGCCGTAGCGGACGAGTTCTTCGATCTTCTCCTGCCCGAAGGTGCGCACGATCATGCAGTCATTGTAGCGGGAAAGCACGCGTGCGGTATCCTTGAGCGGCTCGCTGCGGCCAAGCTGGCTCTCGGCAGGGGTCATGAAAATGGTCTTGGCGCCAAGGTGATGCAGCGCCGTCTCAAAAGACACCCTGGTTCGGGTTGAGGCTTTCTCGAACAACAGGATGGCGGATTTACCTGCCATCAAGTCGCTGCGATGGTCCGTATCCTTCATTTCCTTGGCGCGGGCAATCAGCCTGTGCGCGTTTTCACAGCCCAGATCTCTGATTCTCGTGAAATGCTTTGTCATTCGGGAAAACCTCTCAGTATGTCGTACATCGCGTACGCTTCATGAAAAGTGTGTTCATAGGCCCAAATGTCCATATTTGTAAACCCGCCGCAAGGGTTTGAAAGGGCTTTTTTTTCCATCAGATGTTTCGCGTTTGCATACCTTCGCACATTCCTGATACAGAAAATGCAATACTACCGACGGATAAGCGCCTCGCCGTTGACTGAGACGGCCCTGTGCACGTAAGGCATGGGCGGCTCGATCCGATAAGCAGAACAGGAAACGTGCAACACTTCATACCGGCGGAGCCGTCCCCCCTCACCGGCATGACCGTTCCTTCAGGTTTCCTTATTCTTTAAAAACACACCAGAAACACGGGGACAGATGGCAGCCATGCAACAAACGACGCGCCCGCCTGTGGCGCTGTTCATAAAAACCTTCTCCCGCTACGGCGGGGTGGAGCAATTCTGCTACCGCTTCAACGAATTCCTCATCAGCAGGGGCTATCCTGTCACGGTCTTCTGCGGTGAAGACAAAACCGATGAAGCCGCGGCGGGCAAACCACGCACCGAGGTCGTGGAAGTGGGCATGTGGCGCCCCGGACGTTTTCTCAAGCACTTCAGCCTGTTTCACAAAATGAAATCGCGCCTTGCCCAATTGCCAAAGGGAACGGTCTCCTTCTGCTTCGGCAATTTTGCGGGCTGCACCATATACCGTTCCGGCGGGCCGCACCTTGATTTTCTGGCCCGCAGCATGCGCGCCCAGCGCAACCCGCTACGCAAGCTTTCCAAGCTCATCGTACGTTTTTTCTCACCCATCAACTGGCTCATGCCCATGCTGGATCTTTCCGTGTATCCGCATCCGGACACGCGCTGCATTCTCGCCATTTCCAACAAGGTACGGCAGGCCGTGGAAACCCATTTTCCCGGTACCCACGGGAAGATTGCCGTCATTCCCAACGGAGTGAACACGGCGCGCTTCAACCCGGACAAGTTCAATGAGCTGCGCCATGACGCCCGCATATGGTACTCCCTGCACGAAGGACAGAAAGCCATAGGCTTCTGCTCAACCAACTTCGAACTGAAGGGACTGGACCGGCTCATCAAGGCGCTCACCCTGCTGCCCCCGGAATACATGCTTATTGCCGCAGGCGGGCGCAATCACACCAAGTACATCGAATACGCCCGTTCCCTCGACGTACACGAACGCATCATATTCCCCGGCAAGGTGGACGACATGCCCCAATTCTATGCGGCACTGGATGTCTTCTGCCACCCCTCGTTCTACGACACCTTCGGTAGCGTGGTAGCGGAAGCTCTTGCCATGGGCGTGCCCACGGTAACCACGGAAGACGTCGGCGCCTGCGACCTCATCAAAAACGGCGAGAACGGCATTGTGGTCAACGACCCCACGCCGGAGGAATTAAGTCAGGCCATTCTGAACCTACAGCAGGTTCCGGCTGGCCAGCCGTTCAACTGCGTGCAGGATGATGCGGAAGTGTTTGAACGCTATCTGGCCCTGATAGAACGGGCAGCCCACAATAGGAAAACGGCAAGCGCGGAACAGCAGGGCTGAGCCCCACGGGACCAGCATGACATGTTGACGCATAGCTGCAAGTATGTTGAAACCCCGCTACAATACTGTAGCCATCCCCTGTCATTGCATTCGCGACAGGGAGCCAAAAAATCCACAAGCCCCTTTTACCGGACTCAACGCTCAGCCTTGAAGAACGCATGACGCAGACTGAATATGATGTTTCCATTCTGATTCCGAGCTACAAGCCGGACTGGTTCGCCCAATGTCTGGATAGCTGTTTGGCGCAATCCGTATCAGTCCGTGAAATAATCGTCTCCGACGACTGCCCAACGGACGAAATCAAACGCATTACAGACTCCCGTCTGAGCGATCCCCGCGTGCGATATATCAGAAACTCGCCATCACTGGGGCTTGCCGCAAACTACCTGCAGTTGGCGCGGGAAGCCAAGGGACGCTGGCTCAAGTTCTTTGATGACGATGACATCATGCATCCCGACTGCATTGCCCGCCTGATGCACCATGCCGATGATTCTGTCAGCCTTGTCATAGGCGGCTGCCGCATGATCAAGGAAGATGGTCGAATTGAAGAAAAAAGGGAGCCACTGCACCCGGCTACAAATGGGCTGGATTACTTTTTGAAGACATACCCGCGTGTGCCCATCACGTTGTTCTCCCGCATGCTCGTTCGAAACGATGTCATGCAGGAGCTGCTGGCAGACAATATTCCGCCACGCATGATCAGCCTTGACGAACTTGTGGGACTACGCGCATGTCTTGTCGGTGATGTTGCATGGGAACCGGACATGGTCTGTGACCATCGGGATTTTTCCGGCGGCTATTCCCGCAACGTCGAACCGGACGTATTGATCGACGACCTTGCCTATGTGACCAATCCTTATGAAAGTGCGGTCCGCAAACAGCTCGCCGCTCCGAGAGCCCTGCGAGGCTGGCGAACCGTCATGGTGCGCAAATACGCCCGCGGTGTGATCACCAAATTTATCTGGCAGAAAGATCATTCAGGATTGTTCACCTTTCTCACAAAACTTCGCGAACGTTTCGGAATGGTGCTGGCCACACGGTGCGCAGCCTCCCCCCGCCTTATCATCAAATTCATCAAGAGCTGCTTCAAATAGGATCCCGCATGCGTAAGCCTGTCCTTTTCCGAGTGACAAACAACCTGAACATTGGCGGTGTGCAACGCCGCATGCGTTCAGTTCTGCCGCTTCTGACCCAGGATTTCGACGTGCATGTGGTTACCTACAAGGACAAAGGCGTATTCTGGGAAGAACTGCCGGAACTTGGGGTAAAGACACATTTCGTAAAGCTCAAGGGCAAGTGGGATATTGGCGGCATACGCCGCATGAGCACGCTGTTCAGAGAGCATAATGCGGATATTGTGCATACCCATTCGCTGGGCGGCAACATTTCCGGCATTCTCGCGGCCGCCATGGCCGGAGTTCCCGTCCGTATTGGCCAGGTGCACAGCCGTGGCCTGCACTGGTATGCCAAAAGGCCGCTCCACCGCTGGAAGCAAAAGGTGGAAGAAAGCATCATCCACCGCCTCTTCACGGACAAGGTTGTGCACGTTTCACAGGAGTCGCTGGATTTTTACGCAGAACAGACAGGACTGCCTCTGGACAAACTGGCTGTGCTGCACAACGGCGTGGACTTCAACGCCATGCTGCCCGACACCGACCCGCGTGCCCTCAAGCAATCCCTGGGAATTGCGCCGGATAAAATCTGCATAGGTTTCCTCGGCAGACTGGAAAGAGGCAAGGGCGTGGAATTCTGTATGCAGTTCGCACGCACCCTTCTTTCGCAATCCGACCGTTTTGCCTTTGTTATCGTCGGCGGAGCCCCCAAAGACAAACTGGATGCCCTGCGGCAGGAAGCAGCAGGCTACGGAGACGGCAAAAGCGTCTGCTTCACCGGAGAGCGCAAGGACGTAGCGAACTTTTACAACATGTTCGACCTGTTCATCTTCCTTTCGCAAGCCCAATGGGAAGGTATGCCCGGCGTGGTGCTGGAAGCCTGCTCCTTCGGCCTGCCGGTGCTTGCGCGGGAGACCAGACCCGTTCGTGAAATTTCCGGCTACTATCCCCGTATTACCTTCATGCAAGACGATGCCGACCCGCTTACTGTGACGGAACAGGCATTGCGGATGCCCCCTGTCGATCAGCAGGCCTTCCGCAACCGGTTCAGTGTTGAGGCCATGGCCCAACGCACCAAGGAACTGTATCTCTCACTGCTGAAGCAATAATCCCATCCAGAGACCAGATTCCGGCAAAGGGCAGCCTGACGGCGGCCTATCCCCTGCCGACACCGCACGAACAAGACGCTTCGCCTCCGCTCGCTTGTTATGGACCTCGTAACAAGCTATAGTGATCATTCCATCATGCCGATACGATGGACATGACATAGCAACCGGAGGCACCATGCATCTGATACGGACCTTCCGCGCCGACCTTGTCCTGCTTGCTTTCCTCTCGGCCTTGCTGCTCGGCGGCTGTGCGGTGGGAGGAAGACGGAGCAGCGCTCTGGTCATGACCTCCGATGCGTTCAACATGTTCAACGGGGAATACGAAGTGCTCCCCGCCATGAAAAGCCATACCCCCCGTTCGGTCGCCGTGCTGCCCTTCACCGGCAATGCCACGCAGTGGAAATCCGTCCCTGAAGACTACTCCCCCACCGATCTTGTCCGGCGTGGCATGTACAACCATGTCGCCTCGTTGCCCTTCAGCGATCAGGAGATGCATGAGACGGACCGCCTGCTTGCCAATGCCGGCCTGAACGCGGAAAGCGCGTACAGCCTGCTGGCAAGCGACTCCAAAAAGCTTCGTTCCGTACTGGGAGTGGATGCCGTGCTCACCGGACAGGTGACCGCATTTGACCGTTTTTTCATGGGTATCGTCTCGCAGGTTGCTGTAGGCTGCGAAGTTCAGCTTACGGACCTTGCATCCGGCAAGCTCCTGTGGCGGGCCAAACATATCTCCCGGGAGATTGGCGGCGGCGTTGCCATAAGCCCCGTAGGTCTCGCAATCAGCACCATTGCCTCGGCGTGGAACATCCGTGATGAGCAATACGACCGCAAGACAGACGATCTGTTCCGTGAAATCGTTCAATCGCTGGAAATAAGCCTGCCGGAATCCCTGCAGCGCCGAATTCCACCGTCGCCCCGTCTGGATTTCTTCACAGTCGCCACGCAAGGGGACTACTTCCGCACTGGCAACGAGATACGTTTCCGCCTTGCCGGTGACCCGGACTGCGAAGCCTATGTGGACCTGCCCGGATACAAGACGGGAATCGCATTGCTACCCCTGCCTGACGAACTCAAGTCCAGCGGCTTCAAACCCGCCCTTGAGTCCATAAAGACACGCATGAGCGCTGCGGGCAACCCGCTTACCCCGGAACAGGAACAGGAAATCCTCAGGACGCTGCAAAGCCGTGCCGTATACGAGGGAACCATCACCGTGGCTCCGGATGATCTGGCACTGAACATTCTTCCCCGCGGATACATCATCACCCCCGCAGGCGGCATTGCCAGTGCCTTTGCAGGCACCCGCCTGATCAGCATCGACGCAAAGCCCCCCATGGCTCCGCTCGGCCTGCGCGCAACCCCGCTCAACGGGGCTGCGGAACTTGGCTGGAAAGCAAGCCCTACACCGGACGTTCGACAGTATGACGTCTACATGGCAGCAGGCGACACTGTGGAGTATTCCCGCATCCACACTTCGGGCGACCTGTCCATGACTGTCAGCGGGCTTGCCAACTTCACTCCCGTGCGGTTCTACGTTGTGGCCGTTGATGCGGCAGGCAACGCAAGCGTCCCCACCCAGACACAGCGCGTCGTCCCCGTACCGGACAAGGCTCTCGCCAAGGCTCGTCTTGCCGACCAGCAACTGGGGGGCATCATCAAGGAACCCGTCCGCCTCACAGCAGACCGATCCCCGTATACCGTACAGCGCCCCATTACCGTTGTTGACGGCGGCCTGCTGTTCATGGAACCGGGGGTCACTCTCCGGTTCTCCCCCGCCACGGGGATAGCGTTTGAGGGCGGCGCGTTGCGAGCCCATGGCAGTAAAACCCACCCGGTTCGCTTTATTCCGGCATCCGATACAGCCGCCTCAGGGAGTTGGTCCGGCCTCACCATCAGGAACAACGCCACAATCCATCTGCAATATGTCGAAATCGACCTCCCCATGACAGGCCTGACAATATCTGACTCAACAGCGGAGCTACGCTACACAAGCATTCGGAATGCCGCACAGGCTGGGATATACGTCAGGGAGAATGCACGGGTCACAGTTTCCTGCAGCCATATTGCCGACTGCAAAGGCATGGGTGGCATCGTTACGGAAGGCAAGGGAGCTGCCCTGTCGATCCACGGCTCGATCATCGAAAAAAACAGTCCGTTCAACATGCAGAACTTTTCCCCGCTTACGCCGGACGCTTCCGGCAATTATTGGCCCACCGGCATCAACGTGCTCGGAGACATCCTCACTGAGCCGCCGCTGTCCGAAACGCCTCAATCCGAAGCTCCGCAATCCGAAGCTCCGCAATGCGAGTAGATTCCGCTATGCCTTCAACAGCTATGACATCCGTCTACCGGAGGTAGCACGATGCGATACCTGACTCCCATCATTAGCTTGTTATGCACGCTTTGCCTGTTCTCGCCTGCGCTGGGCAACCCCATGCAGGAAGCCATGGGCTCTTCCGGTTACATAGACTGGCAGAATATGCGCGCCATAGGCTCAGGCATGGGTGTTGTTCCCGCCAATGCAAGTCAGGCCCAGGCCCGTTTTCTGGGCACGCGGGCAGCTGCGGTGGACGCCCGCCGCAACCTGCTGGAAGTGGTGAAGGGAGTGCGCATCGACTCCACCACGGTGGTGAACAACTACCTTGTGCAGAACGATGTCATCGCCTCGCAGGTACAAGGGTTCGTACAGGGCGCGCAGGTAGAGAACACGTGGATCACCAATGACGGCATATACCACGCCACCGTCTCCCTCCCGCTGACCGGCGCCTTTGGCAAGATGCTCATGGTAACGCTGGGCACACCTCCCCCCAGAGACGGCATGGGAGAACAAGACCTTCCCCCGGCCACACGCCAACGCATAGGCGAACTGGAACGCCGGATTGATATTCTCATGTCACAGATGGAGGCTCTTCGTGCGGCACTGGATAAACAGGAAACGCGCATCTCCGGCGTGGAGTCCGCAATCAGCGGACAGGGCACCACGCTCTCCGAGATGAGGAAACAACTGGATTCACCGGCACGCCCCCAACAATCCCCCCCCCTTCCCTCCTACTCCGGACTGGTGGTGGATGCCAGAGGCTCCGGCTTCACCCCCTGCCTGCGCCCTGAACTGCACGGTCCGGACGGCCTCATCTTTCCTTCCCAGACCCTCAACAGACAAGTCGCAGCGGCTGAAGGATTTGTCCGCTACATGGACAGCATCCCCGCAGCCCAACGACTGCAACGGGTGGGCAATCTGCCGCTCACCATCAAGGCTACAGGCACCGTTTCCGGCACCCCTTCGGCGCTCACCGTATCTGAAAACGATGCCGCCACGCTCCACAGCTTGCTTACCGGAGAGAACAACATGCTGGATACCTGCCGCATCGTGATTGTTTTCTGAGTGCGCCCCGGGAATGTGCCTGCAGAAAGCCGTTCCACAAGCAAAGAATCTGCGCTGAAAAGGATGCATGCCTGTCCATATAGCGCTATCCCGCTATCCGTCTGGCAGACATGCAACGCAGCATTTTGCCCGGTTCGCCATTTTGCCACCCGAGAGTGATTGCTAACCTGTTGCAACGGGGGTATAGCTCCCGCCATGAAAGAAACCGTCTATCTCAGTCCACTACGCCACTATCGCCAGCAGTACACCAGACATGATGGTGAACAGGCGTTTCAAGTCGTTGTGGAAGAGACAGACCTGCATGTAACCGCCTGCTCAGATCTTTCTGCCGAAATAAGCTCCTATGTCGCCTCATTGCGCGGCCAGCTCAAATCCTACATTATGCTGCACCCTGAATTCCGCGACAGCTATTCTCCGGTATACGTGCCTGATTCTGCGGCCGAAGTTCTCAAACGCATGGCGAATGCAGCCGCCATCGCCGGCGTTGGCCCCATGGCGGCTGTTGCGGGAACCATCTCCCAGATGGTGTGTGAAAACTTTGCCTCAGCAAGTCCGGAACTCATTGTCGAAAACGGCGGAGACGTTTACATGCTCTCCACACGCGACCGTATCGCCGGCCTGCTGCCCGACCCGCATAGCGATGCCACCGTAGGCATTGTCATACACGGCAATGAATTCCCTGTGAGCATCTGTGCCTCATCCGCCACCATCGGCCATTCTCTCAGTCTGGGAAAAGGTGAACTCGTCGCGGTTCGCTCCCGTGACGGCAGCCTTGCCGACGCATGCGCAACAGCCTTCTGCAATCTTTTGAAGTCACCCGATGCCATAGAGCGGGTCACTGAAAACGCCGCCGCCCTCGAAGCACAGGGCATCGAGGGCGTGTTTGCACAATGCGGCGGGCGCATCGCCATTTGGGGTAAGATGGAACTGGCAGTGGTGTAGACCGGGCCACGCCAATTCCGAAAATATCGTAATCCGTCCCGCATCACACGGAACAGCGCTGTCACCTATCGCTCAAGACCGTCTTTCACGGTTTTGAAGAGCATCAAAATAAATTTGTCCGGCACGGCTTCGCCGTCCACAGTCATTTCCCTGAGCTCGGTAACGGCATTTTTGCTGGGCGTTACGGTTGCCGCCACATTCATATGATACTCGTGCCCCTTGCCGGACTCATCCTCGGTCTCAATACGCAACCGCCAGACATCGTCCTCCTGCTCCCAATCCATGCGCTGAACCTTCTGTGACCCGGCATTACGCTTGAGCAAGGCAATGAGATCCCGCAGGGAGAAGGGCTTGCCCTTACCTGCCACTCCAAGGAATTCCCCCCCGGACTTCACCACAAGCGGACGGGAGATGACGGAAGCATCCGGCATATCGGCACGCACGCCATCGGTACAGCAATCGTTTATAAGGCGCCCCATGAGGTCTGCCCGCTCTTTACGGAAGCGGGCTATCTCTTCATCCATCTCAGCGATTTTCGACTCATAGGAACTGATCAGAGCCACCTTCTCCTGCCGGAGCTGAGCCACTTCATCCCGGAGCAGATCAATCTCCGCGCGAAAGTGCGCCTGCGCTTCCAGAACGGAAGACATCTTGTCCAACACGCCGGCAAGATCGTGCACAAATTCCTTGGTCTTCAGAGAATCGTCGCCCCTGAAAGACAAAGCTTCCACGGTTACTCCAGTCGCCACATGCTGCATGGCTGCCAACTGCTCTTCAACCTGCTCTGCGGACCAATTTCTGGTGAACATCTCTCTGATCTCCCTAAAAAGAATTACAGCCTCGGCCGGATACTTCACGCGTCTCCCCTGCCCACCGGCCACGGGGATGTATCGCGCGAACCTGTCCTTGTAATACGAGATGGTTGACGGGGGGATATCCAACCGCCGACCTATTTCCCGAAGACTGTATGCTTCTCTTACCATTGTTGTATAGCTGCTCTCTAGTTGTTTAATTGAATACTTTCTAGCAAAGTTATCACTATATGTAAACATGATATATCAATTTTTAAAAAATAAATACAACTATTCAACAACTGTTCGATGTGTCAGACGCAAAACATCCCCGCCACCGACGAGCAACGGGGATGCAAATTCAATATATTCAGTATGTTTTACAAAACTCCAAGCAACCTCACTTGAGCACCCTGTCCAAAACACGCATCAACTCCTGCATTTCAACAGGCTTGCTGACATACTCATCCATACCAGCCTCCAGAAAGCGTTCCCTGTCTCCGGACAAGGCATAGGCCGTCAACGCCACAATGGGAACCCCGGCGAGGCCTCGTGAAGTGCGAATACGTTTGGCAACTTCAACACCATTCATATCAGGCATTTCTATATCCATGAGTATGCAGTCGAAGGCTTGCTCCGAAAGGATATCAAGCGCCTCCCGACCACCCGCAGCCGTCGTCACCGAACAACCATGGGCCTCCAGTAGCCTTTGCATTGCCATGCGGCTCACACGCTCATCTTCCACTAACAGCAGATTATGCCCGCCATTCTTTGCCTTGGGTTTTGCATCACCAGGCCACACTTCGCTACCCACATCATCCGGGATAAATACGCCCTCACGCACAGGCAATTGCAAACTCATGACCGTGCCCGCCCCCAAGCTGCTTCTCACAGAGATGGAACCGGACATCAGGTCGACAATACGCTTCACGATGGACAACCCCAACCCCACCCCCTGCTGCAAACGCCCGCCAGAATCATCCGCCTGCGTAAACCGGTCAAACATGACCCGTTGCAGGTCAGGAGACATACCACAACCACTATCCTCCACCTGCAGATGCAACATCAATCCCCCGGGCTCGACACCATTGCCACCCTCTTTAGTCGCCCATGCCCGCACCTTCACGCCACCGGACTCGGTGAACTTGATAGAGTTGCCCATCAGGTTAAAGAGAACCTGCCGAACCCGCGCCTCATCTCCCACGAGCCATGGAGGCACGGACGAATCCACGTCCACAACTACATCCAGGCCCTTCTTCCGCGCTGCAAGATCAAGCACCCGCTTAACCACTTCAAGAGCATCCGTCAGACTGAACCGCTCTTCCTTCAGCACCATCATTCCCGCCTCAATCCGTGAAAAATCGAGAATATCACTCAGCAAGGCCAAAAGTCGTCTTCCTGCCTCCAGAGCAAAGTGCACATGCTCGCTTTCCGTTTCCGGGAGTCGGGCATATTCCAGCAATTGCAGCATCCCCATGATACCATTCAGGGGCGTCCGTATCTCATGGCTCATATTGGCCAGAAACTCGCTTTTGGATCTATTGGCAGTTTCCGCCTGCTCTCTGGCTCTTTGAATCTCCTCTTCCGCCTTGAGTCGCTCCATTTCTCCGGCAGCCCGCATACCGACCAACTTCAGCACGGATTCCGCCAGAGACGAGTTTACCAGCGGCCTGCGACTGATAACCGCAATAAGGCCAACAGGTTTATGTCCGGCACCCCAGAGAGTCACGCCAACATAACTCTCGGCACACATCTCCTGCAGCACCTCATCTTTCGGGAACAAAGCTCGAACGGAATGAGGATAGCAGCACACATCTTCTCCAACCACTTCGCCGCACGGGGTATCTTTCAGTGCATAGCGAATGTTGTCCTGAAATGCTCCATCATAGTACACGGCGACCGTCTCGGCCATAAGCCCGTCGCCTTCAAGCAGATCGATGCACACAAAATCCATCTCAAGCCGTTCTGCCAGAAACTTCGACAGCGCCTCAAAAAAGACATTGCCTCCCTCAGACCAGCCATAGTTCAACAAGAAATGCTGGGTAGCCTCCAACCCCTTTCGTTCTGTCACATCATCCACAACCCAGACAAAACAATATGGCGCACCTTCTCTGGTGCGCAGCAACGAAGCAACCATATTTACCCAGATGGTCTCACCACTGCGCTTTATCAAACGCTTTTCAACCTGATGGGAGGACACCCTGCCCGCCAGCAGAGCATCATATTCAGCGGCATCGATCTGCATGTCATCAGGATGGGTCAAATCCTCCAGACGAAGCCTGCTCAATGCCATGTTGTCATATCCACAAATATCAAGAAACCGGCTGTTTGCCTTGAGAAAGTCACCGTTCAAAGCACAGTGTATGATACCCACGGCGGCATTCTCAAAAATGGCCCGATACTCCTGAGCCGCAAGCGACATGATGCTGCGGGATTCCGGCACATCAACCAGCCGAAATTCCACTTCGCGCTCAACATCGTCATGCACAACGGCATTTCGAAGAGTATAGGCATAGGATCTGGCATTTTGTTGAAGCAGCTCAAGCAGATCTGCATCTGCCACCGGCTCCGGCAAGGAGAGCACCACCGCCCCGATACGACTGCCAGCACAATCGAGAGGAATAAACAGTATCGCCCGGCTACCGGAACACACCCCTCCCTCGACCTGCAGATCTGCGATTTCAGCTTCACCCAGACAAAGAACGGCATCCTGTTCACGTAACGCATGCGCCACCCGGACAGCACGCTCAGTGCACCGCATGTCGGGACACAAAGCGCCATACGCCCCAATCTGGACACATCTACCCTTCTCGACACTGCGGCTGCACAAAAACACTACCCCATAGTCAGCCTTGAAGTATTCGCCAAGAATACGAGCCAAATACGTCCCGCACTGCTCTGTCGCCTTAGGCAACGACAACAGGCTGACAAGGTTTTCCGCCAACCCCGTCAACCTGCCATGCCAATCTGAATAGCTGATTCCTACCATGCCCGTCTCCCGCCTCCCCCGGATGCATAGTTTTCCTGCTAAAGAACATATCTCCCATCTCTCAATGTAGCGACAGGACAAAGGCAAGGGCATGATAAAAAGCAACAGGACTGTACCACCAAAAACAGACTGCTGAAGACAATCAAGAAAGACTTGACGCTCATGGGCCATAGCGATATAAGGCCCTTCTCAATTTGCCAGTATAGCTCAGTCGGCAGAGCAACTGATTCGTAATCAGTAGGTCGTCAGTTCGATTCTGACTACTGGCTCCAGAGAAATTAAGGCCTGACAAGGATTTACACCTAGTCAGGCCTTTTCTTGTACTGTTCAATACTAGTCAGAATCGGGCATTTTTTTACGCACAATGCGTAAAATTTGCGTAAAGTTTGCGTAAAGTTTTTTGCGCCAAATTTTGCCATTTTCCGGCCCTCTGCCGCCGCCCATCCCCCCCTTGCGCAATGCGGCCTTTACGCAATTCCTGCTCCCCCTCCTGCCCCTCATAGCTTTACGCATATTGCGTGAAGCGGGGACGGAAAAAACATATCCGTTCCGCTATCCATCAGGGCTCCGGCCCCACGACTCCATCTTACCCACTCCCGAGATTTGGCACTTTTTTGCAATCTCTTGCACAGTGTGCAAAAGGCCATCCTCCTGTTCAGCCCGCACCGCGCCTGCTTTAAGCCCCTGTTGCACGCGCATTTTTGTTGCACAAAATCGCCCCAAAAACTCCGAAGGCGTGGGGCGGAGGAGTTCGATTTTTTCCGGCGGCGGCGTTTTTTCTGGATATGTGGAACCGGGCTTGATAGTAGAAAGCAATCCATACCGGTTTTACTTTTCGCACAGAACTGCAGGGGGTTAGAATGGAAAAATGGTCACGCAGAGAAGTAGAGCTAGCAGCAGAATCCTACTTCTCCATGCTTAAACTTGAACTATCAGGAATTTCCTATAACAAAACCAAATTCAGAAACAAACTATCAGAACTTCTACCAAATAGAAGCGATGGATCTATTGAATGGAAACATCAAAACATCAGCGCTGCTTTGGCAAATAACAATTTCCCGCACATTTTCGGATACAAACCACATTTCAATTACCAAAAGATACTTGACTCTATTATTCCAGACATGGCTTTAAAACGCGACATACCTCAATACCCAATATCTAGCAAAACTTGGGAAATATTATCTACAAGCGAGATATTAAAAACAGTCGACCAATCATGCATAAAGCACAAAATGACCCGCATACCTAAGAATGTTCGATTCTATTTTGGAGCAGATCCAAAAGCAAAAATGCGGGATATTCTTCTTGAATTTTATGGCCAAGAATATCAAGTGACACTTAGAACAGACCCAACAAAGACACGTTCGTCTTTAGTTTGGCGCACCGATCTTTCCAAGATGATCAAGAAACATTGCGCGCTCCTGCCACCAAACACCTCTAAAATGCTCCTGTTTACAAAAACAGAACGCCAAGATTCATACAATCTATCGATTGTTACAGAAAATAACGATGAAAACTTCCACTTACGTGACGAAGAATTCCACCCCAGACCTCGGATGGAAGGAACGCTAACAAATCGTAGCTCCATCGTGCGCAAGCGCAGTCAGGCCAACAGGCTGGCGGCCATCAAGCATCACGGACTAAATTGTGTGGTTTGCGGGTTTAACTTTGAGAAGTTCTATGGCCCGCTGGGACAAGGATTCATTGAGATTCATCATGTGAATCCGTTGCACGAAGAGGATGGGGAGAGGGAAGTGGATCCAGTGCAGGATTTAGTGCCGGTCTGTTCGAACTGCCATCGGATGTTGCACAAGTCATCTAAAAGCATACACACCATTCAAACTCTAATAGAAGCAGCAAACGACTATGCTTAACACAATATTTACACTGCTATCAATAATAGTTTCCATCATAATTATAGATATATATGCATCAAAAAAAGATCCTAAATACACCAATATAAAAGAAATGTTATATGCAGCTTTCCTTTTAGTGATATCAACAACTAGATTATCGTACTATTTCCAAAAAAAAATTCTTAAAAATCATCCTCTAAAACTAAAATCTCACATATTATCAAGAAATAATATTGATGTACTATTTTCAGTAACGTTGTTTATATCATATATTATATACAAAAAGGAACACAACATAATTGCATCGTCAGCAATACTATATATTTGTACATTAATATATATATTATTATTCAACAAGTCAAACAAAGCACTATCTCCAGCAATATATCTTCCGATAGCTCACACAGCAGTATACATAAGCACAATTTTTACGAATACACACATACTATTAATAATATACCTCATACACAGATTTAATGAAATAGTAATCGCATTTACGGATGATATAAACGATAAACTTTGCAGCAAGACATCATCATCTCAAATAACTGCACATGAGAGAATAACACTTGCAGCAAAATCATATATTGAAATGATATTTATATTCTCTATACTATACTCATCAATGGAAGGCGATATTACTATAAGCTACATAAAACCAATCATGACAAGCCTTGACAACCAATTAACATTCTCAATCGACACCCTACAACCAATTAAAGAAGAATACGGAACAATAAATATATTAAAATCAAAACTAAATTGCATTCCAGACATTTACCAAGACATCACAACACTTTGCCTAATAATATCGCAAAGAATAATGACACTAACCCTGCTCGTCACCACCTTCACAGTATACAACAACAGAGCTTTTTACGAACTTTCCCAAAAAGCACCCCGAGAAGATTGCAAAAACTGCATGCCTTACAACACCGCCAAGCGGCAATGCGCCCAAAACCCAGACAACATTTGCCCATTCAAATAGCACCACCCAAAAGCCCCGCCATCCGGCGGGGCCTCCTTTTGCACCACTCACACGACCTATTGCACTTCAAGAGTATTACAGCTCTCCATCAGCTCCTCCACGTCATCAGGAAGATCCGGGTAGAAGTTGAAGCCTGTGCGCCGTTCAATCTCATCCACGGTAACCAGGTACTGACTCATAGGATTTGATTCTGTGGCATTCTGCTCAAAGATATACCCTGCAACCCGCATAGGCGGCTGACCAGGCCTAGCGTCCAGATCCTCAACTCCTATGATCTTCCAGTAGCCGGAAGGTATCTGGTGGTCTTTTTTCGCATTCGGCAATTTAGGCATCTCGCGTTCATACAAAGTGCCAGTAATCACATAAACAGGTTCTCGCTCTGCCAGCGATCGCACATCATGTTCAAGCTTGGCCCACGGCCCACGATTCAGCTTCATCCTCTGAGGCGTTATGTTCGAAAGGTAGTTTGTCAGCCACCAATACGGCGTCCCCTTAAATGATGCCAAAGGCGCCTGATGCCCCCGATCCATCTTCAGGGCATTAAACGCCCCATCATAATCACTCGGAGAAAGCGTTTCTTCCTTGGGCAGGTCAGGATCTCGCTTCCAATTTCGATCCCTTTCACTTGCCCCCGTCACACTGTTCACATCCAGCTTGTACCCTACCCAGTCCGCAAACTTGGTATACGGGTTATTGCTCAGAACATAGATAACCCTGCGAACAATCAGATTTTGGGAAGAAGTACCCTCTGGCAACCCGAACTGAACCTGCTCATACGGATCCACCCTATACACCACACCATCTTGCGCATAGGCCGCTGACACAAGCACCGCCAGAGCGCACACAAACGCAACAGTCAACTTACGCATATCGCCTCCCAGTTTGGCGAAAATATGCGTCGCTGCCACATTTATAGACATGATAAATAATATAGAAAGCCCCGCCATTACAGCGGGGCTTCTCCATTCCTACACTACCTACACCATCCCTACACCATCCCTACACCATCCCTCACCCCACCCCTCACTCCCGCACATGCAGGTGCGCATCATCAAGGCGTGCGGCGCAGTCTTCTATGCGTTCGCCAACCAGCCGCAGCAGGCCGAGCAGCTCGCTCGGGCCGTCCTGCAGGGCATCGCAGATAAAGCGCATGCCGCCGGCCAGTTCGTAGAGTTGGAGAACAACATCGGAGTTGTTGTTGAGATTACGGGTCATGATGGGCCTCCGTTTGATTTGAGATTTGAGAGAAAGCCAAAAAAAGAGCGACCAAGTGCTCTCAGGTTCAAACGGAACCCCCGGGCCTCACGGCTACCGGACACTTGGCCGCTATATTTACCACATGATGACGGTCATGCGGCAAAAGCAGTCAAATTGGGATGCACCTATCCCTAGGATACAGGGAAAAGCGCATAAAAAAGCCCCGACTAAAGCGCACGGATGCGCGGGACTCGGGGGAGTCCGTTTGATTTGAGGAGGTCAGGATTACAGAGAGGGGTGGTGGGTGTCAAGAGGTGGCGGAATAAAGCCCACCTAAGGACAGCAAGACCGAGGACTAGTAAAAAACCACCGCTATTGATGTGCACAATCTTTACAAAAACTAATTTTCGATGTCAAAAGGCATCACTCGCACACCAACCGTAGCCATCCGACATAAGGGATATCAGACCATGACCAACGGAGATCTCAAAACAACAACTCTGAATTGGGCTCAACATCCAATTTGGGACACCATATCCTCTGCCACCGAATTACCTGTTTTCAAAAATAAAACAGATTTAGAGAATACAGTAAACGCGCGCATCAAAATAACACTCAAAATACTAGAGTTTATAGCATCAACAACAGAAAAAAATGACAATACACTTATCGCCATAAACAAACTTGAATGTATGATAACGTCAGGCACCATAATCAGGATAATATCCTTAATTAATTCATCTCTTGAATTGAACAAACTCAACTATGACAAGTATGTAACTTCCATTCTTCACAGATGTGCAATTGAGAGCATTACGAGACTCCAATGGATTTTCACCCATACAGATAAAAATAGCTTCGATATATATATTGAAGATGGTCTGAATAATATCGAAAAAAGATTTGAGTACTCAAAAAAAAATTTCTATCCAGACACACAAGAATGCGATGAATACTCAAGAACCATGAACAAGGCCATTGATGTCATATATAATTCTTCAGGAAAAAAAAGAAATCCAGTTATTAAAAATAGAAAAATGCCAAAATACAATAAAATATTAGACGAGATTGGAAATTCAAACTCATACATACTGTATCAGATGTTTCCATCATCATCAATTCATGGATCATACGATGAGTTACTTGTAACTCGATATGATAAAAAAGAATATGAACAACCGTCCAACGATACTTTTACTACCTACAACATACTAATAACCGATGAGGTAATACGACTTATAGAATTATTCATTGAACACATTCTTTCCGACAAGACAGCTCACAAATTGCTTTCTAGCAATCTAGATAAATTCCGCCAAGCATCGCGGGCCCTTATTACCCAACTATCACACTTCCACCACGCACCGCCCCCCTACCCACTAACCCCCTCTAACCTATTCCTATCCGCCCCAACAGCCGCCGCATGCCCATGCACCACGGCGCTTTGATCCGGCTTCGGAACAGCGCCGTTGTTATGGGTGTGGTCCGCCAGCACGTGCAAGACAAAGGGCAAAAGAAAAGCCCCGCCGAAGCGGGGCTGTTACTAGTGAATATAGCTAGGAGGGCACCCATCTAGATATCCATTGAATACAAACTCATTCATACCAGATACATAGTAGGAAAACCGGACATCCTTCAATTCAAATCCCTTCGACAGAAGCAAGGGGGCTAATGAGTCCACCCGTTTTTCAGAAACCGTAATCATGGGTAAAACCCCATTAAAAGATCGCAAACTAGCATCTAACAACTGGCGTCCTATCCCACATTTACGAAAGGATTTAGCCACCAACAAAGTACAAATCTTATTCTCAGTTAAGCTAGATTTTAAAATAGCCAAACCAGCAATCTTCCCTCTATGCTTAGCGAGTAAAATCTCACGCTCCCCCAAAACAAGCCCAAAGCCTACTTTAGTCTGTAGCCAGTTCGTAAAGCCTGGATAATCGGCGTCAAGACCCAGAAGCAGAGGGGCAACAGCTCTGAGATGTCCAGTCACCATAGGCATCGTCAATGCACCATATTGAAAGACTTTCTCAATTTGAACCATTTTCTACGCTCCCCTTTTTGCTGCCACCTAAAGGGCTAACCGGAATTTCACCCGAAGAGTTTTCGGAGCCCCGTTTCTGCTGCAACCATTCGCGACCTGTATCATATATATAATTCGACATGCAACCCAGCGCAACCGTAAAAAAAAGGACTATCACCGCATAACGCAACCAGAGAAGGCAAGTCGTGCGATCATATTTATTTTTGATCAAGACCAAGCAAGACTTCACATCTCCTTTAAATTTCCAATGATATGCCAACACACCATTATGTCTTTTCGAATTCAAATAAGCATGATCAATATACTTCTTCCAGACATCACACTCCAAGTACCTACATACCCCGTACTGTGGTGAGTTAACTAAAATCTCATTGTCAGAACTACATACATAAAAAATATGGACCTTATTAAAAACAAACTCTCCTTTATCTCTTATCTCATCCCTCAATCTCTTACTTATAGTTCTCAATTCATTGATTTGCAAGTCAGTAATTTCTACACGAGACAAAAACCTTTGAAGATAAGAATTAGCAAGCTTCTCTTCTGATATACATCCTAAAAGGGCTTCACCTTTCATTCTTAATCGAAAATAAACTTTTCCATTAATATTATCTGGCACTAAAACGCTAAAAACGACACCTTCTCCTTCAATTATTGACATATCATAATCACTATGTGTCAATTCATTGAGAATACAAAACAATTCGTCATCTTTTGAAACACGATGCTGATAAGCATCGTTAATTACATTAATTCCAAGATCTTCATTAAATACAGAACTCAGGACAGATACATCCTTCATATAGGGAACTAAATCCTGAATACCACCAGAATAATATGTTCCATTATGCTTCGGAATAAAGATATTAAACTTAGAAATCTCCTTTGGATTGTATATCATTATTCCAATATCAAAAAAATGATCATGGATTTTTCCAATCCCTTTACTAGGGAGCCTCCATATATTTATATGCAAGTCTGCCTGCTGACTATTGGGGAAAGAAGATTCCCACATCGATTTTTTTGTAAATTTACTAAATTTTTTATTTGAATTTATTTTTTCATTTATCGTAGGCCAAATAACAATACTACTTCTCCCAGCCATAACTACCTCGAAATATTTATATATGAAAATGATTGAGGAGCTCTCAACCCACACTGAAAATCATCCAGACAGTAGTATTTTGAAAATTTAAAATGTCTACCTATTACAAAAGCATGCCCTATTTCTTTTCCATAAAAATACTTAAAAAACCTATCCTCATCTATGCCAGAACAATCAGCACATTTATTCCACAACATCTCAGGATGCATAGATATACAGCTGTCAGAATAAAAACATCCTGTTATCATTTTAACAGGAGCAGTTTCATATACAACAAAAAGCCTGACTCCATCTCTTGTTTTTTGCTTTCTGAATTCGAATTTTTTTTCAGAATTATAAATCTTTTCTACAAATTCAGGATGGATAGAAATCAAACAGACAACAGACGGTACATCCATCTTCGTAACATCTCTTATCATTTCAACCAGATTCACAGCACGACTCCTGTTCAAAAAAACACACACCCACGAGCAGTTATTTATATATAATTACTCAAAAACACAACTCCTTCAACTACTTCTACCCACTAACCCCCTCTAACCTATCCCTATCCGCTCCCACAGCCCCCGCATGCCCATGCACCACTCCACTCTGGTCTGGCTTGGGTATAGCCCCGCCTTGATGGGTGTGGTCCGCCAGCACGTGCAAGGCATCGCGCACGTGTTCCCACACGTCCAGCATCAGCGGCAGCAGGCTCACTTCTCCGGCACCAAGACGCAGGGTATTGCCGCACTGCAGGTTGATATTGGCAGCGGTAATGGTCTTGTCGCCGCCCACGCTTTCCGTGGCGTTTCCGCCCGTATTCTGAGCGCTGTTACCGGTTACGGTGCAGGCATCATCTGCGCCCACGGTAGTGGTGCGCCCTGCGCCTATGGTCTCGGTTACGGACTTGGCCACCGTCGTTGTCACAGCCCCGCGCACATCGGTGCGCACATTGCGACCTACCACCTGCAGCGCATCCTGCCCCACGGTGCAGGCCATGTCTCTGGACGTAGTCAACGCCAGCGAGTCACCGGCAGACAGCCGCGCAGAACCTGCCGTCAGCAGGCGCAGCGCGCCAAGCGCTTCCACACGCTTTACGCCGTCCACACGTTCGGTGCTGTTCTCGCTCACGCGGCGGATCTCGCGCGCCACGTTCTCCATCTTGCGCACGGCGGTGATGATGCGGTCGCGGCTTGCGTCCGTGATGGCCATGTCCGTTTCGCGCGTCCAGTTACCATCCGCGTCTATCCCTTGGTGCGCGGCCTCGCTCTGCATCCAACGCAGTTCACCGGCCTGCAGCATGGGCAGGGATGTACCCAAGGGATACACCTGACTGATGAGCGGATGGTCCGGCCTGCCATAGGCAAATTCCACCACCACAAGCGCCCCGGTGCGCGGATAGCCGAACAGTCCAGCCTCATGGCCACACCCGACCGGCACAGGCAGCGGCACGGCCTCATAGACTGGGTACGCGGAATCCGGCTCCCCTTCCGGCGTGAGCACCTGAATGTCCACGGCATAACGGGGCCGGTACCGCTCGCAGGTGTCACCGGCTTGTGGCGTTTCCGCCACGGCCAGCACTCGCGCATAACGCGGCAGATGCAGCCCTGCGGCGATCTCCGGAAAGAGCTTGAGCACTATTTTTCTAATTGCTTCGCGCATTTCACCACCATGCTATCCCCGCGCAGCTGCAGCGCGGTCACATATTCCCCGTTCAGCAGCACGCCGGGACGCAATGCCGGAATCACGGGCAGGGTTTTGCCGCCGCCTGCAATGGGATGCGGCAGACCGCGAGATTTCGCACGCCTTCATGATGATTCGCCAGACCACCACGCCCACCGGCGCCATGACCTATGCCGCCAACAGATCAGAGACCACAGGCCATGCGGACGCCGCCTTTGCCATTCTGCATGCGGTTTCGCACGAACCTTTAGCCAGACCCCGCGGCGGCAGTCGCGTGGTTATAGGATAGGAGCACAGCATGACAACCAAATGCACCGCCCGCGCCTTTACCTTCGGCGAGCCGGAACCGGTTCTGGACGGCTACCAGTATGCCGACCATCTGGGCGTGTACCTGCTGGACAACGGCCGCTACTACCAGACGCCCGTGCCCTTTACCGGCCTTGCGCGCCTGCTCTATGCAAACGCCTACCACGGCCCGCTGCTGGAGTTTAAAACGCTCATGGTCATGCGCGGGTTTGTACCTTCCGCCGCCATTTCGCGCCGCAGCATGGAGGCCGCAGCCACGGACTATTCCGTGTTTGCAAACGCCTATCTGCAGCTGCATCGCAACGGCTATGGCGAGGTGGTGCGCGCAACGCACCTGCCCGCCATAAACATGCGCCGCATGAAAGAGCCGGATACCTACGGCCTGCTGCAAGTTGCCGGAGAGCTTACGCCCTTTGCCGCGGGCGAGGTGTTTCACTTCCGCAACTACGATGTAACCCAGAGCATATACGGCAAGCCGCGCTATCTGGGCGCCATTCAGAGCATGCTGCTGAACGAGGACGCCACCCTGTTCCGTCGCCGCTATTACAAGAACGGCGCGCACATGGGCTATGTGTTCTACACCAGCGGGGCCGACCTGGAAGAAGCCGATCAGGACCGCATTCAAAAGGCCATAGAAGGCGCAAAGGGCCTTGGCAACTTTCGCAACATGTATCTGCACATTCCCAACGGCGAGGCCAAAGCCGTGCAGATTCTGCCCGTAGGCGATTTTTCCAGCAAGGACGAGCTGGAAAAGATAAAGAACATCTCCCGTGACGACATAATAGCCGCGCACCGCATTCCGCCCGCCATGGCAAACGTTATTCCCACAAACACCGCAGGGTTCGGCGATATTGAAGCCTATGATCGGGTGTATGAGAAAAACGAGATTGCCCCCGTGCGCCAGATGCTGCTGGACGTGAACGAGGTGCTGCGCCCTGATCTGGCAGTGCGGTGGCAGGTGGCAGCCCCGCTGCCGGAGGATAGTGAAGAGGATGCCGCCGCAGAAAGCATGGCCGGCAAGGGCAAAAGCAAGGGGAAAGATGCAGCGTTTAAAGCGGGATAGCTCCCGTCATCGATTGACAGATACAGACGCGAAGACATACTCATAGCTGAAGAGGAATGTGACAATGAGACCTGTATTAGTTCGATGCAACAGATGCGGGAGCGCTGCCGCCATAGACTCCAGCAAGGAGATTTCTGACGTGGTGAAGCACCTGTATTGCATGTGTAGGAATGTGGAGTGCGGTCACACCTTTGTGGTCAGCATGGAGTTCTCTCACACCCTCTCCCCTTCTGCCCTTGATCTGCCGGAAGACGTTAGAGAACGGCTGAAAGGGTATAGCAGGTCACAACAGCAATTGCTATTTTCATCAATACAATCTTAAAACAACGAGCACACGATGCAAAATATAGACTTTAAAAACTTTATAAGAAACCACAAAATCAAACAAAACAATAATGAATACTACACAATAGAAAGATTTAGAACTGAGAGTAAGCATGCACAAAACAGTGTAAAGCCCAATGAACAACAAGTAGATTACATACTAAAGCTAATTATTTATTCAGCATACATAATACCTCCAACACTATTTGGATTCTTATTATCATCTTTTATCAATAACAATTACTCAAATAGCATAACAATGGATGGAATAGTATCATCTGTTGCAACAATATCAGCAATTTTAGCTGCACTATACTGCGGCAAGACATCAGTAAACCATCAGAAATATGTATATGAAAAAGATCTTTACAATACTAACAAAAAGCAATCCTTATGCTCGATACTAGCCATACAAAAAAATTTCACCTATGCACACATCTACTAGATCAAATATAGCAAAAATTCTCTGTGATATAGACACACACGATCAAAACAATGAAACAATAGAAACAAAAATTGAAGCAATTTTTTTAAATATAAATACAGATTTTAACGAAATAATAAGCATCGAGCAATTAAACACTCTTAACCTAAAATCACAAACTGCAATTATAAATTTTTTAAGCACCATAGAAGAAATAAAACACATACCAACAGAGCTAATATTTGAAAATTACCTTATAGATACACCATATGCTGCAGAAAGAATATACATGCACTACAAACTACGAATATCTTCCATTTTGACAAAACTAGACAATACTGAACGAGAATTAGAAGAATCACTCGATCACTCATATCGCCAAATAAATTCATAACTACAAAACCAATTTATTAAAATACCTATCAATATGCAAAACCCTCTAGCGAAATACACAATAAAGTTTAGCGCAACAGGCCAGCTTTCACATTATCGATACTTATATTCAATGATTTTAACCATACTCATACTGACACTAACACTTAAAACATCAGATTCACAACATATTCCACTAATTTACAACACAACACTGAGTTCATATTTTAACCAATTTCAATATGGCAACGACATAATACTGTCAATAATAAGCAGCATAGTTGCTAGCTTTATATTTTATTACTTCGTAGTCTACAGACCAAAAGTACATAACGCAAACAAACTACTAGCTAGCCTATACGCCGGATCAACTGTAATGCTCCAAGGACTGACAGGACTATCAACAGACCGATTATATATGAACATTTTCTACACCAATCAGGAAATAAAAAATTCACCGACACACCATACATAAATGACAAAGTTGACAAAAAAATTATATCTGCATCTTTTGCAATAATAAATATAGCATCAATATACCTACACAAAGACTTGGACATAAACGACAAAGACGAATTAACCACACATAGAATCCTGTACCTCATGCAATCAATCAAAACACTCATATATTCAGATACTCCAAACCCTGAAGAAATACAGAATGAAACTACTACACTATTCAATAAGTACCTAGATCTATTTAGCGGAAAGCTTACCAAATCCTAACCACTCTCCAAAACAACAAAAGCCCCGCCGAATCCGGCGGGGCTTTTTCATTTCTTCATCTTCTTCTCTTCACTTCCTCAAAAACACCAGACCACCTTACCCATCCCTGGACGTGGCGCGCAGATTCTCGGGCGGCAGATCATCCAGACAGGCGGCGCAGTCTTCCAGCCGCTCATGCATCAGGCGAAGGATGCCCAGCAGGTCGGAAGGACCATCCTGCAGGGCCGTGCAGACAAAACGCAGGCCATAAGAGATTTCATACAACTGCCTAGGTACATCTGGGATATTCGTGCGGGATTTCATGAATCCACCCTCCTTTCAATCGTGTTTGCATTTTGCACTACACGATCAATCAGGTGATCCAGTGCCACACTGTGGGCCGGAAGAGCATCATCGCGCAGCCGGTTCAATGTGCCGGCGATGTCTCGCAGATCTTCTGCGACCGATTGGATAGCGGGCTGGATAACGGGCGGTGGAACAGGCCGGGGAAGGTTAGGGGTAGCGTTCTGTGCCATGGGGCACCTCCTCTTGTGATTTGTTCGGTTGGCCCCTCAGAATAAAAGAGGCCGGGAGCTGAACACCGTCACAAGGCGGCTGGAGGATTTCCCCTTGCGGGTATTGTATAGCCTCCGAACTCCCGGCCAAATATTGGCGCAGATATGGCAAATGCACGTCCCCCATCGAGTACAGGCCAAAGCTTGCACACAGGACGCAAAAAAACCACTACTAACGGGAGCGGAGACCGCTTGTGAAAAGGTGTGTTCAGCACCTAGTTGGAAGTATGTGGGATGATTGGGGTGGGTGTCAAGGGGGTGGGTTACTGAGCAGCCAGATACGCCCGCAGTTCATCTTCACGGGCCTTCATTTCACGATAGGGATCAAGGTCAACTCTAAGAACATACTTGCTATAATCCGATGCAAGGAACCAATCGCCATCGGGAGCCTCCGTAAACTCCACGAATTCAACAGGAATATCCTCCTCCCCTCTCAGCCCTTGAAAACTACCACGATAGTAGACCTTGCAAACATCGCGCACGACAACAGCCCGAAGGATGAAATCGACCACCATTAGATACCTTCCATCATACTCCCGAATAGCCGCAGCAAGAAAAACTCCTTTCGTGTCAGCCACCACCTCTTCAAACAGAACAAAGCCAAGATCATATTCACCATCCCAGAGAACGACCTCCATATCCCCAACAGGAATAGGATGGCGTATTCCGAATAAAATCTGAGGGTCCACCATCTGACCAGGCTTGCTCGGCATTTTCCACTGCACGTACAGCACGACCTTGCGCACTGCCCAATACACAGCCCAAAGAACACCCCCCAAAAGAATTCCAATCGCAAGCCACATTGCCACAACAAGCCTCCTGCATCATATGCAGCGCCCAATACCAGCTTCACTGCAGAGAAGGAAGTGCCTGTGCGTGCTAGATAAACAAAAACCCCGCCGAATTCGGCGGGGCTTCTTCATGTAGTCATCGTCTTCTCTTCACACCCTCAGCGCCACCCTACCCCTTCCTGAGCGGAGACCACTGTGGAGTATAGGCGTTGAGAGCGCCTAGTTGGAAGCATGTGAGGTAATTGGGGGGTGGGGGTCAAGGGGTGGGCTTCTTAGGAAAAGGCTGCCCAAAACTCATAAAGCCACCTTCAGCTGCGGGAAACATAAGAGCATCGTAAGACTGAAGACCTCTCTTGTAGTAATCAAAAAATTCATCAACCTTCCCACACTTCTTAAGAGCGCGACCCAGAAAAAGGGGCAACCTTCCAATACTATCACATGAATTCGCTGCTTTTTCGATTTCGTCATCATCAACATAATGACTATTTGAAATAGTCATCAATAGATTATAATAAAACCCTCTATTGGTCCCCAAAGAACGCAAACCATCTTTATCAACACCAAAACTCTTTGGCCACCTGCTATAACAATCAACATCACCCTCGCGCAGCAAAGACAAAAGTACAAATATAAAATAAAAATTACACAAGACACCACGAAGATATTCATTGACATCACATGGCTTAGTCATACCAGATATATGCAAAAAATGCCCCTCACCAGCCAGCATAAAAAAACCACTATCAGAAATAGAACAACGTTTCGACATCAAAGGAGAAACTTTTATCAAAGCCCTATATATACCCCTTGTTTGAATTTTATAAACGTCTACAATCTCTTTGACAAATTCAACAAATCCATCAACATCTTCTTTGCTTTTTAAACATCCTTTATCAAAGTGCAATATATCGATAGATACAAACCTAATGAATAATTCTATGTCAACATCGGCCATAACGTACTCAACATCAACAAACCGACCAAGATATCCACTCGCATCGTACCCTTTACCATATCGAACCTGAGCCATTGAACCAAGTTTCGCCATGTCCACTGACAAAACAAAAATTATATTCTCAACATCAAAAAAATGCTTCACACTTTCGAGAAGCTTAATCGCATATTCCGGCTCACACCGATCCAACTCATCGATAAAGAAATAGAGAGGCTTTTTCCCGCCATCAGTAACCAGGCTCACAAATTCTCGCAGTCCGTCTTTAAAGACCCTGAGGGACGTCTTCAGATCAGAATGCCCACCCTGCACATAGTTCCGAACCCTCTCGGCCGCCCCCCCTCCTCCATTCAGCGTTGCAGCCAATGGCCCCACCCCCGGAACCGCCCACGAAAGAAACGTCGCCATTCCTGCCGTGGCCTTTAACAAACCCGGCAACTCTTCGACCACCTTTGCAAACGCGTCTAAAGCCCGCCCATACCAGCTACTGGACTCTTTATGACTTTTAATAAATTCACCAATCTCCCCCATACAACCCAACAATGGTTCCTTATTAAAATCACTCTCCCATGCATCAAAAACAATACAACAATGCTCGCCCCCGTCGGGGCTTTCCAAATAAGCTTTCCACATCCTGACAAACGAACTTTTCCCCCCACCCCAAGGAGCGCTCAGCGTCATAACTAACGGAGTATCGGCACCTTCCATCAGACGGGCAAGCCTTATAATCTCTACATCACGGCCAAGCTTATCGCTGCCCCACGGATCTTCTGGAGTAGCTGTAAATTCTGGGGGACGACGGAACATAATCTACCATAACCTCCACTCAACTTATCTCTACCCGACAGAATATATACACTTACCATTCTTAAAAATTGAAATAGGGCCATCCTCAGAAACTTTTGCTGACACTCCATAAACAGAGGCCGCAAGCGCCGCAGTAGATCGTCCTCCGCCTCCAATCTCTCCTTTTGGAGACTTAGAAGTGTTAACTATAACATTAACATCAAGCAACTTTGTAAAACCTTTTTTTATCAACGTCATACCATCAGTCGTAAGAATCCGCATCAACTCTCCAGAATCACAAACATCAATAACTGATTTTTTCTTCATATTTTTCAATATAACATCTAAAACGCCATTACCACCATCTATATGCTTCTTGATGAACCCATCTTTTTTAATTTTCCCTAAATTTCTTGTAACAACAAAAACAGTTCCCCTTCTAATTTTCGACAGCGAATACATCATTTTCCAAGGAGAAAAATCATTAGATACACCAAAACATCCATCTATCACCCTGTTATCAAAAATTCTCCACTTCCCTTTTCTATAAACAAACCTAGATTTATTACTTTTGAATATTTCAACCTCAGAAGAAGAGTTTACGCATATATAAAACAAACAATCCCTAACATTATCCATAACCTCTATAACACTTTGACCAGTAAGTCTATCAAATACGTTTTTCCTATTTGCTACAACATTATAATATCCAACAACATCCAAGTTAGTGTCACAAACAAAAAACGAATCTACCCCATCGACATACCTAAAAAACGAAGTATCTTTTACAACTTTCTCACTTATTCTAATTGTCTTAAGCTTATTTTTTTTATCTTTTAATATAAAAGACACAAACTTCGCATCAAAATCATAATTTTCATAATCGCCCAGAGGGCTATTCCCCCTCCGCACTACTACTCCAGCACGCACAGACTCTCCCTCATAACGCTCATAACTAAGCGTCTTCATACACTGTATCAAACTAAAAATATTTATAAAATTTTGAGATCCAGACAAGAATGTTGCTATCGCGACATCCATTGCATTATTTACCACCAATGAATTAAGATAATCCTTGTCAATTCCAGATGCTTCTTCAGGATTCATCTTTTTATAAACCTCCATCACCCTGAATATCACCCTCTTTTCTAGTTCAGAAAAACCCACAAGCCTTGAAAACTCAACATACCTACCGAACATGGGCAACCAGAACTTTTTAACACCTTCGCTTCCCCCCTCCCTTCTTACAACGCACTTACAACCCAAAGCCACTTCTATATCTTCAAGAAGAGACCTAAACGCTCGAGAATCAACAGACATAAGAACTCCCAACTCAATAAAATTACTCAGCACTCTTCCCCACTACACCTAAACCGCTGCGCATTCACATCACTGCGCTTACCCTTCAAATACCGACCATTGGCTGCGTTCTCTGCTTGGCCGTAGCACAGAACTTTATCGAACGCGCGAACGGCAGCACTCAAACAGCTAAGCGACCTGCGCCACCATCTCGCTTCCAAAATCTGCATATCCTTCATCAACCATTTCGCAGGTCACACACTGCCTACCCTGCAACACTGAGCAGACTGCCGTATTCACAAGGTCACGGGCAAAATCCCGAGATTCTCCACATTGATACATATCTTGCAGAACCTTGTGCAGCTTTGCATGGGCAATGGTAGCAGAGGTAACGCTATCAAACTCTTCTTGCGACAACCCACTTTGCATTACAACATCCAAATACTCTTCTTTCAGCACCTGGAACATCTGCACGGCATCATCTTCTACAAACGCATCAAGCGTCTTCTTTGCAATAACCCCACTCACAAAGGCACCAGTCATAGCCCCGAGAACGGGGATCGGAATCAATGCCTGGCCAATAGCAGTCCCCACCAACGACGTGGCGCCAACCGCTGAATTCTTCATAAGCTGCTTTTTAGAAATCTTTCCGCGAAGAGCACGAACAATGTCCGGCCCAAAAACAATCACCCCAACTACACCACCGGCAATAACAGCCCTTCCGGTCACAGCGCGAAGACCAAAAAACTCACCTACGGAAGTCTTCGCAAGACTAGACTCACTAATCGACCGGGCCATTCCATCACTCAATTTTGCAATCGGATTATTAATACCTTTGAAACCAGCGCGAATACCATCTTTGGTGAAATTTTTGACAAACACGTTCGCAAACTGCTTACGGGAAAGCTGCATTGTCAGAGTGTAAACCAACACCCCCTTACCCATAGTGCTCAGCGTAACCCCAATACTTGTCTTGGCCGCCTCCTTAACATCCTTGCCCTGCCAAACACACGTAGCAAAAACAATCGCGCCGGATATTCCCCCCGCCATGGAAGACGAAACAACCCCCGTTGCCATATCAACCGCAAGGCTCTCCAACGTACCAGCCTTGCCGATGTTACAAGCCTGATTATACGTAAACCAACCTTTCTTCACATACTTAGCCGCAGGTGTGCCAGCCGGAGCATTCGGCACCTGCCCGCTATCAATTCGCTTCTGCATGCAGGCAAGTGCCTGTTGATACTGATCTCGCGCAACCTCAATTGGCATCATCGTACCGTCAGGATTCAAGTACACGGCCTGCTTATGAACAAAAGCAGCGCCTATGCTTTCATTTGCAGTCTTGTAGTATTTTGCCTGCGTAGCCACCCCATCAACAATGCGGTCAGCGCCTCCCTTAACTTGCCTACCGGTACTGTCGAGTTGCTGTCCGGCATTAACAACCTGCCTGCCGACAAGCCTATCCATTGCAGTGTTCCCATACTCAGCCGAATACCCATGCCCCCTAGAACCATCCATGTGCCCCTTAATTTCAGCATAATTATCCTGAAACTTCACAGCAGCACCGAGCACCCCAGAAATCTCTGAAGCTGTCTTCACACTCGCAACAACCTGCTCACTCTGAAATTGTTCATCAATTTCATCACAGTTATCGTCTTCATAAACAACATTGCCATCATACAAAACCTTGGGAACCGAGCTATCTTTCACACACGCAATGATTTTGCCAACAGACTCCAAAGAAAGAGTCGTCATACCATTTTTAAGCTCAACAACCTTTTTCTCATCAGAATCATGAGCTATGAAATTAACTTTTATCTTCGATTTATCTAAAGAATAATCAACTACGCCAGCAAACGGAACGTGCACATCATACGAGTTCCAACCCCCATCACTTTTTTTGCTTCCTTGAACACTCACATACAATCCATCTCTTGTTATCACCGTTCCATACTCTCTAACCTCATTAAAGTCAGAACTTGGAATTGCAGAAAAATAATAAACTTCTATTTCATTAGCAGACTTGTTAAAGAAATTGAGAAATGCATTCAATCTGCCATATGGCAAGTTGCCTTCTTCACCCTTAAAAATATATCCATTCCTATTATTCGCATCAACAATTCCAGAATCTTCTACAAATCGGCTGACAATTCTATCTATTTCATAAGTAGAAAGAGGATCTGAAGCTTTCTTTTTCCATTTCTTTATTTTGCTCTTTTCATGAAGATGAGCCCAAATACACAAGACAAAGAACGCCCCCAACACAGGAAGAGCTATTTTCCAATACAAATATGTAACCCAAATAGTTACGCCGATTATCGCAGCACCAAGTGCATATCTCCAGAGGTAAGCAGCAAGAGCAAGCCCAATTACGATCAAGAGAATGTTCATAGCATCACCGCACAGTTAGTATGAAAAACGCACTCACAAAAAATGAAGCCACACCCCAACCCACCGCACTCACTAGGACTTTTACACCTACCAATGCATTCACACCTACGCCATAGAGCATTCACTTGCAATTAGGTATTCGATATTTGAGATGGAAAGATTGCGTAGACAGAGCCGAAGCAACCAGAGGGCAAAAAAAAGGCCCCCGCCACATTCCGTGACGGGGGCTTTTCATTTCCCTTTCACTGCCTCCCCACCCTAAACCTTCCCTCCCGCACCTCCACATAGCCATGGGCAACAAGCCATGCCACGCTTCGGTATGGCAAAAGGCCGCCGCCAAGCTGCAGCTGCAGGCGGATCAGGCGGGAGTATCGGGTCAGCACCATCTGCACCCACCGCTGATGGGCCAGCTCCTCACGTGTTTCGCGGTAGCGCTTTTCATGCTGCACCACCACATCCGGCCCAGCGGATGCCTCCGCAAGCTGCACGCGCACGCCACGGCACGCCAGCTCATACACGGGGTCAAAGAATCTGCATACGCGGTTATCCATTCCGCCAGCATCGCACAGGCCAGAGAATCAGGGAACATAACGCAGAGTGAGTTGCGCATGAAAAAAGCCCCAGCTTAGGCGGGGGCTTTTTATGCATCATCTACTGCTGCTCATAGCGAATCTTAAATGCTCCCAAAGAGAACACCTTTTCAACACTCGCAGCAGCCAACGATCCAGCACACTTCACTTCCCCTAAGCAGCGCCTGGAGGCATCGGCTACCAGCTTTAAACGAGCAACTCTATGTTCATCAAACAGAGAGCTGTCACTGCGATATAAGTCTCGCAGCAATCGCAGCATGGACTCAAGGCGGTTCCTCTTCTTGCGCGCATCCAGCTTGTCAGATGCCATTATCCCCTCAAGACGCACAATGGACATATCCAGAACCTGCTGCTTTTCTAACGCCCCCATCACGGCAGAGGAAGCCGCAACACCTTCACCTATTGCATTTACCAGCATTATGGACTGATGAATCTCAAGCGGAAGCGAAATGGGCAAGTCGGTGTAGGCCTTACCACTATCCAGGGCAGAATCGATGAGAAAATGAAATGCCAGACCGGCAGAAATGGAAACCGAGGCCAATGACAAGGCCGCATCAGCCTTAATGACAGACTTATCCCAGAAGGAATGATGATCTTCAGGAAGATAAAAATATACAATATCAATCAAATCCAAAAAGGAAAGCGTTGCGCATTCTACCAACACTCCGGCGAACATAGAATGGGTCAGAATTGAACGATGCGCTCCCAATCCGGCTAAAGCCAAATCAAGGTCGGGAATCCCCCCATCTCCATCAAGCCCACCTGAACCAGCATAAAAACCAAGCACCGCAACAGCAACGTGAACAGCCCCTTGCTTAGGATCGCTCGCCACAATCTGGCGCAGGGCATTCGCCCCCTTTGCAACCTCGCCAGCTTTATCCCCCACTGTCAGTGCAGACTGCTTCACATATCTCAAAAACTCTTTGTTGTATGCGCTTTGAGCCGCCTCCAAGGCCACTCCGTATACCCCAGAAACAATCTTGGCCGGCAATACAGCCAAGCCAAACAACCGCCGCGTTGCAGCAAGCCGTAAAGCCTCAGCGGTACGCACCGCCCAGGGGCCCAGTTCTTTTGCAGGAAGGCTCCCCAAGCCAACACGCAACTCTTCAATAATCTGCTTTCTGTCATCAGGTGTCATCAAACATACTCCCTGCAAAAACGGCATCAATGAATAGCTATCTACCCATATCCCATTGCGAAATATGGGGCAATTAGAAGCCCCCGAAACCGTTATGGTCTCGGGGGCTTCTAATTTTGTTACTCCAAAACTTACCGAGTCAACTTCTCAACCCTTTCCAAATACTCTTCCAGCGCGTCCAAACGGCTTGTCATGCCACTCACATTCCGCTTCACACACAAAGAAAGCGCTTTGTCATACAACTCCTCAAAGGCTCGCGCCTTCTTGGCCATAGCACGCACCTTTGCCCCGGCAATGAGCCAGTCTTCTCTCAATTCTTCATCCGAAAAATGAATTGCCGGATGCTGCGCATTCACATCCCTTGCCACCTCAGACACCTTGCCTACGGATACAGCAGGCACTTTTTTGCTCGCCTCGCGCACCTGCACACCATCCACAAACACCAGCATGGCAAGCATAGGCCGCACATGCTCCGGCAGAACGGGGTGATCCAGATACCCCGTCCACATATCGGCTAGCTCCTTAATCGTCTTGTCCGTCGCCCCGACACTAACAGCTACATCCAACCGGCTCATACAGTCTCCTTCTTCACTCAGGGGGTACCCCCCCCTTGCATATATGGTTACATTTCAATTTTTAGCCATTTTTTGCGCAATAACACGCTATAATAAATAACTATTTTATGTGGCAGAAAAAAGGTCACATTTTGGGCACAAAAAGTTACACATCTATAATTTCAGCAGGTTACAAAACCACATTTTTGCCACAAATTTTTGCCACATGTGACCTTTTGTACCCCAAAAAAGGTCACACTTTTTATCGATAAATTTCAAGTGATTAAGTATCATTTTTAGGGTGTGTAACTTTTGTAACCATGTATGCAAGGGGGGTCTCTTAGAGAATCGGCCATTTTTTTACGCGCGCACATACACACGCGTATAGCGTGTTAAATCAATACATTAAACCTCAAACCACCAATATTTGGCACTTTCCCCTGTCCAACGGCTTCTATAGCTCTTGTTCTTATCCACAAAAGCATGCCTGCGGGATGTGACCAGATGCCGTTTCAGGAGAGGGATGTCAGGAACAGACAGACCGCCATCCTTGCATGCGGCTGCGAATTCCTTGAGGTGAAGGATGATCTTGGTTTCATCCTTGGAGTGGTTCAGCCAGCCATGCTTGCGGGTACGGCTGTCGCTGTTCAGGTAATGGAAGCTTTCCCAGAAATCCTCCACAAGGGGATGATCTCCGGCAAGCAGGGCCTCGCGCTGGCTTGCCCGTTCCAGCAGGTAATCCCCCAGCCTGTCTATCCGCTCCCTGGTCATTTGCGGAAACAGAATGTAAAGAGCTTCTCCGGCTGCAGCAACCTGCGCGTGGTTCTTGATGACGCGCTCACTTTTCAAATGCGGGGTGAACCGCGCCTCAAACTTGTCAAACGCAGCAAAATACGTCTCAAGTATCTGCCTCTCTGCCTTCAGGGCCTTTCGCAGCATCCCGCCTACCTCTTCTGCGGTCTGCCGCTCAAACCAGCGCGCCAGCTCTCTTGTTCCGGCTCCGTGATGCTGCTTGTCGGCATGGCAATGCACAATGCGCTCAAGCAAGGCATCGGACGCCTCAACTCCGCGTTCTGCGCAATAACCACAGAGCCCTGAAACAGGCTTTCCTCAATCTCGTTACCGCGGGTAGGCACCCCCACCGTGCCTGTGGCGCGTCCATTGTAATAAGGCTTGAACTCATCAAAGTTGAACTGGCGCACCCGCCCGTCCCTGCTGCCGGAATCGCGGTCAGACTCAATGATGACAAGGGGAAGATTGGAGAGCTGGCTCAGCGCACGGCGGCGGCCTGCAGGACTGGATTTGAGCAGGTCAAAGCCCTCATACCCGTCACGGCCAAAGCACTTCCAGAGGAATTCAAGCACAGTGGACTTGCCCGCCCCGGGCTCGCCGGTCAGTTCAAAGAACGGATATGACTTCTGGGCTTCGCGTATCTGCTGCGCAAACAGCGACCCAAGCCAGAAGCTCAGCAGGGCAAGCCCCTGCCAGTGGAACACGCGCACATAGTTATCCAGCCAGTCCGGAGAGAACCTGCCGTCTGTCTGAATATGCATGCTTTGCAAATGCGGCCGCACCCCGTGCTTGCCGATACGAAAAAAGCCTTCGTCGTTCAGCGGAATCTCTTTGCCCTTGTAGTATGCAGACTTGTCGAACACATACGCATCCAGCGACTTCACATAGCCCAGATACTGCGTGCGCCGTATGCTCTTCTGCTGGGCGATATCCAGCCAGCGCTTGCGCAGGTACAGAAAATCGCCGTTCGTGCCGGAAAAGTCTGAGCCTGCCGTCTTGTTGATGAGAGCGGATGAGAACGTAAGCCCCGAGAGCAGGCAGGAACCTTCCATCGGCACAATCTGCGATGCACCGCTTGGAAAGGTAATACGGAACACATAAAACTGGCTGGTTTCAACAAGGTCATCCGCCTCATGGTAGAGGCATTCGGGATAGACGTTGGCAATCTGGTCCAGATCCGCATGCTGCAGGAACATATCCCAGCCGCGCGGTGATTCCAGAATGGCGCGGCGCAGGGCTGCTATGCTTTCCTTTTCCGCGCCGTCCGCATCGCCGCCCTCTTCTTCCGCCTTGTTCCGGCGGGTAATGGCGGCCGTTTCCAAGGCTTCGGAAAGCTTCTGGCCAGCCTCCACGCGGTAGAGGTGGTTCTCAAAGTCTATGATGAAATACTTGGATTCGTGCCGCACGTAATAGTGATAGGCCTTTTCGTTGGCAGACTCCGCCATGAACAGGCGGCCGTAGTACATGCAGTCGCTGATGAACTTGTCCGTTATCCTGCCGGCGCGGTACAGGTCGTCCCAGTCCTGCTTCCCGGGCAGGCGGCAGACCTCGCAGCGCTCTTGCAGCACCTGCAGCTTTGCGGCGTGGCGTTTGGTGTAATCGGCTCCGGCCTTGTCACCGTCCAGCGCCAGCACCCAGCGCACCTTCTTGTCCTTGTGCGCCTCTATGAACGCATCGGGAAAGTTCGAGCTGGAAAGCGCGGCCACGGCCTTGATGCCAGCGTGATACAGCGCAATGGCGTGAAAGATGCCTTCCACAATGAACACGCGGTCGCCCTTTTCTATGGTCAGCGTGGGCGGGGCCCAGACCATGCCCTTGTAGTCGCCGTTAAAACGCGCCTTGCCTTTGTTCTGGGCATCGGCAAGGGGCTTGATAAGCCGCTGCCAGTAGACATTCTTCTCCTTGTCCAGAAAGAAGCGCACCGTGGGCGTGAAGTAGCTGGAATGCGGGTACTGATACGTGCCCTGGTCATACCATCCGCGGATCCTGGAAAGGTCGAAGCCGCGGTTCATGCCCAGATACACGTTGGCCGTGCGGTCCGGCTCCTCGTCGGTGGGCGGATAGCGGTCTACGAAATTCTCGAAAAGCTCCGGCAGCAGATCGCGCACCGGCTCTTCCCACGCGCACTTGTTCAGCCGGCTGCACTTGAGCACCCACGGCTTTTCCACACTGACAAACAGCTCCCTGCTTCCGCACCCGGGGCAGGGGCCACCGCGAAGGTAAGCCCCTTTCTCCTGCAACTGAAAACGCGCGTCTGCCTTAAGCGCCTGCACAATGTCGCGTGCGGGAATTTCGTATCCGCTCATTACTGCACCGTCCCCATATTGTCGCCGCAGTTGTCGCCGCTGACGATTATCTCTGCTGCAAAGCGCACCGTGGCCTGCTCATCACGTGTTGGCGCGCCGCCCGATTCCAGTATTGAATGCAGGTAGCCTATGGCCCTATCCTGCCTGCCGGAATGCTCTTCCAGCGCGCGGATGTATTCCACTATCTGCTGCATATAGGGCGTGGCCGCATCAATCTTGGCCACAACCGCCATCTCCAGAAGCTGCACTGCCTGCGGTCGTTCCGGCTTAGCCATGACTGCCTCCCTGTTCTTTCATGGATCGCTCCAGCACGCGCAGGTCGCCGATAAGGGCCACGCTGCGGTCCACCACGTCGTTCAGCTCGCGGATGATGCGGCGCAGCTCCTTGGGTTCCAGCTTGCCGTCCTGAATGGCGGCAGAAGCCTCCTGCCCCACGTCGCTCATCTCGCCGAAGAGTTCGCCCATGCGCTTCACCAGCTCGGCGCAGTCCACGTCCACATGCTTGGGCGCAATGCCGTAGTACATGGCCTGCACCTGCAGCCATTGGATGATGATGGTGTTGCCCACCACGCTGCAAAAGCGCGGCAGGTCTTCAAAGGTGGGAAAGTAGCGTTCCGGACTGAACACGCGGCGGGCGTGCGATTCCGTCCAGCCCATCTCGCTCATCACGGTCGGCATGGGCTTGTTGCCTATCTCCCATGCGAGCTTGAAGGCATCCACGGCATCAAGGCCCACAAGGGACTGCCGCACGTTTTCCTGATTCGAACAAGGGGTTGCCATTGTGATTATCCTCCTGAAAAAACATGGTTATTGAACGCAGAACACCCGCAGGACATGAGAAGGGTCTGCCCCTCCTAGTCCCTGCGGGTGTCTGTTCCGATTGCCGGATGCTCCAAAGCGCTGTTCACCTGCCGCATCAGCATTCGGGCATCCTGATCGGATACGTTGCAGTGCGTGCGCAGCAGGCGGATGAATGCACGGAGGCGTATAAGGTTTGCTTCACACGCTATGCGGGCGCGCAACTTGCCGCTGGGTGAAGTCTTTGCCCGCCGTATATGGCGGGGAGCCATGTCTACTGCGCGAGCCACACCGGAAAAGCTGCCGTGTGCGGCAAGCAGAATCCGAAGATTCACTTGAAAAGCGGTATTGGTTGTTTTCATGCGTCCAAAGTTAGGACATTTTAACACCTAGTGTCAAAGGTAATTTTAGCACTATTAAGAACGACATTACGTCCCTATTATTGATACATGAAAAAACACCTCGACATACAAACTCTCAACGAAGGATTCGAGATCGCTTTTATTGAAGCGATCTGCGACCGACTTGAGAAACTCAAGATCTCAAACCGCCAGTTTGGCATTGCAATCTTTGGAGAGGACTCCGGCCCCCGCATATGGCTAAGAACCAGAGCGCCAAACCCAGGAGAAAAGCGACGAAACCTGACACTTGAAGAGGCCGGACGAATAGCAACCTACTTTGAAACCGAACTGCCAGACCTAATCCTCCGAATATACAAAGAAAGACAGCTCACACTAGAAGACAAAATTTAAAAAAGGCTCAGATCACAAGATCTGAGCCTTTTTATTACATCCTGCCACCAAATTATCTGTCAAAAAATCCTCACCAAGATATTGATTATCGAGTTAAAATGTCCTATCAAGGATTCACTTGGTTGAAACATTTTATCACCCCCATCCCTTGGCCCGTGGCGGCCCGCCCCAATCGCCACGGGCCTCTTCTTTTTCGAGGTGAGCACATGTCATATTCGCGCCAACTCAAAATGAAGCAGGCAATGGAACTGCTGAACGTATCCCGCAACACCATGCGCAAGTACTGCGAAGAAGGCATTGTAGATGCCACGCAGATTCCTGCCGGAAAGCGGATGGACTGGCGCATAAGCGAAGACAGCTGCCTCGCCCTGCTTAGCGGAAGCATGCAAAAAATCACATTGCTTGAGCAGCTCAAATCCCTGCGCTAACCATGCGCCATGAGCCTACGACCACCGTTCCAGATTCCCGGTTCACCCAACTGGTACTACGAGATCAACCGTAAGCGACGCTCGCTGAAAACCGCCCACAAGGCGGCAGCGCTGCGCCTTTTCAACGAGATCAAGCGTCAGTACCTTGCGGGCAAACTGCTTGTGCTCTCCGGAGAGTGCCCTGTCACGCTGGGCGATTTCTGGGATGAATACGAGGAATGGGCGTCTGTAAACCGCCCGCGGCATACCTACAACGCAGACATGCTTGCCCTGAAGCAGCTGTTAGACATCTGCGGCAAGACAATCCGGCTGGACCGGCTGGGAAAGAAGGATGCCGACAAGATCATTACGGCCTGCCGCAAGCGCGGACTCAAGCCGAACTCCATCAACAACTACATCCGGCACCTGCGCAGCGTGTTCAACAAAAGCGTGGAGTGGAACTACCTGAAGGAGAATCCCTTCCAGGGCGTGAAGGAATTGCGCACAGAGAAGAAGCCCCCGTCATTTCTGAGCAGAGCCGACATCTCACGCGTGTTTCTGGCAGTGAAGGATGAAGACCTGCGCCGCCTCATCATGGCCTACCTTGCAACCGGCCGGCGGCGGGTTGAACTGCTGAGCCTGATCTGGGAAGACATAGACTGGCAGGGCAACCGGTACTTCATCCGCAAAAGCAAATCACATCTCTGCAAGTGGTATCCCATGGCGCCCGCATTCAAGACCATTCTGCAAAGCATGCCACGCGGCAATGGCAAGATCTTCTCACGCTGGCAGCATCCGGACACCATCACCCACAACGTGAAAAAGGCACTGGTGCAGGCAGGCTTTTCTTCCATGCGCCTGCATGACCTGCGGCACTCCTTCGCCTGCCTGTTCATCTAGGGCGGCGGAGAGCTGCGCACCCTGCAGGAACTGCTTGGCCACTCCCGCTACCAGACCACAGAAATCTACGCCCACGTCTCCGACAACCACCTGCAGGAAGAGATCCGGCGAGTGAACCTGCCCCCCGTTCAACTCAAGTGATGCGTAAAGTTTGCGTAAAGTGAGCCCACGAACCAAGCAATACCGCCACTTCCCAACTGATTCGTAATCAGCAGGTCGTCAGTTCGATTCTGACTACTGGCTCCAGAGAAAAGAAAAGCGCTCAGGACATTGTCCTGAGCGCTTTTTCGTGGTCTGAAGTACGGATTGGTCTACAGGGATGCTTCCCGGTGCAAAGCCCTTTCCCCTACCCTGCACAGGCCATGCGCCCCAAACCACAGGGCAGGGAGGGCATGAACTTGGTGGTGAAAAACACATAACGATCCCTGTCCAGCTGCAGAGGGTCTTCCTTGGGGGTAAAGTGGATATCAAGGGTATGGTCACTGAAGGTCAACTGCATGGGCACCACTTCACGTTCAGAATCGCCGCACAGGCTTTCGCGGTAGCTGGGAACATGGCTGGCACGGGAACCGTCCGGACATACGACCGTGATACGCGACGAGACCGTGGTCGCAGCGACAACGCTGCCATCCCGCGAGAAGGTCAGAGAATTGGTATCGCCATTTATGCCCACGGCATCGGAATCATAGGCAATCACCTCACCAATATCCGTCATGACAGCTGTTGGTTGTGCCGGTTCCAGCGAACGAATTGAACCATCCGGATAAAAACTCACACCGATACGGGCACGAATCACACCCACGGGAGTCTGTACGGATACAACCTCGTCAGGCCACAGGGTGATGCTGCGTAGAGCCTGCGACTCATAAAAACAAATGCTGATGACACGTGCCGTCATGGTACCCGCAGGCGTCCGAAGCGCGACAGGCTTTGCCAGCCCCGCTTCATCGGCTTCCGTCCAGTAGCCGGACAGCTTCCCGTTAAGCGGAAAAACACGCTTGATCGTACCGTTAGGATGAAAGGACACGCATTCCGCCGGAACAGGGCCTGCCGGAGTTTTTATGACGGTTTGGCTCTCCAGAGGCAGCAAGCGCGGGTTACCGTCTGCGTAAAGCTGCACCGGCTGCAGTTCCTTTCTGCGAAGATCATCCGTGCTGTACTGAGGAACCAGCTCGCCGTAAGGGGTGGTGAAGACCTGCATGGGGAACCTCCTTTGTACAAGAATGATTCTGAATCGCGCCCTCATGAGCGGTTACTGCCGTGCAAACAGGAACATGGCGGCGGCGGGAAACAACCGGTCCCGATAATCCCTGCCTGCCGATGATGAGCAACGCAACGTAGCTGACAAGCATGAGCACCAGCGACAGCAGGGCCGCTGCGCCGTAATCCAGTGTCTCCGTATGTTCAAAGATGGCAATGGACGCCACGCGGGTTTCGCCCGGAATGGAACCGCCGATCATGAGCGCCACGCCAAACTCACCCACGGTGTGCGCAAAGATGAGCGCTGCCGAAGCAGTGATGCCACCGATGGAATTGGGCAGAATGACATGAAAAAACGTCTGAGCCTGCGTCATGCCAAGGCTTCTGGACGCTTCGATTATTCCGTGGTCCACTTTCTCAAAGGCCGCCCGCATGGGCAGAACGCCGAATGGCAGGCTGTAAACCAGGGAACCGAGAACGAGACCGGAGAAGGAAAAGGTCAGGGCGGAACCGGTTATCTCCTCCCAAGCCCTGCCCAGAGGCGAAACCGGACTCATGATCATGAGCAACCCGAACCCGAGTACCGTAGGCGGCAGAACCATGGGCAGGTTGCAGGCGGCCTCGATAAAGACCTTGCCCCGCATCCGGCTGGAAGCCAGCCACCACGCAAGTGGCATGCACAGAACAAGCAGCACGGGAGTTACGGCCAAAGCCAGCTTGCCGGTAACCAGTAGCGCTGTGACATCAATACTATTCATAGCCGTACCTGCCGATTACAGCTCTTGCGGAAGGCGTTGCGAACCATGCAAGAAAAGACCTTGCCTCATCCGCATGACCGCTGCTCAGCACACAGGCTCCCTGTCGCACAGGTTCAGCCTCCGGCACGGGCCAGTACACGCCCTCCGCTCCGGAACCTGAAAGTGCCTGCGAGAGTGCCCCGAACGACACGTCCGTTCCCTGCGAATAGGCATACTGAAAGGCTGCACTCACGTTCTTGCCGAAGACCAGTTTCTCCGCCACCCGCTCAAGCAAACCCTGGCGACGCAACGCCTCTTCAGCCAGTCGCCCGTATGGAGCAGCCTTGGGGTTCGCCAAACCGATCTTGCGCACGTTTTCAGAGAGCACCACATCCCGCCAGTCGGAAAGCGAGGCCAGTTCGGCACGGGCCGACCAGAGAATCACCCTGCCCTTTGCGTAAAGCTCACAGGGCTGAGCAATGCCTGTTTCATGCAGCAACTCCGGGGTTGCCTCATCCGCTGCGAAGAAGAGGTCATATGGAGCTCCGTTGGTGATCTGACCATACAGCATGCTGGTGCTGCCGAACGTACACAGAACACGCGTACCCGTTTCCTTTTCGTACATGGCGGCAAGCTCTTTCATGGGAGCCGTGAAGTTGGCGGCGCAGGCCACGGATAACTCCGCCGCCGCGCTCGCGCTGCACAATACGAAACTCATCAGAATTGCAAGGAAACAACTTTTAGCAAAATACATGACGGCCTCCTAATGCTTGTGAATGGAGTCGGCCAGATCAGTAAACTCATTGGGAGTAAGCGGCCTGCCAAGCTCCCACGACATTCGTCGGACTGAAGCCACCAGATTGTCAAGCTGTTCTGCAGGATACGCGGTTTTCCCCTTGCCCAACGCCGAGGATACAGCCGCCCTGCCGCTCTTGCCGCCAACGGCCGTCTTGCGGTCCGCACCGATGAGCGCGGGGTCGTAGGGCTCGAAAAGCTCGGGAGACTTACTCAGAGCATGTGCATGCAGACCGGATTCGCAGGCGAAAATATCCGCTCCGGCCACAGCCTTGTTCCGCGGGATATCCACACCGGCCGCACCGGCCACCAGTGCGCAAAGATCACGCAGGTACTCAACACGGTATTTCACATCGCCGCCACGCACGGCCATGTAAGCGGCCAGCTCTTCCGTGGCAGCAATGCCGGAACGCTCTCCGATGCCGAGAACACTGACATCCGCAAAGGTCGCACCGCTCTGCAACGCGCTTACGGCGTTGGCCGTGGCCATACCAAAATCATTATGGCAATGCACGGCCACAGGAATATCCAGATGCATGCGAAAAGCCGCCACGAGCTCGCACATATCGCGGGGCGAGAGAACGCCGAGCGAATCCGCCAGCCGTATGCGGGAAGCTCCCATGGTCTGGGCAAGCAGGGCTGCATCCAGCGCAAAACTGCGATCAGCCCGCGAAACATCTTCAAGCCCTACTGAAACATAATTGATTCCCGCCAACCCGGCGGAAAGCACCATGCGCCCCAGCTTTTCCAGAAGTCCTTTGCGGTTCAGTCCCAACCGCTTGCCCATATGGGCGTCAGAGACAGGAATGCCGATGTTGACCCGGTCCACCCCAAGCGTTGCGGCTGTGCGAATATCCGCGGAACGGCAAGGACTCCACACGCTCAGTTTCGTCTCCCCGGCTCCATGGCGGATGCGTCGAACCAGCTCTTCCAATCCTTCCTGCCCGACCCAGCCGACTTCGACCTCATCCACGCCAAGACGCAGCAGTCCTGAAAGAATGTCTTCCCGTGTCTCCATTCTGAAATAGGCACCGAACAACTGTGCCCCTTCCCTGAGTGTCGTATCGATCAGCATGGTCATGCTCCTTGGTAGACGTCACATGAAAGTCCCTTGTGGACATTTTATAGAGAGCACGAACGATGCCAAGAACATCCCTGCCTGTATCCTCATGTAATGTAATGAGAATACACACAGGGCTCCCAAAAGGTAGAAAGCTGCACTTTTGTAGCTTCCTACAATTACGGTTGGTGGCTGTGTAGCTTCCTACACTGCCCTCCCACAGTTCACCCCACCCGCAAATGATAATTTATCATTACAAATCAGCCAACTACGCATTCGAATGATATTTGGCACGACGCTTGCCCTAGAGATGCCAGCAATACCAACACCTCCAGGAGGAAATCATGAGAAAGGTAGCCATTTACGGAAAAGGCGGCATCGGCAAGTCCACCACCACACAGAATACTGTAGCCGGTCTGGCCATGATGGGCCGCAAGGTCATGGTTGTAGGCTGTGACCCCAAGGCAGACTCCACCCGTCTGCTGCTCGGCGGCCTCGCCCAGAAGTCCGTGCTCGATACTCTGCGTGAAGAAGGGGAAGACGTGGAACTGGAAGATATCCGCAAGCCCGGTTTCGGCGACACGTGGTGCGTGGAATCCGGTGGCCCTGAGCCGGGCGTAGGCTGTGCAGGCCGCGGCATCATCACCTCCATCAACATGCTGGAAAACCTTGGCGCGTATGAAGAATCCGAAGGATTGGACTACGCCTTCTATGACGTTCTCGGCGACGTTGTGTGCGGTGGTTTCGCCATGCCCATCCGCGACGGCAAGGCAGAAGAAATCTACATCGTCTGCTCCGGCGAAATGATGGCCATGTATGCAGCCAACAACATCTGCAAGGGCATCATGAAGTATGCGCAGTCAGGCAACGTGCGCCTCGGCGGCCTGATCTGCAACTCCCGTAACGTGGATAACGAGAAGGAAATGATCGCAGAGCTGGCCCGCAGGCTCGGCACCCAGATGATCTACTTCGTCCCCCGCGACAACGATGTGCAGCGCGCGGAAATCAACCGCAAGACCGTCATCGAGTGGAACCCCGAAGCCCCTCAGGCCGACGTGTACCGCAACCTCGCCAAGGCCATTGACGAAAACGAGATGTTCGTCATCCCCACCCCGCTGGAAATCGACGAGCTTGAAGCGCTTCTGCTCGAATACGGCCTTCTGGAAGCCGCGTAACAGCCGGACAACAACTCAGCCACAGCACAGGAGAACAGACAATGATGATCATGGTGAGAGCAATCGTACGACCCGAAAAAGCTGATGATGTTCTGGCAGCCCTCATGGACAACGGCTTCCCCGCCGTCACCAAGTACTCCGTCGCAGGCCGCGGCAAGCAGCGCGGCATCAAGATCGGCGAAGTGACCTATGACGAGATTCCCAAGACCATGCTCATGTGCGTCATCAAGGCCGAAGACAAGGACTTTGTCATCAAGACCATTATGGAAGCCGCCCGATCCGGCTCCAAGGGTGCCTTCGGCGATGGCAAGATCTTCGTGAATGAGGTGAGCGATGTGTACACCATCAGCTCCGGCGTGTGCGACACGGCCAAGGAGGAGGCTGCATAATGAAGGAAGTTATCGCAGTCGTTCGCATGAACATGATGAACCGTACCAAGGCTGCCCTCAATGAAGCAGGCATAGATGCCTTCTTCGCTCACGAGGCACAGGGCCGCGGCAAGGGGTTTGTCAGCGCGAACGTTCTTGAAGGTGCGGAGAGCGGCTATGAGGAAGCCGCCGCCGTGCTCGGTGAAAAGGGCAAGCTTTATCCCAAGCGCATGCTGACCATCGTGGTTCCCGACGAACAGGTGGACGAAGTGGTGGAAGTGATCACCACGGCCAACAAGACCGGCAAGCCCGGCGACGGCAAGATCTTCGTTCTGCCCCTTGGCGATGCGGTTCGCGTCCGAACCGGGGAAAAGGGCAAGAAATCCATATCCTAACGACCGAGAAAGAGCACTGACGGCTGCATCGGACACACGGGCTCATGCGGATGCCTGATGACCGAGGGACTATGGGGCCTCTGAAGCCTCTGGGGCCTGTAGCTGCATGACGCCACACCGCACTGAGTGAGCGGTCTACGCAAGGAGAATAGAGATGGCAAAGACGAAGAAGCTGGTGCAGCTGGACCCCGCAGACATCAAGGAAGAGCTTCTGAAGAAGTATCCTCCCAAGGTGGCCCGCAAGCGCGCCAAGCAGATAATGATCAATGAAGCCCTTGGGAATGAAACGCCGCCGGAAATCGTGGCCAACGTACGCACCATACCCGGCATCATTACCATGCGCGGTTGTACCTACGCAGGCTGCAAAGGCGTTATTCTGGGCCCCACCCGTGACATCGTGAACATTACCCACGGCCCCATCGGCTGCGGCTTCTATTCCTGGCTTACCCGCCGCAACCAGACCGATGCCGGTTCTGACGGCGAAAACTACATGCCCTACTGCTTCTCCACCGACATGCAGGATCAGGACATCATCTTCGGTGGTGAAAAGAAGCTGGAAGCAGCCATTCAGGAGGCATACGACCTTTTTCATCCCAAGGGCATCGCGGTGTTCGCCACCTGTCCCGTGGGCCTCATCGGCGATGACATTCACGCCGTGGCCCGCAAGATGAAGGCCAAGTTCGGCGACTGCAACGTCTTCGCTTTCTCCTGTGAAGGCTACAAGGGCGTTTCCCAGTCCGCCGGTCACCACATCGCCAACAACCAGGTGTTCACCCACCTTGTGGGCGAGAATGAAACGCCCAAGGAAGGCAAGTACAAAATCAACCTGCTGGGTGAATACAACATCGGCGGCGACGGATTCGAAATCGACCGACTGCTGAACCTGTGCGGCATCACGAACATTGCCACCTTCTCCGGCAACTCCACCTACGACCAGTTCGCCTCGGCCCAGCATGCCGACCTGAACACGGTCATGTGTCACCGGTCCATCAACTACGTGGCAGACATGCTGGAGGCCAAGTACGGCATCCCGTGGATCAAGGTGAACTTCATCGGTACGGAAGCCACGGCAAAGTCCCTGCGCAAGATCGCCCAGTACTTCGGCGACAAGGCGCTTATTGACCGCGTGGAAGAAGTGATCGCTGAGGAAATGCCCAAGGTGAAAGCGGTTGCCGCAGATGTACGCACCCGTACCACAGGCAAAACGGCCATGCTCTTCGTGGGCGGCTCCCGTGCGCACCACTACAACGAGCTGTTCATGGAAATGGGCATGAAAACCATTTCCGCAGGCTACGAGTTCGGTCACCGCGACGACTACGAAGGCCGTCAGGTCATTCCGGACATCAAGGTGGATGCCGACTCCCGTAACATCGAGGAGCTGGAAGTAACGCCGGATGAACATCTCTACCGCCCGCGCAAGAGCTCCGATGAACTCGCCGCGCTGGAAGCGGCAGGATACAAATTCAAGCATTACGACGGCATGAATGCCGACATGGACAAGGGCACCATCGTCATCGACGACCTCAACCAGTACGAAGCCGAAAAGCTGGTGGAAATCATGAAGCCGGATCTCTTCTGCGCCGGCATCAAGGAGAAATTCTCCATCCAGAAACTCGGCATCCCCATGAAGCAGCTGCACAGCTACGATTCCGGCGGCCCCTATGCAGGGTTCAAGGGTGCGATCAACTTCTACAAGGAAATTGACCGCCTCGTGAACAGCAAGGTGTGGGGCTACATGAAGGCCCCGTGGCAGACGAATCCGGAACTCGCAGCGACCTTCGTCTGGGAATAAAGGAGCGCGGGAAAAGCCCGGCACCTGCCCCGCTCCCCCGACCGGCTTCAACTGATTGCAAGCGATAAGGAAGAGAACATGCTACTCAGACATACCCCCAAAGACGTCGTTAAACGCAGCGCCCTGACGATCAACCCGGCCAAGACCTGCCAGCCCATCGGCGCGATGTACGCCGCGCTCGGCGTACACGGATGCCTCCCGCACAGCCACGGCTCGCAGGGGTGCTGCTCATACCACCGTTCCACTCTGACCAGGCACTACAAGGAACCCGTTCCCGCCGCCACCAGCTCCTTTACCGAAGGTGCCTCCGTTTTCGGCGGGCAGGCCAACCTGCTGCAGGCCATAGACAACATCTTCACGGTGTATGAGCCGGACGTGATTGCCGTGCACACCACCTGCCTTTCCGAGACCATCGGCGACGACCTGAAGCAGATCGCCGACAAGGCCATGAAGGAAGGCAAGATCCCCGAAGGCAAGACCGTCATCGGGGCCCCCACGCCGAGCTACGTGGGCTCCCACGTCACCGGTTTCTCCAACATGGTCAAGGCCATGGCGGAGCTGGCAGTGCCCTCCGGCAAGAAGAACGGCAAGGTCAACATCATTCCCGGCTGGGTGGAACCCGCCGACATGGTGGAAATCAAGCGCCTCGCAGCCATGATCGGCGTGGACATCACCATGTTCCCCGACACTTCCGGCATTCTGGATGCGCCCCTCACCGGTGAATACACCATGTTCCCCGAAGGCGGCGTGACCATTCCCGAACTCAAGGCTGCAGGCGATGCCGCGGGCACCCTGGCTCTTGGTGAATGGTGTTCCGCAGATGCTGCCCGCTGGCTGGACGCTAAGTGCAAGGTACCCTGCACGGTGCTTGACATGCCCTTCGGCCTTGCCTCCACCGACCGCTTCATCAACGTGCTGCGCACGGTGGGTGGCACCACCGTACCGGAATCCATCATGCACGAACGCGGCCAGCTCGTGGACATGATTTCCGACATGCACCAGTACTTCTACGGCAAACGCGTAGCCATCTGGGGTGATCCGGACCAGCTCATTTCCATGTGCGAGTTCCTCGTCTCCCTCGACATGCAGCCCGCATACGTGGTGACCGGCACCCCCGGTTCCCGTTTCGAGACCCGCATCAAGGAAATCTGCGCCGGCCAGCCGTATGAAGTGAAAGTGAAGGCCCGCGGCGACATGTTCGAGATGCACCAGTGGATCAAGAACGAACCCGTGGATCTGCTCATCGGCAACACTTACGGCAAGTACATTGCCCGTGACGAAGACATTCCGTTCATGCGCTGGGGTTTCCCCATTCTTGACCGTCAGGGCCACCAGTACTTCCCGACAGTCGGTTACAAGGGCGGACTCAGGCTTCTGGAGAAGATGCTCAACCTCATTCTGGACCGCAAGGACCGCGATTCTCCCGAACAGAGCTTCGAGCTCGTCCTGTAGCACTCTATACCCTGCGGCGGAGGCTTCCCCCTCCGCCGCAGAATGAGTCACCAGGCGCGGAGGCTTCCCCCTCCGCCGCAGCAAGAATCACCGGATGCGGAGGCTTCTCCCTCCGCAGCAGCAATAATTACCGGACTCGGAGCTCCGCTCCGCCAGACCACATTCCCGGGCAAGGGCAGCCGCGCCACAGCATACCGGCTCAAGAGGATACAGACATGACCGCATGCGCCGACTCCGCAAATACCACATCTCGCATAGCCCTGCTGCCCGTCTCGCCACGCGCCAACACCTGCATCCGTTTCGCAGGCCCCACCCGCAAGGAAACGGCCATTGCCCCTGAACAGGCCGTAGAAGCCCTTGGCCGGATGCTCGCAGAAGGCGCACCGCTATCCGGCGTCGAAATCACCGGCCCCGGAGACCCGCTCGCCACTCCCGAGATCACCCTGCACGCACTGGGTCTGATCCGTAGCGCCTTCCCCGACACCCCTCTCTCACTGACGACCAACGGCATGGGCGCAGCCGCACTGGCAGGCCCCCTGTCCGAAGCCGGACTGAAGCAGGCCTGCCTGCTCGTGAACGCGGTTGATCCCGAAATCGCGGAGCACATCTACGCATGGATCCGCCCGGGAACCAGAACCCTGCCCCTGCCTGAAGCCGCACGCATGCTGGTGAAAGAACAGGCTGCCGCCGTTACCGCCCTCACCGCCGCAGGCATCAGGGTCAGCATCCGTACCACCATTTTTCCGGAAACCAACGACAGCCACGTGAACGGCATCGCCGCCACCATGGCAGCTCTTGGTGCCGAAGATATGCTGCTCATTCCCTACACTCACGACGAAACGGACAGTCCGGCCATGTCGTCACCCACAAATGAGCTCATGGATATCATCCGTTCGAACGCGTCGCGCCACCTCCCGGTTCTTCTCGGCACCGAGGATGGCACGAACAACGGCAGCGCCGTTTCCGCTCCGGCTGCAGGATTTGTTGCCCCGACCCTGCCGAAACCCGTTGCCGGAAAACCCAATGTGGCGTTGGTCAGCTCCAATGGCATGGACGTGGACATGCACCTCGGACAGGCAACAAACATCATGATCTATGGCCCGCGGGAAGACGGCCTGCCTTGCCTGCTCTGCGTCCGCAAAGCTCCTGCAACAGGAGGCGGCGATACCCGCTGGATACAGCTGGCGGAGCTGCTGGAAGACTGCTTTGTACTGCTCGCGGCAAGCGCAGGAGAGAAACCCAAGGATATTTTACGCCGCCACAATCTTCCCGTCCTGCTCACGGAAGGCGAGATCGGAGGAACCGTGAACGTGCTCTACGGCGGCGGCAAAAAGGGTAAGAAAGCGCAAGCAATGCCGGTAAGGCGGCCCTGAAACAACACAGAAAACAAGCAACACAAGGAGAGAGACAATGGCAACTCCCGAAAGAATGATCATCTGCTGTCAGAGTTTCCGTGCCGCCGGAGACCCCAAGGGCATCTGCCACAAGCAGACGGAAGGGTTCCTGCAATACATTGAGGAAGAGGTTCTGGATCGCGGGCTGGACGCACTCGTGGTGGCCACCACCTGCCTGAAGCAGTGTGAATCCGGCCCGATCATGGTGATTCAGCCCGACAACTGGTGGTTCAAAGGAGTGGATTCCGAGGCCGCCATCGATGCCATTCTGGATGCTTTGGAAGAGGGTGAACCCTGCGCTGAGTATCTGGCCGCCTGATACGCAGTTGCAGAAAAGGCAATGCGCAAAGCCGGAACAGGGGCGCGGGGGAAACGCACCCCATAAGTCACCTCATGCAATGATACGAACCTGCGCCCCGCTTCCGAACAAGGCTCACAGGAGACAACCATGGCAGACACCATAACCATCCGCACCGCATGCAGTGAAGATCTGCACGCCCTTGCATCCCTGCTGGAGGAGCTCTTCTACATCGAGGAAGACTTCAACATAGACAGGGAGAGACAGCTAACAGGGCTGAACCTGATGCTGCACAACACGCAAGGGCGCGTTCTGGTGGCCGTAGCCGACGGGACTGTCGTCGGCATGTGCACAGGCCAGTTGCTGATCTCCACGGCAGAAGGCGGACCTGCGGTGATGGTGGAAGATGTGGTTGTCCGGCGCGGTTGGCGCAACAAGGGGCTCGGTTCCCGGCTCATGGCGGCCATCGCCGCATGGGCACAGGAACACGGCGCAACACGCCTGCAGTTGCTCGCCGACCGCAACAACACTCCAGCCTTTGCATTCTACGCAAGGCTGGGCTGGAAGCAGACAAGACTCGTCTGCATGAGATCCATGCTGGAACAGTAACGATACCATGGGGGAAGACATGAGTACTGCCATTCTGGACGAAAGAAAAAGCCAGATACACAGAATCGGCGAAGGCGAAATAGACATCGCCTGCAACCGCGAATCACTTGCCGGCGCTGTCAGCCAGCGGGCCTGTGTATTCTGTGGCTCCCGCGTGGTGCTCTACCCCATAGCGGATGCACTGCACCTTGTGCACGGCCCGATCGGATGCGCCGTGTACACGTGGGATATCAGGGGCGCGCTGAGCAGCGGCCCCGAGTTGCACAGGCTGTCCTTCTCCACCGACCTGCAGGAGATGGACGTGATCTTCGGCGGCGAGCGCAAGCTCGAAGCCGCGCTGGATGAACTGATCGACCGCCACAAGCCCAAGGCCGCGTTTGTCTATTCGACCTGCATTGTAGGGCTCATCGGTGATGACATTGAAGCCGTGTGCCGCAAGATGACCGCATTCAAAGGCATCCCCGTACTACCGGTCATGTCCGAAGGCTTCAAGGGCAACAAGCGGGAAGGCTACCTTGCCGCCTGCAATGCCATGTTCAAGCTCATCGGCACGGGCGACACAAGCGACATCGGCCCTGTTTCGATCAACATTCTGGGCGACTTCAACCTCGCCGGGGAAATCTGGATCATCCGCGAATATTTTGAACGCATGGGCGTGGAAGTGGTGGCCAACATCACTGGGGACGGTCGGGTTGACGACATCCGCCGCTGCCATGGCGCCTCCCTCAACCTCGTGCAATGCTCCGGAGCGACTCTGGCGCTCGCCAAGATGATGCAGGAGAAATACGGCACTCCCTTCCTGCGGGTTTCCTACCTCGGCATCGAGGACATGGCGGACTCGCTGTATCAGGTGGCCGACTTCTTCCAGGACAAGTCTCCCGGCATCATGGAGCGCACACAGGACCTCGTGCGTAGCGAGCTGGAAAGCCTCATGCCCGAACTTGCCCGCTACCGCAAAGATCTGGAAGACAAGCGCGTCGCCATGTACGTGGGCGGCTCCTTCAAGGCATTTTCCCTGCTCAAGGCCTTCCGGCACCTCGGCATGAAGGTGGTGATGGTCGGTTCGCAAACCGGCACCAAGGAAGACTATGCGGAATTGGCCCAGATTGCCGACCCCGGAACCATCATCGTGGACGACGCAACCCCGCTGGAGCTTTCGCAGTTCATCAAGGAAAAGGACGTGGACCTGTTTGTGGGCGGTGTAAAGGAACGCCCCATTGCCTACAAGCTGGGAGTGGGATTCTGCGACCATAACCACGAACGCAAGGAGGCGCTTGAAGGCTTTGTGGGCATGCTCAACTTTGCCCGCGAGGTGCATTCCTCCGTCATGAGTCCCGTCTGGAAATTCGTTCCACGTCGTGCCCACCATGCATCCGCCGTAACGGACGCCCCCAAGGGAGACCACCATGACTAAGCCCAACTACATTTCCACCACCAATGCCTGCAAACTCTGCACACCGCTTGGAGCCGCCATGGCCTTTCGCGGAGTGGAAGGCGCAATCCCCTTCCTGCACGGTTCGCAGGGCTGCGCAACATACATGCGCCGCTATGTCATAAGCCACTTCCGAGAACCTGTGGATATCGCCTCATCCTCGCTTGGCGAGAAGCAGGCCGTCTACGGCGGCGGCCCCAACCTGAAGAAGGGCATGCTCAACGTCATGAAGAAGTATGAGCCAAAGCTCATAGGCGTGGCCACCACCTGCCTTACGGAAACCATAGGCGATGACGTACCCAGAATTATCAAGGAATTCCATGACGAGTTCGGCGATCTGCCGTTGCCGGAAATCGTGGAGGTTTCCACCCCCAGCTACAATGGAACCCATACAGACGGCTGGCACGGGGCCGTGCGCTCTCTGGTCGGGCAGCTCTGCACGCAGGAGAGGCCGAAAAATGACAGCATCAACATCCTGCCGAATATGGTCTCCTGCGAAGATATACGGCACCTGAAAGACATCTGCGAAGACTTCGGGGTGGCCGCCACCATCCTGCCGGACATCTCTGAAACGCTGGATGCGCCCACGCTTGAAGACTATGTGCGCATTCCTACCGGCGGCACCACCCTCTCGGCCATTCGCAGCATGTCCGGGGCCAGCGCGACCATCGAGTTCGGTCGCTGCCTGCCGCAGGAAACCGGAGCCACCGTGCTGGAAAAACAGTTCGGCGTACCTGCCAAACGCATAGGCCTGCCCATAGGACTGCGCGAATCCGACCGGTTCTTCGGCATGCTTGAAGAAATCTCAGGAAAGACCATGCCCCTGCGCTACGGGCTGGAACGCGGACGCCTTGTGGACGCCTATGTGGACGGCCACAAATACGTGTTCGGCAAACGGGCCATCGTCTATGGCGAAGAAGATCTGGTCGCGGGCATCTGCGCGTTTCTGGCTGAGATAGGCGTCAATGTCGTGCTGGCTGGCACCGGCTCCCGGAACAAGGGGCTGGCAAAGGCCATCAGCGAAGTATCGTCCGGACTGACCAAGGAAATGCCCATTGTCCGTGAAGCCGTGGACTTTCACGACATCGCGGAAGAAGGCGCCACCCTCAACCCCGACCTGCTCATCGGTCATTCCAAGGGCTACCAGTATGCCAACGCGTGGAAGATTCCGCTGATTCGCGTGGGCTTCCCCATCCATGACCGCTTCGGTGGCCAACGGATGCTGCATCTGGGTTACAAGGGCGCCCTGAATCTTTTTGATGGCATTGTTAACGCCATGATCGCGAAAAAACAGTCCGATAGCCAGATCGGTTACGGTTACCTGTAATACGGGAGCAACACCATGACTACCAAGGATACCAGCAAACACCCCTGCTTCAACAAGGAAACGGCCGGAAGCTGCGGCCGCGTGCATCTGCCCGTAGCTCCCAAGTGCAACATCCAGTGCAACTACTGCAACCGCAAGTACGACTGTGTGAACGAGTCCCGCCCCGGCGTGACCAGTGGCGTGCTGCAGCCGTATCAGGCTGCGGAATACATGGACAAGGTGCTGGAAAAGGAACCGCGCATCACTGTGGCAGGCATTGCCGGTCCCGGCGACCCCTTTGCCAATCCTGCCGAGGTGCTGGAGACCATGCGGCTCATCAACAAAAAGCACCCTCACCTGCTCTTCTGCCTTTCCAGCAACGGCATGGGAATCCTGCCGTATCTGGATGATATCGCCGAACTGGGCGTATCGCACGTGACCATCACCATGTCTGCGGTTGATCCGGCCATTGGCGCCAAGATCTACTCATGGGTCAAGGACGGCAATGTGGTCTATCGTGGCGAAAAGGGCGCAGCCATACTGCTCGACCGTCAGCTCGCCGCCATCAAGGGACTCAAGGACCGTGGCATCATCGTCAAGGTGAACTCCATTGTCATCCCCGGCGTCAATGATGACCACATCGTGGAAGTCGCCAAGGTTGCGGCTTCGTGGGGTGCGGACATACAGAACATCATTCCACTGAAACCCACTGCGGACACGCCCTTTGCGGAAATTGCAGAACCCACCGGCGAACTCATTGTTCCGCTACGCAAGGAAGCAAAGTGTTTCATAGACCAGATGACTCACTGCAAGCGTTGCCGAGCCGATGCTGTCGGCCTTCTGGGTGACGACCAGTCCATCGCCCTGTGCGGAACGCTGCAGGCATGCTCCAAGCTCAAGCCCCTTGAGGCTTTAAACGCCCGCCCGTACGTAGCCATCGCCACCCGTGAAGGGATGCTCATCAACCAGCACCTTGGAGAAGCCCGCAGCTTCCAGATATGGGGTCCGCGCGACAGCGGCGGCTATCGTCTTGTGGACACCCGCACCGCTCCGGCTGCAGGTTGCGGTCCCCAGCGCTGGACACAACTTGCCGCATTGTTCAAGGACTGCCGTGCGGTGCTGGCCGCCGCCATGGGCGAAACACCCCGTATGCTGCTGGAAGAACACGAGATCAAATGCCATGTGGTCAGCGGCTTCATTGAAGATGCCCTGAAGGCCGTGTACGAGTCCGGCGACATGCGCCAACTTGGCGGACGCCGCGGCGGCATTGCAGGAGCCTGCTGCACCGGCACGGGTTCCAAGTGCGGCTAGCCAGAGGTTTACTGCTGCGAATAGTAATAAAGGGGCAACGCAGTGCGTTGCCCCTTTATCGTTAAAGAAATTCTCATCATTTTGTTGCCCCCAACGGGCAGGGACTAAACGGTTGTTGCCGCTGCCCCCGCAACAGCGAGAGTTCTCTATTGTTTCTGGTTCGCGGCCTAGTGCGAGGGCTTAGCATCATAAAAATAAGGGCAACGCATTGCATTGCCCTTACATAGTATCAATACACACACCTAGCGGGCTTCCTCACCAAATGAAGTCCCCCTATTTCTCTCCCCGGTGCTCTGCGCTCACATCAAGACCGCTGTCTGCGCAGTTGTGCACGCCCTTCGGCGATCAGGCTTTCCAGACCATACTTACGCACACGATAGCCCATCTGCCTTTCAGACAAACCAAGGCTCTCCGCAGCACGATACTGCAGCCAATCGTTGCGTTCAAGCGCACCAATGAGTTCCTTGCGCTCCACATCCTTCAACGTGGCACACGGCTTCTGACTTTCTGCGAAAGAGACAACCGCTTCCGGCACCCTTTCCGTTTTCTGTAACGCCATATGCGACATGAGAAAGTCGAACCCGATGCGTTCCGAATCGGCCATGATCACCACGCGCTCAATAAGGTTCTGCATCTCCCGCACGTTTCCCGGCCAGTCGTACTGAATCAGAGCGTCCAGCGCAGTGGGGGTAAAGTGCATCTTGCGCCCGTAGTCCCGCTCCATCTTTTGCAGGAAATGATTCAGCAGACCGGGGATGTCTTCACGACGCTCCCGGAGTGCAGGCACACGAATGGGAAACACATTCAGCCTGTAGTAGAGGTCGAGCCTGAACTGCCCCAGCTCCACAAGGCTTGCCAGATTCCTGTTGGTGGCGGTCAGAACGCGCACGTTGATGGTACGGGTACGGTTGCTGCCGATGCGCTCCAGTTCCTTGTCCTGCAGCACCCTCAACAGCTTGGCCTGCAACCCTATCGGCAACTCACCAATCTCGTCCAGAAAGATGGTGCCGCTGTCCGCTTCTTCGAACCTCCCAAGGCGGGTATTGTTCGCCCCCGTAAAGGCTCCTTTTTCATGCCCGAACAATTCGGATTCCAGCAGATTTTCGGGAATCGACGCACAGTTGACCTTGATGAAAGGATGTCCCTTGCGCTCGGAAAGTTCATGGATAATCTGCGCAATGAGCGTTTTGCCCACACCGGATTCGCCAAGCAACAGCACCGTGGCGGGTGTGGGCGAAACCTTTTCCATCTGCCGCTGCACTTCCAGCATGGCAGAGCTTTGCCCGATGATGTATGGCCCCTTGTTCTTCTTGGCGATCTGATACTTAAGCGAAGTATTCTCCCGCTTAAGCACAGCCTCGCGCTCCATGACCTTCTTGTTCAGGCTGATAAACTGGCCGATAAGCGTGGCTACTACTTTGAGAAAATCAACATCTTCCTCAAAACCGATGTCGTCTTCAAAAAGCCTGTCCACGTTCAGCACGCCGATAGGCTCTCCGTGCAGAATGATGGGCACGCCGATGAAGGATATCATGCCGCGCTGAATGCTGCGTGAACCCGTCTTGTTCAGAAACAGGGGTTCCTTGTTGATATCCGGCACGTAATAGGCTTCACCGGTTCTGAAGATACGCCCGGTGACGCCCTCGTCCAGACGATAGACCCCCCGCTGCTTTTCTTCCGTAGTCAGGCCATAGGAGGCGTTGATAGACAACTGTCCGGTTCCGGGGTCGTAGAGGGTGACCGTCGCGCGCTGCATGCTCAGCTGGTCGGACATGATGCGTAGAACACCGTCCAACGCAGACTCAAGATCCAACGCGATATCGATGGTCTGACAGATGGCAAGTAATGCCGAGAGTTTGAGTCCGTGTACTGAGGTGTGCATAGGCACTTACTGCAAGGGAGGTGCCACAGCTCAGACACAAAATTATTCAATAATTTTAGCATGATAAAACATCAATAACAGTGCCAGTTTTTACAATTATGTCACTTAATAATGGCAAAGTATGTAATTTTAAGGAATTGCATGAGTTATGAGAAAATATAAATTTTACATATTTGTAAAGGACATCTCCAAGCCAGAACGATCAGGCCATGAGCTGTACTCCCCATCCCCTCTCGGTATGTCGTCTGTTCGACTCTGCCTACTGGGTCCAGAGAAATGAAAAGCGCTCAGGACATTGTCCTGAGCGCTTTTTTGTGGAGCGGTATATGGGGAGGGGGATCTGGAAATGTGAGACGCGCGATACCTACCAGATATCCACCGCAAAAAACCGAATCATCAACAATCACTGACATTCAGTGACATTCAGTGAACAGTTGCAACCCGGTCGGACTCATCTCGTCCTCTCTCCCCAAAAGAGCGCAATAACGCCAGAGCTCACCGGACGGCCGACAAAGGAACCAGCCACAAAAGCAGCCAAAGCAGCCAGCGTGGTGGGCACGATAGCATGAACGCCCCCCATGTCGGGTTTTACGATGGTAAGGCCGACAAACACCACCACACCTGTCACGATGGATGCCACGGCACCGCTGGCGTTGGCTTTACGCCAGTACAGCCCCAAGACTATGGGCCACAGGAAAACGGCCTCCAGCCCACCGAAGGCAAATAGATTGATCCAGACCAACAGGTCCGGCGGCTCCAGAGCGGCGACAAAGACAACCGTGCCGATAACCGCCGTACAGGCAAGGCTCATCCTCTTCACCGTTACAGGCTGCAGTTGCGAAGCATCGCCCCGCAGCCTGTAGTGGACGTAGAGATCCTTGACGATGGCGGCGGAGGCCAGCAACAGCATGGAGTCCACTGTGGACATGATGGCGGCGAGCGGACCGGCGATGAACACTCCCGCCCAGAAAGGTGAGAGCAGCTCCACAATCAGGGAAGGCATGGCGAGGTCACCTGCGGCGAGATTGGGCAGCACAGCCCGCCCCAACGCACCGGCAAGATGGGCGCACAGGATCATAAACCCAATGAGAAGCGTACCGATGACCATGGCGTCGTGCATGGCGCGGGAATCCTTGTAGGCCATGCACCGCTGCGTGGTTTGGGGAAGTCCCAGCACGCCAAGACCTACCAGTATCCAAAAGGACAGGATAAAGGGTTGGGGTACCGCATCATTCGGCCCCGTAGGCGTGATCAGGCCGGGGTCAATCGCTTTCAGCGAGGCGACGCACTGCTCCATGCCGCCGCCCGCGTTGATGACGGCCAGCAGCACCACGACCACCGCCACCACCATGACGATCCCTTGAAAGGCGTCGGTAACCACGACGGCGCGGAACCCGCCCACAGCCGTGTAGAGCACCACGGTGATGCCGAACAGAACTAGCCCGACGATGTAAGGGTAACCGGTGACCGCCTGAAACAACCGCGCGCCGCCAATGAACTGGGCAAGCATGGCTGCCATGAAGAAGACAAGCAGCGCAGCGGAGCAAAGGAGGACCACGGCGTCGCTCCTGTAACGGGCGCGCAGGTAGTCCGTCAGGGTCACCGCCCCCGTTTTGCGAGCTACGATGGCAAAACGCTTGCCCAACACGCCCAAGGTCAGAAAGGTGGTTGGCACCTGAATCATGGCCAGAAGAACCCAGCTCAACCCCAGACGGTAGGCAATGCCGGGGCCGCCCACAAAACTGCCTGCGCTTGTGTAGCTGGCGATGATGGTCATGGCGAGCACAAAGCCCCCCATGGAGCGACCGCCTATGTAATAGTCCTCAAGCACCCCCTTCGAGGTGGCCCGGGAAGCCGTCCTGTTCCGCGCCCACAGTGCCACGGCGAAGGAAAACGCCAGATACAGCACCACGGGAATAATCGTCATGAGGGAGGTATTCATTCGCGCCCCTCCCGAGATTCACCCCCCGCATGGGGTTCGCGGTCGGGAGCCCCCTCGGGTTCGAGCGTAGACTCAATCGGGTCGTCATCCAGCGGCATATCCTTGAACAGGAAGCGCACCATGACCCAGAGCATCACCGTAACGAGCGGATACCCCACGATACAGCTGTAGAAAAACCACTCCGGCAGCCCCCATACGTACGAGTAGTTTTCGGGAGAGCCGTCGCCCATGCCGTAGGCACAGGCATACCACCAGAGAAAATACAGGGCATACGCCCCCAGCGCGAACGCGGCCTCTTTGTCGGCCCGTACAAATCGCCAATCCTGATTCTTATTCATGCCGTAACCTTGTGCGGTTGATAGTATCCGGTTTTCATCGGCAGGCTTCCTATGACGTTTTAGCACGAAGAGCCACTTAAAAAAATGCCGGCAACGATGAAGTCGTTGCCGGCATCAGTCAACAAGGGCGCATGGTGAACATGAAATCGTCGCGCAACTGCCTGTGATTGCATTGATGCGCTCATATGGACCTCGCTCCATTCCAAGGCCAGTGATATACCTGTCGGTGCAGCGCTATTCCCTCATGCGGAATATCTTCGCCGGGATTTACGCGAAAATCTCATGCTTAAGAAGCTTCAGTAGGTCGTCAGTTCGATTCTGCCTACTGGCTCCATTGAAATAAAGCGCTCAGGACAATGTCCTGAGCGCTTTTTCGTTCCTGATATACACTCTGGAATACAGAGGACTCAGCCCCTACCTGCCTTCCCATCTAGGTCTCGTGGAACAGCCCTGGCGCAAGACACCTGAGCCAATTCGCCCCAAATCATTTCCACATCGAGTGACACTAACTTGGGGAAATCTACAACGATTACTCAAGCTGTATGGGGTTAAGCAATAAAAGAGATGTGTTAAACAACTCCATATAAATACCAAAAAATCAACCAATCCCCCCAGTACAGTTACTACCGCTTGAGCAGACTTATGCTCTTCATACGCGTAAGAGTTTCCTGCAAAACAGCTTCATTGGTAGGCCAGAACTCGGACGCAGCCTCCTCTTGGGTCCCGCGCCAAACTAATTGCACCTTGACCATGGTATGATTCACCTTCCCTACATACAAAAAATTGCTCTCCACGTTTCTTCCATTCCGCACCATCGCATCCGAAAGCTGGGAGCACTGCGCACTTATCAATCGCGTATTCTCCGTTTCGTCATAAGGAACAATCTTCCAAGGCTCCTTACAGGCCTTCTGCATATTGCCAAGCGTCTCGTCCATAAATCTGGCAACGGTCCAGTCTTCAGAGAAATTCATCCCAAACACGCCATAAAACCTCGTCCAACTATCCAACTCCTCCCCTTTCGGAGTAAACAAAAGCCCATAAAAGCCATCCTTCTTCTTCTCCATTACCTGTAGGTCTTTCATAGACTGATTCGCTTTCATCCACGCCGGGAGAGGAAATTTGAGCACCCCCTCGTACAACGGCACGGTCATAACAAACTTCGCAGGCGCTTCGTCCGCGCACCTCCCTGAGGGAGCGACCAGAAGTAAACACAAAACCACCATAAACATAACAACGCTCATTTCTTTCTTTATTTGCATGCTTTCTCCTGAAGCCACACCTGTGCGGCATTCTTTGTTTTTCATCAGTTCCCCTCCCCCAAAGGGACTGATATAGGCCTTACCCCCCAGCCAAATCAGCCCCCAATTACTCGCCATTCTATTCCATGTAAAGCCACACAGCATTTGCCACCCTACGTAAACTCCCCCTAACGGCACACAGACAAACAAAAAGTATCAATATTTACAACATATTAAGAAAGATGATTTTTCGTAATAAGCAGGTCGTCATTTCGATTCTAACTACTGGCTCCATAGAAATTAAGCGCTCAGAACTAAGTCCTGAGCGCTTTCGTTGGCTGATATACGGGTTGATATACGGTAAGTCGTCATGCCTTGATGGGTAGGCGGAAAATGAAGGTTGTTCCCTCTCCAACCTTGGACTCGACGGAAAAAGCACCACCATGGTTCTGAGTGATGATGAAGTATGAAACAGACAAACCCAACCCGGTTCCGATCCCTTTCGGCTTGGTGGTGAAGAACGGTTCAAATACCCTCTTACGAACGTCCTCAGGCATGCCCGGCCCATTGTCTGCGACTTCCGTGACCACAAATCCGCCCTCCTGCCTGAGCCTGATCGTGATGCGCGAAGGCTCTTCCCTTTCTCCCATGGCACTCATGGCTTGCGCGGCATTGCCGAAAAGGTTGAGCAGTACCTGCTCAATTTCGGTCGGTGCACAAACGACATAGGGAAGATTGTCTTCATAATCCCTGACGAGTTCAATCTGACGAAAATCGTATTTCTTCTTCAGATCATAGTCCTGCGAGGCCAGATCGACCGCCTTGTCGACAAGCTCGTTCAACAGGGACGAGGTTTGGTGAGCTTCGCTCTTGCGGCTGAAGTCAAGCATATTGGCGATGATTTGGGCGGCACGCTCCGCTGATTCCCGAATGCCGCTCACCATCTTGAGTATCTTGCGGTCTTCCATGTAGCGGCGCATGGCGTCGAAGGGCAGGCCGCATTCTTCAGCGGCTGTGATGTTGCCCGGCAAATCTGGCGAAAGCCGGCGCTCAATGTTCTGTGCCCCCTGCAGGATACCGCCGAGAGGATTGTTGATTTCGTGCGCCATGCCAGCAGCCAGTCCGCCTACTGACATCATTTTTTCAGTCTGGATCATCATTTCTTCGATGCGCACCCGCGTCGTCACATCGTCCAAACGGATGACCGCCCCTTCCAGTCCGTTTTCCATAAGCGGATAAACCGTGATGTTCTCGTAGCGTGTTTCGCCCTCTACAACACGGGGAACGCGGGCCCGTTCGTCGGTTTGTCCGTTTTGTATGACAGTACGAGCGCGATCCATTTCACGTGCCAGTACAGGAAAAACATCGGCTAGAGGGCGCCCCTGAACCTCTTCAAAGGTAAATCCGATGGCGTGTTGGGCTCCCGCATTCCACTGCGTTACCAAGCCTTCCTTGTCGACCCCGACGAGAATTGAGGGCATGGAGTCGATAATGTTTTTGAGATGATTGCGCAGCCTAGTGAGTTCTTCCTTGGCCAGCCTGTGCTCCGCGATTTCCGTCTCAAGTCGTTCGTTTGAGGCAACCAACTCCCTGTTACCTTCTGCCAGTTCGCTGACGAGTTGCTCCTTCTCCTTCATGCTCCGGGTGATGGATTCCAGCATTTGATTGATGACTATGCCTAGTTCCCTTGTTTCAGAAGGACCGCTTACGGGAATGTCTACGGCATAGACCCCGCGCTCCCGAATGGCTTTCGCGGCAGCGGTAAGCCGTAGCAGGGGAGACACTATCCGACCGGAACATGCGGCTGCAGTCAAAAGAGCGAATACGAGAATAGTGCCGGAAAGCAATATAATCTTGTTACGCAACTCCAGTCCCGGCTTTTCCAATTCATCTGTATACACAGCCGCGCATATGTACCAATCCAGCGGCGTGAAGTACTTTACATACCCGCGTTTCCGAAATCGAAATTCACCCACATGATCTGGGGGTTTATCCCAAAGATATTCATATGTTCCGTCGCCTTGACTGGCCTCAACCAGTTCCTCCAGCAACGGACGACCTGTAAGATGGTTTAAGAGCTGTCTTCCTTCGACGTTCGTATAGAGCGGATGGATGATAAAATTCCGTTCGCCTGTGAAAATATACATATACCCGCTTTCTGCAATTGTGATCTTTGAGAATGTGTCTTGAAGTTCTTGCAGAATGGCATTGCGCCGTTTCGTTACATCTGTCTCGATGTCATCGATATATACACCTGTTCCGATGATCCATTCCCACTCTTTGAATATTCTGACGTATGAAAGTTTGGGTTGATCAGATGAAAGGCCTCCAGGAGTCGGTTTAGGCCACAAATAATTTACGTAACCGCTTCCGCCATTTTCCACGGTTTTACGAAAAGCAACAAACAGATTTTTATCCGGCCCCATGGCAACGTTGAATTTTGGATCATCATTTGGTTTGCCCACAAGTTCAGGGAGCGTTGGGTGCATAATAAGTTTTGGGATTGGGCTTTCAGTATTGTTAAGCCATATATATCCAACCCCTTCGTCATATCGAAATGAACGTAACGCCTCCCTTGCTTCTTCTTTTGCTGCACTTTCAGATACAATTCCGGATTTGTATTTAGCATAGCATCTCTGGACAACTGCATATGCAATGTCCATCACGGCCCTTAACTCCTGCTTTCTACGTTCAAGAGCTGTCTGTTCATAGAATATAAGACTTTGATATTCATTCACCACATTCAGATAGACTGCCTCGACAAGACCTTGGGCATGCTTGAACTCGGTTTGCGAAGCACTACGGGTGATTTCTCTTTGGGCAAAGAAAGTAACCCCGGTAGCCGTCGTCACAACCAGAACGGCAACAAAGAGAAGTATGATCACTTTCATGGAGTTGAACATGTCGGCACTCTCCATCAAACTTGTCCGCGCAGAATGGTCGAACCGCAATCAATTCATGGCTATTGTGACAAAGGACTCCTTTCAATCATACCCTGCAAGGCACAGATGGGTAAAGGCGCTTGGTAAATTAATAACGTAAGCGCAAAGGAATTACCCTACTCCAGTTGGAATACCTGTACGCCAAATAGCTTTCGATCACTGCATGGCTTGGGGATCCATCCCGGTTGTTACTGGAACCATACCTGCACAAGACATCCCATTTGCCAGGCTTACCACCTCGAAATTGAGAATATCCGATACCGAACTCCCCCCGGAAAGTTGCTCCGGGACACCTCATTCGAGAGCAACGCTCTCAAGATCACCATTTTTTCCGCTCACGAATATTTTGAATATCCGCAGGTTATCTTTTCAAACGCACAGCGCCTTGTGAAATAACGTACAATTCTGTTGACACGGAGTTTTATCGCGGATAGGAGGGAATCACAATGTCCAAATGTCGACATTTGGACATTCAACATTTGGACATTGTGACAAAACACACCAACTGGAGAAAACGCAAGATGACCAAGCAAATCATCGACACTCCCGGCGCTCCGGCAGCCATCGGCCCTTACTCGCAGGCCGTTGTTGCCGGCGACTTTCTGTTCACTTCCGGGGCGCTGCCCATTGATCCTGCCACCGGCAAGATGGTGGAGGGCAGCATCGAAGATCGCGCGCATCAGGTCTTCAAGAACCTGAGCGCCATTGCCAAAGAAGCGGGCACTTCGCTCGACAATGCCGTCAAGACGACTGTTTACCTTGCCAACATTGCCGACTTTCAGGCCGTAAACGGCGTTTACGCACAATATTTCAACAAGCCCTTCCCTGCCCGCAGCGCTTTTCAGGTGGCAGCCCTGCCTCTGGGTGCGGACGTTGAAGTGGAATGCATCATCAACCTTAAGTAATCGAGATTAAGGAACTTCCTATGAACCTCGCAAAGTTTCCCCGCCGCGGCTATGTGAAGACCCCCACCCCCATCGAGGCTGTTCCGGCTTTCTCCAAGGCCCTGGGCGGCAAGGTGAACCTGTTCATCAAGCGCGACGATCTGCTGCCCGGTTGTGCCGGCGGTAACAAGACCCGCAAGCTCGACTTCTGCATTGCCGACGCACTGGAAAAAGGCGCCGACACCATCATCACCTGCGGTGCCGTGCAGTCCAACCACTGCCGCCTGACCCTTTCCTGGGCCGTCAAGGAAGGCATGGACTGCCATCTGGTTCTGGAAGAGCGCGTGAAGGGCAGCTACAAGCCCGAAGCATCCGGCAACAACTTCCTGTTTCAGCTCATGGGCGTGAAGTCCGTCACCGTGGTTCCCGGCGGTTCCAACATGATGGGCGAAATGGAAAAGCTGGCCGCAACGCTGGCAGCTGAAGGCAAGAAGCCCTACATCATCCCCGGCGGCGCTTCCAACACCATCGGCGCCACCGGTTACGTTTCCTGTGCTGAAGAAGTGCTGCAGCAGCTCTTCGAGATGGGCCTGAAGATCGACCACATGGTTGTTCCCAGCGGTTCCGCCGGCACCCACGCCGGTATCGTGGTCGGCATGGTTGGCTGCAATGCCAACATTCCGGTCAGCGGCGTCAACGTCAGCCGCCCCAAGGACGTTCAGGAAGGCATCGTCCACAAGCTGGCTCAGAAAACCGCAGAACTCGTAGGCGTCAAGGGCAGCATCCCCGCTGAAGCTGTGGAATGCTTTGATTCCTACGTCGGCCCCGGCTACTCCCTGCCCACCGAAGGTATGGTTGAAGCCGTCAAGCTGCTGGCCTCCACCGAAGGCATCCTGCTCGACCCTGTGTACTCCGGAAAAGCCATGGCAGGGCTGATCGATCTGGTACGCAAGGGCCACTTCCCCGAAGGCTCCAATGTGCTCTTCCTGCACACCGGCGGCTCTCCGGCCCTGTACGCATATCTGGATACCTTCCGCGACTAATTGTAGAATGGGCCTGTGTTTATTGCGAACGCAGGCCTATTAATAATGGGTTAAGGCACCAAGGTATTGTTTTGTAATGTGAAGCAGCGATTCAGGAAGACTGCTTCGGAAAAGGAGAAAGAAGATGTCTCGCATTTACACCCTGCTGATCGCATTTGTGGCCGTCATAGTCATGACCACCGCCGCAGTCGCCGGTACCACCGTCATCAAGCTGGCCCACCCTAACGTTCCCCAGCACCCCATGGGGCAGGCTTTTGAAAAATTCAAGGAACTGGTTGAAACCCGTACCAACGGCAAGTTCCGCGTTGATATTTACGACAGCTCCAAGTTCGGTAACTTCGACGCCGTTGTGCAGGGCCTGCAGTACAACATGCTGCAGATGGGCTCCGCCTCCACCCCCAACCTGGCCCCCTTCTCTGATGACTTCCTGCTCTTCGATCTGCCCTTCCTCTTCCCCGACTACGAGTCCACCGACAAGATCACCGACGGCCCCATCGGCATGAACGCCGCCAAGGCTCTGGAAAAGACCGGCATCATCGGCCTTGGCTACATTGAAATCGGCTTCCGCAACCTGTGGAACAACCAGCGCACCGTAAAGACGCTGGAAGATGCCAAGGGCCTCAAGATCCGCTCCACTCCTTCCAAGGCACACATCGCCACCCTGAAGGCTCTGGGCATGAACTCCACCCCCATTTCCTGGGGTGAAGTTTACACCGCTCTGCAGCAGAAGACCGTAGACGGCATCGACATTGACCTGAACCTCGCATGGTACAACAACTTCCCTGAAGTAAACAACAACCTGACCATGGTGAACAGCCTTTACAGCCCCCACCTGGTCATGATTTCCAAGCGCTTCCTCGACTCCCTGTCTGCTGAAGACAAGAAGATCATCCTCGACTCCTTCGAAGAGAGCAAACTCTACGAGCGCAAGCTTATCCGCGAAGGTGAAAAGGAAATCATGGCCAAGCTCGCGGACAAGGGCGTCACCGTTTACACCCTCACCCCCGAAGAGCGTGCCCGCTGGGCTGAAGCAACTGCTGGTGTCTACCAGGAGTTCGAACAGCGCATCGGCAAAGATCTGATTGAACGCGCCAAGGCGACTATCGCCGGCGAATAGCAAGCCTGCTTTGGCCGCCGGGCATCCTCTCAATCCCGGCGGCCAATATCAAAGAAGCAACTACGAGAGTGCCATGAGTAAAAACTTGTTAGATAAAGTCGAAGGGATTGTCTCCTCTGCCTGTCTGGGCGGAATGGCGTTGATTATCGCTGTTCAGGTTTTTCAGCGATATGTTCTGCAAAGCTCGCTGGACTGGTCCGAAGAGTTGGCCCGTTATCTCTTCATATGGTCGGTCTATGTGGGCTGCAGCTACGCCACGCAGAAGGACAGACATCTTGAAGTGACCATCCTCCGCACTCTGTTTGGTCCGACATTCGCCAAGTACGTAACCTTGGCCGCTTATGTCTGCACCATCGGATTCTGCGTCTGTACAGCCGTGTGGGGCTTTCAGATGGTCGACTTCCTCGCTGGTACCGGGCAGAAAACCCCTGCCCTTGAAGTTCAAATGTACTGGGTATTCCTCAGTGTTCCTGTCGGCATGGGCCTCATGGCTCTCAGAACCGCACAGCGTGTTCTTTCCATCCTCCGGGGCGAAATCACCTTTGATTCCCCGTCCGGCAATTAAAAGGTCTTAACATATGGATACTGCTATCCTCCTTACATTTCTGGCACTCGCCGCGTTTCTGTTCCTGAGCGTGCCCATCGGCGTTGCCATCGGTTTGAGCGTTATCGTAGGCGTCTGGGCCGGCGATATGCTCCCCTTTGAGTTCCTGATTCAGAAAATGGTCAACTCTCTGGACGTTTTCCCGCTCATGGCCGTCCCGTTCTTCATCATGGCGGGCGAGATCATGCAGAAGGGAAGTATGGCCCAGCGCCTGCTGACCGTTTCCAAGGGCCTTGTGGGCCACATCACCGGCGGCATGGCTCATATCTCGGTCCTGACCAGCATGTTCTACGGCGCCCTGTCCGGCTCTGCTCCGGCTACGGTTGCCGCAGTGGGCGGCATCATGATCCCGTCCATGAAGAAGGAAGGCTACAGCACCTCCTTCTCCACCGCTGTCAACACTGCTGCGGGCTGTCTGGGCGTTATGATTCCGCCCAGCGTTCCGCTGATCATCTACGGCACCACCGCAGGTGTTTCCGTGGGTGACCTGTTCATTGCGGGCGTTGTTCCCGGCATCTTCGTCGGTCTCTGCCTCATGGCATGCAGCTATGTTCTGTCCAAGAAGTACGGTTACAGAGGCACCGGAGACCGCGCGTCCTTCAAGGAGATCATGATCGCCTTCAAGGATTCCATTGTCGCCCTCATGGTTCCGCTCATCGTTCTCGGCGGCATCTATGGCGGCCTGACCACCCCCACGGAAGCAGGCGTTATCGCTGTTCTGTACGCCTTTGTGGCCGAAGGGCTGATTCTGCGTACGCTGAGCTGGAACAAGGTCACCGAGATATTCAAGGGCACCGCCCTGACCACGGCCTCCATCTTCCTCGTGGTTGCCACGGCTACCGCACTCGGCCAGATTCTGCTCTTCTACAACGTGCCGGACATGCTGGTGAACTTCCTCGTAAGCATCTCCGACAACAAGTATATCCTGATCCCGATTATTCTGGCCTTCCTGCTGATCATGGGTACCTTCATGGACGCACTGGCCAACATTCTGATCCTGACCCCTCTCCTGCTGCCTGTAGTCAAGGTGCTGGGTATGGACCCGATTCACTTCGGCATCGTCATGATCGTCTGTGCTTCCATGGGCTTCTTGACACCGCCCGTAGGGGTGAACCTCTTCGTGGGGTGCAGCATAGGTAACATCAGCATCGAAAAGCTGAGCGTGGCCGTGCTTCCCTTCCTGTTCACCATGATTCTGGCGTTGCTTGTCATCGTCTTCTTCCCGCCTCTGACACTTTGGTTGCCGGGCCTCTAACCGGTAAAGGGTCCGTCCGCCGGCACCTCCAGCGGCGGACGGACCCGGAGATTTTTCATGCAGATATACCCCAATCCCAACGGAAACAGCATAATCGGCATCTCCGGCCATGCCGGAGTTGGCCATATTCATAGCCACAACGGATTTGTGCAGGATGATTCCGCCGGATTCGCCGTGGCCATCGGGATTATCAGGCAGGCATACCCTGCCGACACCACCATTACTGCCGCCTCTGTAGATGCGCGCACCGGCACGGTAACCGTTACCACCAGAGACGGTGGCACGGGATGCGCAACAGCCCGACGGGGATTCACCCCGCACGAGGCGGCCCGCATGCTCTCGGCCATCGGCCTTGATGCCGCCTACAGCCAGTCCACCGCCTTCCGCGTGTTCGGACGCATCTACGGTCAGGGCGTGCTTGAAGCACCCGTTGCCCTGCAAGCTGCATGCTGTCTGGCCGTCATGAACACCTTCGCCGTCAAGTATCCTGATGCCGTCGTTCAAGGCCACGAAGACATGCCTGGTAAAATCGGTGGCTGCATCGGCGCACGGGTACTCATGAACGACACCCCTGTCTCAGTTTTGGCCATGACCAATGCCAACGAAGGCGGACTCGGTCCGGATGAAGATCTGGAAGGCAACATCGCCCTTGGCGACAAGGGGCGCGTCATGCGCGAACTCGGACTGGACCGCCTGCCGACCGTCATTCTGGAGAGCAAGGCCTTCGTTCCTTCCCTGTGTCAGGGAGTGGACCATAGCCGCATGTGGGTCCGCATGAATGCCGAGGCGGACAACCGCTACGTATACGAAGCCCTGCTTGCCGGAGTGAAGACGGCAGACCTGCCTTTTCTCTGCTCGGACTCGGCCTATCCTCGCCACAAGGGAGAACTCAGAGTTGCTGAACTGGAGCTCGGCAGACGCATTGTCGAGATAGGCACGGCGTTTTCAAGCGCGAAGACATCCGCAGAGAAAGTACAGCTCATGGGTGAACTGGCGATTATCGTCAGTCAGGATGCAGGCGGTGTAACCTTCATGAGTGCCCATATGCACGATCAGGTGGGGGGAGGCGGCATCATGCCCGGCACCAGCGCGGTGCTGTCCATGCTTGTTGCCGAAGACTACATCCGTGAATGGATCATTCCGGCCTTCACTGCGGACGACGCTTCCAGATACATGGCTGTTCTCGGCCATGCCATCCCCTTGCTCGCGGCGGATGCCGCCAAGGCAAAAGCCCAGCTGGAAGAACGCTTCGCCTTTGATGAAGCCGAACACGCATTCCTCTATTAACCAGCCCCATGATGCTTGACGGTTCCATTACCCCGCAGGTTTCCCCGCAGGGAATTCTCTGTGAAATGCTGCCGGTGCAGCAAGTACGGCTCCCCCGCATCGGCCTGTTCGATTCCGGCGTGGGCGGTCTTTCTGTGCTGAGCCGCCTGCAGGCGGCCATGCCCTGGCTCGACTATATTTACTGCGGGGATACAGCCCGCCTGCCCTATGGGAAGCGGAGTCCGGCAACCATCATCGAGTACTCGTTGCAGGCCTCCAGATTCCTGGTCCAATCCGGTGCGGACTGCATAGTCATCGCCTGCAACACGGCTTCCTCCGTGGCCCTGGGGGCCGTTCAGCAGGCCTTTCCCGACATTGTGGTGCGCGGCGTGGTGGACGCCGGAGCACGGGCTGCCGCCCAAGCATCCCGCTCCGGCAGAGTTGGTCTGATAGGCACGGAATGCACGGTGGCATCGCGCGCCTATGAAAAGGCCATAGCACAGATACTGCCCGCTGCCGAGGTCCGCTCCCGTGCATGCCCTTTTCTGGTTTCGCTGGCCGAAGAGGGGTGGACTCAGGATCACATCGCCGCTATGGCAGTTCGCAAGTATATTGAGCCACTTCTGGCCGATTTTGCACCGTACAATCCGGACTGCATCATCTGCGGGTGTACACATTTTTCCCGTTTCAGCACGGTAATACGCGACATCGTCAGTCCGGATGTGGTTCTTGTGGACCCCGCCGACAGTCTCGCCGAAGAACTGGCTGCCAATTTCTCATTGCAATTCGGCGAAGAGGAGCACAATAACGGCTCCACAACATTTTACGTTACGGATGCCCTGCAGCGATTTGCCCGTGTAGGTGAGCAATTTCTGGGCGCAAGCATTCCCTTCAACTCGGTTCAGCAGATCGAACTCGACAACCAGTAACTTAACAGTATATATGGCACTATTAACCGGCACAATCCTCGCACACATAGAAGGTCCGTTCAGCACGGGAGATTCCATGAGTGGCATCAAGAAGCTCACTTATAGCGAACAAGTCGCTGAATACGTCAAGCAGTCCATTCTGAAGGGAGAGCTCTCTCCCGGCGATCAGATCAAGGAAGTACTGCTTACGGAACAGCTCGGCATCAGCCGTGCGCCCATCCGGGAAGCCCTGCAGCTTCTGATGCGGGAAGGACTCATTCAGTCTGAGCCGCAAAAGGCCAAGTATGTGACGGCGCTGACGGCAAAACAGATCGAGGACAGCTACTTCACCGGTGGCGTGCTTGAAGCGGCAGCGGTAACGCAGGCACTGCCGCTCTATACGGAAGAAGACATCACCCATCTGGAACAGGTTGTTGAGGGCATGCGCAAGGTCGCCGAATCCGGAGAAAGCCCGGACTCCCTGACCCAGCTTGACAACACCTTTCACAACATTCTGTTTTCCCGCGTAGACAACGAACTGCTCATTGATCTGTGCCGCCGCTCCTGTCAGGGGATCTCCAAATTCCTGCTCTACAAGTACTGGATAACCCTGTACACGCCGCAGCAGGTATACGAGCGCCATCTCGAAATCCTGGAAGCGCTGAAGTCCGGCAAGCCTGCCACTCTGGAAAAAACCATCCGCAAGCACTATACGGATTCCGGCAAACGCATGTCCCAATACGGCGTTGATGTGTACAAGAAAGAATAGGCGAAACCAGCTGGCGTAGCCTCTCTTTCCGTAACGAGCACATCACACAAAAAAACGACTGTTGCCATCATGACAGCAACAGTCGCCCTTCATCTGTTCCCTCCGGCCTACGAACCAGACCAATGACCACACGCATAGCAATTAATGGATTTGGAAGAATCGGTCGCTATCTTACCCGACTTCTCGCTCAAACCCCCTCCCTTGAGCTAGTGACCGTCAACGATATCATGCCCCTCGGCGAAGCCGTTCATCTTCTGCAATACGACTCTGTCCACGGCCGTTTTCCGGATGTTGAACAGCAAGGGGATGAGCGTTTTCTCGTAAACGGCTCACCCGTCCGCTACTCGCAGCTATCCCCCGACAACTGGAATTGGGGAGAGCTTGGCGTTGATATCGTGGTCGAAGCAACCGGCGTCTTCACGGATAGGCGCCATGCCGAGCGCCATCTACTGTGCGGTGCCAAACGCGTTGTTATTGCAGCCCCTGCCGACGACGCAGATATTACCGTGGTCATGGGGGTCAATGACGGCAACCTCACGAAAGACCATACCATCATATCCAACGCCTCCTGCACCACCAACTGCCTCGCCCTGCCCATCCAGCATATCGAAAAGCGGTTCGGCATTGTGCACGGCAACATGACTACGGTGCATCCCTACACCATGCGCCAGCGCATTCTCGACGGCAGCCACCCTGATCAGCGCCGAGCCCGCGCGTGTGCGATCAACATTGTTCCCACGCCTGTCAGAACACACAAAACCGTGGAAAAAGTCATACCGGAACTACAGGGCAAACTTTCCGGATCGGCCCTCCGCGTTCCTGTGGCAAACGTGGCACTTATCGATCTCGTATGCGAGTTGGCAACACCGACAACCACAAATGAAGTCCGCACGGTTCTACGCGATGCCGCAGACGACCACATGGCCTACAGCACGGCACCTCTCGTCTCATCAGACTTTACCGGGAGCACCTACGGCTCGGTTGTTGACGAAGAAATGACCTATGTAACCGACGGCACAATGGTCCGCCTGCTGGCGTGGTACGACAATGAGGCAGGTTTTACCAACCAACTGCTCCGCCTGTTGCTCAAGCTGCACAACGAGTTCTAAGCCATCCATGTCCTCTGTCGGCCGCGCACATGAGGGCAGAACGCATCAGGACAGGCCAAGGCTAACCGACGAATTATGGCAGACAGCCGGATGTCGCCATTTCGATTCCGACTGCTGCTTTGCAAGAAAACAAGGCCTTACGGGTAACTCCGTAAGGCCTTTTCTGTTTTGACACACTTCCAGAGCACACTCACCCCCCCCTTTCTCTCCCCCTCCTCCCCATACGCCATCCCCGGCCTGAACAATTCACCTCCCTCAGCCCCCCAGCCTTAACACTCCCAAAGATTACATAACGATGCAAAACAATCCATTGCATCAATTTGCAATACATAATGCTTTCTTAATGGATGAAACCACATCCCGCATTCGTATCTATTACAAAGCGAACCAAAACAAACAGGAACGCCTTCATGAAGAATAGAAATTCTCTTTGTGATTCAGGAATTGAAATGTGGGGTGGCTCAATGGACGAGGGATTATCAAGAACCTCCACATTCTGCCCCGGATACAATGAAACAGCAGGATACATTGACAAGATGCTCCCTGCAAAACTCAGAAAAAGTTTTGAAAGCCACATGGCCTCATGCAGAGACTGCAGAACAGACATACTCGAACTGCGCATCTGCATACGTGAAACATTATAAATCAAACCTTGTAATAGACGAGGTGTGCCATGTCATACATTGACGCAGTCTCATACAACAACGCAGCTTACGTTGCCTCCACGGACAGTGCATCATCAGATCTGGGAAGAGACGATTTCCTCACCCTGCTCGTGACTCAGCTGGAGAATCAGGACCCCCTGAACCCGGTGGAAGATGCCGAAATGATCGCGGAACTCGCTCAGTTCTCCAGTTTGGAAGAACTGGAATCGCTGAACGAGAGCATGGAAGGCATTACCAGCACCCTGAACGTCATGACGGTGAACAGTGCGGTTTCCTATCTCGGTCAGGACGTGGTGGCCGCCGGCTACTCCATCAGCAAGAGCGATGACGGCTGTACGGATGTCTACTTCACCCCCGCTGAAGACTGCGAGTCCGTCACGGCCCACATCTACAACGAAGACGGCGACATTGTGGCCAGCGTGGACCTCGGCTCCATTACGGAGGGAGAACACACCTTCACGTGGGACGGCATCAAGACCAACGGCAGCGAAGCCGGAGACGGCACCTACTACGTCGGGTTTGAAGCCTACGATGCAGACGGCAACGACGTTTCCGTTTCTTCCGAGGTCTCCGGAACGGTCACCGGCATATCCAGTTCCAACGGTTCCACCGTGCTTGAACTGAGCGACGGCCGGACTGTGGAACTGCTCTACGTCAGCAAGATCATCAGCAACACGTCCGGCAGCACGTCCGACACCACCACCCAGTAACCCGTCATCCTCCGGGAGGCATTATCATGAGTATCAGCGGTTCCATGTATGCGGGCATTTCCGGCCTGACGGTACACAGCCAGGCCATGTCGGTCATCGGCAACAACCTCGCAAACTCAAGCACCATCGGCTACAAGTCCGCGACCACACAATTCGAAGACGTGTTCTATTCCACGGTTTCCACGGCGAACGGCCTGAATCAGGTTGGTCACGGCGCAACCGTAGCCACCATCTATCAGGATTTCTCGCAGGGTTCATACGAAGCATCCACCAGCGACACAGCCGTAGCCATCGGCGGCAACGGCTTCTTCATGGTGAACAATCCCACCACCGGCGACCGTTACTACACCCGTGCGGGCAACTTCGAGTTCGACCAGTACGGCTATCTGGTGGATGCACACGGCTATCAGGTGCAGGGATGGAAGGCGGCGTCCACCACCTCGTCCAACGGCGTAGTGCAGACACAGGGCGCACTCACCTCGCTGCAGCTCACCTCGTACCAGTCACCGCCCTCCGCGACCTCGTCGGTCTATCTTTCCGTGAACCTCGACAAGTCTGATGACGATAACAACAATGATGCCGCAGACCCGTTCTTCTCCGTCTTCAATGATTGGAACGGACTGGACGAAACGCCCATAGGCGATACGCAGTATGCCTACCAGACCACCATGACCGTCTATGACGAAGCAGGCTCCGCGCACGAACTGACCGTCTATTTCGACAAGGTGGAAGACGATGCCGTGACCAGTCAGGCGGGCGGCTATCAGGTATGGGAGTACGTGGTTACCTGCGATCCTTCCGACGACGGACGCATCATTGACGGCCAGAACCTGAACACCACATCCGCCGCGGGTCTGCTCATGACAGGCACGCTCACCTTCAACTCCTCCGGCATCCTGCAGGGCATGACGGCCTTCACGCTGGCCTCCACGGCAACGGGCGACCTGCACGACCTGACCAACTGGACGCCCTCGGAATTCTCGGAAGATGGCTACCCCGTCTTCACGGCCAATTTCTCAGGCTCGCCAAACGCCAGCACCACCAGTGCGGCCAGTGCCCTGAACATTGAGCTCAATCTGGGCATCAAGAACGAGGGAACCGGCTGGGCAACAGGTGTGGCCTCCAATGCCGCCGCCATCGGCAACACCTTCTCCTCGCTAACCACCTTTGATCAGGTAGACCTGCAGGCAGGCGCAAGCACGGCCTACGATTCCGCCTCCTCCACCTATGACCAGAGTCAGGACGGCTACGCCACCGGCTATCTGCAAAGCATTGAAGTTGACCGCGACGGCGTGGTGAGCGGCCAGTATTCCAACGGCCAGATCCTGGACCTGTTCGTGCTGGCGCTTGCGGACTTCAACAACCCGCAGGGACTGATTCTGGAAGGCGGCAATCTCTACTCGGAAGGAACGGAGTCCGGGTCGGCCCGCGTGGGCAGAGCCAACACATCCAGCTTCGGATCCATTGCGGCAAACACTCTGGAGCAATCCAACGTGGACATGTCCACAGAGATGGTGCGCCTCATCACCACGCAGCGCGGGTATTCAGCCAACGCCAAGGTCATTACCACCGCCGACGCCATGCTGCAGGAAGCCATCAACCTCAAACGGTAAACGCCGGGCGGAAATAAAGGCCGCGCACCATAACGCCACATGCCGCGTGCATGGCGCGGCTCTCCCCTTCGTTATCCATAACGTCCCCTGAAGCGTGCCGCCCGGTTTCCCCCGTGCCGGACTCTCCCGGAGAGTCCAAGGGCGGCGCGCTTATCACAGCTTCGCCCGCGCAGCCGCGCAAGAACGAGGTGCTTTCATGACCATCAATGGAATCTACAGCTTAGCCACGCAGGCCCTGATGAATGCACAGGTGGGCATAAGCGTAACCGGCGACAACATAGCCAACGCGGACGTGCAGGGCTACAGCCGCAAGACGGTCACCTATGAGACGGCAGACAGCATCCGCTATCGCTCTCTCTACCTTGGCACCGGCGCGGACGTGCAGGAAATCGCAAGACACTACAACTACTATGTGGAAAAGCAGTATCTCGCCTCCAACAGTGAAACCAGCTACTGGGGCCAGCAGGCGGAGTCGCTCTCCAGCGTGGAAGAGCTGTTCAACGAAAGCGACGACTACGGCATTTCCACCGCACTGGACCAATTTTTCACCAGCCTGAGCGCACTTGCGCAGGACGCCTCCAGCGACGCCTACCGTACTGAGCTGACGGAATACGCCACAACGCTTGCCGACCAGCTGCGTTCATTGAACTCCTCTCTGGATGCGGCCCGCGAGGCTGCCGACGCAGAGATTGCCGATCAGGTGGATGAAGCCAACGACCTTCTCTCGGCCATTGCAGCTTACAACGCCACCATCGTAGGCAACCGCAACGACGCAACACTACAGGACGCCATGGATGTGGCGGTACGCGAGCTCTCCAGCCTGCTGGACGTCAACGTCATCTATCAGGAGAACGGCCAGTACACAGTGCTCACGGCGGAAGGCCAGACGCTGGTGGATGGCTCCCACGCATACACGCTGGCCTACGAAGGCCCGCAATCCACCAAGGAACTGACTTCCGGCTCGACCTACGACGGAGAGGTCTACTTTGACGGTACCGGAGCCAACGAACTGACCATAGACTTTGTCACCTCCGGCCCCACAGACGGGTCTGCCGGTGCGGCCACCTTCAGAGTATCCGTGGACGGCGGCAGGACGTGGCTCACCGACGACAACGGCAACGAACTCACCTACACCGCAGGCGACTACGACAATCGCGTCACAATTGAAGGCGTCTCCGTATGGTTCGGCACGGCGGGTGACGCCAACGCCACGGCCACCACCAACGTTTCCGCAGGCGACGAGTTCACCATCGTGCCCAAGTCCGGCGTGTACTGGTACAAGACCACCTCCGACAAGGTGAACATCACTCCCTATGCAGACTCGTCCTCCGACAGCGGCAACAGACTCAGCGGCGGCAGCATTGCAGGGCTGTTGCAGGTTCGCGACCAGTCCATCACCGCCTACATGGAAGAGATGGACGCCTTTGCCAGCGAGCTGATCTGGCAGATGAACTACCAGCACAGTCAGGGCGCGGGAACGGAGCACTATACCAACGTGCAGTCCGTAAATGCCGTGAACGATGCTTCCATCCCGCTTGCAAACACCCAGCTCGCCTATGCGGACAAGCTCACAACAGGCGGCCTTTCCATAGCCCTGTACGATGAAGACACAGGCAACACGCTCGGCGTAACAGCACTTGATTTCAGCTCCATCGTTCCGCCCGGGCTGGACAGCTTTGACCCCACCCAGCATTCGCTGAACGACGTGGCAGCGGCCATCAACGCCACCTTCTCCGGCCAGCTCACCGCCTCCGTCACGGACGGCCGCATGTCCATTCAGGCCGCGGACGGTGTGGAGTTCGAGTTTGCCGGCGACACCACGGGCATTCTAGCCGCAACGGGCATAAACACCTTTTTCTCCGGTGACGGCATTACCGACATTCAGGTGGACTCCCGACTCCTTGCCGACTCGGGCCGCATCAATGCCAGCGTCGTGGACGGCACAGGACTGGTTGCCTCCGGCGACAACACCAATGCGCTGGCCATGGCCGGTCTGGCCGAGGCGGATGTGGAGCTGGATACCATCCATTCCTCCTCATCCCAGACACTCAGCGAACACCTGCACTCCCTCGTCTCCAAGGTGGGCACGGATATGGACACAGCCTCGCGCAGCTACACCTATTCCAGCGCCGTGGCCACCCAGCTGGACACCCTACAGCAGGAAGTCTCCGGCGTGAACCTTGACGAAGAATACGCCAACCTCACCCGCTATCAACAGTCCTATCAGGCTGCAGCCCAGCTCATTCAGACGGCGAACGAGATGTTCGATGTCATTCTTTCGCTGAAGTCATAGAGGAGAACACCCTATGCGCATCGCCAGAAGCATGTTGTTCGATTCCTCGGTACGGTACATGAACAACTCTCTTTCAGAGATCATCCGCCTGAACGAGCAGAACGCTTCGCAGAAGACCATAAACCGTCCCTCAGACGATCCCGGCGGCATGTCGCGTTCGCTAGACCTGAAAACATACCTGACGCGCCTAGATCAGTACGACGAGAACATGAATACCGCTCTGGGCTGGCTGCAACTGGCAGATGATGAACTCAATCAGGCCAGCGATGTGCTGACCAGACTGGAAGAACTGGCGGAACAGGCCGCCACGGGTACACTTACGGACAGCCAGCGCAGCATGATCGCGGAAGAAGCCCGCGAACTCATGGGGCAGATGCTGGCCATTGCCAACACCGAATACGCGGGGGATTCCATCTTCGCCGGCTCCATGACGGACACCAATGCCTATGAAATAGGACTCGGCGCGACAGTGCGCGACGAGACACTGTCGGACGCCTCGTTCGTGGCCTTTTCCGGCTCTACCTCTTCAACCATCTATGTGGAATTTGCGGAGTCCGGCACGGTGGGCGTGGATGAGATCGATTACCGCTACACCACGGACGGAGGCAGCACATGGCAGACGGCCACCCTCGCAGCGGGCGACACCGAACTTGATTTTGGCACCGCCAAGGCAGAAATGCTGTCCGGCTCCGTGGTCACCGCCACGGAGACACCCGGAGAGGGCGACGGCACTGCCGTGTGGATACGGCCCGCAGCCTATTACACCGGCGACACGGAAGGGGATGAAACGGTCTACCACTACGGCAGCTCAACCGTCACCGCCACGGCAGACGGCGTGTTCGACTCCTCCGTCGCCATCCGCATCGCCTCAAACGCCAGTCTTCCCGGCCCGATAAGCTACTCCTACAGTCTGGATCGCGGGGCCACGTGGGTGGACGGCAACGTCACCTCCAACGCCACCTTCGCCGTACCGGGGGGATTTCTGGAGCTGGCGTCCAATGGAGGGTCAGCGGTAGTGGCGGGAGACCAGTTCATCGTGGAACCCCACTCCGCAGCGCTCTATCTGGATATCGGCAATTCCAGCAGCGTGCAGATAAACAGCATAGGGGCGGACATCTTCGGCGGGCGCGTGGACGACAACGACACCAGCACCATTCTGGACACACCGGCAAATCTCTTCGAATCCATCGGAAAATTCATAGGTTTTCTGGAAACGAACGATCAGGAAGGCATAGCGGACATGATCGACGCCCTGAGTGCCGCGCACGAAACCCTTTCCACTGCGCAGGGCACCATAGGCGGCAGAGAGGTCCGCGTGGAGTTCGCACAGGAAGCCGTGGCCATGAGCAAGGAATCCACCAACGCCAATATCTCCTCCATTGAGGATGCAGATCTGACGCAGCTCACCACAGACCTCGCACGGGCGCAGTATATTTACGAATCCGTGCTGTCCACATCATCCAAGCTCATGCAGATGAGCCTGATGGACTATCTCTAGCGTTACGGAGGATACGGCCATGACGGAATACTGGTCCGGTTCCATAACCTTCACGGGGCTCGGCAGCGGCACTGACTTCGACTCCATTATCGAGGCCACCGTGAACCTTGAAAGCCACCGCCTCAACCGGATGGAGGCGTGGGTTGAGCAATGGACTGAAAAACAGGCTCTGGTGCAGGACATCAACACCAAGCTGCTGGAATATCAGACCGCGCTGGAAGACCTGGATTCCATGGGCAAGTTTCTCACCAAATCCGCCACCAGCACGGATTCATCCGTCCTCGGCGTAACTGCGGACGCGGACGCCATTGAGGGAACGCATTCCGTGGTCGTAAATCAGCTTGCCCAGAACGACATCTGGTCAGGCTCCTACGGTTGGTCCTCCTCTTCTGATGTCATAACCACAACAGACTCCACGTTCAGCCTGACTTACGCAGGCACGAGCTATTCCATTGATGTGCCTGCAGGCACCACCCTGCAAACCTTCGTCAACCTCATCAACGCGGACGAAGGCCTCAACGACGGCGTTCGGGCCAGCCTCGTCAACGACGGGAGCGAATACCACCTGCAACTCAGGGGCATGGATCTCGGCGCGGACAACACCATCAACGTCACCGGTTCCACCATGACGGGCCTTACCTCATCCGACTTCGTGCAGACGCAGACCGCGCAGAACGCCCAACTGAAGGTGGACGGCTATCCCCCTGATGCTTCCGCATGGATCGAACGGGAAACCAACGTCATCGATGACGTGGTGGACGGGCTTACCCTCACGCTCTACGACGTCACGGACAGCGAGGGCGAAAAGATAAGCGTGGTGACGGACACGGAAGCCATCATAGGAAACATCGAACAATTCATATCGCTGACCAACGAGATCCGCTCCGCCATCGCCGCGCTGGATGAAACCAGCGAAGACGAAGAATACGACGACGAAAAAACCAGTTTCTACGCAGTGCGCGGCAACTACGGCATGGATATAGTGGAGCAGAACCTGCAGGACATTCTCGCCAGCGTCGGCCTGGGGTTCAAGCGCTACGACTCCACCAGCAACGAAGGCGATCTGTTCAGCAGCCTGTCACAGGTCGGTATATCCACGGAGACGGACCAGAACTCCACCGACTTCGGCCTGCTGGTTCTGGACTACGACGAACTGGAAGCCGCGCTGGATAAAGACCCGGACGCCGTAGCCCGCCTCTTCTCCGCAGAGTCCGACGGCGTAAGCTATTCCGGCAATCTGACCTATGAGTCATCCATTACGGACCTGACGGCCCCCGGCATGTACGATGTGCAGTATGAAATCTCCGGCGGCGTTCTGACCAGTGCCACCATCAACGGCAACGCCGCCAAGGTTGATCCCGACACGTGGACCATTACCGGTCTTTCCGGCAATGCCGAGCAAGGTCTCATTCTTGGCGTTGCCAACCGCACGGATGGCACGCATCAGGGCGATGTGGCCATCCGGCAGGGCAAGATCAATGAAACATTGGAGGAACTGGATCGCCTTACAGACATCGAATCCGGCACACTCACCATCATTGATAACAACTACCAGACCATCATCGATAACACCGAAGACGATATCGGCGATGAAGAGGACAGAATCGAACGGTTGCAGCAGCGCCTCATTGAGCAGTATGCCCGCCTGGAAGCCTCGCTGGGCAATTACGAGAACATCAACTCCTCGCTGTCATCGCTGCTCGGGCAGCTTGAGTAGGAAGCACCCCGTACTCCCTGTCATCTCCTCACCAGCCCTCTGCAATCAAAAGGCCCGACACCTTCCGGTGTCGGGCCTTGCCGTCCGGGTATCAATCCCATCCGGCGCTCCCACGTTCCCCATCACCGGCTGTTAGCCGATAAGCTGCAAAGCCATTTGCGGCAGGGAGTTGGCCTGCGAGAGCATGGCCACGGCGGACTGGGTAAGAATCTGCTGGCGGGTGAATTCCGTCATTTCAGTAGAAACATCCACGTCAGAAATGCGGGATTCCGCGGCCTGCAGGTTTTCGGCCTGAATCTGCAGGTTGGAGATGGTGTTCTCCAGACGGTTCTGCATGGCACCGAGGTTGGCTCTGATCTTGTCCTTGGAAATGATGGCCTGATCAATGGCGTCCAGCGCATCCTGCGCGGCCTGCTGGGTGGAAATGGTGTAGCCCGCGGAGCCTGCCACGGCCTGATTTCCCAAACCCAAAGCGGATGCAGTGCTGGTGCCCACCTGAATGTAGTAATAATCCTCGGCCGAGTCGTTGGAGGTACCAAAGTGCACCTTCAGCATGCCCGTAGCGTTCAGGCTGCTACCATCGTGAGTGGAACTGGAAAGGTTGCCGTTAAGCAGGTGAATGCCGTTGAAGTCGGTAGAATTGGCGATTCGGGTTATTTCCGAAGCCATGGCCTGATATTCGGAATCGATGATCAGACGCTGGTCCGAAGTATAGGTACCCGTGGCAGCCTGTTCCGCCAGTTCCTTCATACGGATAAGCTTTTCGTCGATAACGGAAAGCGCCCCGTCCGCAGTCTGGATAAGGGAAATGGCGTCGTTGGCGTTTCGTACCCCCTGATTCAATGCGGAAACATCGGAACGCATGAGCTCGCGAATGGCAAGGCCCGCCGCATCGTCCGCCGCACTGTTGATCCGGAGACCGGAAGAAAGACGCTGCGTGGACGTTTCAAGCTTGCCGTACGAAGTGCTCAAGTTGCGAGCAACATTTGCCGCCATCATGTTATGATTGATTACCAATGACATATTACTTCCTCCATGAAGATGTTGTCATGTTCCGAGCATCATTCCATTGATGCTCTGCCGAAGATGTTTTCTACTTTCTCTTCGTCTCTTCATGGAAAATGTATTAAGTTTTGCACCTCCAAATAACTCCAACAAACACTATGATTTTATTGAATATTTGAATTCTTAATATTGCCTTTTCATTTCTTTGCATATCAGCACATAGAAACTGACTCTGACTCACATTCTTCATAATAGTGTCGCAATTTTTGCAAGGCACTATGTCGAATGCTACGAACCGTTTGTGGATGAATATCGAGAAATGCGGCAATTTCTTCCGCAGTCATTTCCTTTTCGAATATGAGATGCAGAATTGATTGCTGACGAGGTGAGAGAACACCTTTAGGAAGATGTAATTCTCCTGAGGGAAGAACGCTGTCCTGAATATCTTCAGGACATTCATCGAGCGGCACCTGCAAAGCCCGCTGCGTAGCGCCGCTACGCTTGTCGCGCAGGTAGTCAAGCGTGGCGCTGCGTGCCACAACCGTGAGCCATGTAGGGAACGTGCCCCGATCCGGGTTCCACGTCTCCAGCAGACGGTAGTTGCCACGCACAAGGCGCACAAACACTTCCTGCACAACGTCTTCCGTGTCCGCAGCCAGCGAGTCACGCATGCCGCTGCGAGAAAGAGTCCATGCCACGGTTCTGGTTATGCGCGGCTTATAGATACCCACGAACTCCTGCCACGCGCGGGCATCGCCCAACAGGCAGGACGACACCAGCGATTTGCAGGTGTCGTATATATACGGAACATGCTGCTCAACATCATGCCCTGAAAGGGAATACGAGTGCATTTCAGCCTCCAATACTGACGATTTTCGTGAGCGATTAGGGAAAATGCGCCACTATTGGAGTTTTCTGTAAGGACATGGTGCCATTGGTGTAACCACGCCCGTTTGTTTCCCGTATTGAATGTATAAGCACATTTGACTGCACGGTCTCTTAAGCAACGCATAAGAATGCGTTCAGCAATGCAAAATACTGCTTAAGAATTCTTGATATTGAAGACGGGAAGGCTGGTGCCGATTTTGCACGCCTTTTTATCGAGCGGTCATAGGGAAAAATGTGCCACACTACAGGGGAACGGCATGCACTCTATTCTTGTTATTGATGATGATCCGGAACTGGCAGCCATGCTTGGCGACTACCTTACTCCGGAGGGTTTTTCATTACGTATTACGGGATCGGGACTGGAAGGACTTTCCATGCTCGGCTCCGGCTCTTTTGCCCTTGTCCTGCTGGACGTGGGACTACCGGACACCAACGGATTTGACGTACTGGCGGAAATCCGTTCCCGCTCCCAGATGCCTGTCATCATGCTGACCGGAAGAGCGGAAGACGTTGACCGCATTGTCGGGCTTGAAATGGGGGCGGACGATTACCTTCCCAAACCCTTTGTACCGAGGGAACTCCTCGCAAGAATCCGCTCAGTACTGCGCCGGAGCAGACTGACCAAAACAGCCGCAGCCCCCCATTCGGGCAGACAGATCACAATTGACGACCTGCTCATGGACAGAAGCGCACGGTCCGTTCACTGCAACGGAGAGCCGGTTGTGCTCACCTTTGCGGAATACACCATTCTCGAGATGCTGCTCGATGCAGGCGGCAGCACGGTCTCGCGTGAAGACATCTCCCTCCGGGCACTGGGCCGCGAGCTGGCCCCTTATGACCGGAGCATAGATGTGCACATGAGCAACATCCGGCGCAAACTCGGCCCGACTTCCGGCGGTGGCGAGCGTATAATCACCGTACGCGGGGCTGGCTACTTTTATCACTTCACAGACTCCCCCGCCCCTGAGGCCACAGGAGCAGGCGCGTTTATCCGGTTGCCGGGAGGACTGCAATGAGAGGTTGGCTGATCAAGGTGGTGGCGGGACTACTCATTGCCATCGGCATTGTCAGCCTCGCCATGTTCTTCTGCACACGCGTCCTGGAGCGAGGCCCGATGGCACAGCGCATACGAGGCGTGGTCGTGCGGGAACTTTCCCTTGCCGGCGAGCTGCTCCTGAAGCACGTCAATCTCCCGCAGGAAGGGCGCCCGCCTCTGCCCGCTCATGTGGCAGAGGGAGCGGTCTACATGCTTTTTGACCACCAGATGCACCTGCTCATCGCAACAGGCAATGCACCCAAACTCCCGCTTCTGGCGAAAGAAGCCCGCCGCACAGGGGAGCTTGTGGGCGGCACCCCCATGCTCTTCAAAAACATCGGTGACAAAGAACTCCGCACCGCCAGAGCCATGCCCTTCGTCGCCCAGAACGGCGAAACCTATTACATCGCAGAACGCCTGACACAAACCGGCGACATGAATGAGGAGCAGGCGGCATGGACAGGCCTGCGCCTTGCAGCCATTGTGCTGGCCATAGGCGTACTCTACCTGCTGCTAAGGCTTCCGGCGCATCCTGCACGGGAAATGCGCAAGGCGCTGCGCCGCCTTGCCCGAGGAGAGTATGACGCAAGGGTGCCAATGGACATAAGCTTCAAAGGAGATGAACTGGCTAAACTGGCCTGCGAGTTCAACGCCATGGCCGAACATATGGGCAGGCTGCATGCGGAACAACAGCGCCTGTTCGGGGAAATATCCCACGAAATGCGCTCCCCCCTGTCGCGTATGTCACTCGCAGTGGAACTGGCAGGACGCTCCGTTCCGCCGGAAACCGCAAGGCTCATCAACCGCATCCGGCGTGATGCCGACAGGCTGGGCACCCTCTCCAACGAAATGCTGGAACTGGCAAAATGCCAACGCCCCGTGAATCCAGAAGAAACCGTCAACCTTACCGCCTTGATCAGACAGGTGGTTGACGACTCCCGTTTCGAAGCCGAGGCTGGATGTAAAAGAGTTGCCTGCGGCATTCTGCCGGAAGGGCTTGAACTCTCCGGCAACCGCGAGACACTGTACCGCATGCTTGAGAATGTCGTCCGAAACGGCCTCCGGCACACCCCGCAGGGCACAGCGGTTTCCGTCACCCTTTCCGTTTCCGAGCACGCAGCACGCAACGAAGCCGTCATACGCATTGCAGATCAGGGAACCGGCGTTGCCCCAGAAGAGTTGCAGAACATTTTCAAGCCATTTGTTCGCGGCTCATCGTCTCATGGATTGGAAGGAAAAGGCCTTGGCCTTGCGATAACCCGCCATGTGGCCATGCGGCATGGTGGCTCCGTTTTCGGCGAAAACAGTCCGGATGGCGGCTTTCTCGTCACCATCAGACTGCCTGTCACCGTTAACTCGCCCCCCAAAACAGCCATACGCCGCCTTGCCATTCAGTTCTCGTAATGGACGGACACCATACAGATTCGGGCCGCATTGCAGACATGTACTCTTTGCGGCCTTTGTCTTTTTACAGCTCCCCCCTGCCCAAAGCAAACCTCAGATACACATAATTACGCGCGCCACAACCTCTCCTGCCGTGCTGATCTGAGATGATACGAACGTTGCTTTCGTTCGCAGCAACCATGCCCGCTCCATGCCCCCCCTTCTGCGTTCCCCCCTCTACCGCACAGACCGATCCGCTTCGGATCCAGAAGACGAAAGAACAACACCTGACACTGTCCCCTAACCCGACAAACCGCCCTTGATCGCCCCGCATTCCTCCTTCCCGGCAACAGCCCCCGCCATTCATCCGTCATTCATGAGTTTTTTTTCAATTGTACGCATTATAAAACCCAGCGACCTTTCGATGTTATAATTGATCTAACCAACAACAATGCTCATCGTACATACAAGGGGAAAATTCTTTTTTCCTGTCACAACAATACAGAACCAAACAAACCAAATTCAACAGCAACCAGCTAAAATCTAATGACAAACAAACCACACAACAAACACAAACACTATAACCATGCAAAATATTAAGAACTTATCAACAAGACAACATTCAAACATTACATAATTTGTGCAGCACAACCACATCAAAACAATACACTGATCGCTTGCAACACAAACACATACAACAAAAACAAACAATAATAACAGAATATTAAAACCCAAAAAGCAAAACTAGCGACATAAACATGAACATTGCCACAAACAAACTGAAGCGCAAGCACAGTATTGTTTTCAAGATACAAATATGAGGATGCAAGAGACCTATTGCATCTTATTCCACTAACGGGACGAATTCTTGGGAGTTGAGTATGAACAAGACCTTCAAGACGTTTCTCACTAGCGAAACAGGGGCATCCGCTGTTGAGTATGGCCTTCTCGTAGCCTTGATTGCAGCGGTTATCGTCGGCACCGTCAAGATCCTGGGCGGCAAGGTCAACACTGGATTCAACACAGTGAACAGCAACCTGCCGTAAACATCTACAGTTGATGCAGGCGGCCCCTGGCCGCCTGCAACGCTTTACAGCAATGGAATACATTCTCATCAGTTGCCTGCTGCTCAGTTCTGCATTCGACATACGCAAGCAGAAAATTCCGAATGCGATAACCTTTCCTTCAATCATCGCATTCATCTTGATTCATGGATATTACGACGGATTCTCAGGAATCTTGTTTTCAATATCAGGCATGGCAATCGCATTCGGCACAATGTTTATCCCATATGCAATAGGGGTAATGGGAGCCGGAGATGTAAAACTGATGATGTCTGTGGGCGCCTGCCTGGGGCCAAACGGCGCTTTGGCTGCCTTTCTGTTCACCAGCATAGCAGGCGGAATATATGCGCTCATTGTCATGATGCTTCACAAGAATGCCCTGAGATCATTTTTTAAACGATTCATCGCATGGTACGCGGTGGCCTTGGGAAGCAGACGATTGGAAACATTTCCTGAGAACAACAAAGCGGACATGCCCATGCTTTGCTACGGGCTCGCAATAACGGCAGGCACCCTGACAACCATGGCACTGTATCAATATCACCCAGACTTGTTGATACTCAACCTCTTGGGGAGAATGTCATGAATATCAAAAGAATCCTTCTGCAACTCGGCATTGCAGCACTGCTTGCGGTGATCACGGGATACGTGACCCTAGATTGGCTACAGTCGCGTCCACGGGAAGTGATAACCGAAATTTCCGAATCGCAGACGGTCCCCGTGGTGGTGGCTTCAGTAGACATTGCGCCGGGAACCAGAATCGACAAGCAGATGCTAAATACGGTCAGATACCTTGCCTCCTCACGTCCCAAGACGACGTATTCCGAACTGAAAGAGGTGGAAGGGCGAGTCGCCGTGCAACCCATAGGAGCAAGCGAGCCGATCTCTTCCCTGCGCCTCGCCTCAGATGATGTGAAGCAAAGCGGCGTCGGCGCGCTTATCACCCCCGGCAAGCGAGCTGTTGCCGTAAAGGGCAACAAGGTGCTCGGCCTTTCAGGTTTCATCCGCCCTGGTGATATCGTGGATGTGCTGGCAACCATGCACGTCAATGACAAGCTGATAACAAAGGTTGTTCTGCAAAACCTGAAGGTACTTGCAACCGGTGAAGAGTTGTCCGCCAACCGTGACGGGCAGAAGCCCTTCTCCGTTGACGTGTATACGCTCGAGGTAACGCCTGAAGAAAGCGAAACCCTGGCACTGGCGGCCAGCAGCGGCTCCCTGCATTTTGCGCTTCGCCACAACGCAGACGCGACCACTGTTCTGACGGAGGGTGCGGATCAGGCAAAGGCCCTCTCCGCCTACAGAGGGAAGGAGCCAAGCACGGTAAAGGCTATCCCGCGCAAGGAGCGCGAAGGCTACCGCGTCGAGGTCCTCAAGGGAAACGAAAAACAGACCGTTCATCTGAAGTAGGCGCAGGCCAAAGGAGTCTCCCGTGAGAAGGTATCCAATACTTCGAAAGATCGTTGTTCTGGTGTCGCTGTGCTGTCTGGCAGCCATGGTACCCGTTTGCGTCCATGCTCAATCCGACAAACTGCTTTCCCTTGAGAATATCAAGCAGATAGAAGTTCAGACCGGTAAATCCCTCGTGCTTGAAAGCAAAAGGAACATCTACCGCATAAGCGTGGCAAACCCGGAAATCGCCGACGTCACCCTGCTGAGCAGGAAACAGGTATACCTGAACGGCAAAGCCATGGGATCAACCACGCTCTCGCTATGGGGCGCAAACGACAACCTGCTCCATGTTTTTGACGTGCTTGTCACCCGCGACGTGACCCGGCTGAAGGAAATGATGCGCAAACTGCTTCCGGAAGAAACCGACATCCGTATCGATTCGGCCAACGAGTCCGTGACGCTTTCCGGTATCGTGAACAATCCCATGAGCGTTTCCATAGCGGTTTCCCTCGCCGAGGCCTTTGCTCCGCAAAAGGTCATCAACCTGCTCTCCGTGGGAGGAGTACAGCAGGTAATGCTTGAAGTCCGCGTGGCGGAAGTATCCAAAAACGTCCTCAAGCGTCTGGGCTTCAACTTTGCGTACCTCAATGCCGGGCAGTTGCTGAACGGGGAAGTCTTCTATTCGTTCCTCAACTCCCTCACAGGCTTTGACGATGAGGGCTACTTCCGACTGTCCAACAAGGTGGGCTCGGCCTTCACCTTCAGAAATTCCGGAGCCAGCTGGAGCGTATTCATTGACGCGCTGAAGCAGAACGGCCTCATCAAGGTACTGGCTGAACCCAACGTGGTATGCCAGAGCGGTCAGAGCGGCAGCTTCCTCGCTGGCGGCGAAATCCCCATCCCCATCCCTCAGGGCTTGGGAACGGTTGCCATAGAATATCGCCCCTTCGGCGTGGGCTTGGAATTCAAGCCCACCGTGCTCGGGAATGGCCGTATCAACATCTCCGTTCGCCCTGAAGTTTCCGAACTGGACGCCACCAACGCCATAACCCTTAACGGCGCGACCATTCCGGCCATCACCACCCGCAGGGTGGAAACCAACGTGGAACTGGGTGCCGGACAAAGCTTCGCCATAGCAGGGCTCATCAAGGACTCTCTGCGGGAAAGCATAGCCAAGTTCCCCGGGCTCGGCGACGTTCCCGTTTTGGGCGCGTTGTTCAGCAGTTCCGAATTCCAGAAGAACCTCTCCGAACTCGTCGTAATCGTAACGCCTCATCTGGTTGAACCCGTGGACGGCAACAAACTCTCACTGCCCACGGAGAAGGTGATCGAACCCAACGACATAGAGTTCTATCTCTTCGGGCAAATGCAGGGAGACCCTGCTCCCCCCGCCTCTAACGGTACGAGTAACTCGAATGCACAGGCGGATACCCAGATTTCCGGCATCACCAGCCTCAAAGGATTTGATGGCGAAGTCGGGCACACCATGTCTGCAGAGTAGAAAGAGGAGATTATCATGAAAATTACAACCATTACACTCTGCATCGTTTCGTGTGCAGTGCTCCTGCTTGGCGGATGCAGACAGACTGAAATGCGCGACCGGCATGTGATGGACCCCATGGGGGACTCCGTAAGGAATGCCGCTCAATTGCAGCGAGAGGCAGCTCCCCCGGTAACGGTGGGCCCGCCCTTGATGGACGGCCAGAAACAGGAGGAGATCATCAAGAATTACCGGAAGGACAATGCTGAAACCCTGCCCGGACCACAAGGCAATGCAGGAATCCTGAGCCTTACACCCTCCTCACAGTAACCAGGGAGGCCCTATGAGAATCCGTTCGCTATTCAGAGGGCAGCATGGGGCCACCGCAGTGGAAACGGCCCTTATGCTTCCCCTGATGGTGCTCCTGCTGTTCGGCATCATTGACATTGGGCGCTTCTACTGGGCCGAGCATGCAGTAACGCATGCGGCCAACGAAGCCGCCCGATTGGCCGTGCTGGAAGGAGTAACCACGCAGGAGGTGAACGATGTCATCAACTTCCATCTGCACAACTGGCCTTTGGCCGGAGAACCGCAGATTGTAGAGAACACCGCCACCATTCCTGCGACCACAACGGTTTCTGTCACGATTACGTTCAACTTCCTGTTTCTTCCGAACTTTATAGCAGATGCATTCAACATGGAGTCCATCAGCTATTCCGTAACAATGCGTTCTGAACGATGACGGGGACACCCGCGAACGGAAGGAGGGGAAATACACATGCGAATGGTTTCAGACAGCAAAGGCAGCGTCTCAGTGGAATTCGCTCTGGTGCTGGCGTTCATTCTCATTCCCCTGCTTGCGGGACTGGTGGATGTGGGCAGGCTTGTGCATACACATGTAGTGCTTGAAAGAGCCGCCCGTGAGGGGGCCGTAAGCATCATGCGCGGCGAAGCCTACACCCCCCCTGTGGCCCGCGTGCTGCAGGATGCCGGACTCGACACCAACGCACTGACGGTTTCGATATCTACAACCTCAGACGAAGCCGGCGAAACAAAGACGTTGCAGCTTACGTATGTAATTCCGAACTTCCCGATATTCAAACTACCCGGCCTGCCCCTTTCAGACCACGTGACGGCAAGGGCCGTATATTCACAACCATGAGGCTCGTCATGAAACAACGCATGAGAGACTTTATCCATCAGGAACGCGGAGCCATTGGCGCCATCATGGCTATCACGCTGGTTGTGGTCATAGGCTTCGTGGCATTGGGCATTGATGTCGGTTACCGGCATGTCAAGAAAGGGGCCCTGCAAAAAGCGGCAGACATCGCCGCGCTTGTTGGCGGAAAAGGCCTCATAGAATACGGCTCGGATCTGGAGCAGATACAGACCGAAGTACTTGCCTACGGCCACAACAATCTGGTGGCGGATGATGCCCCGAACACGGCGCTGCAGCCCTCCGACGTCACGTTCTACCTTGACGGCACTCCCAATACGGACACCCCAAATCAGGTGGATGTGAACATAAGCAGAATAGACGCCCGGAACAACGCCCTTCCCACCGTATTCGGACGCGTGCTGAACGTGGACACCCTCAACGTAACCGCCTCCTCCCGGGTTGAGGTCGCGCCGGTGTGCTCCACAAAATGCATCAAGCCGTTCACGGTTCCAGACAAATTCACCTTCACGGACCATGACGGTGACGGGGAGTTAACCCCGAGCAACCCGCTGGAGATGGCCTCCGTTGTAGTGGATGGCTATTCCGACTCCGATTTCGGCACGCAGATCACATTAAAAATCGGGAACCCCGGTTCGAACATAGTCCCCGGGCAATTCAACGCCATTGACCTGCCGCCGCTCAACAAGGCGACCCCCGTTCCGGGGGCAGCATCCTACAGGGAGAACATCGCAAGCTGTACCGGCAGCAATGCCGCGGTTGCAGTAGGCATAGGCGACGAAATGCAACTAGAACCCGGCAACATGACCGGCCCCACAGCCCAAGGGATTCGGGATCTTATCGCACTTGATCCGGGAGCATACTGGGATAGCGCCAACAACAATGTCAGCGGCAGCGACTATGGCAGCGCCCTGGCCAGCCCGAGAGTGGCCCTCATCGCGTTCTACGATCCAGCCAATCCTCCGCAATCGGGGCGAAACACCGTATTTGTGAACTATATCGGAGCCGTGTTCATAGAGGGAATGTCCGGTAACGACGTGATGGGAAGATTCATCCGCGCTCTGGCGGTTGATCCGGGGTCCGGTGGCGGAGACGACTGTCTTGTATACATCCTGAAGTTCGTTCGAGACTCAAGCAGACTATAGCGAAGGGGGACTCCATGCAAACAAACGACAACAACATCGGCGTATCCATTATCATGCAGGATTTGGAAAAGGCTCAGGAATTGCGCAAGGCCGTAGTGTCCACCCCCGGTTTTCAACTGCTGGAAGATCCGGGAGAAAAGCGGGATTCCGTCGTCCTTGTCGAAGTGAACGGCAGAGCCGAACACATGCTGAAAGAGGCCTTTGAACTCAAACGTAGAGGACTTGTGGGCGGTGTGATAATGACCGCGCGCAACTATCAGCAGGACCTGCTGCTCCGCTGCATTCAGATGGGTGTGGATGAATTTCTTCCTTCGCCACTTTCCCCGGACGACTTCCTTGCTGCACTGCGACGCTATCGTATCAAGCATCTGACGGAACAAGGCGGCGATTCCAACGGCAAGAGTATTGCCGTGCTGGGAGCCCGAAGCGGCGTGGGCACAACAACCATAGCTGTGGGCCTTGCATATTGGTTTCTGGAGCAAAAAAAGAAGGTCGCCATCATTGACCTTGCGCGTCCGCACGGCGACCTGAGCCTGTTCATGGATGTGGAACACGAATACAGCTGGAAGGATGCCTTCGTTAATCTGCGGCGCATGGACGGCACTTTTCTCAAGAGCCTGATGTTCGAACACAAGAAAGATCTGTTTGTCCTGCCCGCTCCCACCTCGTTGCAGGAACGGTCAACCATTAACGCCGACGGAGTACAGGAACTCATATTCGGGACGTTGGAGCAATTTGACATCGTCATCATTGATGCCGGATCCATGTTGGACAATACCACTCTCATGACGTTGGAAAGGGTGGACTTGCCAATAGTGGTTTCGCTGATGAGCCTGCCCATTCTGGCCAGCACCAAGTATACATTAGACCTTTGCCGGCAGATTTCGCCTCCTCTCGGAGAGAGGATGAAGCTTGTCATCAACCGCTTCTCAAGCAAGTCGGTTCTCGAAAAGGAAGAGGTTACCAGCATCACCGGCAAGGAGATCTTTGCTGAAATACAGGAAGATCCCGACAAGGTTCTGGCCGCTATCAACAGGGGCATTCCGCTTTTCGAAGCGTACCCCGGATCGATCGCCACCAAGGGCATTCGCACCCTCGGCGGCAAGTTGATTCAGGGGCCCCGCACCAGCTTGTTCGGAGGGCTATAGACATAGCGTCGCCCCTTTCGTGATTCCCGGACCATCGAACGAACAACGTTTCCCCCAGCAGCAGAAACAGAGAGGGTACTATGGGCATAGGCAACAGGCTCGCAAAGTTCATCGGCAACAAGAATGAAATGACCCCTCAGACAACGGAAGTGCCCACCTATGATTTGGGCCTCTCTGATCAGGACGGCTACCACGCCATAAAACTGCAGCTGCATGACGCCCTGATCGGCGTGTTCGACCTCGACGCGCTTGAAAAGATCCCCAAGGACATGCTGGCTTCCCAGCTTTCCGGACAAATAGAACGGATTCTTGAAACAGACTTTTCCCACGCTCCGCTCAACGCGCTTGAGCGCAAGATGCTTATTAACGAGGTGCAGGACGAAATCCTCGGACTTGGTCCTATTGAACCGTTTCTCAAGGACCCCCAGATCAACGATGTGCTGGTAAACTCCTTCCGGCAGATCTTCGTGGAACGGAACGGACTGCTGGAGCTCACCCCAAGCAGATTCAAGGATGAAGAACACCTGCGCAAGATCATAGACCGCATCGTGGCCCAAGTGGGCCGACGCATTGACGAAGCAACCCCCATGGTCGACGCACGACTTCTGGACGGCAGCCGCGTCAATGCAGTCATCCCCCCACTTGCTATGGACGGCAGCGCGCTCTCCATCCGTAAGTTCTCCGCCGACCCGCTCGAACTGCAGGACCTGATCAAGTTCGGCTCTCTTCCCGATGTCGGCATAAGTGAAATCCTCAAAGGCATCGTCAAAGCCCGCCTCAACGTGCTCATTTCCGGGGGAACAGGCAGCGGCAAAACGACCCTGCTCAACGTGCTGTCGCGCTTCATCCCCGAGCGCGAGCGTATCCTGACCATAGAAGATGCTGCGGAACTGCAGCTGAAGCAGATACATCTGGTACGAATGGAAACCCGCCCCGCCAACATTGAAGGCAAGGGGGCAGTAACGCCCCGGGATCTGGTAAGAAACGCCCTGCGTATGCGTCCGGACCGCATCATAGTCGGCGAAGTACGCGGCGGGGAGGCGCTGGACATGCTGCAAGCCATGAATACAGGCCATGACGGTTCGCTCTCCACCATCCACGCGAACAGCCCCCGCGACGCCCTCATGCGACTTGAAACCATGGTATCCATGTCCGGCGTAAGCATGGACACATTATCCATTCGCCGCTTCATGGGTTCAGCTATCAACGTGGTTCTGCAGACGGCCCGCCTCGCCGACGGCAGCCGCAAGGTGACAAGCTTGCAGGAAGTTACAGGCATGGAAGGAGAAATCGTCACCATGCAGGAAATCTTCCAGTTCAAGCAGGTGGGAGTAGGACAGGACGGCAAGGTGAAGGGGCATTTCAGAATGATGGGAATCCGGCCCAAGTTCATGGAAAAACTGCAGGCACAGGGTGTGGAAATTGATTCCTCATTCTTCTCCGCCTCCAACTCTCTGGGAGGTGAACAATGATCTCGGATTTACCCCCTGTCGTAATCGCGGCCAGCATGACCATGTTCATGTTCTTTCTGGTTCTGGCGACAATCGGCCTTATCAGCCTTGCCCACAGACACTCCACCGGCATCACCGGTCGGGTGAAGCGACTCAAGTCGCAGAACGAATACGGGACCAACGGCCTGCTGAAGCAGGACCGGCTTGCGCCCATTTCATGGGTTGACGCGCTGCTGAAGCAGCTTCCACCCGCCCGTGCCATTCATTTGTTACTGCTGCAGGCGGACTCGCCCATCAGTACCTGGCTATTCCTCTTGCTGAGCACACTGCTGTCGATTGTCGCTTTCGTGCTGGCAGTACTATTCGTCTCAATACCGTTCGCTCCCCTGGCAATCGCCGTGGCGACCGCCATATTCCCATGGCTGCTTGTACGACGTGCGAAGGAAATCCGGATGACCAAGTTCCTTGAGCAGCTCCCCAACGCACTGGATACGCTGGCACGCGCACTGCGGGCCGGCCATGCGCTTCCTTCCGGCCTGACACTGATCGCGGAGGAATATGATGCTCCCCTTGGAGACGAGTTCGAAAAGACCCTGCAGGAAATCAACTTCGGCGTCAGTCTGGAAAAGGCCATGACCAACCTCATGAACAGAGTGGACCTGCCATCCCTGCGCTTCTTCGCGGTTTCCATCATCATTCAGCGGGAAGTCGGCGGCAACCTTGCGGAAATAGTGGATACCATCGCCCACCTGATCCGAGAACACCACAAACTGATGGGGAGAGTGCGTGTTCTCTCCGCAGAGGCGCGCATTTCCGCCATTATTCTCATCCTCATTCCCATTGCCATCGGCGGCATCATACAGATGCTGAACCCTGAGTATCTGAACCTGCTCTTTGAGCATCCGCGCGGGCTGTTCATGTTGAAGGGAGGCATTGCCCTCATGATAGTGGGCGTTCTGACCATACGACAAATGATCAGGATCAAGGTGTAGCCATGAAACCGGAACAATTCCTACCCTATCTTGTCGGCATGACCATCATGGTCGCAGCCCTGTTCATCATGAACCTGTTCACGAACCGAGGGGTAAAAAGCGAGGTTCATGACCGTCTGCAACGTTTCAAGCAACCCGGCACACAAGCCGCAAAGCAGGAAACCGCCCAGAACATCCTGTTGATCAGCGACTACGGTTCCCTGAGCAAGCTGCGGTTGCGCCTGTTCTGGGCCGGTTGGACATCGCCCATCGCCCCGGCAGTATACTGGCTGCTCCGCTTCGCCTTCGCCACGGCCGGAGCGGTTATGTTGTTCTACATAGGCGTGCATAATCAGGATGTCCTGAGCCTGGATGAAATACGGCTCGGGCAAGTGCTGTTCGCGGTAGGCGGCTTCATGCTGCCCTCGTCCCTGCTCAACCTGCGCATTGAAGGCCGTAAAAAGGCCATCCTGTGGGAACTACCGGAAATCCTCGACCTCATGGTCGTCTGCGTTGAGGCCGGTATGGGACTGGAACAGGCCATTTCGCGCGTGACTCAGGAAATATCCACCAGCTGCCCCAACATGTACAAGGAGTTACGTCGGATGTCGCTCGAAATACTGGCCGGCAAGGGACGGGCAGAAGCCTTGCGCAGAATGGCGACACGTGTAGGGGTTGATGAATTGGAAGGGCTGACCAGCCTGATCATTCAGGCCGACACATTCGGAACAAGCATCGCCCAGACCTTGCGCGTCTTTTCAGACACCCTGCGGACAAAGCGCTTCCAGCAGGCGGAGGAACTCGCAGGAAAGCTGCCTGTCAAACTCCTGCTCCCTGTCGTGCTGTTCATTTTCCCCATGCTTCTGGTGATCATCCTCGGACCGGCCTCAATCCGTATTTCGGAAATGTTCTAATTCCAGACATCCAAGGAGAGGTAGCTGTGCGCAATTCCATACTTTGCATCCTGTTGCTGTTAGGCGCAATCGCTTTGCTTGCCGGTTGCAAGTCCCCCAAGGAATCCAGCGCGGACATGGGAGAATGGCTGGCGCAGCACGACAAGGAACAGCCCCTGACATGGGAAGGCTACATGAGCCAGGGGGACGCCAATGTCAGACAGGGAAATCTTGAAGAAGCCTATCTTGACTATAGCAAGGCGCTCAAGCTCCAGCCGGACAATCTGGACCTGCGAATGAAGAGGGGCGATCTGCTCTTCCGTAAACAACTCATGGAAAAAGCGCTCAATGAGTACATGGCAGTACTGGAAAAATCTCCAGACCGCTCTGATGCCCATTTGGGAGTGGGCAAGGTATACTTCGCCGTAGGGAGAAACAAAGAAGCCGCCCAACACCTGCACAAGGCAAAACGCGACAAGTGCGAAACCTGGGAGGCATATGCCCTGCTCGGTATCATGCACGACTGGGAGATGGAAACCAGACAGGGAGAATTGTATCTGCAACGCGCCTACAAGTGCGTCCCCACGAATGGCGACGTGCTCAACAACCAAGGGCTGAACTACATGTTGCAGGGAAAGCTGGACAAGGCCATCCCCAAATTCCTTGCCGCCATCAAGGCCGGAAACACCGAACCCAAGGTCTACAACAACCTCGGCGTGGCACTGGCGAAAAAGGAACAATACGAAGATGCCCTTGAAGCCTTCAAACTGGCAGGCGACGAAGCACGTGCCTTCAACAATATCGGTTACGTGCTGTATCAGAAGGGAGAATACCGAAAGGCCATAACCTGCTTTGAAAAAGCTCTTTCGCTCCATTCCGCCTACTATCAGGAAGCTGGTGAAAACCTGAACCGGGCCAAGGCTGCGCTCTTCACCAAACAAACCGTCAAGGTATCCTCACCTGAATGGGATAATCGCTTCCAGTTTCTGCTGAAAACCATCGACTGACAAATTGTTGGAACGAAGGCCATGCAGGTGGTGACGGTATACCCGTACGGCACTGCCTTAGGTCTCATGGTCTAGCTCCATTCTCATGGCCCGGGAGTATATTTCCCGGGCCTACTGTTGCCCAGCACTCAGAATACGGAGGGGAACAGGCCCCTGATCTTCAGCCGCCGCCATCAGGGACTGGTTTTCACAAGAACACAGCCTGCACAGCCATCCCATCGCCCATGGAACAGATTATAATCACACCTGCCGCCCAAACACGGTATACAACAAGCTGATTAATCACGGAGTGTTCTCATGGATGAATGCAAAGATCCCTTCTCCACCTCATTTGTTCAGGCCGTGTTTGAACGTCTGCCTGTGGGTATCATGGTCATTGATCCCGCCGGGGTCATTATTGCCATCAATCAGGCGCTTTGCTCCATGATCGGGTTGAGCCAGAATCATGCGCGGGGCAAAGTCTGGGTGGACGTATTCGACATCGGCCACAGGAATCTCGCATTTCATCAATTGCTCACAGACGTCATCCATGGCGAATTGCCGTCCCTGAACCGATACGTCTCGTTTGAAAGAGAGGATGGGGCATTCGTCGACCTTGGCATTCTCTCCTCCTTCATCAAGCATAACGACATGATGCTCGGCATAGCCGTTATCATGCAGGATATGACCGCCATCAACAGCAAACATGAGGATGAGCGGGACGCCTTGGAGCGTATCGCATCGATTGTAAACGAACGGGAAGTGGCGCTCCTCAACCTTGCCGAAGCGGTTGCGCATCAGGTTCGCAATCCTGTGACAGTCATCGGGGGGCAGGTGAACCTGCTGATGCGAGAACAAATGACACTGACAAAGCCGGAACGACTGAACGTCATTCGTGAGGAATCGATAAAGCTCGAAGGGATAGTGAAGGAACTTAACGGATTCGTATCCATCCACGCCCGTCAGCCGGATTGGGTTTCCATTCTGGAGGTATTTGCCAGCTGGCTGGATGCCTTTTGCAAAAACAATCCTCAATATGTCTGCACGATCAACGACATGACCTGCGAGCCCCCGGACGCGGATCAAGACAGCGATCTCCTATGGGCCGACCCCTTCCTGCTGCGCCTGATCCTGTCTGAACTCGTGGCAAACACCCTTGATTTTGCCTCCCATAACCTGCATCCGATTGCGACCATCTCCACCCACAAGAACGCCAAGACCCTCAGGGTGACATACGAAGACAACAGCTGCGGCATAGCCGAGCACATTCTCCCCTACATTTTCGACCCGTTCTTCACCACCAAGTCCTCGGGGGTGGGCATGGGGCTTTGCAAGGTTCGGCGTGCCATGATGGTCATGGGGGGCACGGCACGCGTCTGGCCTTCGGTGTGTCCCACCAAGGGCGGAGTATGTGTGCATCTGGATTTCCCTGTATCGCAGCCTCCAAACCCGCGCATGAAGCCGGCATGACAGGCTTATTCCGAAAACGGGAGACCAATGCGACACCCGTGACAGACAAAATCACATGTTCCAATCCGTTACCGGAACCGACTTAGCTTACTCTAACAACGACTATACAAAAGAATCCCTCCATCAAGCGATGGAGGGATTCTTTCTTGCCTGCAGAAAACAGCCTCTGCTTACCGTTTCGGCCAGCCAATTTACACAGTTATGCCTTATGCTCAGATCACATCACCTGCCGCCCAGTTCCGCTTCAACTCCCCATAAGGGCCTCAAACCCTGCGGTGATATCAAGCAATTCACCGGTAATTGCGGACTGGCGGGCATCGCGGAATGCCGCGTGCAATTCGTCCAGCATCTCCATGATGTTCTTTTCGGCCGCCTGCATGGAAGAGAGCCGTGCGGCGTTTTCCGCTGCCAGTGACCGGGCAACGGCTCCGTACAAGGATACGAAAAGATGCTGCTCGAACAGTCCCGCGAACAGCACGGGGGCAGACGCTCCACGTTGCGGCAGGCATCGTCCGGGCCATTTGCGGTCAAGCACACGCTGTCCCCATTCCCTGTCCAGAGGCAGGACGCGTTCATGACACACGGCATATCCCTGCCCGCCTGCAGGGGCATTGAACACCACGTGCAGCCTATGCGCGCTACTCTCGGGCACATGCTCGGCCATATGCTGCACTATGCCCCCGACCACGGCATTCACTCCGGACAAGGTGCCGGGCAGGGGAAATGTCTGAGCGGGGGGAAAACCTGCATCCTCCAGCCCCAACCGGATCCGCTCCCCCACTCCCCACAGGACGACGGAAAGCCCCGAATCACGCAACAGCCTGCCCTCTTCCAATGTCCTTTCCAGCACAACCTCATTGAACTGCCCGCACATGCCCTGATCAGACCCCACGGCCAGCACCACGGCAGTGCCGGACACCGGAAAACGCTGAGAAGCCCCCTGCCCACGCAAAAACACATGCCAGCCCATCTCCACCACCGCAGCGTATTCTTCCAACGATCGCGCAGCCTGCTCGAAATGACGTATATTCACAGCCGCCAGACTCTTCATGGTCTTCACCACTCCGAGCAGTTCCGTCGCCGTATGAATGCGCTTGGAGAGAGCTTGCAATCCCTGCATGGTCACTTCTCCATGGCCGCCAGAGCCGCTGCAAACGCCCCAATTGCCTGTTGCCAGACTGGGTCCTGCTTGCCCTGCGCCCGTGCCAGACGCTCCACATCGCCAAACGTATCCGCTGCGGCCTTGATGACCACGGCCTGCGCATCGCCCATCCTTTCCACAGGCAAGGCGTCGAACAATCCTTCCGCAACGGCCAGTAGCACGGCAACCTGTTCACCCGGCGTCAGCGGCGAGAACCTGTCCTGCTTGAGAATCTCACGCACCCTGCGCCCGTGCTCCAGCTTAGTTCTGGTGTCCTCATCCAGTCGGGTACCGAAACGTGCAAAGGCTTCCAGTTCCTGAAACTGCGAATAGGTAAGACGCAATTCCCCGGCGACCTTGGCATATCCCGGCAATTGCGCCCGTCCGCCCACGCGGGAAACGGACTTGCCCACATCCACGGCCGGAAGAATGGCCTTATGGAACAAATCTGGATTGAGATATATCTGGCCGTCCGTAATGGAAATAAGGTTAGTTGGAATATAGGCCGAGAGGTTCTGAGCCTCAGTCTCGATAATGGGCAGCGCGGTGAGCGTGCCGCCTCCGTGCTCCGCCTTGAGGCGCGTGGAACGTTCAAGCAGCCGCGAATGGATGTAGAAAATATCGCCGGGAAACGCCTCGCGCCCGGGGGGACGGCGCAACAGCAACGACAATTGGCGGTATGCCTGCGCATGACGGGTAAGATCGTCATAGACCACGAGCACATCCCGCCCCTGCCGCATGAAATATTCCCCCATGGCTGTTGCCGAATAAGGGGCTATATACTGCATTCCAGGTGAATCGCCGCCTTCCACCACCACGGCAAACGAATAGGCCATGGCCCCGCGACGCTCCATTTCCGCAAGAGTGCGGGCCACACTGGAACTGCGCTGGCTGATGGCGCAGTAGATGCACACCACGTCTCCCTGTGGCTGATTGCATATCAAATCCAGCGCAATGGCCGTTTTGCCGGTCTGACGGTCGCCCAGGATCAGCTCGCGCTGCCCCCGCCCGATGGGAATGAGCGTATCAAGCACCTTCAAACCGGTCTGCAAAGGGGCATTCACGGGCGCACGATGCAGAATCGGCGGTGCTTCGCGTTCCACGGGCAGGCGCTCGGTGCAGGAAACAGGGCCCCGGCCATCCAGCGGCCTGCCGAGCGGGTCCACCACTCTCCCGATGAGCGCTTCTCCCACCGGAATATCGAGAACGCTCCCCGTACGCTCCACTTCATCACCAGCCATCAGGGTGTCCCCGGTGCCGAGCAACGCGATGCCCACCTTGTCCGGCAGAATATCCAGCACCAGACCGGGAACACCGGAACCGAGCATGAGAAGCTCTTCTGACCGGACGGAACCAAGTCCTTCGGCCTGAACAACGCCCTGAACCACGGAAATGATGCGGCCCACTTCCTGCGGCCCGAGCTCGGGGCTGTAACCGGCAATCCCCTCGGCTACCGCATCAAGCGCCTCGTTGATGGTCTTTTCAAGAAACTCACCGCTCATCACAGAGTCTCCATTCTGGCTACCGCCCAGTGTCCGCGCCACTCAGCACCGACAGTATCTCGTCTTCAACACCTTCAAGATAGGCCTTCAGAGACCATTCCCACTTCCGGTCATGAACCAGCAACGCCAGACCAAAGCCCAATTCCGGTTCGAGACGAATCTCTGGTTCGCCGCAATCGGGAAAACGCCTGACCACGGCATCACAAAGCTCAGCCTGCGCCGAATCGCTCAAGGAAAAGCCGAGGCGTATCACAGGAGAATACACGGCAGCCATGTCCTGCTCCGCGCCATCATCCGAGCCGCTGTCCCCTTCGGGCATGTCCGCTTCCGGCATCCCCACCTCAGCACCTGAAACCGGGGCCTCAATGTATCCGGAGCCTTCCGCACCGGCGGGCGGCTCGTTCAAGAAATCCCCCTCCGGGCTGCCAGAGGATGGCGGAGGACATACATCCCCTTCATAGACCTCCAACCTTCGCACAAAGCTTGCGATCAGCCGTTCCTCCAGCCCTTCGTCCGCAAGATCGCGAAGCACCTTTCCGGAAAGTGAGACAACCTCCTCCGCGATGCCCTGACGCACGCGTCCGGCCATGGTCCGACGCTCACGCTCCACAGCCTGCAGCCATGTCGCGCGCTCCCCCGCTACAGCATTCCGGGCCTCTTCCAACGCGCCCTCCAGCCATGCGTCAGCCTTATCCCGCGCCTCGGCCATAATAGCCTCACCGGCCTGCTCAAGCTCATCCCGTTGCTGACGCATGGCTCCCGCGTGCTCCTGCGCTTCCTGCCGTGCATCATGCGCTTTGCGCACTTCGTCAGCGACCCGCTTCTGCCGCTCGTCCATGGCCTGCATGATCGGGCCATACAGAAAGCGTTTCAGCAGAAAAACGAGGATCAGGAAGTTAACGGCCTGAACCGCCACGGTGAACCAATCCACCAGCATTCGCGTTCCTCCGACCAAGACTTCTTTTGCGTCCGCAACCATTGAGACCGTTGCGACGCGACAGGAAACGTGCAGAGCACACATACGGAACATGACGCTCAACGCAGGTTGCCGACAAGTCCGGAACCAACGGCCCTGTTACGCCGCTTGGCATCATCAAGGGACACATACAGTCAGCAACACGCCAATCAATCAGGCATCAACCAACAGGGCCGACGTTCTTTCCTTCCTAGCCGCCCGCCTTTTCCAGAAAGTATGCCCAAAACGGGTTGGCGAAGAGCAGAATCATGGACAGGACCAAACAATAGATGCCCGTCGATTCCACCATGGCCATGCCCACGAACAAGAACTTGATGATGGTGTTGGTTTCATCCGGCTGCTGAGCGATGGAACTCAACGCCCGCGACAACGCAATGCCCTCGCCGATGGCAGATCCGATGGCGCCCAGCCCCATACAGATGCCCGCTGCGAGAACCGATCCCACAGCAATCCAGCCCATTGTGTCCATGGTCACTCCTTCTGTTTCCGTTTGGCGGTTTCAGTATGCGCCTCCATACCGGAAGCGATGAACACAGCCGCAAGCATTGTAAAAATATAGGCCTGCACCACACCGATAAGCAGCCCTACCAGCTGCATGACAACCGGCACGAACAAGGGCGCGAGCAGCAGGAGAATGGCCCCCATCATGCTGCCGCTCATGATGTTGCCGAAGAGGCGCAGGGCAAGCGCCACAGTGCGGGACAACTCCCCGAAAATATTGAAAGGCAGCAGGAAGGGAGTCGGCTGGAGATACCCCGCCAGATAATTCTTCAGCCCATGTTCCCGAATACCGTAATACGGCACGGCAAAGAATACGCACAACGCAAGGGCCGTGGTGGTGGACAAAGACCCCGTGGGGGGCTTGAATCCCGGCACAAACGTAAGGATGTTGCTTACGAGAATAAAGATGAACAGGGTTCCCAGAAATGGGAGAAAACGTGCGGGGTTCTGCCTTGTAGCATCTTCTATCTGGTTCAGCAGGTTGCCCACCAGCACTTCAAGCAGGTTCTGACAAAAGTCGAAATCCGTCGAACTGGTCAACCGCCTGACCACCGACCATGAGAAAAGCACGATGAGGAGCATCACCCCCCACGTATAAAGAATGGTGGCGTTAAGAACAGCCAAGCCCCATCTGGTGTATTCGATACTGTCAGGGCTGATCTCCATATACTCCCCGCTTCGTCAGGAATTGATGCCGCACAGCCTGGGCAGCATGACCATCCTGATGCCGTAGAAGCCGATACAGGCTGCAGCAATGGCAGGTCCGCTGCCAATAAGCGACGACATGCCGCCAAGCGTCACGAAATACCGCACCAGAAAACACAACCAGAACCACAAACGCGGACGCGAAATGCGCGGCACATACCGCAGCGAAACCCAAAGCGCTCCGAAATGACAAACGGCAAGCGCGCTCCCCACAACAAGCCCCATGAGGAAGGCGCTACTCCAGTGTCCGCCAAGAGCTGCCGCTGTTTCAACCATCGTCGTTCTCCCGTTCCCTGAGAACCTTCTGGCGTTGCTGGTTCAACCAGACTCCTGCCCCGAGGCAGCCCGCCCCCAGACCGAGCACCATGAGCATGAGTGTCCACGAATACGGCCCCGGCCACTTCAGATCGATCCACACTCCTGTGAAGATGCCTATTAACGTGGGCACGACAACGAACCATCCGACAGCCCCGAACATCCCCAACCCGTACCAGGCTCCCAGCGGTTTCGTCCTGCCCGCCTTGAGCTTTCTGCGTTCCCTTGCCGCAACGTGCGAGGGAAAATCCTTTGCCTTGCCGGAATGCCGCTTAAGCTTGGCCGACTTGCCGTTAGTTTCCGGCATGTTCCTGTTCTCGCTCATTTGCCGAACTCCAAAAATCCCCGCACAAAACCGGCCTCCAGACGGGCCATGGCGGCACGGGTGGCACGCTCCCGCTCTCCCGCTGCCTCCTCAATACGCCGCACCTCTTCTTCAAGGGCGCCCAGTTCGCCGGATACGGCACGCTTCACTGTGACAAGCACGCTCTCCCCGCGTTTGACAAGAATGCCCGCATCCACCGCCACAAACAGTTCCTCTTCATCCGGCGTGACGTATGAAAGGAGGCCGGGGATCAGCACGGTAGCCATGTCTATATGGCGAGGCAGAAGGGTGAAGCCTCCTTCCAGACTCTCCCCTTTCACCGCGAGCGCCTCCGTTTCCAAATAAATTCTGGAAGGCAGGAATAGCCGCAACTGCATCATGACGCCTCTCCAATGTCACCGATCATGTAGAGTTTATCTTCGGGCACCCCCTCGAATTCGTCGTTCAGGATGCGTTCGCACCCCTCCACAGTGGCCGCCAAGGGCACCGTGCGCCCTTCCCGCCCCGTGAAATGCCGGGTGGTATGAAACGGCTGCGTCAGAAACCGTTCCAGACGCCGGGCTCTGTGAACCGCCTTGCGGTCATCACGGGAAAGCTCCTCAAGCCCCAGCATAGCGATGATGTCCTTAAGCTCCTCATAGACAGCCAGAGTGCGGCGCACCTCGCGGGCGACAGCATAGTGCCGCTGGCCCACCACGTGTGGCGACAGCATCATGGACGATGATTTGAGAAGATCCACGGCAGGATAAAAACCTTCGCCTGCCCGCTTTCGCGAGAGAACGATCGAAGAGGAAAGGTGGGAAAACGTATGCGTGGCAGAAGGGTCCGTCAGGTCGTCAGCCGGAACATACACGGCCTGAATGGAGGTAATGGCCGCCTTGCTGCTGCTGGCAATGCGCTCTTCAAGCTCGGCAAGCTCCGGTCCCAGCGTGGGCTGGTAGCCCATGCGGGAGGGCAGCCGCCCCAGCAGGCCGGAAAGCTCCATGCCTGCCTGAATGAAGCGGAATATGTTGTCGATGAGCAGCAGCACATCCTGCTCCCGATCATCCCGGAAATATTCCGCCATGGTCAGCGCCACGTTGCCCACGCGGAAACGGGCTCCGGGAGGTTCGTTCATCTGCCCGAACACCATAACCGTGTTCCCCAGCACGCCCGCCTCTCCCATCTCCCGATAGAGTTCCTCGCCCTCGCGGCAGCGTTCGCCGATGCCGCAAAAAATGGATACGCCCTTGTGCCGCCCCACCATGTTGTGGATGAGTTCCGTGATGAGAACGGTCTTGCCGACGCCCGCCCCGCCGAACAGGCCTCCCTTGCCGCCTTTTTCCAAAGGAGACAGCAGATCTATGACCTTGATGCCCGTCTCGAAGATTTCTTCACGGGTGACCCGCTCCGCCAATTCCATGGGACCACAATGTATGGTTCGGACGGCCACATCTTCAGGATATTCCCCCCCATCCGAAGGCATGCCAAACACGTTGAACACGCGGCCCAGCAGGGAATCCCCGACAGGTGCAGTCAACGATTCGCCACTGCCTGTTACGGTATCCCCACGGGCAAGACCGCTGGTGGGCGACAGGGCAATGGCACGCAGGAGCGTCTCATCCAGAAGATCCACGGCCTCCAGAATCACCGAAGCATCCGGCCCCGCGCGAAGCACGGATTTGACAGGCGGCAGTCCTTCGGGAAACACCACATCCACGATGCCTCCTCTGACTGCATGAACGGTTCCGAGATATCTATCCTCCATGTCGCCTCCGTATCAGTAGCAGACCCAGAGAACCGATCCTGTCAGATCGCTGAACAGAGTTCTGGCCACGGACCCGACGAACATCTTCTTGAAAAACCCATGCCCTGCCCCTGCACTGCCGACCGCCACAACAGCATAGCCGCCTTCCTGCACCTCCTGCAGAATGCTTTTGGCAACAGGACCGCTTCCCTTCACCACACGCCTGATCCTGCCCTCGTCAAGTCCGGCGCCGGTGACAGCCGCAACCGTACGCTCCATGACCTCGTCTTCGGTGAACCTGCGTTCTTTTGATGCATCCTTGATATGAAGTATGGTGACATCATGTGCCGGTTCAGCTGCGAGCATGAAGCCGACATGATCCGCGATCCGCAAGGAAGGTTCCGAACCGTCTGCACACAACAGGACGTTTTTCCGGTGATGGTGAAGCCTGCGGCAAACCCAGAAGGGAAAGCCGATGCGTTCCGCGAGAGATTCGAACAGTTCCCCGCAAACGCTCCCTTCAAACAGACATTCAAGCGAGACCAAAGCCCTGTGCCCCAGCACCACAGCATCGTAGAGGCCCTTGCTGCCCTCACGGACAATAACCTGCGCCTTTGCTTCGGACGTTGGCAGTACCTTTCTGGAAATGTGTTCAGGCAAAAAGCCTTCGCGTTCAAGTCGGGCATGAATCTCATGCAGACATTCCCGCCCTTTTCGCTCGGCAGACAGGTCCAGCGAACCGAGATTGCCCCCTCTGCCATATCCGCGATCCCATGTTTCGGGCGAACAATGGACAATATTCATCAAGCTCAGACGGACCTCTCGCTTATCCGAAAAAAAGCTTGAGATGAAATCCACGCCTGACATGGCAACAGACTCACACCGCAAAGGCAACAAGAGATGCCGTTTTGCCATGACAACACCTTCCTTAACGACATGTTCCAGTCAAAGAGCCAGAGTCTCAACCTCCCGGAAGGCGTAATGCCTGTTCATCAACGTTTAGTCCTGCCATCGGAAGTCAGCTCGACTTGCACATTCCAAGGCATAATTTCCAAGGGAAGTTACCATCATTCTACCTGAAAAACGATTCCCGTACACCCTGAATAGTGCAACCCAGCCATTTCTCCCCCAAAACCAGCCAACATGAATCGGAGGGAGTATATGAAGCTGCACGGCATGAGCTTTCCCCCAACTCAGCAGGAATCGGTTTGATTTTGTGTGAGAGCCCGAAAAAAGAAAGACCTGACAAGGCGTTCATCCTCATCAGGCTCTTGCTTTTGCAACAAGGCAACGAGCATACCAGTCTGCTCCCAAACAGCCGCATCCCCATGACCAACGATGCACTGCTCCGTTATGGAAAGAGTAGCCTCACAAGGAGCAGCCTCACCGACAGCAACGACACGGGGCACCAGAGCCGCTACAGTTGCATGGCTCCGGTGCCCCGTGGATTGATCAGAATATGGGCAAACGGGCAGATAGTTGCCCATGTTGTCTCAGGACAAGAGATCAACGCAGGCTGCGTACAGCCACTTCTCTCAACAACGGAACGGTGCTTGAGACTTCGACAAGGCTATGGCTTTCGGCAAACGGACGCCCGTTCAACAAGGCAGGGCTCAATCAGGATAACCTCTCCCCTGACGCGCTTGCTGTCCAGACGGTCAATGAGCGTATCCACGGCCATGGCGGCAATCTCTCCCTTGGGCTGATGGATCGTCGTCAGGGGAGGCGTCATGTAGCGGGCGATGTGAATGTCGTCATATCCGATGACGGAAAGCTCTTCCGGCACGCGAATGCCGAGGGTCGCCGCTTCAGACAGCACGCCCATGGCCATCATGTCGTTGCAGACAAAGAGGGCTTCCGGTCGTTCGGGCAAGGCATGAAGAGCGCGCATGGCGGCAACCCCGCCTTCGCAGCCGTAATCGCCTCCGACAATCCATTCGGAGCGGACAGACAGACCGGCTTCAGCCATGGCCTTGTGGAATCCCTCCGTACGCTCTCTGGCGGAGCGCCTGCCCATGGGGCCGGTAATGCACCCAATGCGGGTATGCCCCATGTCGATCAGATGACGGGTGGCGAGATAGCCCCCGTACAGGGAATTGTCATAGATGCGGTCCACGATATCGGAGTTCGGCCCCCAGTCAAAAATCACAACAGGGGTGCGACGTTCCACCTCCAGCAGGTGAAGAATCTCGTTGGAAGCTTCACTGCACAACAACAGAAGCCCATCCACCCTCTTCTCCTCAAGGGCATCAAGACTCGCTTGCATACGCACCACATCACCGTCGGTATTGCAGAGGAAAAGGGTATAGCCACGCTCATAGCAACGCCGCTCGACGTTATGAACCACCTCGGCAAAAAAGGGATTGGTGCTGGTGGAGACCAGCATACCGAGCGTATTGGTACGCTTCACCTTCAAACTGCGGGCTATGGAAGACGGACGATAGCTCAACTCGAGAACGGCCTGCCGGACCCGAATAGCGACCTCGTCGCTGACAAACCGCGTGCCGTTCAGCACATGTGATACTGTCGAGGTGGAAACTCCGGCGAGCTTTGCTACATCCTTGATTGTTGCCATGCGGGCCTAGCTATGTGCGGTTAAAAATTCATCAATCTCGGTGCGGTACGGAACAGAGGTCTGCGCCCCCAGTCGTGTAACGGAAATAGCCGCGGCAGCATGGGCCATTCGAATGGCTTCGTCAATGCCCAACCCTTCCTGCAATGCGCCGGCAAGGGCTCCATTGAAGGTATCGCCCGCTGCGGTGGTATCAGTTGCCTGCACCCGGAAGCCGGGAATAAGGCGGTCACCATCGGCCCCGCTGTAGAAGGCCCCCTGCGCGCCAAGGGTGATGATCACCGATTCCACCCCCTTGCCCCTGAGAATCGCAGCAGCCTTGCGGGCATCTGCCTCGCTTTTGACCTCAACGCCGGTCAGTACGGCGGCTTCCGTCTCGTTCGGGGTTATCATGGTCAGGGACGCCAGCAACTCGTCGGGAAGCGGACGGGCCGGAGCGGGGTTGAGAATCACGGTCACACCGGCTTTACGCGCTTCATCCGCGGCCAGCATGATGGTCTCCATGGGGCTTTCAAGCTGCATGAGCAGCGTCTCCGCCTGCCGCACGTAAGCCAGATGAGGTTCGATCGCCTTGGGCGTGAGGCAAGCATTGGCCTCAGCAGAGATGACGATGGAGTTCTCTCCGCTGGCCGCTATCTGGATGAACGCGATGCCGGTAGGCTTGTCCGGCACCTGCATGACGGCTCTGGTATCCATGCCGTCTTTCTGAAATTCACTGATCATGCGGGAGCCGAAATCATCCGCTCCAACACAGGCGATAAAGCCGATATCCGCACCGAAACGGGCAGCCGCCACGGCCTGATTGGCTCCTTTGCCACCGGGAATGACCTGATAATCATGCCCTACAAGAGTCTCTCCGGGACGGGGGAACTGCTCCACGCGCAGAACGTGGTCGGCATTGACGCTGCCAAGAACGATGAGCCTTTTTGCGGCCATGCGGATACTCCTCGCCTGAAATGACAAAGGTGCGCCGGAATACCCGGCGCACCTTGTACACGGAATAGTTACTTTACAACCATGAGGGGAACGGGAATGGACTTCTCTACAGCCTGTCCCTTGAGGAGCTTGTCTGCGGCTTCCACGCCCAGAGAACCGATCAGCGCGGGCTGCTGGGCAACGGTACCGGTCATGGTGCCGCTCTTCACGGCAGCAACACCGTCATCGGTGCCGTCAAAGCCGACAACCACAACCTTCTTGCCTGCAGCCTGCAGAGCGCGCAAAGCCCCCAGAGCCATTTCATCGTTCTGTGCAAATACGCCCTGAACATCTCCATGGTTGGCGAGCAGGTTTTCCATGACGTTCAGGCCCTTGGTGCGGTCAAAGTCTGCAGGCTGGCTTGCCAGCAGGTTGAAACCGTTGGCCTTTACGGCAGCGGCAAAGCCTTCGCCGCGATCACGGGCAGCGGAAGTTCCGGGCAGACCTTCAAGCTGGATAACCTTGGCACCCTTGCCCAGCTTCTCAGCCATGAAGTCACCGGCCATCTTGCCACCGGCAACGTTGTCGGAAGCGATGTGACATGCCACCTCACCGTGAGCAGCACCGCGGTCAAGGGTCAGCACGGGAATGCCAGCCTTGTTGATGAGACGGATGGCGTTGGAAACAGCATCGGAATCGGTGGGGTTGATGAGGATGGCCTTTACGCCGCGCACGGTAAGGTCTTCAACGTTGGCCAGTTCTTTGGCCGGATCGTTCTGGGAATCCAGCACGATGATCTCGTAGCCCATTTCCCCGGCTCTCTTCACGGCACCATCCTTCAGGGTAACAAAGAAGGGGTTGTTGAGAGTGGAAACAACCAGCGCAATGGAATCCTTGGCCTGCGCCGATACGGTAAGCCCCAGAATCAGCGCCAGGGCAACAAGGGAAGTCAGAAGTCTTTTCATGCAACACGCTCCTTATTGTTGTTCTACTTGCTTTTCGTATCAACCAGTACTGCCAGCAGAATGACCAGAGCCTTGGCAATCATCTGGTAGTAGGACGATACATCAAGCAAATTCAATGCGTTGTTGAGAAAACCGATAATCAGAGCCCCGAGCAGGGTTCCCATAATGGTCCCCTTGCCCCCCATAAGGCTGGTCCCGCCGAGAACAACCGCCGCAATGGCGTCCAGTTCATATCCCGCTCCGGCCGTGGGCTGCGCCGAGGATAGACGGGAGGTGACGATGAGACCCGACAGGGCGGAAAGGAAACCGGCAATGGCGTACACCGTGATCTTGATGCTATCCACGTTGATGCCGGAAAGACGCGTGGCGGCTTCGTTTCCGCCAAGGGCGTAAACATAGCGGCCAAGTCTGGTGTGATTGAGGAGATACCAGGCTGCACCGTACACCACAGCCATGATCCAGATGGGAACCGGAATGCCCAGCATATAGCCGGTACCGATGGCCGAAAAAGCATCCGCCGTTTCCGTGAACCCTGTCGAGATGGGCCTGCCGTCGGTGTAGACAAGGGTAAAACCGCGTACCATGGTCATGCTGACCAGCGTTGCAATGAAGGCCTGCACCTTACCCTTGGCGATGATTACCCCACTGGCTGCGCCGATAAACGCGCCGACGCACAACGTTGCGGCCACTGCAGGCACCAGAGGCACCTCGGCGGCGATGAGGCTGGCTCCTATGGCACCACACAGAGCCAGAACAGACCCCACAGACAGATCAATTCCCGCAGTCAGAATGACGAAAGTCATGCCCACCGCCATGATGGCATTGATCGCCGTCTGGCGCAGGATATTGAGCAGATTGCCCGTCGTGAAAAAATTGGGATTCAGCAGGGAAACAACAATGACCATCACCACCAGAGCGATGAGGGTTTTCTGCCGGATCAACTGCTTCTTGATGGAATAGCCATCCCTGCGCCGGGTAGCCGTATCTTGTATGCTCATATATGCGTCTCCACCTGAGTTCTGCCGATGGCACAGGCCATGAGTTTTTCCTGATCCGCCTCAATTGCCGCAAATTCGCCGCTGATGCGTCCCTGATGCATCACGATGATACGGTCACTCATGCCCAGCACCTCGGGCATGTCGGAAGAAATGAGGATGATGCTCATACCTTCGCTCTTGAAGCTGTTTATGAGTTGATAGATCTCCTTTCGAGCACCCACATCGACCCCGCGTGTGGGCTCATCAAGGATAAGAACTCTGGGACGGGCCAGCAGCCCTTTGGCTATAGCCACTTTCTGCTGGTTGCCGCCAGAAAGGTTGCCTACGGTCTGCTCCCGGGACGGCGTCTTGATGTTGAAGGCCCTGATATACCCGTCCACCGCAGCCTGCTCTTCCGCCTTGCGGATATGCCCCGTGACGGAACTTAGACTTCTTAACGCGGCCAGCGTCATGTTTTCCTTCACCGACAACCCCAGAACCAGCCCATCGGCCTTCCGGTCTTCGCTGATATAGGCAATTCCCGCCTCCAACGCCTGCTTGGGTGATGCAATGCGCACCTCCCTGCCAAACATGGAAACCGTTCCCCCGGTTACCGCCTGCCCACCGAAAATGCATTTCATGAGCTCCGTTCTTCCGGTGCCCATCAGGCCGGAAATACCGAGTATCTCACCCTCTCGCACCTTCAGGGATACGCCATGCACCTTCGGCCCCTGAAGATCTCGCACCTCAAGACTCACGGCCCCCGGTTCCACGGCGACGCGGGGATACTGTTCTTCAAGCTTGCGGCCGACCATCATCTCGATGAGCTCATCCTCCGTGATTTCCGCCACGGGGCGCTCACCAATGAATTTGCCGTCTCGCAACACGGTGACATCATCACAGATTTCGAAGATTTCCTTGAGCCGGTGTGAAATGTAGACGATACCGTGGCCGGACTGCTTCAGCTCTGAAATCACGTTGAACAGCGCCTTTGTTTCGGTATCGGTCAACGTGTCTGTCGGTTCATCCATGATGATGACGCGGGACTCGAAGGAGATGGCTTTGGCAATCTCCACCATCTGCTGTTCCCCGATGCCCAGATCGCCGAGACGGGTTCGGGAGGAACGTTGCACACCGAGCTTGCGCAGCAGCTCATCGGCACGGTCGTACATCTCGTTCCAGAGAATCCGCCCCATGAATCCCACCTTTTCACGGCCAAGAAATATATTCTCGGCAATGGAAAGCTCGGACAGAAGATTCAGTTCCTGATGAATGATGCTGATCCCGGCAGTCTGCGAATCCCGCGGGCCCTTGAAGTTGCGAGGCGCGTCGAGAAATACGATGCTCCCGGCGTCGCGTTCGTAGATGCCGGTGAGCACTTTCATCAATGTGGATTTTCCTGCGCCATTTTCGCCCACCAACGCCATGACGCGTCCCTCCTGCACACGCAGAGAGACGCCGTCCAGCGCCTTGACGCCCGGAAAGCTTTTCTCGATACCTTCAAGCGTGAGAAGAACGCGATGTTCGCTGGCCACTAGAACACCACTCCGGCCTTGAAGGTGACGTTGGCATAAGGGGTGAACTCACCGGTTCTGACAATGGCCACACTGCTTCGGGTATTCGCCTTGAAGGTATCGTGCGGCACGTACGTAACCGGCAAAGGCTTGCCGCGTTCAACCGCAACGTTTTGCAGGAACACAATAAGCTCTTCATGAGCTGCAGGACTGACGGTCCTGAATTCTTCCGCGAGCTCAACGGACTCGATCTCCAATTCAGATACAACGGCACGGACTGTATCAATGAAGGAAGGAATGCCCGCCGACACGGCAAGATCAACCCGCTGTACACCTGCCGGTATGGGCAGCCCGGCGTCGCAGACGGTAAGGCCGTCAAAATGCCCCATCTTCGCAATGAGATACGAAAGTTCCGAATTAATGAGCGCTGCTCTTTTCATCAATATTCATCCCTGAATTCTTTGCATTTCAACCATTCTCACCAGCCTGTACCACCATCGAAACGTTTGCGCAAACGTTTCGACACATGCCAGCACCAAGCTTCCCCCAGTGTGGCCATGTGCCACACTACAGATCACCGGAAGCAGCGCAGACTATCCCAACAAAGGAGTGCTTCCCATTTTACATGAAAACGCACAGTCGTACACCCGACTATAGACAATAGGGCATAAAAAAATCCCCCCATCATGATGGGGGGATATCTACTGCAATAAAATACACCCAAAGGTATTTAGAAAGTCAGCCCTTGAAGTTTGATATAGAAGTTCACAGACGTTTCGTCGGGCATAACTGATACTTCAGAAATAAACTCAAAGCACTGGTGCGTGTAAATCAGCGCAACGGTCTTTTCGAGATCGGTCCCTTTCTCTATATCAGCGCGATATAACGTCCTGAAGCTCCACGGCTTAAAGTAAGTAAGCTCAACCTCCGTATTGAAGCCCCGGATGCGTTCATTGCTCTGACTCTCTTCTTCCGTTCGCTGGCGTTTGTATTCATCAACCCTGTCGCGGAAGTCCAGACCAGTACGTATACGCCCGATACTGTCCGCAAACAGAGACACTGTGTGCTCATGCCTTGTAATCCTGTTCTCATAGGGCGACCAGAATGAACGGCTGGACACATTCAGATAATCCAACGGAGAAACAATCACCTCGGCTTCGGTATCAGATAACGGTCGCCGCTCATACTGGTCGAGCATGTCGGTACGTTCAGCCTCCCGGAAATCATAAGCCTGCTCGACACGGAAACGCACCACATCCCTGTAGTCGTAATTGACCACGGGAGCTGGCCCTTCTTCTCCGTCTGCCATGGCAACAGACTCAGACTTACGGCTGAGCAGGTTCACCAGAGAAACCCGAAGCTCGTTCTCCGCCCAGATACGGTCATGGCTTTCATAGTACGGATTATCCGTCTGATTGACATTGGGCACGTTGGTATACTGCATACGCGGTTGCACGCTGTGCCGCAGGGCCACCCATTGACTCTCGCCCACATTTTCAGCCGTGGCGGTCAGCCCCTGGCCATCCTTAATATCATAGTTTCGCGCCAATTCGGTAAAAGCTGCCACGCTGAAGTCCGGCACGGAACGCGAAGTGCCCTTGCCGTCACCTCTGTCGGTGTCATACTGGTGCACGCTTTCCGTAGCATACTGCGTCTGTCGCCAGCCTACCTTGGGGATAATCGTTCCATACTCGCTCACAAGCGGAGCACTGACGCTGGGATGAATCTCGAAACGACTGCCGCGGGTGCCATTGTGACGGAAAAAATTCACGGCCTGTCCTTCTGCCTCAAATTCGATGGGGAAGGACTCACCAAGAACAGGCAAACCGCCTTTGAACAGAAAAACGTCAAACTGAGGCAAGCGCTGCAGCGTCGGATCCGTGGAAGTCACATTATTGCCGTTTCCAAGGTTCACGTTCTGCTCGTAGCGGGCACCAAACGCCAGCCCTACGCGTTCCCAGTCCCTGCTGACCTGCACTTCACTGGTCCGGTTCTGATCGATTTCCTGCAGATCACGCCCGAAGAAGTCATGCAACGCATCGCGCGTGGGATAAAAAGCGGCAGAGCTCTGCTTGAACTCGCGAAGGTAATTCTGATCCGAAACGTAATCGAGGTCAGCCTTCAGCTTCCAACGCGGATCCGCCAGAGTGCCGTCGAACATGCCGCGCAGCCAGAAACGCTCCGGATTGGTGCGCACCAGTCCGTCATCATTCAGCCCGCCTCTTTCGTCGTCTTCCGAGTAATCGATATCAGTGTCATGCAATGCATCAACTCGCCACCACCCCTTGTTATGCAGGTCGAACTGGTGACGGTATTCAAGACCGGTCATGAATCCGCGCTTCTCGATCCATTGCTCGCTGATGGTCATGTCGCTGGATTCATTGATGGCCCAGTAAAATGCCTGATGATACCACATGCCCAGCTTGCTGGAATGCCCGAATTCCGGAAAAAGAAAGCCCGTCTGCCGCTTGGTCTTCATGGGCAGGACGAAATAGGGAACGTAGGAAATATCCTGATCTTTGATAGCAAAGGATGTGTGCCAAAGCTGGGAGTAACCGTCCAGTTCGATGGTAGCTTCCTTGGCGGAAACCGACCATGCCGGCTTGTCGCCATCGCAGGCGGTCACCTTGGCGTTCTTGAAGGTATAGAAGTCCCCCCAGTGCTTGTTGATCTTTTCACCCGCTAAATAGATATGCGGCCCGTCAACAAACACCTTGCCATTCTTGAGCCAGCCGATGCGGCTGCCAAGATCAAATTCGGCCTCTTCGGATTCCATCACGTCTTCGCCCATCTTCACCTGAACATTGCCCTTGAGCAGCACCCAGTTGGTAGCCGAAAAATACCGGATAAAATCCGCTTTAAGGTAGTCTTCACCCTGCCGTAGCGATACTTTGCCCTCCGCCTCAAGCACCTTGCTGTCATTGAGGCTCGTCAGCTTGTCGGCATGCAGGGTCCAGACAACAGCCTCTTCATCCTCATTAAGGACAAGCACTTCGGTGGCACCGGCAACGACCGGAAAGGACAGCGCCAACGCCAGAAAAAGCGCACAGCAGAACGCCATCACTCCACGGAGGGACGGCGCACGGAAGACGGCAAAAAACGAACCGCTATATTGTTGAATTACCTTGTTCAAATCTGTATGAAGCATGCGTACCCTTTGCTTAGGCAGATGTGTACCACAGCTTCCGACACAGGGAAAGAGCATAAATGCCGGATAATGCGCGCATCCTTCCGGCGGCGTTGATTTTTTAGCAATGCCTTTAGGGCAGGAACCCGCATGACCATATCATATAATAATATCTCGGTCCGCATCCATCTTGACCGCATACGCGACAACTTCACCCTGCTCCGCAACCTGGCCACGCAGCCCATTGGCGTCATAAAATCAGACGCTTACGGTCATGGCCTGCTCCCCGTGGCAAACACGCTGGCTGCTGCAGGCGCACGCACGCTTGCAGTCGGCACAGTCGGCGAAGCGGTCAAACTGCGCAAGGGCGGATTCGACGGCCGCGTCATTGCCCTGCTTGGCGCCCTTACTCCGGAAGAAGCCTGCACCTGCCGCATCGGACACATCGTCCCGTTTGTCTTTTCTCTTGAGCACCTGCGCATGATCTCCGATGCAGCTACCGACGAAGCCCCCATTCCGGTCGCCCTGAAGTTTGACACCGGCATGGCCAGACTCGGCTTTTCAGAGGCTGACATACCAGCAATTCTGGAGGCTCTGCCAAGCCTTTCCGGGATCAAGGTAAGTATTGTGGCTTCCCATTTTGCCGTAAGCGACGAACCGGAGAAAGAAGACTATACACGGGAACAGCACGCCACGTTCTCCCGTATCATTGCGGCGCTTCGCACCGCGGGTCAGAGCTTTGAGGCCACCATCGCCAACTCGGCAGGTCTTCTTGCCTATCCGGAAACGCATCACGAACTGCAACGTCCGGGCATCGCGCTATACGGAGCCAACCCGCTGCATGGCACTGCCAACGAACACCTCGGCGCAGGGCTGCATCCGGCCATGGATGTTGGCACCCCCATTCTGCAGGTACATGACCTGCCCAAGGGAAAAACCATCAGTTACGGCCGCACCTTTACCGCACCACGGGACATGCGCGTCGCCATCGCCTCCGTTGGCTATGCGGATGCCTTCAGCCGAGGTCTTTCCAACAAGGGAACCATGATAGTGAACGGCCAACGCGCCCCCATCGCAGGCCGCGTGTGCATGCAGATGACTGCCGTGGATGTGACGGATATCCCCAAGGTCTCTTCCGGTGACACAGCGTGGATACTCGGCGGCCCCTGCGAGAATCCCGTCACCCCCGAAGAACTCGCCGCGGCATGGGGGACTATCACCTATGAGGTGTTCTGCCTGCTCGGACTGAATCCCAAAACATTTTCATCTTGATGACAACGACACAGCCTTTTGCTATCGTGATTGACCAATTTGGCTGTTGACAACACATGGGCTTTCCATTAACCAACCTCGTTCTGCCTTGCTCACTCTACAAGAGTGGGCCAAGAGACCACAAGGAGATACAGGAATGAGAAAATTCGAAACGCTGCTGCTCCTTTCCCCGGAGCTTGCCGCCGATGCACGTGAAACCGTGCTTGGCACCCTGACCGGCGTTATCGAGCGCGTTGAAGGCAACGTGCTTGAAGTTGACAACTGGGGCATGCGCGACCTCGCCTACCCCGTTAAGAAGCAGATGCGCGGTTACTACGTGCGTCTTGAGTACAGCATGCCCAACTCCGGCGTTGCTGAACTGGAGCGCATCATCCGCATCACCGACGGCATCTACAAGTTTGTAACCGTTAAGCTGGCTGATGAAGTCGAGGAGGTTGCATAAATGGCTTTCAAGAGACGCTTCACTCCCCGTCGTAAGTTCTGTCGCTTCTGCGCAGACAAGGATCTGCCGCTTAACTACAAGCGCCCCGATATCCTTCGCGACTTCGTGACCGAGCGCGGCAAGATCATTGCTCGCCGCATCACCGGCACCTGTTCCCATCACCAGCGCCTGCTGACCACCGAAATCAAGCGCGCCCGCCAGATGGCTCTGCTCATCTTCACCTCTACGCACGCAAGTGACGTAAAGAAAAAGAGCACCCTGTAGGAGGAGCGACCAATGAAAGTTATTCTTCGCGCAGACGTCGAAAATCTCGGCGTACTCGGTGACGTTGTTGAAGTAAAGCCCGGCTACGGCCGTAACTTCCTGCTGCCCAAGGGCCTTGCCATGATGGCAACCTCCGGCAACCTGAAGGCTTTTGAACTGGAACGCAAGAAGCTGCAGGAAAAGATGGAAGCCGTTCGCGGCGCCGCTCAGGACCTGGCTGCAAAGCTGGAAAAGGCTGATGTGGTTCTGCAGGTTCGCGTTGGTGAAAACGACAAGCTGTACGGCTCCGTCACCGCCACCAACATTGCCGAAACTCTTGCCGCTCAGGGCATCGATATCGACCGTCGTCGTATCCTGCTTGACGCCCCCATCCGCGTTCTGGGTGAATACCCCGTACGTGTTCGCCTGCACGCAGGCGTTATCGCTGAAATCCTCGTAAAGGTTGCTCCCGAAGGCCGTCTGGTCGAGGAAGAAACCCCCGCTGTAGCCGATGTCGCAGCAGAGGAAGCCGCTGAATAGCGACTACGACCATGTCTCCGCCCCTTGGGGCGGAGACATGGATTATGCCGAGAGTTTCGACCAACTCTCGGACGATATGTTGCGCAATGTCCCTCCGCACAGCATGGAGGCCGAACAGGCAGTGCTGGGCGGCATTTTTTTGCGCGCCGACGCCCTCTACACCTTGGTCGACATCATCCACGAGGATGATTTCTACGCCCCTGCCCACCGCACACTTTTCGCAGCCATCATGGAGTTGCACAGGCAAAACAAGCCTGTGGATCTTCTTACGGTAGGCCAATATCTCAAGGACAAAGCCCTGCTCGAACAGGTGGGCGGCGCCGTCTATCTTGGCGAACTGGCAAACTCCGTCATCACAGCCGCCAACGCCGAACACTACGCCACCATCGTCCGCGACAAGTCCCTGCAGCGAAATCTGATCGAGTCCTGCTCGCAGATCATCAGCAAGTGCTACGACCAATCAGTCGAAATCGACAATCTGCTGGATGAATCAGAACAAGCGGTGTTCTCCATCTCCGAACGCACCGCAGGACAGGCCTTCGTCGATTCCAAGACGCTTGTGGGTCGTGTGTTCGAGGAACTTGAACGTCGCATTGACAGCAAGAACCTTGTTACCGGCGTCACTACCGGCTTCTACACGCTGGACAAGATGACGGCAGGCATGCAGCCCTCCGACCTTATCATCGTGGCAGCTCGTCCTTCCATGGGTAAGACGGCGTTCACCCTGAACCTGGCCACAAACGCAGCATTACAGGGCGGCGTTCCCGTTGTGTTCTACTCGCTGGAAATGGGCATGGAACAGCTCATGTCGCGTATGATTGCGGCCGTAGGCGGCGTGGAACTGAGCAAGTTGCGCACTGGCCGCGGCATCACGGATGAAGACTGGCAGCGCCTGCATTGGGCTGCAGACCAACTCGGCAACGCCCCCATCTTCATTGATGATACGCCTTCGCTTTCCACGCTGGACCTGCGCGCACGCACCCGTCGTCTCAAGGCAAGCAAGAACATCGGCATGGTCATCGTTGACTACCTGCAGCTGATGCGCTCAAGCCGCAAGACGGACTCACGCGAACTGGAAATTTCCGATATTTCCCGTAACCTCAAGGCATTGGCCAAGGAACTGCATATTCCCGTCATTGCCCTCTCGCAGCTCAACCGAAAGGTGGAAGAGCGTGCGGACAAGCGCCCCATGCTCTCCGACCTTCGCGAATCCGGCGCTATCGAACAGGATGCGGACGTCATCATGTTCATCTACCGTGACGCGGTCTACAACAAGAAGGAAGACCGAGCCCTCATCCATTCCGCCGAAATCATCATCGGCAAGCAGCGAAACGGTGCCGTCGGCGCATGCCCCCTGCAGTACAACGGCCAGTTCACGCGCTTCGAAAACGCCACCGACCTTTACCCCTCGGAATCCCTTCCCGAAGGGATGTAGCCCCCCCACTTCGTTTTTTCCCTGCTGCGGACTTTACAACACGCAGCGTTCATGCAACTACTTGCCCGCTATGTTGTAAGCACTCGCCATAGACGACAAGAAACAGGCACAACGCCTGACTTGTCCCCTGTTTCCATCAGGCTTCCGACCCTGCCCGTGCAGGATCGATTCTATGTGCATGCCAATCGCAGTATTACTGCGTTCAGGAGCTTACAACATGACCAGACATTCTCTTCTCCATATTCTGCATACCCCCGCCGATTCTACCCAGCCCACCGCTTCGGACGTATGGTCCGGCGCCTACAAGATTCCTTGGAACGACCCCGAGTTCAGCAGGCGAATGCTGCGTGAACACCTCACGCAGGATCACGACCTTGCCAGCAGGCGCATCGAATCCATTGCCATGCAAACAGCATGGATGCAGAAAACCTTCCTTGGCGGAACCCGCGCCCGCATTCTCGACCTTGGCTGTGGCCCCGGTCTGTATGCAAGGCATTGGCTCTCGTACGGACATCGGTATCACGGCATCGACTTCGGGCCCGCTTCCATTGACTACGCGCTGCAGACCATAACCGAAGCAGAAGCCACCTTTATGCTGGGTGACATACTCGCCACCCCTTTTGGGGGACCATACGACGTGGCAACGCTGCTGTACGGCGAGCTAAACGTCTTTCCACCGGAATCTTGCCGCGCAATCCTGCAAAAGACACATACGGCCCTGAGGAAAGGGGGGCGCATCATCCTCGAGGTTCATACCGAAGAGGCTGTCAGAAGGGCGGGGTCTGCAAACAGTTGGTACAAGGCGGCACAGGGCCTGTTCTCCGAGCTCCCGCATCTCTGTCTCATGGAAAGCCGCTGGTACGACCATCTCGCGGTAGCCCGACAAACCTTCCATGTTATACACCTTGAGGCCGCAGCGGCCTCCGAGGCGGTTGAAACATACCACAGCACCATGCAGGCATGGTCTCTTGAAGGATATATGGCACTGCTCTACGAGGCAGGCTTCGATGAGATCAAGGTCGAGACCGCACTCCCCGGCTCTCATGCAGACCTGATGCTGCTCACGGCCATTTGCGCTTAGACAACAAAAAAGCCCGCTGTATCAGCAAGATACGGCGGGCTTTCAGAACATATCCAGCCCAGGCTGTTCCGAAACGACCTAGTGGCAGTTAGCGGAACCGGCTGCAGGAGCCTCTTCCTGCTCATCGTCCAGCAACAGTGCCAGCGGCATGAAGGGGCCCAGCGGGATGAGATCGAAATCAATCATCTTCGCCTTTACCAGCGGCAGGGTGTCAATCATATTGCGGGCGTCTTCAAGAGTGGCGGCTTCCATGACCAGAACAGTACCGGAGCGGTCCTGACGGAAGTAGATCTCGCGAACCACATCGGCGAGATACAGCTTCACCATCTGGTTCACTTCCTTCATGAAATTGCCCTTGATGCCTTCAGGGGTGGCGGATTCCAGCACCTTGTCCAAAGCGAGTATCTTCATTGCTTCCTCCTAGCTTGGTCAGCGGCGCACACAGCCGCCAGCGGGGGAAGTACGCAATTTTCCGGCATAATACAAGGCCCGCCGGAATGCATATCTCACTGCCGTTGCGTTCAACCGCCCACAGCCACACATCTCGTTGCCGTTAAGGCAATTTGCCGCTGATTAACAACGCCTCCAGACCAGCACCTCCGGCGCACCGGCAAGCAAGCCGCCTACCCGCTCCCGAAATACCGCCAGATGGGCAGAGGCGAGATGGGCATCCAGATGCGCCTGCGATGTCCATTCTTCAAAGAACAAAAAACGATGGTCATCCGTCACGCAACGATGAGGGGCATATTGAATGCAGCCATCTTCCTTTCTTGTGGGGACAACAACTTCCGCAATGGCTTCATGCAACGCCTCGGCCTTACCATTCTGCGCTACCAGCACAGCGGATACAAACACATGTTCCGACATTCCAACAATCTCGCTTTATTATCTGGTTATCAAAGAAAACGATCGCAAGCGGACGCGAATCAGCCGTAATCCTGAAAAGATACACATACGGGCTACCTGCAGGCAGCTATCAGGCAGTCCTGTCTGACAGCAGCGTGCCGGCAACACCAATATTCTCGGGCTGCTTTTCGTCCAGTATGACGACGATGGTCTGCGGCGGCAGATTCATCACACGGGAGCACACGTCAGTAATCTGGGCGACCAGTTCGCGCTTCTGATCCTTCTCCAACACATTCGAAACCACAGTCACAACAGGCATGTTACCACCTCTCCCAGTGAACCTTGTTTTCATCATATCGATCCTGCACACCAGTCTTCTGATCCGGTATGCCCACAGGAATAAGAGCTAACGGGACGATATGCTCCGGCGCACCGGCAAGCAAACGGAACCGCTCCACTCTGCCCGCATCAGGCCACAGCCCGCACCAGACTGCCCCCAGTCCCTTGTCATGCAGGGCCAGCAGCATGTTCTGAATGGCTGCCGAGCAATCGAGCATCCAGTTGCCCGGATACTTTTCCGACGACGTATCTCCGCACACCATGATTGCACAGGATGCTGAAGGGACCATGCCCGCATAGGGGTGCAGGGCTGGAATACGCCCGAGCGTATCCTTGTCCTCGATAATGATAAAACGCCACGGCTGCTGGTTGCCCGCACTGGGGGCAGCCATACCGGCCTTCAGTACATCGATGATGGTCTCTCTGTCGATGCTTCCGCCCGCGTACCTGCGAATGGAACGACGCGTATGAATAGCCTGCAAAGTTTCCATAATGCCTCCTGATGGGTGCATGGTTGGCATATCAACGCTGAAACAACGCTGTTACGTTATACCAGACGGGATCATTCCGGGACTACCGCCCAAAAAGAAGGACGCTTGTCGGTCGCCTGCTATGAAGCAAGCTGCCGGCCGAAAGCCTGTGCCTTTTCGACTACGGAAGAATCGTTCACCAACTCCCCTGCCTCTGCTGTCGTATCCGGGAACAGACAGGAGGCGAATGAACACCCGATCATGAGGGACGGATTCCTCAACTGGCTTTCCAGCACCTCAAGATTGTCTTTCATGGGGCCTCCGGCCGTGGCAATGAGGGCCAAGGTCTTTCCCCCCATCACAGTCCGGATTCCATCCTCACTGAACTTACACAGGGAATACATCCTGTCGACGAACATCTTAAGCTGGGCCGTGTAGCTCCACCAGTACAAGGGCGTTGCAAGCACAACGACATCATACTCCGCCAACGTTGCCACCTTACGGGCCAGCTCATCGCCAATGGCGCATTCAAATACTTCGGTCTGTTGGCACTTATGACAGCCGATACAGCCGGGAACTTTGAAGTCCAGCCCAATGGCATCAATCTCTGCCACATCAGCCCCGGCCTGACGGGCCGCCTGCATGGTCAACGCTGTCACTGCACGCGTATTCCCATGCTTACGGGGGCCTCCATGAACAAACACTATCCGCTTGGACATCTTCCACCTCTTTCGTTCGTATTGATTCTTATAGCCAGTGAGGGGGTTCCACAAAAGTCGCTACCGGAAAACACCGGCTCCCGGTAGATACCTGCCGCCCTTGCCCTTCTCTGCTCCCCGCAACCGCCTGCATCCGGGCCTATTGCTTACGCGCAACTCAACCATTCAGAAAATTTCACGCAGAAAACTTCCACTAATAGGAATGGTTGGGCACAGAATAACTCAAAGCATACGGCTTTGGGCGAGGTCTGCGTTCCATAGACCACACAACAAACAAATCATCAAGTACGCACTAGTTTGTTCCATAGTATACGATGAGGAACCATACCCCCTTGAAAGATACCATGGAGTGCTGTAGATATTCCGCAACGGACATCACCATGTCCGCGAACGCAATTTCAATATCGGTCATCGGGAGGCAACAAGCATGACATGCCAACTCAAGCGTTGTTCGGGCAAAGAGTATTATTGCGCCATGGAGCTGACATTGCAGCTCATCGGCGGAAAATGGAAGCCTCTCATCATGTACCGTCTCGGTCAGGACGGCAAACAGCGGTTCAGTGAACTGAAGCGCTCCATGCCCAGCATCACCCAGAAAATGCTCACCCAGCAGCTCCGCGAACTGGAAAACGACGGCATTGTCCACCGCGACGTATACGCGGAAGTTCCCCCGAAGGTGGAATACTCCCTTACGGAAATCGGCAAGTCGGTTATTCCGCTGCTGAAGCGCCTGTGCCAGTGGGGCGCGGAGTATGAAAAGCTGAGAGGAGTGGAAACTGTCTCCACGGATGAAGACGCGTTCTCCGAGACACCCTGCGCCGCAACTGCTGCAGGCAGCCGTTAACAACCAGAGCTTGGAAGACGAGTTGCCCTGTTCGGGGTAACCACCTTGCGCTCAGAAGGTGCATAACCCGTGAAGAACACCCGAATAAGGGATTGCTACGGACAGCTATCGCAGGAACAACAAGGCCGTTCCCACAAATGAGATAAGCGCTCCCGTCACCAGCCGTGGCGAGGGGCGCTTCTTTTCGTGCAGGGCAAGAAGCGCAATTACCACCAAAGGCTCAAGCCCGATAAGGGTTGCGGCTATACCGGCCTTGGTGTGCTTCATGGCCAGCAAAGACAACCAGATACCCACTGTGGGGCCGATGAAACCGGCAAGCACCATAATACGCAATGCCTGAGGATTGCTGCGTATGGTCTTGATGGAACGCCCGGCCTTACCCACAAGGCTTACGAACAACCAAAGGGCCACGGTGGCGCATCCCGTCCGGACAGAGGCGCTGACCAGCACATCGCCCCCCTGCACAAGCGCGGTGCGGGCGAAAACGGTGCTTATACTCTGCGCGGCAACGGAGAGCAGTGCGTAGACAATACCTTCCGCCCATCGGCGTGGGGTCAGGTCCGGAATGCTGCCGTCATGCTTTTCCAAAAGAACCCACAGCACGCCCAGCATGGTGAGAGCAATCCCACCCATACCCATGGGGCTGAGCCCTTCATCAAGATAGAAATACGCAAGAACAGCGGTAACGGCTGGTGAGAGCTCCCACAGCAGAACAGAAAGACGCGCTCCTATGCGCACGGCGCTGGCGTAGAAAACCACATCGCCGAAGGCAAGCCCTACGATGCCCGAACCGGCGAGCCAGAGATATTGCGACTGCGAGAGATCCCATTGCGACTGGAACACGATCGTTCCGGCAAGGAAAAAGAAAAGGGATAGGGGAAGACGGAACAGATTGAGCGACAAAGCCCCGACCAAACGGGCGGCAGCCGTATGCATACAGGCCGAGAGTCCCCACAGCAATGCCGTGGCAAGAGCGGCCGCTTCGCCGATGAAAACCATCCCACACCATCCAGATAAGAGTGAACACTACTTTCCGGCGGGATTACGCGCATTTATTCGCACGGTCAATCAACTTTTCTATCAACTATTTCAGCACGTTTATCCCCACTCCAGCCTCGTGGACCATCCGTTCCTTCGTCACGCATTCTCCAGTCCTGCGCTGCCACCAGACGGGCAATGAGAATGGCCACATAAAAGACCCCGACAACAGACTCGATAATCGCCAGCGAGCGAGCCTGACTGGCAAGCGGCACAATATCGCCATACCCGAGCGTGGCAAGGGTGACAAAGCTGAAATAGAGAAAGCCGGGCCAGGTTATGTGGTCCGTTCCGGACGGCAGTGTGCCCGTAATGTACGCACCGGGATATATTGTTTCCACAGTGCCGTGCAGAATGAAGAAGAACAGGCCGATGAATATGTACACGCTCACGGCACCACAGATAATATCCATGGTAATGACCTTTGCACGCAGCACGTGGGCAAGGATGACGGCAGCCACATAGCAGTAGAAGACGCACATGAGCCCATACCATGAAACAAGCAGCAGCTTGTTCTGGATAGGGGCAAACACGTCTATCCAACTTATAACAAGCCACGGAACGCCCATACCGAGCGTTATCCAGAGATGTATCGGCTTGAAGCTCACCGCATAGACGGCGAAAACCATGATGGCAGTAAAAATGAACGTGAGCGCAGCCGTGGCATAGCCGCCTCCTTCAAGATAGGGATACAGGAGCAACAGTCCGGTCTGGGAAACCAGCAGGTAGGACAGCTTGCCCTTCACCGTCAGCTTCATGGCCTCACCGCCTCACGCAATCAAGATAGGGAGATCACCCAAACAACTCACCTTGCAGAACACCCCAGCACAGAAGAGGAAAATCCGTAAAAATACCGGTCACTCCCCATGAGGCGAACTCTTCCATCGCGGCTGCATCATTCACGGTGTACACGTTAACGCCGAATCCGGCGTCACGAAGACGTGCCACATCCTCTTCCGTCACCATCTCGCTCCACGGATGATAGGCATGGGCCTTAAGCGAACGGACGAGCTCCACGGGGTCCATGGCCGGAACCTCTTCCACCAGCACACCGAGTGGAAGCTCCGGCATCAAGGCGGCTGCCTGCTCAAGATACCGATACTGGAACGAGGAAAGCAGCGCGCTCTCCACCATATCCGTCTCACGTATGCAGTCCAGCACAGCCTCCGCTATGACAGTATGACCGATGAGGTGTTCGTGATCCTTTATTTCCAGATTCACGCACCAGCCCGCATCGCGGGTAAACTCCAGCGCCTCACGCAAGGTGGGAATCGCCAGCCCCCGATACGAATCCATATCCTCTTCATCCACGGCCCCGGCCGCAATCTGGCCGAAGGGGTCCGTCTGCACGTACCACGAGCCGGCATCCAGCATCCTCAGCTCTTCATAAGTGAAATCGCAGACTCGCCACGGAGCGCGTGAGGCAAAGGCAGGAAGCGAGGCAACATTGGTCGTCCGTTCCAGCGTCTCGTCGTGTATGACAACAAGCGCCCCGTCCTTCGTCATCCTGACATCCAATTCCCACATATGTGCGCCGTAGGCGAGCCCCATGCCGGCGGCAAGCAACGTGTTCTCCGGACAGACGCCCCGCGCGCCCCTGTGGGCGATATTCATGGTAGGAACTCTGGGCAGCATGCGATCTCCTTTCATCACGGCAGAATAGTGCGGGCACTGTACACCGGCAATACAATCTCCGCCATAAAAAACCCCGTCCGCACGGAGCGGACGGGGTTGGCATATCTCTCTGAAATTCTGGCAGTTCCCTTACTATCAACCGGGGAGATCTGCATATGGGTCATTCACCAGATAAATGTCTGAAGCTTCCAGAGGCCCGCCGTCGACATTCACCTCAGCAATCATCACCTTTCCTGCAGCACTCTCGTAATACAATTGCCCGGAATTTGAGCCGCAGGTCTCGTCGAAAACAAAACGGTAGGTCTGGCCGCTGTCTAATTCAGGGTTCGCATCCATGAAACTCATATTGCCATGGTCAGCCTTCACCCAGTAAATGAAGTCGTTTCCCGACAAGACCCCATGCTGTCCCGACGAACCGAACTGCGAACTCAGGAAGGTAAACACATCCTTGCTACGGGTGAAGTCGTTCACCGTATCACCGGCTTCAGCTACAGAACTGTAATAGAAGGTGTCATTACCGAGACCGCCTTCAAGAGAATCCTGTCCCAATCCACCCCACAGTGTGTCGTTGCCGTCGTCGCCGAAAAGGTTATCGTTACCGGTGTTTCCGAGCAGCACATCATCCCAGCCACCGCCATAAATCTCATCGCTCCCGGCTCCACCGGAAATCGTATCATCCCCGAACACAGTGCCGCCGTCTGAGGCATCTCCGTAGATGGTATCATTTCCATCGCCACCCAGAATGGAGTCGTTCCCTACCCCGCCTTCAATACTGTCCATACCGGTGCCGCCATCCAAGGTGTCATCACCGCCCAGCCCCATAATGGTGTCATTACCGGCCAGCCCGAATATCTTGTTATCGTAGTTGTTTCCGGTAAGGGTGTCCCCGAAACCATACAAATCCGAAGCGTTAGAACCGGTGATGTTATCCACAAGATAGATGGTATCACTGTCGTCTCCGCCGGAGGCCGAACCGGCGACCGTGTCCCTCAAGGTAACGCTGACCGGCTGCGTTGCAGACTGGTAATTCACCGTATTGCCTTCCGCCTCGCTCAACAAATTCTCATAGACGACAGCGGTATTTGGCGTGTCGTTGAAGTGGATGACCACATCGTCGACCTGTCCGTCACCGTCAAAATCGCCAACCATCACGCCGTCAATTGTCTCACCACCGGTAAAGGCGAGCAGGTCGATCTTCTCAAACCCCTGAGCATCATCCACGTTGTGATAGATATACAGATTGCTGGCCGTCGCAACGAGCAGATCAAGATCCCCGTTTCCAATGAAGTTGCCCAGAGCGATGGACTGGATGGTGCCAACCGGAGCAAAAGAAACCTGACTCTGAACAAATGTTCCATCGGTGTTCAGGTACATGCTCAAATTGTCGTCACTATACAAAAACAGATCTTTGTCACCGTCTCCGTCAGAGTCGCCCAGCACTACCCCCTGCTCGGTTCCGGAAAAATCGTCTTTAATAACTGAGTACTTCCAACCCGTCCCGTCGTGATAGTAGCACTTCAGGACTAAACCATATTTCGTGATCACTTCCTGATAGTCACCATCTTCACCATTCAGTTCGGCCACCTCAAGAATAACACTAGAACCAATCTCAGAGATAATACTTTTGGGATCACCCTCGCCATTTTCATACCATGCGATGCCGTCAATACCGCGAATAACAATATCGTTATCGCCATCGCCGTCAAAATCGGCGACCACAATGTTACTCACACCGCCTGCAAGGCTGTCCAGCGTCTGCTCCTGAAAAATCCCTCCTCCTTGATTCTGGAATTCAATAAGGTTGCCATCAGCTGTGCCGACAAGGATATCCATATCGCCATCTTTGTCGATATCTGCAACGGCAAGGACCTTCTCACTTGAGTCGTTATCAAACACCTTTATGATGTTAGGCTCAGAGAAAGAGAGGGAGTGGGTGGATGCATTATATGAGCTTTTGTACCACAGCAGAGTTGTTGACTCGCTGTCAGTGTTCTTTGCCAGAAGCACCACGTCATTGAACCTGTCGCCGTCAATTCTGGCAAACGTGCCGTCTTCCAAAGAGTCGTTGCCGTATGAAACCGTTCCAATATCGTTCAGGCGATCGGAAGCCTCTGCCCCAGTTCCAGCCCCATACAAGGTATCATCACCAAGCCCGCCAATCAGTACGTCCTTTCCCCAGCTACCTACAATTATGTCGTTGCCACCATAACCAAGAATGGAGTCTGCCCCATTGGTGCCGACAAGCAGTTCAGACGAGTCATTACCCTTTATGACGTTCACGCCAGAGACATTCACAGGGGGCACGACAACTGACGGGGGCAGCGTATCAAATTCATCGACGAGAGAACCAAATCCGGAAAAACTATTCTGATAGGCATCAGAAAGATTCACAAGCTGGTCAATCAGGGCATCCAACAGGTCATTGGGATCAGAAGATCCCCCCAGCTCATCGCCCATACTGTCGCCCAGTTCGATAAACCCTTGTTGAAATCCGAGAGCCTCCGCCAGCGGATTGGTGCCGATCAGGTCAATAACTATGGCTTCGCCAAGCCCGAGTCCTTCACCATCCGGTCCAGACGGATCTCCTTCTCCTCCCTGCGGGGCCTCTCCGTTACTCCCTTCGCCTGCAACTTCACTGTTACCCGGGCCTTCCGGATTGCCAAGATCAGCACCATCGCCTGCGGCCCCCCCATCGTCCCCCCCACCGCCTTCGGCTCCCGGTGCGGGGGCTTCGCCTCTGGACGTCAGAGGGGCACTCGCCCGAATGGTATCAAACACACTCTGCGGCACGGTGATGACAGCCCCCATGGGAACCCCGGGAGCCAATGGAACACCGCCAAATGTAAAGGTAATGAGCTGCTGATTGCCAAACTGGTCTTGAAGAATGATGGACCGCCCGCCAGTAAGGGATTCCGCCGCGTGCAACTCCTGCCCGTTGGGCAGAATCTGCGATACGGTAGTGGTGCCGCGAATGCCTATGGTGGCAAGGGGGGATTCAAGGCGGACTCCGTCGGGATTATCTTCCGCAATCTGGCCGGTAGCCATACGGTAGGTTCCCTGTGCCATTTTGAACAGGAAACTGCTCTGCGCCGGTGAGTCTGAATTATAAACGTAGGAATCGAGAGTCAGCTCGCTGTTCGGCCCCTGGGACAGGACAGTTTCGTCATCAAAACGCACCTCGACCGATGCGCCTTCTCCAGTCTTGATGACTTCGCCTTCAAACACGTGGCTCCCTGCCGTGAGCACCCGTTCCGCACCATTCAATATGGCAACGACCTGACCAGCCGCGGAAACAACGCTTCCTATCTCAGCCATGGCAACCTCCTCCCCCCCTGGAAAAAGGAATACGTCACACAGTACCAACAGCAGAGAAGTATAGCAACACTTCAACGACGTATTATAATGACCACTGCCATTTTGCAGAATTCAGCACTGCCAATGCAAAACCACCTCGTTTGCAACAAAAGACCGCCTCAATTCCGTCAACACGGACATCAAGGCGGCATTCTGCATGCAATTTCCGGCCATGCCCTGCAATTTCACAGCAACCGCATTACCAGTAATGACAATCAGTCTTGTTTAATATTGATAGATGGTGACGCATCAGCACCATCCATGCCCAAAAGTCAGCGCAACCACCCTCTGCTTTTCAGCATTCCCTCACCGGAATACAGCAGGAGCGCGGACCAGATACAACCGAAAGTAATCAGGTGATCCACGCTGAAGGGCTCTTTGAACACGAACACCCCCAGAAGAAAGGCTATGCTTGGCGCTACATATTGCAGCAATCCGAGAGTGATCAGCCTGATCCGCCTTGCTCCGTAGGCAAAACCCACAAGCGGAAGCGACGTGGCGACACCGGCGCCTGCCAGCAGTAAGTCCGTACCCGACCCCATGCTTCCGAAGGCACCACCGCCCTGCATATGCAAAAACAACAGATAACAGACTATAATGGGCGTCAGAACAAGGGTTTCAAACATGAGCCCGGGAATGGATTCCACAGATGCAATCTTGCGCAGCAGCCCGTAGAAACTGAAAGAAAAAGCAAGGCTCAGGGCCACCCACGGCAGCTTGCCGAATTGCACCAATTGATAGATCACCCCCCCCGCAGCGAGAGCGATAGCCACCAGTTGCAAAGGGCGCAGGCGGTCGCGGAAGAACAGAAACCCCAGCATGATGTTCACAAGCGGATTTATATAGTAACCTAGGCTGGTTTCGAGAACATGCCCGCTATTGACCGCCCAGATATACAGCCACCAGTTTATCCCGATGAGAACGCTGCTGCAGGTCATGGTCAGCAGAGTACGTCGAGAACGCAGTGCCTTGGCCAGTTCTGCCCAACGGGAAGTGATCGTAACAATACCGCCGACAAAGACGGCAGACCACAGAATTCGATGACAAAGAATCTCTGTGGCAGGCACCTCGCCGAGCATCTTCCAGTAAAGCGGGAGCAACCCCCACATGACAAAAGCCCCACACGCGGCGATCATGCCTGAGGGAACCTTTTTTCCGGATTCCGGATTCATTGAATCACACTCTCCTGACAGGGCCGATGCAGAGCTCAGCCCGAACAAAAAAACGCCGGAAGCCTTACGGGTTCCGGCGTTGCATTCACAATATGGCGCTATTTCGCAAACGACCGGGCAAAAAGGGATTCGATGGCTTCCACGCCTTCTTCATCCAGAAAACGGGTGCCCGTTGCAGTAAAGTGGCGATGGGTAATAACGGGATTTTCAACGTGCTCCCATGCATCCTTCTCCCACTTGAACCAGCGGCTCTGAATCTGGTCGAACACGTACAGGGGCTTGTTGCAGATTTTTGCAAACTCGGCACCCCAGCCAGTACCACCTTTTACGGTACCATCCGCCTGAATCTCCCCCACAACAAACACTTCATGACCGCTGGAAACCTGCCAGCAAATGGACTGGAGCACCTTGCGGAACAGCGGGGCAGTGGAATAGTTACGACTCATCAGACGTGAAACGTAGGTCAGGCTCACGTCCTTCAGCGCGAGTTCCTCGCTGGTAAGCACCCTCACGCCTCTGGTGCGGTCAACCTTATGTCCTTCAAAGCTGTAGTTAACTTCCTGAAGCCCGTACTTCTCAGCCGTTTCTCCAAAACAGGTCTCGGTTCCGCGAGCACCACCGCTGTACAGGATGCACTCTGTGGGATTAAGCATTCGGATTCCTCCAGCGTTGCAGAATGATATTGCCCTGTCATACCAGCGTTACAGGGTGAATGCATTATACGCAAATAGCCATGAGTGTATAGCCCCCTTGAGCGTAGCCACGCCGGGAACGCATTGCGACAATGCAGACAGCCCCCTCTCAGTCAGGCGATAACAGGGAAATGCAGCGCGGTTGTCACGCCGCCTTCAGCATGCGGTTCCACATCCAACGAACCGTTATGCCGCAGCGCCACAAGAAGATACACCAAGGTCAGCTCAGCGCCCATGTATGGTACAAGCCGCATCTGCCGCTTGGTAAACGCCTCGGGAAGAACCTGCAGGACTTCACTGTATTCCATTACCGGATTATACACAGAAATGCTGAAGCCATCTGCAGACTGTTTTGCGGATATGCCGACCTGTACGTTTTCCGTACGCCCTGCATCGACACAGGCCTTTACATGCCACTTAAGCAGGCTCAACAGCGCAAGTTCCAGCTCCTCCCTGACAAATACCACATCAGGAAGCTCTTCTCCCGTATAGAGAAGAAGCAAGCCGGTCCCCCCTTCACTGACTCCCAGTTCCGATTCGGTGGTTGCCAGCATGGCAACCTTGCGGAGGAGCGCGGGCAAATTCACATTGGCAAATTCGTTCTGCTCTTCATTCACGAAGATCGCCAGCTCAGAAACAAGCGTGGCCATTTGCTCGCTGGCAGTTCGTATTCCCTGCAGCATTGCCGTAACGCCTCTTCGCCCGCAGTATGTGGTAATTGAATCCATGGAACATCCGCACATACGGGCCGCGTTCTCATTCTCTTCCAATTGCCCCCCCAGCCTGCGCTGAACATTCTGCACATCCTGCAGCACGGCTGAAAGAGGATTATTGACGGCAGTCATGAGCCCTGCGGTCACACGGCCAAGAGAAAACAGCCACTCGGCCCCCATCATGTACTCGCCCATGCGCACCTGCCCGCTTACGTCCTCACAACGCACAACAGCCCGGTCTCCCTCTGATGAATGGATGGGATACACCATGATATCCGCATAGAGCGTCACCCCGTTAAGAGTTACCGGGCAATTGGAAAGATGCAGCATTTCCATGCGGGCCATTACAACATCAAGCTGCGAAGGAGATATCGGCAGGGAGGAGAAGGCGGCAAAGAAATTCCGCCCCTGTTCCAGCATATCCGGCACAGCAGCCCACTTCTTCGCCCTGCGGTTCCAATCCACAATGTCGCCGTCACAATTCAGGAGCACCAAACCGGCAGGAAGCACATTCAGAATGGACTTGAGGTACTCGCGAGAATCCTGCACGCCCCTGTAGGCGTCTTCCAGTTTGTTCATCAATTCCACACGGCCATAATAGCGCCTGCGCCTGGAAACAATATAGACAGCCATGCAGAAAATCAGCACCAACAATCCACCGACGATGGCAAACGCCACCGTGAGGTTACCGAACAGTCTCTCAAGTATTCCGGGAGGCCGATTGACCAGTTCAGTCCCCTCCGGCAGACGGGAAACATCCAAGCCCCACTTCGTCATAAGGGAGACATCCATCATGCAGACATTGGGACTCTTATCCGTTACCGGAATACTCCCCGGCGATTGGTCATTATGCAAAATATCCAGCACAATCAGCGCCGCAGCCCGGGCCTGATGGAAATGGCTGACGACTATCCCGCCCACGAGCCCCTGACCTATGCCGTGCCGCCAAAGGTGGTACACGGGAACAGGGCTGGCCGAAACAATCCTCTCCATTGCAGTTTCAAAATCGTGCCGCACCCCCTGTACATCTCCATACGCCGAAAGAAGCAGCACGGCCGTATCATCCTGCAAATGATGCAGACGCAGATCAAGTTCGCTCCACGAAAAGTAACTCAAATCCAAAACATCCATCTTTTCGGGACCGTAAACACTCTTCTGCAGCAGAAAAGAGCGCAAGTCTCCCTGACCACTCGGAGTTGCGTCCGTTATGGCAACGATTCTCTTCACACCGGGAGAAAGGGTAAACATAAGGTCCATGGTGGGGCGCATGGATACGGCTTCGATAACGCCGGTCACTCTGGGCTCAGCGTTCATTGACAGGGCAAATTCAACGTCATTCACCCCGCAGAAGACGATGGGCAGGCCCCTGAAAAGCGTATCCTTATGTTTCAGAGCGAACCTGAGGGCATTGTCATCGGAAGTGAGAACAGCAGAGTACTTGCGGCGCCTCTGCAACTTGAAGTCCAGCTCCCGAGCCTTGAGTTCTGAGAGCTCTTCTTCCGGATGGCGTTTGGTGTCGAGATACTCCACATCCATCTCCATGCCGACCGAAGCAAAAACGGACATGGCACCTGACTGGACCAGGGTGGATGTGGGAAATTCGGGATGGTAGGAGTTGAGCTGCAATACCCTGTAGGCTGCATGTGCCTCAAAAGCCGTAATAGCCAGAAGGACAAGCAGGCACAGGAAAATGCGTATGGGCTGAAATGGAAAACAGGGGTGCAGCTTCATATCTTAACAGTAACGCGGCATCAGGCAGCCCTGCAAGAAGAAGCTATAAAAAATCAAAAAGGCTGAAATGGATTAAGCGGCTCCGGCCTTTTGCAAAGCAAGGGAAAGACGGGCGTTCAACCAGTGCAGGTCTCCCACAGTCAAGGGAAACAGGCCGGGATTCAATCGTGCAACAATCCGGCTCTTTCCGTCACGGGTCAGCACCTCCAGAACGCAGCGGCGGTAACGGGGAGCAACCACCCTGAAAGTGACAATGTCCTGCAACGGGATGGAAAAAGCCTCATTGTCATTATCCATGCAATAATAGCCACACTGCATTTCCCCATTGCCCAGAGTCACATACCCGTTGCACAGGGCACCATGCAGAAAACGCCACGAAATCTGGTAGGCAAGAACGCCAGCCACCATGGTCGCAGCCACAGCAACCCAGTGGTTGCCATCTTCCTTGAGGAATTCAAGAATCCCCAAGGCCCCCACGCCCAACATGCCGATGCCGACAAGTCCCATCAGCCCCAGCACGATAGCCCCCGGCGAAAGTGTCCAGACAAACGAATTGACTCGCCTGCCCTGCCCCAATCGTATCACGGAACCCGGAGACGGAGATTCTGGCACATCAACGGGCTCAGCCTCATATCGGGCTACAGCCTCACGGGCGACTCCGAGGCCGGCATCGTCAACCACAGCCAGACCGGTACGGTCGGCCAACAAGTTTACCAGTTGCACAATTTCCTGAGAGGCCATGGACTTATCCATGGTTTCATATCCGGAATCGCGTCTGAGAATATCCAAAGAAAACTCCGGCCTGCCGGGACGTTTCGAGGAATGGACAAGCTCTTCCTTCCTGTCATGCATGGAAACTTCCACCATGCGCACCCTTCTGACAACACGCAACGCGGCAATCTCGCTGAAGGGAATCACATAGATATCCGGCTGCTGACGCCCCATGACATACACGGCCTTATCGACCATGTTCACCTCGTAGGCCCGCTTCTGGCTTCTAACAAGGATGGCCGTAAGCAAAAACGCACAGGCGGCCATAAGCAGCACAACCAGTTGCAGAGGATCGCGGCCCTTCATAACTGCGGCAGCAGCAAAAACGGCACCGATGACAAGGCAGCAGACCATGGCAACCACAGGCACCATGCTTGGAACGAAGCGGATAACCTTTTCGTTTTCTTCTGTAATCTTCAGCAAGCTCATGTGTTGCACACTAGCCCCAACTTCCAATTCGGGCAATGAAAAGCGCCGGGGAAAAAATAAAAAAAGCGCCCACCGTCGGTGAGCGCTTTTTGCCATATCATGAGAAGCTTAGAAGCGTTCGAAATCTGCGTCCGAAGCCTCCTTCATATCCAGTGAAATGCCAGCGCCGGAGCCATTGGAACCATTGGAACCATGGGCTCTATGAGACCCGTTGGACCCGTTAGAACCGTTGGAACCATTAGAACCATTGGAGCCATTGGAACCCGAAGAAGCAGCCAACCTTGCCGGAGCAGACGGTTTATTGCCGAAAAGCCTGGAAGCAGGGGCAACACTGACCTTCACCTGACGGGGAGCCATACCTCTGCCCGTTTCGCCCCCCCCATGCTGGTTGATCTTGAAGAAGGCAATGTTCTGCATAAGCTGCTCCGCCTGCGAGGCCAGCTCTTCCGAAGTCGACGCCATTTCCTCCGATGCCGAAGCATTCTGCTGCACCACGGTATCCAACTGCTGAATGGCCTTGTTAATCTGCTCAGCACCGGAATTCTGCTCATTGCTCGCTGCGGCGATTTCCTGCACAAGGTTTGCGGTCTTCTGAATATCGGGCACGATCTTGCGCAACATCTCACCGGCAGCCTGTGCCACTTCCACACTGGAGGAAGACAACTCGCTGATCTCGGCAGCGGCCTCGCCGGAACGTTCTGCCAGCTTGCGCACTTCGGATGCCACAACGGCAAATCCCTTTCCGTGCTCACCGGCCCGGGCCGCCTCAATAGCCGCGTTCAAGGCAAGCAGGTTGGTCTGACGGGCAATTTCCTCGATAATGGATATCTTCTCGGCAATCTTGTTCATGGCTTCCACGGTACGCGCCACAGCCTTGCCGCCCTCTTCTGCATCCTTGGCCGCCTTGAGGGACATCTGCTCGGTCTGCACCGCATTCTCGGCATTCTGACGAATGTTTGAAGCCATTTCTTCCATGGAGGAAGATATCTCCTCAACTGCAGCGGCCTGCTCGGTCGCGCCCTGAGACATGCTTGTACTGGATGCGGCCAGCTCTTCGCTGCCGGAAGAGACATTCTCCGCAGCACTCTGCACCTCGCCTACAACCTCACGGAGCCTGCCCACCATGGCGCGCAACGCATCGGCAAGCATGCCCACCTCGTCCTTCTGATGCACGTCAACCGTCGCCCTGAGATCACCCTGCGACAGAAGCTGGGCAAAAACGATTCCCTTGGACAGAGGAACGGTGATACCTCGGGTAATGAAGACGCCAAGAACACAGGCAAACAGAATGGCGAGCAGGGTTGCCATGCCCATGATGGTGACGGAAGACTGGATCTGTGCTTCCATCTTTTCCTTCTGGTTGGTGCGGGCCTCCTCGCAGATGGTTCTGGCCTCTCTGGCGCAGGCGATCATGACGGCGTTGGCCTTTTCCTGTTCCTGCATCATGGCATGATAGGAACGGAATTCATCATGGTAGGACGTGATCGCCGTCTTGAGGGAATCCACAGAGTTCAGGTTTTCCCTGCTCTCAAGACGGGAGCGCAATCCCTCTGCGAGGGCCAGAATCTTGCCGACACCTTCATCCACAGCTTTCTGGTATTTGACGTCAGCCGAGATAATCAGCTCCTTCTCGTTCTTTCTGACGTCAAGAAACAGTTTGACTAAATCGTTGGCATCGTCAGCATTCTGGAGCTTCACATCCACCAGCGCGGAGGATGCCCCCGATGAACGCAGACGTTCCAACTGCTGTTTGAGATTGATGCGAATATCCTCGGCACCGGCAAGCGCAGTACGGGCGTTCTCACGCATCTTCTCCATAACAACCTTGCGGGCATCGCTTTCCTTTGCATACTGCTGGAAGGCTGCGGCGTATCTATCCACTGAAGCCAGCACGTCATCCATCTGCTTCAGGTTCACCGGATCACTGAATTTCACCCTGCTGTCCGCAATCTGCTGCCGTATGAAAGTCACCGTCTCATCGTGTTTCTTACGTGACTCCTCATCCCTGCGGATGATGAAATTCTTTTCCTGAATGCGTGCATCCAGAACCAGTTTGACCAGGCGGTTCATGTCATCCGCCTTTCCAACCCTGTTTTCGATCCCCCAGATACCGCTCAATCCAACCCAGGCCACAATCACGGTCAGAGCAATCAGCACTCCAAAGCCCAGGGCCAGCTTCCAGGAAAGCTTGAGATTTTTCATATTCATTACTCCAGTGCCAAAAAAGATAAACACTATCGAGTCAACAAGCATTCACCACACTGGCACCGTATATGATATGCCTAGTCATGAAAAGAATCAGAAATAAAAAATAATCTATTGTATAATGCAGTCTAACTGCCATTTTCGTTGAACAATGACAAAGACGGCTTCCATCAAAGCAGCGCCCACATCAAAAAGGCAGGAGGTTATAAGGAGTTGTCGCAGCGTATGCGGGACGCACGGGAAAATCCCCCTCAGCCTGCGGATGACGCACCGTTGAAAAATGCGTTCCAGAGTATCAGGTAAGCGGGAAAAAGACAGGAACTCAGCGTTCCTGCATGGAGAAGGTAAGGGACGACATGAAGGGGGAAAGGATGTACTCCAGCACCGTTCGGGAACCGGTATGTATGGAGCAGGCGACAATCATGCCGGGGTAGAGGCAGTAACGGTTGCCTTCACGCTCAAAGCAGGAATCATCAGTCTCGATGCGCACCTTGTAATAGGTATTTCCCTGCCTATCCACCACCACGTCGGGCGAAATACGCACCACGGTGCCATTGATGCGCCCGAATCGTCTGGCATCCGCCGAAGTGAGGGAAATACGAGCGTTCTGCCCAAGGGCGACATAGCCGATATCGTTAATGGGCAAATGCGCCTCAACCACAAGTTTATCGCTCGTGGGCACAATGGTCATCACGGTTCCTCCGGGCTCAACCACCTCGCCCGGGGCCGCAAAGGCCAGCTGTTTTACCACGCCATCCACCGGAGAACGCAGCACAGTGCGCTTGAGGGTATCCTCAAACTTCTTCATGCGCTCGGAAAGCTCGTCATATTCCTGCTGCGCCTTGCGCAGATCCTGTCTGGCCTTTTCACGGAACTGGGACTCCACTCTCTCAACCGCCGCAACAGCCTCAACATACTGCGCCCGCATCTTACCCAAATTCGCCTTGTCCTGTTCGATACGGCTCTCAAGGTTGGTAACCTCACGCTGCAGCTGGATATATTTGAGTTCCGTGGCCAGTTGTTCCTTGAAAAGCTGCTCGGTAATCCCCAGTTCCTTCCGCAGGAGAACAAGGGCGTCTCGCTGTTTGCTGATTCGCACAGTCACGCTGCGCACGTCCTGTTCGGTCTGAATTACCTGCTGGCGATATTCCGCCAACTGACCTGCGAGGGTCGCCATGGATGAAGCGAACAGTTCGCGTGCCGCCGTCACTTTCTCCGGCAGCGTTGCCTCGATCTCAACAGGCATGACAAGCTCCCGAGCCATATCGGCCATGGCCTGATAACGGATGAGATCCACCTGAAGGGAAGAAAGCCGGACGCGCACCTCTTCCACGGAAGAGCCCTGCTGCGTCCCCTCAAGCTCCACAAGCTCCTGCCCCTGCGTGACGACCTCGCCCTCGCGCACCTTGATCTCACGGATAATGCCGCCTTCCAGATGCTGCACCCGCTTAACCAGCGAAGAAGGCACCACCTCGCCCTCCGCCATGCTCACAATATCCAGCCTGCCGATGCTTGCCCACACGAGAAAGGCAATGCAGCCTGCAATGCAAACCCACAGAAAGGCGCGTGTCGTGGAATCCAACTGCAACTGCGGCGCGGAATTACTCATTCGTCCGTCTCCTTCTCAAAACCAGGCGCGGGCGTTGCAGAAACATCCTTTGGCGCACCGGTCGCAGATGCAGCCCCGCCGTTATCCCCTCCTTGAGACACTCCGGCCGGAGAAGGAGCCTGAACGACCACCGAAGGAGCGGACTGCGATACGCCCGATGCCGCAGAACCGATGCCGGAAACCTGCTCAATGGGTGTTCCGGCTTCCTGTCTGGTCCTGCGCACCACCTGCGGTACGGGCTTGCTGCCCAGATCAAGCTTCTGCCCTGCCAGTCGTTCAAATCCGGGATCGGCGGAAATTACTATAATGGTCCGCCCCTCCCTGAGCATGCGGACGACACAACGGAACACGGCCTGACGCCCCGGCTTATCGAGCGCCTCCGTGGGTTCATCAAGAATCACCACCCTGCCATTCGTCATCAGGGCACGGGCCAGCGCCATGCGCTTTCTGATACCCGCGGACAATGAACGCCCCGCGTCTTCCAGCATGAGTTCAATGCCTTCCTGTCGGGAAAACAGAAACGAGGAAAGATCCGCTTCGTTGATGGCGCGGTTCAGACTTGCCTCATCCGGTTCCTCCAACCCCAGACAGATATTCTCACGTAACGTTGCAGGGAAGAGAACCGCCTCCTGCGGCAGGTAGCTGATCTGCTTGCGCCACCACTCCGGCGCTATCTGGCTCAGGGTTACGCCATCAGCGACAATATCGCCACGCGCCGGATCGACAAGTCCGGCAAGCATGCGGGCAAAGGTGGTCTTTCCGGCCCCGTTGGGCCCTTGCACCACAGTCAGCATCCCCGGTTCCAATGTCATGGAAAGCGATTCGAACAAAGGCGAACGACTTCCGGGCCAGCCGAATGCTGCATCGCGAATCTCCAGCTTGCCGCTGAAGTTCTGAAGTGCCGTGCCTGAACGTGCTTCCTGTGGCAGCGAAATGAAACGAAGAATATCCTGCCGTGCACTACGCGCCCGTGCTGACAGAGAAAGAGAGGAGGCAAGACCGCTTCCGGCACTCAGGGCACGGGCGGTAAGAATATTCACACCGATGAGCACACCCACCGTAATGTCCCCGTTTACAACCTGCATGGCGCCGATGGAATAGACGCCCACACTCTGCAGCATGGCGATCACCGAAGACGCCGAACGCCCTTTCTCGCGGGAAAGGGTCAAGGCAAAGCGAAGGGTATCCAGTACCGCATTCTTCTCGCCCCAGATACGCCGGACAAATCCTGCCCCTCTGAAAACGCGGACAGCATCACTCCCAGCGAGGACCGAAGCCGTCAGGAGACGTTTTTCAGCCTCCTCCCTGTCCACATCCCGCGCGAGCAATGCCTGATGGTCGTTGCTCCAGCGGTTGAGAGCCGCCGTCAGCAGCATGCCCGTCAGACCGATAAGCGCCAAAGGGGGAGAAAGAAGAAAGGCAGCAAACAGGTAGAGAAGGGCAAAGGGCGCATCCAGCATCTGCAATACTGCGGAAGGTTCAGAAGCCGCCCGTATGGTAGCCGCCCTGAGGGGAATCTCCTGCGCCACACGAGCCACCTCGGGCCCCATGACCTGCGCCCGTATGCGGAGCATGGCTTCATGGCCCGCTGTTGCCAGACGATCATCCTCATCGCCCGTCACCACAACCGCAAGACGGGTACGTATGGCATTGAAGGCGTAGAGCAGGACGATGGCCACCCCCATGCCGGAGGTCAGCGTTATCAACGTGCCGTCAAAACCGAAGGCCACGTATCTGTTGAGTACCTGAATGACAAAAATTGGAGATGCCAGATTGAGCAACGTGACAAAGAAGGTGGCCAGCACCAATTCGAAAGCAGCGACAGGCTGTCGGGCCATGCGTCTGAAGAGTTCGCCCACGGACACTCCTTTCCATCAATGGTCAATAGTCCTGCAACGATACACCGCATCGGCCTCGGATGCAACGCATGAGGACCAAAGCATCCCCTTCTTCACCGTACCAGTATGGAAAACCGAGCGCACCGCCGCCAACATACAAAGGCAACATCCTGAATTAATTACACTTACCAACACTAAACCAAAACACTCGGCATCCAGAGATTGCACTTGCAGTTTTTCCATCTTTACAGCATGTTAGATATTACGATGATAAGTCTACCTCCACATCTGGCAGGCTATGCCTTCGTTCTTCTGGCCGCAGCCATGTGGGCCCTGCTCGGCCCTGTGGCCAAGTTCGGTCTTGCCGCAGGCATGGAGCCCCTTGAGCTGGCGTTCTGGCGGGCAGCCATGGGCAGTCTTCTGTTCGGCATTCACGCCCGGCGCACCAACATGGTCCGGGTACGGGGCAAGGACGTTCCCGTCTTCCTCATCTTCGGTCTTGTCGGCGTGGCTCTGTTCTTCGGCTCATATCAGCTTGCCGTGCAGGGGGCAGGAGCCGCCCTGGCCTCCATCCTGCTGTATACGGCTCCGGCATGGGTTGCCGTTCTTTCATTCATATTCTTCCATGAGCCGCTCACCCGCCTGAAAACGCTGGCTCTGGCGCTGGCCATGTGCGGAGCCGGTCTTGTCTGTCTTTCCGGGGGCATAGGCAACACGGTCAGCATGGCTGGCATACTCTTCGGCCTGCTTTCCGGTTTCACCTACTCATTGCACTACATCTTCGGAAAGGCGTACCTGCGCAGCTACTCTTCAGTCTCGCTCTACATGTGGAGTCTGCCTGCAGGTGCCGTGGCGCTGCTGCCGTGGGTCAGATTCACAGCCGTCAGCGCTACCGGAGTCATTGTCATTTTTGTGTTGGGCGTTGTATGCACGTATGGAGCCTATTACGCCTACTGTGAAGGGCTGAAGCGCCTTGAAGCCACGCGCGTCGCCGTCATTGCCAACGCGGAGCCGGTTCTTGCGGCCCTGCTGGCGCTCTGGTGGTGGGACGAATTGCTTTCTCCGTCCGGCTATATGGGAGGCGCTCTGGTGTTGGTCGCCGTCATACTCATCGTTTTCGACAAATCAGGAAACGCACCACAGGAAGAAGGCGTTTCCGGATGCACGAAAACGGAATCGACGGAATCATATGATGCAAGTCCCCAAACGGAACCGGCACGCGAAACCGCACTCTAACGTCTCCCCCAAGGAGCACTCTTATGCCTACTCTATATGATCGTGTGAAAAGCGGTGAATTTCTCTTTCTCGACGGCGGCACCGGCACCGAACTGACCCGCCGCGGCCTGCAGCACGGGGACGATCCCTGCTGGAGTGCGCGGGCCGTGCTGGAGCAGCCCGACCTCGTCCGCGCCGTGCATGAAGACTATGTCCGCGCAGGCTCAGACATACTCATCACCAACACCTTCCGGGCCTCTCCGATGATGCTTGAAGCCCACGGCCTTGGTGAGCGCTGGGAGGAAATCAACAAGACAGCCGTGCGCCTTGCTTACGAGGCCATAGAAAATGTCGGCGCAAAACGGCAGGTGCATGTCATCGGTTCTGTTTCCGCCATCGTTCCCGACGGAACGCGCCCCCCTGAAGAGGTGCGCAGACAGCACTCCCGGCAGTCTCAGGTGCTGGCCGCAGCCGGAGCTGAAGCTATTCTTGTGGAAATGATCAATGACACCACGCAGGGCAGACTGGCGCTCGAAGGTGCCAAGGAGGCGGGAATAGCCCTGTGGGCCGGTCTTTCCTGCTCCCTGAATGAACGCCGGGAGCCGGTACTCTCGGCCGATGGCGTCCTGTTGGATCAGGCGCTGGCCCAACTGCTGCCGGTAGGGCTGCGGGTCATCTGCTTTACTCATACCATGGCCGCCGACATCGGCGCCTGCCTTGAAGTGCTGCGTCAACATTGGACCGGCCCCATGGGAACAATACCGCACGCTTCCCGTTCCCCCGTTCCCAACCAATATGCGGCAGATACCTATACTCCTGAAGAATACAGGGCCAAGGCCCGTAAGTGGATCACCTCGGGCGTGCGCATTCTCGGCGGCTGTTGCGGCGTGGGGCCGGAGTACATCCGCACCGCACGCGAAGGCATACAACTGCTGGCATGATATAGGCGCAGCAACGTGTATAAGGAACCAGCATGAAAGTTGTACTGGTCGTGGATGACGATATTCTCAACCGCATTACGCTGAACCACATGCTCGGCAAGAACGGATATGAAGTCCGCCTCGCCTGCAACGGCAGCGAGGCGTTGGAGATCCTTGCCACGGAGCCGATTCCCGATGCTATACTCACGGATATAGAAATGCCCGTGATGGACGGTCGTGCGCTTCTGCATGCGTTTCGGAAAGACGATCGCTGGCAGGACTGCAAGATCCCCGTCATCGCCCTGACAGCCCACTCGCTGCCGGAAGACAGGGAGGCTCTGCTTCTTGCCGGTTTCGACGCTCTGCTCGGCAAACCCGTTGAAAGAGAAAGTCTGGTGAGCACGTTACAAAGCTTTTTACCACCCCAAGCTGAGGGAACTGAATAATATTCGCTTCTTCCGTACCCTATCCCAAAGAAATCCCCTTCACAGCGGTCGGGGGCAGTGATAGGTGGAGGGAGTTTTCAACAAACGGTCTTTGTTCTCTTTCCAAGTCTGTCCCGAGGAGCTTACTTTGGCTATTCGTTTCGACCGGATGGAGCTTGCAGGCTCACTTGGCGATCTGGGAGCCCTGCTTCCGCTCGCGCTGGGCATGATCGTGATAAACGGTCTGGATCCTGTGGGAGTCTTTCTCTGCGTCGGCCTTTTCTACCTTCTGGGCGGCGCATACTACCGGGCCCCCATAGCAGTCCAGCCGATGAAAACGGTCGGCGCCTACGCCGTGGCAACCGGCGTTTCCGCCACTGTCATCGCCGCTTCCGGCATATGGCTCGGAGCACTGCTGCTCCTCGCCACTTACGGTCCGGTGCTCAATTTCCTCAAACGCTTCATCCCCGTTCCGGTCATACGCGGAGTGCAAGTCTCCACCGGCAGCCTTCTGGCCATGCAGGGGTTGAAACTCATTCTGGGTGAATCCGGCCTGCAGAAAACCGTAAGCGAACCCCAGCTCGGACTGGATACGCTGCTTGGCGTGCCTTGGAGTATCATACTTGGAGTCATTGCCCTTGCGGCCATCCTCACCCTGCTCGACAGCAAACGCTACCCCGCCGCCATCATGGTGGTGGGAGGCGGATTCATCACCGGCCTGCTGATCAAGGGAGCAGCCTTTTCCATCGGATTCCACGGCCCCAACCTGCTGCCGTTCGGGCTCCCTTCATGGGCCGACTTCGCCTTTGCACTGCCCATGCTGGTGCTGCCCCAGTTCCCCATGACCATCGGAAACGCCGTCTTTGCCAATGCGGATCTCTCGCACCAGTTGTTTCCGGAAGAAAAAGAACGGGTCACTCCCAAAGCCCTCTGCACCACCATGGGCATAGCCTGCATCGCCTCATCGCTGTTCGGCGGAATGCCCATGTGCCATGGCTCAGGCGGCCTTGCCGCCCACTACCGCTTCGGCGCCAGAACCAATGGCTCAAACATCATCGCGGGCGGACTGTTCATAACCGCCTCAGTGCTGCTCGGCCCATCCCTTGTAGACGCCCTTCACCTGCTGCCTCTGGCAGTGCTTGGGGTGCTGCTGCTCATGGCAGGCCTTGAACTTTGCCTGACAATCCGGGATTTGACCGAAAGAAGCGGACTGTTTATCGTCTTCTTCATGCTCATTCTTTCCATAACCGTTAATCTGGCCGTTGCCTTTCTTGTCGGCATTCTTCTCTGCCGGTTCGTTGAGCACCGGCGCATCGGCATATAACACTTAGGGGGATATGTGTCAGACGTTCAGAACCCTGAAAAGCTTACCATGGCGCCGAAGCCAACCTCGGGCAACAAGAGGCTTCTTTTGATAATTCTGCTGTGCGCTGTTGCAGCAGGCGCATTCTGGATGTTCCGCGACACCGCTCGCGAACTGACATCGCCCCCCCCTCCGCCTGTTGAGCAGGGACAAATGCGTCTGCAGCTTCCCACACAGGCTGTCACAAACGCCACAGGCAACGCCACGGTCGGCACTGCCGGCGGCTCCGCGCTGCAGCAAGCCCCCCTCGATGCACCCGCAGCAGCAGGCTCCGCACCCGCAACTCAGGAGACTGCTACTACTTCCGGCTCAGCCGGTTCCGGCGACCAGAATCTGGGGCGCGTCATGCCCAAAGTGGTGGACGACTCTGTCATCACCATCAATTTCATCGATGATCTGGCCCGCTATCTTGCGGACAGCTATTACCCCGCGGGCAGCGGACCGGCCAAGGGCGACACCGGCATTGTCGTTGCCGGAACCAAGATGCTGAACATGCACTATGGCGTGGAAATGACAGGGCTTACCTGGTCCGGTGACGACATCGGAAAAGGACGCCAAAGCGTTCTGCGCTATATTCTGAACCCTACCATGGCCGAAGCCCTCTACAATCTTTACGCAGACCGCTTCATGGCTGCGCTGCAGACCCAAGCCAAACAGCTGGTCCGCAACGTTGAAGGCGAAGAACGCACGCTCACCCGCATGGAAATCAAGGAGATGCACCACCTGCTCTCTGTAAAAGTTCAGGCCACTGCCGGTGTGCTTCGCGCATGCGTGCTCATGGAAGACGCCATGCCCCGGGTGGAGGCACTGCACATTGCCACCAGAAAAGCTCTGGAAGCAAACCAGAAGTTCCAGGTCACCCTGCTCCAGTATCAGGAACGCACTGAAGCTGAACCCAAAGACGCCAAAGCCATTTCCAAGGCCAAAGTATCCATGGATGCCGCAGGCAAAACCTACCAGCAGGCGATCATACAGCGTGAACGCACCCGCGAATCGCTTGCCAACGCATTGCGAAAATACAAGTGGGTAGCTATGCAGGATGACGGAACGAATATTTATATCGCCCAATGGATCTACCGCAGACTGCAGGACAACCCACGGGCATTCCCCGCCATCATGACCCTGCACGAAGACCTGCTTGACCTTGCCGAACGCATGGAAAAAAAGGCCGCATTGTAACCGGAACAAGACGGATAACAACAAACATGCCATCAGGGTCTGTATACGCCACGGCGGATGCAGACCCGTTTCTACATAAGGACCACACAATGGCCAAAGATTACGATCCTCCAATGCATACGGCAGAGCATGTGCTCAACCAGACGATGGTACGCATGTTCGGCTGTGAACGTTGTTTCTCGGCACACCTGAACAAGAAAAAATCCAAATGCGACTATCGGTTTAGTCACCCTCTCAACGATGCGGAAATACAGGAAATTGAAAAACGGGTGAACGAACAGTTGCGCGCCTCTTTACCGGTACGCGAGGAGGTTCTTGACAAGTCCGCCGCTGCTGCGAGATTCAACCTCGGAAAACTACCGGATGATTCCATCCAGACCATCCGTATCGTCCATATCGGAGACTATGACGCCTGCCCCTGCATAGGAGAACATGTTGCCAACACGGCGGAAGTAGGAACTTTTTCCATCATTTCCCATGATTATGCCGATGGCATCCTGCGCTTACGGTTCAAGCTGCTCGAACAGTAACTTCCCAATAAACACGGAAAACCATGAAAAACCACGTCGCTGCCACCCTTTTCTGCGCATGCCTCTGCCTGAGCATGCTGACAGGTTGCGTACACCGCCCTGCCCCCACCCCGGCAACAAACTCCACCCAGATACCGACGCTCGCCCCGCTGACGGTCATGGACGGAGCCGACTTTGCCGTGTTCGCCAAACGCTTTCTGCCGGAACTGACGAAACGCAATATTCTGGTGCAGGATGGAACCCCGGCGCCACAAACGCCGATTCTGCTGCACGGCACCACCACTCCGGCAGGAGAGTATCAGCCCAAGTCCTATGGCAAGGATTTGTATGATCGTCTTTCGCTCCGCTTCATGTGGTCTGCTGAAGAACGCGCCAACGTCATAGAGGCTGTAACGCATTCCAGCATGCCCTCGACGGGCGAAGCACTGAATATCAACGAATCATCACTAGTGGTTGTCGGCGAGTTCAGTACGGACATCTACACCCTTGTTGCCCTGCTGGACTGGAATCAGGACGGCAAGCGGGACTGGCTCGTGCGCTACCGTTTCAAACCCAGCGTCGAAGCCCCTTCATCCTCAAGACTGCTCGTCATACCCGCCCCGCAGCCGGAAGGCATTCTGGAAGCCGAAGTAATTGAGGCGGTGGAATGCACGGAAGAAGGCTGCAAGAGCTATACTGGCAGCGGACTTCCCGAGGTGCTCGGATACGACCCCTCGGTTGCTCCCTCCAAAACAGCTATCGTGCAGTAGACAACAAGCCCCCGCACCATACCAAGATGATGCGGGGGCTTTTCACTTGTTCATCAGGCAGGATCACAAACTTTCGCCCATGCGTTCATGAGATCCGCCAGAGGGCGGTGCATGGAAACAGTCATTACGAAGAAATTCTGCACAAAACGTGCTGCATGACCTACAAGATCAGCACGACCGACAGGACGGGCAGAACAGGCAGGACGGGCACCATTGACATGACCGTCTAATTGGGAGGCAGAATCAGCACGTCGGATTCGGATTCGGAAACTTTCATGGCCTTGGTTTCGGCCGAGGTCAACACCTCACCGGTCTCAAGAACACGGGCGAGCACCCCTGAAAGCTGTCGCAAATCCAGCGGCTTGGTAAGAAAAGCATTCATCCCCGCTTCAAGGCAGGCATCTTCATTTTCCTTGCCGGCAAAGGCAGTCAGCGCAACAATGGGCACAGCGGAAAACGCCTCGCCGCACCTGCCGGAACGTATCGCTCTGGCGACATCCAGGCCATTCATCTCCGGCATCTGCAGATCCAACACAATACAATCGAATGCCTCTTCATCAAGTAACCCGAACACTTCCACACCGTTCTCAGCGTAGGCGACCACGCCGCCATAGAGCTCAAGCCACCTGCCAATCACCACTCGATTGATACCGTCATCATCCGCAACAATGATCCTTACTCCGGATAGTATCGGAGCAAGGTCAGCCCGCCGCAACATCTGGCTGGTGGGATTGTCCTCCCTGCCCGCCCGATAAGAAGTATCCTGCACGCCATGCGCCTCATCCGTACCGGATACGATATCTGCAACCATCGTACGAACCAAATCCGCATCACGCTCAACAGGACTCCACCGAAGCGGTATAGCCAGAACCAATTCATCCCAGTCTCCACACACCTCAACCGAAAGGGTCCCCTTGAGGTTTCCGGCAATGCGTGAAGCCAGAACAAGGCCATAGGTGCCGGCACACTCGAACGCACCACACTCGCCGCCTATGGCTTTGCGGGCGCAGGCCGCCCATTCACGGGAGTAATCGGACGCCACCCCGACAACAAATTCAGTCATGCGAGTGCCATCCGCCATGACGCGCGGCTCCTTCGGCTGCCGCAACTCGAATCGTACGTCAGCGTTTTCCAGCAGCCTGGCGGCATACCCCACCATATTAAACAGCATTTTCCGCAATTTGGGAGCTGGGCCTATGAGCATTTCCGGAAACTCAGCGCCGATGCGCGCGGTAAGCTTTCCGCCTTTCAGAGACATTTCCGCTGCAAAGCTGTTGAGTATGGTCTGCATCATGTCGTCTACGACAAAGGGTCTGAGCAGATCTCTCTGCCCCTCACCACTCCCTGCCGACGCTGATGCGAGCAACGCATAGTCCAGCAGATCATCCATGAACTGCATGAGTCCCTCGCCGGACTCGCGGGACATGCGCACATACCGCCGTTGCAGATCGCTGAGGGGGGTTTCTTCCAGTAGCTGCAACATCCCCATCATACCTTGCAGGGGAGTTCTGAGCTCTTCGCTGATGTTCCCAAAAAAACTCTCGGTAGCGTGCACGGCTTCATCTTTAGCCAGCCTTACACGGCTGAGACAGGCTTCCACTTCCCTGTAGCCGGAGACGTCACGGATGATGGAAAGGGCATAGAGCCGACCTGCTGCAGAGAGAAATCTTGTATGCGCCTGCACATCAAGAACAGCCCCATCCTTTCGACGCACCTTGCTCTCTACCAGCCCCTCCGCAAACAATACGCCGGAGCCGGAGTCCGCAACATCAACCTCAAGCCTTGCGGAATCCAGTCCTGCAAGCTCGCTGTCAGAATAGCCCAACGAAGCCACCGCGGCCTGATTGAACTCTTCGATTCTTCCCGTAGACAAATTGACCAGAAAGATAAGGTCTGAAGCCCTCTCAAAAATCTCGCGATACCGCAATTCCCCCTCTCGCAGCCGTTCCGCGGACACCTTGCGCTCATGAATGTCAACCACATACGCCATGAGGCTCCCCAGAACACCGACATCAGAACGCTCGGCGATCACGGTCAACGAAGCCCAAAGGGGAATTCCGCTCTTATGGGCAAACCGTTTCTCAACATTAATCCTGTCCACCTCGCCGGCAAACAGTTTGTGCATTTCAAGACGGGTATCCTCTGCATCATCCTGATACAGCAGGTCACGCAGGCTCCTGCCCTCCAATTCTTCTCTGGCATATCCGAGGAAGCGCGCAAAGGCCGGATTGACCGAAGCAACAGTCATGTTGTTATTCAACAAAGCAATGCCACCGGGGGCCTGATCAAATATCAGGCCGAAATTCTTCAGTGTATCGCGCAGCAGTTGGTCCTTGGCATTTCTCTCCGTAACATCGCGAAACGTCACGGCAACCAGCGCCAACTCGCCGCTCTGGCGTGGAATAGGAAACAAAGACAACCGGAGAATCCGTCCCCCATGATCATGCAGGGCATCCGCCACTTCGCCGGAAGTCGCAACCCTTCGCAAGGAACGCAGCCTGCGCTCACGGTCATCTTCGCCAAACAACCTGACGAAACCGGACTGCCCCGCTCCATACTTCAGATCGCTGAACACCCGGTCAGCAGCCTTGTTACCCAGAATGCAGTCTCCTTCTGCAGAAACGAGCATCATGGCATCCGTAGAGGCATTCAGCAACGAACGGAACATGGCGTGCCGCTCCCTGCTCAAGCGCCGATGGTAACCGAACCAGAATACAAGCCCCCCGGTCAGAAACCCCACCGCGCAAACCGCCAAAATCCAGCCAAGGGGAATAGCCCTCTCTGCTCCCCCACCATCAAGAAACCATTTGTCCACCAGCTTGTGATATGGAGGACTGTCCACAAACTGTTGCACCTGCTTCTCCAATCTGCCCAGCACCGCATCCTGTCCAACCGCAACGGCAAGAGCATAGCGTTGCTGCAACAACCTTCCGCCAAGCGTTGCAATCCGGTTATCAAGTCCCATCCTGTTGATGTGGAAACGGACAGCGGCATCAGGATGAATGATGGCGTCGACCTGACCGGACAAAAGCATGAAGATCAGCTGCTCCACCCCGCCAGCCTCACGTATCAGCACTCCGGCCAGTTCCCGGGCAATGACCAGCCCCACGCCGGAACGAACCACGCCGACCTTTCTTCCCTGAAGGTCTGCAATGCTGCTCATGAATCTGGAATCGGCCAGCACAAAGAGAGTCACATCATCCACTCGAAGCGGTGAAGAGAAAATGGCAACCTTCCGGTATTCTTCACGAATAGGCAGGAGAGGCACCGCCTGAATCCGACCTGCCGCAAGCTCCTGCAACACTGCCGCCATATCGGGATAACGCCGGACGACAAGAGAATACCCCGCTGCATCTGCAATATACGCCATGCTTTCCATGGCAAAGCCGGATGAATTCATATCCAGCGCGACGTAGTCCGGAGCCAGCACTTCCGGAATGCCTATGACCAAAGGCTCTGCCACGGGAGAGCGGTCTTCAGCCTTCGCCGCCTGTGCACGCCACGGCGCCGGAATGCCGGAATACGGCAATCCCCACGTACAGAGGAAAGTTATTATCAGAACCATGTTGAATGCCAGCGTGCGCATAACGTTTCCGCCCTCAATTTCGTATCCGCGGATTACAAGCCCAGACACAAAACGAAAGATCTGGTCACCCTTCGCTACGCAAAGAGTACAGCCCCCTATCCCACCATAAGCCATATACCGACACACAGAGCAACCCCATTATAGCAACCCGATAAAGCCTTACACTTGCCTCTTGACCACGGGATAATGCGCATTATCTTTGCAACGGTCATGCGTCATGGCCATCTCAACCATCAGAATTTATTGCTCAAGGAGACGCTAAGCATGTCGCAGACGTTCGAATTCAAGACCGAAGTGCGCAAACTGCTGCACATCATCACCCACTCGCTCTATACCAACCGCGAGATCTTCCTGCGGGAGCTCGTTTCCAACGCCTCTGACGCACTGGACAAGCTGAGATTCGCACAGGCAAAAGGTGAGGCCGTGAACGCCCCCGAGCTTGAACTGGGCATCGACATCAGCATCGACAAGGACGGCAAGATCATCACCATCCGCGACACCGGCATCGGCATGACGCACGATGAACTGGTGGACAACCTCGGCACCATTGCCCGTTCCGGCTCCGAACGCTTCCTCAAAGAGCTGGCCGATAAGAACGAAGACCCCGGCAACATCATCGGACGTTTCGGCGTGGGCTTCTATTCGGTTTTCATGATTGCGGACAAGGTGGAGGTCACCACCAAGAGTGCGCGTGGCGATGAAAAGGCTTTTACCTGGATCTCAGACGGTCTCGGTTCCTTCGAGATCGTTCCCTGCGAAGAAGGCGCACCGGAACGCGGCACCGTCATCACCATCCACGTAAAGGACGATGCGGACGAGTTTCTGGAAAAGTTCCGCCTGCAGAGCATCCTGAAAAAGCATTCCAGCTTCATCCCCTTCCCCATCCAGCTGGAAGGCGAACGGGTGAACACCACGCCCGCCCTGTGGCGCGAGCCCAAGAGCTCCATTTCCAAGGAACAGTACAAGGAGTTCTACACCCACCTTACCTTTGATGAAGCAGAGCCCATGGATACCCTGCACATCTCGGTGGACGCTCCCGTGCAGTTCAACTGTCTTGCCTTCATTCCCAACATGGCAAGGGACGTTTTCGGATTCGACCGCGAACGTTACGGCCTTGACCTCTACGTACGTCGCGTGCTCATCCAGCACGAGAACAAGGATCTCATTCCCGAGTACCTTTCCTTCCTCAAAGGCGTGGTAGATACCGAAGACCTGCCCCTGAACATCTCCCGCGAGACGCTGCAAGAAAACGCTCTCATCCGTAAAATTCAGCAGACCGTGACCAAGCAGGTGCTGAACCATCTTGAGAAGCTGGCCAAGAACGACGCAGATGCCTACGAGCGCTTCTGGAACACCCACGGCAAGGTCTTCCGCGTCGGCTACAGCGACTACGCCAACCGCGAAAAGTTCACCCAGCTGCTGCGCTTCAATTCCTCGCATCATGAGGACAAGGACGGCCTGACCTCCGTGGACGCGTACATTGAACGCGCCAAGCCGGAACAGAAGGCAGTGTACTACATCACCGCCCCCAGCCGCGAAGCCGCCAAGCTCAATCCGCATCTGGAAATCTTCACCCGCAAGGGGCTGGAAGTGCTGTTCCTGTTCGAACCCGTGGACGAGTTCGTCATGGACAACCTGCACAAGTACAAGGAATTCGAGTTCGTGGCCGCTGAGACCGTGAAGCCCGAAACGCTGGATGCCTTCCCCGACATGGAGAAGGAGAAGAAAGCGGAAGAGCTTTCCGAAGGAGATGCCAAGACCTTTGACGGTCTGGTCGAACGCATGAAGGAGATTCTGGGCGACCGCGTCACCGATGTACGCATTTCCAAGCGCCTTTCCGGCTCACCTGCGGTGCTGGCAAGCACTGATGGCGCAACCTCTTCCATGGACCGCCTCATGCGCATTCTGAACAAGGATGAATCCATTCCGAAGAAGGTGCTGGAAATCAACCGCGACCACGCCATCCTCCGCAATCTGCTGCGCATTTTCAAGGCGGACGGCAATGATCCCATTATCGAAGAAACCGTGGTGCAGCTTTTCGAATCCTCCCTGCTGCTCGAAGGCTACCTCAAGGATCCGCACGCGCTTGTGGGCCGCATCAACACCCTGCTGGAGAAAGCCAGCGGCTGGTATACCGAAGTCAAAAAGCTGTAGCAGACAGCCGGACATGACAAACACGAAGGGGCGGGTTTAAAACCCGCCCCTTTTCGTGGACAACGTTGTGTTGCTTCATGCTCATCGCTGAGACGCAGAATCCTCCGTCGGCGGGAAAGCGCGACCTGACCCGCCGACGGCGGTTCTGCTCAGTGAATCGTCATCCCGCCCTCTTGCCGGAGAGGTGGCTTTCGCCTCCGGGAATGACACAATGTATAAACCGGATCAGACCGGATAATAGCTCTGCAGTCCGCCGCAGATTCAAACCGGAACACACGGACGGAACAAACACATTAGTACCGCATACAGGAAATCACGTCCAGATTTGTCGAATTTTCCCACTTCCCTCTCTTCGCCATACGAAGGAAGTTGCGTTTCATTATGTCTCCAACCGTTTTTTTTTGCACTATTTTTCTCGCCATTCACCCCGTCGGACCGCCTGCGGAAAATTGGTCAAACCGCCAGAATACTGTAAATTGGTCCAACCCATCAGCACCACTTCCCGTCCTGAAAGTAACGATACATGCTCTGCCAGCATCGCCAGTTGCCATGCCCCGGTGACACATCATTTACCTTTCAAGACATAGAAAAAGGCCGGTCAAGACCGGCCTTTTGTTTCACCAAAGCACCTGTGCGAATTACCGCTTCAGTTCTCAATTATCAGCGGATTGCGCCTGCATCTCGGCAATGATCGTCTTCAGTTCAGCCGCCCTCCGGGCAAGCTCCTGAACGGCCAATGCGGATTCATGCATGGCAAGAGCATTTTCTTCAGCAGAATGGGAAATGTGCTCCGTAGATGCCACAATCTCGTCGCTGGCCGCAGACTGCTGCTCTGCCGCCGCTGCAATATCACGCACATGGTCGGCAGTTCGCTCTACGAAATGTACGATCTCTTCCAGCACGTTGCCCGACGCAGCAGCAAGCTCCGCATTCTCCTTGATGGCGTTGGCCGCATTCTCTGAAGACCCCCTGCTCTTGTGGGTGCTTTCCTGAATGCTGCTGATGGCGGTGGTCACTTCCTTGGTGGCCTGCATGGTCTTTTCCGCAAGCTTGCGCACCTCATCCGCCACCACGGCAAAACCGCGTCCGTACTCACCGGCACGGGCTGCCTCGATGGCTGCGTTCAGGGCAAGCAGGTTGGTCTGATCCGCAATGTCGTTGATTACACCAATCACGGCACCAATGCTCTCTGCCTGCTCGCCCAGCATGTCCATATCATCCTTGAGACGGATGGCATCTCCATACACGCGTTCGGTCAGCTTGCGGGATTCATCAACCACACGTGCGCCTTCCTGCGCCTTGGAGCGCGCCGAATCCGCAAGGCTGGCTGCATTGCCTGCGCCCTTGGCTACCTCCACCACGGAAGCGTTCATCTGCTCCATGGAAAGAGAAACCTCACGGGTGCGTTCCTGCTGGGCGCGGCTTGTGGCGGCGGACTGTTCCACCTGTGCGGAGAGTTCCTCCGCAGCAGCAGCAAGGCCATTGGAGATGTCAGTAGCCTCCGCGGCGGAACGCGAAATCATCTCGTTATGAGCACAGATTTCGGCTTCCTTCTGCTTCAGGGCGGTCATGTCCAGATACAGGCAAAACCCGCCGATGCATTTGCCGCCCATGTCATACAGGGGATACACATTGGCAAGCACGTGGCGAACCCCGCCCTTGTGTCCCTTGACACTCACCTCAAGGTTCTGGAAGACCTTGCCGCTTTCAATGGACTGCCCCACTGCAGTTTTACGCGAGGGGTCGTTATAGAAAATATCTGCAAGAGTCCGTCCGTACTGACGCTCCGGCGGGCCGTCTATTTCCAGCATATCCATGCACGCGTTGTTGGTATACAGGGCACGTTCCTTGGTATCCACAAGAAGGAAAGGCGTAGGCAACCCTTCGATAATCCCCTTCTTAATTCCCATTTCCTTGAGAAAGGCCGTAGCCAGCGCTTGAACGGACTTAGCAAGGCTGTCGCCTTCCTCCACGCTCAGTGTCGCGGAAAAATCACCGCCCGTCATGGCGGCAGCATACGCCTCCATCTTCTTCAAGGCACCGCTTGCCTGTTTCAATCCGTACAGGGCGCCCCCCATGCACGCTACCGCAAACAACGCCGTAACAGGCAACCAGAAGCCTGTTGCGCCTCCTGTCAAGAACGCGGCAACAACCATGAGAATGACACCGCACGCTCCCGCCCCAAGCACCAGCGTGATAAATCGCTCGCTCTTCATACTCTTTACACTCTCCACTATAGGCCAGTTCAAAAGAACAATCGGATAGACGGTAAAACCTACCGCACGAACTGCTTTCGAGTCCAGTATATCGATATAATGCAGAATCGGCAGAAGACAAAAACGCAATAGGGACGTGTAAAATATTGGTAAATTGGCAATTCTGGCGGGCGCAAAATCGGTCCAACCAATAGAGCAGCAATTGGCTGTAGCAGAATCGGGTAAAGGGAAAAGAAGAAAAGAGAGGAAGGGGGAGAAAAGGAAAAGCCCGCCGCTGCGGGGGCAGCGGCGGGCACCAACCATGCTTCAACGTCACAACCGCAAATGAAAAGACCCTAGCCCAAAGTCTTCTCCGCGATCATGCGAAACTGTTTGAGTCCCTTTGAGTCATGCCTGAACTCACTGGAAGGGCATTTGACGCACGTTTCGCCATAGCGGCGATACAACATGGCTGCCTTGCCGTGGGAAATATTCTTCCCGCCTCCGGTTACCACATTCCCGGAAGGGGTAAATTCCATTCCCATGCTCCTAGCCACATCAAAAAACCTGACAGCAAACTCATCTGGCTTCATCGGGGAACCTCCGTAGCTCAAAGGGGTTTTTGCAGTTCAGCATGATGGCCGTCCACGATGGAACGGTAACGTACTCAATGCCTCAAACCCTCTCCGAAACCAGTCCGACCCACAGATTAGGTTTCGAACAGGAACGAGGACTTCTCCAGCACAGGTATAAACTCATAATCAAATGACTACGTCAAGAGAATCAAAATAGGTTGAACACACAATTCAAGCGATTCGTTTCGTCGCACAACTGCAACATCCCTGAACGGCTAACACATAAGAGTTTAAACCTTTCAAGAAACTCATCAGACACACAAGCTATGAGTTTTACTCTCAATTCGACAAGTTACGAGAATCTTCCGGCCTCCAACCTATGAAGAATCTTCAAAATCGGAAGGCGCTCAAAAAAAAAACCAACAAAAATTCATTTTTTATGTTGACCAGCTAATAATAATCGTTACTATTAGAACCAAGAAGAGCAGACAGCTCTCCCTTCACAAGGCATGCACCGTCTTGATCGGGGCCGGGGTGTGGCAGCCCGGTCCCGATAACAAGACAACATCGGGAAGAACACGGCACATAACGCCGGATAAATATTTCAGCCAACCAAGGAGGATGATATGGGTCTTCTTTCTCAGTTCGGTCACCTGGATATAGATTGGAACCTCAGCCCTGAACATGCAGTGACCATGTATCTGGAATGGGGGAACAACGACTGGCATGCGGAATATCCGCCTGTACGGTCCAAGGCCGACTACTCAACATACTTTGTGGTTGATATGTGGGGAGAAAAGCCCGTCGTCCGCCTGGTTCGCCGCAACTCCGAGGCAGCGGAAGAGCTGGTAACCATTCCGCTCCCCAATCGCCTGGCAAACAAGCTTCTTGAAGAATTCGGCGACCTCAAGTGTATTATGGAACCCACCAAGGAAATCAAGGCTTGGCTCAGAAAGGAGCTTGGACACGATTAGCCCTTGCAGCGTCAGTAACAACACTCCATTGCACCCCATGTGGCTCTCATGAAAATAGCGCCCGCACCGGTATCGGGACCGGGGCGGGCGCTCCTCTTTTGCCATGTGAACTGCAGGTCGGCGCAATTAACGGGCGGCAAGCCTCTGTGCCAGCCGCGTATACCGCTTCTGCATCTTGTTGTTCTTTACCGCCATGGTCAGCGCCTTGGGGGCTCCCACAAGAATGACCAGTTTCTTGCCTCTGGTAACGCCCGTGTAAATAAGATTGCGTTGCAGCAAAACATAGTGCTGCGTCAGCACTGGGATAACCACTGCGGGGTATTCCGACCCCTGCGACTTGTGGATGGAAATGGCATAGGCGGGCACAAGCTCGTCCAGCTCGTTGAAGGCGTAGATGACGTTCTTCTCGTCATCGAACCTGACGGTGATTTCCTTTTCCTTGGGATTCACCACGCAGACACGTCCGATGTCACCGTTGAAGACATCCTTGTCGTAGTTGTTGCGGATCTGCATGACCTTGTCATCCAGCCGAAACTCGCGCTCTCCCCGCTTGAGAAGCTCCCCTCTGGGATTCAGGGCCTGCTGCAGCAGCAGGTTGAGATTACCCGCACCGGCCGATCCCTTGTGCATGGGGGTAAGCACCTGAATGTCATTGAACCTGTCCATGCCGAACCGGCGGGGGATATGGTTCTTCACCAGATCCACTATCATGGCGGCGCAACGGTCCGGCTCATCCTGCCTGATGAAATAGAAATCCGTAAGCTGGTCCTTGGAGGCTTCCAGATACGGCACCTCGCCGCAGTTGATCTTGTGCGCGTTGGTAATGATGTCCGATTCCTGCGCCTGACGGAATACCTCCGTCAGTTCCACCACATCCACCACACCGGATGAAATGACATCCCGCAGCACGTTGCCCGGTCCGACGGAAGGCAACTGGTGCACGTCCCCCACGAAGATGACCGTGGCCCCCAGCGGCACAGCCTTGAGCAGGTGGAACATGAGCATGGTGTCCATCATGGACGCCTCGTCCACCACCAGCAGGCCGCAGGCAAGGGGATTATCCTCGTTGCGCTGGAAGCCGTCTTCCCGCGGAGAATACTCCAGCAGACGGTGAATGGTCTTCGCCTCCTCGCCGGAGGTCTCGAACATGCGCTTGGCGGCCCGCCCCGTCGGGGCACAGAGCAGCACTCTGGCCTTGAGGGAACGGAACACCTTGATGATGGCATTGGTGATGGTGGTTTTACCGGTACCGGGTCCCCCGGTCAGCACCATGACCTTGGCGCGCGCGGCAGTACGCACAGCCTCAAGCTGAGCCTCGGCAAGCTTTATGCCGAGATCGCCCACCACCTTGTCCACCACTTCGTCCGAGCGGGGAATCTCCACAGACTTGGGCGACCCCAGCAGCCTGCGCAGATACGTGGAAATACCGGCTTCGTAGGCATGAAAACGAGTGAGATACACAGCCTCGTCGTCGCCTTCCAACGGTTCCAGCACCACCCGCTCTTCACGCTTCAGGGCATGAATGGCATCCTCAATGAGATCGTACTGGATATCCAGCTCGGCAGCGGTCTTGGCCACCAGCTTCTCAAGGGGATAATAGACGTGCCCTTCCTCGGTGATTTTCTTGAGGGTATACAGGGTACCAGCTTCGGCCCGCAGGGGGGAATCCTTCTCAAAGCCCAGCTTGCGCGCCACGGCGTCTGCAGTAAGGAAGCCTATGCCATGGATGTCCATGGCAAGACGGTAGGGATTCTCCTGCACCACGGTCAGGGCATGCTTGCCATAGAAGCGATAGATGCGCACGGCATAGGCCGTGGACACCCCGTGCGGCTGCAGGAACATGATCAGATCGCGGATGCCGCGATGCTCGCTCCACCCCTCCTGCACGGCTTCGGCCGTTTTCTTGCCGATGCCCTCCACCTCCAGCAGGCGCTCAGGCTCATGATCCAGCACATGGAAGGTCTTTTCACCAAACGCCGCAACAATGCGTTCCGCCGTCTTGGGCCCCACTCCGTGAATGAGGCCGGATCCCAGATAATGCCGGATGCCCTCCACATGTGCAGGCAGCACGGTCTGGTGCCGTTGCATGTGCAGCTGCCTGCCGAAACGGGGATTATTGACCCAGTCGCCCCAGATTTCGAGAGAAACGCCGGGTTGCGGATCGGCCATGTGCCCCACAACGGCCACACTGTCGCCCGTGGAAGTCTTGAGGCTGAAAACGGTGTAGCCGTTCTCCTCGTTATGAAAGACCACCCGCTCCAGCGAGCCTTTCAAGGCCACCGGCGCGGTCTGGTCCTCAGCCTCTCCGGAGGCATCGAGTAAGGATTTCTGCTGCATGCGGGTCATGTACCGGCAGACGGCCTACAGGTCAAACTCGTCCAGCTCCATGAGGCCGGAAAGCGGCGACAGGGTCTGGCGGGCCTGCATGAGCATAAGGTCAGCCAGCACGAGACAGACCATAGACTTGAGCACCGGTACCACACGGGGAATGGCACAAATGTCGTGCCTGCCGCCGATGCGGATGGTACGTTCCTCGCCCTGCCGTGTTGTGGTCGTCTGTTCCTTGGCTATGGAAGGAATGGGCTTGATGGCCGCACGGGCCACAACGGGCATGCCGTTGGAAATGCCGCCCAGAATGCCGCCAGCATGGTTGGAGACAAAGGCATTCTCCCGCATGGGATCGTTGTTCTCGCTGCCACGCATGCGCGCCGCACCGAATCCGCTGCCTATTTCCACACCTTTCACCGCGCCCACGCTCATCAGGGCATAAGCAAGAAGAGCGTCCAGCTTGTCGAACACCGGCTCGCCAAGCCCTGCGGGAACACCAAGGGCTTCTATCTGCACAATGCCACCGAGGGTGTCGCCATCGGATTTCACATCATGCACAAGGCTTTCCCAGCCGCTTATCACGTCGGGATCGGGGGAAAAGAACGGTCTGTCCTGCGCTCCCTCGGGGTCAACAACATCCGCCCTTATACCGCCTAGTTCCACGGTGTAAGCGCGAACAGTCACGCCCTGCGCAGCCAGAAACTGCTGGGCAATGGCACCGCCGGCAACACGGCTCACGGTCTCTCGGCCGGAAGAACGGCCACCACCGCGATAGTCGCGGAAGCCGAACTTGCGGTCAAAGGTATAGTCCGCATGGCCCGGACGCCACACATGCATGATTTCGCTGTAGTCGTGGGAACGCTGGTCTGTATTCTCGACCATGAATCCGATGGGGGTGCCGGTCGTCCGGCCCTCAAACACGCCGGACAGGATGCGCACCCTGTCCGCCTCCTTGCGCGCGGTGGCTGCAAGGCCACCCTGACCGGGCTTGCGCTTGTCCAGCTCGCGCTGGATATCCTCTTCGCTCAGTTCGATACCGGAAGGACACCCGTCCACCACGCCGCCAAGGGCGGGACCGTGGGATTCACCAAATGTCGTCAGCCGGAACATCCGGCCGAAGGTGCTGCCGCTCATACACATTCTCCTGAAGGGTTGTTGGCGATACGTCCGCTCGTACACGGGGCCGAACGGGGCGGACATGAATCACACATGGTTCTTTCTGCATAGCCAACATGCGCGGCATAACGGAACAAGACCCCGGCTCCGGAAACCGGAACCGGAAAAGAAGGACAGCCGGAGGCATTCCGCCTCCGGCCATTCAGATGCTATTATCTAGCGCACCACGGTAACGGGGCACGCGGCAATCTGCAGCACCCTGTGGGTGGTGCTGCCGACCAGCAGGCCTTCCAGCTCGGAGTGCCCGCGCGATCCCATGACAATGAGATCACACTTTTCAAAATCAGCCAGTTCGATGATGGCATCTTCAATGGGACCTTCCATGATCTTGTCTATGAAAGGCACCTTTGCGGCGCGCAGCATCTCGCGGAAGGGATTGAGCAACTCATCGGAGCGCTTGGTCAGGCTTTCCTTGGCCTGGTCGTAGGCCTCAGAACTGAGCATGGGCGGAACCTGCATGCGACAGTTGAGCAGGACAATTTCCGCGCCGACCAGCTTGGAAAAATCAGCGGCATATCTGGTGGCCTTGAGGGAATACTCGGAACCGTCCACTGGAACCAGAATCTTTTTGATCTGCATGGCGAAACTCCTTGAGTCATGAGCAGAACAGAATACCACAGTACATGGGAAACACTTGTTCCATCACTATATAACTACGGAATTTCGCCCTTTTCAAGCACTTGCATGACGGAAGCCACAATTTCTCCCACCGGCTGGGTGGCATCCTCCAGCATATGCGCAGCAGCGGCATACATGGGAGCCCGCTCCCTGAGCACTTCCGCCACCTCATCCGCAACGCTTTTTCCCGTCAAAGAGGGGCGCTGGGCATGCAACGGATCAACACTCAGCCGCTCGGCAAGGACATCTGCAGAGGCTGTCAGCAGCACGACCAGTCCGCTTTCACGCATAAGATCTCGGTTCTGTGCACGGAGCACCATGCCACCACCAGTTGCGATCACAATGGCATCTTCACCACTCAGGGCGCGCAGGGCTGCTGTTTCCATATCGCGAAAAGCATCCCAGCCCCGCCGCTCCACTATGTCGGCAATGGCGCAACCGGCGCCACGGACGACCACCTCGTCCGTATCCGTGAACCGCCACCCCAATGCTTCGGCCAACGCCTTGCCCACTGTTGTCTTGCCGCAGGCTCTCGGTCCCACCAGATATATGCGTCGGGTCTGCATGTTACGCTCCTTGATTCCCGTAATGACTGCCCTATAACCTACGCGCATACGCCACAGCCTGCAACATGCAGGCTCCCGTGGGGAGCAGTACGGCTCCCTCAAGCAAGGCAAAAAACATGAACGAGCCCCTTACCCCACCCTTTTGCCCCGCCGTTTTTAATGCTACAAGCGGCTTGATTCCAACAGACATGCGCCTTTCAAGGAGCTTCAATGCACTTCAAAAACAGCACTTTTTCACGTCTGGCCTGCCTTGCCCTCGTCTGCATCATGCTTGCGGCCTGCGCCAAGCGCCCGACGACGGAATATACCCCCCTGTCCGAAAGCAAGGGGAACAGCATTGCCAAACAAATCGATATCACCAAGCAGGGGTTGACCTCATGGAACGACCTTGCCCCCGCTCTGGACAACTCCATTGCCTTCGTCAGCAAGAAACCGGCCTCCGGCATTGCCCTGCAACGCGACATTCTCACCGTTACGTGGGGCGAGCTTCGTGCCGGCCTGCTGCTCATGCGCAACCTGCTGCCGCAACTGGATGCCGACCCCACCCTTCTGGGCAGGCACTTCAGGTTCATCCAAATCACGCAGGACCCCAAATTCACCAGCTATTACGAGCCCGCCATAGAAGCGGACCTCAGCCCGTCCAGCGTCTATGCCTATCCCATTTATGCGCAGCCGGATGATCTGCAGTCCGTGAACCTCACGCAGTTTCACCCCAGATTCAAGGGGCAGACCCTGTACTACCGTATCGAGAACGGCAAGGTGGTTCCCTACTTCCATCGTGAAGACATAGATTCCGATAAGAAGCTCGCGAACAAGGGACTGGAAATTGCGTGGGCCAAAGACCCCGTGGACATCTTCTTCCTGCAGGTGCAGGGCTCAGGCAGACTCATCCTGCCTGACGGCCAGGAAAAGCATGTGCTCTATGCAGGCAAGAACGGTCACCAGTATGTTTCTCTGGGACGCGTGATGAAAGAAGCCGGACTTCTTGATCCTGACAATGTCAGCATGCAGTCCATCCGCGATTATCTGAACAAGAACCCGCACAAGATGCAGGAACTCCTGAACACCAATCCCAGCTACGTCTTCTTCAGGCTCGCGGACAAGGGCCCCATAGGTGCCATCAATCAGGCACTGACAGCCCGGGTATCTCTGGCCACAGACCCGCAGCTGCTGCCCCTTGGCGGCCTGCTGGCCTTCACGGTTCCGTTGCCGGAAAAAGGCCCTGAAGGCGCATTCCGTCAGGGCAGTCCGTTCACGGGCATTGGTCTCGCGCAGGATACGGGCGGAGCCATCAAGGGACATCGTCTGGATTTCTTCAGCGGCTATGGCGATGAGGCCACATGGGTTGCCGGCCACATGAACACACCCGGCAGCGTCTGGCTCATGCTGCCCCGCATCCCGTAAGAGGAGGCCTCATGAACACCCAAAAGCCGCATACCATACTCGTACTGGACGATGATCCGGTAGTCCGCAGCACCATGGCGGCCTTCCTTGAGGATGAAGGCTATGTGGTACTGGAGGCGGACAGTGGCGAAAGCGGTCTTGAGGTGTTCCGCTGTGCGCACCCCGACGCCATCCTTCTGGACTGGCGGCTGCCCGGCATGTCGGGCGGAGAGGTACTCAGCCGCATGTGCGAAGAGGCCCCCACCACCCCCGTTATCATCGTCTCCGGCACCGACAGGATGAACGATGTCGTGGACGCCCTGAAACGCGGCGCGTGGGATTTTCTCACCAAACCACTCAGGGAATTCAGCGAACTGTCCGCATCCATCCAACGGTGCCTCGAGCGTGCACGGCTACTGCGGGAAGAAGGCCTGAGACGGGAGAATCTTGAACAACAGGTTCGCAAGCGTACGGAAGCGCTGGAAGAAGCCAACGCCATGCTTCGCAGACAGATTGCTGAGCGCATTGAATTTGAAAAGGCACTTGCCGACAGCGAAGAACGCTTTCGTCAGTTAGTGGAAAATGTCCGTGAAGTCTTCTTCGTCCGTGACATGAATACCGGAGCCTTTCTGTACGTAAGTCCGGCATACGCGGAAGTATGGGGCCGGTCGTGCGCCTCGCTCTACTCCGACCCCGAAGGGCTGTTCTCTACAGTACATGCCGAGGATCAGGAAAAGTTCGTACAAGCGTGGGACCTGCTTCAAAAGGCCCACAAACCCTTTGACGTGGAACACCGCATCGTACGTCCCGACAACACGCTGCGCTGGATTCGCGGCAGGGCCTTTCCGGTCGAGGATGACCGCGGCGTGCCCTACCGCATCGTGGGCATTGCCGACGACATCACCAACCGCAAGACAAGTGAAGAAAAGATTCGCAGCTCCCTGAAAGAAAAAGAAACTCTGCTCAAGGAAGTGCATCACCGGGTAAAGAACAACCTGCAGCTGGTTTCCAGCCTGCTTAATCTGCAGGCTTCCTACATCAGGACACCGGAAGACAGGGAACTCTTTCTCGAATCACAGAACCGTATCCATTCCATGACGCTGGTTCATGAAGAGCTCTATCGATCGGATGACCTGGCCTGCGTGGAATTCAGCGACTACCTGCCCAAGCTCACACAGAAGCTCATTTCAGTCTTCTCCATGGGCAAGGACATCCGACTGGTAACGGATATTCAACCCATATTCTTCCCCGTCGATACCGCCATTCCCTGCGGGCTCATCGTCAACGAGCTCTTTTCCAACGCACTGAAACACGCGTTCAAAGGCCGCGACGAAGGCATTGTCTGCCTTTCTGTCAAACGCGATCAGGACAACATCAAGATTATCGTCAGGGATAACGGGATCGGTTTTCCGCTGGATTACGAGCCGGATGCAGCGCGCACGCTGGGCATGCAACTCGTACATTCGCTGGTGGACCAGCTCGGCGCCTTTCTGGATATAGAGGTCGACACAGGCACCACCTTTACCATCACCTTCCACGCGCCCAACCGCTGCACGTTGGTAAGCTGACAGGCAGACCCGGCTGAGGAGTTACAGAAACCTCTTGGCCAATTCCAGCAGTTGCGGACCGCTGTCCACTTCCGCAAGACCGCAACACCCTTCCTCAGAGAATTCGCTGCAGGGCAGAAACTCAAGCCCTTCTCTATGGATGATGAATGGCACTGCTCCACATTCATGCGTCCGCGTCTGCGAAGAAGTCCGATGGTCACAGGTGACCACGAACACGGCATCCGGCAACGCGGCTTTGAGCGGAGCAAGCAAATCCCTGTCAAAAGCTTCCAGAGCCCGCCTTTTCCCCTCGGCATCACCGCCATGAGCGCAATGATCCGGCGCTTCCACATGAATAAAGGCCGCATCACCGCCACTCTCGAGAAAATCGATGGCCGCCTTGGCCTTCGCCCCAAGATCAGTATCCGGCAACCCCGTAAAAGCAGGGTTATCGACAACCGTCATACCCGCCGCACGACCAAGCCCACGAAGCAGTGAAACCCCTGTAATCATGCAGGTATACAGTTCGTGCAACGCGGAGAACTGTGGAAGATATGGCATGGGCCCCTGCCCCCATAACCAGACACGGTCCGGTGCCGAGGCATCATCCAAGGCGATACGGTTCATTGAACGAAGTGCCTGCTGCAAAGCAGGCGGATAGGTTTGCAGAATAGGCAATACGCTCTGGCCCAACAGCGTATGGGGACCGGGAAAACGCATACTCGCTTCCGGCTTGGCCGCAGCGCCGCGCTGGACAAGAATATGCCGGTAGGCCTCATTGGGCAGAACAAGAAACTCTCCACCGGTTACCGTTTCAAGTTCGGCAGACATGGCAGCGATAAGGGATCTTGCCTGCTCGTCGAAAATACCCCCGCCATGGGCATCGCGCATGATGCATTCCGGTCCTTCAGTACAGACAAGGGAGAGACGCCAGACAAGGTCGTCGGGAGAAATGGCAAATGCATCACTCGCAGCAGCCATCCCCAACAGTTCGATGGGGCCCCTTCCCGTGTGATACCTGAGCGGGTCGTAACCCATGAGGGCCATGTTCCCAACATCGGAATCGGGCGGCAGGAGATCAGGAATAACATGACAAAGGCCCGCCACAGAGTGGCGGGCCATGCTATCAAGTATCGGCATTTTCGCAGCCCGCAACGGCGTCATCCCTCCGGCGCAATATGCCGGAACATCCGCCATGCCGTCCGCGATGCAGTACACCAGTTTGCGCACTACAGAATCCTGTAATAGACGGGTTCCTGCACGACAAGGCCCTTGGCCTTCATGCCTTCAACGGCAGCCTTGACCGCACGGGCCGTGGCCTCGTGGGTAAGGAAGACGACAGGCACTTCTGCCGCGCCCTTTTCCTTCTGGATGGCCTGCGCAATAGAGATGTCCTGCTCTGCCAGCGCACCGGCGAGGTCTCGCAACACCCCGGGCACGTCGCGTACGATGACCCGGAAGTAGTACTTTGAACAGGCGTCGTCGGGAGACATGATATTCGCCAGCGGCGGAACCTGCCGCACAAATCCCGTATTATTCGGGTGTGCGCCGCGCGCCACGCTGAGAATATCGCCAAGCACCGCGCTTGCAGTGGGCAGATCGCCCGCTCCGGGTCCGTGCAGGAAGATGGGCCCGCAGGCGTTCCCTTCCAAACGAACCGCGTTGTACGCTCCTCCCACCCGCGCGATCAGGTAGGTATGATGCACCAGCGTGGGGAAAACCCCCGCTTCGATCTTGCCATCCACGGACTGCACCTGTCCCACCAGCTTGACCCTGTAGCCGAACTCACGGGCGAATTCAATGTCTTCAGGCTCAACCTTGGACACGCCAACCACAGGCAGCTCCTCAAAGGGATAGTTCACGCCGAAGGCAAGACGGGTCAGCAGGCACAACTTGTGCGCCGCATCCAGCCCTTCGATATCCAGCGTGGGGTCCGCCTCGGCATAGCCCAGTTCCTGCGCCTGCTTGAGTGCGGTGGCGAAATCCAGCTTGTTGGAGGTCATCTCCGAAAGGATGTAGTTCGCCGTGCCGTTCAGGATACCTACAAGGCGCTGAATCCGGTTGCCCGCAAGGTTTTCCTTCAGGGTGTCCAGAATCGGGATGGCGCCGCAAACGCTGGCTTCGTACTTGAGATGCACTCCATATTCTGCCGCAAGTTCGAAAAGCTCCAGCCCCTGCTCCGCCAGCAGCGCCTTGTTAGCCGTCACCACATGCTTTCCGGCACGAATGGCGGCCGCAATCAACTTTTTGGGCGCTTCAATCCCGCCCATCAACTCGACCAGCACGTCCACTTCGGGATCGTTCAGCAGGGCTTCATGATCATCCGTCAACTGCGCACCCGCAGGCACGGGAAAATTGCGAGGCTTATTCAGATCACGTACGAGAATGGATTTGATCACTACCTCGCTGCCGGAGCGCTCGATGATCCAATCCCTGTTCTCTTCAATAACCTTGGCAAGTCCAGTGCCCACAGTGCCGTATCCGGCAAGGGCAAGGACCAACCGCTTCTTTCCGTTAGACACAGACGTCGCCTCCTGCATTCAGCAGCTTCTTGATGCCGCGGCATGCCTGATTGGTGCGATGCTCGTTCTCGATAAGTGCGAAGCGCACATGGTCGTCACCAAAGTGCCCGAAACCGAGGCCCGGAGAAACAGCGACCTTGGATTCCGTCAGCAGCAGTTTGGAGAATTCCACGGAACCGAGATGACGGAACTCTTCGGGAATCTGGGCCCACACAAACATGGTCGCCTTGGGCGGCGGCACATCCCAACCTGCACGGCTCAGTCCTTCAATCAGCGCGTCGCGACGGTTCTGGTAAACCTGCACGATGTTGCGAACGCAATCGCTGGGACCGTTCAGAGCCACGGTTGCGGCGATCTGAATGGGCTGGAAGATACCATAGTCGAGATATGACTTGATGCGGGTCAGCGCGTACACGAGGTCGCGGTTGCCCACGCAGAAGCCCACACGCCAGCCGGCCATGGAGTAGCTCTTGGACATGGAATAGAACTCTACGCCCACATCCTTTGCGCCGTTTGCTTCCATGAAGCTCGGCGGCTTGTAGCCGTCAAAGCCAAGGTCTGCGTACGCCATGTCGTGAATGACATACATCTTGTGTTCCTTGGCAAAATCCACAACCTTCTGGAAGAATTCGGGAGCCGCCAGCTCCGTAGTGGGGTTGTGCGGATAGCTGATCATCAGCACCTTGGGCTGAGGCCAGGTCTGCTTGGTCGCCGCCAGCAGATCTTCAAAAAAGTCACGTCCCTTGCCGATGGGAATGCGGCGCACGTCAGCGCCCGCAATAATCGCGGCATAGGTGTGAATGGGATAGGTCGGGTCCGGTGCGAAAACGACATCACCGGGCGAAAGCATGGCCAGCGCGAGGTGCGAAAGGCCTTCCTTTGCGCCCATGGTCACCACGCATTCCTTATCAGGATCAAGATACACCCCGTAGTTGCGCTGGTACCAGTCACACATGGCCTTGCGCAGGTTGGGGATACCGCGAGATACGGAATACCGATGGTTGATGCCTTTGGCCGCCGCCTCAGTCATTTTATCCACGATGTGCTGAGGGGTGGGGATATCGGGGTTTCCCATGCCCATATCCACGATGTCGATGTTCTGACGACGCAGCTGCATCTTGAGCTCGCCGACAACAGCAAAGACATAGGGGGGCAGACGGTGCATACGCGGAAATTCTTGCATAGCCTTGGCATCCTCCAATGACAATTTAAAATAGACGCGTACACTATCGCGCCGCGTGCACGCTGTCAAAGAGACAGTTAGGGTTGGAGGCGAATAAATAGCAAGGCGATGGTGAAAAGATCATAATATGAAAATATTTTGATCAATTCACCCAAGAAATACCGCCTTAATCAAGTCTAATCGTCATTGAAAAAAATGAAATCTATTAGTTCAGTGAGTTAAGCTGAAATCATGAGCGACGATTTCAGCATCGACACGTCCTAGCGCAGTTTAGCCACCCCATTCGAAAAACACAAAATTAGCCGTTATTTCATGCAATTCTACCCAGAAAGCGCTATATCGGGCGATTCCACCAAGGCGAGCGCCATACCGTATCATCCAACCCCACGGTCCTGCCAGGCGGAGGGCACGATACATGGACACTTTGTGCCTTTGCCGCCTCTAGACATCGCACCAAAGGCTCATGCCAATCATGCAAGGCCAGATTAAAGGTGGCATAGTGGATAGGTATCAACACTCCCCCTTCCAAATCCTTATGCACCTTAACAGCCTGTTCCGGTGTAAGGTGTACATCCTTCCAATACCGGCTGTAGGCTCCTATAGGGAGCATCGTGACATCAAAGGGTCCCAGTCGCTCTGCGATTTCGCTGAAACCGTCAAAGTATCCGGTATCGCCACCAAAGAATACCTTGTGGCTGCTGTCTGAAATGCCCCAACTCGCCCAAAGGGAGGCGTATCTGTCTGCAAGTCCACGGCCCGAGTAGTGACGGGCGGGGGTAGCCGTCAGGGTAATCCCCCCTATGGTGAAATCTTCCCACCAGCGTAATTCATGAATTCGTTCTGCAGATACACCCCATCGCCTCAAAATACGCCCTACCCCGGAAGGAACAACAAACGCTGCGCCCGTACGCCGTAAGGCTCGTATGGTCGTGCGGTCCAGATGGTCATAGTGGTCATGGGATATAAGAACCACGTCGATGTCGGGAAGATCCGATACGCCGCATGGCACATCATGTAATCGCGCCGGTCCCCAGAGACCCGTGGGAGACGCCCGATGTGAAAGGACGGGGTCTGTCAGTATAGCCATACCCGACATCTGGATAAGCATGGTGTTCCAACCCAGCCATGTGAATGCGGGGTCCATGTTTGCAGCAAAAGAGTCACGAGTTCGGTACTCCACAGGCACCTTTTGCTCAGGTACACGCTTCTCATTGCCACAGAGCAGACGATGTACAATTCGCGTGGCATCTTTCGCGCTGAACCAGACCTTGGTGGGCAGACTATTCTCGAAACGAGATTGCGAGATGGAGTTTTGTTTAGCCATGCGAAGATAGTTAAGGACATCCGGGGGATTGGCAATGTTATTCGATGAATAGGCATGAATAAATGACAAGAGCCGAAGGAAAACGCTTCACCTCTACAATCGGATGAAACAAGATCTTCCACTGCTCATACCGCAACCCGATGCTATCGAGGTTTACCATGGGATTACAAGTAGACAGTGCCACCCCAGACACATTCAAGGGGAAAGCGAAGAAAGGAAAATGCCCCTGCTCCCCTCACAAAACGTGAGGCCGATTGGAAGCGCTTCGCTTCCACGGCGGGAGGGGTGCCCTTTCAGCGGACTGCTAGGGCGAGGCAGGGGAGTCCAGAGAGGCCTTGCTAAGGGCGGGAAACGCCCGGCTGAGGCCCCTCTGGTCGCCGGAGGCAGCAACGGGTATGACGAGCCAAGACTCAATGTAGTCGATGAAAGCCTTACCAAGTCAGCACAGACCAAGGCCCACGTCTCTCAAGTTAAAATGATGAAAGAAAAATCCCCCCCTACTTCCCTCCACAAACGTGTGGCCGATTGGAAGCGCCTCGCTTCCACGGCGGGATGGGTGCTCTTTCAACGGCCAGCCGGGGCGAGGCAGGGGTAGTCCAGAGGGGGCCTTGCTAAGGGGCGGTACGCCCCGGCTGAGGCCCCGCTCTGGTCCCGCTGAAGGCGGCAACGGGCAAAGCTAGCTAAGGCGTAATGTAGTCGGTGAAAGCCTACTCTAGATAATACTTACCAAGGCCCAGTTCACAATACATGACAAAGGTAAAAGTAATAGGAAGGGATAAGAAGAAAGGATGGAAGGATGAGGCACTACCCCCAAAACAGAAAAACTCCGGCCCTCATCGGTTACCGGAGTTTTTCGTCTTGGAAATAAGTCTTGGCGGCGGCCTACTTTCCCACCAGCTCCCTGGCAGTATCATCGGCGATGGCGGGCTTAACTTCCGAGTTCGGAATGGGATCGGGTGTACCCCCGCCTCCATGGCCACCAAGACAAAGTTCTCGGGTCTGCGTCTGTCGGGAAGGCGAACGGTATTTACCCCGTTGCCACATCGGCGACTTGACCCAAAATTTGAATCAAATAGGGAGGAAAGGAAGATTTTAGTAGAAAAATAAGGCGCACGGACTATTAGTACCGGTAAGCTGAATGCATCGCTGCACTTACACCTCCGGCCTATCAACCAGGTGGTCTACCTGGGTCCTTTAGCTCTTGCGAGAGGGAGACCTTATCTCAAGGCAGGCTTCACGCTTAGATGCTTTCAGCGTTTATCCCTTCCGAACGTAGCTACCCTGCTATGCCGTTGGCACGACAACAGGTCCACTAGAGGTTCGTCCACCCCGGTCCTCTCGTACTAGGGGCAGGCCCTTTCAAGTCTCCTACGCCCACAGCAGATAGGGACCAAACTGTCTCACGACGTTTTAAACCCAGCTCGCGTACCACTTTAAACGGCGAACAGCCGTACCCTTGGGACCTGCTTCAGCCCCAGGATGTGATGAGCCGACATCGAGGTGCCAAACCGCGCCGTCGATGTGAACTCTTGGGCGCGATCAGCCTGTTATCCCCGGCGTACCTTTTATCCAATGAGCGATGGCCCTTCCACTCGGAACCACCGGATCACTAACACCGACTTTCGTCCCTGCTCGACATGTCTGTCTTGCAGTCAAGCTCCCTTATGCGTTTGCACTCAACGGCTGGTTTCCAATCAGCCTGAGGGAACCTTTGCATGCCTCCGTTACTCTTTAGGAGGCGACCGCCCCAGTCAAACTACCCACCAGACACTGTCTCCGAGCCGGATAACGGCGTCGGATTAGAGCCTTAGATTGGCAAGGGTGGTATTTCAAGGATGGCTCCACACACACTGGCGTGCACGCTTCAAAGCCTCCCACCTATCCTACACATGCCAACCCAAAACCCAATGTCAAGCTATAGTAAAGGTGCACAGGGTCTTTCCGTCTTGCTGCGGGTACACGGCATTTTCACCGCGACTTCAATTTCACCGAGTCTCTGGTTGAGACAGTGCGGAGATCGTTACACCATTCGTGCAGGTCGGAACTTACCCGACAAGGAATTTCGCTACCTTAGGACCGTTATAGTTACGGCCGCCGTTTACCGGGGCTTCGATTCAAAGCTTCGCTTGCGCTGACCTCTCCTCTTAACCTTCCGGCACCGGGCAGGTGTCAGTCCCTATACATCGTCTTACGACTTAGCAGAGACCTATGTTTTTAGTAAACAGTCGCCACCGCCATTTCTCTGCGGCTCTTCAGTGCTGTACGAGTAAATCAGACACACTAAAGAGCACCCCTTATCCCGAAGTTACGGGGTCATTTTGCCGAGTTCCTTAACCAGAGTTCTCTCGAGCGCCTTGGATTACTCATCCCGCCCACCTGAGTTGGTTTGCGGTACGGTCTGCGTGAACTAAACTTAGAAGCTTTTCTTGGAAGCATGGACTCGGCAGCTTACGGCCATACGGCCACCGCATCGTGTCTCAGCCATAAGGAAGACGGATTTGCCTATCTTCCAAGCCTACACACTTGCACCAGCTAATCCAACAGCTGGCCTGCGTATCCTTCTCCGTCCCTCCATCGCACATTCACACAGGTACGGGAATATTAACCCGTTTCCCATCGGTTACGCATTTCTGCCTCACCTTAGGGGCCGACTAACCCCGGGAAGATTACCTTTACCCGGGAAACCTTGGGCTTACGGCGAACAGGTTTTTCACCTGTTTTATCGTTACTCATGTCAGCATAATCACTTCTCTACCGTCCAGTTAGCCTTACGACACACCTTCAACCAGTAGAGAACGCTCTCCTACCACTTGATAAATCAAGTCCGAAGCTTCGGTACCATGCTTAGCCCCGTTACATTTTCGGCGCAGAATCTCTAGACCAGTGAGCTATTACGCTTTCTTTAAAGGATGGCTGCTTCTAAGCCAACCTCCTGGCTGTCTGTGAAATTCCACCACCTTTTCCACTGAGCATGGATTTGGAGACCTTAGCTGTCGGTCTGGGCTCTTTCCCTCTCGACTACGGCCCTTCTCAGTCGCAGTCTGACTCCCGAGGAGCATTTATGCGGTATTCGGAGTTTGATAGGGTTTGGTAAGCTGGTGAGCCCCCTAGCCCTGTCAGTGCTCTACCCCCGCTAAACTCCCTCGAGGCTATACCTCAATATATTTCGGAGAGAACCAGCTATCACCGGGTTTGATTGGCCTTTCACCCCTATCCACAAGTCATCCAAATCGTTTTCAACCGATACTGGTTCGGTCCTCCACTCAGTTTTACCTGAGCTTCAACCTGCTCATAGATAGATCACCCGGTTTCGGGTCTACTCCACAGTACTTGTCGCCCTTATCAGACTCGCTTTCGCTACGGCTCCACTTTCGCTTAACCTTGCACTGTAGAGTAACTCGCTGACTCATTATGCAAAAGGCACGCGGTCACATCTCAAGGATGCTCCCACAGCTTGTAGGCAAATGGTTTCAGGTTCTATTTCACTCCCCTAACAGGGGTTCTTTTCACCTTTCCCTCACGGTACTGGTACACTATCGGTCGCCAGAGAGTACTTAGCCTTGGAAGATGGTCCTCCCAGATTCCCACGGGGTTTCACGTGTCCCGCAGTACTCAGGTACGGCCTACGCTGTGTTCAACTTCAGGTACGGGGCTTTCACCCTCTATGGCCGAGCTTCCCAGCTCGTTCCCCTATTTACTAACAGATCGATGATGGCCGCCCTACAACCCCGACTGGTCGAAACCAGCCGGTTTGGGCTAATCCCCGTTCGCTCGCCGCTACTGAGGGAGTCTCGTTTGATTTCTTCTCCTCCGGGTACTGAGATGTTTCACTTCCCCGGGTTCGCCTCCAAGAGCCTATGTATTCAGCTCAAGGATAACCGGACATGACTCCGGTTGGGTTTCCCCATTCAGAGATCAGCGGATCAAAGGATGTTTGGCTCCTCCCCGCTGCTTATCGCAGCCTACCACGTCTTTCATCGCCTTCTGGCACCAAGGCATCCACCAAATGCCCTTAATAACTTATTTTTCTTAGACTTCCTTTCCGTCCCTATCGATTGTCAATGAGCAGAGGCACAAAAGCCTCAGCCAAGTGTATACTTGGAGTACATGCATCACTTGCGTGGTGCGTGCTACCAACCATTCACTTGTCAAAGAGCGTGAAGCTCCTTGCAATTAAATAGCGAGTTGGACAAATTTCCTTAAAGGAGGTGATCCAGCCGCAGGTTCCCCTACGGCTACCTTGTTACGACTTCACCCCAATCATTAGCCCTACCGTAGGCGGCTGCCTCCCTTGCGGGTTAGCTCACCGATGTCGGGTAGAACCAACTTTCGTGGTGTGACGGGCGGTGTGTACAAGGCCCGGGAACGCATTCACCCCAGCATGCTGATCTGGGATTACTAGCGATTCCGACTTCAAGGAGTCGAGTTGCAGACTCCTATCCGGACTGAGACGCGCTTTTTGGGATTGGCTCCACCTCACGGTATCGCTGCCCTTTGTACGCGCCATTGTAGTACGTGTGTAGCCCTAGGCGTAAGGGCCATGATGACTTGACGTCGTCCCCACCTTCCTCCCGGTTAACCCGGGCAGTCTCCCTAGAGTGCCCAGCATCACCTGATGGCAACTAAGAATAGGGGTTGCGCTCGTTGCGGGACTTAACCCAACACCTCACGGCACGAGCTGACGACAGCCATGCAGCACCTGTCTCCTGGTTCTCCGAAGAGCACCCTTCCTTTTCGGGAAGGTTCCAGGGATGTCAAGCCTAGGTAAGGTTCTTCGCGTTGCATCGAATTAAACCACATACTCCACCGCTTGTGCGGGCCCCCGTCAATTTCTTTGAGTTTCAGCCTTGCGACCGTACTCCCCAGGCGGGATACTTAACGCGTTAGCTACGGCACCGAAGGTCAAGCCCCCGACACCTAGTATCCATCGTTTACAGCGTGGACTACCAGGGTATCTAATCCTGTTTGCTCCCCACGCTTTCGCTCCTCAGTGTCAGTATCGGTCCAGGTAGTCGCCTTCGCCACTGGTGTTCCTCCAGATCTCTACGGATTTCACTCCTACACCTGGAATTCCACTACCCTCTCCCGAACTCTAGCAATGCAGTATCAAGTGCAATTCCACGGTTGAGCCGTGGGCTTTCACACCTGACTTACAAAGCAACCTACGAGCGCTTTACGCCCAGTGATTCCGATTAACGCTTGCACCTTCCGTATTACCGCGGCTGCTGGCACGGAATTAGCCGGTGCTTCCTCTGAAGGTACCGTCAGCTGCGAAGCGTATTATTCTTCGCAGGGTTCTTCCCTTCTGACAGGAGTTTACGATCCGAAAACCTTCATCCTCCACGCGGCGTCGCTGCGTCAGGGTTTCCCCCATTGCGCAATATTCCCCACTGCTGCCTCCCGTAGGAGTCTGGGCCGTGTTCCAGTCCCAGTGTGGCAGGCCACCCTCTCAGGCCTGCTACTCATCGTTGCCACGGTAGGCCGTTACCCTACCGTCTAGCTAATGAGACGCGGACTCATCTATGGGCAGTAGCATGCAAGCAGAGGCCACCTTTAACGTTGCCATATTATCCAGTATTATCAGTCGTTTCCAACTGTTATTCCAGACCCATAGGTAGATAATCCACGCGTTACTCACCCGTGCGCCACTGTACTCATTCCCGAAGGAACTTTCTCGTTCGACTTGCATGTGTTAGGCACGCCGCCAGCGTTCAATCTGAGCCAGAATCAAACTCTCCAGTTTAAATCTGTGTCTTCATGATCAAGGGGGCTAATTCCCTCAATCACGCTAGCTGATATCTTTCTGTCCAACTCGCTATTTAATTGTCAAAGAACCTCTCGGCCTCACAAACGCGACACTTTGTCGCAGAGGCGGATTTTCAACTTATCGAAACCCCACCACCCCGTCAAGCATCTTTTCAACTTTTTTTCTTCACCGTGTTGGCAAAAAGAAGCTGATCGTTTTGTGAAAGAACCGTTTTGTTCGCCTCATCGGCGCGGAGGTGGAAACTACCCGAAAACGGATTTAAGTCAACCGCTTTTTTAAAAAACATGTAAAAAGCAAAATCAACTGTCCGAAATCAATGGATAATAAATCACACCCCCTGTGTTTTGACGAATCAGGCAACGCTATCATCTAATAGGGGCTCTTGTTTCTCTGGCGATATGCCGCAAGATGCGTTACACACTTCGGCGAACACAAAGGAGTTACCCATGGGATTCATGAATGCAAGCGCAAGCTTCACCCGCTACTATATAACTGAACCGGTACCTTCCGATCTCTGGCCGCAGATCCCTGACAAGCTCAAGCAGTTTGCCTTCAAGGAAATCGAAGACACGGCCGAAGAACGCGGCTGGGGCTGGGTATGTTTTGACGATATGCTTGATTCCTTCTGGCGGACGGCACCGCCGGAAAAGGGCGAATTCATCACCTTTTCCCTGCGGCTTGACACGCGCAGAATCCCCTCAGCCGTGCTGAAGAAGCACGTTGCTCTGGAACTCCGCGAAGAGGAACGCAAGAACAAGGAACAGGGCAAGAAGTACGTTTCCCGCGAACGGAAAAAGGAGATTCGCGAGCAGGTCCAACTGAAGCTCCGCGCTCGTTCCTTCCCCATTCCCGCCGAATTCAATGTGGTCTGGAACATCCAGACGGGCGCGGTATATCTGGCTTCCACACAATCCAAGGTTCTGGAGCTCTTTGAAGAATACTTCTCCACGACCTTCGGACTGGACCTTGAGCCCATGACCCCCTACGCACTAGCAGTTCGACTGCAGGGTGAAGACGTCATGAACAAGCTCGACACTCTTGAACCCACCCGCTTCGCCTAGGAGTTCACATGGCAGACACCCCTTATCTCGGGCAGACCACGGATGTGGTTCTCGGTCAGGAATATCTCACGTGGCTCTGGTTCCGCAGCGAAACCCGCAGCGGCCAGTTTCAGACGCCTGATGGCGATCCCTATTTCCTCTACGTAGAGCAGCGCGTCAGCGTTCAGGGCGGAGAGGGGGAAACCCTCGAAACCGCAACTGTTTCCGGCAACCTTTCCGAATTGCGCGAAGCCCGTCTCGGGCTGACGACCGGTAAAAAGGTGAACCGCGCGCTTATCCGCATTGAGCATGATCCGGAAGCATGGCAGCTCTCCCTTAAGGCAGAGGATTTCTCACTTGGCGGACTGAAGACGCCCAAGGTTGAAAAGGCCGATGGAGAAGACGACGATCCGGATGCAGCGTTTCTGGAAAAGATGTTCCTCATCGAGAAGTGCCTCACCTATCTTGATGCTTCCTACAACGACTTTCTGACCGTGCGCCTGTCACCCGAATGGGCAGACCAAGTCCGGCAGATCGGCCGTTGGCTTGAAATGGCTGAATAGGAGTCGCCAGCCGGATGCCTCATAGCGAGAACGTACACACAGCCCTGCGCGGGCTCCTCAAACGCGCCTGCATCAAGCTGGGCTGGATGCTCCTTGTACTTTGGGGCATCACCGTGATCAGTTTCTGGGTCATTCATCTGGCACCCGGTTCTCCCACGGACCTGCAAACCTCCATGAATCCGTTGGCAGGTCAGGAAGCAAGACTCCGTCTCGAGAAACTCTACGGGCTGGATAAGCCCCTGCACATTCAGTATATCAACTGGCTGGAACGGCTGGTCCGTCTGGACTTCGGCCGTTCCATGTCAGGCGACTACCGCCCTGTGTGGGACAAGATAAAAGAGCGACTGCCACTGACCGTGGGCATGAACGTAGCCTCAATGGTGCTTACACTACTCATCGCTGTCCCCATCGGTGTTGCCTCCGCCTATTACCAAGGGCGCTGGTTCGACTCCATAAGTGCGGTCTTCGTCTTCATAGGCTTTGCCATGCCCGGGTTCTGGCTCGCCCTGCTGATGATGCTCTACTTCGGCATCCATCTGCAATGGTTGCCCATTTCCGGCCTCACTTCACTGGACTACAACAACCTGAGTCCGTTCGGGAAGCTGCTGGACATCGCCCAGCACATGGTCATGCCCATTTTCATTTATACCTTCGGCTCGCTGGCAGGCATGTCACGGTTCATGCGCTCTTCAATGCTTGAAGTATTGCGGCAGGACTATATTCTGACAGCCAGAGCCAAGGGACTGCCCCTCCGAACCGTCATATTCAAGCACGCCCTGCGCAACGCCCTGCTGCCGGTCATAACCATTCTCGGGCTTTCCGTACCGGGACTTATCGGCGGTTCCGTGATCATTGAATCCATATTTGCCCTCCCCGGTCTTGGCCAGTTGTTCTACACGGCGGTCATGGCGCGCGACTATCCCATGATCATGGGCAACCTCGTGCTCGGTGCCGTTCTGACGCTGGCAGGCAACATGATCGCAGACCTGTGCTACGGCCTTGCCGATCCGCGCATCCGCAGCAGAGGGGGAGATGCCTGATGCCTTTGTCCTTCTCACACCTGGCGACACAGATAACCACACGGCAGTTCTGGCAGCGCTACGGCCTGTTGACGCTCGGCCTCACCATTGTCGGCATCATGTCAGTCGCGGCAGTATTGGCTCCGTGGATCAGCCCGCATGACCCGACAGCCCTTGACCTGAACGCTATTCTGCAAGCTCCTAGCGCCCTTCACCCCTTCGGGACCGACGCATTGGGCCGCGATGTGCTCTCACGCATGCTTCACGGTGCGCGGGTTTCCCTGTGGGTAGGTTTTGTAGCTGTGGGCATTTCCGTCGGCATAGGCATCGCACTAGGATTGATCGCGGGCTTCTTCCGCGGCTGGGTGGATGAAGCCATCATGCGTATGGTGGACATCATGCTCTGTTTTCCGTCCTTCTTCCTGATTCTGGCGGTTATCGCCTTTCTGGAACCGAGCCTGAACAACATCATGATCGTTATCGGCCTCACGTCGTGGATGGGCGTGGCGCGTCTTGTCCGCGCGGAAACCCTGACCCTGCGTGAACGCGACTTTGTCTCCGCGGCCCGCCTTGCCGGAGCAGGCAAGATCAGACTCATGGGCCTGCACATCCTGCCAAACGCACTGGCGCCGGTGCTGGTTTCTGCCACACTCGGCATTGCCGGAGCCATTCTCACGGAATCAGCCCTCAGCTTTCTCGGACTCGGGGTACAGCCCCCCATGCCGAGCTGGGGCAACATCCTGATGGAAGGCAAGGAAGTGCTCGAGATCGCACCATGGATGTCTCTCTTTCCCGGTTTCGCCATCCTGTTTACCGTGCTTGGCTACAATCTGCTCGGCGAAAGCCTGCGCGACATTCTGGACCCAAGACTTTCTCAGTAATATCATTCAATTGAACACATACACACTGCCCACGGCAATGCAGCCCCACGCGCCTCCCCCCTTGGCAAACAGGCCGGAGTTTGGATACAGTGCGCTCTCTGCAACGAATCAACCTTCCCTGACGGGATACCCCACATGCTGGAACTGCTCAGAATTCGTCAATTGGCGCTGATAGACGACATGGAACTGGAATTTTCTCCGGGCATGAACGTGCTCACGGGGGAAACCGGCGCAGGCAAAAGCTTCATCCTGAAAGCCCTGAACTTCCTGACGGGCGACAGGATGTCGCCGGACCTTGTGCGCCCCGGTGCCGAAAAGGCTCAGGTGGAAGCCCTGTTCGCCATGCCGGACGGAGACGTCGTCATCAAGCGTGAACTGGTTGCCGCCACCGGCCGCAGCCGCCTGTACATCAATGATTCCCTGAGCTCGCAGGACGCCATCCGCGACCTGCGCCCCAGCCTGCTCGTACATACCAGCCAGCATGGTCAGCAAAAGCTGTTGCAGCCAACCTTTCAGGCGAAGATTCTGGACGATTTCCTGAACCGCCCCGACCTGCTCAAGCGACGCGAATCCCTTCTCAAGGAATTGCGCGCTCTCGCTGCACGCCGCGAGGAACTGCTGGAGCGCAGTCGTCACCTTGAAGACAAGCGCGAACTGCTGGAATACCAGCAACGCGAGATTGCCAAGGTGAGCCCCGAACACGGTGAAGAAGACTTACTGGAGTCCAAGAAGCAGGAGTTGCGCAACCAGACTGTCGTTCAGGACACCATTGATTCGGCCCTTGCCCTGCTTGGTGCAGGCGAAGGCGGCATTCTGGACGGCTTGGGAAAGCTCGAACGCAACATGGAAACCCTGCGCCGCGTTCTTCCCGACTACGATGATGACGTGAGCCTGCTTGTGGAAGCCCGCCAAAACCTGCAGGATCTTGCCGCCAGACTGCGAAAGCAGCCGGCCTGCTCTCCCGACGAGGACAGTCTCGAATCCATAGAAGCACGTCTGTACGAACTGGCCCAGCTCAAGCGCAAACTCAAACGCTCTCTTGATGAGATCGTGGACCTGCAGAAAGAGATTGAGGAAAACCTTTCCTTCATGGATTCCTGCTCGCTCGATCTCAAGCAACTGGCCAAACAGGAAGCCACCCTGCTCGACGAACTGGCAACCCTGCTCACGGAACTCAACCCGCTCCGTAAGGAAGCCGGTGAGGCATTGTGCGCCGCCATCATTATGGAGCTGAAGGAACTGGGCTTTTCCGAACACGTACAGGTACGTTTCGATTTCAAGCCGGTGGAACTTTTCGAAGACCGCTCCGACTGCATTGAGGAACGCCCTTCCATGCTCTGGATTCCCAACCCCGGCCAAGCGCCCCAACCGCTGGACAAGATCGCGTCAGGCGGGGAACTTTCACGGTTCCTGCTGGCTGTGGTGGGCATAATGAACCGCAAGGAAACGCCCAGCCTCATCTTTGACGAAGTGGATGCCGGTGTAGGCGGCCTCACACTGAATGCCGTGGCCGATTCACTCGACAAGCTTGCTGCCCATCAGCAGGTCATACTCATCACCCACTGGCCGCAACTGGCCGCACGGGCGCGCAGACATTTCCAGGTCCGTAAGGAAGTGCGGGAAGGCAGCACCTACACCCACTGCACGGCACTGAACAATACCGCCATATGGGACGAAATATGCCGCATGGCCGGTGGTGGCGACCAGGGACAAGCCATGGCCCGGGAGCTTCTCGCCTGAGAGACATAACATCTTGCGGGAACAGTTTTTTTCTGGTTATCTCTTAAAGAATACACTCTGCCCCCGTACAAAAAGCACAGGTACTCATGACCGCAGATCCGGACAAGGGACAACCTCCGCAGCAGCGTCTGGCTGCCTATTGGGAAGTCCTCAAGGAGCACAAGGAAAAAAAGACCATTCGCGAACTCATGGAACGCGAAGTTCTGCTGTGCTTCATCTCCATCAACAAGGATCGCATCAATGAATACCCTCTGCTGCAGCCGCAGCAGCACGCCATCATCGATTTTCTCACGACGCGCGCGCAGGGGCACCCGCTGCACGAGCATACCGGTTCGCAGATTACCTTCTTCATCAACCAACTGAACAAATACGGCAGCCTTCTTTCCGCAGGCGACATAGCCGGCGCCGAAGGCGAAGTATCGGATCTGGTCAATCAGGAATCCCTGCTGCTCAAGGCGGTGCAGGCTGTGGTCTACACCACCGCCTTAACCGTGGACAACTTTACCGAAGTGCTCATCAGGCACTACGGCGAAGAAGCCCTTCCTGCCATAGACGCCATCATGGAAAAGGTGGAACTGGGCGAGAAGTTCTGGAAGGACAACTTCGACCACTTCATTACGCGACTGGCAGACAGCGCCTACCGCGAAATGACAGCCAACCAGCTGTATCAGGTGCGGAAGGAAAAATCCCAGATAGTGCTGCGTTTCAACTTCGACGATTTGCTCAGCCGCCTTAAGCGCACCAGCAAATCCATCGAGAAAACCAGAGCGCAAAGCATCTATGAGACCTCTCTCCATACCTTCGAGGCACGCAAGGCACGCAAACGTCTGGCAGACCACCTTGCCAAGCTGGCCCAGAAGCCGGAGTATCCCTTTACGCTGTCTGACATTCCCTACCTGGCCAGCATCCTCTGCATGGATCCTGCGGGATTGTCCTTTGAAGCCGCATACACATTCCTGCAGTCCCAGAACTCGGCCGACCCGCTCAAGGACGCTGAAGGACGCGAACTGTCGCAGGACAGTGCCCGCTTCATTTTCGAGCAGGTGCTCATCATGGCCTGTGCAGCCTCGGTAAGCCTGAACATTCTCCGTCAGGATTTCCAGAAATCCCTGCACATGTTCGAAAACAAGGAAGCTGCACACATCATGGCCCTGTTGGGCATATTTGATCTTGCGTCCATCGAGCGTGCGTTTTTCGCCATGCTGGAATTCCAGTTCATTGCCATTCTCAGGCAGCGCTCCGGCGAAGACAGTGGCAAGATGCAGATACGCAGCATGCGCCTGAGACGGGCAAAGGAAAAGGACATTGACCGTCTAACGGAACTGGGGCTCAACCGGATACGCAAAAACAAGCTGTGGCTGAAAGATCCGGAAAACGAAGAATATCTGCTATTTGCCCAACAGACGCCCGCCGATTTCAAGGCCATTCTGGACATCATGCATCTTGAACCCAAGCTGGCAAAGGCCGTTCTCATCCTTTGGCAGAAGGCTCACTTCAAGGTGTTCATCAGCGTCCACCTCAATATAGATCTCATTTCCCGCACCACGACCAATCTGAACCAAAGGCTCGCGGAGATCTTCCTTCGCTTCGGAACAATGGGGCCGGGAAAGAAAAACGGCGCACGGGGCTGATTGCCGCCGCACGCCGTCTGTCTTCATGGCCGCCAGTCGCCTGACGGCAATTCGCCTGCCACATCAGCAGGCCGCATACCGCAAGAACGGTCTGCCTATTCCCCCTCCTCGCGAAGCGCGAAGTTCACTTCCAGCCTGTTCAGATTCACCTCGGTAAGCCACAGAAGCACCTTCTGCCCCAGACGGAACCGCCGCCCGGTACGCTCGCCGATAAGCTCCTGCCGCTCGGGGAAATAGCCGTAATAGTCGTCATCAATGGTGGAAACGCGCACCAGACCTTCTGCCATGACTTCCTCAAGCTCCACCCAGAAGCCGAAGTCCGTCACGCCGTTGATGATGCCTGTATAGCGCGTACCAATCTTGTCACGCAGGAAGAGGACTGTCAGACGTTTCAGTATTTCACGCTCAGCCTCCATGGCCTTTCGTTCACGCTCGTTCAGATGGTCGGCAATACCCGTCAACTGACCCACGGAAGGATTGGGGGCATAGCCGGGAATCTTGAGAGCGTGCTTGAGCGCCCGATGCACCACAAGGTCTGCATAGCGCCGGATGGGCGAAGTGAAATGACAGTAGCAATCCGACGCCAGACCGAAGTGTCCCTCGTGCTCAGGCGTATACACGGCCTGCATCATGGTGCGCAGGGCCAGCCTGTTCACGATGAATTCCTGATCGGTTCCCGCAGCTTTCCTGAGGATGTACTGCAGGGCGGCAGGGCTCGGGTCCATGGGCACATGCTCGGCCATTTCCGTGCGCTGCAAGGTTCTGAAGAGTCCAAGCAGCTTTTCTCCGTCCGGATCAGGATGCGAGCGATACAGGAACGCCTCGCCCCGCTCGGTCAGGAAACGGGCAACGGCCTCGTTGGCCGCAATCATGAACTCCTCGATGATCTGGTGCGAGAAAAGGCGCTCCTTACGCCGGATGTCCACGGGCTCGCCATAGACATTGAATTTCACGCCGGCTTCCGGCAGGTCGAAATCAAGACTACCCCGCTGCATACGCTGGGCACGCAGCAGTCTGGCCAGTTCCTCGGCCGTCTCCAGCATGGGCAGAACCGGATCGAGCACCATGCGGACGTCAGCATCCTTTTCTTCCAACGCCTTATGTACCTGCTCATAGGTCAGGCGTGCCTTGCTTTCAATGACGGCAGGATAGAACTTGGATTTACCGTAAGTGCCGTTGCTGTAGAAATAGGTTTCCGCCACCATGGAAAGGCGGGGAACGCGGGGATTGAGGCTGCACAGACCGTTGGAAAGCGCCTCGGGGAACATGGGTTCCACCGATTGGGGGAAGTAGTAGGAGTTGGCGCGCTCCTGCGCTTCCCTGTCCAATGCGGAACCGAGAGGCACGTAATGGCTTACGTCTGCAATGGCCACCCACAGGCGGAATCCGTCGCCCTGCGCCTCCACATACACAGCGTCATCAAAGTCCTTGGCTGTCTCCCCGTCAATGGTGACAAAGGCCATGTGGCGCAGGTCCACGCGGTCGGCAAAGTCCTCTTCCGCCGGCACAGACGGCAGGCCACGGGCTTCTTCCAACGCAGAGGGAGGGAAGGCGGTGGGGATATCGTTGTTGAGCTTGACCAGCTTCTCCTGCACGGCAGCGCTTTCCTCGTTGCCAAGGCTTTCTAAAGCTTCAGCGCTCCACAGGCCGTCTTCAACCATCTCCTCGGGGCGCACCACAAGAAGCTCGCCCTTGGCGGGTTTACCGCCCAGTGCGTCCGTGTTGACCATGAGTGATATCTTCAGTCGCGGATCGGCCGGACGGCACAGGTAACCGCCTTCGCCGCCAAGCTTGCGGACCACCTTGCAGGTCAACGTCTCGTGCGCACGTTCCAGAATGCGAACGATACGCCCCTCCTGACTTTTTCCGGGCTGGCGGCCGGGCAACAGGGCAACTACCACCTTGTCTCCATGCATGGCACCGCCGAAATCATGCGGAGCCACGAACACGTCATTTCGCTTGCGGTCTTCGGGCAAGACAAAGCCCACACCGGAGCGCTGCACTTCCAGAGTGCCGGTGAGCATCTTCAACTGCTCCGCAAGCCCCCAGGCGCCGCCGCGAAGACGCAGAATGCGTCCCTTATCCTTGAGTTCCTCAAGGCGCAGTTCAAGGCCACGCTTCCAGCGCTTGCTGATATTTCCCATCCGCAGCAGGTCGTCGATTTTCAAAGGACGACGGGCTTCCTTGAACATGGCAAGCACATCGTTCTGAGACAGCGAGAACTCTACGGGATTCTTCTTTTTCGATTTAGCCATTAAATTCCTCTGGCAGACTGCATCGCCTGCCATCTGTTCCCCCACCATTCAGAAAAGGTATCGGGGGTATTCCATGCGGGACCGAACACGGTCTTGAGCACGAGTGTCCACACGGGAACACCGGCAAGGCCCAATCCGGCAATCTTCACCGCATCTTTCGGGGTGCAGAGCAGGGGCACTCCCTCCTCCGCCATATTCAATATGTCCTCACGGGTGTATCCGTAATGGTCAGGAAAAACATGATATCTGAGCGGCGGAACGCCGACATAGGAGGCAACGGTCTGCTCCACCTGAGCAGGCACACCGACACCGCTGAACAAGACATACCCGTTGCGGGCTATCAATCCTGCGGATGAGAGCACCTCATCTTCCGTTACGGACTGTACCCCCACGGGCTGCAGGGAAAAGCTGAATACCGGAACGCCTAAGTGTCCCAGTCGCTTCTTCACATCCGGCAGCAAGTCCGCAAATTCTTCCGGCGTGCATTTTATGAGAAAGGCACTGGCCCGGGAAAGTGCGCAGGCCCCCTCTCGCCATGATCCGGAGGGAATGACGCGATCCCACTCCGAGCGCAGATCATCAGGCCGCAACAGCACCAGATCGGTATCCCGCCGGACTGCCAGATGCTGAAACCCGTCGTCCATCACAAAAATGTCCGGAGCAAGGTTCGCTTCGGCCCACGCGCCGGAACGCCGCCGCACGGGATCAACCACAATGCGTGCCTGCGGATGCTGACGGGCAAGCATCAACGGTTCGTCACCCGCTTCTGCAGCGGAACTTGCAGCACCTACCACATAGGGCAAGGCAGGCGGTGTCGCCTTGTAGCCACGGGTGAGAACAACGGCCTGATGTCCCTCCTGAGCGGACCAGTCCAGCAGCCAGTCCACAATGGGGGTCTTGCCGCTCCCCCCCCATCCGATATTACCGACGGAGACAGTGGGAACCGAGGGCGAAAATACTTTGGCGCCGCCCTGTTCATACCTGCGTCGACGCACGGCCATGACAGCACTATAGGCCTTGCCGAAAGGCCACAACAAGGGACGGAGCACCCTCTGTGCCTTTTCGAATGTCTCTGGAAGCGTGCATCTCAACGCCATGGCTACCCCGCATGAAAATGGAGAATCCGCGACTCTCCTCGACTAACAACGTACGGCCAGCTAGCGCTGGCGTCCGCAGAAGACGTCCCCATCAAGAATCAAAGGGAGCACAAGGCTCCCTTTGGTCATTGCAATTTCCGAGACGCCCGTCATGTCAACGGCATCCCGATCATGTGATAATCCAGTGCCCGAAACAGGTTGCCGATGCGCACGATACATCAGCGGCAACCGTTCGTCGAGCCCGGGAACTGTTCTTAGTCTCTGGAGCCGCCGAAAAGACGGAGCAGGAACAGGAACAGGTTGATGAAGTCCAGATACAGGGTCAGCGCGCCAAGGATGGAGCCGCGACGAATGGCGGTTTCATCGCCCAGCGGCATGGTTTCACCCATGTAGCGGAGCTTCTGGCTGTCATAGGCGGTCAGTCCGGCGAAGATTACCACACCGATGAGGCTGATGATCATATCCATGGGGCCGCTGCCCAGGAACATGTTAATGATCGAAGCGATGATCAGACCGAAGAGGCCCATCATCATGAACTGGCCCATGCCGGTCAGGTCCTTCTTGGTAGTCATGCCGTAGATGGACATGGCCGCGAACATGCCTGCCGCAGTGAAGAAGGCATTAAAAATGGTGCTCTGTGCGTAGACCAGCAGAATGGCGGAAAGGGTTACGCCGTTCAGCGCGCTGTACGCAAGGAAAAGGCCGGTGGCTGCAGAGCCTGAAAGCTTGTTGATGCGAGCGCTCAGATACATGACCAGACCGATCTGGCCGATGAAGAGCATAATCGTCATCATGGCGTTGCCGAAAATGAGCTGCAGCATGGTTTCGCTGCTGGCCACAGCAAGAGCGGTCAGTGCGGTGACGCCGAGACCTGCGGTCATCCAGCCATACACGCCGCGCATGAAGGCGTTAACAAGTTCCCCGCGCCGTACTCCGGCAGTGCTGACGGTTCTTCCGAGCATGATTCCTCCAAAAAATGAGTCATTGTTTACAGTTCGGGTGATGCCGACAGTTATAACCATCCGTCATACCTTGCCGACATCGCTGAAAGAGGTAACAATCATTATATAGGTTGGCAAGGGCGCATGGTATCATATATTTTCATAATGTGAATTCGGAACTGCGGAGAGACACTCTGCAACATTCTGCATCACAACAGCTTGTTCCTGCCCACACACCTTTCACCCCCCCAGTTGTTCCAGCAGGGTGCCCACATGATTGAATCGCAAAACAACAAGAACAACAGAGTGCTCTTTGTCGATGATGAAAGCAATATTCTGGACAGCTTCCGACGCACGCTCTGCAAACGTTTCAGCGTCACCACGGCCTGCGGGCCGCTCGCCGGACTGGATACCGTGCGCGACCATCCCCCCTTTGCCGTCATCGTCTCGGACCTGAAAATGCCCAGAATGAACGGAGTGGAGTTTCTCAGCGAAGTCCGTTCCCTTTCACCGGACACAGTACGCATTCTGCTTACGGGACACGCTGATACGGAAAGCTCTGTCGCTGCCGTCAACGAAGGGGCCATTTTCCGCTTTCTGACCAAGCCCTGCCAGACCGAGTCGCTTATCCGCGCCATTGAAGCCGGTATTGACCAGTACCATCTCGTCACCAGTGAACGAGAACTGCTCAGAGGCACCTTGCGCGGGTCCATCAAGGTGCTTTCAGAAGTGCTGGCCCTGACGAACCCCGAAGCCTTCGGGCGGAGCGAACGCATCAAGCGTCACATGAACGCCCTCTCCAGCCACTTTGAAAGACCTGACGCCCTGAAGCTGGAACTGGCGGCCATGCTCTGTCAGATAGGCTGTGTGACGCTCACCTCGGAGATGCTCAACAAGCATATACGCGGAGAAGAGCTTTCCGGAGAAGAACAGCAGCTTTTTGCCATGCACCCCCATGTGGGCTACGATCTGCTTACCCACATCCCCCGCATGCGGGACGTGGCACGCATCATCCAGCAGCAGAATGTGCCGTTGTCAGAAGACAAAGACATGCATTTCGGAGCACGGGCTCTCAAAATCCTGCTGGATTACGACATGCTGGCCTCACGCGGCATGGCAGCCGGTGAAGCCCTTCAGTACATGCAGAATACGCAGAGCATTTATGATCCCGAAATCCTGCGTGCCTTTCGCGAAACCATACTGGATCAGGAAGTGAGCGTTGCCGGAGAAATGTATCTGGAAGACCTGCGGCCCGGTTTGATTGCGGCGCAGAATATTGAAACGCGTGACGGCATGCGGCTGGCCACAAAAGGGCAGGAGCTGTCCGAGGCGTGCATCGCCCGCATCAGAAACTTCGCCAAGGCATACGGCCTGGACGAACCCATCCGCATGATCGTTCCCGACGAGAGCACCCAGTCTTCATAGCGTGCTACAAGGCGCGCATCCACTCTGACTTGATGGGCACATAGCCGCCGATGGCGGCATCCAGTTTCTCAAGGGCAACATCCTTGTCCTTGGGAAGCCGCACTCTCATGGGCAGATGATTGGAGGCATGGTTGGTGAGAAAAATGCCCGAACGTATATCAGTGCAGGCAAGCAGCTCACGCAACTCGCGCAGCAGCCCGCAGGCATCGGGCATTGAGAACTCGCCGCGTTTATATTCCCCGTGCAGAGGTGTATCCGGTAACAGCATCAGGCTGAGCACGCCGATGAAATCCGGAGACATGGCGCTGAGCACCCTCCCCGTCTCCCGGGCGTGTCGCATACTGCCTTCCACCCCGCCAAGTCCCACTATAACAGTAACGTTAAGTTTCATGCCGGCAGCAGTTACCCGTGCGGCCTGTTCAATAAGCTGCGCGCTGGAAACGCGTTTGTTCACGCGGCGCAACACGTCATCGTCACCCGACTCCACACCCATATAGACAAAGGAAAGACCAAGGCTGCGCAGAACCGCCAGCTCATCGTCAGTCTTGCGGGCAATGGACATGGCGCTTCCATACGTGCCCACCCGCGTCACCTGCGGAAGGTGCTGGCGAATGGACTGCAGCAGGGCAACAAGACGATGCTGGGGAAGCGCAAGACAATCCCCGTCACAAAGGAACAGGCGGCGCATCCCCTTCAGATGTTCGGCAGCCCAGAGGATATCGGCATCAATGACGGCATCGTCCTTGATGCGGAACGTCTTGTCCTGATAGGCCCCGCAAAAGGTGCAGTTGTTATGGGGACAGCCCGTAGCTACCTGCAGCAGGATGGAATCTATTTCACTGGGGGGGCGGATGATGTCGCCTTCGTAATGCATGCGTTCTCCTTCCCTCACCCGCTAACCGCTTTTGGCGGATTCGTCCAGCGCGCCACAGGGCAAAAAAAAGCTCCCGCCGAAGCGGGAGCTTTCAATACCGGTCATGCGAAATTCAGGCGCTTTCAGACAAAACGGAAGTCCTTGAAGCCAGATATGTCGTACATACGACCCGAAGCAGGGAGGCAAAATTCCCGACCGAGCCGTGAATATGCACAGCCTCATCATACAGGGTTTCAAGGAACTTGGGGAGCGAAGAGCCTTCCGAAGCGGCCAGTTCCTCAAGCACGTTCCAGAACCTCCGTTCCAGCCGTACGCTTGTCACCCCGCCATGCAGCCTGACGGACCGTGTAGTCTGTTCGTACTCGGCAGGGGCGGTGGATGCATACATCTCACACATGGGGACAAACTCCATGGCCGCCCTGCGGATATAACGATGCTATCCGAGCAGGTCGGCAATCTTACGCAGCCACTGGGGATGGGCAGGCCATGCCGGAGCGGTCACAATATTGCCATCCACGAGGGCTTCATCCATTTGCAGATTCACATATTCAGCACCGGCAAGACGTACTTCCGGCGAGCAGGCAGGATACGCGGAGATGCGCTTGCCGTCCAGAGCAACAGCAGCGGCAAGCAACTGCGCACCATGGCAGATGGCACCGATAACTTTGCGGCTTTCCTGGAAATGACGCACCACGGCCAGCACCTTCTCGTTGAGGCGCAGGTACTCGGGAGCACGACCACCGGGAATAATGAGTCCTGCGTAGTCTTCGGGACGGATGTCATCAAAGGTCGCATTCAGCGTGAAATTGTGACCGGGCTTCTCGGAATAGGTCTGGTGCCCCTCAAAATCATGAATGGCGGTTGCCACGGATTCACCGGCTTTCTTGCCCGGACACACGGCATCTACAGCATACCCCATCGCCTGAAGTGCCTGAAAAGGCACCATAACTTCGTAATCTTCCACAAAATCACCACAGATCAGCAACAGTTTCTTTGCCATGACGCAATGCCTCCTGATTATTTTGTGGGTACCTTACACGGTTCTCCGGATATGGGGTACTACTCGGCTACTACATACCGCACATCTCGCACACAGGAGCGCTGCTCCGAAATGCGAACTGCCGGTCATTCACCGGTATGGTCATTTATCGCTTGAACTTATGAGAAACCTCCCAGAACTCACCCAAGGAAAGACTCCTGTTGGACGGTCCCTGCCGGACATAGAAGGACTCCACACTCTGATGACGCAAAAACACTGGCGTGGTGGACTGCCTGCACAGAACGACCAGCACCAATTTATCGTCCAGCTTGCAGGTGTGCAGTGAAACGCAATTGAAATGGCGTGCGCCAACACACTCGTTGAACACATTCCCCAAATGCCGCAGCGCGTGGTCCTCACTGCGGAAGCCGTCGGGCTCCACACCCAGAATCTCACCGCCGTCACCGACTCCCACGATCATGGTACCGCCAAGGGTATTCATGAACGCGCACATCCCCTTGAGTACGGCAATCTCCATACTCTTGTCGCGTTTTCCGCTTTGAAGGTTCTGGCGCAAGGTGGATTTGAACTCCACATGCATTCCCTCCCCCTGCTTGATCAGTGTTCGCACGAAGTCGGCGTCAACAACCACTTCAGGCCGGTAATACCGCCTGTGGCGGGTAAGATATCGTGAAATGGCAAGCACCAACACAACCAGCACCAGCACGAACACGCCGAGCGTGATAAGAAACTCCGGTTTTGCCAGCAGGCCTCTGAGCAAGCCCATCCCCTGACTGATGAACACAATACGCAGCCCTGTAACGGAGTCTTCGGTTATGATCTCCACCAGATCTTCTTCACCCGCAGGGCCCAGACGATCCAGAAAGGCAGCAAAGGGAACCTGCACGCTTCCATCGCCTGTCAGCTCTCTGTATTGCCGTTCGGCAGCAGATGACACGGCCAGTACCTTGTCCTGCTGTAGCAGAGCCGCACTCATCTGCACGGGAATGGCTGCGGCAAGTCTGTTCAGAAAGAATTCCGGCGTGAACACCAGACAAACGGTTATCGGCTTCTGGGTTGCCGGAGCCTGCATGTACAAAAGGACAAATCGCTTGCCTTCCGGCGTGGTCATCAGGCTCATCACGGGCGCGCTCTCGGCAGGGGGCACAACAAAGAGCAGGTTCGCCCGCAAGGCAAGCGCAAAATCCCTGAGTTCGTCCCCCGCTATGGATCCCACCTCCGGGGCAGCACCTCCCGCCCCTGCAACACGTGACAGGCTGTAGGATACCTTCTCGTCGCCCGTTTCCTCCATGGTGGCACGAACGCCCGTTCTGGCATCAACCAATTCGGCCCTTGCATTACCTAGCACGACAAGCACATAGCCGGCATGGGTGCTTTCTGCCATGAACTGCATCTCATCCGCGAGCGCAGCATCGGGCAACATTCTGCCATCGCGCACAAGCCGGGCTATATTCTCCCGCATGGTCTGCAGCGTGTCGCGAGTGTTGTCGGCAAAATATCCGAGGGCCAATCCGCCCAACTGGCGTTCCACCAATCGCATCTGTATCTGCAGAAACAGGAGCAGGCACAGGCCGAGCAACACGACCAACGCAACCAACCGGCCATATGTAAACGTCACTTTCTTCATACTGCACCACATAGCCGACAAACGCGCATAATGCCAGCCCGTAATAAAAAAGGAGGGCAGCCTTCCGGCTGCCCTCCTGAATTGCTTCTGAGATACGGATTAGATCTTGTCGAGGAAGTCCTGATTCTGAATCAGAATTTCCGCCTTCTTGCCAAGGTCGTTCATGAAGGCGCGGAACATCTCCTGACGCTTGGCACGGAGCATGGAAGCCATAACCTGTTCTTCTGCAACTTCCCATTCCTTGTCGGAAGGCAGGCTGGTATCCTTAAGATGGAAGAACACGGCACCGGCAGCACTCATGAAGGGACCGCCCCACTGATCGCCGGATGCAGCGAACACGGCATTAACCAGTTCCGGAGCCTGACCGAGACCGGGCACAAAGCCACGGCGGTCAAACAACGGAGAGGTCTGCACCGTAGCCGCCAGCTCGGCGGGCAGCTTGCCCGAGGCCACATCTTCAGCAATCTTCTTTGCCTCATCAGCGGCCATCTGCATGGCGGCTTCCTGAAGCAGACGACCTTCAATCATGGTCTTTACCTGATCAAACTCGATGTAGCTTTCGGGGGAGGCTGCGCTCACACGGGCAACCATGTAACCGCCTTCCACTTCAAGGGGGGTTTCCACAACACCGCCGACAATGGTGCCGAATACGGCGTCAAGGGAATCAGGCTTGATACCCACGACTTCCATTGCCTTGGCACGGGGGAATTCGGAGGTAGTACGCAGATCCAGATTATGCGCGGCAGCGGCATCAGCCATGGACTTGCCGGCCATGACTTCTTCGAACACCACGTCAAGGGAGTCTGCAACCTTATCGGCAGCCTTGTCTTCAGCCAGACGCTGACGAATCTCGTCATGCACTTCGGCCAGAGCCTTCACGCGGCGGGGAGTCTTTTCCTCCACCTTAATGATATGGAAACCGAACTGGGTACGCACGATGCCGGAAACCTGTCCTGCATCAAGCGCAAAGGCGGCATCCTCGAAAGGCTTCACCATGGCGCCATGTCCAAACTCACCAAGATCGCCGCCATTGGGGGCGGAGGGACCTTCAGAGTATTTCTTGGCCAGTGCGGCAAAGTCTCCGCCCTTCTTCACTTGAGCCAGAACCTGCTCGATCTTGGCCTTGGCTTCGGCAACCTTGGCTTCAGGTGCGTTGGCGTCCGCCAGCACGAGAATATGACGGGCACGCACAGACTCATCCTGCACGAAGTAGGTTTCAGCATTCTGGTCGTAGAAGGCGGCAATCTCCGCTTCATCCACAGTAACGCCCTTGGCGAGGCTCTTGGGCGTAATGGTGATGTATTCAAGGGCTACCTTGGCAGGCTGCTTGAACTGCTCCTTGTTCTGGTCATAGAACTCCTGAAGCTTTTCGGGAGCCACGGTAACCTTGGAAACAAAGGAAGCGGCGGGCATCACAGTGAATTCGATGGAGCGTCTTTCACCTGCGAAGTTGAACGCGGTGCGGGCTTCATCGGCGGTCACGGATGCGGGCAACCCAACATATTCCTGCATCTTCCGAATCAGTATATCCTGACGGTAGGACTCTTCGAACTGCCCGGGGGTCATGCCCTGCGCTTCCAGAACCCGCTTGTACAGGTCACCGTCGAACACGTCCTTCTCATTGCGGAACACCGCGATGGAAGCAATGGTCTTCTTCAGTTCCTGAGGCGTCACGGCAATGCCAAGGCGCTCAGCTTCCTGCAGGATCAGCTTCTTGGAAACCAACTGCTGCATCACCTGCTGCGCAAAGCCCAGCTGCTTCAGGTCTTCCTGCTTCAGGCCGGGAATCTGCCGTTTCAACACGGCAAACTGCTGATCATACGCCTGCTTGAATTCGGGAATCAGAATCGGTTCTTCGTTGACCGTGGCCAGCACGGACGATCTGTTGGAGTTGCTCATGGAGCCCACTCCCCAGAAAATGAACACGATAATGATAAGCGCAAAGGCAATTTTCACGCCCCACGACTGGGCATTCTGCCGAATAGAGTCCAACATGCTCCGTATCCTTTGGTTCTAACGGTGTGGCGTGCGCCTGTTACGCAACGCCGGTTTTTGAGAGACGGACATAGTTCAGAAGTCCGCCCGCCCGAATAATGTCCAATTCCTTCTGCGTCAAATCATTCTTCACGGGCACCAGTCCCGCACCGTCCACGGTGATTTCCACTGTACCACCGGCAGTTACGGCAGCTACGGGAACCGTCACCTTGCCGCCCAATGCAAAGCGGTCGTAATCCGCCTTATCCTCGAGAATGAGCGGCAGAATGCCGAAGTTCACGAGGTTGGCACGGTGAATACGGGCAAGGGACTTGGCGATAACCGCACGTACGCCCAGATGACGGGGAGCCAGTGCGGCGTGCTCGCGCGAAGAACCCTGGCCGTAGTTTTCTCCGGCCACGATGACGCCATTGTCACATGCCTTGGCACGGGCCACGAACTGTTCATCCACGCGGCTGAACACATGCTCGCTGATGGCGGGCACGTTGGAACGCAACGCGGTGATCTGAGCACCTGCGGGCATGATGTGGTCGGTGGTGATGTCGTCCCCGGCCTTGAGCAGCACTTCCGCCGTCACAGTGTCGCCGAAACCATCGAACTGCTCCAGCGGCACGATGTTGGGACCACGCGTCACTTCCACGCCGGCACCTTCGGCAGGGGGGAAGATAAAGAGGTCACGGATGGACGGCACGTCCGCGGGCAGCTCGGGCACCGCAGGCGCATCACCCCAGGTGGCGGGGTCGGAAAACTCACCGCGGATGGCAACCATGGCCGCAGTGAGCGGGCTGACAAGATACACGTCCGCATCCTTGGTACCGGAACGGCCTTCAAAGTTGCGGTTGAAGGTACGCACGGAAACGCCTGCGGAGACGGGAGAACCGCCCATGCCGATGCAGGGGCCGCAGGAACATTCCAGCAGACGGGCACCGGCGTCCAGCAAAGGCTCCACAAGCCCTTCACGGGCCAGCATTTTCAGCACCTGCTTGGAGCCGGGGCTGATCAGGGTATCCGTCTCGTTGCTTACCTTGGCGGAGCCGAACAGCACGGCAACGGACTTCATGTCCGCGTAGGAAGAGTTGGTGCAGGAGCCGATGGCAACCTGATCAACTTTCTTTCCGGCCAGTTCGCGTACAGGCACAACGCGGTCGGGCATGTGCGGCTGTGCAGCCAGGGGCTCCAGCTTGGAAAGATCAATGACGATCACATCATCATAGGTGGCGTCGGCATCGGCCACCAGTTCCGACCAGTCTGCCTCGCGGCCCATGGCGGCAAGGAACTGACGGGTCTTGTCGTCGCTGGGGAAAAGAGAGGTGGTGGCGCCGAGTTCTGCCCCCATGTTGGTGATGACCGCACGTTCAGGCACGGACAGGGTGGCAACGCCGGGACCGGCGTATTCAAATACCTTACCTACGCCGCCCTTCACGGTCAGCATGCCGAGAAGATGCAGAATGACGTCCTTGGCGGAAGCCCAGCCGGTCAGCTTGCCTTCCAGCTGCACCTTGATGACCTTGGGCATGGCGATGAAATAGGACTCACCAGCCATGGCAAGGGCAACGGAAAGACCGCCCGCGCCCATGGCAAGCGAACCGATGCCGCCTGCAGTGGGAGTATGGCTGTCGGAACCTACCAGCGTTGCGCCGGGCTTGGCGAAATTCTCCAGATGCAGCTGATGGCAGATGCCGGTGCCGGGAGGGGAGAACACCACGCCATACTTCTGCGCCACGGTGCGCAGGTAGCGATGGTCGTCCGGATTGCGGAAGCCCATCTGCAGCGTGTTGTGATCCACATAGCTCACGGACAGGTCTGTGCGCACACGGTCAACGCCCATGGCCTCGAACTGGAGGTAAGCCATGGTGCCGGTGGCATCCTGCGTCAGGGTCTGGTCTATGCGCAGACCGATTTCGCCGCCGGGAACCATTTCACCGGAGACAAGGTGGCCCGCAATAATCTTTTGCGTAACGTTCATGGACATAGTCTTCTTCCTAACAATCGTCTGTTTCGCAGACGGCGTCTTCCGGCCGGAATACATCCGACCGCACATGCCGAACCGCGCACGGGTCCCAACGAGAAGCTGCTTGCTGCCTTCAGGCATACAGCAGCCTGATACCCGGCCCGATGAAATTGCGAAGACCGGATGCAATGCCACTGCACCACGGTTCCGTTTCCGGCGGACCGCCGTATCCGACCTGTCTGTCACAGGCCGCCAGCCCGATACGCCTACCGCTGACGGTCGATTCAATGCACATGCTCCGTAAAGGCGGAGACAACACCGTCAGCCATGCTCACACATTCAGGCGCAGGGCCTAACCATTTCCCGATGTCGGGGTGGACCCTTAAGGTATGTCCAGCCCTTCGCCGCGATATTCGTTCAACTTGTTTCGCAGCGTACGAACGGATATGCCGAGCATCTCCGCAGCCTGAGTACGGTTGCCGGAGGTCTGCTCCAATCCTTTGAGAATCATGATGCGCTCCATTTCGTGCAGAGGAATGACCCCCTGCGCAAAAAGCGCGCTGCCACCGTCCACGCCTGCAGCAGAATACTCCTGCGCAGTCGCGGCGCCGGCAACTTGACCGGCAGGATCCGCCATCCCGCCGGATGCCGAGACATCCGCACCATGCTCCTCTTCCTCGCCGAACAGGGGCCAGCTATCCGGATCAAGGAGAAAATGACTCTTGGAGATGGGCCCGCGCCCTGCCAGCAGGGTGGCGCGCTCCATCAGGTTCTGCAGTTCTCGCACGTTGCCCGGCCACTCATAGGAGGCCAGCCAGTCGAGCGCGTCCTGCGAAAATTCGAGAGAGGAAAGCCCGTATTCGCGGACATAGAGATTCACGAAAAAGCGGGCCAGGGCCAGCACGTCGTCACCGCGCTCACGCAGAGCAGGCAACCGCAGGGGAATGACGTTCAGACGGAAGTAAAGATCCTGCCGGAACTTGCCTTCCTTGACCCAGTCCTCAAGATTACGGTTCGTGGTGGCCAGCACACGCACGTCCACCTTCACCGTTTCAGTACCGCCCACGCGGTCCAGTTCGCTTTCCTGCAGCACACGCAGGAGCTTGGCCTGCAGGCCGAGGTCCATTTCGGAAATTTCATCCAGCAGAATGGTGCCGCCGTGAGCCAGCTCGAATTTGCCGAGCTTGCGGTTGATGGCACCAGTGAATGCACCCTTTTCATGCCCGAAAAGTTCGCTTTCAAGCAGGTGTTCCGGCAGGGCGGCGCAGTTCACGGCCACAAAGGGGCCGTTGGCCCTGTCGCTATGCGCATGCAGAAATTTGGAGAACATTTCCTTGCCGGTGCCGGATTCGCCGGAAATGAGCACCGTGGCACGGGAGGGAGCAACCTGCTTGGCAAGGGCCAGCACGCGACGCATGACGGGATTGCTGCCGATGATGTTCGGCCCCTTTTCCGTCTCGGGCATCTGCGGCTTGCGACCGCCCAGCGTTGTGCTGGGAGGTGCCGGAATGGTCTTGCGGCCCGCAGGAATGGCGGCAACCACCTTCTCATAGACCAGAGGCTCCAGCCAGTAGTCCTGCGCCCCCAGATTCAACAGCCGTTCCGCCTCTTCCACGGAGCCCTTGTCGCTGAAGACAATCACCGGCGGAAAGGTGGCATCGTCCTGACTCACGGCAAGCAGGTCATCAACCTTGTAGCCGGGCAACTGCGGGCGCGAGAATATGACGCTCGGTCCGGACTTGCGGATGAACGCGGAGGCTCCCTTCAGATTCTCGGCAAGGCCCACCTCATACCCTGCGTCCTTGAGTCGGGGAAAGATGTGCGTGACAGATGCTGCCGGAGCAAGAAAAAGTATACGTCTCAGTGACATGCCTTCCTTGATAACCTCATGCGGCCAGAATCGCAATAATCAGCGATGAACAATGTCATAAAATGATACGTTTGGCAAAACATGGTATTGACCTGCCCCTGACGCTCCCGTAGCCTTCCGGCATTATTCCCTGTAATCTGGACCACGCCACACGAGGGATCTCCATGCACGACCATGATATGGCTGCCCTGCTCCGCGCCACGCTCAATGCCGTTGCCGAAGGCACCCTGCCTCCCGGCGAGGCCGCACTGCGGCTGAAAACCGCCCCCTGCGAGGCCACCCTGAACGGCGTTCATGTGGACCACCACCGCGCCATGCGTACCGGACTGGGGGAAGCCGTTCTCGCCCTCGGCAAAAGCGACGACCGTCTCGTGACAGCGGTGGAGCGTCTGTCCGAGCAGGGAACACCGGTTCTCGCAACGCGGGTTTCAGCAGCGCAAGGAGCCCTGCTGCAGGAACATTTTCCGCAGGGCACGCACCACCCCGACGCAGGCCTGTTCTGTCTGGGACGCGACCTTGGGTTGATGCCGCCTTTTGCAGCCACCGGCGAAGTTCTGGTGGTCACCGCCGGTGCGGCGGACATGCATGTGGCGCTGGAAGCGCTGGGTACGGCACGCTTTTACGGACTTGACGCGGGACTGGTCCCTGACGTAGGCGTGGCGGGGCTTCACCGCATAGGCCCGCACCTTGCCGCCCTGCACGAGGCGAAACTGCTCATCGTGGTTGCCGGCATGGAAGGCGCGCTGCCCAGTGTGGTGGCAGGCCTTTGCAGCTGCCCCGTCATCGGGGTTCCCACTTCCGTGGGATACGGCGCAGGCGCGGGCGGCATCACCCCGCTCTTCGCCATGCTCAACTCCTGCGCAGCGGGCATAAGCGTAGTGAACATAGACAACGGTTACGGTGCTGCGGTCTTCGCCACCAAAATTCTGAACACATTCCGTCACGAGTAGCGCATGCGTCTCGCCTTTTTCAACGCCACCCGCAAATGGGGCGGCGTCAAAACATGGACCCTCGAATTTGCCGCCGCACTGACGCGCCTCGGCCACACGGTCATCGTGCTCGGCAGGGAAGGCGCTTTCATTGAACGGGCCCTCGGCCTGGGGCTTGATGCCCGCGCCGTGGACTTCGGTCCGGATTACAACCCCATTGCCATTGCCCGCTTCATGCATTTCTTCCGTACGGAACGCATTGATGCCGCGCTGGTGAATGTAGGCCGCGACCTGCGTACGGCAGGCATTGCCGCCAAGCTTTCCGGCATCCCGCTGGTTCAACGCGTGGGCCTACCCGAGGACATGAAAAACGTCTGGAAGGTTCGCGCGCTGCACAACTGGATTCGCCCGCACTACCTGTGTCCCTGCCATTTCAACCGCAACGGCCTGCTCGCGCATCTGCCCTGCATCGACGCGGCAGACACCACTGTCATCCACTCTGCCAAGATTCCCGCAAAAACGGCACCGGCACACGTCGGCTCTCCCCTGCAGCTTGCCACCACCAGCCAGTTGAACCGCGACAAGGGCCACGAAGAACTCATGCGTGTTCTTGCCCGCCTGCGGGATGAAGGCCATGCCTTCCACTGGCACGTGGCCGGCACCGGCCATGAAGAGGCCGCCCTGCACACGCTGGCGGACGAACTGCGACTGCAGGAACATATCACATGGCACGGTTGGACCCAAAACGTGGGAGCCATTCTGCAACAGGCCGATGTCTTTGCCCTGCCTTCCCTGAGCGAGGGGCTGCCAAACACCCTGCTGGAAGCCATGGCTGCAGGGTGCATCCCCGTTGCCAGAAACGTTGGGGGCGTGGCAGAAGTGTGGCCTGACAGCCTGAAAGATTTTCTCATCACTCCCGGCGAGCACAGCAACGAATCCTTTCACGCGAGCCTTTCCAGCCTGCTCACGGCACAGGCCGATACCCTGCTCCGCTGGAAGCATGCGGCATGGAGCCAGTGCGTTCAGGCCTTTTCCCTGGATACGCAGGCCCGCAAACTGGAAGCCTTTTTCACGGATATCACAGGAAAACGTTAACCCCCATGCATATCATATTCTGCACCTCATCCAGTACCAAAAGCGGCGGTTCGCGTCAGGCGCTGTACCTTGCACAGGAATTCGTCCGCAGAGGCCATTCGCTCACCTTCTTCACCCCCGCCCATTCAACCCTGCGTTCGCTGGCCCCGGAAATACACTGGGCAGACCTGCCGGACGCTCCCGGCCAGTGGCGTGCAGCCATTGAGGCCGCCCTGCCCGAAGGGGCCCCTGCCGTTTTCCATGCCTTTCATAACAAGGCCGTCAAAAAGGCTGCATGGTGGGGTCTGTGCTGGCGCTCCAGAGGCGTGGTCTGCGTGGCCCATCGAGGCGTGGTTTACAAACCCGGCAACCCCCTGCCCTACTGGTCTCCCGGCATTGGCGCGTTTGCCGTAAACTCCAAGGCCTGCGCCAAGGTACTCGCCCGTTACGGCCTCAGCAAGAAGCGCCTGCACGTGGTTTACAACGGCATTCCGGACGCCCGCACCACGCCCGCCACACCGGCGGCTGACATGCGCGCAGCCCTGAACATTCCCGAAAGCCATTTCGTCTTCGGCACCGTGGCGGGCAACAACCCCGTCAAAGGAGCCGACGTGATGCTGCGCGCCTTCGCCCTAGCCGACCTGAAGGACACCACGCTGGTGGCGGTTGGCGTCGGAGCCGACGTATACGGACCCCTTGCCGAAGAATTGGGGATCAGCGATCGCGTCCGCCTTGTGGGGCACACGGAAAATGTGGCAGACCATCTGAACTGTCTGGATGCCTTCATCCTGCCTTCCCGTTCGGAATCCATGCCCAACACCCTGCTTGAAGCCATCCGCATGGGACTGCCGTCCGTTGCCACGGACGTAGGCGGCGTGAAGGAATTGCTGGCTGACACAGGCATTGCCGTACCCGCCGAAAATCCGGAAGCCATGGCCGCGGCCATGACGACCATGCGCACAGACACGGACAAACGCGAAGCCTTTGCAGCCAACAGCCGCGCCCTTGCCCCGCAATACTCCATCGGCAACCGTGCCGACCGCATGGAAGCCATCTATCGCGACCTTCTGGCCGCACGCGGACTGAGTACGCGATAACGACCCAAGGCCGATGCTCTTTCACGGGGAACACATGGCAGCAACGAAGCAGACACAGGGAACACACGGCGGCGAGGTCTACCGCCTCGCCCGCAGCATGGGCGTATCGCCTGACGCGATACTGGACTTCTCCAGCAACGCAAACTCCCTGTGTGACGACCTGACCCGCGCCATACTCGGCGAAATCGACTATCCCTACCGCCACTATCCGGATACGTGGTGCTCCGAACTGCGGGATGTACTGGCCCGACACGAGAATGTTTCGCCGGAATCTATTCTGGTGGGCAACGGTTCATCGGAAAATATCTTTCTGACCATTCAACAGCTGCGGCCAAGGCATGTCGTCATGCTGGCCCCCATCTTCTCTGAATACGTCAGGGCCTGCGAAGCCTTCGGCGTGCCGTACACACTCATTCCCTGCTCTGCCGACAATGGCTTTGCTTGCAGAGAACACGAGCTGAACGCGCTCAGGGAACTGCAGGCCGATCTTGCCATCATCTGCTCCCCCAACAACCCCGCCTGCGTGACCTACGACAACATGGCCGATATCCTCAGCGCCGTGCAGGCAAGCACCATCCTCGTGGACAACACCTACAGCGAATTCCTGTGGGGACTTCCTGCCTACGAAGACAACCGACTTACGGTCTACCGGGAGCTGGTGAACACAGACACGCAGGTGATCACCGTACAGAGCTTCACCAAATTCTTTTACTGCACTGGTGTACGTCTGGGATACTCAGTAGCCTCGCCAGCACTCACAGAGAGGCTTGCCGCAGGCAAAACCCCATGGACCGTCTCGGCATATGCCGAACAGGCGGGCATTGCTTTCATGAACAGCATGCAAAGCTACAGGGACAGGTTGCACCCCATGCGGGAAGAGCGCAGACACTTTGTGAGCGCCCTGCAAGCAACCGGCGCTTTTGCAGAAGACAGGATTTTTTCGGGAGTGAATTATGTGACTGCCGGCCTGAAGACTCCTGAGCGGTCACAGGAAGTATACGCCAGCCTGCTTGAACAGGGCATTCTTGTCCGTGTTTGCGACAATATTCCGGGCATGCCCGCCGGATACTTGCGCATGCAGGTGCGGGAAGAGTCCGCATGGCGCAGACTGACCGCCGCCCTGCATTCCCCCACCTAGCTGATAAGCAGTACCTTGCACAGGGTTGCCAGTTCCCTGTCCAGTTTCTCGATGACTTCGCCCAATTCCGCAGTCTTCAGCTCCATGGCTTCCCACGCGGAAATATCCACAGGCGCCACCCTGCAATCGTCCGTTGAGGAATATCCCATTCCTCTCACCAGCGTATCTGCCACGTGCACAAAAACGGGCTCGTCAAACTCCGTACAGGCGGAGGGATTGTGATGGTATCGTACCGCAGCCACCAGATTGGGCGGCAGGGACCAAGTCTCGAACAGCCTTGCCCCGAGGACCGCGTGGGTCATGCCAAGCGACCTGCCCTCTGCTTCAAGCAGCGAGCAGTTCTCCTCATCTGCCCTCTGCAGCACCATCTGGAGCAGATTGTGTTGCGAGCAGGTCAGGGCTAGCCAACCGATGTCATGCACCAGACCGGCCACAAAATACCGCTCCAGTCCATCCCGTCCCGCCAGCTTTGCCAAAGACTGTGTCGCCATGCCTACAGCAATGGAATGCTCCCAGAATTGCCCGATATTCGGGCAGGTATCGGGACGTTCCTTAAAAAGCCCAAGCATGAACGTACCGAGCGCCAGTGTGGAAACCTGTCGCATTCCCAGCACCGCTATGGCGCGGGATACCGTGTCTATGGAGGATTGAAAATTGAAAAGGGCGCTGTTTACCAGACGAAGAATGGAACTGGTCATCTTGGGGTCGAGGCTTATCACCTGTGCCAGTTCCTGCACGGTCACATCATTGCGTTCCATGAGCGCTTGGAGCTCATAAAAAACCTGAGGCATGGAAGGTAGTTTCACCTTTGAGAGCATGCTGTCCAACGAATGCACGCAGAGCGGTTCCTGCTGCGTCTCTCCCCTTTCCTCTGTGACAAGCGGCTTGAACAAATAGGTTTCAAGCGCAAAGGTCCCGGTCTGCTTCGATCGCGCAAACAAACGGAATCTGGCCTCTGCCCGCAGCCAGTCGCACAAAGGATTCTCTCCGGCAAAATGAAAGCGCCTGGAGAGAATATCGGAAATCTTCTGCTCCAACCCTGCATCAATCAAAGATCCCATGCTCACACCCCGCAAGTATGTTTGCCTAAGGGTAGACCATCAGAAAATTCAGTGCAACACTTGTAATGTTCCACAACGGACAAGCCCCCGGAGAGGGGATCTCCGGGGGCTTGCCAAATGAAGCGACTGAATCAATGTCCGCGAAGCGAGGGACCACACGGACTTAAATCCTTTGATTGTAATCCTACCTTAGCAGATAGCGTGCCAACTCTCAAAAAGCTGGGAACCCACTCATAACACCATTTCCAACATAACAGCCCCACTGGACTGGTTACGACTTTTCGTATAAAACGATTTTTCGTAACGACTTTTCGTAAAGGAGCTACCTCCATGTCTGCTGAAACAACACCTATGGCCGCAACGGGCAACCGCTCTGCCGTCACCTCCAATGATCAGGACCCCCAACTCATCCCCACCCTGCACAGCGTGGATGTGAGTCCTTTTCTCGACCTGATGCTGGGCATTGCCCGGGAGCGCACCATTGAAGGCATTCTGCGGGTGACCAAACGCACCTATCGCGGGCGCCATGTCATCTTCGGCGGACTCTGGATTGTCGCCTCCCTGCGCATAACCGGCACGTCAGATCACAGCGCTCCCGGAGCGGACAGAAAGCTCAGGCTCATGGCCTTTTCCGGTGCGGGCAAACCGCGTCCGGCCATGTGGCGACACCAGGAAGGCACCTATGACCTTGTCCCCTTTTCCAACCCGCTGCTGGGCCCATGCACCAATGGAGAACCCACCTATGCGGCTTCCGGTGAACAGTGGAACCGGCCCGACTGGGCCGTTGAGCATGGTTACCATGCCTATTCCGCCTTCCCCATCATGCACAAGGACGAACTGCTCGGCGTAATGGCGGTATTCTATGACCGCCCCATGATAAACGAACTGGCAGACATGCTGCTCATGCACCGCAAGATGCACAAGATATACGCGGACTCGCTGGCCGCCGCACTGGCCAATGCTGCAGCCTTTGATGAAATCCAAACCCTGCGCCGAGAACTGGAACTGGAAAACGAACACCTGCGCCGTGCGGTTCGCACCGCCCATGCAGATGACCATATCGTGGGCAACGCACCAGCGCTGCACAAAGTCATGGAACAGGTGGAGGTTGTCGCCCCGACGGACGCCACGGTGCTTATTCTGGGTGAATCAGGCACAGGCAAGGAGCTACTGGCAGAGGCCATACACAAGCGCTCGCATCGTCGGCTGGGGCCACTGGTACGGGTGAACTGCTCTGCCGTTCCCCACGAACTGTTCGAAAGCGAATTCTTCGGTCACATCAAGGGATCATTCACCGGTGCCGTCCGTGACCGGACCGGACGTTTTCTCATGGCAGACGGCGGCACGCTCTTCCTCGACGAAGTAGGAGAAATTCCGCTGGAATTGCAGGGCAAACTGCTGCGAGTGCTGCAGGAAGGAACCTTTGAGCCCATTGGTGATGACCGCCCCCGCAAAGTCGATGTGCGCATCATCGCGGCAACCAACCGCGACCTTGCTGCGGACGTTGAAGCCGGGCTGTTCAGGCAGGACCTCTATTTCAGGCTCTCGGTATTTCCCATCCACAATCCGCCCCTGCGGGAGCGGCTGGATGACATCCCCATGCTCGCGCACCACTTCATCAGCAATGCTGCAAGGCGGCTTGGGGTAACAGAGCCCAAACTGCATTACCGGCACATTCAGCAGCTACAGTCTTACGACTGGCCCGGCAACGTGCGCGAACTGCAGAACGAAATCGAGCGTGCCGTGATCATGTCACACAACGGCGGACTGGATTTCAACCGGCTTGGCGCACACAGGATCGGCACCCCTTCTCCAGCAGGCACAGCCACTCCGCCCGTTGTTCCCAGCAGCACCCATGTAGGCCCGCTGTATACGGAAGCGCAAATGGAGGACCTACACCGCGAAAACACCTTCCGCGCACTGGAATCCTGCAACTGGCGTGTGCAGGGAGAAGGAGGCGCAGCCGAGCTGCTGGGCATAAAGCCGACAACGCTGCAATCACGGATAAAAAAATACGGACTCAAGAAGCCGGTAGCCTAAGGCCACGCGACCAAAGGGAATCGACCTCTCCACCTCCCGGCATCTGGACAATGGGCCGCAAACGGATACAATGGCGGAACAGTGCATAAGACGCCGGAACAGCAGAACGACCAGAACGGAGACGCCATGAGCACAGGCAAAACAGCCAAGGTTCTCAAAACCATCAAGGAAAATGAAACGACCACCACGGTCATCATGGACGTGGAGGATGAGCGTTTCTCCAGCTTCAGGCCCGGCCAGTTCGCCACTATCCGCATCATGGAAAACGGAGAATGGTCCAAGCCCCACCCCTTCACCATCTCCGGCGCACCGGGTGACAAGCTACAGATGACCATCAAGAGAAACGGCCACTTCACCTCGGAACTCATTCCCGCATTGAATGATGCCTCGCAGATACAATGCGCCGGACCTTACGGCATATTCTGCAAGGACATTGCCTTGAAGGAAGAAATCGTCATGGTAGCGGGAGGCGTGGGCATAACCCCCTTCCTGTCCGTACTTCGCCATTTCAAAAAGACGGGAGCAAAGAATACATGCACGCTGTTCTGGTGCAACAAGACCTTTGCCGACGCCTTTGCCGCTTCCGAACTGGAGGAAATGGCTGAATCGTTGAAGCTTACCGTCATCCACGTGCTCAGCCGGGAAACCAACCCGGACATGTACTATGAAGAAGAGCGCCCGCAGATCAAGTTCGAGAAGGGGCATTTTTCGCGGGATATGCTTGCACGGCATATCCACTCTACCACGGCCTCCTTCTATCTCTGCGGCCCTTCAGGCATGCAGCAGACCGTTGTGGAAGAGCTGGCAGCCTATGGCATTGCCCCGGACACTGTGGAGAAAGAAGCATTCGTCTACAACGGCGCATAGCGATAAGACCCAAAACAAACACACCCCGTTCTCCTGATGGAAAACGGGGTGTTTCTATTTCTGGATCAATACCACCGACTGCCTATCAACCGGCAATGGCCTTTCTGAGTGCCTCAGAGGCGGATCTAGGTGATGGAGTGCCACAGATGGCAGAAACCACGGCCACACCATCGGCGCCAGCCATGAGCACATCCGCAGCGTTTTCAGCATGAATGCCCCCGATGCCGACAAGCAGATGGTTGGTCACCAACCGTATCCTGCGGACGCCATCCAGCCCCCACGGCACGGCTGCATCTTTCTTGGTCGCCGTGGCAAACACCGGACTGATGCCCAGATAGTCCACATCCAGCCGCTTGGCTTCGTTTACCTGCTCCTGCGTCTCCACGGAAAGCCCGATTATGGCATCCGGCCCCAGCAACGCCCGCGCCTTTTCATAAGGCATATCCGACTGGCCTATGTGCACGCCGTCGGCACCGGAAGCCAAGGCCACGTCCACCCTGTCGTTAATGAGCAGCGGAATCCGCAACGGAGTCAGAGCCTGCTTGAGGAGCACTGCCGTCTCGATGAATCGCCGGGTATCCAGCGTCTTCTCGCGCAACTGCACTACCCGCACACCTCCGGCCACAGCCTGCAGCACGGTCTCTACAACGCCTGTCTCCCCGCACAGCTCCCTGTCCGTTACCAGATAGAGGGAATAATCAATGCGCTGTCTCACTGCTCTGAATCTCCGTAACCAAGTTCGGGACAGTCGCACTCGCAAACGTCCACCAGAGCCTCAATATCCTCCATGGTCATTGCATACAGGGCATCATAAAAATGCATCTGGAAACTGCCCGGTCCTGCCGCTTTACGACCAGCCATACCACCGGCAGCGGCCATAACAGCCAACGCACTCACGGCGCCCTCGAAGGGAGATTCAGAAACGGCCACGTAAGCGCCGATCAATGCAGTTGCTGTGCAGCCCATGCCGGTGACTCTCGCCATAAGCGGGCTACCGCCCTTGATGCGGTAAGCGCAGGTACCCTTGATCACGATGTCTTCTTCACCGGTCACCGCCACAACGCAATCATACTGGCGTGAAAGTTCGACGGCTGCTTCATGGGCATCCGATGACTGCAGTATGGAATCCACTCCCTTGGTCATCCCACCTGCTCCGTGAAGAGCCATGATCTCGGAACCGTTTCCACGAACGACTGCGGGTTTGGCAGCATGCAACAGGCGCATAGCCGTATCCGTGCGCAGGTTGGAGGCCCCAGCTCCCACAGGGTCAAGCACGACAGGAATATGCCGCTTACTTGCGTACTGACCGGCCTGAAGCATGCTCTGGATCCAGGGGGCACTCAACGTTCCGATGTTCAACACCAGAGAACCGGCAATTCCCACAAGCTGCTCCATTTCTTCAGGAGCGTGCGCCATTATGGGCGAGGCGCCGGCACTGAGCAGGGCGTTGGCCGTGGTGTTCATCACAACGTAGTTGGTAATGTTGTGCACGAGAGGCCGCTGCTTTCTGACCTTGCACACCTGCTGCCATATTGTCTTGAAATCCATATCCCACCTTGAAAACGTAGCTTGGTATAATAACGAAAATACCCCATTTGTGATGTGGAGTCGATACGAAACAAACCGCTTGCAGGTTAATCCGCCCTTTCCTGCCGCCACATCCTTCTTCAAGACATAAAAAAGCTCCGGCATGCCCTGCACGCCGGAGCTTCACTCTGTATCCTGTCACTCCCCTAAGCCAGACAATCCCGCAGGCATTTACCGAGACGGGCAATGCCTTCTTCAATCCTGTCGGGACTCGCATTGGAGAAGTTCAGTCGGAATGTGTTGTCCGTACCGTCCACATAGAAAGGCTTGCCCGGCACAAAGGCCACATTATGCTTGATGGCCTCCTGAAACACGCTTTCCGCGGAAACAGTTTCGGGCAACGTGCACCAGAGGAACATGCCGCCTTCAGGCTCAGTGGTGGCCACCTCTTCAGGAAAATGTTCCCGGATAGCCGCAACCATGATGTCACGATGCGTCTTGTAACGCTCTCTGATGGATGCAATATGGGCGTCCACATCGTTGTCTGCCAGATAGCGGTATAAAATGGACTGTGTCAGGCTTGCGGTATGCAGGTCGGAGGCCTGCTTGGCCCTGACCAGGCTGTCCATGAGTCCGTCCGGTGCGTAAATCCAGCCAAGTCGCATACCGGGAGCCACCATCTTGGAGAAGGAGCCAAGGAGAATGGAAGGCGACTGCATATAGCAACGCACAGGGGGAACATCTTCCCCAAGAAAGCGAAGCTCGCCGTAGGGATTATCCTCAATCAGCACACAGTCATAACGGGCCATGAGCTCTGCAACCGCCTTGCGAGTCTCCTTGTCATAGGAAATACCCGAAGGATTCTGGAAGCTGGGAACGGCATAGAAATACCGTGCGCCGGTCCGCTTCAGAACGGACTCCAGCATATCCACATCCACCCCCGTAGAAACCAGGTCAACCGGTTTGAAATCTGCTCCATACATGGAGAAGCACTGAATGGCCCCGAGATAGCCGGGTCGCTCTATGACAATGGCATCCCCGCGATTGAGCAATGCCCTGCCCGCCATATCCAGCGCCTGCTGAGAACCGGTAGTGATAAGGATGTCATCTGGCGCGACGGTCAGCCCTTGGCGGGCATAGCGGTCTGCAATCCACTTCCGCAAGGGCGCGTACCCTTCCGTTGTGGAGTACTGCAGGGCAGAGGCCCCTTCTTCCGCAAACACTCTCGCTGCAGCGGCAGCCACCCTTTCAGCCGGAAAGGAGTCCGGATGAGGTAGACCGCCCGCAAAGGAAATAATCTCGGGTCGTGCAGTGACCTTGAGGATTTCCCGAATATACGATCTGTGGACGCCCTGCATCCGATCTGCGGTCTTCATAATGACTCCTTATGCTCTCACATCGAAATAATAAGTTATGACGCAATGCAAAACAAATGAGCACTCACTCTAAACGCCGTCAAAAAAAGGCCTACGCCTTCCCGAACTCCTCATCAAGCCCAATAATGCTCAGGTTATGGGCATCGGCAAGCTTCAAGGCCTCTTCCCTGTCAAAAAACAAAGTTTTTCCGGCATGATAGGCAAGACAGGAATAACCTCCATCCACCAGAGTACGGATAGTTGCAGTTCCAAGAGCAGGCAGGTCAATGCGCTCATCCTGCCCCGGCTTGACGATCTTGATGGCCACGCAGCCAGCGCCCCCAAGCTCCGCTCCACGGCGCAACAGGGCATCCGTGCCTTCCAGCCCTTCCACGGCAACGACCATGCCCCGCTTCACCACAATGCACTGGCCTATGTCCATGGCGCCTATGGCTTGGGCGATAGGCCAGCCATACCGCAAATCGTCCCACTCTTCGCTTCCGGGTTGCCGACGGGTCTGAACGCCTGCAGCCCCCCGGAGGTCGGGCACCAATTCCGCCGCCTGCACGATGCGCAGCCCCTCTGACTCCAGCTCGTCCATCACGGCTCGCAGCAATACGTCATCCCCTTTGGACCGCAGCTTGAAAAGCACCTTTGCGGCACGAAAATCAGGACGCAGGTCAAGCGCCTTGGGCTTGCTGATGGCCCCGGCAAAACACAGGCGGCGCACCCCGCGTTCCTTGAAATATTCAATAAGCTTATTCAGTGCGCCAAGGTGCAGCATGGCAAAGGAATCGGCCTCACGCTCCAGCAGCGGATCCGTGTGACCGTGAAACCCGCACATGACCACGTCGAGTCCTGCCGCGCGTGCACCGCGGGCAACCAATGCAGGAAACTGTCCTTTTCCGGCCACAATACCGATAGCTTCTTTCGTCATGCCATCTGCTCCAAAAAACGGGCTGAATATTGAAAAACGGGAAGGAAGACCGCGCTTCCTCCCCGTTAAACACAAGGTATAATGCGGCCTGCCCACCTAGTCTGCGGGTAGAATGCCTCGCTCGCTGCTGCGAATGAACTCGACGAAACCGAGAATCTCGGGGAACGTGCCGAATTCGTACTCAAGCTGCTCCAGAGCTTCCTTGCGGGGCGTGTCGGAGTGCCAAATGAGTCGGAACGCACCCTTGAGGGCTGCGATCAGCTCACGGGAGGCCTGCAGACGACGAAGTCCCACAAGGTTGGGGCCATGCACACCAGCGCGGTTGCCCACTGCCAGCATGTAGGGAGGCAGATCCTGACTGATGCCGCTCATTCCGCCCACAAAGGCGTAGGCGCCGATGCGGACAAACTGATGCACGGCGGAAAGGCCTGCAAGGATGGCACGATCCTGCACGGAGACGTGACCGGCGAGAGTTGCACCGTTGGACATGACGATCTCATTACCCAAATGGCAATCGTGGGCCACGTGAGTGTAAGCCATGAACAGGTTACCGTTGCCGATCTTGGTCAGCCCGCCACCGCCCTGGGTTCCACGATGCAGGGTTGCAAACTCGCGCACGTTGTTATTGTCGCCCATCTCAAGCCAGCTCTCTTCACCTGCATACTTGAGGTCTTGCGGCTCTCCGCCGACCAAGGCGTAGGAATGGATATGGTTTCCAGCTCCCATGCGGGTGTACTGCTTTACCGAAGCAAAGGCATCAATACGGCAACCGTCGCCGATGATAACATCATCTTCAATGACGGCGCAGGGACCGATAATGACATCGTCACCGATCTCGGCCTTGGGCGATATGAATGCAGACGGATGAATCTGGCTTGCCATGCTACATATCCTCTTTATTCATGATGGCGGCGGTCATCTCCGCCTCTGCGGCCAGCTTGCCGTCAACATACGCCTTGCCTTCCATCTTCCACAGCTTGAGCTTCTGACGGATGAGCGAACAGCGCAGTTCCAACTTATCGCCGGGATATACGGGCTTACGGAAACGCACCTTCTCCATGCCGGTAAACAGGAATAGCTTGTCCTCAATGGTGGTGTCGGTGCTCTTGATGACCAGAAGGCCACCGGCCTGCGCCAGAGCTTCCATGATGAGCACGCCGGGCATTACTGGAATGCCGGGGAAATGTCCCTGAAAGAATGGCTCGTTGAAGGTGACGTTCTTATACGCCACGATGCTTTCGTTGGGTACATACTCCACCACACGGTCTACCAGCAAAAACGGGTAACGGTGCGGGAGCAGCCCAAGGATCTTTCGGATATCAAAAGAATTAGGGTTCTCTTGGGTCATGATAATTACTTCTCCGCTTCATTCTTGAGTGCAGCGAGTTCCTTCTCAAGGCGTTGCAGACGCTTGTACATATCGGGCAGCTTGGGCATTACGGTCAGCGTACGGATATACGTACCCTTATCCACGGCAGGCTGGCCACCCACGGTCTGGCCGGCAGGAATTCCCTTGGCCACACCGGACTTGGGCCCGATGGTCACACCGTCGCCAATGCTCAGATGCCCTGCGACGCCGACCTGTCCGGCCATGGTCACCCTGTTTCCAACCTTGGTTGAACCGGAAATGCCAACCTGCGAGACGATGAGACACTGGTCTCCCATCTGCACATTGTGTCCTATCTGCACCAAATTGTCGATCTTTGTGGAATCGCCGACGGATGTCGTGCCCAGTACTGCGCGGTCAATGGTGGTATTGGCACCAATTTCCACATCACTGCCTATGGTCACGGTTCCGATCTGTGGAATCTTCTGAATGCCGTAGGGGGTCGGCGCAAACCCGAAGCCATCGGCCCCGAGCACCACACCGGCGTGCACGATGCAATCATCTCCAAGAACGGTTCCTGCCATCAACACAACATTGGGATACAGAATACAGCCAGTCCCCACCCGGCAATCTTCCCCGATGTAACAACCGGGGAACACCACCGTATCGGCCCCCACTTCGGCCCACGGTCCGATGAAGGCAAACGGATATACCGTGCACCCATCCGCAACCTGAGCTTCCGGATCGATGTATGCCATGGCATGAATCCCCTTCATGCCGCCTTGCGGCTTGGCAAACAGCGAAACGCAACGACCGAAATCAAGATACGGATTCTCGCTGATGAGCGCCCTCTTCACCTCTCCGGCGAATTCGGCACTGCAAATTACTGCTCCTGCAGCTGTGGTCCCGAGCTGCGGAACATATTTGGGATTCGCAAGAAAACTGATGTCAGCCGGACCTGCATCCTCAAGGGTGCTGACACTGGAAACTTCCATGTCCTCACCACGCAGCTCAAGCCCCAACTCGCTTGCGATATCGGAAAGCATGCGTCCCATGCTTACTACTTCTTACCTTCGCGATACACGCGGTTGAGCTCAACCAGCACTTCCTTGGTTACGTCCAGACCGGGGGCTGCATACACCATGGAAGGATAAGCCTTGTCGAACACCATGTCATACTGGTTTTTCTTGGCGAAGTCCTGCGTAGCCTTCACGATCATGGCGGCGATAGTGTGGCGCACACTCTCGTTGGCAGCCTGAACCTTACGGGCAAGAGCACGCTGCCTGTCTTCAACATCGCGCTTGAGGCGAAGCAGTTCAACCTTCTTGTCCTCACGGGCAGACTCGGAAAGAGCAGCGGCCTGCACCTTCATTTCTTCCATTTTCTTCTTGTACTGCTGAATGAGGTTGGTCACTTCCTTGTTCTCAGGACCGAAGTCCTTCTCCATCTTCTCGGATGCTGCCTTTGCAGGCTCGGACTCGGTCACGAGCTTGATGGAATCCACGTAGCCGATTTTACCAGCAAAAGCGGGCACTGCAGCCACCAGAGTCATCAACAAAGAAAGAACAATAATCTTACGCATGGATACTTGCTCCTTGTATTCTATAAAAATGACAAGCCATGTTATCGAAAAAGAAATCCCAATTCCGCAATCCAAACAAACCGTCCGGACCAGAGTGAGAAGGAATATCCCCCAACACGCTTTTCCGTCAAGAAATGTTACATGGAAGCATAACGCCCCAACTGCTTGGTGTAGCTTTCAACGCCTTTCACCACACCAGACGCCAATCGCTTGAGGTACTTTTCGGACCTCAGGCGCTTTGCCTCTTCCTTGTTGGTGCAATAGCCCAATTCAACCAGCACAGAAGGCATCTTGGCACCCATCAGCACGTAAAACGGAGCACTGCGTACTCCGTTGTCGCGCACGGAATATCCGCCAGACTTGGCAGCTCCAACCATATTCTTCTGAATGAGGGATGCCAGATCCTTGGATTCCTGCATCTTGGAGTTCAACATGAGGTCCGTCAGAATAAACTGCAGGTCACTGATACGCTTCTCACTGACAGCGTTTTCTCTGGCAGCGACCCGCACGGCACTCTTGGAGCTGGCAAGGTTAAGGTAATACGTCTCCAGGCCGGAAATACCGGTACTGCGATGGGCGTTGATATGGAACGACAGGAACATGTCCGCTTTCCGCACGTTGGCCATGGCAGTTCGTTCTTCCAAAGGAACAAAGGTATCGTCGCGACGGGTATACAGCACGGTAAACCCTCGCTGCTTCAACATATCCCCAACCATTGTGGCGACCCTGAGAACATACTCCTTTTCACGGATACTGTTTGCATTGGCACCGGGGTCTTTCCCGCCATGACCAGCGTCGATCATGATGGTCTTGACCGTTAGCCCCAACTGCTCAATCAGGTCGCCAACCTGTTTCTTACTCCCGGGAGGAGCCTTGTATGTAACAGGGGGCGTATTCTTCGCAGCCTGTTTGCCCGACGACTTGGGGGCAGGTTCCTCAACTCGGGTCTTGGGGGCAGGCGCCTGTTCCGGGACAGCAGCCACAGAACCGCCAGCAGGTGCCGTGACGTCAATCACCACCCTGTAGGGGTTATCCAGAACAAATACATTATATTTCTGCACAGACTGAAAATCCAACACAACACGGGTCGTGTCATTGGAAGGGGTACCAGTCCGAACCTGACGCAGAATACCGTCCTTCACCTCTATCTCACCCGCTACCCCACTGCCGATTGTCACATTCTTGAGATCCACATACAGCCGATAAGGCAACCCGCGGGAAGGGTCCGCCGACAATATCTGGTAATGATATGTAGGCTCATTGCTAACCGTCAGGACAATACGGGTGTAGTCATTGCTGCTCTGGAAGCGGATACTGCTCAACTCACCGGAATCGGACGTCCGGGAAGGCGCTGCGGAAACAGCTGGTCGTGAAGCAGGGGGCGAAGGTGCCGGGGAAGCGGCAACTGAACCGGAAGATTTCCGTAATTGCCGGTGCAAGGCAAGAGCCTTGTTGTACATGTCCCCCTTGGTATACCCCTGCAAAATGGCATTAAGATCTTGAAGCGCAGCATCGGTATCATGCAATCGCACATGAAGGAGCTCTGCCCTGCGATAAAGGCAGTCGTCTGCCCAACTATGATTGGGAAACCGTTTCGCAACTCTCTGATAGTACTCTGCAGCAGTCTGATAGTCTGAGGAAAGAAACGACCGTTTGCCAAGCTCTTCGTTCACCCGTGCGGCAAAATACAAGGACTTGGGGGCATAGGCCCCTTTGGGATCCCGCTTGTAAACGGCCATGAATTTTTCTTCCAGCTGTTTCCAGTTGGAACGGTACTTGGCTCGTTTGGCGTCCTTGGTAAGCGCCGTGAACGACTCGTAGCCCTGTTTATAGTCAGTGCTGATAGAAGCGCCAAAGGCCAATGACGAAAAAAGGACAAGCCAACAGAAAGCAGAGAGGACTGTAACGGTCAGTCTTTTTATGCGCGCTTGATACATATTCTTCCTGAAATATCGCTTCATACCCGAAGCCATGAACACAGAAGCGGAGCAAAGTCTAGAAACAGTTACAACCTAATGAAACAGCAAAAGAGTTGCAACCCGATAAGATCGGCGGCGGGGAATAAAAAAAGCGCGGCTTGCGCCGCGCTTTGCCTGTGCTCTAGAAAGTTTGCCCCATTGCAAACTCAAAGCGGGGATCCTTTTCGTCTCCGTCCACCTTACTGAGCGGAATTCCGTATGCGAAGCGCAAATCACCCATGGGGGATTTCCAGCGCCATTCAAGACCGTAGCTCATCAGAATGTCATCGGTGTCCTGACGCTCGTAGACATCGTCAAAGTTCGTACCGGCATCAAAGAACGGAACCAGCATCATGCCGAACTCGTTATTGAAGTACCACTGGTATTCAAGGTTGACGAAAGCCATGCGGTTGCCACCGATCTTATCGCCATCCTCGTTCAGCACGGCGAAGTCTGACGTCTTGTAGCCGCGAACCGAGTTGATACCACCTATCCAGAAACGTTCAACAATGGGCACTTCTTCACCGGACTGAGACTCCAGAAGGGCTCCGCCCTTAACACGTCCCATCAGCACATTGTCCTTGTTAAGCGCATAGTAGGCCCGGGTGTCACCAACAAGCTTGATGAAATCGTCATCGCCCTGCAGGACCCCGCCACCATATTCTGCACGACCGGTAGTATACATACCGCTGGTCGGACGCAGCGGATCATCAACGGAAGAGCGGACAAAAGAAGCGGAAACCACGCTTCCAATGCGGTCACCAGAACGATCCTTCAACATCTTTGAAGCATCCTCGTCCACTTCATAAATCTTGTAGAAATCAAGACGGTATCCGGCAAATATCTTCGTCTTATCCGAGATAGGCCGCCCGACCTGAGTCTCACCACCGAGAACGCTATAAGTATAGTCGTCATACTCGGTTTTTGCGAGATAGGTATTCACAGACAGCGAGTACTTGGAATCGTACAGGCGAGGGTTGTAGAAGTACAGGTCGTAGCGGTTTCCCTTGCCGCTGAAGGTACCCTTGACAGAAGCAGTGTAGCCGCGCCCCCACAGGTTCTTTTCGGAAACGGAACCGCTGATGCCTACCCCGCCCCATGTATTCCAGCCGACACCAGCCATAAGAGCACCGGTGTTCTGTTCCTTGACCTTGACCTTGAGATCCACTTCGTCAGGATTCTCAGTGGGCACCATCTGTACTTCCGCGGCAGAGAAATAGCCGAGGGAGTTCAGTTTCTTATTGCTCTTCTGCAACTTGGCGCCGTCGAACACTTCGCCATCAGCAAGCAGCACGTCACGACGAATCACGTTATCGCGGGTCTGGGTGTTACCTTCAATGGAAACGTTGCGGACGTACACCTTGTTTTTCTTGGAGACCTTGTAGGTAAGGTCGATGGTTTCACCATCAACCTTGCGGGTATCGAAATCGACCTCAGCAAAGGCATAGCCGTGCTGCGTGTAGTATTCCGTCAGTTTGTTGGTATCGTTCTGAATCTGGGAATAGTTGAGGTAGATTTCATCTTCTTTCCACTCATCCATCTCGATGAGACCGAGCAGTACGGCATCAGGTTCGATCAGGTCACCCTTGAAAGCAATGTTGCCAACCTTGTAGCGCTGCCCTTCCTTCACACGGAAGGTAATTATGATACCGTCTTCCAGATATTCGACCTGAGGTTCGCCCACCGCAACGTCCATGAACCCGCGGTTCAGGTAGTATGCGCCGATGGCTGCGGAATCTCTCTCGAGATAATCTTCGCGAAGAACACCGGTTCCGGTATACCAGGAAAGCATGTTGCGGGGAGAAAGAGCCAGTTCGTCAAGCACATCATCAGCATCCAGCTGTTCTGCGCCCTGCAGCTTCACTTCGCTGATGTAAAGCTTGTTGCCCTCTTCGACCGTAAAGACCAAGCTCGCAGAGTGGTTGGAATGTTCTTCAACCTTGTGGGTCAGCTTGGCAAGGTAGTACCCTTCCTTGCGGTACAGTTCGAGAACCTTGTCAATATCCTGGGCAAGCAGCTTCTCGTTCAGAACGGCTCCGGTTTTGGAGCTCATGGCTGCAAGAATGTCTTCTTCGTCAACGGCATCGGAACCTTCGATGACGATCTTCTCAATGCGGGACTTTTCCACAACATTGAAAACCAGTTCCATTCCTTCTCTGGTCTGATCAATGGCGGCAGTCACGTCGCTGAAATATCCGAGATCAAAAATACGCTTGATGTCCTCGTTGATCTGCTTACCGTCAAGCCCGTCGCCCTTTCGGCTACGGAGACGCATAAGCACGACATCGGGATCAAGCACCTTGGTGCCCTTTACAGAAATTTTGGCAATGGTGTTCTTGCTGAGCATCTCATTGGAAGCGACATCAACAAGTTCATCCACGGCAGGGATGATGTTGATGAGCCCGTTCTTGGCAATGAACACGGGCTTTGCAGGCTGCAGGCCATAGGCTTCCACGAGGCGGGCGTCAATGGATACATCCTCGCCGATCTGGTTGAAGCTGCCATAAACAGCGTAGGAAGCACCGGACAGCAGGGAGATGTCGCGCACGGCGGCAATGGAAAGTTCGGTAATGCCCTGCTGCTGAATCAGGGCCATGACCTGATTTTGAGGAACGACCGTAAAGCCCTTTGCTACAAGCCGCTCGGCAATCAGTTCTGGCAGGCTGTCTTCAAGGTACTTCAGGTCTTCACCGGCATTCACCTCGAAAGGCAGCACAATGATTTTCGTGTCCTGAACAGGAGCAGCATAGGCTCCCGAGGAGGTAAGCAGGAAGAGTGCGAAAAAGACCATTGCAAGGCAAGGTCTAAACAGTTTGGTCATACAGTTCTCCAGCTCTCAGTTCAAGACGGCGTTGCATCAATGCCGCCAATTCCGCATTATGGGTAACAACTACAAGGGTCATTCCCAGTTCTTCATTGAGATGCATAAGCTGTTCTGCAACAGCATTGCCGGTGCGCTCATCAAGATTGCCGGTAGGCTCGTCGGCGAGCAATACCGCAGGGCGCATCAGGATGGCACGGGCAATTGCGGCTCGTTGTCTTTCGCCTCCGGAAAGGGTGGTTACCCTGTGCATGAGCCGTCCGTGAAGACCAACCAGCCCCAATGCATCACGCGCTCTGTCAAAGGCTTCAGATCGGGCAACCCCACCGATGAGGGCCTGCATGGCCACGTTCTCGATGGTAGTGAACTCCGGCAACAGGTGGTGAAACTGGAAGACAAAACCAATTTCACGATTCCTCAGGGAAGCCTTGGCCTGAGGGGAAAACTGCCCAAGATCCTGCCCACGAAAAAGTATGGTGCCCCACGAAGGATTATCAAGGGTTCCCAAGAGATGCAAGAGGGTACTTTTACCTGAACCGGATGATCCGATAATTGCGATGGATTCTCCCTGCCCGATTGTGAGGTCCAGAGACCGTATCACGGTCACCTTTTCAGCAGGACCTTCATACTCCCTGCCCACTCCGGACAGCTGATATAGCGGCTCTGCGGACATTATTCGTACCTCAGAGCCTCTACAGGCTCGAGACCGGCAGCCTGACGGGCAGGATAGATCGTGGCGACGAAACAAAGCAGCATTGCCGAAACACCTATGATGAATAAATCCACCCATTCGATGAGCACCGGAAGCGTATCCAGCGAATAAACGCCCTTGGGCAGATCAATGAATTGATATTTCTTGAGCAGGTATGCCACCAGCAGACCAAGCGCGAACCCGAGCGCCGTGCCTATGGCGCCGATTATGGTTCCCTGCAGCATGAAAATGCGACGAATCTGGCTGCGGGTTGCCCCCATGGACATGAGGATGGCGATATCACGCGTCTTCTCCATGACCAGCATGACAAGCGTGGTGACAATGGAAAAGGAGCCTACCAGCACGATCAAGGTCAGAATGATGCCCATGGCGGTCTTTTCCAACTTGAGCGCTGCAAAGAGGTTGGCATTCATCTCCATCCAGTTGCGCGAATAGTAAGGATATCCGCCCAATGCCGCGGTCACGTCCTCCGCCACCCTGTCGGCGCGGTAGACATCCTTCACAGTCATTTCAAGGCCGGTAACGGAATCGTCCTTCCAGCCCAGCAGGTCACGCGCGGAGGCAAGGGAAACAAACCCCAGAGAGGAGTCATACTCCCACATGCCCGTCTTGAACAGGCCGACTATACGGCACATGCGCACACGGGGAGTGAAACCGGTGGCGGTTTTGGTACCGGTAGGCGAAAGCAGGTTCACCCTGCCGCCTATCCCCACGCCAAGCCGTTTTGCCAGCTCCTTGCCAATAATAATGCCGGGCATGCCGTCCTCTTTGAGGCTGGCAAAGGAGCCGTCCTCCATGTGCTCACGAATGGAAAGCACCTCTTCCGCCGTGTCGGGGTCAACCCCGCGCAGCACCAGTCCCTTCACACCGTTGGCCGTGGAGATCATGACTTCCGAATAAATGAAAGGGGTTACTCCGGTTACACCGGAGACCCCTTTCACGGTATTCATTACGGAATCATAGTTGCTGAAGCCGCCGCCAATCGACATGGTGATGGCATGGGCGTTCACGCCAAGAATCTTGTCACGAAGATCCTTGGTAAAGCCGTTCATAACCCCCAGAACCACGATGAGGGAGGCAACCCCCAGGGCGACTCCGAGTATGGATGTAACCGATATGACGGATATGAACGTCTGTTTGCTGCGCGCCATGAGGTAGCGCAGCGCAATGAATGATTCAAAGCTCATGGGTGCCTTGGGCTTAACTCTCCGGTTTGAGCAGCGGGAAGAGGATAACTTCACGAATGGACGGAGAATCGGTCAGCAGCATGACCAGACGGTCAATGCCGATACCCTGACCCGCCGCCGGAGGCATACCGTATTCCAGAGCACGAAGGTAGTCCTCGTCCATGAAATGCGCTTCGTCGTCACCGGCTTCCTTTTCGGCAACCTGATCAAGGAAACGCAGGCGCTGGTCAACGGGATCGTTCAACTCCGAGAAGGCGTTGGCGAGCTCACGGCCGGTCATGAACAGTTCAAAGCGGTCGGTGATGGTGGGATCCTTCTCGTTCTTTCGGGAAAGAGGCGAGATATCCGTGGGGTAATGATAGATGAAGTGAGGCTGGATGAGACGGGGCTCAACGTCCAGATCAAAGAGCTTTGCCTGCAGCTTTGCAAGCTTTTCACCCTGAACAACCTTTTCACCGCGCTCTCTGATATAGGCAGCCAGCTTGTCATAGTTCTCATAGAGTTCGGGGGTGTGTCCGCCGATCTTCTCCAGAGACTCGGCAAAGCCCATACGGGTCCACTTGCCGGGAGTCAGGTCAATTTCCTGCTCCTGATAGGTAATGACAGTAGAACCGCACACAGTCTGCGCAATATGGGCAAAGAGCTGCTCGGTAAGATCCATCAGATCCTCGAAGGTCGCATAGGCCCAGTAGAACTCACACATGGTGAACTCGGGGTTATGCTGGGTGGAAATACCTTCGTTACGGAAATTGCGGTTGATTTCGAAAACCTTCTCGAAACCGCCCACCAGCAGACGCTTGAGGTACAGCTCGGGCGCAATACGCATATAGAGCTGCATATCAAGCGTATTATGATGCGTGATGAAGGGACGAGCCGTGGCACCGCCGGGAATGGGCTGCATCATGGGCGTTTCCACTTCCATGAAGCCGTGGCCTTCCATGAAACGGCGGAACTCGCGCACGATCTGGGTACGCTTGCGGAAAATCTCACGGGTGCGCGGGGTTACGATAAGGTCAACATAACGCTGACGATAACGGATTTCCACGTCCTTGAGGCCGTGATACTTTTCAGGCAGCGGACGGATAGACTTGGTCAGCAGCTTGACGGACTTGCAGGAAAGCGTGAGTTCGCCGGTCTTGGTGCGGAACAGAGTACCCGTCACGCCGACGATGTCACCGATATCAAACTTCTTGAAAACGGCGTATACTTCTTCGCCTAGATCTTCACGGGCAGCGTAACACTGCATCTTGCCGCTGCGATCCAGCAGGTGGAAAAAGGTCACCTTACCGAAGGAACGGTTTGCGACAATACGTCCGGCACAACAAAAGACCCGGTCAAGCGATTCAAGCTCTTCGGTCTCCAGCCCCTCGTACTCGGCACGGATTTCGGAGAAGTCGTCTTCCTTGCGGAATCCGTTGGGGAACAAGGCGTATCCCGCCTCAAGCAGGTCACAGGATTTCGCCACCCTGTTTTTAACCACTTCGTTCAGATCATCGCGGTTGGCGAAACTCTCCAGCATGGGCATGAAATACTCTGCATGCTGGGATTTGGTGGGCAATTTAATAGTAGGCCGCTTTGATTTTTCCTGATCGCTCAAGGCAATAACTCCATGTAGTAAATTCGATCCATCTGAATTGGGATGGGTTATGCCAATTGTCCACTGTCGTCAAGAAAGCGCTCTCTTTCATTGTTTCAAAAACGCGCATGGCATAAAAAATGAAAAAAATGAAAAAGCAGCTTGACGTAACCGGACGCTTTCGCTTAGAGACTTTTCCGCGCTGAACGCAATGCGTTTAGCGGCAAGCATAATCCCCGGTGGCTCAATCGGCAGAGCGGGTGACTGTTAATCACTAGGTTACAGGTTCAAGTCCTGTCCGGGGAGCCAGAGTGCAAAGCCCTCTTCCATATGGAAGGGGGCTTTTGACATTTCGCAGAGAATACGCGCAGCCACGCCATATGGAAAGAGAAATTTCATTTTCTGAGTTTTTTTCCTTGACGGACCAAAGCGAACTCCGTATAGCTCTCTCCTCGTTGGACGCGAGTTCATCTCAGCGGTCCACATAATCCCCGGTGGCTCAATCGGCAGAGCGGGTGACTGTTAATCACTAGGTTACAGGTTCAAGTCCTGTCCGGGGAGCCAGAGTGCTAAGCCCCTTTCCGAAAGGAAAGGGGCTTTTTCTTTTTCCATGAGAATTACAGCTGAAAACAAGCCAGCCATGCTGGACACAGGTTTGAGGAAAGGCTATTTGTGCCGGACGCGATTCAACGCGCAGACGCCAACCATGACTGCCTCCGGCAGAAGGAGACATGATGAAACGACTTGTACTGGCGGCTCTCATCACCTGCCTGTGGACCTCCCCCGGTTTTGCTGACGATAAATTCGGCAAGATGGACAAGGACGGCAACGATTCCGTCAGCTGGGAAGAATTCGAAGCCCATCACCCCAACATGCGCAAGGCTGCATTTGAAACCATAGACAAGGATTCCGACGGCGCCATCTCGCATGATGAATGGCACGCCTTCATGGGATCGCATGGTGCCGACGGCAAGGCCATGGGCGGCGGAATGGGCCAGGGCATGCAGATGCCTCCCAAGGGCGGCAAGGGAATGCCCCCCGGCCATCCCCCCACGGGCAAGGACGGGGGAAAGATGCTCATAGAGCCCCCCAAGAAAGCGGAATAATGAAAAAAGCCGGCGTTGAGCCGGCTTTTCTTATGCGCGTCATTAGCTGAAATTTAAGCGGAAGCGGCTTCAATAGTCCGCGATTCGGGAATGTACCTGAAGGTCACCGCCTGCAACGGGCTGGAAACGGTAAACATCGCCTCGCCAATGGTGACGACCGTACCCGGATGTACAACACCCGTCACCTTTATGGTGGTATCCTTCATCCGCTCTGCCGCCTTCTGCCTGGCTTCAAGCAGTATCTCCCGCAATGTATCAAGACGTTCTGTCAGCTTGTCCCGCAACCCCATGGCCGCCTCTATCACTTTATACTGATCAGGACGGGCATGCATGAGAATCTCCTCGGCGGGTGCTTCCCCGAACTTTGCAGACAGCTTCGCCAAGGCCTCCTTCACGCTGTCACGCTCTTTCTCTATATCCCGGGTGGCTTTGGAGCTCGCAGCCAGAATGATGTTTGTGGGAGTGCCAAGGGCATTGCCCACTTCCAACGCCCTGATCCCCTTGCGGCAGGTGATGCTGCCGCCTTGAATACGCCCACGTCCGGATGTGGCGAGTACCATTCCACCACACATGATGGTCGAGTGGAGTATGGAGTCATGCACGATCACATCCTCCCTCGCCTCAATCATGGCTTCGGAAATGAACTTGGCCGTCACGTTGCCGCCGCACCGGACAAACCCCTTGCCCTGCATGACGATTCCGCCGCTCACTTCAATATTTCCACCGGCAATGATGCGGGCAGATTCAACCGCCTCGCCCACCACAACAGCCCCGGGAGCCTTGACGGAAAAGCCGGAAAGCACTGCCCCCTTAACCTTTACGGAACCGGTGGCAACCTGCACGTTACCTGAGCTGAAATCCACGTCTCCCTTTACTTCCACCACTTCCTGCACAGACAGAACACCGCCGACATACTGGGCCAGCCCTGATATCTGAGCCACCGCGCTACAACCGTCCTGCGCCAAGACCACACTCTTGTCCAACGTCACGTTGGCCGCCTTCCCCATCTCGGCAGGCAAGGTTTCGCCATACACGTCCATTCCGCTGATGCCGGCTGTCGGAGGATGGATGACTGCCACGGTCTCACCGCTCTGCACGGAAGGCATGATGCCCCGGTTGCGGAAGTCAATGCTACCGTCCGACGCGGCCTTGCCCACCGCTGCGGCATCGTCCTCGCGCTGCAACATTTCCACAAAACCGTCCACACCGTGAAGCGGCAGCCTGCCACGGGCCAGAACCACATCCGCTTCCGGGCTTCCCGTACGCTCGCTCCGGGCCAGAGCGCTGGTTATGGCGTCAATGTCGATCAATGCATCAGGCACGTTCATGGCCTGCAACATGAGGCGCACCCGTTCCGCACTCACAGGCTTTGCCAGCATGTCCCTGTAGTACAGTGTTGCTGTGACGGTCAGCCTGTCCTCGGAAATACGGACCAGCGGCCTGATATTGATGGAAACATCCGTAATGGATACAAGTCCGTACACTGAGGGAACGATTTCATTGGAGCCTTCATCAAGATAACAGTTGCAGTCTGCAGGAATGGTTATCTCGCGAGGCTTGTGAGGAGACTGGGGGGGAAATTCAGTTCCATCCACGCGCATGCCGGATTTGGGCGGGGTGGCAGGCACAAGATTGCCAATAGGCTGGCCGGGAAAGACCGGAAAACTCGTGTTGCCGTATGGCACGATGCAGGCATCCGTACCGTTTTCCGGCTGCAGTCCCCGTGCAATGACTATTCTGTCGATGGGGCTTCCGCTGGCAATGCACTCCAGCAGTTTCTCCACCCCTTTTATGCTGACAGGAACTTTTACTCCCGCTTCGCGCAACAACTTCTGAATACGCTCGATAGTAAGCGGCCTGCCGTTACCCCGAGGAGGAATATATCGGGCCACTCCGACTTTCATGCGGTCCTGCGTTCCCGAAAAGCGAACGGATGCATCCGCGTGTTCAGGCGGCGCCTCGCCTTCCTTCTGAACAGCCGAGGCCACTGCAGCAACCGAGTCTTTATCTGATACGGCACAGCCCATTTACTACCTCGTTACAGAACATCGTATGGAATCTGTTGCCCTCAATGCAGGCGGGAGATGCACCTTTTCTGCATTCGCAGACGGCTGACAAATCTGATACGGTGGCTGCCGTCTGCTATACCAGTCGCATTGTTCAGGTAATACAGCAAAACAACAAAGGCAAGTAAAGCCCATCAAAAGCGGTTGTAAGCACTACACTCTCCCCTCGCCCAAGCCCTTTTGCCTTCCCAAGCTTCCCCTTGCCAGGAAAGCCCGCCATCCCTATATTCCGCGCATGAAAAATGCACCTGCACACACTGACCACCCTGCCGGGCGCACCCCGCTGCCCCAACCTGCCTTTCTGCCCATGACCCGAAAGGAGATGGACGCGTTAGGCTGGGATGAACTTGACGTCCTTATCGTCACCGGCGACGGCTACGTTGACCACCCGAGTTTTGCCGCCGCCCTGCTCGGCCGCTGGCTCATCGCCCACGGCTACCGTACGGGCGTCGTAGCGCAACCCCGCTGGGACACTACGGATGACGTTACCCGTCTGGGCCGCCCTGCCCTGTTCACGGCCGTAACCGCAGGTGCTCTTGATTCCATGCTGGCCCATTACACCGCCTTCCGGAAAAAGCGCCACGACGACGCGTACACCCCGGGCGGCAAAGCCGGCGCACGCCCCAACAGAGCCGTCATCGCCTACACCAGCCTCATCCGGCAGGCATTTCCCGGCATGGGCGTAGTCATCGGCGGCATTGAAGCCTCCCTGCGCCGCATCACCCACTATGACTTCTGGACCGACAAGCTGCGCCGCCCCATCCTGCTGGACAGCAAGGCAGACTGCCTTGTCTACGGCATGGGTGAGAACGCGCTGTTGCAGATTGCCAGAGCCATGGACGTCCACGGAGGACACTCCGGCATACCCTTAAGGGAACTGGTGGTCGGCATCCCGGGTACGGCCGTCATGGGCAAGCCTTCCGGCCATTTTTCCGACCTTGCAGACATGGGTATCCCCGCACCGGCAACAGGCCTCTCGCCAGATATTCCCGAAGACGCTCCCGCCTACCCGCTGCCCTCACATGAGGCAATGGAAGCACAGCCGGAGCTGCTCATGACCGCAACACTGACCCTTGAACGCCACGTACATCAGGCTCAGTCATGGGCCGTGCAGCCTGTTGCGGGCAGAGCCGTCCTGCTAGCTCCGCCTGCCGAGCCGTTGTGCGAAGCGGACATGGACAGACTGTATTCCCTGCCCTTTGCCCGCAGAGCACACCCCTCGTACACGGAAGCCATTCCTGCCGATGCCATGATCTGCACGAGCATCACCACCCATCGCGGATGCGGCGGCGGATGTTCGTTCTGCTCGCTTGCCCTGCATCAGGGGCGCCGCATTGCGTCGCGCAGCCACCAGTCCGTTATGGATGAAGTCAGGGCATTGGCGGGCTCCAAGAAATTCAACGGCTCCATCAGCGACGTGGGCGGCCCCTCCGCCAACATGTGGCAGGCAGAGTGCGCAGCCGATCCTTCCAAATGCACCCGAGCCAGTTGCATGCACCCAAAGATATGCCCCCAGTTCAAGGTCAACCAGACCGAAGCCGTGAACATGCTGCGCCGTATTCGTGACGAGGAAGGCGTAAAGCATGTCCGCGTAGCAAGCGGCGTGCGCTACGACCTTGCCCAGCAGGACGACACGGCTCTGCGCGCCTACACCATGGAATTCACCGGCGGCCAGCTCAAGGTGGCACCGGAACATATTTGCGACACCGTTCTCGACCTGATGAGAAAGCCCGGCCTGCCGGTTTTTGAAGCCTTTCTGCAAGCCTTTGAACGGTATTCGGAAAAGGCGGGCAAAGAGCAATATGTCATCCCCTACCTCATGAGCGGCTTTCCCGGCTGCGCGGATGACGACATGCGCCGCCTTGGAGACTGGCTGAAGCGCAGAGGCTGGAAGCCCCAGCAGGTACAGTGCTTCATTCCCACCCCCGGCACCGTGGCCACAGCCATGTTCTATGCCGGCATCGCGCCGGACGGCAGGCCGATAACCGTTGCCAGAACCGATGCCGACCGCCTGCGCCAGCATCACATTCTCATGCCTGAAATGGGCCGCAAGGGAACCGGAACGCAAGGGCGACAGGAAAAAGGCCGCAGTCATGGGCAGGCAGGCCCCGGCAAAAGCCCTGAAAAACGTCATGATGCCAGAAAGCCAAACAGCAAAGACAGTAACTGGTCCGAAGAGAGACCCCGGAACGCCGGAAGCGACAACCGTCAGAAACATACCGGACAAAGCGGCGACGGACGGCAAGGCACACACGGCGGGAAAGGCAGATCACAGGGCGGCAGGGGCAGACGCTAGACAGCCTGTCCCGAACCGATAGCTTACGATACGTTCTCACCGGAAGTCGCGACCAATGGACAACCTTCGGCAACAGCGAATGATTCAGAGGAAAGCGGAGAGTACGGGAAAACTGTCAGACGGGCTTGCAATCCGAGGGCATGGGGATACCGCTCTTTTCCATGACTTCAACAAGCGCATTGCGGGCGTCCACCTTCATAGCGCTCAACAGGACACGCGCATCGGACGAACACAGCAGCTCCGAACACCGCTGAACCGCACCGGCCTGTTCTGATACGGCCTTACCCGTACTGGCAGAACAGGCCACCGGAACATGCTCGCACAGAGCCTTTTCCACGGTATGCACGATATCAACGTCCACGGAACGGGGCATAAGCACCCGTTCAAACACAGGAGCCTGCGCGTCCTTCTGCAACAGGGCAAACACCGCGGCAGCCATTTCCGGCGCCTTGCGCAGCAGATGCCTGAGCACCATACCGCACACGCCATAGGTTTCATGCGCAAGCATTGAAGCAACCCCTTCGGTGCTACACATGGACAGACAGTCAAAGGGCAAGGCATGAGCGCCTTCCGCCAGCAGCTTGCTGACCTGTATGAACGTATCCGACGTGAAGCTGCGCATCAGCAAACGGCCCACAATGCCCTTGTCCACCACAAGCGGACTACCGCAGGCAATACCGGGATTATCTTCCGCACATATTTCCGTTGCCTGCGACGGGAACAGTGAAGGTAGCGTGGCGATAGTGCCCAGAAAACGGGCAGCCTTTTCAGGCGTGCACATGCGCAGAATGTGCGAAGTATATGCCTCGCCCATGAGCAGGGAGCGCACGGCCACACGCTGCTCCATGGAAAGGGTACGCAGAACGGAAGCGCGTCTGCCCATCCGGCGCACCAGCTCTTCCTGCAGTTCCTTGCTCATGCGCTGCAAAACCCGCAGACGCCTGTCCTCCGACATCTGGTAAAGCACCACGGAAGCCAGCAGCGGATGCGATTCACTCAGCACAACGCTCAACTGCTCGTCCGAAAGAATACGCAACCTGAGGAATGCCTCATCGTCCGTCTCCGTGGAAGCGGGCATGAGTATCCGCCTGTTGCTTGCCAGCAGCATCTCCAGCGGCCGCAACATATCAACAGGGAAGAGGAGCATCAGACGACCGGAGAACTCGCCGTCGGAAACGGAAAATGAAACGAGGATACACTCGTCCTGCTCACCGAATTCGATGATCGGCTCATCGGGAGCAAGCACCCTGTAGCGGGAGGTCTCCACCTCGAAGAAGGGGGCAAGCGCCCACTCCAGATCAAGCTGAAATACGTGCAGACAATGTGCAGCAACCGCCTGCGAGGCCCGGGAAAGCTGACTATCCTTGGCCTGCGGATGCAGTTCGGGGAACGTACGCTCCGGCCCTCTGTCCATAAGACGTGATGTGATAAGCTGGACAAGATCGCTGTCCGCCCCGAACAGAGCCACCCCTTCCAGCGGCTGCATCGTAAGCGTTGCAGACACCGGCTTCGAAAAGCGTGACCATGCCGCAAACTGCACTCTTCTGGCTGCACCGGGAACAACCACCCAGCGACGCGTGGACAGGGCATACAACCTGCGTCCGATGGCGGTTCCCAACCGCCCCATCACCCTGTCCAACGTGGGGAATCGCAGGGGTACCTCGGCCACATCCTGCCCCTCTCCCGCCGTGCCGGAGGGACCGAACTCCGGTATGGAAAGCAGCTCCAGCAGCTCTCCAAGATCAGACGGCAGATAGCCTTCGCTACCCCCGCTCCATTGTCCATTGCGTGACGCGGCGCTTTTCTGACGGGCTCCGAACAGGGGAAGCACAGCCCCGCCTCTCTCGGGGCCGGAGGGAGAACTGCCCTGGCCGGAATCTCCGCTCCTCAGTGGATTGATTCCGTCGTCCCCCGCGCCGGAAAGAGCGGATTCCCAGGCTTCATCGCCAGTCGGCAGTTCATCGTCCTTTACGGAATGCTCGTCATTCAGCAAAGGATCATACATCCTGTCCCCGTCAATGATGCCGTCCAGCATGTCCCCCCCAAAGCCATTGGGAAAGAGCTCATCCGAATCCGGATCGCTGCCTGAACGCGAGGCAGAAGTGTCATGATATGCATCGGAGACATAAGAAAAGCGCGATGCCGCCTGCTCTTTTCCTTCCCCTTCTGCCCCAGCCCCGTTGTCCACGGCACGACCATGCCCCCCGCCGCTGCCGAACAACTGCAGAACCTTTCTTTTCACTTTCTTCTGCTTCATAGCCGAGACCGTCCGTGGCTTGGTGCAGCCACTCCGTACCCTGTCACAAACCAGATATGCTCCGGCATGACCAGTACAGGAGTTTTTACAGCAATCAAATAGGGTTGGAATATATCCGCATTCTCATGTATGACTTTTTCTCAGACGCGGATCGCTACGGAATCCGGAATGCGGCATCCTGATGTATGAAACCTGACAGGATTTATCGCATAAATCCGCGCTCTGTGGAAGATAATTCCGTTATGCGACAGTGAGGGGAAGGTTATGAGCCGCTACCGCAAATTGTGCATCTATCACACTCTGGACGGCCTGCGAGAAGGTCTGTCGCACTTCTCCGGCCCCAGCCGCGCCGCGCTGTTGCTCGCACTGCATCCGGACGACCCCATCCATGTCCTTGACCCCCAGTTTCTGCTGGACGGCCACCAGCCCAAGCTGCGCGAACTGTTCATCGAATCCGTGGAATGGCAGGGAGCCTGCCCCACTCCGGACAAATTGCGACCGTACGAACTGTGCCCCTACCCTGATCCGCAGCTGACCGGCCTTCTGGCCTTTGGCGGCAGCAACAGGGATGTGCCCTTTCTCATGTGGTTTACGGAAGAGCACCCCGACTTCTGCTCCACCGGCCCGACCCGCTGCTGGCTGGAACACGCAGCCGCCCAGCTGGTGCTGGATCTTGCTGCCAACAACGACATGCGGGACAGTGCTTCCGGCTTTGTCCTGCAAAGCTACGCAACCCATGCCGTACGCGACTATATTGTGGATCGCCGCAACTCGTCCGTCGGGCTTGATACGTACCTGCGGGTCTACCCCACGCTGGACACCATTCTGGGCATTTCCCACACCCGGGAAGAAGGTGCATGGCCACGCGGTGCCCTTGTTTTTGTAGAGCCCATGTTCCTGAAGCATCTGGATTTTCTTGCGAGCTTTCCGCGAATGGAACAACCTTCCCTCGCCAACCTGCGTCACTGCCGCAAGTTACTGCAAGCGGTGGAGGAAACGCACCGAATGCTCGTTTCCGACGGCAAGACCATCGTAGGCATCACACAGGATAAGCTGCCCCCCGGAAGCATCATTGCCAACTTTGAAGGCCGGCACGGCTTCCTGTATCTGGATGATGAACTCATCTGCTCATTTGCAGACGGCGCCTTCCAGTCCACAAACCGCAGAGCCAACCTTGTGCAGCTGGAAGAAGCCCTGCTGGAATCTCGTCTGTCCTACGACACGCAACATGCCCTGTTCCGCATCGTCACGGATATCGTATCCTGCGCACAGGAACGCAAGCATGGCTGCACGCTGGTGCTCGACCTTCGGGCCATTCCCCGCAACCTTGCAGGACAGACGCTGCACTCACCACTGGACCTGACGACGAAAGACGGTATCGAACTGGCCTGCTCCCTTGCCAAGGTGGACGGCGCACTGCATATCGGTCACGACGCCAACCTCTACGGCTTCGCCTGCCTGCTGGACGGCAGAGCAGTGCCCGGTGAAAACCGCGCCCGCGGAGCCCGGTACAATTCCGCCGTACGCTTTACAGCGGCAAATGACGACCTTATCGTCATCGTCGTATCATCGGACAGGCCGGTCTCCATCATTCAGCGCGGGATGGAACTCACGGCCCGCTGCTCATGGACGCCGCTGCCGGGTCGTGCACCGGAGCCCCCCACGCTGGAAGAATGGCTCAAACTGTAGCCTGCAGCCCAGAAAGAAACCCGTACCAACCGTACGGCACAGCAGAGAATATCCATGCCGAAATACTGGCTCATGAAGTCCGAACCGGGCTGTTTCTCCATTGACGACCTCAGGAATCTTCCCGACGGCACAAGCCCGTGGGACGGCGTCCGCAACTATCAGGCCCGCAATTTCATGCGGGACGAGATGCGCAAAGGCGACATGGTGCTTTTCTATCACAGCGTAACCGATCCTTCCGTGGTAGGTTTGGCAGAAATCGTACGCGAGAGTTATCCGGACCACACGTCATGGGATCCGGAAAACAGCCACTTCGACCCCAAGTCCACTCCCGAATCTCCCCGTTGGTTCATGGTGGATGTACGATTCGTTGCCAAGTTTGACCGCCCGGTCCCGTTGCGTGTTCTCAAGGCAACACCAGGGTTGGAAGGCATGGAACTGCTTAGAAAGGGCTCACGCCTTTCCGTCATGCCTGTAAGTGAACAGGAATTTTCCATCATCCGCGACCTTGCCAAAGCCTGATTCCATCCGGCGAACGCAAGTGTAAAAGGGAAACGACTATGAAGACGCAGGAAGAGCGAATCGCTCATCTGGAAGAGACGGTCTATTTTCAGGATCAGACCATCAGAGAGTTAAACGAGGCACTCACCGCCCAGCAGTTCCAGATGGATGAAATGGAAAAACGGCTGGTTGCCATGCAGACCAAACTGCGCAGCCTGCTGCCCCTGGTTGAAGAAGGCGGCATGGATGATGGTCCGCCTCCGCATTACGGCTCAGTATAATAAAAGGAGAGGAACACCGCCTCCGCCCCCCGACACGCACACACGCCATCACACTCGGACACGCCCATGAACGACTACCTCTCTGCGGTTCAGGAAGATAATCAAACGGTCAATCCCATTCTCAACCATTTGGGCATACGGGTTGAACATGCCGAAGAAGGGGCTGCCACGCTGCGCCTTGATGCCGCCCCCAGCACCGCACAGGGAGCAGGAGCCGTTTCCGGCGGCGTCATTTCCACCCTGCTGGACGAGGCCATGGCCCACGCTGCGCTTTCCGCCCAGAAGGAGCAACGCCCCATAGCTACCGTGGACCTGCACGTGCAGTTTCTTTCCGGCCTACGGCCAGAGGCAACGCTGATATGTCATGCTGAGGTCGTGAAAAACGGAGGACGCATCGCCTTTGTTCGGGCGGAAGCTGAAACCCCTGAAGGCAGGCTGATTGCCACGGCGAATGCCTCTTTCATCATAAAATGAGAGAAATGAGACAACGCATTGCGGCAAAGTGACCGATTGCGAGCCTCTCGTCGTAGCGAACTGGCAGCGGACTCAGTCTTTACAAATGATGCTCCGGCTCGCAGCAGGGGCCTGTCTCAAGGGCAAGCCCTCGGGATACCCAGTCCTCCAATCCGCCGGGGTAATTATACACATCCGGAAACCCGCTGATGACAGCCGCACGGGCGGCAGAATCGCTGCGCAAGCTGTTAACATCCTGACAATAGAAGACCACATTGGTGCAGCCCTCATTGCATAACAGCTTCTTGAGCCACCAACGCTTGAACAGCCTAGCCTGAATCGTCAGCGGCAAAGGGTAACAAATGGCCCCGGGAATATGCCCCGCCTCGTAGTCCGCCCGATCACGGACATCCACAAGGAAGATGCTTCCCCGTTCCAGCTGCTCCTTGAGCGAAACCGCGTTAATGAGCCGATACCCCCCCTCCTGCGCCTGACGGAGCAACCGGGGAGAAAAGCTGTCTGCTGATGAGTCATTCATGGTTCCAGAATACCAGAACACTCCCTGCAGGCAAGCCTTTACGCCCTCATTGCCCTCCGTCACACAACAAGGGGACAATCCACCAGATGCTGCTTGTCTCCGTCCTTTCAAGCCGTTATGTTCACCCTGAAGCGACCAATCACCCTCAAAACGTCCGGAGGGACCATGCTAGCCGCCATGACCCGGCATCTCAGAGAACCCGTAAACGGCCTGACCCACTGCATAGGCGCCCTGCTTGCCGTGGTGGGGACCATATTGCTCATCGTGCGGGTCACGTCCCCCGCCCTGCCATGGCATATTGTCACCTTCGCGGTCTTCGGCACCGGCATGGTGCTGCTGTATACGGCCAGCACGCTCTATCACTGGCTGCCACTGTCCGAGAAGGGCATCCGCCTGCTGCGGCGAATCGATCACTCCATGATCTTCGTCTACATCGCGGCCACCTACACCCCCATATGCCTCATTCCCCTGCGGGGACCGTGGGGATGGTCATTGTTCGGTTGCGCGTGGGGCGTCGCCACGCTCGGCATTCTGGTCAAAATATTCTGGATGGGAGCCCCTCGGTGGTTTTCCACCGGTCTGTATCTGGGCATGGGCTGGATGGCCGTAGCAGGCATATATCCGTTAGTTCAGTCTCTGGAGACCGGAGCCCTGCTCTGGCTGGCGGGCGGCGGGGCGCTCTACAGCATAGGAGCCGTCATCTACGCCCGCAAGCGGCCCAACCCGCACCCCAGACACTTCGGCTTTCATGAACTGTTTCATGTTTTCGTCATGGGTGGCAGCTTCTGTCACTTCATGGTCATGTACAGCTACGTCAGCCGCTATGCCCCTGCAGCCTGATTGCTGATACACTACCCCCTTTATCGGAGACCTCATGGGAATTGCAGCTGATATCGTCATCATCGTCGTTGCCGGGTTTCTGGGCGGCCTTGTCGCCCAGTTCTTTCGACAACCCCTGATTCTCGGCTACATTCTCGCCGGCATACTTGTGGGCCCCTATACGGGAGGCATCACCGTATCCGGCATCCATGAAATCGAACTGCTTGCAGAAATAGGCGTTGCGCTGCTGCTCTTTGCACTTGGGCTCGAATTCTCGCTCAAGGACCTCAAGCCGGTACGCATGATCGCCCTGATTGGCACCCCGATTCAGATCATCCTGTGCATACTCATAGGTTTTGCGGCAGGCCACCTTGCAGGATGGGATACCGTTCCCTCCCTGTGGTTCGGGACCTTCATTTCGCTTTCCAGCACCATGGTCATTCTGAAAACGCTGGAAGGGCAAGGCTGGCTCGGCACACTTTCAAGCCGCGTCATGATTGGCATGCTCATTGTGCAGGACCTTGCCGTAGTTCCCATGCTGATCATCATGCCCAAGCTGGGCATGCCCGACGCCGGATACACCGACCTTGCATGGGCTGCACTCAAGGCCGGCCTGTTCCTTGCGGGCATGATGGTGCTGGGCACCCGCATCATGCCGCGCATACTGCGACTTGTGGCCAGTTGGAATTCCCGGGAACTCTTCATGCTGGCCTGCAGCGGTATCGGTCTCGGCATCGGTTACGGCACATACCTGCTCGGCCTCTCCTTCGCTTTCGGGGCCTTCGTGGCTGGCATGGTGCTCAGCGAATCCGATTACGGCCACCAGGCGCTGAGCGACATCATTCCCCTGCGCGACCTGTTCGGCCTGCTGTTCTTCGCCTCCATGGGCATGCTGCTTGATCCCCGTTTCGTCTACGGCCACCTCGGCATCATTATCGCCCTTGCCGGAGGCGTCTTCCTGCTCAAGGGCCTGCTCTTTTCCCTGCTGGGCAAAGGCTTCGGTTACGGCAACGTTGTGCCGCTGGCGTTGGGATTGGGCATGTTTCAGGCTGGCGAACTCTCCTTCCTGCTGGCACGGGTAGGCGTGGACAGCGGCAGTCTGCCGCAGGAGCAGTACTCGCTGTTTCTTGCCGTCGGCATTCTAGGCATGATTGCCACCCCGCCGCTTTCGGCCATGACAGCCCCGCTCTATTCTCTGCGCAGAAAATACATGCCCGCGCCGGTTCTTCAGAGCGTAAACATCCCCAGCGAAGGTCTGGAAAATCATGTTGTCATTATCGGCGGCGGCAAGGTGGGGCAGTATGTGGCCGACATTCTCTCGCGCCTCTCCTTCCCCATTGTCGTCATTGAGACCAACTCGCGACGCTTCGAAACATGCCGGGGAAAAGGAATTCCCACCATTTTCGGTGATGCCGCCCATGAAACTGTGCTGGAAGCCTCGCATCTGCACAAGGCATGCCTGCTGCTGATCACAATTCCTTCCATAACAGACGCCTCGCTCGTGGTACGCCTGGCCCATACCATCAAGCCGGAACTGGCTATTGCCGCCCGTGTTTCCGGCGAGGAGCAGATGGACGAACTGGCCGCCCTCGGTGTGCGCCAGACCATTCAGCCGGAGTTCGAGGCCGGGCTTGAGCTGACCCGTCAGGCACTCCTGCATCTGGGCCTTCCCGTGGGAGAGATCCAGCGTTTTTCCGACAACGTGCGCCACGAGCGCTATGCCGCCATCATCGAAGAGCATCCGGAATACCGGACCCTAAGCCAACTCGGCAACGCCGCCTCAGGCATGGACCTTTCATGGATTGCCATAGGGAACGACTCATCCCTCAGGGACAAAACCCTCAAGGAACTCATGCTGCGGTCAACCATGCACATCACGGTCGTCGGCGTACTGCGCCACGGACAGCTGCATGCCAACCCAGGTGCGGATTTCGTGCTGATGAAAGATGATATCGCCGGAGTGCTCGGCTGCATGCAGGATACGGAACGCTTTGCCCTGCTTGCCCAGCCCGTGACAGGCAGCGCCTGATCCGGCAAATGGAAACTCGGATAGAGGGTGATTCCCGTAAAAACAAAGCCCGGCTTCTGCCGGGCTATTCTTCTACCTTGTTCAGGGAAACCTCCACAACCAGATTGCCGTCCGGCGTGGTAAAGGGAATGGAAAGAATGGGCTGTTTGTTGATGTGGCTCAACGTGTGGTTCTTGCCGATGATGACAGAAGGGGTTGAAGCCTGAAACTTCATACCTTCATTGGCAAGATGCGCACGGGCCTGCCCTGCGATCATGTTGGTCAGCTCACCTACCGCGTCCGCAATTTCGTCATTGATCTTGGAATATTCCTCTCCAAGCATGTTGGAAACGATACGCAGAATACACTTTTCATCAAGCGTGAGAGATATCACCCCGTCCGCATATCCCGTAACACCGATCAGCCCTGTCACATCCCCCACCGCAGTGCGGCGGGTATTGATATAGGGCTTGCCGGGGCGTGCTTCCACCATGGCCATAGTGCCGAGCACGTCGATTACGGCTGCGAGAAAAGGGTTGATAAAGCTGACGTTGTATTGCGAACTCATGAAAGTCTTTCTTTCAGTCGGCGGCCGTATTGTCAAGAGGAGACGAATGCCAAGAGGCCGGAACACAGCTATTCCGGCCTTTGCATGCACTACAGGAAAGAAGCAAAGAGTTCATCAATATGCGTGTCGAAAAGTCCGACAATGGAAACAAGGTCACTGGGTTTAAGCCCGAGACGTTCCCAGGCCCCATCTTCCAGCCCGGGCAACACATACATGCCGCCTATGGAAATCTCCATTGCGTTGGTCATGTTGTCCGCGAGTTGAATAATGGCAGCCCCCTGAGGGTCCTGCGCCTCTGACGGCTTGTGATGCCAGGTCATGGCATCAACCAGGGTCTGCGGGAAACGCCATTCCGTCAGAATCATATTGCCCACCTCGGTGTGGTCGAAACCGAGAATGTCGCGTTCCGCATCCACCAGCGGCAACATGTTCTCACGGGCGTACAGCAGAGTCTGTACGGAAGCATACGGCAGTTTCTTGAAGATGATCAGACGCCCCACGTCATGCAGCAATCCGGCCGTAAAGAATCTGTCCGCCTTGAGACCGGGAATTCTGGATGCAATGAGTTTGGCAAACACGCCGCAGCTGACGGAATGCCTCCAGAAGGTTTTCACATCCATGAGTTCCGGCGGAATATCCTTGAACACCTTGATGGCCGAAATACCGAGAGCAAGGTTTGAGACTTCCGTTACCCCGACAAGGGCAATGGCGTGTGCCACGTCCTCTACCGTTTCCATGAGTCCGTAGAAGGGACTGTTGACCAGCTTGAGAAGCTTGGCAGTCAGTTCCATGTCGCTGCTCACGATACGGGCAACGTCGTCGGCCGAACTGACGGGGGAGTCCAACACTTCCTTGATGCGGAAATACACGTCAGGGAACGAGGCCAGCTGCGCTTCGCTATCGGCCAGCGTTTTGGGATCAACAAGCCCCGGCGTAAAGGTATCCTTCAGGTACTCAGTATTACGGGTCAGACGCGCATCATCTTCCGGTATTTCCCATCCCATTCCCAGCGCCGCGCTGGTACGGAACACACTCAACCGGAACAACTCGGCTATGGCGTCATTGTCATGGTCCGTATACATGAAAAAATTGCGCACATATTCTTCGCTGAGCGCCATCTGGGCTGCGGGCGAGTCGGGTTTCATGCCATTCCTCCGTTTGGCTGATTACGCCTTTGGACATGTATGCATGTCCGGTCCGTTGCCATCAAACGCAACTACTAGCCTTCCTTGCGGTAGCACATGCCACCGGGCTTGAGCACCGGCTTGAACGCAGTGGAAAGCTTGTGAATGCTTTCCGAATGGCCGAGGAAAAGGTGCCCTCCGGGAAGCAGGTTGTCATAGAACGCGCTGATGACGCTCTGCTTCATGGGATCATCAAAATAGATGATCACGTTGCGGCAGAATACTATGTGCGATTTGGGGACACGCTTGAGCGCCATGCCATCACTGAGGTTGATGGGGCCGAAGTTGATCAGTTTCTTGATGCGCGGCTTAACCCTGTAGTTATCGCCTTCCTGATCAAAATACTTGGCGATGATTCCCTTTGGCGTGGTTCGCAGGGAATACTCGGTATAAAGGCCCTCTTTGGCCTTCGCCAGCATGGCAGGAGAAAGGTCGTTGGCGGAGATGCGGATATTCCACCCGATGACCGACATGCCCAGCACCTCGCTGATCATGATGGCAAGCGTGTAGGGTTCTTCACCGGATGAACAGCCTGCAGACCAGATGGACAGCTCCTTGCGGCCTGCAGCCTCCTGCTCCTTGATGACATCCTTGAGAATCTCGTTCTGGAAAATGCCGAGCTGGCGGACATCCCGATAGAAACTGGTCTCGTTGGTGGTCACCTTTTCGCAGAGCTTGTCCATCTCAAGAGTTTTGTTACGGTCAAGCCTGAGATAGTCGTAGTACTCTTTGAAGGTCTTGAGTCCGAGTTCCTGCAGGCGAGACCCAAGACGGTTCTCCAGAAGATACTTCCGCTTGTCGGGAATACTGATGCCGGTCTTCTCGTAGATGAAGCCGCTCAGCTGAGCAAACTCTTCATCCGAAATCTTGGGAGTTTTACGCAAGCTGAGCCCACCGGAAAAAGAGCGCTCCTGCTTGGCGAAATCAGTCATAAGGCCGCCGGTTCTGCCGCCGGGCAGCCCGGTGGATGTCGTCGTCCGGGAACCGAGAGTGGAAGCTCCCGTCCCGAATTTACCGGATGATAACAATGCCATTGTTTCCTCATTTGTTATCAGAAGGTTATCAGGAATAACTCACAGTATACCTTGCCGAGAAACAAAGGCAACAAAAACTTACAGCATCACTCAGACAGAACCTTGCCCTGCAGCTTTTTGCCGAAGAAGCGCAAAAGGATATCGTTCACCGCCTTGTGCACGGCCTTTCTGTCTACTTTTTCTGAATCCCTGCACACAGCCGGATAATTTGTCCGCATGCGTTCGGAACATATGGCATGCAACGTAAAGCTGGTGGCATCAGACAGGATGAAATAGCTTGTCTTCTCAGGCAGCAGGGTGCGCAAATACTGGGCATGCAGTTCCGGCCAGTTCATGGCATCGCGCTCGGCTTCGATCAGGATGGAAGGCACCTGCATGGACGCCACGCCTTGTGCATTGAACAGCATGCCGTATGCCGGAGCCAGGAGCGCGACACACTTCACCCGTGGATCATGCCACGGACGGCCGCCCGCAGGCTGCAATTCTTCTGCTGTCTTGTTCATGAAAAGGGCCAGTCGGGCATGAGCCCAGTCCGAACAATACGGATCATCCGGCTTGGCTTTAGTGCAGTACGAACGGAGCCCTTCCGTATCCGGCATGGCTCCTGCCAGCAGCATGGCTGCGGCAGCGCCCGTTCCATAACCGATCACGCCGACGTTGCTCATGTCCGCCACCGGACCGATTTCGGGGTGGGCCTGAACGGCATCAAGTGCCAGCTGAAGATGGTAGGGTCTGTCTGTCACCTGATGCTCTGTGTAGATGCGTGAGGTATCGAGATAGTTGTCCCCGGGATGCGTCGGAGCGACGACAATGAATCCCTTGCGTACCAGAAACTCGGCTGAATCATGATGAGACAGACCGGATTCTGCCGAAGCATGCGAGAGCAGAATGACTGGGAACTTGCCCTCCTCAGGCTTTCCCTCGCGTGCCGCAGAAATGGCGTAAGGGTCCAGAAAGACGGAACGTTCCGGCCTGACGGTGGGATACCATACATAAATGGCTATACGCGCGCCGGAGTGCTCTTCCCATTCATTCAGGATGTGCAGCCCCACCCTGTTCACGCCATCACGCGCGCCAAGGGCATGCGCCGTTCCGGCAAGCAGCAGACTCAGCCCGAGACAAAGGCAAATACCCAAGGCAACCGCGCACAACCTGCGCCCTGCTGCAACACCAAACGTTCCGGCACAACCCACCCGACACAAAGAGACTCTTTCCATAAAAACTCCGATGCGAAATTCCGCAACAGGTAGCCTATCCCACGCCCTGAAGCAAGCATAACAAGAGCTGGCGCGGGCTCCCCAGCCTCCACGTCAAAAATGCACGTTCCCCGGTTTTATACCCGCAAAAAAGACCTGAAATTAATTAATGTCGACAATCGACTGTTTTTCTTAGGGATTGCCTTTCATGCTGGAATTCATGTATATTCCCCTGCTTCTCACACTTACGATTTTTGTGGTACATTCAGCATGAAAGTGCGTGAGAATTGCCGAAAAATGCAGCAACACCCTCGAATTACGCTTTTGTAGAAAAAAACTTACGAAGCATTTGGGTATTTAAACAATTTTTGACAATTCCGTCTTTCCACGTTAGTGTCCCGCACAGTAAGCTCCGAAATCCTATACATAGGATCGGGGGTAAAAATCGTAGGTTGAGGAGAGTGGTTAGGGATCATCTTTACTCCATATGTTGAGCGACAATGAGGAGAGCTTCGATGAAGAAACTGATTCACGCGCTGTTACTTGGACTTGTGCTGTCACTGCTGATGGCGGGGATTTCCTGGGCCGACACCATCAAAATTGGCGTGCAGGCTCCCCTGACGGGCAAATATGCCTCCGAAGGGCAGGACATGAAGAACATTGTGGACATTCTTGCAGAAAAAGTGAACGCCGCTGGGGGCGTGAACGGCAAGAAGGTTGAGATCATCGCGGAAGACGACGCTTTCGACCCCAAGACGGCCGCACTGGCCGCACAGCGCCTGACCACCAGCGGTGTGGTCGCAGTTATTGGTACTTACGGCTCGGCCATCACGGAAGCCGCACAGGGCATCTATGATGAAGCCGAAGTCATCCAGATCGCCACGGGTTCCACCATGGTGCGCCTTACTGAAAAGGGCATGAAGAACTTCTTCCGCACCTGCCCCCGCGACGACGCACAGGGCGCAGCCGCTGCCAAGATCATCAAGGAATTCGGCAGCAAGCGTATTGCCATCCTGCATGACAACAGCTCCTACTCCAAGGGCCTCGCTGAAGAAACCAAGGCGCTGCTCGATCCTTCCACCATCGTATTCTACGATGCGCTGACTCCCGGCGAACAGGACTACACCGCCATCCTCACCAAGGTTAAGGGCTCCAACCCCGACCTGCTCTATTTCCCCGGCTACTACAACGAAGCTGGCCTGCTGCTCCGCCAGAAGATGGAAATGAAGTGGGACGTGCCCATGCTGGGCGGTGACGCCACCAACAACGCCGACCTCGTGAAGATCGCCGGCGTTGAAGCTGCAAAGGGGTTCATGTTCGTTGGCCCTCCCGGCGTTAACGACCTCGACGATCCCGCTACCAAGGAATTTCTTGCCACCTATCAGGCTCGCTTCAACGCCATGCCTGCCTCCATCTGGTCCGTATTCGCTGGTGACGCCTTCAACGTGACCATTGAAGCCATCAAGCAGTCCGGTTCCACCGAGCCTGCCAAGATCGCTGAATACTTCCACAATGGTCTCAAGGACTTCCCCAGCCTCACCGGCACCATTTCCTTTGATGCCAAGGGGGACCGCGCTGGCAAGTTCTACCGCCTGAGCAAGGTTAACGAGAAGGGCGAATTCATCCTTCAGTAACCTTTCGGTCCATTAACGGAATGCGGGCGATGCGCTCGCCCGCATTCCGATTTTCTTCGTGTTTCATCTGCTACCACGGGACACTCCATGGAAGAGTTTTTTCAGCAACTGACCAACGGTCTTGCGGTGGGCGGCATCTATGCCCTCATCGCATTGGGCTACACCATGGTCTATGGTGTACTTAAGCTTATCAATTTTGCTCACGGCGATCTGTTCACCATAGGGGCCTTTCTCGGCCTTACGCTGCTCACTTCGCTGGGACTGACCGATCACATGGGCGCGCTTGTCGGTGTTCTGGTACTGGCCGCGATGGTTATCGCGCTGGTAGGTCTCATCGGTTTTCTGCTTGAACGCACGGCCTACCGTCCGCTGCGCAACTCCCCCCGACTCTCTGCCGTGGTGAGTGCCCTCGGGGCTTCCATCTTTTTCCAGAACGCCGTGATGCTCATCTGGGGAGCCCGGCCTCTGGTCTACCCTCACAACATCCTGCCCAAGACCGCCATTTCGATCTTCGGCATGGATGTTCCGCTGGTCCGGCTTATCATGCTGGGTACATCGCTCCTGCTGATGTACGGCCTGTACTATCTTACCCACAAGACCAAGATCGGCGCAGCCATACGTGCTGCCGCCATTGACCAGGGTGCAGCCAAACTCATGGGCATTGACGTGAACCGCGTCATCGCGCTTGTGTTCTGCATCGGCCCCGCACTGGGCGGTGCTGCCGGCGTCATGGTCGGTCTCTACTACGGCCAGATCAGCTTCACCATGGGCTGGTTGTACGGTCTCAAGGCATTTACCGCCGCTATTCTCGGTGGTATCGGCAACATTCCCGGAGCCATGGTCGGCGGCCTGCTGCTCGGCGTCATTGAGGCGCTTGGCGCCGCCTACATCTCCATCGCATGGAAGGACGCCATTTCCTTCCTCGTTCTCATTCTCATTCTGATAATCCGGCCCACCGGGCTGCTCGGCGAAAGGGTGGCAGACAAGGTATGATGGATAAACGCACACTCACTCTCTTTGCTGGCTGTATCCTGTTCGGCATTCTGCCGATGTTCATCAACCCGTACTGGACTGACGTATTCAACAACGTCGGCCTCTACACCATTCTGGCACTCAGCCTGAACATCATTCTTGGTCATGCCGGACTCTTCCACATGGGCCACGCGGCATTCTACGCCGTGGGCGCATACACAACCGCCATATTGAACACGCAATACGGCGTACCGGTCCTCTACACCATGCCGCTGGCGGGTGTGCTTGCTGCCGTCTTCGCCATGATCGTGGCGCGTCCCATCATCCATCTGCGCGGCGACTATCTGCTCATCGTGACCATCGGCATCGTGGAGATCGTCCGCATCTCCCTGGTGAACGACGTATTCGGCCTGACCGGCGGCGCCAACGGCATCTTCGGCATCGATCGCCCTATGCTGTTCGGCTTCAAGATCAAAAGGCCCGAGCACTTCTTCTATCTGATATGGGGCTTCTGCCTGCTCACCATCTTCTTCATGCACAGACTTGAGAACTCCCGCTTCGGCAGAGCCCTCAACTACATCAAAGAAGACGACGTGGCTGCTGAAGGTTCCGGCATCGACACCGCGTACTACAAGCTCATAGCCTTCGTACTCGGCGCATTCTGGGCAGGCATGACAGGCACCATCTTCGCCGCCAAGATGACCATCATCTCGCCAGAATCCTTCTCCTTCTGGGAGTCCGTGGTACTCTTCACCATCGTGATCCTCGGCGGCATGGGTTCCATCCGCGGCGTGCTCGTGGGGGCCTTCCTCATCATCGGTCTGCCCGAGCTGTTCCGCGACCTTGCCATGTGGCGCATGCTTGTCTTCGGCCTTGCCATGATCCTGATGATGATCTTCCGTACGCAGGGCCTCATACCGCCCCCGCCGCGAAAGTACGACGTAATGGCGTACCTCAAGGATGCCGTGACCACCGTCAGGAACTCTGTGGCAACCGCCGAAGGGGGAGCGCGCTGATGAGTCTCGTACAACTCAAGGACCTGACCAAGACCTTCGGCGGCCTCGTGGCCGTAAATGACGTATCCTTCAATGTCGAACTAGGCTCCATCGTGGGCCTCATCGGCCCCAACGGTGCAGGCAAGACCACGGTTTTCAACCTGATCACCGGCAACTACATCCCTGACACCGGACAGGTGCTCTTTGACGGCAAGGATCTGGTAGGCATGCGCACCAACCGCATCGTACAGCGGGGCATTGCCCGTACCTTCCAGACCATCCGCCTGTTCCAGAACATGAGCGCACTTGAAAACGTGCTTTCCGGCTGCCACTGCCGTATGCAGTCCGGCGTGTTCGCAGCCATGTTCCGCACGCCATCGCAGAAACGCGAAGAGAAACTGGCCATAGAACGCGCCATGAGCGAACTGAAGTTCGTGGGCCTTGCGGACCAGTGGAACAACGCCGCCAAGAACCTCTCTTACGGCAAGCAGCGGTTGCTTGAAATTGCCCGCGCCCTTGCCACACAGCCACGCTTCATCATTCTTGATGAACCTGCGGGCGGCATGAACGACCAGGAAACTCAGGAACTTATCGAACTCATCAAGGCCATTCGCGACAGGGGCATCACCGTGCTGCTCATCGAACACGACATGAGCCTTGTCATGAAGGTCTGCGAGCACCTTGTGGTGCTGGAATACGGAGCCGTCATCGCACAGGGCGGCCCTGAAGAGATCAAGAACAATCCGCGCGTTATCGAGGCCTACCTCGGTGCCGACGACGATTTGCTCTAGGGAGATTGCCGGATGCTCGAAATTCGTAACCTGCACGTGAACTACGGCAATGTGGAAGCCCTGCACGGAATCAACATCTCCGTGCAAAAAGGAGAGATCGTCACCATTCTCGGCGCGAACGGCGCGGGCAAATCCACCACCCTCAACGCCATCTGCGGCCTTGTCAAAGCGACCAAGGGCGAAATTTTGTTCAACGGAGAGCCGTTGCACACCCAACGGGCTCATACCATTGTTTCCAAGGGTATTGCCCAGTCGCCCGAAGGACGCCGCGTATTCTCCACCCTGACTGTGGCGGAGAACATGATGCTCGGCGCCTTTACCATCAAGGACAAGGCAGTCATCAACAAGAATGAGGAATGGATCTACGACCTGTTCCCCCGCCTTGCCGAACGGCGCGCCCAGCTTGCCGGTACCCTTTCCGGTGGCGAGCAGCAGATGCTTGCCATTGGCCGGGCGCTCATGGGCAACCCCCGCATCCTGTTGCTGGACGAGCCATCTCTGGGTCTTGCCCCCATTCTTGTGAAATCCATCTTTGAAACGGTTCGCACCATCAACTCCCACGGCGTGACCGTGGTACTGGTGGAGCAGAACGCCCGCGCAGCCCTGAAACTGGCCGACCGCGGCTACGTCATGGAAGTTGGCAACATCGTGATGGAAGACAAGGCAGATAATCTGCTCAACAATCCGGACATCCAGAATGCGTATCTGGGCGGCGGCCACTAGCCCCTGCCATAGACCAACAAAAAAGCCCTCCTTACGGAGGGCTTTTTTGTTTTCACATCATTATTACATAGTACTCAGCGCCAGATTATCCGCACGCCGCATGGCGTTTTTGAGATCGCCCAGCACATTGCCTTCACCAAAACGATTCAGGGTACCCAGCTTGCCGAGCACGCTGGCAACGCGCTCCTGCAGTCCGCACACAACCAGCTTGATGTTCATCCGGTTCGCATGAACGATGAAGGTTTCAAGAGCATGAATGGCTGTGGCATCAATTGTCGGCACGTTATCCATGCGGATGACGATAACCTTGGGCGATTCCCGCAACGTGTGCAGCACGCCGAGAAAACGCTCCGCGACCCCGAAGAAGAAGGGCCCCTCAATCTCATAGATCATGACGGAAGAGGGGCAGAAGGCACTGCCCTCACAGGCGATCTTCGACTCGTTGGAAAGCCCCTCGGCCTCCGCACTTCCGGCACTGCCCAATCGCAGGTTGCCCACCTCGCTCATGCGGCGCATGAAAAGCAACGCGGCGAGCACCACGCCCACCTGCACAGCTACGGTCAGGTCCACCAGAACAGTCAGCAGGAAAGTCGTTACCAGCACGAATACGTCAGAACGGGGGGCACGGAGCAGACGAGCAAACTTATGCGCCTCGCTCATGTCCCACGCAACGATACACAGAACGCCCGCAAGGCTTGCCAAAGGAATAAGTGAAGCCAACGGAGCCAGGCAGATCATGAACAGAGCCAACGTAATGGCATGAATGACACCGGCAACGGGAGACGCAGCCCCAGCACGAATATTGGTTGCAGTACGCGCTATGGCACCGGTTGCGGGAATACCGCCAAACAGGCCTGAGGCCACGTTGGCGATGCCCTGCGCCACAAGTTCCGTAGAGGGTTCATGCCGCTCGCCGGTCATACCGTCCGCCACCACCGCGCTGAGCAGGGACTCGATGCCGGCAAGCAGGGCAATGGCAACGGCATCAGGCAGCATCTTTGCGGCGAGACCGAAGAAATCCTCGGGCATGGCGAAAGAAGGCAGCGTTGCCGGAATACCGCCAAAGCGGGAACCGATGGTTTCCACCTCCAATCCCCCCAGCCAGACAACCAGCATGGATGTGGTAATCCCGACAATGTGTGCGGGTATCCGCGGACAAAAACGACGGATGAGCAACATGGCAAAGATGGTCACACCGCCGGCAATGGCAGCTCCGTGCTGCATGGTGCCTATCCCTGTCCAGCAGGATGCCAGTTTGCCCAGAAATTCCGGAGGCTGTGCGCCAATCTGGAGCCCGAGCAGGTCTTTGATCTGCGAAGAAAAGATGTACAGGCCGATCCCGGCCGTAAACCCTGTTGTTACAGGATAGGGGATAAACTGCAGCACTTTGCCGAGTTTGAAGAACCCCATCAGCATAAGAAATACGCCAGCCATAAGCGTGGCAACCACAAGGCCTTCATAACCGTGCCGCGCAATAACGCCAGCCACGATCACGACGAAAGCACCGGTGGGGCCGCCTATCTGAAAACGGGAGCCTCCGAGCAGCGAGATGAGAGCCCCGGCAACAATGGCCGTGAACAAGCCGCGCTCCGGCGGCGCACCGGAAGCAATGGCAAAGGCCATGGCAAGCGGCAGTGCGACGACGCCCACCGTCAGACCGGCGCAGACGTCTCGCGTTAAATATGGTAGGGGGTAACCTGCCTTCAGGACGGAAAGCAGGGCAGGCCTGATCTTAAACGAGAACAGGCCGGAACGCTGATCACTCATGGTAACCTCCGAATAGAATCCTTGCGAACAAGGCTCTGAACGGCATGGTCACGGTCCGGCAGCGGCTTAAGTGTGTCGGGCCGCCCATACCCGCAAAGACACAAGGCCGCTGGAGGCGGCCATTTCTTGAGCGGGTTGTCGTCAGGGCTGTCGTATAAAGTACTCACTAACCCCCCATAAAGACAGTTGCAACACCTTTTTTTAAGAGTAAAACTCACACAAAACAACGTAACATGGCAACTTTAAAGATATACCCCTCCCCCAGCCTTAAACACCATGACAATAGTGCAGGAGACATGAATCAAACTTTACGGAAAATGAAGCATTGTGCTTGACACCCGAAAACGAACTGTTATTCTGATTTTAAGGTTAGGAAACGTCCTAGTGAAACCTTCAGCCAACATCTAACGCAGTTTGTAGGCTTAAGGCCCTGGCCAGAATTAAACACCGATACCAATTCTGAACCGGGATCTCCGCGCAAGCGGAGGTCCCGTTCTTCATTCCCCCCTGAGCAATCCCTCAACCCCCGCAAATCTTACTCCATTCTTCCCCCGCTTTTGTTCCGCCTTGACGCCCCAGAACAAACGAACTATCATAAAAAGTTCGCAAATTTGGATTTTTACTTCAATATCAAGAGGTTGCAGTTGAGCACGGACAAACGGCCCGACTGGGTCGCCCCAGAACATCTGCCCGCGCACGTATCTATCATCATGGATGGTAATGGCCGCTGGGCCAAAGCCAGAGGGCTTGAACGCACGGCAGGACATCGCGAAGGCACGGAAACGGCCCGCAAAATCGTCCGCGAAGCCCGCTCCATAGGCATCCGTCATTTGACCCTGTACACTTTTTCCAGCGAAAACTGGGCTCGCCCCAAGCAGGAAGTGGGCTTTCTGTTTGAACTGCTGGTTTCCTTTCTCAAGGATGAACTGCCCAGCCTGATGGAACAGAATATCCGTCTGCTGGTTCTTGGCGACATCGGCGCATTGCCGCTTCCTGCGCGCACCGCTCTGCAGCATGCCATGAAAAAAACCGCCGGTAATACCGCCATGACACTGAACCTTGCACTCAACTACTCCGGACGCGGCGAAATCGTCCGGGCAGTGCGCGCCATCATGGAAAGCGGAATTGCCGCCAAGGACATTACCGAACAGAGCATCTCCGACTATCTGTATACATCCGGTCAGCCAGACCCCGACCTGATGATACGCACCAGCGGCGAGTTGCGTCTCTCAAACTTCCTGCTCTACCAGCACGCGTACAGCGAATTCCATTTCACCCAGACCTATTGGCCCGATTTCAGCGTGGATGAATTCCGCTCCGCGCTTACCGCATACGCCAACCGCGAACGGCGGTTCGGCAAGACCGGAGACCAGATCAAGGCATGACCGACTCACACAAGCAGCGGTGGATAACCTCCATCGTCGTCCTTCCCTTTCTGATTACCGCCCTGCTGCTCGGCGGCTGGGCTCTGCTCGCGGCTACCATCATTGTCGCGGCTCTCGGACAGTTCGAATTCTACTCCATGTTCTGGCCCGGCAAGAGCAATCTCCCCTACAAGGTGATCGGCTGCCTTCTTGGAGCCGGCCTTCTGTATGGCGCTTTCATCGACAGCCCGTATACCATGCTCGCCTGCATCACCGGCGGCTTCTGGGTAGGCAGCCTTGGCTTCCTGCTGAGCTACGGCGCCGGCGAAAGCCATTCTGCCCGCTTCGAACAGGCGCAGGTGCTCACTGCAGGCATCCTGTATCTGCCGCTGGTCATCCAGACCGTGCTGCGCTTCTCCCCCGTTGAGACCGGCCTCATTCTGCTGGCCTGCTTTGCCTCCGACATCGGCGGTTTCTATGCAGGCTGCAAATTCGGCAAGCACAAGATATGGCCTACCGTGAGCCCCAAGAAGACGTGGGAAGGCTCCATCGGCGGCATGCTGCTGTGCACACTGGTCTGCCTTACCATCGGCACCGTGTTCGGCACGGCTCCGTGGTGGGCATGGCTGCCGCTCGGCCTGTTCCTGAACGTATCCTCACAGCTTGGCGACTTCTTCGAATCCGCTCTCAAGCGCACGCTGAACATCAAGGATTCCGGAACATTGCTGCCCGGCCACGGCGGCATTCTCGACCGCATAGACTCCATATTGCTCGCCCTGCCCGCCTATGCGCTGGCGCGTGCCGTATATACTTTCTTCTAGGATTACCGGAGAGTTGCCCACATGAGCTCCCAGTCCACGGACTATACGCTTGATCTTGAGCGGCTTGATGACCATCTTGACCGCGTCATGCAGATCATCGGAGACTACATCCGCACCGTGCGGACCGATCCGGTCATTGCACAGACCACCTATGAGAATGTGCGGGCTTTGTTCCCCTCGGAACTGCCGCGCGAAGGCCACGATCCCGATCAGGTGCTGGACGAGGTGGTGGCATCATTCCCTCCCGTCAACACCCGCATCGGGCACCCGCGTTTTCTGGCCTGGATCACCACCAGCCCATCTCCGGCAGGCACCATCGGCGAGCTGCTCAGCGTAGGCTTCAATCAGGCCCCCCTTTCCTTCAAGGGCGGCCCTGCTGCCACGGCACTTGAAAACATCGTCCTCACATGGTTCGCCGAGCTGTTCGGCTACGGCGAAGGATGGGGAGGCACCCTTGTTTCCGGCGGGACAGTGGCCAACCTCATGGGCATTACCGTAGCCCGTCAGAAGCACGTGCCCAATGTTGCGGAAAAAGGCTTGCAGGGCATGGAAAAGCCCATAACGCTCTACGTTTCCGATCAGGGGCACATGTCCATCTCGCGCTCGGCCATGCTGCTGGGTATCGGTCACGATCATGTACGCAGCATTCCTTCCGACGAAAATTTCCGCATGCGTGTGGATGCCCTGCGCGAAGCCGTGGAGGCCGACCGCAAGGCGGGCTTTCATCCCTTCTGCGTTGTCGCACAGGCGGGTTCCGTTTCCACCGGGGCCATTGATCCGCTCGACGAACTGGCGGACTTCTGCGCCGAGGAAGGGCTCTGGCTACATGTGGACGCCGCCTACGGCGGTGCCGCACTGCTCTCAGATATGCACCGGCACAAGCTGAAAGGCATAGACCGTGCCGATTCCATCTGCGTTGATCCGCACAAATGGTTCTTCGTACCGCTGGAGTGCGGCATCACGCTCTTCAAAAGCAGCGCACAGCAGAAAGCCACCTTCAGGGCCAAGGCTGCCTACCTCGGTCAGGAATCCGACTGGGACCTGAAGAACACCAATTTCCAATTGTCCCGCCAGGGACGCGCTCTCAAGCTGTGGTTCTCCTTCCGCACATACGGTACCGAACGACTGGCCTCCATCGTGGACCGCAACTGCGCCATGGCCCAGCTGTTCCTGTCCCTCGCCGCAGATTCACCGCACTGGGCGCCTGCGGCACCCGCAGAGCTTTCCATCGCCTGCGCCCGCTTCGTGCCTGAAGGTCATGAACACTGGGCTCAGGAAGTACTGGACCAATTGCAAATCGACATTCTTGCGGAACTGGAGCGCAGCGGCACAGGCTTCCTCACCCCTGCACGCATCGGCGGCAAGGCGGCGGTACGGCTGTGCATTGCCAACCACCGCACCACTGAAGACGACATCCGGCTGCTCTTTGGCGTAATGACGGAAATCGGGCTGCGCCTCTCTGCCAACGGCGCTCAGGCTTTCGTCACCCGGACACAGGATTCCCGAGCATGATCAATTACATCTCACCGTTGCCGGACACTTCGTGGTCGGACACCTTCCCCCGTTCTGTCGTCATTCTCGGCTCCACCGGTTCCATTGGCACCAGCGCCCTGCAGGTACTGCGCGAGCAGCCGCACATGTTCAACGTGATCGGTCTGGCCGGTGCCCGCAATATTTCGCTGCTGGCCCGACAGGCTGATGAATGGCGCCCGCCCTACCTTGCCGTTCTGGACGCAGCCACAGCGAACAGCCTGCGTTCCGCCCTGCCCGATGGGTACAACCCGACCATCCTCTATGGACCGGAAGGCTACGCACAGATAGCCTCACTGGAAGAAGCCAGCACCGTACTTTCCGCACAGGTAGGGGCGGCCGGGCTGCGTGCCACATTCGCGGCTGCACAGGCAGGCAAGGTCATTGCGCTGGCCAACAAGGAATCGCTGGTGCTGGCCGGAGACCTCATTCGTGAAGTCTGCCAGAAATCAGGGGCTTCCCTTCTGCCTGTGGATTCGGAACACAACGCCATTTTTCAAGCCCTGTGCGGACACGACGGCGCGAACGTACGCCGCATCATCCTTACAGCCTCGGGCGGCCCTTTCCGTGGCAAGGACAGGGAGTTCCTGCAGACGGTCACCCGCGCGCAGGCTCTGGCACATCCCAACTGGTCCATGGGCGCAAAGATTTCCATCGACTCGGCCACCCTCATGAACAAGGGCCTTGAAGTCATTGAGGCGCATTATCTGTACGGCCTTGCTCTTGAAAACATAGAAGTGGTTGTGCACCCGCAGTCCATCATCCATTCGCTGGTGGAGTATTCCGACTGTTCACAGATAGCCCACATGGGCCCGCCGGACATGCGCATTGCCATCGGCTACTGCCTCGGCTGGCCCAGACTGCTGTCCACGGGAGTAAAACCGTTGGATCTTGTGACGTGCGGCCCCTTGACCTTCGAGCAACCGGATATATCCTCCTTCCCATGCCTTGAACTGGCACGCGAGTCTCTGCGCGGCGGCAACGGCCTGCCCGTGGTGCTCAATGCAGCCAATGAAGTGGCCGTGGAAAGCTTCCTGCACGACCGCATCAGCTTCCTCGCCATTCCGGAACTGATCGAACGGGCCATGCGTGCCCACGATGGACATGCACCCAAAACCATTGACGATATTGAATCGCTAGACGCTGCTACCCGCGCACGCGTGCGCGAATGGGCGACCTAAACCCACCCCCAGCACGGAGCAAATCATTACCATGACCAGCGCCATAGCCATAGGTCTTGTCCTTGGCGGACTCATCTTCTTTCACGAACTCGGCCACTTTGCCGTTGCCCGCCTGTTCGGCATAGGCGTTCGGGCCTTCTCTCTCGGCTTCGGTCCTGCCCTGCTCAAGAAGCAGTACGGCAAAACCGAATACCGAGTTTCCCTCGTTCCGCTGGGAGGCTACGTCTCCCTTGCCGGTGAGAACGACGACAATGACCTTTCCGGTGGCTTTACCGAAGAAGAAAGTTTCATCAACCGCCCCACATGGCACCGCATGTGCGTCATCGTTGCCGGTCCCCTCGCCAACCTGATTCTGGCCTTCTTCATCTACTGGGGCCTTTTCTGGAGCAGCGGCCAGATGCACATGGCACCCGAAATAGGTGAAGTACTTCCCGATGCGCCTGCAGCTGCCGTGGGCATTCACACCGGTGACTCCGTTGTGGATATTGCCGGCACCCCCATAGTCTTCTGGAATGACATTGCCGACACCGTTGGCAAGAGCAACGGCAAAGAGCTCACCGTCACTGTTGACCGGCAAGGAAAAATCCTGACGTTCAACGTGGTGCCCGAGCGTCTTGCCCGCAAGAACATATTCGGCGAAGAGGAAGAAAGCTTCCTCATCGGCATTGCCGCTTCCGGCAAGACCGTTTCGGTGCCCCTGAGCGGCAGTTCCGCAGCCATCGCCGGACTTGAGCAGACCTGGGAAATGATCGGAATAACCGCGCAAGGCTTTGTCAAGATTGTCCAGCGGGTCGTTCCGATGGATAACGTTGGCGGCCCCATCATGATCGCACAGATGGTCAGCAAGCAGGCGGAGCACGGCCTTGCCGCGGTGCTGGCGCTGGCCGCACTCATCAGCGTGAACCTCGGTCTGCTGAACCTGCTGCCCGTGCCTGTCCTTGATGGCGGGCATCTCGTGGTGCTGCTCATTGAAACCGTCATCCGCAGACCGGTACCGCCCCGCGTGATGGATATAGCCTCCCGCATCGGCATCATGCTGCTCATAACCCTCATGATCTGGGCCACGTTCAACGATGTACGCAGACTCTAGCCTCACTCTTGTTCTGAACGGCGCGGAAGCGCGTCTGCAGATTGCCTGCGGCAACGGAGCCGAACTCGTCTTTTCACAAGAATGGTTCACTCCCCGTCATGGCATGCAGGTACTTGTACCGGCTCTCATGGACGGGCTCACCCGCATGGGGCTCACCCTGAACCATGTAGGCCGCATTGCCGTCATCCGTGGCCCGGGATCCTTCACCGGCCTGCGGCTGGTGCTTTCCACGGCGCTGGGTCTTGCCCGTCCCCTGGGGTTAACCATGGGCGGCATAGACTACATGAATGCCCTCGCGACAGACGCCCTTGCCATGACCGCAGACGCCCCCGTGTGGACGGTTACGCATGCACGCAGGGGTATTGTACACATTCAGGGCTTCCGCAACGTGAACGGGGAAACTGAAGCACTCTGCCCTGCAGATTCCGCCACACTGGAAGAAACTGCCACACGTATCAAGGCAAGCAGCAGCACCCCTGTTCTGCTGGGTTCCGGCTTACGGAAGAATCTTGCATTCTTCATGGAACAATGCCCGGAGGCCCTCATCCTGCCCGAACGCTTTGACCATCCCGCACCGGAAACCTTGCTGGCGCTGGCTCAGCACATCGAATATTCCACAGAGCCGGTTGAGCCACTCTACATCCGCCCCTGCGATGCAGAAGAGAATCTGGACAGCATTGCCGCCGCCAAAGGCCTTGACCCGCAGCAGGCCCGGGCAACGCTGACAAAGCTCACCACGACATAGCTGCCTCAAGCAAACAAGACCCCGCCTTCATAAGAAGGCGGGGTTTTTCATTTCCGGACAGGATGATGCGTACCTTCGCCGATTGCTGAGCACCTCCACGCTAAAGAAACCGGATTCTCAGCCGATAGGTATTACCGGAGGCATAGTTTGTCCCGCTTCTTCCCCAAGCACATGCTGGCACCAGCCTTGCACTGCATTGAGTGGAGTATTCTATCTGGGAAAAAAATGCCCGAGGTATCTTATGGCTGAATTAATGTCTGGCGGTATACATTTTTCCGGTCTCGCATCCGGTAGCGATTTCGATTCGATGATCACTCAGCTCAAAAAAGTTGAGTCCATCCAGATGAATCGCATGAAGCTGTGGAAGGGCGACTGGCAAAAACGTGTTGATGCCTTCGGCACCATCAACACGGAAATTCAGAATTTCCAAAGCACGGTCCAGAAAATGGATACCATGGCGGAATTTCTTGCAAAATCCGCCACCAGTTCGTTTGACACCGTTGCCACCGCCACCACGGACTCCAAAGCTTCCGAAGGCGTATACAAGATAGAGGTCGGACAGCTGGCTAAAAACTCCATGTGGACCTACAACACCGGATTTGCCAGCAAGACCGCCAAGGTCAATACGTCCGGCGCAAACCAGACATTTCAGTATACTTACAAGGGTAAACAGCGCACCCTGACGGTTGCCAGCAACACCACCGTCGAGGGGCTGGTCAACCTCATCAATTCCGATCCGCAGAACCCCGGAGTCAAGGCTGCGCTCATCAAGAACGGAGATCAATACAACCTGCAGATTCGGGGTATGGGTCTTGGCGCCGCGAACGCATTGAGCATTGATGCCGGCACCAATCTCACCAACCTGCAGGCACCGGACAGCCCTCTTACCAACTGGAACTATCAGGCTGCCCAGAATGCCTTGATTCGGGTCAACGACTGGCCAGCAGGCAGCTTCATCGAATCGTCGTCCAACACGGTTTCGGAAGTCATTGAGGGCCTTACCATCAACCTCAAGGATGTAGGCACAACCCAACTCACCGTCGGAACAGATCTCGAGAAGATCAAGCAGAACATTCAGGACTTCGTGGACGGCATGAACGCCGTGCGAACTAAAATGCTTGAGCTGACCAAAGTTGACTCCAACGCAAAGGCATCCGACCCCAACGATGAAAGCTCACAGTTCGACGCGGAAAAAGGATCGGTTCTTACCGGTAACTACGGTGTGCAACTGCTTTCATCGCGCCTGAAATTGGCCGTTTCCGGCAGAGCCGAAGGTTTTGACTACTATTCCGACGCCAACGGCGGGGAAGGCGACTATTATTCCACGCTGGCGCATATCGGCATTCTCACCGTAGCGGACCAGAGCGACAAGGATAACGGCCTGCTGCGCGTCGACATGGAAAAACTTGATGAAGCCCTTGCCAAAGATCCCACGGCCGTTGCGGAACTCTTTGCAGCGGACGGTATCGGCACCACGGATTCCCAGGATTTTTCCTTCTACTCGCAGGTCAAGGGAATCACCAAGCCCGGCATTTATGACGTCAGCTATGATGTGGATGCCACCGGCAACATCATCAATGCCAAGATAGGCGGACAGAACGCCAAGGTTGACCAGAATACTCACCAGATTTCATCTCTTACCGGCGACTCTCGCGGTATGGTCATTCAGGTGAACAACCTCGTTGCGGGAAGCTATTCCGACACGGTCCGTCTCAAACAGGGCAAGGCCGGTCAGATGGACGCCCTCCTCAAGGATGTGCTCAGCTCGGACGGAACGTTGAAAATTATCGAGAAGAACTATGAAGATATCATGGATGAGATCGATAAGAAGATAGAACGCGAGACATCGCGAATCATCCGCTGGGAACGCTCCATGCGATTGAAATTTGCCCGGCTGGAATCAACGCTCACGAAATACAACGGCCAGATGGAATCCCTGAACAAGCAGGTAGCCCAACTGGCGCAGCAGTAGGAGAACTAAATGCAGAAAGCAGCCAAAGCATATTTCCAGACACAGGTGGCCACCACCTCGCAGGGGAAGCTGCTCCTGATGCTCTATGACGGCTGCATCAAATTCCTCAATCAGGCAAAAATCAAGATCGAAGAACGCGATTACGCCCAAAAGGGAATACTTATTTCCAAGGCGCTCGATGTCATCAACGAACTCGATAGCAGCCTGAATGCGGAAAAGGGCGGCGAACTGGCGGAGAACCTGCACAAACTGTACTTCTACTGCTCAACCCGACTGCTCAACGCCAACCTCAAGATGGACATTGGCTACATTGACGAGGTCATCAAGATTCTGTCCGGCCTGCGCAGCGCGTATGCCCAGATCATAGATACGCCCGAAGCCACAGCGGCGGCCGCCATGACCACCCCCGTACAAACGGGACAGACGCATGTGTCCCATGTTCCGGCAGGCGGCATTCCCAAACCTGCGGCCTTTGGCGCCAAGGCACCGTTGCCCAAGGCAAACGCATTTGCCATGCAGACACAGGCGGCTACGGCACCTGCCCCGGCTAAAGCAACAGTTCAGACTCCCCCGCAGGCTCAGACGGCCTCACCCGCACCGCAACAGAAGCAACAAACGGTGCAGGAAACCGCCGCAAAGACACCGCCTGAACCGGCCATACCGCAAGAAAAGGCAGCCAACGACACCACTCCTCTGGACTTTTCCGGCAGACGCCTTTCCGGCGCCGCCATGTACAGAAAAATCGCAGCGCACAATACCCCATAAAGAAAAAGCGGGAGGCCGAAACCTCCCGCTTCTTTTTTCATCCATCGGACAACGAAGGCTAGAAAGCCTTGTTGCCTCCTTGCGCCTCGGCCTCACGTTCTTCCCGCCGCAAAGGCTCCGTCCACGCGAGAAGCGGCTTGGCCATGTCGCGGGACAGGGCCTGCATGATGGCTCCGGTAGGGTCGGATGGCAGACGGGTCCGCGCCGAAAAAATGATGTAATCTCTGGTCAGCTCGCTCTGCATCATGCCCGCATGTGCCATGGACCAGATAAGTGCGCCAGTTGCGGTATCATACACCTCGACCTGCAATGCCACATACGTGTCACTGACCGAACCGCCTGCCATGTAGTTAGTGATGTACCCGCCCACCGCAAGGTCGGCACCACGCTGCCGGGCAAGAGAGATAGCCCGCTCCGGCGTATAGTAATCGGCGTAATCAGCAAACTCGATGATGGGAAAAACCTCCTGTGCCAACCAGTTCTGCCACACCATGCGCGAAAGCTCACGACTGATATGGCGCCCCTGCGCCACATCCATCTTGGGCATGAAGGGGAAGAACAGAACCGACGGCTGCACCACGGGCTCCTCTTTGGGGCGCAGATAAACCTGCACAGGCCCCTTGCGCACCCATTGATCCCAAACGATCTGGGGCGTGGACCCCAGCGACGAATTTAAGGCGTCGGGCGCCATCCTGTCCGCCGACTCTTTGACGCTGTCAGGGATAAATCCGGAAACGCTCTCGGTCACCTTGGAGCCTGAGCATCCGAGCAGCATAGCTGCTGCCAAAACAAAGGCAATATATACGCACCGTTGCAGATAGAGCATAATACCCAACCTTCTAGCTTCGTTCGTCAGGATTGCATCACGCCATTACGTGACATCCCACAAAATGCAAGATCAATGCCTGATTTAGGCTTAGCTGAGAAAGCGAGAGGAGCGGGACAGAACCCACAAGAGTACGGGATATCCCTGCGAAGAGGCGGAGGGCAAAAGCACGGCAGCTGACAGAGGGCAACCCTGCCGATACACTGCGAATAAACTGGGAAAGAACTACTGAATCCTGTCCGTGGGAGACGGAACACTCTGCATGGAATCGAGCAATTGGGCGCGAGAGCGTACCAGCGAGCTATGGAGTTCCAGACGGCGCTGCGCGGAAAGACGACGAAATTCCAAACGTTCCGTCAATTCAATGAGCTGCCTCACCTCGCTGCGAATGCGTTGAATGCGGGCGGTTCTGTCTGGCACATCGGGATGGACCAATTCAGCAATACCAGCCAGCTCCTGCAGTTCGACAGCGAGCAGGCGGATACTCTCCGGAGATATCTTGCGAGAATATCGTATCCGGTCACGAATCTCTTCCGCTATGCGCTTCAGCCATCCGAACATATCGCACTCCGGCTTTATCGACAGCCCGCCTAGACTCCCGCTCCCGTCTCCAGCCCCATCATCCAGAATACTGCAACAAGAATAAGCATGCATACAGGCAAAACGGCCAGTATAGTCTGTTTCCAGTCCGCCTCGTGGGCATGACGCAAACCGACGAACACCAGCGCGAGGAACCAGAGCTGCGCACCAATGGTGCCCACGAGAGGCAGAACACCCGCCAGTCCGGCCGCACTGCTGTAAGCAATGACACGGAAGGTGGTTGCAAAGGATTTGCATCTGGAAAAGGAGATGCGCAGCAACAGATGGCACAGCACGGCCATGACCAGAAGCCTGCCCAAAGCGACCCCGAAAAGCCCACCGGCCATGAGCCCCAGAGAGACCCCTTCAGGCGATGCCGAAGGCAGGGCAAGACCGGCCGCGTGCAGGGAGTCTCCCCACAAGCTGTACAAAAGCGCCAGAGCGCCGGTTTCCAACCCCACGGCAAGCAGCATGGTCAGCAGGAAGAACAAAAGGGGCGCTGCGAAGCCACCGGCCCCTTGAATACAACTGAAAAAGTGAGTCGGCGAAAACAGTGCCTGACGGAGGGTTTCTGACCATGCGGCAACAAGGCTGAGCTTGCCGCGATTCTCCCAGGGAATCTGCATCTCCACGGAAGAATGACGGATAAAGGCACTTACGCCGGAATGATCGCCTTCCCCCATGGCGGCAATGGCATCCCATATGTCGCCCTTACCGCCGTGATCTTCAAAATCACTGATGGTGCCGAGATGTCTGTGGGGCTTGGATGCAGAAGCCTTCGCAGCATCGGCCTCCTCGGCCGCATGTTGCTCATCGGCGTAAGCATCCGCCTCGGGGGAATAGACAGCCTCATCGTCGTATCGGTCTGCGTCATGCTCCGCAGCCGGTTCCGCTAGGTCAGCTTCCTCGTCATATGCATCATCGTCTGCCCAGCGATTCTCGTCGACGACCTGGCCGTAGCTCTCATCACCGCGTTCTTCAACCACGGCGACAGGTTCATACGTGTCAGGCGTATCAGGCGAGTCAGGCAAATCCCCGAAAGATTCCTCGCTGTCCTGCTCCACATCATCTGCTTCCGGCTCGACCTGCGCGACATACGTAACGGGCGTAACGGGCGTAGTGTCGGGCTGGGTCTGCTCAGCCACATCCCGCAGAGCCGGATGCACATAGGGAGAATCCTCGACCGCAATGGGCTCTACCGCCGGTTCGGCCTCCGGGAGATCCACGACATACTCCCGAAAACGAAACTTGAAACGGCACTTGGGGCAGGTCGCAAGCTGGGCCGTGGGTGGAATCTTCGCAAGGTCCACCTGGCGTTCGAACAGACATTCAGGACAACGTATGAGCATGAACTATCCCTTTAAAAAATATAACCCATTGTACGACCTGCATATTGGCAAATCAAGAGAGAGAGCCAAAAAGCGCACAAATTATAAAAATATTTTTAAATCAACACAATAGGAAAGAATATGCGGCAATTTACAGCAAGCCGAGGTCACGCATGGTCAGGCCCACGATGACGAGCAGCGAGAGGAACAGCAAACCAACGGAAGGCAGCACGCGCCCTGTGGTAGTTCCGTGCACCGTTTTCAACCCTACCACGATGATCCACAGACGCATCAACCCGCCAATCAACGCACCGACAACCGGAACGATACTCAGCAGATCCGCAGCGCTGGAATAACACACCACGCGCATGGTTGCCCGCGAGCCCCCCTTGGCCACACCGGTCAGCACCAGCCCCAGATGCAATATGCCGGAAAGAGCGTACAGATACAGGGTCAGTACAACGGGACTGAAAAACAGAAGTTGCACCAGTTCCCCCACATCTGCCACGGATCCGGTAAAGGCCTCCGGCAAAATGGGGTTACCCACGGCCGTCTGCCAGAATGTCTCAAGTCCTATCCCCAGCAGAGAGGCAATCATATAGTAGCTGAACGGCACAAGAAAGGAGACCTCACGGCTCATCGTAGCAAAGAACCCCTGAGGACGCTGAAGGATATGCCGGGTAGTGGCAATGAAGGCGTTAACAAAGCCCACCTCCCTGGCGTGTGCCCAAATCTCGGCTTCCGCCTGTTTGGGCTGCGCCCACGAAGGCATGGGGCCTTCTTCCGGAGCACCACGGTACGACTGCTCATCCTCTTCATACGCGGTTCCGGCGTCGCCGGAATCCAGAGAAAAATCCGGCTCGTTTTCGTCAACGGCATCACGAAAGCGGAAACGATGCCCGCATTCCGGACAAGTCGCGAACGTCACGGAAGGCTTCAGAACAGCTTCATCCACTTCTTTGCCATATCCACACTGGGGACAACGAATTTCCATGCAGAATCCTTGCGTTATCAGAGTACCCGCATTCCGGCGGCAACGGCCGGCATACGTAGCGGCTGCCGCCTTTGCAGGCTGCAACAGCTCCCGACTTGTACGGAAAAAACCGCTTCACGGCAAATGTCTAGATGAGGGCAGGCCTGCTGCCATGATAAAAAACAGGCTCAAGAAGGAAAGGCAACCCAGCCGATTGCCATGGACACGAGCCATGCTGCAGCCGAAACATGCAAAGCCATGACGGGCAGCACCCTGCTCCACGGTGAACGGTGGGCAAGGCGAAGCCCCACAGTCTGCACGCCCAGCCACCAGATAAGGGCAAGGTATGCGCCGTTGCCGGGGAGAACGACAAACAGCCAGCAGGCAGAGGCATAGCAGACCGTCTGCAGGGTAACGGCATATCCCCGCTCTCCGGACTGGGCAAGCCGGAGAAGGACATGCAGAAGCCCGGAGTACAAAACGATGGGGATGGGAAGCAATACCGGAACCAGCAGAGCGTAGCGGACAAACTCGGCCAGTGAAAGACGTGCCGGAAGAAACTCCACCACAGAGATCAACGGAACAGAACTCGGAAGCAGCACGGGTAACAGGAACAGAAGAAGATACAGCAGCCCCTGCTGTAACAAGGGAGTCACGGCGGCCACCTGCATGGCGAACCATAACGCCCTGCGATCCCAGATCCCCTCAAACGACATACCGAAAACCCGCTGCTGATAGAACAGCACACACCACACCCGCTCGCCAAAGCTTCCGGCAAAGCCCCCGTCTTCTGGACCGGAAGGCTGCTGAGAGCCAAGCTCAGTTTCAGCGTAAGAGGCCGCTATTTTCTGCCCTTCACGCTCCCTGCGGCTCGCGAACTCATCCTCCTGCCCGGAAGCAGAATCTGAAACACGCCCGGGTCTACAGGAGTCCTCGTGAAAACCATCAGTCATGCGGAATACCCTGCCTCACGAAAAAGACACAGGAGACAGGCAGGAAAAAGGTATCAGGCATTGACCATCCCAGCCGTAACAATAAGCAGAAGAATAATGATAAAGGGCAACACCACTGCCAGCACAACCCGCCACATCGGAACGCCATGCGCATGCCTGAGCCCCACCAGCAAAACAAACAGCCCCCAAAGGCCCCCAAGAAACTGTCCGATAAACGGCACAAGGTACAGCACATAGGTGCTGGCACCGAATCCGCATACCATGGCGGTTGCGCCGAATCCCTTGCGAGCGCCCCCCGTAATCTTCAGGCAACCATGAATAATACCCGCCGTAACCAAGAGGAACAGCGGAGAAATCACTGCAGTGATAGTGACCATGCCAAGCGCCATGCCCAAGCCCAGGAAATTCCCTCCGAAGGCCGTGATGGCTTGTTCCGACAACACATCAGACAGGAACGTGGTAATGGCCCAAGCCCAAACCTGCCCAACGGTCAGACCAAACGTGATACAGATGATGTAAAAAGGAAACACGCCAGCCTTGCGCCACTCGGTGCCTGCACGGCCGAAAAACTCAGCTGGCGTGACCAGCACGGCACGCACCGTGGCAATGAATGCCGACAGCCAGCCCACTTCGTGCCTGTATGCCCATGGTATGCCAGCCACCGCCGGATCAACGGAGGGGGCAGTTCCCCCTTCGCCGGACGTTTCCGGGGAACCGGCCGCAAAGGACTGCTGTGCCCCTGCCCCGATCTTCTGAGCACCGGCGTTCAGGTTCCCTGCCGCCCAATCATCTCCGGCAGGCTCGGGTTGATCTTCAGGGCCTGACGCTTCCAGCCCGAAATCCGGCTCCTCACCACGAAAACGGAAGCGATGGCGGCACTGGGGACAGGTGGCGTATACCATTTCCGCCGGAATGACGGCTTCATCCAGTTCCTTGGTATATTGGCACTGCGGGCAAACAAGCTTCACGAACTTCTCCTTGATTAGGCTACACCTATGGCGTCTTTCATGCGTTTCACATGGTCACGGGCAACAGCAGACAGGAGTCCTGACCGCACATCCCTTCCATGACGCCGAACAGCTCGCAGGACACTGCGGGGTACTCCTTGTTCAGCCTGTGCATGGCTTCACGGCCTGCGGCTTCGTCAAAAGTACGCAGTTTCTGCGCCAGCATGTTCATGTCCTTCCACAGATGGCTGTAATGATCAATATGCATAGTCAGGGTCAGCGCCAGCGGTCCGGCCACGTGGCGAACCACCTCGTGCACATTGCGCTCGAAACGTGTCTGCGGGCCTCTGCGAAACAGACGCAGCTGCACATCCGGCCACAACCCGAATCCGGCGCGGCACTGCGCTTCGGAACCTATGCGCGTCCAGCGCGGGAAAACATATCCGCCCACCCCCTGACGCATCAACGCAGGCAACACGGCCCATGCCTCCGGCGACAATCGCTCGTCACCGTCCAGAAACAGTATCCACTCCGTCGAGCAGGCAGCCAACACTGCATTGCGTTGGGCGGCAAAGTCTCCACCCAAAGGACGCGCCACCTGCCGGACCGGAACCGCACAACTCTCTGCGGCAGAGCGTACCGATACCGGCAATGCTTCCATAGTATCAGCATCCCAGACCAGCACAACCTCATGCACCCAGTCCGGTACATGGGCAAAAAACTCGTGGAGATTCGGCTCCTGAGGATGCGCAATGATCCCCAGCGTCAGAGGGCCGTCAGCTCCCTGCTCCGCCTTGCCCCCTGCCAAAAGGGCACTCCCCGTGAACAGACGTTGCCATCCGCGACAGGCTTCCTTCTCCTGCTCCGACAACTGCGGATGCAGCATCATGGCCGTATTGGCAGACGTCAGCCCCGCCTGCGCAAGCAGGACGAGCAACGCCCATGAAGAAACATCCGTCACCAGACGGTGCCTGCCAGCCTCCCGCCACCAGCCCATATGCCCCCGCTCCATGGCCTGACGCACACGCTCCGGGTGCAGTTCCAGCACCGTGAGCGTAACATTGTCGGGCAAGGCAGCCGCGATGGCGTCCGGCAACCTGCCGTCGCCGCACCCCAGCAGCAGAAAATGACTGCGGCCAGTACGCTGCGCGGCCCGCAAGGCCTGCTGCAGATGCCGCTGCACGGTATCGAAAGAGTTCTCCGGCAACTCGGGCAGAGCCCGTTCCCCCATACGGAAGGGCAGAACCGCTGCGGAATACACGTGCAACTGGTCGCGGACAAGACGTGCAGCATCCGAACTCACAGCACACCTCCGCAACGCTCAAGAAGCTCCCTGTATATCTGCTCCAGTTTGCGCACCACGGTCTGCACGCGGAAAAGACGCTGCGCCTTTTCGCGACCGGCCATGCCCATGCGTCTGGCCTCGTCGGGATGTCGCAGCAGATGGAGCACGGCTTCGGCATACTCCTCGGCCGACCTGGCGACCAACCCCGTTATGCCGTGTTCCACAAGCTCCAGCTGGGCATTGTCCCTGAGCCCTGCTGCCGGATGCGTCACCACTGGCAGCCCGCAGGCCATGGCCTCAGCAATGACCAGCCCGAAACTCTCGCCCGTATCGTTGGCATGGGCCAGCAGGGAGATGGAATCAAAAAAGGTGACAAGTTCCCCGTCCGTGAGCACGGGAGCGCAGAATTCCACGTTGTCCTCCAGCCCCTGCTCCGCAACGTAACGATGGGCCTCGTCGATGCCGCCCACAATCCTGTAACGCATATCCGGCAACGCCCGCACAGTGGCAGGCAGAAATTCCAACGCCAGCGCCGACCACTTGCCGGGGTCGGGACGGGAGATTCGCCCGATGACAGGCCGCGCATAGTCACGCTGCTCCGGCGGCAGGGCATGGGCAGCGAAAAAATCCGTATCCACAGGATTGTAGAGCACCTGATAACGGGGCGGGGCAACGGCAATGCCCTCCACCTGCCCATAGCGGTGTGCGCAGAAACGGGAAACAAAAAAAGTGGCGTCCAGCGCGGCCCCTCCCGGGGAATCATCGTGGCGTCCGAACACGTTGGTCTCCACCAGAACCGCCTTACGTCCCTGCCTGTGCATGGTCTGCCGGTACAGACGGAGCGGACGCATCAGAACCGGTTCCGGCCATCCCCCCCGGTGCACGTGGATAATATGCGGCCGCAGGCGCTCCAGCACAGCAGCAACATCACCGCCCACATACGTCTGTATGCCCGCCTGCCGCAGCAACCCGGCTCTGGGGCCGTCGGCAGGCGAATGAACGGCAACGGCAAAGCGCTCGGGGGCGGTATAACAGGCGAGCAGTTGCATCACCTTTTCCGTACCACCGGCACCAAGCCCCTGCACCACATGCAGCACTCTGATTTTATTGACGGTCATAGGAGAAATTATAGCGACATCAGCGCAGAAAGAAAAGGGAATCAAACCGATTCTTCAACGGAACATGTACACCACGTGTAACGCGGAAAACAAGCGAAAGGCAGAACATGAACAACAATGATCCCACACCCTTTACTGTTCACGCGACCAACCTTTATTGATAAAGGAAAAGCCTTTGCCCTGAGGTCCGGAGTCTGGTACAGGGGAATGCCGTCAGGAACGACTACTGATATGGGCTTGCCAACCCTGTTATAGGCGTTATATTCCCAGACGGAGTTTTTGCATCCCGTGATTACGGAAGGGGACTGAGCGGCAGGCAAGGAACCTGTGCGCGTTCCGGCCGCAGAAGTGCAACCGGCCCCGTCCATCATGTATAAGGAGTTACGATGATTGGTATTTCCAAACTCTACTGTGGCCAGGTAGAACCGTCCGACGCACTGCGTTACGGTCGCCATTCCGGAAAGCTTCCTTCCCACCTGCTCCAGTTCTCCGCAGACAAGAAGCCCGTGGTCGTATGGAACATGACCCAGCGCTGCAACCTCAAGTGCGTCCATTGCTACGCACATGCCGTAGACCCTGACGGCAAGGACGCCATCAGCACTGAAAAGGGCAAGGAAATCATCCGCGATCTGGCCCAGTACGGTGCACCCGTCATGCTGTTCTCCGGCGGCGAACCGCTGGTGCGTCAGGACCTTGTGGAACTGGCCAAGTATGCCACCGATCAGGGCATGCGCGCAGTAATTTCCACCAACGGCACGCTCATCACCAAGCAGAAGGCCAAGGAACTGAAGGAAGTGGGCCTTTCTTACGTGGGCATCTCCCTCGACGGCATGGAAGAAGTGCACAACAAGTTCCGCGGCGTTCCCAACTCCTTCAAGAAGGCACTGGAAGGCATCGAGAACTGTAAGGCCGAAGGCCTGAAGGTTGGCCTGCGCTTCACCATCAACAAGCGTAACGCTCCCGAAGTGCCCAAGATTTTTGATCTGGTGCGTGATCTGGAAGTACCCCGCATCTGTTTCTACCACCTCGTATACTCCGGCCGCGGCTCCGAACTGATCAAGGAAGACCTGGATCATCAGGAAACCCGCGAAATGCTCGACCTGATCATGGACCGCACCCGAGAACTGCACGACGCAGGCATGCCCAAGGAAGTTCTCACCGTGGACAACCATGCCGACGGCCCCTACGTGTGGATGCGCATGCTGAAGGAAGACCCCAAGCGCGCCGAAGAAGTATTCGAACTGCTGCAGTTCAACGAAGGCAACAGCTCCGGTCGCGGCATCGGCTGCATCAGCTGGGACGGCTCCGTCCATCCCGACCAGTTCTGGCGCCAGAAGGTGTTCGGCAACGTACTTGAGCGTCCCTTCTCCGAAATCTGGGACGATCCGAACATCGAACTGCTCGCCAAGATGAAGGACAAGAAGAAGCACGTTGGCGGCCGCTGTGCCACCTGCCGCTTCCTGAACATCTGCGGCGGCAACTTCCGCGCCCGTGCCGAAGCCTACTACGGCGACGAATGGGCACAGGACCCCGCCTGCTATCTGACGGACGACGAAATCCGTCCCGAATAGCACGCAAGCACAATGACACTACGCCTCCGGCGGGTAGAGGAATCCGCTTCCCTGCCCGCCGGAGTTGTCTGAACCTCTTTGCAGACCAGCCCGAATTTGCGGAGGCAACGCTTTTCGGGCCGCAAACATTCCAAGGAGCCTCAGGTGGCAGACTTCTTTCGTGGACGGCGCCTTCGCCGCACAGCTGCTCTTCGTGAACTGGTAAGGGAAAACGAGGTCCGCGCGCAGGACCTGATTATGCCCTACTTCGTTGTGGATACCGACGATGCTTCGTTCCGCAAGCCGATCAGCTCCATGCCCGGACAGTTCCAGCTATCTCTTCAGGAATTCGAAAAGCAAGTGGATGCCGCCGTCAAAACCGGCCTGCGCTCCATCATCCTGTTCGGCATTCCCAAAACCAAGGACGGCGTGGGTTCAGAAGGTTATGCCGATGACGGCATCGTGCAGAAGGCGGTTCGCCTGTGCAAGCAGCGCTGGCCCCAGCTGGTGGTCGTGACCGACGTGTGTCTTTGCGAATACACCGACCACGGTCATTGCGGCATTCTGCGCAAGGAGAACGGCGATGTCACCGTGGAAAACGACGGCACGCTTGCCCTGCTGGCAAAAACCGCAGTTTCCCATGCGAAAGCCGGGGCAGACATCGTAGCCCCCTCCGACATGATGGACGGCCGCGTGCTCGCCATCCGCGAAGCACTGGACGAAGCCGGTTTCGAGAACATTCCGGTCATGTCCTATGCCGTGAAATATGCCTCCGCATTCTACGGCCCCTTCCGCGAGGCTGCCGAGTCCGCCCCCCAGTCAGGCGACCGCAAGTCCTATCAGATGGACCCCGCCAACAGCCGCGAGGCCCTTCGCGAAGCAACGGCGGATGTGCTGGAGGAGGCCGACTTCCTCATGGTGAAGCCCGCAGGCCCCTATCTCGACATCATCCGCATGGTCCGCGACGAATTCGACCTGCCCGTGGCCGCGTATCAGGTGAGCGGTGAGTACTCCATGATCATGGCAGCCGCACACAACGGCTGGGTCAACGGCGATGCCGTTGCCATGGAATCGCTCATGGGCATCAAGCGCGCCGGTGCGGATCTCATCATCTCCTATTTTACCGAAGACTTCCTCGCACGAGGACTGGTGAAGTAATATGCACGATCACAAGAATTCCGGCTGCCCCTGCGGCCATGGACAGAAGCCTCAGGGCCATCCTGCCGGCCATCAGGGCGGTCATCCTGGTGGTCACCCCGGCGGGCATCCCCAAGGACATCCGGGCGGAGCAGCCCACGCAGACGGCCTCGCCGGCATGAAGGCCCGTACCCTTGAAGACGGTACCCCCGCCTGCAAGCTCATCGCATGGGAAGTGACCCGCTCTTGCAACCTCGCCTGCAAGCATTGCCGCGCCGAGGCGCATGAAGAGCCGTATCCCGGAGAACTCTCCACCGAGGAAGCCAAGGCGCTTATCGATACCTTCCCCAGCGTGGGCAACCCCATCATCATCTTCACCGGTGGCGATCCCATGATGCGCAAAGACGTGTACGAGCTTATCGCATACGCCACGGACAAGGGTCTGCGCTGCGTCATGTCGCCCAACGGCACGCTCATCACGCCCGAGACCGCGCAGAAGATGAAGGCATCCGGCGTACAGCGCTGCTCAATTTCCATCGACGGCCCCGGTGCCGAATTCCATGACGATTTCCGCGGCGTACCCGGAGCATTTGACGCTTCCATGCGCGGCATCCAGTACCTGAAGGATGCGGGCATCGAATTCCAGATCAACACCACGGTTACCCGCCAGAACCTGCCCTACTTCAAGGACATCTTCTCCCTGTGCGAGAAGATCGGCGCGGTTGCGTGGCACATCTTCCTGCTGGTACCCACCGGCCGGGCAGCCCAGATGGGCGCAGAAGTCATCACTGCCGAAGAGTACGAAGAAGTGCTCAACTGGTTCTACGACTTCCGCAAGACCACGGACATGCACCTGAAGGCCACCTGTGCCCCGCACTACTACCGCATCATGCGCCAGCGGGCCAAAGAAGAAGGCATTCCCGTCACGCCCGAAAACTTCGGCATGGACGCCTTCACCCGCGGCTGTCTCGGCGGCACAGGCTTCTGCTTCATTTCCCACGTGGGACAGGTACAGCCCTGCGGCTACCTTGAACTGGACTGCGGCAACGTGCGCACCACGCCCTTCCCGGAAATCTGGCGCAGCTCCAAGCCGTTCCAGCAGTTCCGCACCAAGGAAGAATACGAAGGCAAGTGCGGCGTCTGTGAATATCACAACGTGTGCGGCGGCTGCCGCGCCCGCGGATATTCCATGAAGGGCTCGCACATGGCGGAAGAGCCTCTGTGCAGCTACAACCCGCGCAAGTGCGGCTAGCTGCAACAGATTTGAACTTCACTGCGGCTCCGCCTGTGGGCGGAGCCGATCTTCATGAGAAACCGCAGTGGCAAAGCCCTCTGCAAGGCATCAAAGAGGTAGGCATGACCCAGCAGATGGACGCGTCCCTTGACGCAGTCGACCGCAAGATTCTTACCATCATCCAGTCCGGATTCCCCGTGGAGCCCCGTCCCTATGAGGCTATCGGCGAAGCCGTGGGCCTGACGGAAGCCGAAGCGCTTGCCCGAGTCCGCTCCATGAAGGAACGCAAGATCATCCGCCGCATGGGCGCCAACTTCAATTCCAAGGGGCTCGGCTGGCGCTCCACCCTGTGCGCCGCCAAGGTGCCTGCGGACAAGATGGACAGCTTTGTCGAAGAAGTGAACAGCTACCCCGGCGTAACGCACAATTACCTGCGCGACCATGAATTCAACATCTGGTTCACCTTCATCGGCCCCAGCTGGGATAACGTCTGCGATACACTGGACGGCATAACCCGCAAGACCGGCATCGAGATTCTGAACCTGCCTGCCAAACGTCTCTACAAGATCAAGGTCGATTTCAATCTCGAAGACTAGCCAGCTCCTGTTCCATGCAACAACAAAGGAACGCTCCCGCGTTCCTTTTTTTTGGCAAAAAAAGAATCATGGAGTTTCATTATACCCCCATTGTGTTATGAAGGAGTATCTGGCTGAATTCCTAGCCAGACTCTAAGACTTACCAAAAGAGTGCCGAAAAGCAGAACGGCTATGGCAAGACTATTATCAATCATACTGGCGCTCGCCTTCCCCCCTGCTCTCCATGCTGCCGAAGGCTCCATTCCTCACGCCCATCTGGACAAGGCGGACTGGATGCTGCTTCTCGGCGTCGTGGCTTTTGCCATCACCCTGAGCATCTATCTTGTAGCAAGGCGCTTCAGGATTATGCATACAAGCATGGAACATCTGACATCCCTTCTCAAAAACCATTCCGAGGAAATCACAGAGCTGGATGCCGCCAAGGAAGCCTACAAGAACCTCTACGACCTTGCCCTCGTCGCCATTTTCCGCTCCACCATGGACGGTTCCCGCTTCCTCGCCATCAACCAGACCGGTGCACGCATGTTCGGCTACGCTACAGAAAAGGAGATGCTTGCCAGCGTCATCCCGAAAGACGTCTATCTGAACAAGGAGCACCGGGCTGAAATGCTGGCAGAACTCCATAGAGCCGGACAGGTGCAGAATTTTCACTGCACGTTCGTCAGAAAGGACGATTCCACCTTCCATGCCATTTTTTCGGCAAAATTCAATCAGGAAGAGGGCTGCGTGGAAGGCACCATTCAGGATGTCACGTCCCTGAAACTGGCAGAACAAAGACTGGAAGAGAGCCGGGATTTTCTGCAGAACGTCATCGACGCCATTCCCATTCCTGTGGCCGTGCGCAACACCAGCGGGATTTTCACGCTGGCCAATGACGAGTTCGCCGCAGTGGCCGATGTGCCCAAGGAAAAACTCATCGGCGGGCATCCGCGTGATATTTTTCCACTCCCGGTAGTTCTGATGCAGGAAGAGTATGACCGGGAACTGCTGAACGCAAAAGGAAAGGCAACGCAACGCGTTGAACAGTATCGCCCGCGGCTGCAGCCTCCTGCCACACATCTTGTCTACGAAAACGTTCTGCTGGATAGCAACGGAAAGGTCGCCGGGCTTGTGGGAGCCACAATCGACATAACGGCCCGAAAGCGCATGGAAGAAGAGCTGCGCAAGGCAGAGGAACGCTACCGCAATATCTTCATGAACTCCATTGAGGGCATTTTCACTTCCACAGTCGGCGGTACAGTCATCTCCGCCAATCCTGCCATGGCACGATTATACGGCTATGACACCCCTGAATACATGCTCAAATCCATACGCAACTTGGCCATTGAGCATTGGGTGTACCCCGAAAAACGTGCAGAAATGCTTAAAGAACTTATCAAGACGGACCACCTTTCCGGCTATGAGGCGGAAATACGCAGACGCGACGGAGAACACATATGGGTATCCCTCAGCATTCGGGCCATCCGTAACAACATGGGAATACTGGAAGCCTTGGAAGGCGTCGCCGTGGATGTAACAGGAAAAAAACGCTCGGAGCAGGAACTTGCCCAGCGCGCCAACACGGACCCGCTTACCGGGCTTGCAAACCGCGCCTACATGGAACAGACCATGGAGCACATGGTGGCGCAGGCCAAACGGTCCGACAAACAGATCGGCGTGCTCTTCATCGACCTCGATCAATTCAAGCCGATCAATGACACATACGGCCACGAGGCCGGCGATACGCTGCTCAGGGAAGTTTCAAGCCGGCTCAAAGCCCGTCTGCGCGAATCAGACGTTGCGGCCAGAATAGGCGGCGACGAGTTTGTCATCATTCTGTGGGATATCAAGGGAAGAGAAGCCCTCTACCGCGTAGGCAGACCGCTGCTGGAAGAACTGAACAAGCCATATGCGTGGGAGAACAGAGAACTGCGCATAGGAGCAAGCATTGGCGGCAGCCTGTATCCCGAACACGGAGAAACCCCGGGAGACCTGCTGCGCTGCGCCGACAAGGCCATGTACGACATCAAGCAGTCCGGCAAGAATGCGTTGCGCATCTCTCCGCCGAGCAATGACAACTGCCGGGTGGAACCCTAGAAGCGCACGTCATCCAGAGAAGCAAACGCTGCAATCTGCCTCGTTATTCCCATCACCTCAAATACCTGACGGAAATTGGCCGACAAACCGACCATGGCAATGCGTTGGCCTTCCGTACGGGCGTTGCGGACGCATTCCGCCAGTACGGAAATGGCTGCGCCGTTGATGGAAGTGTTCTCCGCAAAATCCAGCACAATGTTGTTCCGCGAACGGGCGGCATGCCGGAAAGCGTCTTTCAACGCGGATTCCGAAGAAGTGGAAAGGGTGCCGCGCACGGCAATGACGGCATCACCTTCACGCAGATAGATGGAAATGGCCGCAGCCTTGCTCCGGGCCAGTTGTATGCGCTCTTCCGCACGGGCCAAGGCACCTTGCAGGGCCTCACGTCGCACGGGCTTGTTGATGAAGTCCGTGGCGTCCAGATTCAAGGCTTTGATGGCAAGGTCCATGTCGCCATGACCAGTGATGACGATGACCTCGGTAGCCTGATTCTCTTCCTTGATCTTCTGCAGCACCTCGATGCCGTCCATGCCGGGCATCTTGATGTCGGTCAGCACCAGCGGAGGGTGCTCAGCCCTAAGCACCTCCAGCCCCTGCTCACCCGATTCCGCCGTCAGCACCTCATGCCCCATGGCATTGAGAATGAGCACAAACATCTTCAAGGTCGGCATTTCATCATCGATAACAAGAATACGCATCGCTCATTCCTTTTCTGCCCGCATGGCCGGATCACGCTTTCGGAAAGCGCAAGGTAAAGGTCGTTCCTTCGCCCTCACGACTTCTGATGCCTATATCCCCTTTGTAGTCGCGCACTATCCCGTAAGAGATGGCCAACCCCAGACCCATACCCTCTCCGGTAACCTTGGTGGTGAAGAAGGGTTCAAACACCTTCTCCAGCACGTGCTGCGGAATGCCGGTGCCATTGTCGCTCACAGACAGGCAGACATGCTCCCGGTCCACAAAGGTACGAATCTCAATAAGCCCGCGCGCAGCCTTTTCCATACCCTTGCGGCGCTCGATAATGGCATCGCGCGCGTTGGTCACAAGGTTGAAGAGCACCTGCTGCAGACGGTTGTCCTGAGCGGTTATTACAGGAAGCTCCGTGGCAAGATCAACCTTAATATCAACCTGATGTAACAGGAATTGCCTGCTGATTAGCGAAGTGACGGCCTGTACCGTTGCATTCAGGTTCACGTCCTCATCAAAAAGATCCGCCTTGCGGCCAAACGAACGCAGGGTATTGATGATGCCCGAAGCACGATCCACCTGCGCGCTCATCTCCGTTACCACCTGCCTGAAGTGCTCGGGATGAATGGTTACGCCCTGCTCCAGTGACATGGCCAGAAAATCGCTTCCCATGCGGATGGCATTGAGCGGCTGGTTCAGTTCATGCGCAACGCCTGCAGACATTTCACCCAGCGACTTCATCTTGGATGCCTGAATGAGCTGGGCATCCTTCTCCACCACCTCCGTCACGTCCGTTGCTGCCACAATAATGGCGGGGCGTCCCCGGTAGCTGATGGGGCAGGCGTTCACATTCACGAACATGGGCACCCCGTTCTTGCGGTGATGCACCACGCGAGGCGTACGCACGCAGCCGGCCTCGTCACCGCCGCCCTCAAACAGCATCATGCATTCGCGGGTCTGCACGGGGCCGAGAGTTGTAAAATCCATCCCCACCAGTTCGTTACGGGAGAAACCGTAGACCTCTTCCGCACGGGGGTTGGCATCAAGCACCTTCTGAGTAGTGCAATCCACAACGAAAATGGGATCGGGACCGCTGTTGAACAGGGAGCGGTAGGTATTCTCAGACTCGCTCAACCGCCTGCGGTACAAGCGGATGGACCACACCATGTTGCGGAAGGAGTCGGTCAGTGTCGCCACCTCGTCCCCGTCCTCGTGCTTGCGATAGAACACGCATTCCTTGCAGCGGCGCAGGGTCTTGTCATCCGGCCTCTTCTGCTCCCCTTTGCGCTGGTCGTCAAAATGCCAGCAGGGCATGTCCGTATCGGAAAAAGCGGGACAGTCCGTAATGTTCCACCTTCCGTCCGGCAAATCGAGAATCCCTGAAGAATCAAAGCTTCCGCGCGAGAGGTCATCGGAAATACGCGTCAGGCGCACCACCGGATCAGTGATGTATCCTGCCAACCTGTGCGAAATATAGAACGTGATGATGATGACCGCGGAGATGAACCCGAGAAACATGACGCGCAACTTGGCCACTAGGCTGTCGATATGCTCCTTGGACAATCCCACATGTACCGTGCCGATACGGTAAAGGCCCTCTTTGACAGGCACCGCAATGTCATAGGCTTCATGCCCCAGCAGACTTACCAGACGCACGCTCTTCTGTTCGCTTTCCCCCAGGGGGTTGGTGCCAGGCAACTCATCGGGGAAAGGACGGGTGAAGGTATGGCAGAGCACCCGCTTATCCACGTTCTCCACATAGATGTAATCGACAAGATGCTTGCGTTCCCGCAGCTGTTTTTCGTCAAAAATAAGGCTCAGCAACTCCGGAATGTTGTCCTCAAGCAGGTAGGTACCGCCGCGTGCCGCGATACTCTGGGCCACGGCCGTGCCACGCAACTCGAGCTCCTGCGTGAGGCCGGAAACCAGAATCCAGCGGGCAAGCAGGGCGATCACACAACTGATGATGAGGATCACCGCGAGAATGGAAATGAAGAACTTGTTCTTGAGATTCAGTCGGGCAAGCGCCTTGAGGATCATTGCGCTCCTCCCTGGTCGGCAGAAGCTGCGCCACCCTGGCCGGCGGTATCAGACTCCGCAAGCACGGCACGGAAATCATCCACCAGTTCGAAGCGTCCGTCACGCAGCACGGAGAAGAAAACCGACTCCATCCCCTGGTGATCCTCAGGGCTGAAGGATATTTCGGTCGCCCCGCCCAACGAAAAGTTCGAAATGGTCTCTATGGCATCAATAAAACCCTCCCGTGTGAGATCGGGCCCTGCACGCCGCAATCCTTCCACCAGCACAAGGGCATTGATGTATCCTTCCAGCCCTACTGCGTTGGGAATCTCGTCGGGGAAAAAGCGTTTCAGATGTGCCACGTAATCGCTGGCAACCTCCATGATGCGGGGGGCTTCAGGTGCCGTGGGCGGAGGCACCACCAGCGACAGAACAACCGGACTCTTCAGGTCATGGGGCAAACGACGCACCAGCTCTTCCCCCCCCACAAAGGAAAGGTTGTAGAACACGGCCTTCAGTCCGGCAGCGTCGGCCCTGCGTATGAATTCCGCACAGGGCTCGTAGGTGCCGACCATAACCACAGCCTCGGGGCGCTCTTCCAGAATGCGCTTGAGACCATCCGTCACATCATTCGTTCCCCGGACATAGGAACCTCGGGCAACCGGAGCCAAGCCCAGCTCCCTGAGCACCAGCTCTGCTCCGGTCAGACCGTCAAAACCATATGCGTCATACTGATAGAACACGGCAATGCGCTTGAGACCCAGGTCCTGCACCAGATGCAGCACCGCCGCCCCCGTCTCCTGATAATAGGAGGCACGCACGTTGATCACATACCGGTTGAAGGGAATGCGAAGACCGTTCGCGCCCGTGAACATGCCCAGCAACGGAACACGGGCCTCTTCCACCAGCGGCAGAATTCTCATGGTTGTGGGGGTTCCCACATAGCCGAACAGGGCAAAGATATTGCCGTGGATCATGAGCTGCTGCGTGTTGGCCAGACAGCGGGGCGGGTCGTAGCCGTCGTCCCGGGCATCCAGCACAATCCGCCGCCCGTGCACCCCACCGTTTTCATTAACAAACTTGATGTAACTGAGGGCACCGCGCAGGGTCTGCTTGCCCAGATAGCTCGCATGCCCTGTGAGCGGCAGGGAGGAACCAAGCCGGATTTCCGAGTCTGTCACGCCTTGGCCGGCATACCCGTCGTACTCATAGGCATCACCGCCATCGCAACCGGTCAACATGGCAGGCGGCACAAGCCAGACCAGGCAGCAGAACAATAACACGTATGTTCGACGTAACACGAAAGGCACACGTTGCAGCATAGTTGTCAAAGCAGCACTCCTAAGGCTTAGGCATTACTCCTACATCCTCAGATAATGTATGGCAAGAATGCAACACATCCGCTCTTTCAGGCACAAGACAATTGCCATGTCCGTCAGGAATGCCTACGATGGAAAAGAAACTGTTCCCCTGCGAGGTACCATGACCCGAAAGACACCTCTGTCACTCCTGCTGGCCCTGCTCCTGCTTCTTACGTCAGGCGTGTTCAGCCTCTCCACGGCTGCGCAAAATGCTGCCGAAGCACCCCAGACCGGAACTTCCGGCGAAGCCGGAGAATCCACCGATGCCGCCAGAGCCTTTCCCAACCTCCTGCTGCCCGCAATAGCGGATTCCGCGAAATACGGACTGCCGCCCAAGGCCGTGCAACTTGGGGAGCTGCAGGAAGAGTTCATCATCATCAATATATACAGCTGGTTTTGCGCTCCCTGTCAGGCTGAAGGACCGGACCTTCGTGAACTTGCGGAACTCATCGGCCCCGCAGGGACCGATGGCACCATCCGCATCATCGGCATTGCTGCCGGAGACGACAGTTCACTTACAAAACGTTTCCGCAAAAAGCACAACCTGTCCTACGCCCTGTTTCCGGACCCCTCTCTGGCTCTTCACGGACTGATGCTCTCTCCGCCTGTACCAACCTTTTATGTCGTACGAAACACCACGGACGGCCCGAAACTGCTGGGCACCCACATAGGTGCCATTCAGGGAAAGGCAAAAGAGTTCTACGACAATGTCATGCAGATAGTGAAAAAAACGCAAGAATGACGGCACGACGGCGAGAGGTTACGCAAATAAACGGAAACGCGACCGGTGCCTCAGCAAACTCCGGCAAAGCAGTACAGACAAGCAGCCCCTAACCCCCTTGCGCTAGGTAATGCTACACGATACACAGGCAAAATGATTCAACACTCAGCCAGCAGATCTTCCATTCTGAACGGCCTGCGCTCCGAGTCGGACGCGCGGGAGTACATGCTTTCCCATTGCTGGCCCTCGCACGAACGCTTCTGCCCCCGCTGCGGCGAGAAGAAGCATTACGAGCTTTCCGGCGGCAGATACCGCTGTGCAGAGTGCAAATACACATTTCAGGACTTCAGCGGCCGCTGGATAAACAATGGCAACCTCTCGCCCCTGACATGGCTCAGGGTTCTGGACCTGTTCATCCGCGAATACACGGTGCACGAACTGTCCACCGAGCTGGAGCTTTCCTACAACGCGGCTTACAAGGCTGTGACCACCATCCGCTTTGCCATCATGGCGCATGCCGTTGACGCAGCGCAGATGTTCGGACCTGAAACCGGCCTCGGAGCCTACCTCAAAAACCGCAAGCTGACCGGCGACCCCAAGGACAACCGTCGCCCGCCCATTCCCGTCTTCGGCATCATGGAACGAAACGGATGGGTTTTCATCGATATTGTCTCCGGCATTGCGGCGGAAACGGTATTCCACTTCAATCACAGTTTTCATCTGGCCATGCACCGCGCAGGCAACATCGTCTACACGAACCGTTACCGCCACTATGATGCACTGGTTTTCTGCGGAGACGATTCCCTTCCCTACGAATACATCCGCAAGAACGAAGCCTCCGTTCACCTTGAGGAAGGTTCCTTCTGGGCCTTCGCCGGGCAACGCCTCAAACTGTTCAGAGGCATTACCCCCCAACGTTTCCCGCTCTATCTGAAGGAACTGGAATTCAGGTTCAACAACGACTCTGCCGACCTGTTTGAAATACTCTCGCGCTACCTGTGCGATATCGTACCTGAATATTAGTCTTGTGCTCCCGCCCCCTTCGATAAAACGTTCCTGCCTGTCGCAGGAACAGTCTCCATCCGCATGAACCATGACGCACCTCTGCCCTGTTTCTCATGCATACGCGATGGCAGAAGAGTGATAACAGCCAATGACATACGTTGAAAACGAACGGGGCCGCCGGAGATAACTCCGGCGGCCCCGCACCGTTTTGCATAAGGCGTCACCTTCGGCCACACGACAGCCAGCTATGGGCAGCCCCGGTTAGCCCCGGTTAACCACGGTCAGCCACGATTACCCTGATGCGAAATGTGATCAATGACATCCTCACGGGTCTTGCCGCTCAGATCAAACACACGGTCACGCAGCTTCAGCATGACATTATGCGCCTGAATCAGTTCTTCCTCGGAAAAACCGACATAAAGATCCTTTTCCAGTTGCAGAAACAACGCGTGCATCTCTTCCAGCAGCGGCTCGGCCTTGGCGCACAGTTCCACAAGCTTGACCCGCCTGTCTTCGACGGAAGGATTCCTGCGAACCAGTCCATCCTCTTCCAGTCGATCCAGCATGCGTACCAGCGTGGGGCTTTCAATGCCAAGCAGGTTGGCAATGCGCTTCTGCGAAACAGGCTCGCCCAGTTCCTCCAAGGCCCAGAGCACAACCCAACGGGCGCTGCTCACCCCATGCTCCTTGAACCGGGCATCAATGATAGAGCGCAATTCACGGGAAATCTCGCTGACAGTCAGCCCCAGTTTGCTTTTGCCGTATCGGGGGCGAATCCTCTTCCCCGACAAAGTACCTTCTTTCATCCTTCTCTCCTCAACAGACGTCTATATCGTCATGCACCAGCAAAGTACAGTGCCGCCCCTGTCACGTTCTACTCATGCTCAGGGGCGGCACGTAACAAGCGGATTAGTGCGCTGCGGACTCTTCCTGTCGTTCCGGCTCACCGGAAGCAAGCCGCTCGCGTTCTTCAGCACGTGCCTTGCCACTCGCAAGCAGCGAAACACCTCTGAAGAAAGCGGGAATGAAGAACGTGGCGATAAAGGTTGCCGCCAGCATACCGCCGATAACGCTGGTACCGATGGAGTGTCGGCTGTTTGCGCCTGCGCCGGTGCTTATAGCCAGCGGCACAACGCCAAGCACGAAGGCCAGCGAGGTCATGATGATGGGACGGAAGCGCAGACGCGCCGCCTCTGCCGCAGCAGCCATGTAACTCATGCCTTCGCGGTGCAGTTGCACGGCAAATTCCACGATGAGAATGGCGTTCTTGGAGGCAAGGCCTATCAGCGTCACCAGCGCAATCTGGAAGTACACGTCGTTGGAAAGCCCCCGTAACCAGCTGGCCAGAATGGCCCCGAAGAGCGCAAACGGCACCACCAGAATGACCGAGAGAGGCAGGCTCCAACTTTCATACTGCGCGGCAAGGATCAGGAACACCATGAGCAGGCCGAGCACGAACACGAGAGAAGAAGAGCCGCCCGTGGCGCGTTCCTGATATGCCGAACCGGTCCATGCCAACGTGTAGTCTTCGGACAGGTTTTCACGAACCAGTTCTTCCATGGCTGCCAGCGCCTGACCGGAGCTGTATCCGGGGGCGGGACCGCCAACCAGCTTAGCCGCGGGGAACACGTTGAAGCGCTCCACCACTTCGGGACCGGTGGTCTGTTCCACCTTCACCAAAGCCAGCAGCGGCACCATGTCGCCATTATCGGAACGGACAAACACCTTGCCCAGATCTTCCGGCCTGCTGCGATAATCCGATTCGGACTGAAGCTGCACGCGGAAGGTACGGCCAAGCTTGTTGAAGTCGTTGACGTAGAAGGAACCGAAGGTGGCCTGCATGGTCTGGAACACCCGGCTGACCGGCACTCCCATGGCTTTGGCCTTTTCACGGTCCAACTGGATGTTCAACTGGGGAGAACGCACACTGAACGTTGTGTTGATCTGCCCCAGCTCCGGGCGCTTGGAAGCCGCCGCCACCAGTTTTGCAGTCTGGTCCGCAAGGTCGGTAAGGCTGCCGCCGCCACGGCTCTGCAAATAACCTTCAAAACCGCCGGTGTTACTCATGCCGGATATGGGGGGCATGTTGAAGGCAAGGATAAACCCATCCAGCACGCCGAATCCACGCTTGAACACCTGTCCCACCAGATCGAAGGAGGATTGCCCCTCACCCTTGCGCTCAGCCCAGGGCTTCAGCGTAATGAAGCTGGTACCAGCGTTGGTCTTGTTGGTACCGGAGATAAGGTCAAGACCCGTCAGAGAGATGGTGTCCTGCACTTCGGGAATGGAAGAGGTGATGCCGTCCAGTTTGTCCATGGTCGCCTGTGTACGGGAAAGGGAAGCCCCGTCCGGCAGCATGGCCATGGCGATGAGATTGCCCTTGTCCTCGTTGGGCACCAACTGCCCGGGCACGATCTGGAACAGGGACCACGTAGCCGCAATGAGTCCGCCGAACAGCACCAGCGCCAGAGCGCCGCGACGCAGCAGCAGACGCACGCCGCTGGTGTAACCGTCGGTCAGTCTGTCAAAGAAGCGGTTGAATGCCTGCAGCGGAGCGATGACCGTGGGATGCCCCGGCTTGAGCAGCAGAGCGCACAGCGCAGGCGTGAGCGTCAGAGCCACCAGACCGGAAATGATAACGGAAACCGCAATGGTGACCGCGAACTGCTTGTACATTTCACCGGCCAGACCGCCCATGAAGGCAACGGGAATGAACACGGAGCAGAGCACAAGCACAATGGCCACAACCGCGCCGGACACTTCGCCCATGGCCTTGATGGTGGCCTCGCGCGGCGGCAGGTGCTCAGTTGTCATAATACGTTCCACGTTCTCGATAACCACGATGGCGTCGTCAACAACGATACCGATGGCAAGCACGAGGCCGAAGAGCGTGAGCGTATTGATGGAAAACCCGAGCAGGTACATGCCCGCAAAGGTACCGATGACCGAAACGGGGACGGCGAGACAGGGAATGACCGTGGCGCGCCAGTTTTGCAGGAAGAGGTAGATGATGGCGAAAACGAGGATGAAGGCCTCGAACAGGGTGTGCACCACTTCCTCTACGGAAATACGCACGAACGTCGTGGTATCGTAGGGAATGGCGTACCCTATGCCATCCGGGAAACGGTTGGCCAGCTCCTGCATCTTGCCGGTAACAAGGTCGCCCACTTCAAGGGCGTTGGCTCCGGGAGACAGATAAATGCCCAGCGCCACGGCCGGACGACCGGACATCTTGGCGCGCAGCGAATAGCTGTTCGCCCCCAGTTCCAGCCGTGCAACATCCTTGAGGCGCAGAATGGTGCCGTCCTGATTGGCGCGCAGGATGATGTTCCCGAACTGTTCAGTATCGGTCATGCGGCCCTGCGTGGTCACGGTGTAGCTCAGCTCCACGGGAGAGGAAAGCGGGTCGCGTCCGATGGCACCCGCCGCGAACTGGGCGTTCTGCTCCTGAATGGCCGAGGCGATGTCAGCAGGCGTCAGCCCCAGCTGGGCAAGCCGGTCCGGCTTGAGCCACACGCGCATGGCGTAGTCCTGCGCGCCGAACACCATGGCGTCACCCACGCCGGGCAAGCGCTTCAGTTCGTCCAGAACGTTCACCAGCGCGTAGTTGCTCATGAAGATGGTGTCATAACGACCATCTTCAGAAGAGAGCATGATAACCTGCAGCAAACTTGAAGACTTCTTGCTCACCGTCACGCCGAGAGTGCGGACTTCCGCAGGCAGAGACGCAAGCGCCGCCTGCACGCGGTTGTTCACGTTGATGGTGTTCTGGTCGGGGTCGGAACCGACCGCAAAGGTCACGGTCAGGGTCAGGGTGCCGTCGCCGGAGTTGACCGAGCGCATGTACAGCATGTCTTCCACGCCGTTGATCTTCTGCTCGAGCGGCGCGGCAACGGTCTGCGCGATGACCTCTGCGCTGGCACCGGGATAGGAAGCCGTGACGCTTACTTCAGGCGGCACGATTTCCGGAAACTCCGCCACAGGCAGGACGCGCATGGACAGAGCGCCCGCCAGCACGATGACCAGCGAGACCACCGTGGCGAAGATGGGACGGGTTATGAAAAAACGGGAGAACATCAGTTGGCTCTCCCCTCTTCTGCATGAGCGGCATTGCCGGATTCGGCAACGGCAGCGGGAGCCGCATTCTGTGCCACGGGCTTACCGTCGGCCCCCAGCACCATAACGGCTCCGCCGGGGCGCACCTTCATGATGCCATCTACAACAATACGTTCTCCGGCCTCAAGGCCGCCTTCCACAACAATGCCCTTCTCAAGGGTCTGCCCAAGCTTCACAGGACGGATGGTCGCCACGTTCTTGTCGTCCAGTACATAGACCATGGGGCCTTTCTGGCTGAACAGAACCGCACGCTCGGGAATGACAAGAGCATCCTTGTAGTAAGCGCCTTCAAGACGCACGCGCACGAATTCGCCCGGCAGAACAAGGGCGTCGGGATTCACGATCTCGGCACGGGCGCGGATGGAACCCGTCTGGGGGTCCACGTAACGATCCTCGAAGGTCATCTTGCCGGTCTCTTCATACACGCTGCCGTCGGCCAGCTTCAGCCGAACGTTATAGCCATTCGCGGGAATGACCACCCTGCCCTCGTTCACCATACGGCGCAGGAGCATGGACTCCGTGCCGGGAATGGCGAAATTCACATAGAGGGGATCAAGCTGGGTAATGGTGGTCAGCAGGCTGCCAGCCGAGTCGGTGGTAATCAGGCTGCCTTCCGAACGGGTCTCCTGGCTGGTGATGCCGGAGATGGGGGCGCGCACCTGCGTATACCCCAGATTCAGCTGATCCGCCTGCAGCTTTGCTTCGGCTGCAGCAACTTCCGCCTTTCCGGAGTCGTACGCGGCAAGCGCATCGTCGCGTTCCTTGGCGCTGACAACACCACGGGCGTACAGGTCAGCCACACGCTTGTATTCAAGACGAGCCTGTTCAAGCTTGGCGCGCAGACTGGCAAGCTCGCCGCCAGCCTGAGCCGAGGTGGCACGATACTTTTCGGGGTCCAGCAAAAAAAGGACATCCCCCTCGCGCACATAGGAACCTTCGCGATAGGTACGCTTGAGCAGCAACCCCTGCACGCGGGCGCGAACCTCTACGGAACGGGCGCCTTCCGTCTGCCCGACGTATTCATAATCAATCGGAACATCCATGCGCTCCATGACCACAGCCTGCACCGGTGCGGGCGGCATACCATGGGCAGCCTGCGCGGCGTCCTTATCCTCACTGCACCCGGCAAGGACAAACAGCACGGCGGCAACGCACATCATCCGGAACGCTTGCGAAATCACATTCATATGAACCTCGTAACTAATGGGATCGAAACTATGTCTGAGACAATTGTTAGCCTGCTAATTATTGCTCGAGACACATGCATTACCGCCGCCCTAAAGTCAAGTGATCAAACAATCATTTTACAACTCTTCACAGCTTCACAGTTCAGCCTTGTGTCAAACCCGAACGAAGATATTAAGACCTTCGAATATAATCCTGAAATCAATGGCAATATGCGTATAAATAGTGTCATTCAAACAGGAAGGTGAACTTTTTTGTATCGCTCCATCCAATGGGCTATTGGTGCATTAATAGAAAAATCCCGTCCAACGGATCAGCGGTGCTGCCGATCCGGACGGGAAAACAGAGGAACTATGGAAACAGTTTTACGTCCCGCAACCGGAGAGGCTTCCGGCCTCCCCTTTACCGGACTCGGACACGACCTTGCCCCCGTTGCCGCACACGCTGCTCTTCTCGAGTGGGTACCGGCACCGCGCAAGGCCGTGCTGCTTCAGGACCCTTCGGGCTTGCACCCGACGCGTCCTGAGACGTTGCCCGCAGTTGCCGGATTCGGGCTTCTCGTGGCGCTGGGCCGCGAGATTCGGGGACGCTAGGAACGCAACACCCAAGGAATCGAAGGAGGCAGAATGTCAGTCTCACGCAGACAATTCCTCAAGCTCACGGCCGGAGCGGCCACCGCCAGCGCGTTTGGCGGACTCGGCTTGAGTCTCTCCCCCACCGTGGCACAGGCGCAGTTGCTGAAGCTGCACTGGGCCAAACAGACCACCTCCGTGTGCTGTTACTGTGCCGTCGGCTGCGGCCTTATCGTGCACACCGCCAAAGACGGACAGGGCCGGGCCATCAACGTTGAAGGCGATCCGGACCATCCGATCAACGAAGGCGCTCTCTGTGCCAAGGGCGCATCCATCTGGCAGCTCGCAGAAAACGACCGCCGTCCCGCAACCCCCATGTATCGCGCTCCCTACAGCAATGAATGGAAGCCCGTATCGTGGGAATGGGCCTACGAACAGATCGCAAAGCGCGTAAAGCAGACCCGCGACGAATCTTTCCAACTGAAAAACGAGAAGGGTGAAGCAGTCAACCGCACCGAGGCAATCGCCTCCGTCGGCTCCGCCGCAATGGATAACGAGGAATGCTGGATTTACCAGAGCTTCCTCAGATCACTCGGCCTGGTGTTCATAGAACATCAGGCGCGGATTTGACACAGCGCAACTGTAGCGGCTCTGGCAGAGTCGTTCGGACGCGGTGCGATGACCAACCACTGGATCGACCTCAAGAACAGTGATTGCATTCTGATAATGGGCAGCAACGCTGCCGAAAACCACCCCATTTCCTTCAAATGGGTGCTGAAGGCCAAGGACAAGGGCGCAACCCTTATCCATGTGGACCCCCGCTTCACGCGTACTTCGGCCAAGTGCGACATGTACGCCCCCATCCGCTCCGGTGCGGACATTCCGTTCCTCGGCGGCATGATCAAGTACATTCTCGACAACGAGATGTACTTCAAGGACTACATCGTCAACTACACCAACGCCGGCTTCATCGTCGGCAAGGACTACAAGTTCAAGAACGGTCTGTTCTCCGGATTCGACCCCAAGAAGGGCTCCTACGACAAGACGAAATGGAACTTCGAACTGGATGAGAACGGCGTACCCAAGCGTGACGTCACACTGAAGAATCCGCGTTGCGTCTTCAACCTGATGAAGGAGCACTACAAGCGTTACACGGTGGACAAGGTTTCCTCCATCACCGGTACGCCCAAGGAAGACATCCTGAAGGTCTACAAGGCATTCGCCGCCACGGGCAAGAAGGACAAGTCCGGTACCATCATGTATGCCATGGGCTGGACCCAGCATACCGTGGGCGTGCAGAACATCCGCGCCATGTCTATGATCCAGCTTCTGCTTGGCAACATCGGCGTGGCGGGCGGCGGCGTGAACGCACTGCGCGGCGAATCCAACGTGCAGGGTTCCACCGACCAGTGTCTGCTCGTGCACATCATCCCCGGCTACATGGCCACCCCCAGTTCCAAGTGGCCCACCCTTGTGGAATACAACAAGGGCAACACCCCGGCTTCCAAAGATCCCATGTCCGCAAACTGGTGGGGCAACAAGCCCAAGTACATCGCCAGCCTTCTCAAGGCCATGTACCCCGGCGCCACACTTGAAGACGGCTACAACTGGATGCCCAAGCTGGACGGCCACAAGCCCATGACCAACTACTACTGGCTGTCGCTCTTCGACAAGATGTCCCACGGCCAGTTCAAGGGCTTCTTCGCATGGGGGCAGAACCCCGCCTGCGGTGGCGCCAACGCCAACAAGACTCGCGAAGCCATGGGCAAGCTGGACTGGATGGTGAACGTAAACATCTTCGACAACGAAACCGCTTCGTTCTGGAAGGGTCCCAACATGGAACCCGGCAAGATCAAGACGGAAGTATTCTTCCTGCCCTGCGCGGTTTCCATTGAAAAAGAAGGTTCCGTCACCAACTCGGGCCGCTGGATGCAATGGCGTTACGCAGGTCCCAAGCCCTTTGCCGCAACCAAGCCCGACGGCGACATCATCCTTGAGCTGATGGAAAAGATCCGTGAACTCTACCGCATGGAAGGCGGCACTTTCCCCTTCCCCATCACCGGCCTGAACACCGGCGACTGGCAGAACGACCACGGTCATTTCGATCCGCACAAGGTAGCCAAGCTCATCAACGGCTACTTCCTGAAGGACAAAGAAATCAAGGGCAAGCTCTACAAGAAGGGCGAGCAGGTTCCCAGCTTCGCCTTCCTGCAGGACGACGGCTCCACCTGTTCCGGCAACTGGCTCTACTGCGGTTCCTACACGGAAAAGGGCAACATGGCCGCCCGCCGCGACAAGACGCAGACCGCCGAACAGGAAAAGGTTGGCCTCTATCCCAACTGGGCATGGTGCTGGCCGGTAAACCGCCGCATTCTGTACAACAGAGCCTCTGTTGACCCCAAGGGCGTACCCTACGCACCAGAAAAGGCCGTCATCAGCTGGAAGGACGGCAAGTGGATAGGCGACGTGCCGGACGGCGGCTGGGACCCGGGCACCAAGCATCCCTTCATCATGCAGAAGCATGGCTACGGCCAGATATTCGGCCCCGGCCGTCAGGAAGGCCCCTTCCCCGAGCACTACGAGCCGCTTGAGTGCCCCGTGCTGGAGAACCCCTTCTCACCGCAGCTGCATAACCCCACCGCGTTCAAGGTCGCAGGTGAAGACCGCGCAGTATGTGACCCGCGCTTCCCGTTCGTCGGCACCACCTACCGCGTGACCGAACACTGGCAGACCGGTCTCATGACCCGCTTCCAAGACTGGCTCATTGAAGCGGAACCCCAGCTCTTCTGTGAAATCAGCGAAGAACTGGCCGCCCTGCGCGGCATTGAAAACGGCGAGCACGTCAAGGTCTCCAGCCTGCGCGGCGAGCTCGACTGCGTAGCCATCGTGACCAAGCGTATCAGACCCTTCAAGGTGCTTGGCAACGAAATACACATGGTCGGTCTGCCCTGGCATTACGGCTGGGTAACCCCCAAGAACGGCGGAGATTCCGCCAACCTCCTCACTCCCTCCGTGGGCGACCCGAACACCGGTATTCCGGAGACCAAGGCGTTCATGGTTGACGTGAGAAAAAAGCAGGGAGCGTAAGCCATGGCTAAGAAGTTCTTCATCGACCTTACCCGTTGCACGGCATGCCGAGGCTGTCAGATTGCCTGCAAGCAGTGGCACAAGCTCCCCGCAGAGGAAACCATCAACTGGGGCTCGCACCAGAACCCCCGCGACCTCTCGTTCATCACCTACAAGCTGGTGCGCTTCACGGAGATCATGAAAGACGGCAAGGTGGACTGGCTGTTCTTCCCCGAGCAGTGCCGCCACTGTACCGAACCGCCCTGCAAGGGGCAGGCGGATCTGGATGACGAACGCGCAGTGCTCAAGGATGAACTGACCGGCGCCATCATCTTCACCGAGTACACCAAGCTGGTAGACGGTCAGGGCGTACGCGAAGCCTGCCCGTATGACATTCCGCGCCTTGATCCCGAGTCCAAGATGCTCTCCAAGTGCGACATGTGTCTGGACAGAGTGCACAACGGCATGAAGCCCGCGTGTGTCCTTTCCTGCCCCACGGGAACCATGAGCTTCGGAGAAGAGGATGAGATGATGGCTCTGGCAGAAGAGCGCCTTGCCATTGTCAAGAAGCGGTATCCCAAGGCCGTTCTGGGCGATCCCCACGACGTGCGCGTTGTATACCTCTTCCAGGAGGATCCTGCGGAGTACTTTGAGAAGGCCGTTGCCGATGCTAGCCCGCAGCTCATGAACCGCAAGCAGATGTTTGCACGCATCATGGGCAGGCAGAACCGTAAGGCGTAACTGCCATACGGTGACCACAACCTGAAACTCTCCGGCGGGCTTCTTCTCTCAACGGAGGAAGTCCGCCGGACTTGTTTTGCTGCCCTCCCGTTTCCCGCACAGGGCAGCACCGCACGGCGCACAGACCTGCCGGTTGTGCACCGAGAATGAAATGTATTGTTCGTGCTGTTACACCCGACAGCACTGCACCTCCGATTCTCTCGGAGACTCATCCCTGCCGCCTGCGTTTCACCCGACGCAGGCGGTTTGGGTTGAATGAGCACCCTGTAATTTGATTATTATTCGCCAACTGATCTTGATCGGCAAAGCATATCTGGTAGTCTTACTATATGGTTTTCTGTCACACCTCTGCGGGAGAGTCGCATGACCAGAAGAACACATAACAAACGAGGATTAACGCAAAACTTTTATATAGTAAAAGGACTTGCGACAGAAGAAGCGCAGCAGGCAGAACAATTGCGTGCTCCCAAATCCAAAAACCTTTACATAGTGAAAACCGATGAGGAAACAATCCATAAATATGCCGATACGATATACGACTTCGTAGACAACACCGGAATTTTCCTCCTCATAACCACCGACCGTAATTTTTACACCACGTTTAAAGCCGCCCTATCTTATGATCTAGGCCTTGAACCGGAATTCATACGGCTGATTCACGACATAAAACGCGGAGCGGAGCTAGTACACCTCTGCGCCAGCCGCGGACTTACCCCCATGATATTTCTCCAGCGCACTATAGACTGCGAATTAACTCTGTCATTTCTGCAGTTCATGAAGGCTACCTTTCCTAAGTTTCCCATCATTCTGATCTCTCACGGCGTGGACAAGCATAGGCTCTACCAGTTCTACGAAGAGGGGGTAGACAGCTGCCTTGCCATTCCTACCTGTGCCAACGAGGTAATCAAGAAAATTGCGAGCACCATAAAACCGCAGAACGAAATCCAGCTCCTGCTCAATGAGGGTAACGGAATGCTTGCCGACAGGCTGTTTGAAGACGCCATAGAAGTAGCAAACACCATCCTGTTGCAACTCCCGAACAACAGTGCGGCACACATACTCAAAGGAGACGCACTCAAGGGGCTCATGAAAAGAATTGAAGCCCTGGAGTCATACGAAAAAGCTGAAAAATGTTGCCAGAACATCATTGAACCATGCCAACGCATTGCCACCATACACCTTGAGGACGGCAACTGGGACAATGCACTGAAGTATCTAAAAATACTAGATAAATCCGCGCCGCTTAACTACAATAGAAAAATCAAGATTGCACAGATTTACATGGAAAACGGCACGCCGGATGCGGCCCAGTCCTATTTTGATGCGGCCATCAGAGCTGCAAAATCCGAAGCACTGAATAATGTTGGCGAAATGATCATGAATATCGCCGACATTGTACTTGATCACGACCCCATTCTCGCGGCGGCCTATTACAGGCAGAGCCTCAGAACCATAAAGGGCACCAACAGCCCTCTGGCCATGAACACGTATAACCGGCTCGGCATATCGCTCAGAAAGCAGGGGCTTTGGAGCGAAGCGGTTGAAGCCTACTCTGAAGCGGCACGCTTTGCCCCCAAGGATGAGAACATCCAGTACAATATGGCGCTGGCCTTTGCTGAAGGCGGAGATTTCGAATCGGCAAGCGGACGGCTTGCCAACGCCCTGAAGCTGAACCCGGAACTGTGCAAAAACAGACCGGAGACAGCCCTCGCAATGGGGCAAATATTCGCAAAAGCCAATCAGACAAAGGTTGCCCTGTTCTGTCTTGAATGCATACCTGAAGACAACGCCTTATACGGCGCAGCGGCAACACTGGCCCAGCAGCTTACCTCCGAGAGGACATAAGCCCTTTCTGCCAATCGGCTTCCACCCTGTTCCTCCGGGACTCCTATCGGCATTCATAGTTATCAACGTCTCTCCAATCCTGCATATCGCCTTTGTCTTCGGGCATATTCCGCACTTCCCTTGCAGCCCGAAACAATGCTAGTCTCCTGCGTACACCCACAGGAGAAGATACATGAAAGCTGTCGGCATTGTCGGCTACAAGAAATCAGGCAAGACCACTCTCACGGCAAAACTGGCCGAAGCCCTTGAGGCCCGCGGCCACAGAATCGCCATTGCCAAATTCACCCACCACGGTCTGGACAAGGACGGCACGGACACCGCCACTTTTGCGGGCCCCAACCGCACTGTCATCGGGCTCGGCCCCGAGGAAACAGCCATTTTCTGGGGAGAGAAGCGTTACCTCATTGACCTGCTGCCTCTCGCGCAGGCGGACATTCTGCTGGTGGAAGGTGGTAAGGACCTCACGTGGCTTCCGCGCATTCTATGCCTGAAGTCCGCATCGGAAGCAGAAGACCTCGACAGAGGCCTTGCCTTGGCAACCTATGGCGACGTGGCCGCCCCCTATCTCAAATCATACCGTCAAGATACTCTGGACAAGCTTGCCGCGCTGGTTGAAGAACGGGCCTTCCTGCTACCCGGGCTGGACTGCGGTGCCTGCAACGCCGGAACCTGCGAAGGCGTTGCCAAGTCCATTGTCAAAGGCAAAGGCGTGATACGCGATTGCAAGAGCGTTAACACCGAAGGCTTTTCCATTACCGTGAACGGTTCGCCCGTCGGTCTCAATCCCTTTGTGGAACGTATCATCCGCTCCAGCATCACCGGCATGCTGGGAGAACTCAAAGGCTACGCTCCGGGAGAGGTGGTCATCACCATCAATAACTGACCCCCACCTATACATGATACAACAAGGGAGGCGGGCAACCGCCTCCCTTTATTCTTCACGCCTACTTGGTCAGCCCCATCTTCCGGGCTCTGCGCAGATTCAACAACTCCACGCCAAGGCTGAAAGCCATGGCAAAATAGATGTAGCCTTTGGGCACATGAAGACCAGCCCCCTCGCCCACCAGCGTAAAGCCCACCAGAAGAAGGAAGGCCATGGCCAGCATCTTGAACGAGGGGTGCGCTGTCACAAACTCGCCTATAGGCTTGGCTGCAAACAGCATGAGCCCCACAGAGGCAATCACGGCAAGCATCATGATCGGCAGATGCTCCACAAGCCCCACCGCCGTGATGACGGAATCCAGCGAAAAGATGATGTCGAGCAGCACGATCTGCACAATGGCAGCACCAAAACCGGAGGCGCGAGGCGCGTTTTCCGCATGGGAGTCCTCCATCTCATGATGGATTTCCATGGTTGCCTTGGTCAGCAGGAACATGCCCCCGACCAGCAGAATCAGATCGCGCCCTGAGATTTCCCTGCCGAGCACTTCAAAGAGCGGGGATGTCAACGACATGACCCACGATATGGACGCTAGCAAGACCAGGCGCATTCCCATGGCCAGCAGCAAACCGATTCTCCGGGCCCTGTCACGCTGCGAGGCGGGAAGACGGGAAGTGACAAGGGAGAGAAACACTATGTTGTCGATACCGAGCACAATCTCAAGCACGGTGAGCGTGAGAAAACCGATCCACGCATGGGGATCAAGCAGCCATGTGAACATGGAAAATACCTTGTGCGGACAGGAGAGCGAAAACCGAAAAGCCTGCAGACGGTCCGAGCGCCCTTCAGCTTTCAGGTCTTGCCAAGGTTCCCCCGCATGCGCCAGAGCCGGAACGGCCCGAGATTGTTGGTGCATGCTTTCCGGCACACGCCGGAAACGGCTACTCCCCTGATGAGGTGAGGAAGGAACTATCTGCCTCAATCTGCCTGCCGTCAAGAAAATCGAGCCCAATTCTTCCGCTATACCAGCCACAAAGGCCAATCACTCAAAAATAATAGTGTCACCCCACTTGATAAGCAGAAATTGTTTGTGTAAACAACCCATACTTTCGTAACGCGGCAAGGCGGCCCCCAGAAGGCCTGCCCGCATAATGCACGCTAATGGCGCAGGAAACGGAGATACGCATGTACTTCAAAAACTACGACAATACGATCCATTTCGAAATCATGGTCCGTGTTGCCAAAGCTTTTCACAGCGAAGACTTCGAAGCCGCCGTGGACCGCATACCGCAGGAAATGCGCCCCCGTTCCCAGAAAAGCTCACGTTGCTGCATCTATCGCGACCGCGCCATAATCAAATATCGCTGCATGGCAACGCTCGGCTTTGCCATCGAGAATGAAGACAACGAACTCAAGCCTCTTTCCGCCTATGCCCATGAAGCGCTCAACCGCGAACGGCTGAGCGGGAACATGATCACCTTCATCGATGAGGCCTGCAACGGCTGCGTACGCACCCATTATGAGGCCACCAGCGCATGCCGCGGCTGCCTTGCCGAAGCCTGCGTACAGCACTGTCCCAAGGACGCCGTGCAGGTAGTGAACGGCAAGTCCGTCATTGATCCGGACAAGTGCATCAAGTGCGGCAAGTGCATGGACGCCTGCCCCTACCACGCCATTGTCTACATCCCCATCCCCTGCGAAGAATCCTGCCCCACCGGCGCCATTTCCAAGGACGTGAGCGGCAAGGAAGTGATCGACTACGGCAAATGTATTTTCTGCGGCAAATGCATGGCCGCCTGTCCCTTCACGGCCGTACTTGAACGTTCGCAGATGATTGACGTGATGCAGGGCCTGAAGAAAAAGCAGTCCATGGTTGCCATGATAGCGCCTGCCATTGCGGGCGAATTCAACGCCAGCATGAAGCAGCTGGCGACCGCGCTGCGCAGGATAGGCTTTGCCGATGTGGTGGAAGTGGCCGCAGGTGCGGACATCACCGCCCGTCTTGAAGCCAACGAGTTCATTGAGCGTATGGAACACGGGGCTCCCTTCATGACCACCTCGTGCTGCCCCGCGTACACGGAGCTTGTCCGCAAGCACATTCCCGAACTGGGGCCCTTTGTTTCCGACACCCGCACCCCCATGCACTACACCGCCCAGATGGTGAAAGAGCAGGACGATAATTCCTGTACCGTCTTTGTCGGCCCCTGCGTGGCCAAACGCCACGAGGGCACCAACGACGAACTGGTGGACTACGTGCTGACCTTTCAGGAACTGGAAGCCATGTTCCAGGCACAGGGCGTTGTCATTTCGGAATGTGAGGAAAGTGAATTCGGCATTGCCGGCTGCCGAGAAGGCCGCAGCTTCCCCGTGAGCGGCGGAGTGACTGCAGGCATCCGGTCCATGATCAATGAGCGCGCCGAGATTCTGCAGCCCACCATTGTGGACGGTCTGAATTCAAAGTCCCTCAAGGAACTGAAAAAATTTGTAAAGCAGGGTGCCCCTGGTAACTTTGTGGAAGTCATGGGATGCGAAGGCGGCTGCGTGGCCGGTCCCGCAACCATCGTACCCGCCCGCAAGGCCACCAAGAAGTGCACCGACTACGCATCATCCAGTCCAAGTGCTCTCTGCGCCGAGAGGGCCGCTGACTGACCCACACGAGAGAAAAAAACGGAGTTTGCCCACTCCGAGTTTGATTATGCCTGCAAACCTTTCTCTCTAGCCCACTGGACCGGGGCAGCCCACATCCCCGGTCCACTTTTCCAGCACTGCGGGGGCGGCGCAACACTCCTATAGCACCCCCCAATCCCCAGCTCGCCCCCGCAGTACTACAGGCAAACGCATCAGGAGTTTGTATGCGTAACACCACCCGCCACCTTCCGGACTTCATTGACCACAACCGTATAGAATCTGCCCTTGCCGGTGCCCGAAGCAGCCGCAAGGACGATTCCCTCCGCATTCGCGACATACTGGAAAAGGCTGAAGCCAAAGCCGGTCTGTCCATGGAGGAAGCAGCCTGCCTGCTGCGTGCAGAAGCCCCCGACGATGCTCAGGCTATTCTGGAAACTGCCTCCCGCCTGAAGAAAGCCATCTATGGCAATCGCCTTGTCCTGTTTGCTCCACTCTACATTACCAATGAGTGCTGCAACCGCTGCCTGTATTGCGGTTTTCAGGACACCAACACCAAGCTTGAACGACGCACCCTGACGGACGATGAACTCCGCGAGGAAGTACGCATTCTCGAAGCGCAGGGACAGAAACGTCTCCTGCTGGTGTATGGTGAGCACCCCACGCTGGGCGCGGAGTGGATAGCCCGCACCATGCGCACGGTCTATGAGACAAGTTCGGGAGACTACGGCCAGATACGCCGCGTGAATGTGAACTGCGCACCGCTTTCCGTGGAAGACTTCCGCATTCTCAAGGCTGAAGGCATAGGCACCTACCAGTGCTTTCAGGAAACCTACCATCGTCCTACCTATGCGGCCATGCACCTGCGAGGCCCCAAGTCGGACTATCTCTGGCGCCTCTACGCCCTGCACCGCGCCATGGAAGCCGGCATTGACGACGTGGGCATGGGCCCGCTGTTCGGCTTGCATGATCCCGACTATGAATTGCTCGCCACGTTGAACCACGCGGCACAATTGGAAAAGGACTGCGGCGTGGGCCCGCACACGGTCTCCTTCCCACGGCTGGAGCCCGCCCTTGGTGCAGACGTGGCAAACCGCCCGCCCCATGCCCTGACGGACGAACATTTCACCCGCATTGTGGCCGTACTGCGCCTTGCCTTGCCGTATACCGGACTCATCCTCTCCACACGGGAATCAGCCCCCCTGCGGACCAGACTAATCGAAGTGGGCGTATCACAAATCTCCGCCGCATCACGGACCTATCCGGGCGGCTATGCAGATGCGCAGCGCGCTGCCAGCCAGAACAGGAACAGACCGGCCTGCGACTCACATGCGGCCGACCATCTATCGTCAAACTCAGGCAGACCGCAGGCGCAACAATTTGCCACGGGCGACCACCGCTCTCTGGACGAGGTGGTCCATGACATCGTGGCCAACCACGGCTATCTGCCTTCATGGTGCACAGCCTGCTACAGGGCGGGCCGTACCGGCGACCATTTCATGGATCTCGCCAAAACCGGGGGCATCCAGAAATTCTGCCATCCCAATTCCCTGCTCACCTTTCAGGAATACCTGCTCGACTACGCAAGCCCGCAGACCCGCACGGAAGGCGAACAACTCATTAAACGCGAACTGGAAGCCCAGCCCGAATCCCGCCGCCAGAAGCTGCAAAGCCTGCTGGCGCGTATCCGAAACGGAGAAAGGGACTTATACATCTGATTGCACATGCAATGGCCCTTGCCATGACAGAAGCCCGGCAACAGCTCCGATACGAAGCAATAAAAAGGGGCGGGATATAACTCCCGCCCCTTTCTTCATTCATATGGCAGTGTCCGGCACTACCTGGAATCCTGCTTCACCTTGAGATATTTCTCGGTAATACGATCTACCGTGCCGTCTTCATACATTCCCTTGAGGGCCTCATTCATACGCGCAATAAGTGCATCCCGTTCCGGCACGCCGGACATCTTGGAAACTATGAGATACGCCCCCTTTGGAGGCACAACCGGAACCGGCAAAGCTACCACCCTGCCCGCAAGGCCCTGCTGGTCAAGAAGGGTCATGGTTTCATAATAATTTGCCACGATGCAATCCAGCCTGCCATGCAGGAGTTTCTGGATGTTGGAATCCGTATCACCGACCTCCTCCACCACGAACCTGCCTTCGGAAGCGGCCTGAGCAAATTCATCCCCCAGACAAAACCCCCGATTGGTACCAATACGTTTTCCGAACAAGTCCTTCGCACAGGAAAAGGTAAACTCGGATCCTTTCAGAACAAAAACACTATAGATGCTGTTATGGATGGGATACTGCAGATACGTAGCGTAAGCTGCCCTTTCCTTTGTATAAAAAGCGGAGAAACCTGCGTCACTGAATCCCGTTTCCACATTGGAAAGCACCCTGTTCCATGGATACGTCTCAATGTCGCAGGAATAGCCTATTCTTGCACATAATTCGGTTACAACCTCAATATCTATCCCCTCTGCTCGGCCATCCCGCTCCATAACGAAGGGATAGAAGTCCTGGAGGGTAGAGATATGAAGGTTCTTCTGCCTGGCATGGCAAACGGAACAGCAACCGACAGCAAGGGCGACTATCCACAACAGAAAAACCAACCGCCTCATGCTGCCCCCTTGCATTTCTGGCGTATTATAACATCAATTGATGGTCCTCAAACCTTACAAAAGCCTCCCATGTTTAGTACGGCGCACAAAAAAAGTAAATCACCAAGATTTAAATATTAATGGTAACCAAACACAATATCGCATCCAACCTGCTTACAGGATTTCCGACTGGCTAAAAACAAGGCTGCCCGACTATTCGGCTGTGCGGAGCGGCGGATGCCCCACCTGCTCAGGCCACTTCCTACACGGCCTCCCGAGCGAGACTGTCTATCTCAAGTGGCTCGCTGGCTTCCTCGTTACGGGCAAGGGTAATGGCGCTCTTTGCGCACTGGAACCGACATACTCCGCACCCCATGCACAATCCGGCATCCACAACCGCCACAGCGTCTTTCATACGAATGGCGCTGAACTGACATTTCTTTGCGCACTTGCCGCACCCGACGCAGAGCTCTTCATCCACCTGCGCCAGATACCCTGAGGATTCCAGCATGGGAACGCCGTTGAAGTGGGCGCGCATGGCCCCGCAACAGCACGCGCAGCAATTGCAGATGGCATAATAACGCCCCAGTACCGCCTCCTTGAAAAAGGCATGGGTCACATGACCTCGCCGATTCTCCTGCTCAATCACGCGCACGGCTTCGTCCGGCGTGATGCGACGGCTCTTGTCGGGATGATGCTCTTCTATGAAGGTCACAAAGGGTTCGCCAACGATCATGCACACATCTATCGGCAAGCAGGGATTCTCGCTGTTCACGCGGCAGGGGCAGTCGAAGAGCACAATATGGTCGGGATGTTCCAAAATAAGGTCTTTTGCCGAGGAATACGGCAACACCTTTTCCAGATTGGGGAGGGCAATATTCCGCCTTACCATGATCAGCTTGCGGGCGGATTCGGTCCGCAGAACCTTGCCGTGGTATGTGTCCGCAAAGCCGCCGGTTCCCTTGGCGGAGGCAAAATCGCCTTCCTTCCAGAGGCCAAGGCGGTCGGCTATCCAGCACAGAGGCTCGTTGAGATACCGGGCAAGGGGATGATGCCCCTTGCCGATGCCGATGTAGAAATAAGGAAAACGCAAATAGAAATAGCCGTGCAGAAACTCCGCAAAGGAGAAGTCCTCTTTCTTGCGGAACTCCCTGTACAACTGCACAGTGGAAGGATGGGCCATGTGCTCCAGCACTCGTTCAAACTGCAACATGTCGTATATCTCCTTTCGTGCCGTGTGGTCCCTGAAAGCGGACGAAAGAGACATAGGAATCATGAAGGGAACCTGCCGGAACCATACCCTATTTCATAAAAGGGTAACAAGCATTGAGTCAGTCTGACTGCTTGCTCCGTCTGTAGCCGTGGGGAAAAACAGGATCATAGAGTTTGGAATAGCGTTCTGATCCGTCTTCGCCGGGAAGAACGAGAAACACGGTCTGGCGGGTCAGGCCATACTCGCGTACCGCGTCGCACAAGCCCCCGACAGTTGTGTGCACCACCAGCTGATCCGGCCAGCCCACCCTGTAAGCGGCAATGACGGGCACATTGTCTTCCAGCCCCCCGGCGCGCAGCTCATCCACAATACCCTGCGGATTTGCTGTTGAAAGATATATGGCCATGGCGCATCTGTGACGGGCCATGTCACGCAACTTTTCCGTTTCCGGAACCGGCGTGCGCCCTTCAAGGCGGGTAATGATGAAGGACTGGGAAAGATCGGGAACCGTAAGAGACGTTGCCGTGGCTGCCGCAGCAGCAAAACCGGCGGTAACCCCCGGGACGACGGCATAGCGCACACTCTCGGCTTCAAGAAGGTGCATCTGCTCACGTATGGCTCCGTATAGAGAGGGGTCGCCCGTATGCACGCGTGCGACCATGCCCCCGCTGGCGACAGTGCGCATGATGCAGGCATGTGTCTCTTCCAGATTCATGGAAGCTGAATCCACCACCTCAGCCCCCGTCCGGGCATTGGCAATGACAGCCTCGGGCACGAGGGAACCGGCATACAGCACAAGGTCAGCCTCTGCGATGAGTCGCTGCCCTTTCACGGTTATGAGTTCGGGATCTCCCGGTCCTGCACCGATGAACCAAACCGAAACATCAAATCCTTCCTTACCCTCACCCTCTTCGCCATTTCCGGCGACACCGTTATGATCCCGCATCAATCTTCCTGAAATACCGTTTAATTATTGAAGCGATAGTGCCATCTTTATGCATTTCCCGCAGAGAACAATCTACCCTGTCCCGTACAGCCGTCAGTTTACGCAGCCGAGAAAAGGCCAGAAACGAAGAAACATTTTCCACGGGCAAGCCAAGAGGATTCAGCATCTGCGACATCCCGATTTTCTCGGCTTCCGTAAAGGCCACATCATAATCGCTGGGAATGAGCTGCACCTTGCCGGATATCAAGCCATTCATGAGTTCCTGTACGCTATAGTACTCAACAACTCTCGAAAACAAGCCTCTGCGAAGCGCGTCATCCACAATGGGGCCGTAACTGTATCCCAGCACCACGCCCACGCTCTTGCCGGCAAGCAGGCGAATATCCCCGTCCCAGCGCAAGGTACGGTCAGTGGCAAAAAAGCTGACCCTGTCGTGAAACAACTCTTCACTGCAGAAATCAAGAAACTCTGCCCTGTCCGGTTTCCAGTAGACGTTGATGATGCCATCCACACTCCCGTCCTTAACCAGATGCATTCCCCGGGCCCAGGGCAATGGCCTGATCTCAAAGGGCAGTCCGGTACGGCGCATGGCTTCTGCCACGATTTCCACTGCCGCCCCGCGAACCCCGAAAGGCGCAGCCGGATCTGCAACAATCTGCGGCGGGTACTCCGGGGCAACCAAAACAAGAGGTTCTGCCCTGACTGTTCCAAAACAGCAGAGAGACAACACGAGAACGCATAGCGTTATGCAACGTTTCACCGTATCCCTCCCATGCTGTTCGCCACCGCAGTCATTCCGTAATCACCTCAGATTCTTCCATCACGGCATCATGCTTGTACCTAACGTTCCGTAGCGTAACGCTTGTAAAAATCTGCTATCATCCGGTCAATCTCTCCACGGTCACGCATGGCCTTCAAGGTACTGTCCAGCCTGTCTCGAACGTGCTTCAGCTTCCGCATTTTCGAAAAAGCCACATATGAAGGCACACTCTCCACCATAGGGTCAAGTGCCACAAGGCCTTCTGGTGCGCCTGCGGCCTCCCCCAGAGCGTAGCCAACCTCGTAGGTACTGAGAACGGCATCGACCTTGCCGCTGAGAAGCGCTTCCACGCATTCCATCATCGAATAAAACTCGATGCTGGCAAGCTCTCCAGCTGCCATGGCAACGCCCACGCGCGGACCATAGCTGAAGCCAAGGGCCACACCGATGCGCTTTCCCTTGAGGCTTGCGAAATCACCATTCCACCCAATATTTGTGCCTGCACGGGAAAACAGGAAGATACGCTCGTTGAAGAGAACCTCGGAACAGTAATCAAAAAACTGTTCACGGCGAGGCGTAAGGTACAGATTGAACACGCCGTCCACAACACCCTGCTCGACCATGTACAACCCTCTGGCCCAAGGAAGCACCTTGAACTCGTAGGTTACCCCCATACTGTCCAGAGCGGCTTCAACAATTTCCACTGCAAGCCCTGACGCCCCATGGGGACTTGCGGAATCCGCATAAGTGTGGGGCGGGTATTCGGGCAACACAAAGGTCAACTTCTCCGCAGAGGCTGAAACGGCAACACAAAAACATTGCACAAGAGCTAACAGCAGCAGAAAACGTTTCATCACACACCTCCGGGCTTCTCTGCCGCGATGATGAACACGGGATTCAGCCCTTCCAGTCGGATATCACCAGCAAGAGGAGTTGTGACGGAAGACTGCAGCATGGTTATGTCCACAACCCAGCCGAGCTTTGTCAGATAATGGCGGCAACGTTCAAGAGTTCCCAGCAGAACGCAGTGGATGACCAGCCGCCCCCCGTCCTGCAAACGCGGGCAGACGACATCCAGAAGTGATTCGTCCTTGCCGAGCCCGCCGCCTATGAACACCCGATGAGGATCCGGCAAATCCTTGAGACAGGCGGGCAGTGTGCCGTGAATCACCTCAAGCGACAAGGCCCCGAAGCGCTTCCGGTTCTCGCGGATCATACCCACGCGATTGCCGTTGCGCTCAACGGCATGCACCTCGCCGGAGGGTAGCAACGCACAGGCCTCTATGCCCAGCGAGCCGCTGCCGGCACCGAGATCCCAAAGCACGTTATCAGACTCAAGGCGCAAGGCCGCAAGACCTGCTGCACGCACAGGCCATTTCGTGATCAACCCCTTGTCTGCCTCATAGGCCTCGTCCGGGGTTCCCATGACAAGCGGCGCTTCAGGCCCGCCCTTGCGCTCCAGCAGAACAAGGTTGAGGCGGGAAAAACTCTTGGTGGCCGCCTTGGCAAGCGGATAACGGTCAAAATACTCTTCCTCGCTGCCAAGATTCTCGAACACCCACATGGAGAACCATTCAGCCCCCCTGTCCAGCAGACGTTGGGCAATGGCGGCGGGAATATTCCTATCGTCGGTGAGCACGGCAACCCAGCTGCCGCCCCGGAGAGCATTGTAGAGGGGAACATAGTCGTCACGCCCGTGCAGGGAGACGGAAATCACCTCCTGCCACGGCACTTTTGCCAGTGCAGCAGCCGCCTGCAGCGAAGTAACATTGGGATAGAAATGCACGCCGTCCGGCCCGAATTCATCCACAAGGCGAGCCCCGATACCATAAAAGAGGGGGTCGCCGTCCGCGAGCACGACGACGTCACGTCCGGCTTCTTCGCTGGCGGCTATTTCCGAAAACACGGACTCCAAGGGAGACGTAATGGATACCTTGCTTGCCGGATGATCCTCAAACAGCGACAGCTGCCTTTTTCCCCCTACCAGCACCTGAGCACCATCAATGATGCCTGCATGCAGTTCCGGCAATGCCTCGGAATCCATTCCCAATCCGACTACCTGAATGGGCATATGCGCTGCTCCCCTTTTATCCGGCAGTGATAGCCGTCCTGCGACCTAGGCGACAGCGAACTGTCTGCCGTCAAAGTCGAAAACATGCACTGTCACTGCAACAGTTCCCCCAGTCCAGTGCATGGCTTTTTGCTTAGCACGTCTGGCAATGGCGACTACAATATCCTGCATGTACGTTCCGTTATCAATTATTTCCAGAGCCTGCCGTGCAGTATTGGCGTTTCTCACCTGCACGGCAATATCATCCGGAGCCCCCGCTTCCCGGCACCAATCGGCAAGCAGGGAAAAGTCCAGGTCCACTGTCTGGGCATGCGTGTAGGCGTGTCCCTGAGCCAGTTTGACCAGTTTGCCGAAAAAACAGCCCCACGCAATCTTCGTAAAGCCCTTTGCTGCCGCCTGCTCCAGAGAAAAAGCCGCAAAATCAGCAGCCTGCACAAAAGCGAGCTGCGGCCATTCCGGATACTGGGCCATAAGCAGACGTTCGCTCCGCCTGCCCGTGGAAAAACCGATGCATTCACAGCCTGCGGCCCGCGCAACATCCAGCCCCTGGGCAATGGTCGCCATCCATGCACTATGACTGAATGGGCGCACGGTTCCCCGCGTTCCGAGAATGGAAATCCCCCCCATGATGCCAAGGCGGGCATTCATGGTGTTCTTTGCCCGTTCAGCGCCATCCGGCACCGAGACAAGCACCTCCACGCCGCCGGTATATCCATAACGGACACACAGCTCCCGCACCGCCGCAGCAATCTGCTTGCGCGGTTCCGGATTGATGGCTGCCTCCCCTACAGGCACGGGCAATCCCGGCAGGGTAACCCGCCCCACCCCTTCGCCGCCGTCCAGCGTCACGGTTCCGTCCGCTCCGGCCAGACGGACACGGGCCTGAATCAGTGCGCCGTGCGTTGCGTCGGGGTCGTCACCGCCGTCTTTGATCACTTGCCCCGTTGCAGAGGGAATCTCACCCTCATCGGCAACAAAGCAATTCACAATAGGTATATCGAGGCGACTATTCTCATTTCCATCATCAGGTGGAAAGGGCGGCAGGGGCACATTCACGACCTCGGGGCCAGTTCCCCCCAGCAAAAGATGCAGTGCGGCTACGGCAGCAGCCGTGGCGGCCGTGCCCGTGGTGAATCCTTCACGCAAACCGTCAGCGCGGGAAGCTTCGTATTCTGTAGCATTCATGATGTTACACTGAGAACAGACTATTATGATTGAATAACACGCTGCCGCGCCTGACCGCATCTGATTGCATCCGGCCTCTATTGGTCACAACAGGTCACAAAGGGTCACAACTGGCAACAGCCGCAGATCTATTTGTTGATGGTCCGACGCTGCACGGCCTGCTGGCCGGATATGCCCACCCATATGGCGAAAATGGCCATGCAGGCTCCGAGCAGGCCCAGCGGACCTGTGGGGCGATCAAAAAGCAGAATGTCCCAGATGAAGGAAAGCGTGGGCTGAATAAGCATAAGCAGCCCAGCCACCGCGGCGGGAAGTTTGGGGAGTGCGGAAGAAAGCAGTACCCATCCCACCCCCTGACACAACAGTCCGTACGCTATCAGGTAGCCTCCGTCCTGCACGGTGGGAATGACGAAGGACACGTCATGAAACTGGCTTGAAATTCCGCTGAACAGAGCCGTGCCCAACGAGACCATGGCCATGTTCATGATGAGGGGAAGCTTGCCAGACACACCTTGGGAACGCCGCAGCGTGAGAATGTAGCAGGCGTAGAACACGGCGGTGAGCAGACCGAATATGACACCGGGAATGGTGCCCTCCGGCAGGCCGTCCATGTCCACGCCGAGCAGAAGCCACAGCCCGCCCATGGCCAGCGGCAGCGCCATGACCAGCCTGAGGGAAAGGCGCTCCCTGAAAACAACCGCCCCGATGAAGGCGAGAATGAACACCTGAAAATTGCCCAGAATGGTTGCCAGTCCCGGCCCCACATACAGGATGGATCGGTGCCATGCCTCCAGATCGAGGGCGAAGAAAAAGGCAGCAGCCAGCACGATTCCCCATATGCCTTTGCTGGCTCCCAAACGTTCGCCTCTGGCAAGGGCCAGAAGCAGCAGGGCAACGCCACCGAAAAACACACGGTAAAAGACGGAGGTGCTGGGACCGACGTTAACCAGCTTCACGAACACGGCCGCGAAACTGATCATGGTGCCACCCGCCAGTACACGCAGCAAGGGCCCCAAGGGCAACTGTGCCGTCGAGGTCTGAACGGATGGATAGGAACCTGAGCCGGAGTCGGCCCGTGAAAAAAACTTCTTCATCAAAGCGGTATAGCCTGCCCGACTCGGCGCTGACAATGGTTAAGATTAAAGCGCACCGGCCTTAAGCAACGCTTCGCGGGCATCCTGATGCTTGCCGCGCGCTTCGAACGCCCGAGCCAGCTCCAGCCATGCGGACTTCAGATCGGGACGCAGCGCCGCAGCCTGCCGGGCCAGCACTTCCGCGATTTCCGGATCCTCACCGCCATCAAGGTAGAGTTTGGCCATGAGTTGCAGGGCAAGAGCGTCCTGCGGGTTATGGATAAGCGCCTGATGCAGACATTCACGGGCTTCGTCCAGACGCCCCTGCCGCATGCACAACCGCGCAAGGTGACGCTGCACAAGAGCCTGATTCTCTTCCAGCTTGGCCGCGCGGTTATAGTACTGGCGGGCAATGCTGTACTTCTTTTCAGCCTCGGAAAGCTGACCGAGCCGTATCAGGGCAAAGAAGTGGGAAGGATCCTGCTTCAGGCATTTGCGATAAAATTCGCGGGCAGCCTTCACTTCGCCCATGGTGTGACAGACGTTACCCAGATTGTAGAGGGCCATTACGTCCTTTCGGTTGCGCTGCAGCGCCTGTTCGAACTGCTTGCGGGCCTCCTGCGGTCTTCCCAGTCCGGCATAACACACGCCGAGCGAGTTCCACGCCATGGTGTTGCCGCTATCGGCCAGCAGGGCACGCTTGTATTCCTCGATGGCTTCAAAGGTGTCCCCTTTGGAAAACAGCTTATCCGCACTAATATTGAGCGCCAGTGAATCCATAATGCCGACCTTGGGCTTGGGGCAGAGCATGGCATACTCCAACGCCTTCAGACAGTTCTCAAGGCTGTCCGCCCTGCGGTAGCTGAGGAAAGGATGGCAGGCCACGCCGGCCGCAGACTCAATCTGCAACTTCGCATCAAGGGTTTCGCACAAAAAGGTATACTGTTCACGCATCTGGGCAGGAGTGACGTTGGCATGGAAATAGATGAGCGAATTCAAACCGTAACGCCCGCCAAGCACACCCGCTCCAAGAATGCTGCGACAGACTTCCGCCGCTTCGGCCACAAGCTGCTCGGCATGAGAAGCCCGATTCCCGTAGCCTCTGTCAGCCCCGGTCAACCGCAGCAGCGCCACGGCAAAGGTCTCACAGGTCTCGCGCTCCCTGCTGAAACGGGCCAGAAAATCCCTGTGGCGATACAGACCGGTGATGGGGTCAAGATGCGCTTCCTCGGAGTCCGAGGGAGCGGCAATGCCCTTCTCTTCCGGCATGAGAGTGATGCGGTCTCCCGGCTCTATGGCCCATGTGGGATCGCCAAGATGCATAATCTCCGCCAGCGCCTGCGTTTCACGAATTTCCATGAGCACAATCTCGCCCTTGTACATGGGCGATTTAGCACCGTTCCGGCCATTGCCGCCGTTTTCGGCTGACGCGATCTTGCGGGAATCATATTCCGTGGACCACACGGAATAGCGCCCGCCTTCACGGGCGCCCATGGATCGTCCGAGGCTGACCATCACGCGGCTCATGGGCATGGTTTCCAGCACCTTGCCGCCTTCCACAAGGATGCGGTTGTAGCCCATGACATATTCCATGGCCTCTCCCACGCCCTTCTCTCCGGCAATACCCGCCGCAATGCGGGACTTTCTCAATAACAGGCGGGCCTGCTCGCTGATTTCGCGTTCAAAGAGATAGCCTTCAAAATCCTGCGGATAGGCGGCATATCCCGCACAGGCATTCACGCCCACATTGTCGTCGGTGAGTTCATGCACAAGGCGTACGTCGCGCAGGGCACGCACGGCTTCCTTGGCAACCTTGCGGCAGATGCTGACCGTGCCGCCGGGGATGAACATGGTAAATTCGTAATCGCCCGTACGGGAAACAAGGGCGGACTCAGGCGCGGAGGCGACAAGGGTGTCTGCGAGCAGCACAATCAGCTCATCGGCAAAGATGAAACCGTAGTCGCGGATGACGTTTTTCATGGAGTCGAAGGCAAACGTCACCACGCCCATGCAGGCGTGATAACCGCCCTCTGCGGAGGAGGCATTGATGTCGCAGCAGCCGTCACCGGCCGGACGGAAGCACTCGCGGATAAGCTCCACCTCACGGCAGATGGCCTGCTTGAGATACTGCCGCGAGAACAGGCCCGTGGCAGGATCGGTAATGCTCATCTTGTAGAGCCGCAGCTTTTCGAGCGCCAACTCTCCCATACCGGTCAGAAGCGGCAGCATACCCCGCCGTCCGCGCATGCTCACCCCACGTGCCACGAACACGCCGAGCAACTCACCCTGCAGCATCAGTGGCATCAGGACCTTGCGATCCGGCGCATCCCACACGGCCTCGGCTGACTGCCTGCCCTTGGGGAAGTAGAGACTGTATGATTTGAAGGGAAGAAAACGGCTGACAGCATCCGCGAGGAGATGGTCGTAAGTGATCAGGTCATGCCGTGTCAGACGAGTCCGCGTGCCGGTGAAAATATCCTGTTGCGCCTTCATGCTGGAGGTATACATACTGAGGCCGCAATTGGGAAGTACCTGACAGATCATCCCCTTTCACACACACCTCCCCAGCCTGCAAACCTTGCATCGCCAGCCCCGATGGGGTAGCTATTTTGCCTGTGTCGCGCGCTTCTCCGAACTCCCGGACATCGCCGGACATCACAGGACAGCGCCCGACAACGACGACAAAAACTTACTGGAAAGACAGGAAAAAGGAGCCCCCATGAGCGCAGAAGCCGTACTGACAGCTATCAAGGAGCGGCGCAGCATTCGCAAGTATACTGCTGAGCCGGTAGACGATGAAGCCGTTCGTGCCATTCTGGAGGCCGGACGATGGGCCCCCAGCGGGATGAACAACCAGCCTTTCCGCTTTCTCGTGCTGCGCAAGGACGATCCCCGTTTCGAGACCCTTTCCGGCCTGACCAAATACACACACATCGTGAAGAGCTGTCCGGTAATGATCGGACTGTTCCTCGACAAGAAGGCCACCTATCACGAACACAAGGACCACCAGTCCGCAGGCGCCTGCGTCCAAAACATGATGCTGGCCGCTCACGCGCTGGGACTGGGCACCGTATGGCTGGGCCAGATGATGAACAACGCCCCGCAGGTTCTGGAAGCCCTGAGCCTTTCGCCGGACGACTATGAGTTCATTACGGTCATTACCATAGGCCACCCTGCGGAAGCGGGCAAAGCGAACCGCCACCCTCTTGATCACTACATGCTGGAGACATTCTGATGCAGGTCAAAACCTTTCCCCTCGGCCCTCTGGACACCAACTGCCACCTCGCATGGCATGACGGCCTTGCAGTTGCTGTCGATCCCGGCGGAGATCCTGCCCGAGTGGTGACCTTTCTCGAGAAGAACAACCTCAAACTCACCCACATTCTGAACACGCACCTGCACTTTGACCATATTTACGGCAATCAGGCGTTGCAGGAAGCAACCGGCGCTCCCATCCTTGCCTGCAGCATGGACGCGTACATGCTGGATTCGGAACTGGGCACCGGTGGCATGTGGGGGTTCCCCAAGGTCACTCCCTTTGCCTTTGAAACCATAGAAGAAGGCGATCACACGTTCATGGGCCTGCCTTGCAAGGTGCTGCACACCCCCGGTCACTCTCCGGGCAGTCTTTCCTTCTACTTCCCCGATGGGGGCGTGGTCTTTGTGGGCGACCTGCTGTTCTACCGTTCCATCGGACGCACGGACTTCCCCGGCGGCAGCCTCAACGCACTCAAAGGCTCCGTGACGACCAAGATTTTCACCCTGCCCAAGGAAACTGTGGTATATTCCGGCCACGGACCGGAAACCGCTGTCGGCGACGAACAGCTGAACAACCCATTTTTCACGGAGTTTGTAAGGTAATCTGGCATGATACAAACAACTCCTGATCCGATCGGCGTAACGGAACCAATAGACTTGCGGGGCAAATGCTGAGGAGTCAGCCTGGAGATAAGTTGGTATCTCCGTTTTCACAAAGGAAACTCCATCACCTTTCTGGTCGCGAATGACGCTGCCGGACAAGTTGAGCATGCCCTGCACATAGAAACCGGCTGGACAGTTTCCATCTCGCCGGAAGCCGACGGATCAGGAGGCCTGCGTGCCGAGGCGACCCGCAAGGTACCGCGCTAGGCACAGGGCAAATACAGCAGCAACAGACAGGCAGGACAGACATGACGAAACAAGCTTCCCTATCCTCCACAAACGGCATAGACGCCCCCATTGTTGCCATTTCCTGCAGCCCCAGAGCCGGAGGCAACAGCGACAACGCCTGCAAGCTGTTCATGGAAGGCGTAACCGCCGCAGGCGGTACGGCCCGGATGGTTCTGCTCCGTCATTACGATGTGCACCACTGTGTTTCCTGCCACCGTTGCGAACGCGACCCCGCCCAGGGCTGCTACCTGAGCGAGAAGGATCAGAGCAACGACCTTTTCCGCATTCTGCTGACAGCTCCGGTCATCTTCTTTGCGTCTCCCATATACTTCTATCACGTGCCGTCGCACTTCAAGGCGTTCATAGACCGCTGCCAGTGTTTCTGGATGCGGTATCAGGCCGGAGAATCAAGCATCACAGGCCTGCCGCCAAGAAAGGCTTTCCTTGCCATGATGGGAGCACGACCGCGCGGCGAGAAGCTCTTTGAAGGCAGTGTGCTGACCCTGAAGTGCTTCCTGCAGCCTTTCAACTTCACCCTGCAGCAACCGCTCCTGATGTATGGACTGGACGGCCCGCGGGATCTGGTAAACAACGATGACGACTGCGAAAACCTCCGCCGCATGGGCATGGACGCCCAGAAAGCCGTTGAGGAATATCTGGCGCAGAACAAAGGCTGATATCGCCGCATGCCGCACAGCCTGTTTTCCCGCCTTGCAGATTCGTTGCGCACCTTCGCATACGTTTCCGGACTGAGCACGAAACGTTGCACGGTCTGCGGAACCCCGTATGCGACACCGCATGCTGCCACGGAATCCGGTGCCCCGGTCCTCCCGGCTATCTGTCCCGAATGCGCAGACACCTTGAAGCCGAGACGCGGGGGTTACTGCAGCCGTTGCGGCCTGCTCTTCGCTGACGAGACGCTCCCTCCCGCCCCCTGTGCCGCATGTTTGAAGACACCACCGCCATGGGACTCGCTGACCTTTGTGACAGCCTATGACAAGGAGTGCCGCCACAGCATCCTGCGTTTCAAATTCCACAATGCACTGGAGCTTGGGGCCGTGCTCGGCGAAGTGCTGGCCAGACGCTGCCTTGAGACCGTGCAGGTTACAGGCAGGCCGGATGCAGTTGTGCCCATTCCGCTGCATCATGACCGCCTGCATGAACGCGGCTACAATCAGACACTGGAACTGGCACGCCCTGTGGCACGGGCTCTTGGCGTTCCGCTTCTGCACCTGCTTCACCGCACCGCCGCAACCCCGCACCAGATAGGACTTAGCAGGGAACAGCGTCGCAAAAACCTGAACAGTGTTTTTAAGGCAGATGCTGAGGTAACGGGAAAAACTGTCCTTCTGGTCGACGACATCATGACCACGGGCGCTACCATTCAGGCAGCCGCGCAAAGCCTGATCAATGCAGGCACCAAAGCTGTGCATGTGGCCGTTGTTGCCCGCACCCCGGACAGCATTGCCAAATAGCGAGTGGCAAACAGATGAATATCGGAACCATCACGTGTCTGGCCATGGCCGCCCCCCTTGCAGTATGCGCCATACTGTTTACCCTTCTGGGGGAAAAAAGCAGCATGCTTATCAGCGGGTTCAACACGCTGTCGAAAGAAGAAAGGGCACAGTACGACCGCAAGGCATTATGCAAGGACGTCAGAAACAGGCTTTTTCTCTGGACCGCACTGCTGACAGCAGGCGCTCTGGCTGCACACCTTCTGCATCTCTATTGCGGTGTTGCCGCCCTCGTTCTCTGGCTTATCCTCTTTCTCAAAGGCGTCCGTGCAACGCCTGAAGCTGCCTTCAAGCAATACAGAACAATAATGCAGGACAACCATACGTCCTAGCCGACGCACCTCGCTTCGACCTGACCTGCACCCCGATACCCCCAAGGCTTTCCCTCTCCCGTCCTCGTCTGCAGACATCCTCCCGCCTGCCGCCTTCTCTGCCGTTGAACTTTGCACCTTGCGAGACAGATGCAGAATTCATGCAACACAGAGCACCATATTGACATTTTCGGCAACAAGTACAGAAAATCTGAGCTCCACAACACAAGCCAGGCATGACACACCATATAAAAGCCATCATTCCAACACAGAGCAGCACATCAACAGGCGAGAGCGCCACAAAATCAAGAAACAATGCAACTTCTATATTGAAACGCTTTGCAACGCATTAAAACAATACAACCATACCAATCTCCATTCACATTTAGATCTACCCTTAAATAAACTGTAAGAAACGTATCTTCAACAAGACAGAATGCCGACAATACTTATGACTGGGCGATCAATCTATCAAAACTACATGAAAAACTACAAAATTGTAGTTGACAAACATGTCAATTCCCATGATTTTAGCGCGTCCCCAATAAAATATTTCAAAATTGTCGGAGAAGATAATGTTTCAATGGTCCAAATCTAATGATGTTCTGGGTACTGTGAACCGCGGCAATGCCATTGAATCCGGCCTGTGCACCCTGTGCCGTGCCGACTGTCAGGGCAAGTGCGAAACGTGGGTCAGCGCCATGCGCGGCCGCGAAGTGCTGTATCCCCGTGACTTCGGTACCGTAACCGCAGGCAGCGGCAACACCACCCATGTAGGCGTAAGCTACAACTCCCTGCGCATTCAGGGTAACAGCTATGGCGCCAACGGCATGGGCGATAACGGCAAGGCGCAGAGCGGCGACGTGCTCTTCACCGACGTTTCTCTTGAAACCAGCTTTGGCGCGAAGGAAAAGACCAAGGTCAAAGTTCCCTTCATGACCGGCGCGCTCGGCTCCACTTTCATTGCCGCCAAGTACTGGGATTCCTTTGCCGCTGGTTGTGCGCTCGTGGGCGCTCCCATCGTCATCGGCGAGAACGTGGTTGGCGTGGACCGTCAGGCTGAACTGAAGAGCGGCCGCATCACCAAGGCACCCGAACTGGAGCGCCGCATCGACACCTACCTGCGCTACTACGACGGCTACGGCGCGATCATCGTGCAGCTGAACGTGGAAGACACCCGTAACGGCGTTGCTGAATACGTTGCCGAAAAGTACGGCGACAAGGTGATCATTGAACTGAAGTGGGGCCAGGGCGCCAAGAACATCGGCGGCGAAATCGAAGTTACCAGCCTTGACTACGCCACCTTCCTGAAGCAGCGCGGCTACCTCGTGGACCCCGATCCCGAGCTGCCCGAAGTGCAGGAAGGCTTCAAGAAGGGCGCCATCAAGAGCTTTGCCCGCCACAGCCGCCTCGGCTACACCAACCTTGATTCCGTAGACAAGGTACGCGCCGAGTTCATGAACTCCGTGGCCTACCTGCGCTCCCTCGGCTTCAAGCGCATCTCGCTGAAGACCGGCTCCTATGGCATGGAAGCACTGGCCATGGCCCTGCGCTTTGCCACCGACGCCGAACTCGACCTGCTCACCATCGATGGTTCTGGCGGCGGCACCGGCATGAGCCCCTGGAACATGATGGAAAGCTGGGGCGTTCCCTCCATCCTGCTGCATGCCAAAGCATACGAATACGCAAGCATGCTCGCAGCACAGGGCAAGAAGGTCGTTGACCTGTCCTTCGCCGGCGGCTTTGCCAAGGGTCCCGACATCTTTAAGGCTCTGTCCATGGGCGCCCCCTACACCAAGCTCATCTGCATGGGCCGCGCAATGATGGTTCCCGGCTTCCTCGGTTCCAACATTGAAGGCGCCCTCTTCCCCGAGCGTCGCGCCAAGGTAAACGGCAACTGGGACACCCTGCCCGCAGCCGTTGCCAAGTACGGTTCCACCCCCGAAGAAATCTTCGTGGGCTACCAGGATGTGAAGAAGATGCTGGGTGCCAACGAAATGGAAACCTTGCCCCTCGGCGCTGTGGCCATGTGGTGCATGGTGGACAAGCTCTCCTGCGCTCTGCAGCAGCTTCTTGCCGGTGTGCGCAAGTTCTCCCTCTCCGAGATCTCCCGCGCCGACATCGCATCCGGCAACCGCGAAACCGCTGCCGAAACCGGCATTCCCTTCATCACCGACGTTATGGACGAAAGCGCCCGCCGCATTCTTTCCATGCGTTAATCGGCTGCCGACACAAGCAATACAAAAGGCCGGAGCAAATGCTCCGGCCTTTACTTTTGGAAAACAACCACGACCCTAGAATTCAATCAACTAGTCATACAGTTTGATCAACATATTCTCATCTTCAAGCTCAAGAGCTTCAGCCAAAGAAATCAGTGTCGAGAATCGGGGCTTACGGTCCGGTTTTTCAAGGCGTGATATTGCCGCTGCCGTTATGCCGATCCGCTTTGCCAACTCTTCTTGCGTCAAATGCAAATACTCCCGCCATGCCCGAATCGGGCTAACTCCACCCAAAACTGCGTGAGACACATCTATCGGAAAAAACACCTCTCCCTCACCTACGGATCGCGCAGCGTCCTCAAGACGCAGATACTCTTCCACAGGAACAAGCACATGAGTAACCTTGCCCCCTTCCTGAACAGTTGGAAACCTATACTCCATCTCGCCTCCTGGTATTTTACTTCCGCAAGACTCCAACGAGCATAGCTCAATATTAACATTAAATAAACATACAATTGTAATCAAAACAACAAAAAGGCCGGAGACTTTGCTCCGGCCTTTTTCTTTTTTCTCTACCCAAAACAGTAACTACCCCAGATTCTCCGGCAGCCCTTCCGCCCAACGGCGAATTTCGTCCCGCACGCGGCGGTAATGGCCCAGCGCCTCTTCCTCTGTGGCGGCGTCCTTGGCCAGCTTTGGCGGATCGTCAAATCCCGCATGAACGCGACGGGCACTGCCGGGAATATACGGACAATTCTCACTGGCGTGTCCGCACACGGTCACGATGTAGTCATAGTCCTGCTCAGGCAGCTCACTCACCAGCTTTGACCAGTGGGATGAAATATCCACGCCAGCCTCGGCCATCACCTTCACGGCGTTGGGGTTCATGCCGTGCTTTTCGATCCCTGCGGACCAGACATCAAACATGTCACCTTTGAGGGCACGCACCCAGCCTTCAGCCATCTGGCTGCGGCACGAATTGCCCGTGCACAGCACAAGCATCTTTTTACGACTCATGGAGCCTCCCGTTTTCTCAAAAAAACATCCGTTCGCTGCATCGTGGCGACGGCCTGCATTCTGTATATCGACATGGTGACGAACAGATGACATTTGCGCAATATCCTTTCAGCAATTAGATTGCCCGCACAAACAATCACAAAGACCGCTAACCTCTTTTCATGATTCACGTATCGTTGTAGGGTATCGTTATTCCACCTTTGAACGGAAAAGAAGGGTTACATGGCTCACCTTACCACGCTGCTTGTTCATCCGGATGCCAACGTGCGCGCAAGACTCCGCGCCCTGCTGGAGCCGGTGCCGTTTGTGCGGGTGCTGGGTGAGGCCACCTCAGCGCAAGAGGCGCTCCAGTTGCTGGAGGCCATCCCGTACGCCATATTCTTTCTCGGCATCGGCCTGAACGGTCCCATGGGCGGCCTTGAGCTTGCCCGCCTGCTCATGGGCCGCAAACAACGCCCTGCCCTCGTCTTTCTGGCGGAAGACGAACAGCACGCCTTTGCCGCCTTTGAACTGGAAGCCACGGACTACCTCATCTTCCCCTGTCAGGAAGACCGCTTCGCCCGCACGGTTGACCGCCTGCGCCAGTTCAAGACCCACTACAACCTTGCGCCCGAACCTTCCTCCCGCTGGAAGGAACCGCACGCTCCTGTCGTAGTGGAGCACGAGGGCGATTACGACTCGCTGGAAGAAACCGTGCAGCTTCCCCTTGCGGATGAGGAGCAGGAAACCTTCCTCTCCGCGCTCAAGCAGGCATGGGATTACAGCAGCAAGTTCCGCCCCGTGGAAATCGAACGCCTTGCCATCACGCTGGAAGGCAAGACCATGCTCCTGCCCTACAACGAAATCATCTTCGTTGAGGCGTATGAGGATTATTCCTACGTGCACACCGCCACGCAGAAGTACCTTACCTCATACCGCCTGAAAGTGCTGGAAAGCCGTCTGCGCTCACACCGCTTCTTCCGCGTGCACCGCAAGTACCTTGTCAATCTGGACATGGTTACGGAAATCGCCTCGCTTCCCGGATCAAATTTCATGCTGCGCACCGCAGGGCGCACCCGCATAGAGCTACCCATAAGCCGCCGCAGGCTGGCCGAACTCAAACAGGTACTGGGGCTTTAGTCATGACGAAACAGAAAAAACACAATGCCCCCGCCTCCAACGTTACGGCTCAGTGCGACGCGCCTGCCACCCGAGCGGCCATGCGGGGAACCATAGACAACCTGCTGGTTGAAGAGCGCGTTTTCCGCCCGCTGCCCCGCATTGCGGCAGAAGCCACCGTGAATCCGCAGGACGTGCTGGCCGCGCGCCGCCACGCCGACGCCGACTGGAAAGGATTCTGGGAAGAAGCGGCTGACGAGCTGCAGTGGTTCCGCAAATGGGAAAGCGTGGTGGACGAATCCAACGCCCCCTTCTACCGCTGGTTTACGGGCGCGCGCTGCAACATCGTACACAATGCGCTGGACCGCCACATCGAGACCGTGAACAAGAACCGCCTTGCCCTGATCTGGGAAGGCGAACCGGGCGATTCGCGCAAGCTCACCTATTTTGAACTCTACCGCGAGGTGAACCGCTTCGCCAATGTGCTGCGGGACCTTGGCGTGCAAAAAGGCGAGCGGGTGCTTATCTATATGCCTTCGCTGCCGGAAACCGTCATTGCCATGCTGGCCACCGCCAAGATCGGGGCAGTACACAGCGTGGTGTTTGCCGGGTTCTCCTCCGGCGCACTGGCCGACCGCATTGAGGATGCACAGCCCCGCGTCATGGTGACCGTGGACGGATTCTACCGCAACGGCCGGGTCATCGCACTCAAACCGCTGGTGGATGATGCGCTGGCCCACTGCCATTCCATCGTGCAGAATGTCGTGGTGGTGCACCGTGCGCACCTTGATGTAGCCATGGACGACAAGCGCGACCGCTGGTGGCACGACGTGATGCTCCACCAGCCCACAGAGGCGCTCACCGAGGTCGTGGACGCCAACGATCCGCTCTTCGTGCTGTACACGTCCGGCACAACGGGCAAGCCCAAGGGTATTGTCCACTCGCACGGCGGCTACATGGTGGGCGTGCACCGCACGCTCAACTGGGTATTCGACCTGAAGCCCACGGATATTTTCTGGTGCACAGCCGACCCGGGCTGGATAACCGGCCACTCCTACGTCATTTACGGCCCGCTCATGGCCGGCACCACCACCCTGCTCTATGAAGGGCACCCGCTCTATCCGGAAGCCGGACGCCTGTGGTCCATGGTGGAACGCTGGGGCGTGACCATTCTCTACACCGTGCCCACCCTCATCCGCATGCTCATGCGTTTCGGCACCCAGTATCCCGCAGGGCACGACCTGACCACCCTGCGCCTCCTGGGCACCGTGGGCGAGCCCATTTCCCCCGAGGCATGGGTGTGGTTCCACAAGAACATCGGCCGCGGCCAATGCCCGCTGCTGGACACATGGTGGCAGACGGAAACCGGCATGATCATGATCTCGCCGCTGCCCGTTTCACTGCTCAAACCCGGTTCGGTCACCAAGCCCATGCCGGGCATCGAAGTGGACGTGGTGGATGCGCAGGGCAACTCCCTGCCTCCGCGCACCGGCGGCTATCTGGTGGTAAAACGCCCATGGCCCGCCATGATGAGCACCGTATTCAACGACCATACGGCCTATGTGGACATGTACTGGTCACAGTTCCCCGGCTGGTATTTCGCCGGCGACGTGGCCCGCAAGGACGATGACGGCTACATCTGGATTCAGGGCCGTGCCGACGATGTCATCATGATCGCAGGGCACCGTGTGGGCACGGCAGAACTGGAGGCGGCACTGGCATCGCACCCCAGCGTGGCGGAATGCGGCGTCATCGGCGTGCCGGACGAAATTCGCGGCGAGGTGGCCAAGGCCTTTGTGGTGCTTCATGACGATGCGCCCCCGCTGGGCACCTTCGTACAGGCAGACGATATGGAAAGCGAACTCATGGAACATGTGCGCCGCGAGCTTGGCCCCGTAGCCGTGCTGAAGGCAGTTGAATTCCGCAAGGAACTGCCCAAGAACCGTAGCGGCAAGATCATGCGGCGCATTCTGCGTGCCGAAGAGTTCGGCGAAGATGTGGGCGACACCAGCACGCTGGAAGAAGGCCCGTTCTGTCTGCGCTGATCCTCAACTCCAGAACTGTTTCCTGCCTGCAACAAACAACACGGCCCCGCATATGCCAATGCGGGGCTTTCTTTTCATGGTGCAGCAAAAGTGGATACGGCAAGGCTTACGGCAACTTTGTCCCCAGAATCCAGCCTTCCGTCCGACGCATGCGGGGCAGAGTTTGCGTATCCGTATGCAAACCTTCGGCCGCAGCACCACCAATCGGCTGAGGCATGCCCCATTCCGGCAAGCGACTGGCGCAGGCGGCCTGCACGGCGCAGAGCAAGGCGTCCAGATAATCACCCCGCCAGTCCTGCAACATGGTCTCTGCAAAGGATTGCGGCATATCCAGCTCCAGTCCGGCCGTTTCCTGCACATGGGCAGAAAGCCCCTGCAGCAGACGCGCCCTGTTCTCCGCCCGCAATCCGCGCTGCTGTTTCGACCCTTCCTTGTAGGAATCCCGCCCGATGATAGCACGGGCCACCAGAGCGGGATAGGCTTCCAGCAGAATACGGGAATCTCCACGCATGCGCAGGGGAAAAACATCGGCCCCGCTCTCCAGAATAACCGGCGCAAGGGCATGGAACATGCGCCCCACAGGTACATAGGCAAGACTCATGGGACTGACCGACTCAGCGGCAATATCCGTTGCCCGACGTATGAGTTTGCTCCCCTTGGGACGTTTTGCCATGACGGAATAGATGGCCTGTGCATAGGCTTCGCGCGACAGGTTCCCCGCGTGGCGCACATAGGTTTCCCATTCATCGGGCCATCCGGCTGCCGCAAGAAACTCCACCGCCTGCCCGAATGGAAAATCCAGCCCTGCGATCCAGTCATGCTGAGCATCAGACAATGGGCCTTCACCGCCATGTCTCTTCGCTTCCGCAAGAACCTGCCGCAATGCCTCCAACGACTCCAGCCCCTGCAACGCGAGCAGGGAAAGCCTGTTTCCCTGCAAGGAACAGATGGCATACGTGATAGGCTTCTGCCGCGAAGGCGCGGATGTCATGTCGAACCCGCAGATGGTATGCATGAAGCCTCCTCCACAAAAAAAGCGGCATGTTGCCATGCCGCTTCATGTATTTCCACTTTCTTCCCAAACAACAGGCCGCAGACCGGAATCACGGAGCATGAATATCTCCCACCCGACGGAGACGTTGCTGCCTAATCGTCTTCCGGCTCCTGTCTGCATTCGGGCGGCGTCATGGTCTCATGGTCGTAGAACACCAATTCAGGCACGGCAGGAATCTCACCTGCTTCGGCAAGGCGCTGGTAGAAGAGCTTCAGCCCTTCCTGCTCCTTCTTACGCAGGTTGTAGACAAGTCCCTTGGTGAAGTAGGTGCGCATCTCATCCTTGGAAAGGTAGCCGGTATCAGCAGCCATGGCGACCATCTGCTCCATGTTCGCCAGCCCCCAGTCCTTGGCTCGGATGAACAGCGTCGCCGGGTCGCGGTTGAAGCAGCCATCCTCCACGGCCTTTCGGGAGATGACCCACACGCCGAAGATGAAGGGCAGGCCCGTCCATTCGCGCCATGCCTCGCCAAGGTCCATACGATAGGGATAGCGCTCATCGGAACGCAGACGCAGGGCATCGTCGCCGATGCACAGGGCTGCAGTGGGCAGATCGCCCGCATCGATACGCTCCATGACCGATCCGGTCTCATATTCCACGTTGATCTTGAGGTAATCGCGGAAGAGCATGCGCAACAGACAGGCAGACGTGTGCGACTGCGCCGTGGTGAGCACGGTTTCTCCCTCAAGCTCCCAGATGGGCTTGCGGCTGATGAGCAACACGCTCATCACGGGGCCGCAGCTGCCGATGGCCATGTCCGGCACCAGATAATACTGGTCGGGATGGCGGGCATACTCCACGGACGAAGCGGAGGCCACGTGCAGTTCGCCGCGCGCCATCATGTCGTTCAGTTCAGCCGGAGCGCCATACACAAGCTTGAAGTCACGCCCCATGACGCCACTTTCCATGGGGTAATAGATGGGCAGCACGTTCAGATAGCGTATGCGCCCGATGCGAAGTTCCTTCTCGGTCAAACTACACCTCTGGCTGGGGATCGATGAATTCGTAGGTCATGTTGCGCTGGCGCGGCTCAAAGCCCGCTGCACGGACGATCTTGTGGATTTCCGCGCGCGACAGACGGAAGGAGACGCCTGCGGCAGCCACCACATTCTCCTCGATCATCAGCGAACCGAAGTCGTTTGCGCCGTAATACAGGGCAAGCTGGGCAATTTCCGGCCCCATGGTCACCCACGACGCCTGAATGTTGTCCACGTTGTCCAGCACGATACGGGACAGGGCCAGCACGCGCAGGTAGCCGGGAGCCGGTTCGGGAGACACCTTGATGTTGGTGTTGCCGGGCTGGAAAGTCCACGGAATAAAGGCCGTGAACCCGCCGGTGCGGTCCTGCACCTCGCGCACGGCAAAGAGATGCTCAAGGCGATGCAGATGCGTTTCCTCATGCCCGAACATCATGGTCGCCGTGGTACGCAAGTCCTGATAATGGGCCTCTTCCATGACGTCCAGCCAGCGGGATGCGCTGCACTTGTTGGGAGAAACCTTGCTGCGCACCTCGTCCACCAGAATCTCCGCACCACCGCCGGGAATGGAATCCAGACCGGCTGCACGCAGACGGGCGATAACCTCTTTCACCATCAGCCCTTCCAGTTCCGCAAAGAACACGATCTCAGGCGGCGAGAACGCATGCACATGAATGGAGGGATAGGTTTCCTTGATCCAACGGATCATATCCTCATACCACTCCAGACGCAGGTCGGGATGATGTCCCCCCTGCATGAGAATCTGAGTACCGCCAAGGGCGATGGTCTCCTCGATCTTGCGGGCCAGTTCCTCACGGGTGATCACGTAGCCGCCCTGCTCTTCCGCCTTTTCCGGCGCACAGAAGAAGGCGCAGAAACGGCAGGCACAGACGCAGATGTTGGAGTAGTTGATATTGCGGTCCGCCACGTAGGTGACGATGTTGTCGGAATGCTTGCGCATGCGCACGGCATGGGCAAGCGAGGCCAGGGTGAACAGGCTTGCCTGCTCATAGAGCACCCGCGCCTCGGCAAAATCTATGCGCTCCGCACGCAGCACCTTTTCGGCAACGGCGGTGACAGCCGGATTCTCGTTGAATGCGCTGCCGGACATCATGCGGCACCTCCCTTGCAAGCACAGCCGCAGGTGCCGGATTCCGGCGGCACGGGGTTGTAGAAGGCATCACGACGCACAGGAGTGAAACCGGAACGGCGGATCATCTCGTCAAGCTGCGTCGTGGTCATGGCCTGATCGGACTGTGCACCGGCATCGTGGCCGATCTTTTCTTCCACGATGGTGCCGTCCAGATCGTCCGCACCGAAATACAGGGCTGTCTGCGCCATCTTCACGCCCAGCATCACCCAGTACGCCTTGATATGCGGAATGTTATCCAGCATGAGTCGGCTCAGGGCAATGGTCTTCAACTTGTCCATGCCGTTGTGCTCGCCGTAGCGTTCTTCGGGCAATTTCAGCAGGCTGTTCTCCGTGAGGAAGGGGAGCGGAATGCAGCAGGTGAACCCGCCGGAAACATCCTGCTGACGGCGCAGGCGGTCCAGATGGTCCAGCCTGTCCGCAACGGATTCGATATGCCCGAACAGTATGGTGCAGTTGGTCGAAAGGCCAAGGGAATGCGCCTCGCCATGCACGCGCAGCCATTCGTCCGCCGTGGACTTGCGGGGGCAGATCTTCTCACGCACCGCCGGTGCGAATATCTCTGCACCGCCTCCGGGCATCATCTCCAGCCCAGCAGCCTTCAGCCGGGTCAGCACTTCCAGCGTGGTAATACCTTCCAGCGTGGCGAAATGTGCAATCTCAACGGCAGTGAAAGCCTTGACCACAATGGACGGGAAAGCCGTCTTCACCTTGCGGATGGCTTCTTCGAAGAAGGAAAGCGGCAGTTTGGGATGACAGCCGCCCACAATGTGAATCTCGTTGAAGGGCATGCCGCCATGATCGGAAATCTTGGCGACGATATCATCGACGGAAAGAAGATACGCGCCGGGCTGGTCGGCCTTTTCCTTCTGGAAGGCGCAGAACAGGCAACCGTTCACACAGATGTTTGTGTAATTGACGTGTCTGTTCAGAACGTAATAGGCTTTGTCGCCGTTCAGACGGGTACGCACGTGGTGCGCCAGCGCGCCAATGGCGTTCATGTCATTGCAGGCATAAAGCTGCGCGCCGTCTTCGACGCTCAGGCGTTCACCCGCGAGAACCTTATCATAGATGCGTGCCAGCCCCAGTCGGGCATAATGGTCGGCAGTGAGCATGGATGTCCTCCGCTGTTTGGCGGCGTTGCATTTCCTTCCCGCATAAGGCAGGACATGCTCCGCCGGCTGGAGAGTATCGGCTCAGACCCCCGCCATGTCAACCTCAAGCACAGCAAACCGGCCCCATTAGGGCATAAGGATACAACGCATGCAGCGTTTTGAACTCGGCATCTCCCCCTGCCCCAACGATACATACATTTTCTACGCCCTTGCCAATGGCAAAATCGACATGCCTTTTTCCGTGGACCTGTTCATGGCCGATGTGGAACAGCTCAACGCCCGTGCCCGCAAGGCTGACATAGCCGCCACCAAGCTTTCCGTCGCGGCCATGGTGGATGCGTTGGACAACTATATCCTCCTGCGCGCAGGCGGCGCCCTTGGCTACGGCTGCGGGCCCATCATGGTTGCCAGAGAAAACGCCTGTGTATCCAGTCTTGCCGATGCGCGCATCGCCATCCCCGGCCGCATGACCACTGCCAACATGCTGCTTTCCCTGCACGGCGTGCACAAAGGAGAGCGTGTGGAAATGGTGTTTGACGAAGTCATGCCCGCCGTGGCACGCGGCGATGTTGCCGCGGGCGTGGTGATTCATGAGGGACGCTTCACCTACGCCGGATACGGGCTGGAAAAACTCTTCGATCTCGGCAAGTGGTGGGAAGACACAACCACATTGCCCATTCCGCTGGGCGCCATTGCCGTACGCCGCGATCTGGGCATGGAGACGGCCCTGGCACTTGAAGATGCCATACAGCGTAGCCTCGCCTTTGTGCAGACCCACCCGACAGAAGCCCGTCAGTGGATCAAGCAGCATGCGCAGGAAATGGACGATACGGTCATCGACCAGCACATCGCCACCTTTGTCAACAATTTCAGTATGGAGCTTGGACAGGCAGGACAGGACGCCATTCGCATTCTGCTGGAAAAGGCCTTTGAAATCGCAGGCCGCCCCATGCCCGAACTGCCCCTGTTTGTGGAGGGATAGCTATTAGGTGCAGTTAGCTGGCGCTCCTCTATTGCCTTTATTCACGACATTAGGCTAACATTGCATAATGGCAGGTCTGATTTGCTTTGCGACCGAACCGTCCGGTGGCAACCGCTGTAATCCTTTCATCACGGACTTCTGGCCATGTCGGAACCCACCAATAAAAATGAGGAAATGATCAACAACTTCCTGCGCATCAGCGACGAGCTGAATCAGTTGAAGGATGTTGACACCATTCTGGACAGGACGCTCCTTGAAGTACGGGCGCTGGTCAATGCCGATGCCGGTTCCATTTTCCTTGTGGAAGACGGCCAACTCCGTTTCAGCTACGTGCACAACGACACGCTTTTTGCCAAAGATGCCACCAACGCAGCAGTGTATTCCAGCGTTACCGTCCCGATAACCGAACATTCCATTGTGGGATATTCCGCCCTTTCCGGCGAAATGCTCGTCATTGACGACGCCTACAACCTTTCGCCGGACCTGCCGTTCAAGTTCAACGACTCGTATGACAAGACCACGGGGTACCGGACCACTTCCATACTGACCATCCCGCTCAAAATCGCGCAGGGCAAGCTGGTGGGCGTGATGCAGATCATCAACGCCAAGGACAGCGAAGGGCGCTCAATCCCCTTTGACAATCAGGCCAAGACATACATACCCCTTTTCGCCAACAACACAGCCATTGCCATTGAACGCGGTATTCTGACCCGCGAACTCATTCTGCGCATGATGAAGATGGCGGAACTGCGCGACCCCACGGAAACAGCTGCCCACGTACAACGGGTGGGGGCTTATTCCGCAGAAATCTATCACCGATATGCTCTGAACAAAGGTATTCCTGTAAAGGAGCTTAAACGCACCAAGGATCTTCTGCGCCTCGCCGCCATGCTGCATGATGTGGGCAAGGTAGGCATTTCCGATGCCATTCTCAAAAAACCGGGGAAACTTACGGATGACGAGTTTGACATCATCAAGCTGCACACAGTGTATGGCGGACGGCTATTTGAAAACTCCACCTCAGACCTTGATGCCATGTGCCGCGACATAGCCCTGAACCACCACGAACGCTGGACAGGCGGAGGCTACCCGGGGCACATGAACGACCTGTTTGATGGCCCGCCCCATATTGGAACGCATAGCAAGTCAGGCGAAGAAATTCCCCTTGTGGCGCGCGTCTGCGCACTGGCAGACGTTTACGATGCGCTGACCTCGCCCCGTTCCTACAAGGAGCCGTTCACGGAGGAACGGACACTGGAGATCATCAACAAGGATAGCGGCACCCACTTCGACCCTGAGATCGTTGATGCCTTCCTGCAGATATACGACGTCATTCTGGCCATTCGCGCCAAGTACGCATAAAAACAAAGGCTGCAACAGCCCAAGCTGTGCAGCCCTCCGCAAAACGATCAAAGCGCCCTCTGCCCCAGCACATCAGGTCACGATATGTACGGGAAGAATTTCCTGTCTTCCTTCAGAAGATGTTCCCCAACTACGTTACGCACAAGAAACGTAAATAACTCCGAAGCGGCTAATTCTCCGGCCCGGAACCGCCTTATACTCGTCTCCATCCCCGTAACCAAAGCATCATGAATCTTTCCATGCTGTTCAGCTTCAGGGTATCCTGCATCTCGGATAATGGCATATTCATTTTGAAAATGCGCTACAACATGCCTGAAAAGCTCATCTGCAATATCCGCAACCTTGGAATCAGCCTCACCGGAAACCAGCGCCTTGAGAAGCTCATTCCCCACATAAAACAAATGTTGGTGCTCCCTGTCCACAAGCACATTTCCAGACTCATATCCTTTTGCCCACTGCAACCGGACAAAGCATTCTGTCTCCTCCCGCCTCGGACGTATATATTGTTCCGTCAAATCGGTAAGAACCGTCCTGTTCCGTCCGGTCCCTTTAGCCTGATAGAGCGCAGCATCTGCAATCCTCATCCGGTTCTCTAAAGATTCTCCACCGACAAAGGTTACCCCCCCAATGCTAACGGTAAACCTGACAACGCCTGATTCCGTAACAACTTCAATACTACCAACATGCTTTCTCAGCCTCTCGGCAAGCGCAGATGCAACTTTGGCGTTCGCCCTCAACAATAATGCACCAAACTCTTCTCCACCCAATCGTCCGAAAACATCAACTTCTCTGAGACACGCCTTACACGCAGCCGCCATTTTTCGAAGCACTTCATCTCCAACAGCATGACCGTATGTGTCATTGACATGCTTGAAGTGATCAATATCAATCATTAACAATGTTTGAATCTCAGAAAACCTTTCCCCTCTCCTTATCTCACGAGAAGCAACCTCCACAAAATGCCTTCTGTTGAATACAGATGTAAGAGAATCTTCTCTCGATATCCTTGCCAACTCTTGCTCAAGCTTCTTTCGCATGGTGATATCCTGAATCTGAGAAATAAAGAAACGAGGATTTCCACCACCATCAAAAACCAATGAAACTGACAACAAAATATCTATTACGTGTCCATATTTATTAAAATAACGTTTCTCCATCTGATATGTTTCAATATCACCGGAAATCATCTTATGCACATAAGCCAAATCTTCCTCAAGGTCGTCAGGATGCGTTATGTCCTGAAATGTTTTGCACAGCAACTCACTTTCAGAATATCCAAGCATATTACATAACGCATCATTAACCTTCAGCCATTTTCCATCCAAAGCAACAAGAGCCATACCTATTGCTGCATATGTAAATGCATTCTCAAAAAGATACTGATTATCTTTTGAATCCAAAACAATATTGCCGCTATCCAAACACATACACAACTCCATACAACACAACAATTACACACTATATTTTCAGCGGGACACCGACATACGTTCAGCCACACCCTTCCAGTCATATCTGTTAACCAAACAGCATCTGCCACACTCACCGTTACGCCAGAAGAACAGTCGACCCGATGGTGTTACGGGCTTCAAGCGCTCTATGCGCCTCGGCAGCATCCCGCAACGGGAAACTCTGGCCAATGGCAATGTTCACGACCCCTTTCTCCACCACTGCAAAGAGATCCCTTGCATGGGCAAGCAGATCTTCACGAGCCTCGGTATAGTGCATGAGGCTGGGGCGGGTAAGGAACAACGAGCCCTTGGCCGACAGAATGCCGGGGTCAAAGGGCGGCACGGAACCGGAGGATTGCCCGAATGAGACCAGCATTCCCATTGGTCTCAGACAATTCAGCGACTTCATGAAGGTGCTCTTGCCCACGGAATCATACACGACATCCACGCCATGTCCGGCGGTTACCTGCATGACCTTGGCCACAAAGTCCTCATCGCGGTATAGCACTGGGTGATGACATCCGTTGGCGCGGGCCACTTCTGCCTTCGCTGCGGAACCGACAGTGCCGATGACCGTAGCCCCCAGATGGTTGGCCCACTGACAAACCAACGAGCCTACTCCCCCTGCAGCTGCATGAATGAGAATGGTATCCCCCGCCTTGACGGGATAACATCCGAACAGCAGATAGCGGGCCGTCATACCACGCAGCATCATACCCGCAGCCTGTTTTCCAGATATGAAATCCGGCAGCGGCACCAGCCTACGTGCGGGAATGAGACGCACCTCCGCATAAGCGCCGGGAGGATTACCGGCATAGGCCACGCGATCCCCTTCCTTTAACTCGGTTACGCCGTCGCCCACGGCCTCCACAACCCCCGCTCCTTCCATGCCGATAATGGCAGGCAGCGTGGGAAGCGGATAGAGTCCCGTACGATGATACACATCAATGAAGTTGACGCCGACGGCCTCATGACGAATACGCACCTCCCCGGATGAAGGCTCACCCGGGTCAAACGACTCCCATTGAAGCACTTCTGGTCCACCGGTCGCATGCATTCGAATTGCGTGTGTCATACATTCTCTCCTTGCAGAATGGCAGGACGCCCTGCTCCGGGACTCGGGAAATGGAATCACATTGTCTCATTTATACATTATTCCGCCGAAAGGTGTGAAGCGCAAAAGCGAATGCAAGGTTAAAAGACTCCTCCCCGACAGGACAAAAAGCCGGATGCGCAATTGCGCATCCGGCCTCAGAGTATCCGAATCCAAACAGACGAAGGAAGGGAGATCTACTTTACAGACCCTACTTCGTACTTTGCTTCAATCCACGCGGTAATGCCACCGGGCTGACGATAGACGTTGGTGTAACCGAGCTTGCGTGCCCATACGGCACCGTTGTGGGAACGGGTGCACTTCACGAAGCCGCAGTAGAACACGATGGGACGATTCAGGTCGTCGCCCAGCAGTTTCTTGAAATCTTCTTCGCTCTTGCCGTCGGTTTCCTTGCTGTCCCATTCATTCATATCCGGAATGGGGAACAGGAACTGCACGGCACCGGGGATGTGATTCTTCTTGTAAGAAGCCTCGAAGGGCATGGTGTCCACAATCAGCAGATTCTTGTCCGCATCCATCATCTGCTTCAGTTCAGCCGTGGAAACAACCTTGTAGTCGCCGCGCTGCACTTCCTTGGCCAGCTTGATGGCCTTGGTTTCCAGATCTACCTCACTCTCCTTGGAGAGAAAATCCAGACAGCCGGTAAGGGAAAACGCGGTCATGAGACAAACAAGCGCAACCAGAATCTTCTTCATACAGTCTCCTCGATTTCTTGACAGGGCAACACAGTAGAGTCGGACCTTCCCGACCAGTAAAGATACGCACAGGCAAGCAGCAGTCCCGCGTCTCGCCAAAAGGCGGCTCTGAGCATGGAACCGTCTTCCACGCCCTCCGGCAGCTCCCCAGGCTCAAAGCAGCCGCAGTCTCCGATGGTCAGTCCCGCAGCCATGGCATACCCCAGCACTCCCATGAAGAGCACGGTCATGCCGGTAATGGCAGCCAGGCTGCCCCGCATATTGAAGACAAGAGCCGCTCCGGCAACCACTTCCAGAACAGGCAGCAACAGGGCCACCAGTGCGGAGAGGGGATGCGGCAGAATGCGGTATTCATCCACCACACGGGCAAAGGCCTCAATATCCATCAGCTTGCCCGCACCGGCATAGATATAGACGGCCGCAAGCGCCAGACGCACCATGACGGGGAGCCATATCTTCACATTGCCAAGCAGGCGATTTTGATGGGGGATTGCAGTCATTTCCGTTGGATAGCAGGCATGAAGAAAAAGCGGAAATTGAAAGTCAGGATACACTCACATCCTTTGTATAGATAATTTCGATAGATGAATGTCCAACTCATTTCCGGTCCTGCTAAAACAAAATCCCCCGGGCACGGAGCCCGGGGGATGACTTGCAGATACAGCCGCCTCTCATGGCGGACAGGGCACGATTAGCCCTTGGCGCGCTCTTCAAGAACGGCCACTGCGGGGAGTACCTTGCCTTCAAGGAACTCAAGGAAGGCACCGCCACCGGTGGATATGTAGGAGATACGGTCGGCAACCTTGTACTTGCCCACGGCAGAAACGGTGTCGCCGCCACCGGCTATGGAGAAGGCAGGGCTGTTAGCAACGGATTCACACAGCGCCTTGGTGCCTGCTCCGAACTGATCGATCTCGAACACGCCCACAGGGCCGTTCCATACGATGGTACCGGCCTTGGAAAGAATAGCGTCGTACATCTTTGAGGTTTCGGGGCCGATATCCAGAATCATCTCGTCATCAGCCACGGCATCCACGGGCTTGAGAACGGCTGCTGCGGATTCGGAAAACTCCTTGCCCACAACCACGTCCACGGGCACGGGAATCTCGCCGCCCGCAGCTTTGGCCGCAGCCATCAGGCGCTTGGCTTCCTCCACCAGCTCTTCTTCATACAACGACTTGCCCACGTTGAAGCCGGCAGCGCGGATGAAGGTGTTGGCAATGCCGCCGCCCACGATAAGACGGTCCACCTTGGAAGAAAGATTATCCAGCAGGGTCAGCTTGCCGGAAACCTTGGAACCGCCGATGATGCCCACAACTGGTCGGGCCGGTGTGCCAAGGGCCTTGCCCAGCGCATCCAGTTCCTGCACCATCAGGGGGCCTGCGCAGGCAACGGGGGCGAAACGGGCAACGGCGCTGGTGGTGGCCTGCGCTCTGTGCGCGGTGCCGAAAGCGTCCATGACGAAGATGTCGCACAGAGCAGCCATCTTCTTGCCGAGCGCCTCGTCATCCTTCTTCTCGCCCTTGTTGAAGCGGACGTTCTCGCAGAGCACAACCTGACCGGGGCGCACATCCACGCCTTCCAGCCAGTTCTGCACACAGGGAACTTCCACGCCCAGCGCGCTGCTCAGCGCCTTGGCTACGGGCTTAAGGGAAAATTCTTCAGCGTATTCGCCTTCGGTGGGACGTCCGAGGTGGGACATGACAATAACTGCAGCGCCCTTTTCCAGCGCCAGACGCAAGGTCGGTACGGAGGCGTTGATGCGCTTCATGGAGGTGATCTCGCCCTCCTTGATGGGCACATTCAGGTCCTGACGGATAAGCACTCGCTTGCCGGAAAGATCGAGGTCAGCCATTTTCAGCACTGCCATCGCGGTTCTCCTGTTCTTATGGGCGGTTGTTCTATGCCAGCCGCCACAGCCAGCTGTATGTGAAAGCGGCCCTGTGGCGGATGAAGATGCCAAGCAACACGGCGCGCAGCAGTTCTCTTTTCATTCGTCGGCAAAAGCCGAAAGACTGATGCGCCAGCCGGAACGTCCTACAATAAAAAACTATTTCATGCAAAAGGCCCGAACGTGCGCATCATAGCACGTTCGGGCCCCAAGTCCATAGTATATCCGGCTGCAGGCGTTGCAGCTACTTCAGCAGCTTTTCCGCCGTGGTCACAACATTGTCCACGGTAAAGCCGAAGTGTGCAAAGAGCTGTGCGCCGGGAGCGGACTCACCGAAGGAGGTCATGCCTACCACGGCACCGTTCAGGCCCACGTACTTCCACCAGAAATCTGCGGATGCAGCTTCCAGTGCCACGCGTGCGGTAACGGCGGCAGGCAGAACGCTTTCCTTGTAGGCGGCGTCCTGCGCATCGAACAGGTTGGTGCAGGGCATGGAAACCACGCGCACCTTGCGGCCTGCGGCGGTCATCTTTTCAGCAGCCTCGGCGGCAAGGCCCACCTCGGAACCGGAAGCGATGAAGATCAGGTCCGGGGTACCTTCGCAGTCACGCAGCACGTAACCACCACGCTTGATGTTCGCCAGAGCCTCTTCGCTGCGCTGCATGAAGGGAATATTCTGGCGGGTCAGGGAGAAGCAGGAAGGACCGGTCTTGAATTCCACGGCACTGCGCCATGCTTCGGTGCACTCCACGGTGTCGCAGGGACGCCATACGTGGCAGTTGGGAATGAAGCGCAGACCGGCCAGCTGTTCCACAGGCTGGTGAGTCGGACCGTCTTCGCCCACGCCGATGGAGTCGTGGGTCAGCACCCAGATGGTGCGGATGCCCATGAGTGCGGACAGACGGATAGCGTTCTTGGCGTAATCGGAGAAAATGAGGAAGGTACCGGCGTAAGGCAGAATGCCGCCGTGCAGGGCCATGCCGTTCATGATGGCGCCCATGGCGAATTCGCGCACGCCGTAGGAAACGTAGTTGGCGTTCCAGTTACCGGGCTTGAGCACAACGGAGTTGGCCCACTTGGTGCCTACGGAACCGGTCAGGTCGGCGGAACCGCCTACCATTTCGGGCAGCTTCACACCCAGAGCAGCCAGAGCCTTCTGGGAAGCGATGCGGGTTGCCAGCGTTTCACCGGCAGCGTTGAAGTCTGCAAGGGTCTTGGCTACGTGCGCATCCCAGTCGGCGGGCAGGTCGCCCTGCATACGGCGCTCGAATTCGGCAGCCAGTTCGGGATGAGCGGCCTTGTAAGCGGCAAAAAGATCGTTCCAGGCGGTTTCGCGGGCAAGACCAGCTTCACGGGCGTCCCACGCCTTGTAGACGTCTGCGGGAATCTCGAAGGGAGCGGAGTCCCAGCCGATATTCTTGCGGGTAAGTGCAATTTCCTCGTCGCCGAGGGGGGAACCGTGGGTGGAAGAGGAACCGCCCTTGTTGGGGGAACCGCAACCGATCACGGTCTTGCAGCAGATGAGGCTCGGCTTGTCAGCAACGGCCTGTGCTTCGAGCACAGCCTTGCGGATGGCTTCGCCGTCATGACCGTCCACGCCACGCACAACGTGCCAGCCGTATGCTTCGAAACGTGCGGGGGTATCATCGCCAAACCAGTCTTCCACCTTGCCGTCGATGGAGATGCCGTTGTCATCCCAGAAAGCGGTCAGCTTGCCGAGACCGAGGGTACCGGCAAGGGAACAAGCTTCGTGGGAAATGCCTTCCATCATGCAGCCGTCGCCGAGGAATACCCAGGTATTGTGGTCAACAACGTCGAAACCGTCGCGGTTGAACTGGGCAGCCATCATGCACTCGGCCATAGCCATGCCCACTGCGGTGGCAATGCCCTGACCCAGCGGGCCGGTGGTGGTTTCAACACCGGGGCAGATACCGTATTCGGGGTGCCCGGGAGTCTTGGAGCCCATCTGGCGGAAGTTTCTGATTTCGTCCATGCTCAGGTCGTAGCCGCTGAGGTGCAGCAGAGAGTAGATAAGCATGGAGCCGTGCCCGTTGGAGAGCACGAAGCGGTCCCTGTCGTGCCACTGGGGGTTGGCGGGGTTGTGCTTCAGGAAATCGTTCCACAGAACTTCGGCGATATCGGCCATGCCCATGGGCGCACCGGGGTGACCGGATTTGGCTTTCTGGACTGCGTCCATGCTCAGGGCACGGACGGCATTGGCGAGATGCTTACGAGAGGGCATTGTTTCCTCCTGGGAGAGATACGAAAAATTCGTCTTCCGCCCCCCTTGCAAGGGATTTGGAGAGCGGACCGGTTTGTTGCGATAATTGCATGATCACTATCAAACCATGCGGCACCGGCTGGCAGTCCACTAGACTGTTACGGCGCATATGACAAGCATGAATTTGCCCCGTGCAGAACACGGGGCTTATGGTCGTTACGCCTTGGCTGCTGCGGCCTCAAAGGTCTTGAGCCGCTCTGCGTAGGGGGGGAATCCGAAGAAGGCTGAGCCGGAAACCAGCACGTCCGCACCGCGTCGAACCAGTTCGGCCGTATTGTCGGGGTCCACGCCTCCGTCAATCTGGATCAGGGTCTTCAGCCCGCGCGCCTTGATCATGGCGGAAAGCTCTTCAATCTTGCGCATGGTGAAGGGCAGGAACTTCTGACCGCCGAAACCGGGGTTCACGCTCATGAGCAGCACCATATCCAGCTGGTCGAGCACGTAGTCGAGCACAGTGAGGGGGGTGTGCGGGTTGAGCGCCACACCACACTGCACGCCCTGACGCTTGATCTCGGCAAGAGCGCGTTCCACATGTACGGTGGACTCTGCATGCACGACGATCATGTCGGAACCGGCGTCAACGAAATCGCCGATGTAGCGTTCCGGACGTTCAACCATCAGATGCACGTCGAAGAACAACTTGCTGGCTTTGCGCAGACGCTTGATGATGGGCGCGCCAAGAGTGATGTTCGGTACGAAGGAGCCGTCCATGACGTCCCAGTGCACCCACTTGCATCCGGCAGCTTCCAGAGCCGCCAGTTCATCAGCCAGCCTGCCGTAATCGGACGACAGCAAGGAAGGGGAAAGAATCATGATACTCTCTCATTTCTCACCCCGTCGGCCCAAAAGGCAGACAGGGCTGTATTCCGTAAGGACGGTGCGCCCCCGCAGCCACAACGCGGGGCCGAAACCAAAAATTTTATCTGAAGCGACGCGGGGAAAGCATCTCGCGCAAGGATTCTAACTCGTCGATCACTTCCCGTACCAACGCCGTCTGAACTGCGGGCTCAACAGCATTGCCAGTGTCCTCTGCCCTGCCAGTCATCACGGCATCCGCCCCCGCTCCAGCGGCATACTGCAACAGGGAACCTTGCGCATCCGGCTGCGACGGGGGTGCAACAGGCTTGGCCACAAGTCCGCGCGGCATGGATGCCGGGGATGCATCGCCATCCGTATCCGGCGGTACGCCTTCGCCGGAAGCAATGACACGGGCAACTATGGCTTCTATGGACTGGGTATCCGGGGCGACTTCCTCTTCTTCTTCATGGGAAGCCATATAGCCGCTCTGCCCTGTACGCTGCAAGGCGCTGAGAACGGCCTCGGTCAGGGCTTCGCTGTAGAGGGGCTGGGATATTTCAGGAACCACCGCCTCGGGAGGGAGGGTATCTCCCTCCCCGAGGGGCAGCATTGAATCCTTTTGTTCGGCGAGAATCTTGCGGGCGCCTTCAATGGTCAGTCCACGCTCATGGAGCAGGTGCCGGATGGTACGCAGCATGGCGACATCCTGTTCGGAATACAGGCGTTGTCCCTTCTCCGTACGATGCGGATTGAGCTGGGGAAACTCAGTTTCCCAGAATCTGAGCACATAGGTCTTCAGATTCAACAGCTTGGCCGCTTCTCCTATCCGGTATGTCCTCTCCTGCATGAATCCTCCATCCGGGGGCGTGCCGTCTTCCAGCCATGCCCGTCACAATAACGTTCCGGGCTATGCCATGTCGGGAGTGACACAGCAGACTAAATGCGGACAGCCAGCGCCTTTTGCAGCGACTCTGCCACCTTTCCGCGCTCCTTGTCCACTTCCTTGTCCGTCAGGGTCTTGTTCGCATGACGGAAGGTCAGGCGGTAGGTCAGGTTGCGTTCCGCAGCCTTGCCCTCTTCCGCCTTGGGCACGAACACGTCGATAAGAACGATGCTTTCCAGCAGGGGCAGCTTCATGCCTTCCACGTGATCAACCACGGCCTGCACGTTCAGGGTGGCAGGAGCCATGACGGTGATGTCGCGGCGAGAAGGCGGATACACGGCCAGAGACTTGAACGCGATAGCGTTTCTGGCATGCAGGTCGCACAGCAGATCGGTATCGAGATCAGCCATCCACACGTCCTTCTTGGCGTGGTAGGCATCCGCAAGCTCGGGCTTCACGCGGCCGATAACGCCCACACAGGCATCACCCACGGTTACGGAAACACAGGGAGACATCCAGCTGTGGTCCATTTCCAGGGCAAAAGCGGCACGGCCGAGATGCAGGTGGGCCAGCAGGTGCTCCACATAGCCCTTCAGATCCTGATAATCGGCTTCTGCCTGTACCTGAGGCCATTCGGCATCAAAACGGTCGCCGTACACCAGCAGGTTCAGGCGGCCGGATTCACGCGCCGTGGTATCGGAGGTGCTGTCGGCTTCAAAGATATGCGCCAGTTCAAAAAGACGCAGACCGGTATTGCCTTGCGCAAGGTTGTGACGCAGGTTCTGCAGCAGGCCGGGGGCCAGCGCGGTGCGCAGCACATCCTGCTCCGCGGTGAGCGGATTCATGATGGGGATGCGCGGTTCCTTGGGCAGGCCGAGATGGTCAAGATCCTTCTGGCCCACAAAGGAGTAGTTGATAACTTCGTTCAGGCCGAGCCCGCTGGCCCAGCGCTTGATCTTGGCCCAGAAAAGGTATTCGTTGCGGGCGTCGTCACGGGCTTCCAGGGGACGGCTCACCTTGGGCAGCACGGGGGCAATGTTGTCCATGCCGTAGACGCGTGCAACTTCTTCGATCAGGTCGGCCTCGCGCTCGTAGTCCAGACGATGGCTGGGAGGAATGGCCTTCCAGTCGGCAGCGTCGGAAACGTCCACGGTGCAGCCCAGCTTCTCCAGCGTCTTGCGGCAGAAGGCATCGGCAATATCCACGCCCAGCAGGTCACGGGCACGCTCGGGGCGGAAACGCAGTTCAGGCGCCTTCCAAGGACGGGGCTCGGACTTGCAGATGCCGGGACGCAGGCTCGCACCGGAAACCTCCGCCATCATGGCGGCGGCACGGTTCATGGCGAACAGGCAGTTCACCTGATCCACGCCGCGCTCGAAGCGGTAGGAAGCATCGGATGAAAGGCCCAGACGACGAGCGGTTTTGCGCACGGAACCGGGACGGAACACGGCGGATTCGAGGAACACGCGGGTGGACTCGTCGTTCATCTCGGTGTTCAGCCCCCCCATAACGCCGGCAATGCCCACGCTGCGTACGCCGTCCTTGATCATCAGGTCGGTCTCCTTCATGGAGCGTTCCTGACCATCAAGGGTGACGAAGGTTTCGCCTTCATCAGCGAAATCAACCACGATGCGGTTGCCTTCCAGCAGATCAAGGTCGTAAGCGTGCATGGGCTGGCCCAGTTCCATCATCACATAGTTGGTGATGTCCACGATGTTGGAGATGGGACGCAGGCCGATGGCAACAAGACGGTAGCGCAGCCATGCGGGGCTCTTGGCAACCTTGAAGCCTTCCAGAATGCGACCGTGGAACACGGCGCACTGATCGGCATCGGCTATCTCGATGTCCACGTCGCGGGAGCAGTCCTCGCCGGATTCCTTCAGTTCGAAGGAAGGCATGGTCAACGGCAGATCAAAGGCCAGCGCCACTTCACGGGCAAGGCCGAGAACGGAAAGGCCGTCTGCACGGTTGGGGGTGATGGAGATATCCAGCACCACTTCATCAAGGTCCAGCGCTTCCACAAAGTTGGCACCGGGAACAAAGTCCTCGGGCAGAACCATGATGCCGTCGTGGTCTTCGGAAAGCCCCAGCTCGCGCTCGGAGCAGATCATGCCGTGCGAGGGCTGGCCCCGCAGCTTGGCCTTCTTGATCTGCATGCCGTCGGGCATGGTGGTGCCCACCTTGGCCACAGGCACCTTCTGGCCCTTGGCCACGTTGGGTGCGCCGCACACGATGGTCAACGGTTCGGCCTCGCCCACATCCACGGTGCAGATGGAGAGCTTTTCGGCTTCAGGGTGCTTGACGCATTCCAGAACATGGCCGACGACCATGTCCTTGATGGCGGCAAAGGGATGGATGATCTCTTCCAGCTCCAGCCCCAGCATGGTGAGCTTGTCGCCAAGCTCCTGAGGGGTGCCTTCGAAGGGAACGAATTCACGCAGCCATTTGAGACTCAACAGCATGTCAGACTCCCATGCACTGCACGGATACCGTGCGGCATGCCTGCCCGCCGCGGATGCGGCGGAAGATATGATCATTGCCGGACAAAAATGTCCGGCAAGCCCTGTATTACACGAACTGGTTCAGGAACCGCACGTCGTTCTCGAAGAACATGCGCAGGTCGCCGATGCCATACTTGAGCATGGTCACGCGCTCCACGCCGAGACCGAAGGCGAAACCGGAGTACAATTCCGAATCGTAGCCCACGGACTTGAAGACTTCGGGATCGATCATGCCGCAGCCCAGAATCTCCACCCAGCCGGTCTGCTTGCAGACGCGGCAGGGAGCCCCTTTCACGGTACCCTTTCCGCCGCAGATGCAGCAGGAAATGTCCACTTCGGCACTGGGTTCGGTGAAGGGGAAGAAGCTGGGACGGAAGCGCACCTTCGTTTTACCGCCGAACACTGCCTGCAGGAAGGCGGTAAGGGTGCCGCGCAGTTCCGCCATGCTCACCTTGTGGTCCACCATGAATCCTTCGATCTGGTGGAACATGGGGGTGTGGGTCAGGTCGGAGTCGCGACGGTACACCTTGCCGGGGGCAATGGCGGCCACGGGGGGCTTGCGCTCTTTCATGGTACGGATCTGCAGGGGCGACGTATGCGTACGCATCAGGATTTCCTCGGTTACATAGAGGGTATCCTGCATGTCGCGTGCGGGGTGATCCGACGGCATGTTCAGGGCTTCAAAGTTGTAGAAGTCGTTCTCCACTTCCGGCCCTGTCACGATGTCGTAGCCGAGACCTCTGAAAATATCGCAGATCTCGGTCATGACGAGGGTTACGGGATGCAGAGAGCCCTGCCACGGCTGACGACCGGGAATGGTGGGGTCGAAAAGGGCGAGCCGTGCGTCTTCCGCAGCCTTGGAAAGCGCATTGGTGCGACCTTCCAGAAGCTCGGTAAGCTGCTGCTTGACGATGTTGGCGGTTTTGCCGACAGCGGGGCGTTCCTCAGGCGACAACTCGGGAAGACGCTGCATGATCTGTGCGAGACGGCCTTTGCGACCGAGAAACGCAACGCGCAGCTCTTCCAGAGCTTCCAATGAAGAGGCCTGGTCCAGGCCGCTTTGGAGCTCCTGGACCAGGCCTTCAAGTTCATGGGTCAGGTTCATACCTGAGATCCCTTCTAATTGAGTTTGGATTTGGCAAGTTCCGCCAGCTTGGCGAAATCTTCCTTTTCCCGAACTGCGAGGTCAGCGAGGACCTTGCGGTTCAGTTCAATGCCGGCCAGGTTCAGGCCGTGGATGAACTTGCTGTAGGAGATACCGTGCAGACGTGCGCCTGCGTTGATACGAAGAATCCAGAGCTTGCGGAATTCACGCTTTTTGACCTTACGGTCGCGGTAGGAGTATACTAATGCGTTCTCAACTGCTTCACGCGCAGTGCGGTACAGCTTGGAACGGGCTCCGCGGTAGCCCTTGGCCAACTTCAGATATCTTTTATGGCGGCGATGTGCAGCCATGCCTCTCTTGACGCGCATGGAAACCCTCCAGGGTCTTTGTCACTCCGTGAGGCGAGAGATTGAAGCCAACGGAGTGCGTGTAAAATTGTATGAGCCAATAAACGGACGCCATCTACGCCTTAGGCGTAGGGCATCATGCGGCGTACTGCCTTCTCGTTGGTTGCGTCCACGATAGCGGACTGACCGAGATTCATCTTACGCTTCGCACTCTTCTTCGTCAGGATGTGACGCAGGTTCTGCTTGCGACGGCGGAACTTGCCGCTGCCGGTCACAGAGAAACGCTTTGCAGCGCAACGCTTGGTTTTAATCTTGGGCATGGTATTCTCCTTACCGTATTGTGCCTGTGCCGCCACGCCATACTGGCGTTTCGGCGACAAAACGCGACAGAAAACCCCCTGCATTTGCAGGGAGTTTTCATGAAATTCCTCGTGAGCAAACGCTACTCGCGCCCATTAGAGCACGCAGAGCGGGGATATTGCGATAATTTCCCGCGCAAAGCAAGCCCCAAATGCACCTATTTTTTCGGCAGGGGCACCAGCAACATCTGCAGGGTACGGCCTTCCGCGCTCGGGGGCTGTTCCACCTTGGCAATATCCCTGGTGTCTTCAACCACGCGCTCAAGGATGATCTGCCCGCGATCCTTGTGGACAATTTCGCGTCCACGGAAGAATACGGTCACCTTGCAACGGTCGCCATCTTCAAGGAACCTGCGGATGTGCTTGAGCTTGGTCTGGTAATCATGCTCGTCCGTCTTCGGGCGAACCTTGATTTCCTTGATCTGCACAACCGTAGCGTTACGCTTGGCTTCCTGCTTCTTCTTGCTCTGTTCGAACTTAAACTTGCCGTAGTCCATGATCTTGCAGACCGGCGGTTCTGCATTGGCGGCAACTTCAACGAGATCGTACCCACGCTCCTTGGCGAGGTCGATAGCGGCATTGCGGCTCATGATGCCCAACTGCTCGCCCTGATCGTCGATCACACGCACTTCGCGCGCACGAATCTGCTCGTTGCGACGCGTCATATCCTGCGGCTCCGGACGCCGGTTCTTAGGAAAAGCGATAGCTCATCCCTCCGTTGTTGAACGGTTCCTCACAATCAGCCTTAATCAGCTCTACCACTTCCTCGAGAGTCTTGAAACCGAGGTCCTCACCCTTGCGAGGGCGAACGCTCACGCCTCCGGACTCCACCTCCTTATCCCCGATGACAAGCATGTAGGGGATCTTTGCAACCTGCGCCTCACGGACCTTGAAGCCCAGCTTTTCATTGCGGATATCGGCCTCGACACGAATGCCCTGTCTGGCCAGAATATCTTTCGCTTTCAGGGCGAAATCGGCATGTGCATCGGTAATGGAAAGCAGGCGAGCCTGAACAGGCGCAATCCACGTGGGGAATGCACCCGCAAAATGTTCGGTCAGGATGCCGATAAAGCGTTCCACAGACCCGAGTATGACGCGATGGACCATAACCGGCCTATGCCGTTCACCATCTTCGCCGATGTACACCAAGTCAAAACGATCAGGCAAGGTAAAATCGCACTGCACGGTTGCGCACTGCCACTCGCGACCAAGACAGTCGCGCAGCTTGATGTCGATCTTGGGGCCGTAGAACGCGCCGTCGCCCTCGTTGATGGCGTAAGGCAGGCCCACGCGCACCAGTGCTTCGGTCAGGGCGTTGGTGGCGAGATCCCAGTCGGCATCGGAGCCGATGGACTTCTCGGGACGGGTGGAAAGTTCAAGGGTGTACTCAAACCCGAATACCGCCATCACGTCACGCACAAAGTCGAGAACGCCGATGATTTCTTCCTGCAGCTGGTCGGGGCGGCAGATGATGTGCGCATCGTCCTGCGTAAACTGGCGCACGCGCATAAGGCCGTGCAGCACACCGGACTTTTCGTGGCGATGCACGACGCCCAGTTCGAAGAAACGCTTGGGCAGCTCACGATAGCTGCGCAGCTGAGACTTGTAGATCAGCATGTGCGCAAGGCAGTTCATGGGCTTTACGCCATAGGGGGTTTCGTCGATCTCCGTGAAATACATGTTTTCACGGTAGTTGGCGTAGTGGCCGGAACGCTCCCACAGTTCGCGCTTGAGAATCTGGGGCCCCTGCACGATATCGTAACCGCGCTTCAGGTGCTCCTTGCGCTCGAAATCTTCAATAATGGTACGGATCAACGCGCCTCTGGGGTGCCAGTAGGCCATGCCTGCGCCGCCTTCTTCCTGGAAGCTGAACAGGTCCAGCTGGGCACCGAGCTTGCGGTGATCGCGCTTCTTGGCTTCTTCCAGCATGGTGAGGTACTTTTTCAGCTCCTTGGGATCGCTGAAGGCGGTACCGTAAATGCGGGAAAGCATGCGGTTCTTTTCGTTGCCGCGCCAGTAGGCCCCGGCCACGCTCATCAGCTTGAACGCCTTGATGAAGCTGGTATCGGGAATGTGGGGACCACGGCACAGGTCAACAAAATCACCGTGGCGGTAGAGAGAAACCACGTCATCAGGCACGGCGTCGATCAACTCGAGCTTGTAGCTTTCGCCCATGTCGCCGAACAGCTTCTTCGCCTCTTCCTTGGAGCATACGGAACGCTCGAAAGGCTGGGCTGCTTCGATAATCTTCGCCATTTCCGCTTCGATCGCCTCGAGGTCTTCGGGGGTGAAGGAGCGGTTGAAGTCGAAGTCGTAGTAGAAGCCGTTATCGATGGAAGGACCGATGGTCACCTTCACGTCGGGGAACAGTCGCTTTACCGCATCTGCCATGATGTGGGCCGTGGAGTGCCGAAGCAGTTCCAGGCCCTCGCGAGTGTCTACGTAAACGGGGGTGAGGGTTTCGCAACCTGCGGGAATGGTGGCAGTGAGATCAAGCATGGTTTCGCCACACTTGACCGCCAACACTTGCTTGAGCTTCTTGCCGCTCAAAGCTCCCTTCAGGGCGTCGCGACAGACGGCGTCCGCGGCGACCTCAACAACCTGTCCTTCGATAGACACGTTCACGATGGTAACTCCTGAAAAAATTTGTTGATACAAAAAACAAAAAGAGGGAGGCATTCCGCCTCCCTCTGCTCCGAATCAGTGTGGTAGGCACGAGCAGCTTTGAACTGCTGACCCCTACCGTGTCAAGGTAGTGCTCTACCCCTGAGCTACGCGCCTACACCGTTACGGCGGAGTCGGTATCTACGCACTTGGGTCGGGTTCGTCAAGCAGAAAAACATTTTTTTTGTTTTTTTCTTTCAAAACACATTCTGGCAACAACCGCCCACGGCCCGACCAGAGAAAACTTCTCCCCCGCCGCACAGCTCTGACCATCTTTTTCCATCATATAATATACGCAAACGTTCCGCTCTGAAAAAAAATAGAAGATTCCGCTCTTTTTGACGCGGGTCACATACGGGATAAGCCAGATGCTCTAGTTTGCACTCAACGACGCACAAAAAGGGCGTGTCCGCCGCAGCGGCAAGACACAGTACCGCCCGACAGGAGCAAATCAATGCTGAAGAAGTTTCTCTCGTTTTTCACCGGCGGCACCGCCCAGACCAATAACGAAACAACATCCAAAAAGGAGTTTGCCATGTTCTGTAACCAGTGTGAACAAACTGCCAAGGGTACCGGCTGCACCAAAGTAGGCGTTTGCGGCAAGCTGCCCGAAGTCTCCGATATTCAGGACCTCGTTGTCTACGCCCTGCGCGGCCTTGCTCTGGCTGCTCAGAAAACCGGCAACAAGGATGCGGCTCTCGGCCACTTTACCTCCAAGATGCTGTTCACCACCCTGACCAACGTGAACTTCGACCCCGCCCGTTTCCAGACCTTCATCAACGAGATCGTCGCCAAGCGTGACGAGATTCTGGCCAAGGGCGGCGCTTCCTTTGCTTCCGGCCCCGCAACCTTCAAGCCCGCCGCCACCATCGACGGCCTTGTTGCCCAGGCCGAAGGCCATGGCGTAGCCGAATTCGACACCAACGAAGACATCCGTTCCGTCAAGCAGCTTCTGGTATACGGCCTGAAGGGTCTTGCCGCCTACACCGACCATGCCGCCGTACTCGGCCAGCAGGATCAGGTAGTATACGACTTCCTCTACAAGGGCCTCGCCGCCGGTTACGACGGCGTTGAACGTGATCTGAATGCATGGGTCGGCCTGCTGCTCGAATGCGGCAACGTGAACCTGCGCGCCATGGAACTGCTGGATGCCGGCAACACCGGCACCTACGGCCACCCCGTGCCCACCGAAGTTCCGCTGGGTCAGAAGAAGGGCAAGGCCATCCTCGTTTCCGGCCACGATCTGAAGGATCTGTTCGAACTGCTCAAGCAGACCGAAGGCAAAGGCATCAACATCTACACCCACGGTGAAATGCTGCCTTGCCACGGCTACCCTGAACTGAAGAAGTTCCCCCACTTCTACGGACACTACGGTACCGCATGGCAGAACCAGCAGAAGGAATTCCCCGCATTCCCGGGCGCAATTCTCTTCACCACCAACTGCATCCAGAAGCCCGCAGACAACTACTCTGCCAACGTGTTCACCACCGGCCTTGTGGGCTGGCCCGGCCTCGTACACTGCGAGAATCAAGATTTCAGCCCTGTCATCAAGCGTGCTCTGGAGCTGCCCGGCTTTGCTGAAGACACCCCCGGCAAGACCGTCCTGACCGGCTTTGGCCGCAACGCGGTTCTCGGCGTGGCCGACAAGGTCATCGACGCCGTAAAGGCTGGCGCCATCCGCCACTTCTTCCTCGTAGGCGGCTGCGACGGTGCAAAGCCCGGCCGTAACTACTACACCGAATTCGTGGAAAAGACCCCCAAGGACACGGTTGTTCTCACTCTCGCCTGCGGCAAGTTCCGGTTCTTTGACAAGCAGATCGGCGACATCGGCGGCATTCCCCGTCTGCTCGACGTGGGCCAGTGCAACGACGCCTACTCCGCGGTACAGATCGCCGTAGCCCTTGCCGGCGCATTCAACTGCGGCGTGAACGACCTGCCCCTGTCCCTGGTGCTGAGCTGGTACGAGCAGAAGGCAGTGGTCATCCTGCTCAGCCTGCTGGCACTGGGCATCAAGGACATCCGCCTCGGACCCAGCCTGCCCGCCTTCGTGAGCCCCAATGTGCTGAACTTCCTTGTAGAAAACTACAACATCAAGCCCATTACCACGGCTGATGAAGACCTGAAGGCAATCCTCGGCTAACCTGAAGTCTTATAGAATAAATCGGGAGGGGAACCTCCTCCCCTCCCGATTATCCCTCTGCCCCCTCGCCAAGGCAGCAGGAATGATTAGCATAGTCAAAGGCGCTCGCCCCTTCCGGCGATGGCCGGTCGAAGCTACCGGCTACCGCCCGAACGGGTGAAACCGACAGAATCAACACTACCGCCGCCCGCAATGCGGCATGAAAACAAACAGACAATCTCTACGGGGGAAATTCATATGTCCAAGCAAGTACGCAAGATCATCGAAATCGACGAAGAAAAGTGCACCGGCTGCGGCCTGTGCATCATAGACTGCGCAGAAGGCGCGCTGGCCATTGTGGACGGCAAGGCCAAGATCGTGAAGGACTCCTTTTGTGACGGCCTTGGTGCATGCCTCGGCGCATGCCCCGAAGACGCCCTGAAGATCATTGAGCGTGAAGCAGACGACTTTGACGAAGAAGCCGCCATGGAATGGGTGGCCCAGCGTGACGGCAAGGCTCCCGCGGCTCACCACGGCACGCCCGCACATGCCCCCATCGCCCCGCACGGCCACGGCCATGCCCATGCACATGGTCAGGCTCAGAATCACGGCGGCGGCTGCGCATGCGCCGGCTCCATGGCCAAACAGGTAAAGCCCATTCAGGCAGCCGTTGTTTCCGGCGGCCCCGTATCCGGCCCCGGCCACTGGCCGCTGAAGATTCGTCTCGTGCCGCCCACGGCTGACTACCTGAAGGGAGCCGATGTGCTGGTGGCCGCAGACTGTGCTTCTGCCGCATCCCCCATCTTCCACAGCGAATTCGCCCGCGGCAAGGTCGTGCTGATCGGCTGCCCCAAGTTCGACGACACCGACGCCTACGTGCAGAAGATCACCGACATCCTCAGCACCAGCGGCATCAAGTCCATCAGCGTGCTGCGCATGGAAGTACCCTGCTGCCGCGGCCTCTCAGCATCCGTATTCGAGGCTGCCAAGCGCGCCTTCGCCAATACGGGCAACAGCACCCCCGTGCAGGAAATCATCATGACCTGCGGCGGCGCCCGCGCCGAACAGACCCTGTTCGGTCAATAACAGGCCCCAACCTCCTTGCCATATACGAAAAAGGCCACCCGATCGGGTGGCCTTTTTCAGTTCAGCAGCAAAAATCGTTACTTGCCGCAGCCGCAAACCTTGCTTTCGAGCGGACCGACGGGCCGCACCTGCACGGGCTGATCTTCTGGCCACACTAAGGCCTGCGCCACGTAGGCAACACCCTTTTCAGGATGAAAGGTGATAGCGGGGGAACCGTGCAACACGTAGCCCTCTTCCAGCGCATCGGAAACACGCTTGCAGAAGGCGGAATCATCGGGACCGGTAAACAATCTGTATTTCTGTTTCATGGCAGTACCTGTCTTGGGGTTATCCGTCTTTCCAGCTCAAAACAAATTACAAACTCTCCAGACCGGATGCCAATGCTTCCAGCGCATTGCGATCCAGAATGGTGATCTGCCTGCCTTCCACACGCACCATGCCTTCTTCAGCCATCTTGGTCAGCGCACGGGAAAGGGTCTCACGGGCCGTGCCGAGCATGCCTGCCAGCAGCCCCTTGGCAATATCAAGGGTGAAGGAATCCGCACCGTCCTTCAGTTCGCTGGCTGTGACAAGATATGCCGCCAGACGCTGCGGAGTCTCTTTGAGCGTAAGGGCTTCAATCTTGTTGGCGAACTGACGCAGGCGGCTTGAAAGCGCCGCCATCATGTTCAAGGCAAGAGCGGGGTCTGAAGAAATGCGGGAAACAAGCCCTTCGCGCGGCAGAAACAGCAGGCGCGATTTTTCCACGGTAACGGCGTGGGCAGGATAGGTGCCGCCCTGAAATACAGCCACTTCACCGAAGGGCTCACCGGGGCCAAACACATGCAGAATGGCCTCGCGACCATCGGGGGCGCTTTTGTAAATCTTCACATGCCCCTGCGCCACAACATAAAACCCCTTTGCCGGGGTTCCTTCAAAAAAGACCATCTCACCCTTCTCATAGGGCTTGTCCACAATGATGGAGGCAAGGCCTTCCAGCTGAGCTTGGGTAAGCCCGTTGAACAGGGGCAGATTGGCAATGACGTTTTGTACGAACATCCGTTGTATCCTGCGCCCTGCAATTCCGTCCGGCCCGCCTTAGCGGCAGGCCGGACAACATTCGGGCGATTAGAAGGTCCTGGCGATCTCCGCCGCCTTTTCCATGGCGGCCTTGCGCCGCTCCGCGGCCACTTCAGGACCGCCGCCGAGAGTGGGTTCCACCACTACGGAGGAGATGTCCGTGAAGCCGACAAAACCGAGAAAGGTTTCAAAATACCGCTTCTGGAAATCATAGTTCTCATACGGCGTACCCGCAGGATACTCTCCGCCGCGGGAATAGGCAACAAAGGCGGGCTTGCCTGTCACAAGGCCAAAGTAGCCGTTTTCATTGTACCCGAAGGTATGAGTGGGATGCGCCACCAGATCGACATACTGCTTCAGGCGGTACGGAATCCCGAAGTTCCACATGGGCACGGCAAACACATACTTGTCCGCAGCCTTGAACTGCTCGATAACGCGGAGCACCTTTTCCCACGCAGCCTTTTCTTCCGGCGTCGCCTCAATGCCCTGCCCCAACTTGTACCGGCCGGATACGGCATCGGCACCGAAGTCCGGCAACTGTTCGTCAAACACGTTCAGCACGGTCACTTCCACAGCGGGGTCCTTTTCCCTGTACGCAGCCACAAAAGCGTCGGCAGCGGCTATGGCGTGAGAACGTTCCTTACGGGGAGATGCCTGTATATACAGAAGCTTGGTCATGACAGCCTCCTATGGTTCAATATTAAATCAATCAAATTTAAATCAAATATAATTCCTTGTTTCACCAAGGCAAGAGGCGTCTCCCCCACAAAACAATCTTACCGGGAGAGAGCCTCTTGCAGGAAAGCGGTTTGCCAGATAGACCACCCTGCCTTATACTCCCCACATATTTCGAGGAGAATGCCAAATGAACAAGATGTCACAAAAGGTGGCTGCCCGCGTTGAGGAACTGCTCCGCGAGCAGCTTGAAGAAATGGGCGTAGATATTTCAAAGCTTGAGCCGCATGTCATTTCCGAAAGCATGCGTTGCGACGTGTATCCCGATGAAAGCATGGTTTACAGCTGGAAGGAAACCCAGCTCCTGCGCGTGGTGCCGGAAAAGGACGAGGAAGGCCTTGTCATCCGGTGGCGCATGTTCACCAAGGACGACACCGAGCCCATGGTCCACTAGTCTCACCGGAAAGACACAAAAAGCCGCCGGAGTATCCTGACTAGCGATACTCCGGCGGCTTTGTCGTATGATTCAATCAACCGCCCCGTCTGACCAAGGCAAGGGGGACAGTCTGCCGTTATGCGTTCACCTTCTCCCAGAAAGCGGGCCACTTTTCCAGCAACGCCTTCAAGGCGTTACCACGGTGCGAACGACGGTTCTTCTCGTCCTTGGGCAACTCGGCAGAATGCTTGCCGTCCACAGGGTCGATGAACAGAGGATCGTAGCCGAAGCCGTTATCGCCCTTGTACGCATGGCCGATACGGCCTTCCCATGCACCGTAGGCGGTGATGTAGTCACCATTGGGGGCGTAGGCGGACATGACGCAGCGGAAACGGGCAGTACGCTTCTCATCCGGCACATCGGCCAATGCTTCCAGCAGCTTCTGGTTATTGCGATCATCGGTGCCCGGCCCGGGCAGGTCAGGACGGTCGTCGCTGTAGCGGGCGGAGTATACGCCGGGGGCACCGTTCAGGGCATCCACTTCCAGACCGGAGTCGTCTGCCACGGCTATATGGCCAGTTGCCTGCGCCACGGTGCGCGCCTTGATAAGGGAGTTGTCCTCAAAGGTCACGCCGTCTTCCACTATCTCGCCAATCTCGGGAAAGGCATCCAGACCGATAACGGTCAGGCCGAAATCGCAAAGAGTGCGCTCCAGTTCAGCTATCTTTCCCTTGTTTCTGGTCGCCAGTACTATCGTCGTTGTCATCAGGCTTCTTGAGTTCCTTGCATGCGTTTAAGAGAATCTGGTCATCGGACGACATGTCACGCGGGACGGCAGACGCAATAGTGACACTCGCCCCCGTTGTTACCGTCTTGGAACGGGTGTGCGGGGAGTCCCCTCCTGCGCCGAGTCCGGATGCCCCAGCCCCGTCGTACGGGGGAATGGCAGAAATACCCTTGCCGGAGCGATCGTCGCCACCTTCAACCGCCAGAGAAGGCAGCAGGTAGAGAGTGACAGTTGTGCCCTCCCCTTCCTTGCTGACCAACTCCACGTAGCCGCCCATTTCTTCCACAATCTTCTTGGTCATGGCAAGCCCGAGTCCGGCCCCCTTGTCCTTGGTTGAGAAGAATGGCGAAAAAACCTTTTCGCGCAGGGTGTCGGGAATACCGTGACCGGTATCTTCCACGGTCACGAACACATGAGTCTGGGTCATTCCCGTAATAACGGTGAGCTTGCCGCCTGCGGTCATGGCCTCCAGCGAGTTCTTCACGAGGTTGATCAGACACTGCTTGATCATGCCCGCGTTCCCCTTGGCAAGGGCGATAGCAGGAGCCAGCCGCACGGAGAAGGTCAACCCGCGCTCGTCACAACCGATGCGCATGAGCTGCAGGGTTTCCGCAGTGACAAGATTGAGGTCCACTTCGCCTTCGTCGGAATCCGTAGGGCGGGCAAAATTCAGGGTAGTTTTGAGAATAGCATCCAGTCTCTTGGATTCCTTGAGAATAATCTCAACCTTCTCACGTGCTGCTTCGTCCAGAGATGGGGACCGCAGCAGCGAGTTGGCGAATCCGCCGATGGCGAAAAGAGGGTTGCGTATTTCGTGCGCAATGTAGGTGGAAAGCTCCCCTATGGCGGCCATCTTCTCGGCCTGCTGCAGACGTTGCTCCATGTGGGTGCGGTGCGTTATATCGCGCCGCATTTCGATAATGCGGGAAATGAGTCCGTCCTGCCCGAACACAGGGTACGTATAGATACGGTAAAATTGCACTTTGCCGTCTTCCGTAACCCTGGAGTGAATACGTTCCGCCTTGCGGCCGGTTTGCAGGGTTTCACGGAAGGTGCACCCGCCCTTTTCAGGCGGACAGCAAAAACTGCCCCCGTCCAGTTCCCAGCAGTTGCGACCTATATAATCCTGTTTAGCGCCCCCGCGCACGGCCATGATCGAGCGGTTCACATCCACGATCCGGCCGTCGGCATCGAGCAGCAAAATATCTTCATCCACCTGATCAATCAGGGTGGCGAATAGATCCTGAGCCCGTCTCAAATCACGCATACAGGTATGGCACAGTTTCTCCGAAATCAGCAGTTCCCAGATAAGGCTGGCGGCATCGCCATGCAGCACGGAACAACCAGAGGGGGCATCCTTGCGTAGCACGTCAATAAACACACCATCGTCGGAAAGGTCGATGACCATGTTGACTTCCGGCAAAGCCTGGAATAGGGCCGTGTGGGTTTCAAACATCGGCAGTGAGTCAAAACAGGGCAAGGCTCGCAAGGACACTTTGGGAATGTGGGCCAGCGCTGCCACGGTCATCCCGGGAAATGCCTCCTGAAAATCCGGCCTGCACACGATCTTTGCGAATGCCTTGAATGGCTTTCCATCTCCCACAAGGGCTATCGCAAAACGCGTTTTCGCTGTAATGTCATTATGATACTTTTGCATGGTGTTCGCCATTCCCGCCTCCGGCAGCCGACACGCGTTTGAAGAGACTATTCCGACGCAAAAACCGGATCCGTACCAAGGCCAACCGCAATGCCCCGCGGCACGCTTGCATGCCTATCCAGCGAGCCAATATACAGTTTATGACACAATAACCGGAATATCGACATATGATAAGCATTTATTCCATCAGCCTGGGCTGCCCCAAAAACAGAGTGGATACTGAATGGCTCCTCGGCGCCGTTCCCGGTGACGTACAGCCTGTTGACGACCCCGCGCAGGCGGACCTTGTGGTCATTAACACCTGCGGCTTCATCCAGCCCGCTGTGGAAGAATCCGTACGCACCATTCTGCAGGCCATCAATGATGTGGAGGACGCGAAAAAACGTCCGTTACTCGCGGTAACCGGTTGTCTTGTGGGCCGCTACGGCCAGAAGGAACTGGCTGCCGAACTGCCGGAAGTGGACCTGTGGCTGACCAACCTCGACATGGTCTGCTGGCCGGATATGGTTGCCAAGGCTCTCGGTCTTCCTCCCAAGGAAAACCCCATGCGCCTGCTTTCCACCGGTCCCTCGTACGCCTATCTCAAAATCAGCGACGGTTGCGACCACAACTGCGCCTTCTGCACCATTCCGTCCATCAGGGGCAAGCTGGCGAGCGCATCCGTGGACAGCATAGTGCGTGACGCCCGCCACATTCTTGATCAGGGCGTGAAGGAACTGATCTTTGTGGCGCAGGACGTAACCGGCTACGGCAAGGATCTTGGCATGAAGCACGGCCTGCGCGACCTGCTGGACCGCATTCTGCCGCTGGACGGTCTTGCCCGGCTGCGCCTCATGTACCTGTACCCTGCAGGGCTGACGAAGGAATTTCTGCACTACCTGCGAGATGCGGGTGCTCCGTTCGTACCTTACTTCGACGTGCCGTTGCAGCATGCCCATCCCGATGTGCTTTCCCGCATGGGCAGACCCTTCGCCCGTAACCCCCGCGAAGTCGTGGACCGCATTCGCGACGTGTTCCCCGAAGCAGCTCTGCGCACCAGCTTCATTGTGGGCTACCCCGGCGAAACCGAAGAGCACTGGGAACACCTGCGCGATTTCATTCTTGAAACCCGTTTCCACCATATGGGCGTTTTTGCCTACAAGGCGGAAGAAGGCACCCCCGCAGCGGAAATGCCGGAGCAGATTGACGATGCCGTCAAGGAATGGCGTCGTGACTCGCTCATGGAGCTTCAGGCCGAAATCAGCGAAGAGATTCTCGCCACCTATGAGGGAGAGCGCATGTCCGTGCTCGTAGATGCCGAACATGAGGAATGGCCAGGTCTGCACGTGGGCCGCACATGGTTCCAGGCACCCGAGGTGGATGGCGTGACCTACATCAGCGGTCCCGGCGTGGAACCGGGGGCTCTTGTCGAGGCGGACATCGTGGAAACCCGCGAATACGATCTTGTGGCTCTGAGTTAACTTTTTTTAAAAAAAATTGTCGGCGAACCGCCCCGCATTCAGTGCATGACGGTTCCGCTTCTGTCAGTGCGTGCCACATCAGGTCGCGATTGCAGGTCTTTTCCGGCAGTCGCGGCCTTTTTTCTCTACAAAGAGTCCGAGCCTTACGCCGCAAAGCTTTTCGGGCTTTTGCGGTTGAGTTTCCTTGCGCAATCTGATAATAGACCCAATCCCGCCGTAAAGGATGGGAAAATATTCGTTGGTTGGAGGATTTCGTATGGAAACCATGGAAAACAACAATTTCGACGCTGACATCAGTTTCGAAGCTGCCCTTGAGGACTACCTTAGCTCGGATTTCGGTGATCTGGACGAAGGTTCCATTGTCAAGGGCGAAGTCGTTCGCGTAAGCGGCGACTATGTCCTCGTGGACGTAAATTTCAAATCCGAAGGGCAGATTCCTGCTGCCGAATTCATCGGCGCTGACGGCAACATGGCCGTTCAGGTTGGTGACAAGGTGGACGTCTTCGTTGTTCGCAAGAACGAAATGGAAGGCACCATCACCCTCTCCTTCGAAAAGGCGAAGCGCATGCAGCTCTTCGACCAGCTCGAAGAAGTTCAGGAAAAAGAAAGCACCATCAAGGGCCGCATCATGCGCCGCATCAAGGGTGGTTACACCGTTGATCTGGGCGGCGTTGAAGCCTTCCTGCCCGGCTCCCACGTGGACCTGCGCCCCGTGCCGGACATGGACGCCCTTGTTAATGAAGAATTCGAATTCCGCGTTCTCAAGATCAACCGCCGTCGCAGCAACGTTATCGTTTCCCGCCGCGTGCTGCTCGAAGAAGAACGCGATTCCAAGCGCTCGGAACTGCTGGTGAACCTGGAAGAAGGCCAGATCGTGAAGGGCAAGGCCAAGAACATCACCGAGTACGGCGTATTCGTCGACCTCGGCGGTCTGGACGGTCTGCTCCACATCACCGACATGTCCTGGAAGCGCATCCGTCATCCCAAGGAACTCGTTTCCCTGGGTCAGGAACTCGAACTGAAGATTCTGAGCTTCGACAAGGAAAACCAGAAGGTTTCCCTGGGCATGAAGCAGCTCATCACCGATCCGTGGCAGGACATCACCACCAAGTTCCCCGAAGGCGCACGCCTCTCCGGCAAGGTTACCAACCTTGTTGATTACGGTGCGTTCGTCGAACTGGAGCCCGGCGTGGAAGGCCTTGTGCACATTTCCGAAATGTCCTGGACCCGTAAGCTGCGTCATCCCTCCCAGATGGTCCGCGTGGGCGACGAAGTTGAAGTCGTCATCCTCGGCGTGGACGAAGACAAGAAGCGCATCTCCCTCGGCATGAAGCAGGTTAAGCCGAATCCGTGGGAAGTTGTGGCCGAGAAGTACCCCGAAGGCACCATCCTTGAAGGTGTCATCAAGAACATCACCGAATTCGGTATGTTCATCGGTATCGAAGACGGCATCGACGGTCTTATCCATGTTTCCGACATCAGCTGGACCAAGAAGATCCGCCATCCCAACGAAATGTACAATGTAGGCGACACCGTTCAGGCCAAGGTTCTGACTGTGGACCAGGAAAACGAAAAGTTCACCCTGGGCGTGAAGCAGCTGACCGAAGATCCCTGGACCAAGGTGCCCACCAACTACCCCGTTGGTGCCATCATTGAAGGCCTGGTAACCAACATCACCGACTTCGGTCTGTTCGTGGAAGTGGAAGAAGGCATTGAAGGCCTCGTTCACGTTTCCGAAATCAGCCAGAAGAAGGTGAAGTCTCCCAACGAAATGTTCAAGGAAGGCGTTACCATTCAGGCCAAGGTCATTCACGTGAGCGCAGAAGAGCGTCGTCTCGGCCTCTCCATCAAGCAGCTCAAGGATGACGAAGACCGCAAGAAGCCCCGTGAGTTCCGCGCCGGCACCGCAGAAGCCGGTCAGAACCTCGGCGACCTTCTGAAGCAGAAGTTTGAAGAGGATGCAGCAGAATAAGCTGCCCTTTTACCAGAAGCATCCGCTTCTGTTCTGCCTCGCGCTAATACTGGCGGCCGTGGCCCTGTTCGCAGGTGCCATGGCCGCCTTGCGGCTTTCCGGCTCCCACGCTACCGGCGGTATCTTCAAGGAAAAGCGTGTGGGGGTCTGCCATATCGAAGGCTTTATCGCCGACTCTTCCAAGGTCAATGCATGGCTGCGCGAACTGCGGGACGACCACTCCATTGTGGGAGTTCTTCTGCGCATTGATACTCCCGGCGGGGCCGTTGCGCCCTCGCAGGAAATGTACAATGCCGTGCGCCGTCTTTCCGCCGAGAAGCCCGTGGTTGTTTCCATGGGCTCGGTGGCTGCCAGCGGCGGATATTACATCGCTGCCGCAGCCGACCACATTGTCGCCAACCCTTCCACCATTACCGGCTCCATCGGCGTAAAGATGGAACTGGCCAACATGCAGGGCCTCATGGACAAGATAGGCATCTCGCACGACGCCCTGACCAGCGGCGACATGAAGAATGCGGGAAGCCCCTTCAAGACCATGACCGATGAAGAACGGACCTACCTGCAGGGGCTGGTGGGCGACATGTACGAGCAGTTCCTTGAAGCCATTGTCAACGGCCGCCACATGCAGATCGAAGATGTGCGCAAGGCAGCTGACGGCAGGGCCTATACGGGACGTCAGGCGCATGCGCTCGGCCTTGTGGATACCCTCGGAGACATGGAAACCGCCTACGACAAGCTCATGGAGCTGTGCAACGCCACCGATCAGGCTCCCCTGCCCTTTGTGGAAGGCCCTGTGGAGGAATCCAGCTTCCTGCGCGACATGCTCCATTCCTATCTGGGACTCGATCCCGCCAATTCCCTCTCAGACTCTCTGCGACGACGATCGGACATCCGTTTCCTGTACTATTAGGAACGCCGGTCGCATAAGCCTCCAGAATTCATCGCCGCATTAGTTCGGCGCATTCACCTCCAGCCATCCGCATTCCTGACAGTACACACTGTCGGCCTTCTGCCGTGACGTTTAGCCATCCGTCACCCATTTCCTCATTCCGGGAACACAACCGTAACCATCCGGTGACAACATCCCACAAACCGCACAGCACAGAAAAACCTCTCTGTCGCAGGCGGCAAGCAGGAATCGACAATGCGGCACAGCAATGCAGTCTTCCCCCCACACGCATCCACCACCATGACGTCGGAATCCGTAGTGCCGACGCCACTCCCCCCCGCATCCCATCCTTCGCCTTCCGTGCTGGAGGCAGCATCCATGAAGGCGTGGCCCGCCTATGAAGAAAGCCCGATGGGCCCCTTGATGCTCCGCTATGCCGGAGGCTTCACCAAACGCGCCAACAGCGCAGTACTCGTCCGGCAGTCCAAGGTAACGCTGACGCAAATCTCCGCCGTAGAAGCATGGTATGGTGCACACGGGCAACAGCCCGTCTTCCGCCTGACGGAACACCAGAACAGCAACCTCGACACCACGCTTGCCAAGCGCGGCTATCAACTTGCAGATCCTTCGCTTGTCATGGCGAACGACCTGTCGCGCATTCCTGAAAACAACCACGCGAACGACGTGCGGATCATACAGGGAGAAGAATGGCTTGAGCATGAGCGCATTCTCAGCAACCGTCACCATGGCGACCAGCAGATGATGAAATACATTCTTGCCTGCAATGCCCCGAGCAACGAGTACGTTGTGCTTGAACATGAAGGGCTGGTTGTGGCCTGCGGTCTTGGTGTCCGGCAGAAAGACCTGTACGCCATCTTCTGCATCCGTACGGGCGAAGCCTACCGCAGGCAGGGTTTCGGCACGGGACTCATCTGCGCCATGCTTCAACGGGCACGGCAATCAGGCGCAAGCTGTGCATGGCTGCAGGTACTGGAATCCAACATTCCGGCCATCAGCCTGTACCGCTCCCTGCACTTTACCTCCCGATACCGCTACTGGTACCGTATGCATCCGTAACGGACTTTTCGCGCTGGCGGCACGCATCTGCCTGTGATATATTGCAGGATGCTTCGCCGCCCGCCTGCAGAGATGCGAGGCATGACACCGCTACAAGCACTACGGAGGGTTACCGCATGTTTACGCGTGCCAGCGGCCTGCTGCTGCATATAACCTCGTTGCCATCCCGATACGGCATTGGCGATATGGGCCCTGCAGCCTACAACTTTGTCCGACTGCTCAGGGATATCGGCCAGCTCTACTGGCAGATTCTCCCGCTGGGGCCTACGTCCACTGCCATCGGCAACTCCCCGTATTCAAGCTGCTCCGCCTTTGCGGGCAATCCCCTGCTCATCAGCCCGGAAAAGCTGGTCGAAGACGGCCTGCTTTCATGGGCCGACATTGAATACCCACCCGGGACGGATCCCTCCCGCGTAGACTTTCACACCGTGGAAAGACACCGCCATCGCATCCTGCGCGCAGCTTTTGAACGTAACCGGCACTGGCTGGAAAAGGACCATACCTTCTCGGCATTCCGGAAAAAACACGATCACTGGCTGCTGGATTATGTGCGCTTTGTCAGCATCAAAAACCACCATGGAGGGGCCATCTGGTCGGAGTGGCCGGAACCGTTCCGCTTCCGGCATGACAACGCCCTTGCCCATTGGGACGAGAAGTACCGCGAAGAACTGCTCTTTGAAATATTCGTGCAGTATGTCTTCTTCCGCCAGTGGCATGACCTCAAGGACTACTGCTCGGAAATGGGGGTCCGTCTCGTGGGCGACGTCCCCATTTATGTCACCTACGACAGCGCCGATGTATGGGAGCACCCCGGATTCTTCAAACTGGACGAGCAGCGCAAGCCAGTCATGGTAGCGGGCGTGCCGCCGGACTATTTCAGCAAGACAGGCCAACGCTGGGGCAACCCCGTGTACAACTGGGACGCCCTCTCGCTCAACGGCTTTGCATGGTGGGTACGGCGCATGGCCCACAACTTTGCCCTTACAGACCTCGTACGTATTGACCATTTCCGCGGATTTGCAGGCTACTGGGAAATTCCGGCCGAAGAGGATACCGCCATCAACGGCGAGTGGGTAGACGCCCCGGGCCAGCAGCTCTTTGCCACGCTCAGCCGCCACTTCACCGTGCTGCCTCTCATTGCCGAGGATCTGGGCATCATCACGCCAGACGTGCGGGAACTGAAGGCGGCCTTCAACCTGCCGGGGATGAAGGTACTACAGTTCGGCTTTGGCGGCGACAAGCTGATCAACAATCCCGACGCCCCGATGAATCATGAACGGCACAACGTGCTCTACACCGGCACCCATGACAACTCCCCCATGCGACACTGGTTCACGCACGAGGCAGGCGATCAGGGGCGCGCCAATTTCAGCACGTATGCAGGGCATGACGTCGTGGAAAGCGGCGCAGCAGAGACGGCCATCCGCATCGCCATGAGCAGCGTTGCCAACACTGCCATTTTTCCCGTACAGGACGTGCTGGGGCTGGATGGTACAACCCGCATGAACACACCGTCCGTTCCCGAGGGCAACTGGGAATGGCGACTGCGGCCGGAAGAACTGGAGTTGCCGTTCTACAAGAGCTTTGCCCGCATGACCGAATTTTACGGAAGATGGACCTGATCCCCGATTCCAGACCGCAGCCGCTCAAACACACACGGAACACGATATGCGCAAACTCTACATAGCCATGGTGGGCCTCCCTGCGCGAGGCAAGACAACCGTTTGCTCCAAGCTCAAGGAAGGACTGGAACAGGAAGACCTCAACGTCCGCATCTTCAATAACGGCGACCTGCGCAGACAGATTCTGGGCGAGGCGTCATCCCGCGCGGAGTTCTACAACCCCGAGAACAGGGACGGCCTTGAAGCCCGTGAAGAGCTGGCGCGCATGAACATGGAGCGTGCACAACAGTTTCTGGCAGAAGACGGTGACGTTGCCATTCTGGATGCTACCAACGTCAGCGCCGAGCGCCGGAAGGTTGTGCAACAAACACTTACAGACCATCCCCTGCTCTGGGTGGAGTGCGTAAACGACGATCAGGATCTGCTGGAGGCAAGCATTCTGCGCAAGACAAAGCTGCCGGAATTCGCCAACCTGAGTGAAGCGGACGCCGTGGCCAGCTTCAAACGTCGCATTGCCTACTACGAGCACATATATTCGCCTTTCGGGCCGGAACCCTGCTGGATCCGCGTGGATTCTCTGCGCAACCGCATCATCGACGAACAGATCAGCCACACCATTCCCTATTACGTAAACATCCGTGACATTCTGGTTTCCGACTGGATACGCAACCTCTACCTCGTACGCCACGGCCAGACCCGCTACAATCTGGAAGGCCGCATCGGCGGCGATTCGGAACTCACGCAGCAAGGACTGGAACAGGCTGATGCGCTGGGGCGCCACTTCAGAGGCTTCAGCATTCCCTACATATTCACCAGCACCCGACAACGCTCTCACCAGACCGCCACGCCCATCTATCAGGGGCAGACCCACTGCACGGTCAAGGCCCTGCCGGAGTTTGACGAAATCAACGCGGGTATCTGCGAGCATATGCGCTATGAGGAGATCAAGCGCACATGGCCCAACGAATACCGTCGACGCCAGAAGGACAAGTACAATTACATCTATCCGGAAGGTGAAGGCTACATCACCATGAAGGAACGGGTGGACAAGGGACTGCGCAAGGCCCTGTACCTTTCCGGCAACGCGGAAGCCCTGATGATTGTCGGGCATCAGGCCATCAACCGCATGATCCTTTCCTACTTCCTGTTCCGCAGGACCGAAGACGTGCCTTTCATCTACATACCGCAGGATCAGTACTTCCACATCGTCTCAACGCAGAAGAAGAAACTGTTTGAGCAGGTACGATTCACAGGCCGGCGGGAACGCCAAGGTATTTGAGCGGTACAGGACGGCAGGACTAGAAAATAATCTCGCGTTCCAAGTCGAAGGAAAAACGCTTGGGCAGGAAAATCGTAAGCCGCGCGCCCTCTCCCGCAGGGCAATGTGCCAGCGCGCGCACAGCCTGCACGGGGCGGTCGCTCAAAGCAGCGGCCCCGGGCATGTCCGGCAGGCAGAAGAGTTCCCCCCAGCTCGTCAGATAAACCAGTGATGCGGTTTCCGGCTTGCGTACATCCTTTGGTGTGCCGTAGTTCACCAGCGCCACCGCCCGCACAAGCGTCTCGCCCATGAGATAGTCCCCCCACGGACGTTCAAAGCTCGCAGGTGTACACAACTCGTACAGAGCTTCCAAGGCTCCCTGCACATCGCCGATGCTCACGTTGGGAGCAAGATTGCTGCCCGTCACAAGCACCCCGGGCTGCCAGTATTCGTTGGCGATGAGCCAGCAGAACAATTTGGCGGGACTCTTCTCGCTCCGCAGCATCTCCCGCGCGGCCTTGCGTCCGGCCAATTTCGGCAATCTGGCCTGCACCGACCACACCGGGGGGAGAGCCGGGCTCATCTCACACTGAAATTCCAGACTCTCGATAAAGCCGTAAGGCGGCTCAATGAAGGGCAGACGCATAATCTTGTACGGGCGCGGTTCGAGCCAGGCAAAAATCTTGCGGCCTGCCATGGTCAGGTCTCTGGCGGAGAGTCCTGATTCTGCCGGAATCTCCATGGATGCAAAATCCGGAGCCCGTCCTTCGGATGCGTGATCTGCCTTCAGCCCGAGCAGTCCACTCACGCGCACATAGGTAGCGAGCAGATAACCATTCAGCCGCTCCCCCAGCTCGCTCATCTCCAGCAGAGTAGGCAGTGAATCATCCCCCTGCATGACAGGGTCGGCCAGCTTGCGCCCCACGGCATCTTCCGAGAAGGGGAGGAAAAATTCCAGAAACTCCGCGCCAAGATGCAGCGTATCTGCAGACCGGATGGTTGCCGTGGACACGCCCGTGGCATAGCCGCACTTGCGCAAAAAGGCCTGCCGGATGAGATCCAGCACATCCAGCCGCCCTTCCTTCTGATAAAAGGCGTACAGGTCGCGCAATGGCACGGCCAGCGGGTCTGCATGCCAGACACCGCAGAACCCGTTATGCAGATTCCGCTTGATGCGGTTGCATATGAGATCAACCATGCTCGCCTGCTCCCCTGCCGCACCGCCCTCTCCCGCAAGAGAAGTCTGACCGGCCACGGCCGCTTCCAGCTGCCCGAAGGCAAGCAGGGAAAGAAACGGGACGGAAAGCGCACGGGCAATGTGCCAGAACAAGGTACCCAGCAACGCCTCTTTTGGTATGTTCTCCAGCGGGCCCAGATCTACCGGAGGCGTCGGAAGCAGCCCCTGCCCCAGATAGGGCAGCCTGCGCACATACTCGGCATCGTCAATGCCCGCAGGGGTGCACCACCACGCGGGCATGCGGCCCGCAAGCAAGACCATGAAGCGGTACAACTCGGCCTTCAGCAACATGGACTGCGAAACACCCGCCTCGGCATCGCCTTCAGATCCATTGAATCCGAAGGTATTGGTACGGATGCTTTCTGCGGACACCACATGGAATCTGATGCTCAGACGCAAATCAACACGCGCCCAACGGGCAATGGCATCCAGCTTCTCACGGAAGCTTTCAAGCAAGCCCTCAGCCCCGTCTTCAGCTGTGTGGATAACCCAGATATCCAGCGGAGCCTCCGCCGTCTGGGCAATGGAACCTGCCGCGCCGGAAAAATACACGGCTTCCACGATCAGATTCATATCTTCCGCAGGAAGGAAGGGAGCACCGATCCGCCGCTCCATGGCATCCAGAGCCCCTCTGTGAGGAACGTACCCCGCGATGCGGCATGGCACCCCGGTCCTCGTGGCAGAAGCCGCTGCGCCTCGTCCCGATGGGGCAGGAATCACGGCACTCTGCAGCAGCAGCGGCAATATGGAAACGATATCGCCATGACGTCCCAGCTTTGCGCGGCACCAATCCAGCCTGCGGCGGTTCTGCACCAGCATCCGCACGGCGCGGCGTTCCCCATCCGCCATCTGCAGCCACCGCTGCAACAAAAGATACAACGCAGCACTGGCAGGAGGCATAGCCCTGTCTGCCGTATCCTCAGCAATGGCTAAAAAGGCGTCTGTCCGCCAAAGCTCCGCCATATCCAGCAGGAAGGGGGAATCCGTCACAAGGCCCTGAGCCCTGCTCATGGGGGCCGCACAGCCGGAAAAGACCGTGCCGTGCGCCGTCAGGGAACGCAGGTCGGCCCGAACAAACATGCAGTCCCCGAACAGGCTGCCATCAAGCACCACATCCCGCATGGCCACGCAGCCGAAGTCGGTGTACTCCGCGATGGAGTTGCGAAACCGGCTTCTGCGCCACCAGCTTCCCCACAGACGAACGCTGCGCAAGGTGGCGTTCCGGAAATCACACCCCGTCAGGCGACTCTCACCAAAATCCACAGTTTCAAGCAAACTGCCGTCAAAAGTTACATCCTGCAGAAGGCAGGTATCCGCAGGCATGAGCGCCAGTTCACAATCCTTGAACGTCACTGCGTTAAAGCGCGATTCCGTGAACCGTACGCCATGCAGGCGGCATTTCTCGAAACGGACCCCGTTCATGGCGCAATAGGAAATATCTACCCCGCTAAATGTGCATTCCTTGAATGTCACATTCTTCAGCTGCAATCGCGCGATGCTCCCCGGGCCGAACTGCTGCCCAGAAACCTGCTCTCCGTCACCGATGGCCGACAAGGGGTGCGGCCCCTCTTCCTGCTTTTTTTCGCGGGAGAAGAACGAACGTACGTTGGCCAGCAACCCTCCGGCATCCGCCTCGTCACCATCGGCCGGCGGTTCCGTGCGGGGCATGGAGGGGGTATGGAAAGGGGTGAACTCCACATTGGCATTAACGGACACAAATCCACGCACGTGGGCTGCGGCCTCTTCCGCCGTGGCAGTGCGCGTGGCGGGAATATCCAACCCTTTGAGCACTTCCAGCAGTCGCTGCTGATCGAACGAAGCCAGCACCACGGCAAGGCGGGACACAAGAGCGGGACGGACAGAGGAATCCAGCCTCTTGAACACATTCTTGAAGGTGTCCGAATCAAGCCTGAGCAACAGGGCGCACAGGGCCGGAGACACTCCGCCCTCTGCAGAACCTGCCAGATTCGCTGCCAACGGCTCATCCGCCTCGGGCAGGCCCAAAGCCACCTGCGCCTCAATGGCGGCATCGCGAACTTCCTGCAGACGGTGGCCAGTAGCCGCAATCAGCAGCTCCCGTATTTTCGCATCCTGCGGTTCGGCGCAGGCAGCAAAACAACGAATGAGCGGAACCAGTTCCTCTTTGCGCATGCGGGGCCAATGACGCACCAAAAGCACGGCCAGCCCATGCGCCCGCAATACGCGTACGGCATTTGCCATGTAGCCGATCTGTTCGGCACTCAGTTCCATGCGGAGCAGCTCTTCCAACCACAGGCCGAAGCGGCTGCCCAGCATGGCATGCTGCACGGCGCAGGCTGGTTCCAGCCCGCGCTTGCCCAGCGCATCCAACAGGACGAGCCCCTCTTCAGGCTCTTCATTGATGGTCTCCGCCAGATTCCGGCGCAGGGAGGGAATAAGGGCCTCACCGCTGCCGCCACGCGGTCGCCGCAACAATGCATTGAGCAGCAGGAGACGGCTTTCCGCCGGTATGGACTGCACCATGCCCACAAGCACTTCAGGGCGCGTCTGCCCCGACAGAAGGTAGCCAACGGCATACGCCTCACCCGCGTCACCGAGTGAACAGAGAAGGCTCAGGCAACGGCGGTGCAAGCCCTCTTCAGCGGAAGAAGCCAGCAACACGGAAAGAATATGGGAAAAGTCCGCCATGTCCCGTTCATGCAGAATGGGATCCGGCGCTTCAGCGGAGTCCGCCTTGAGCAAAGCCGTCTGCGATTTGAGCAGGGATTCCGCCTGATTCAGCAAGCCGGAAAGGCTCTGGGAATCCACATGCTTTCCCGCACGCACAGCCTCGCGCAAAGCCTTCAGGAAGGTTCGGGCGGCATAGGCAGGAACATCGCTCATACGCTATCAGCTCCCCTTGGGCATGGACTCGGCGTAGTAATTGTATTGGGAAACAGGCGACAGGTAGGCATAAACCTCGCGGGGCAGTTCCTCAGCCTTGACCGTTGAGGTCACCTCCAGCTCATCTTCCACGGCCAGATCAACCACCAACGCCTCCTTGCGAGGCACTTCCGCGTGATAGATAAGCACGGTGGGCCGCGCCGCCTTGGCCGGATTGGTGGCGAGCACCATGCCCGTAGCTCCGTTGGACAGCTGCACCAACGTGCCGGGAGGATAGACCCCAAGACAACGGATGAAAATGGATACGATGCGCGCATCCAGCGTGCCCGCCTTCTTGGCCATGGCAAAGAGCTGCTTGAGCGCCTCGTGCGGGGTTACTCCGCCGTCCTCGCCATTCAGCAGGTTCTCGTAGGTATCCACGGCGTGAACGATTCGGGCATACGGCATGATGGCTTCACCGGACAGTCCCTTGGGAAACCCCGAACCGTCCATGGCTTCATGGTGCTCCAGAATGATGCGCACCGAATGGCGGGGGAACCCCGGCATTTCAAGCGCCAGCCGCGCCCCCTGTTCGGAATGCGCCTTGTAGTGGGACTTGAGCACGGAACTCATGGCCGTAGCCTTGCCGCCCTTGAGTTGCTGTATGGGCACCCTGCCCTTGCCAATGTCATGAAACAAGCCACCCATGCCCAGAATATGCATGGTTTCGGCATCAAGGCCCAGTTCCTTGCCGATCATCATGGACAACACTGTGATATTCAGCGCGTGGTAGTGCTTCTTCTCATCCGTGGGCTTGTTGGTCATAAGCCCCACCACCACGTCGGCATCGCCGAGAAAAGTATCCACCATGGATTTGACCAGCTCCGATGCCTCGTCCACCGCTTCACCGGATTTTGCCGAGATGCGGCGCATCACCTTGTTCACGCTGATCATGGTCTGATCATACTTCTTCTCGAAACGGGCGAATCTGGCCTTGCGCTCCTTGTTGCGCTCTATGGTTTCACGCTTAAGGCCCAACAGTTCCTTGGAGACGGGGGTGCGGGGGCCTGCTTCGGCCTCCTTGGAACCTGACTGCGTTTCATCAAAAGGAATGGGGAGTTTGTCGCACTTGTCCAGCACGCAGATGACATGCTTGAGACCAGACGCACGGATGACGTCTATCTGCTCCTGCTTTTCTATCTTGAAACTGCGGGAGGGGAAGGGAAGCGAAATCTCAACCGTATCCAGACGCACAAACACGCCCACACACAGTTGATCCACATGTATCGGATATTCAGTGAAGCCCATCCGCAATACACCTTGAAACGGTTGCAGCCGGACCGGATTGTCCGCGAGGAACCATTTTCCGCGGACAGGTATGGTGATGCATCACCTTGACCAGCATATTGTCTTTCACCCCAACTATATACCACATTACCCCCGGTGGCATGAGGGGTCAACAGGACTTTGTTTTTTGAAAGGTTGTAAACAAACAAAAGCCCCCGATCCGAAGACCGGGGGCTTTGAACTTGTTCCAGCTTTCGTGCTGAGACTGCGCGTAAACTCTACAGAGCCACGGCGCGGTCCATACGGGCGAGGGTGCGTTCCTTGCCGAGCAGTTCCATCACGTCGGGCAGGTTGGGGCCACCCATGGCACCGACAAGGGCCACTCGCAGGGGCGGGCCAACAGCCTTGAACTTCAGGCCGTTGTCTTCCACGTACTTGGCCATCACATCATGCGTGGTCTCCTTGGTGAAGGATTCCAGCGCTGCGAAGAGTTCACGCAGTCCGGCCACGTGCTTTCTGCCTTCTTCGGTCAGGGCCTTGCCCACGGCGGCTTCGTCATAGGCGAGCTCAGCATCGGCAACCAGCATGAAGCGCATGGCTTGTGCAAGCTCCGGCAGATCCTTGGCGCGCTCCTTGAACAGCGGTACCAGCGCGGCGATGAACGCCTTGTCTGCACCGGCGAATCCTGCGGCTTCCACAAAGGGATACACCAGCTCCGCCAGTTCCACATCGGGAGTTGCCTTCATGTAATGGGCGTTCAGCCACTGCAGCTTGTCGGGATCGAAACCGGCAGGGGAACAGCTCAGTCCGTCGGTCGAGAACTTTTCAATAAGCTCCTGCAGTTCGAAGATTTCCTGATCGCCGAAAGACCAGCCCAGACGCACCAGATAGTTCACCAGCGCCTGCGGCAAAAAGCCCATCTTCTCGTATTCCATGACGGAAAGCGCCCCATGACGCTTGGAAAGCTTCTTGCGGTCGGAACCCAGAATCATGGGCACATGGCCGAACTTGGGCACGGGGAAGCCCAGCGCCTCATACAGCATGATCTGCTTGGGCGTGTTGCTCACATGGTCGTCACCGCGCAGCACGTGGGTGATGTTGAGTTCGTAGTCATCCACCACAACTGCGAGGTTGTAGGTGGGCGAACCGTCACTGCGGCGAATGATCATGTCGTCCAGTTCGGCGTTGTCAAAGCCCAGAGGGCCCTTCACAAGGTCAACCCACGAGGTCTTGCCGCTGACAGGGGCCTTGAAGCGTACCACGCGGCCTTCACCGGGGCCGAGGTTCCGCGCACGGCACTTGCCGTTGTACTTGGGCTTGTCGCCAGCTTCGCGGGCAGCCTCGCGCATGGCCTCCACCTCTTCGGGCGAGCATTCGCACCAGTAGGCCTTGCCCTCATCGATGAGCTGGTCGATGTACTTGTTGTAAATATCGTCACGCTGGCTCTGATAGATGGGGTCCGCATCCCAGTCCAGCCCCAGCCAGCGCATGGATTCCAGAATGGCGTCCGTATACTCCTGTCTGGAGCGTTCACGGTCGGTATCTTCAATGCGCAGCACGAACTTGCCGCCCATCTTGCGGGCCAACAGCCAGCTGAAAATGGCGGTACGCGCACCGCCGATATGCAGATGCCCCGTGGGAGAGGGAGCGAAACGGGTGACAACCTGACGGGAATCTTCGGGATTCGTCATGGATATATTCTCCGGAAACCGCACATCACGCCGTCAGCAAGAGACGCATGGCGGATTGAATTCTCATTGGTACTGAACAATCTGAGCGGGCATGAGGGCAGCACTCCGCTGCACTGCTCATGGCTCGGGGCGACTACTCGTCGATGTTCTCCACGCCCTTTACCTCGCGCACTTCCTTGAGCACGAAACGCTCAACAGTGTTGCGCAGGGTAACCTTGGACATGGGGCATCCCTTGCAGCGGCCGGTCAGACGAACCATCACAATGCCCTTGTCGGTGATGTCCACCAGCTCAACGTCGCCGCCGTCGTTCTGCAGATAAGGACGAACCTTGGCCAATGCGGCTTCAACTTTATCTCTCATAAGCCTGCTCCTGAAAGGATGTTCGGGGTATCGCCCCGGGCGCAGTCGTTCTAGCGCCCTTGAAATGGAGTGTCAAACAATGATGGCGTTCATGGCGTTCACGGATTGCACCTAACAGCCTGCGGCGCTTTTCAAAGAAGGTCCGCAGCCGTCACTCCGGCGAGACAGTCACCGTATATTTCTTGAGAAAGTCCACGGGGTGATAGCTCAACTTGGCCTTGCGCAACCCCTCGTCATCAAGATCCTGTTCGCGGTTGATGTAGGTGCAGTCCGCGCCTTCCGCAGAGACAAAAAGGTTGTTGATGGCCTGATACACCCCGCGGTAGCCGTTGCGCCCCTTTTCGAAGTGCACCACCAACGTATCATCGGTGAGCTTTTCGCCCACGGTGTAGGCCACCATTTCCCCGTCAATGTAGATAGCGCCGCCCACAAGGCCGGGAATGACGTCCCACTCTTCCAGCACGCGCACGATAGCCTCGTTTTCCGCGAGCAGGGCTTCAGATTCCTCGCACTCGCGCCACTGGCACCACTCTTCCTGCAGGGCAATCACATGCTCCACGCAGTCGGGGGTAAGCGGGTGATATTCGAAGAGGTACTGCTTTTTGAACTGGTTCACATGGTTCTTTTTCTTGTGGAACTTGTTCCCGCTCAATGAGGCCAGCTCTTCCGCATTGTAAAGATAGTCCCATTGTCCGCGGGCTTCTTCCACGCTCACGCGACCGCCCAGCTGGGTCTGCCAACGCTCCATGAGTTGCTGCGGCACTCGGTGAAACACGCGTTCTTCCACCTTCAGGTGCGGGCACTGAGACCAGTCCACCTCGTGCCATGGGCCCAACGGCGCCCAGTAGCGCACATCAGGTCGGGTCTGGCGCACCCATACGTGTGTTTTGCTCCACGCCCATTCAAGGCCGTACTCATCGGCCCAGCCCCACAGGTTGGTGAAGCTGTAGTCCGAAGACGGCGCAGGACACTTGGCAAAACGTTCGTTGTATTCTTGCATCCGATCCAGCGAGATCGGGCTAAACTGCAGTTCTGACATTGGTCTTCGCTCCTTCAAGCGGGGGAGGACCGCATTCTTCAGCGGCCTTGCACCCCTTGTTGTTGCGCTTGATCATGCTGAACCGGTACCAGTCGCGCCTGAGCAGGATGTACATCATGGCTGTTGACTGGAACACCTGAGAAATCAGCATGGCAAGATAGACACCTTCCGCATCCTGCCACACCCAATGGCCCAGCGTGTAGGCAATGGGCAGACGCACCAGCCACGTGGCGGAACTGTATACCGCAAAGGTGTAGATGGTGGCTCCCGCCCCCATCATGATGCCACCAAGGGTCATGCTGGCCACGGTGAAGGGGATGGAAAGGAGGTTGTAAATCAAATAGTTCACCGCCTGTCTGGCAACGGCGGGTTCCGGCGCCAGAAACGCGGATAACGGATCAATGAACGGATACATGCACACGGCCACCACGGTCATGGAACCGCAGGCTATGCCGATAAGCCGCAGGGCGATACGAAGGGCTTCATCCTTACGGCCTGCGCCAAGGCTGTTGCCCACCAGAATGCTGCCCGTCATGTTGAAGGCGAATGCTGGCAGGAACAGCAGGGATTCCACCCGCATGCCGGCGGTCATGCCCGCCAGCGCGTTCACGTTGTCAAATGGCAGCGAGGCGGTAATGGCAAAGAGCACCATGTAGCCCAGATGCCACAAAAGCTGCATGCCGCCGGAAGGCAGAGCCACCTTCACCAGATACGGCAGGGCCTTTCGTGCCCAGCGCAGGGGCGGGAACGTATCCCGCTTCAGCAGCCCGTAACGGTGCAGCATGCAGACGTTGAAGACCGTGGAGGCCGTAACGGAAAAAAAGGTCGCCCACGCCACGCCCTTGAAGCCGAAATTGGGCAGTCCGAACCAGCCGAGACCGAAACCAAAATCCGTAAAGGCATTCACGCCTGCGGCAATAGCGGTGGAGGCCAGCGGAATGAGCACCAGCTTCTGGGCCCTGAACACCGCATTGGTCACCACCATCAGGTAATAACAGGGCAAGAGCAGCAGGAAGACATCCAGAAAATAGCCGGTTACGGGCAAAATCTCGTCCGGAACCTGCAGAATGGCCAGAAACTGCCACTTGAACAATCGGCCGAAGACCCAGATGGCCGCACCGCACACCAGCCCGATGCCGAGCACCAGCCCGATATACCGCAAGGCACGCCTGCGAAGCCCTGCCCCGAAGGACTGGCTTATGGCAGCCACACTGCCGTTGGCCACGGCAACCGCTATGACCAGAAAGAAGAACAGACTCTGCGAGATAAGCCCCACCGCAGCCTGTACGCCCCGGTCGATCTGCCCAGCCACCCAAACATCGGTAAACCCGATGGTGAAATGAAAGAACATCATCACGACCTGCGGCCATGCGAGATTCCAGATATTCCTGTATGAAGCCTGATCAGTCTCAGGCGCAGCGTTTGTTGCCATCAGGCGAAACACCAATCCGTTACAAAAGATTCATATCCAGCTTGTCATAGTGCCCCACCCGCACACCCCGGTCAACCGACCAAAAGGGAACCATGTACCCGGGCGGAAACCACTGTTGCAGAACGCAGGCAAAAAACACTTGCACAACAAGCACGCAATTTGTACAAAATACGTACAGACATCTCACACATCCCGAATACGGAGGCTGTCATGCGCATATTCAAGGAAGAGCAGGAAACCAAGCGCGTCATATTCAATGTGGATGCAGACATTGCCGCACGACTCGAACACGCCAAGAAAGTGGCGAAGCAGCTGGGCAAGAAGCTCAATGTGGAAGCCGTGATTGACGAGGCACTCGGGCGATATCTGGAAGCGGCGGAAAAACAGTTTTCCCGTCTGAAAGGCGGAACCAGAGGTGTTTCCGACGACCCCATCGTCATGGGGCCCTCCCCTGACGATGCAGGCGAACCGGCCTCCACCACGGCGGTACAGGTACGGCCCACCAGCAATCTGGCGCACTCGTCCGCCAAGCAGCAGAAAAAGTAGACCTATACGGGAAAAAGTCAATCGCGGAGGCGGGAAGAACCTGTCTTTTATACGGGGCAAGGCAGAGAGCACGCCCGCATATGCATCCGCCAGATACAAAACAACAGGGCCGCTTCCGGCAGATGGAAGCGGCCCTGCTTCGTGTAGCAAAGAACGCCACACACAGATCGGCAAGGTGCAGGCAGGCCGAAGCGGAACGGCTCTGCTCGTCCGGCAGCCAGCAGTGCTTCCCTGTTGCGTTCAAACCGTTTCGTCGAGGGGCACACTCTGCGAATACTGGCTCTACGTGCTCCAGCTGCTGCTGCCGTGCATGAGTCGGGCACCTTTGCCGAGTCATGCGGAACGATGGAAAAATACCCGAAACCTTTCGGTTGGCTACGGGAGTGTGGCGATTGACACCGGCCGGCAGACCGGATCGGCAACCACCCACCACTCATGCCGTCCGCCGATGGCAGTCGCCGGACGGCATGAAAGCGGTGTGTCGCACCGGCTGGCATACCGGTGCAGCAGTTCGCTGCGCAGCATCGCCGCATGCGGACTCAGGCCCCCGCCGGATGGACGCATGGTGGCGGACCATGTGTCAGGTGTCATCACGACGGCCGACGCTCCTTCCGATGAACCTTGCAGGGAAACCACGGAAGGGGATCGGGAGTTCGACATACGGGGTTTCGCGAAGCGAATGTCGGTCCGGGCGTGCAAACCGGCAGGGATTGCGTTGTTGGTTTTCTAGGGGAACAACACACCCGGAATCCTGTTCCGTACGGAGGAGGCGGCCTCCGCACGCAACTATCGTCTCCGCCCATGCGGGCGGGAAATCATTATGCGTTATGCGCTGGCGCGAAAGCGTTCGGCCAGTTCTGCCGCTTCAGGGTACATGGCGAGCAGATCGGCGATGGTCTCGCGACGACGGATGAGCTTCGGCCTGCCGTCGGACTGGATCAGCACTTCGGCAGGGCGCAGCCGCTGGTTGTAGGGCGAGCTCATGACATAGCCATAAGCGCCGGCATCCAGCATGCCGATGATGTCGCCTTCCATGATCTCGGGCAGTTCCCGGTCCTTGGCGATAATGTCGCCGGACTCGCAGATGTTGCCCACAATGGACTGCTCCATGGTTTCGGCAACAGGAGAACCATCCTCGCGGTAGATCTCCACGTCATGGAAGGAGTCGTACATGGCGGGACGCACCAGCGTGTTGAAACCGAGATCGGTACCCACGAACCGCTTGGGTCCGTTGTTCTTCACGCTGTAACAGGTACCCAGCAATAAACCGCACTCCGCCACGATGTAGCGGCCGGGTTCGCACATGAAGCGGCCCTTGTAGCCGGTACGCTCGGCATATTCGGAAATGGTGGCGTGGAAGGCCGCACCCAGCTTTTCCATATCAAGGCGGGGCTGCCCTTCGTATTTGCGGTAGGGAATGCCGAAACCGCCGCCGAAATCGATGATCTCAAGCGTATCCCACTGCTCGGCAATGGAGAGCAGCACCTGCATGGCGTCGATGTAGCCGTCGGGCTCCATGAACAGAGAGCCGATGTGCATGTTCACGCCGCACAGGGTAAGGTCGTGGCGCTCCAGAATGGCGCGCACCTCGTCCATGGTTTCGGGATCTACGCCGAACTTGGTCTGCTTGCCGCCGGTAACGACCTTGGCATGATGCCCAGCGCCGATACCGGGGTTGAAACGGATGACCACCTTTCCGCCGGGATTGATCTCGCCGAACAGGTCGAGCTGCGAGAGAGAGTCCACGCTCACGTACACGCCGTGATCAATGGCGAACTTCAGTTCCTCGGCGGAAACGTTGTTGGAGATGAAGAGAATCTGGTCCGGCGTGAAACCGGCGGCAAGATTCATCACGATCTCGCCGGGAGACATGGCGTCTACCACCATGCCTTCCTCGCGAATGATCTTCAGCAGGTGAATGTTCGTGTTCGCCTTGGCGGAGTAGTTGGGCGTGAATCCGGGGTGGCTGGAGAGAGCCTTTATCTCGCGGCAACGGCGGCGGAGCATGTCCTCATTGTACACATACAGGGTGCTGCCGTATTCTTCCACAAGTTCCATGGGCGTGTTGAGCCCGAAAAAATCCACGCTGTCCGTATAGGTGGAACGAACATTCGCCATTGCTAGTCTCCTGTTATACCTCCCCGCAACCTGATCAGCTCTATTTCGTTAAGCAGCGCTTCGCGCATCAGGTATACAAGGTGCTTGTTCTTTGAATACAGGCACTGCCCCTTGTTCACTTCCACCAACCCCACGATCACTTCGCTGGTGTCGGCTATCAGCTTCACATTGCCGGTGCCCGCATTGTTCTTCATATATTGCGCGCCCCTGATGCCGGGGTCCTCGTTGGAGAGGATCACCACCTTCAGCCCGCGTTCCACACATCCGGCTATCTCGTTCCGCAGCAGGGCCACGTTGGTCGAGTGCATCGAGATGTAGATGCGCAGTTCCGCCAGCAGCATCATGTTCCGCATCTTGTCCAGCGTGTTCTCATAGCCGGAAACGGTCAGATACGGAGCCGCGCCCTCCTCCTGCTCGGGGAGGTTCATTTCCAGAAATTCAATGGTCCGTGCACAGGACCGCTTCAAATTCAACAGCAGCTCTTCCTTGGGGGTCGCCACATACTTGCTGGCGTCCTCGCTGGAAACAACCGCCCCGCCCTTTTCCACAAGGCTGGACAGCGCCGCATAAGCATTGGAGCGGGAAATGCCCGCCACCTTGGCAGCTTCGTATCCGGTCATGCCCCCGTGACGGCTGAGCGTCACGTACATGAGCGATTCCTGCTGCGTAAAACCGAACTTCTTGAGTGCTTGGATCAGTTCCATTGCTTCCTCAGTGGTACTAATTGGTACTACTATGCTCCCGATCTCCGGAAGTCAATACCTCAGCCTGCAAATTGATAACTTTTTTCAACGCGAAATCGCGCCGATAATTTCCAGATTCCTTACAGAACAACGGGGCACTATGGCGCGTCGGACAAGCCTTGTCCACCACTGCCGGTCGCAGTGTCATCCCGCGTGCAGCCTCTATCGACCTCAGCCGGCAACGTCAACGGGTTCCAGCTGGGGGGAATGCCGTCCTTTTCCCCTCCGTCCCACGCTCGCCAGCATAGCAAAGTTTCCGTCGCAGGTCGTTACGTAATCATCTTGATTCGCCTTTTGGTTGTTTCCGCCCTGACAACGCTGTACACTCCCCGCATTGAGCTTGATACACCGCTTTGAACGGAGCAGCCACCGCAGCGGCGCTGCTTATGACGGAGACATTGTCATGGACAACATACGCACGCTCGTGCACGAACATACCCCTTTTCTCATTGAGGCCCGCAGGGAACTGCACCGCATTCCCGAGCTTGCCTTTGAAGAAGTGAAGACCGCAGCCTATGTGGCAAAGGCGCTTGAGGATATGGGCCTTTCCGTCCGCACCGGCGTTGCCGGAACAGGCGTTGTGGCCCTGCTGGAAACCGGCCGCCCCGGTCCGGTAGTCATGCTGCGGGCAGACATGGACGCCCTGCCCATGACGGAAGCCACCGGGCTGGATTTCTGCTCCCTGCATGAAGGCTGCATGCACGCCTGCGGGCACGACACCCACATGGCCATTCTGCTGACCGCAGCCAAAGTGCTCACCGCCATGCGCGACGAACTGCGCGGCACGGTCAAGTTCGTGTTCCAGCCGGCGGAGGAGTTTCCCGGCGGCGCGCGCCCAATGATTGATGAAGGCGTGCTCTACAACCCCAAGGTAAATCACTGCTTCGGACTGCATGTCTGGCCCGGAGCCCCTTCCGGCGTCATTGAAGTGAAGTCCGGACCGCTCATGGCAGCCATGGACCGCTTCGAGGTCACCATCATCGGCAAGGGCGGCCATGCCGCAAAGCCCCATGAGTGCGTGGACGCGCTGGAAATCGGCACACAGGCCGTGGGAGCGCTGCAACGCATCATCTCCCGCAAAATCGACCCAGTGCACCCCGCCCTGCTCACCGTGGCGGTCTTCAACGCGGGGCACGCCTTCAACGTCATTGCGGAGACCGCCACATTCGGCGGCACCCTGCGGACCTTCGACCGCACCATCCGCTCCCAGTGGGAAGAGCGGATACGGCAGGTTTTGGGCGGCATATGTGACGCCATGGGCGCAACCTATGAATTCACTTTCATAGACGGCTACCCGCCCCTGCACAACAACCCCGCCATGGCGGACGTCATCCGGCGCGCGGCAAGCGACGCAGTCGGGAAAGAAAACGTCCATGAAGCCACCCCCACCATGGGAGGCGAAGACATGGCCTATTTCCTTGAACAGGTACCGGGCTGTTTCTTCTTCCTCGGCACGGGGTACGAAGGCTGCCACACCATCCACAACCCCGCCTTTACCGTAGATGAAAACGCCCTGCCCGCAGGGGTGGAAACCTTCTGCCGTGCTGTGCGGGAACTGCTTGGAACTGCATGATTTTTCCGATTGCCTGTTGACTTTATCTATTCCAGTGGCGATTCTTAGCGCTTCAAACCTTTAAATGAGGAGACGTGCATGACTCAGGTCAAAGACGGCGATTCCGTAAAAGTTCATTACACCGGCACGCTGAACGACGGCACGGTGTTCGATTCTTCCCGTGACCGTGAGCCTCTGGAATTCACCATGGGTTCCGGCATGCTTATTCCCGGATTCGAATCCGCCGTCCTCGGTATGGGCGTCGGCAACACCACCAAGGTGACCATTGCTCCCGAGAACGCCTATGGCGAAGTGAACGAAGAGCTCATTCTGGACGTTCCCAAGTCGCAGGTTCCCGGCCACATCACCCCCGAAGTGGGCATGATGCTGCAGCTGCAGACCGAAGAAGGCATGATGGAAGTTGTTATCGCAGCCGTGAATGATGATTCCATCGTGCTGGATGCCAACCACCCCCTCGCCGGTCAGGAACTGACCTTCGAGATCGAAGTGGTGGCGATCAACTAGCTCCGGCCTGCATCCCGAAGACAAAAAGCCGCTGTTCCGAAGAGAACAGCGGCTTTTTATTGCATGCAGACATATACCCCCTCTCTGCCGTACCCAGCCTGACGCAAAACAAAGGCCGCCGCTCCTGTTGGAACGGCGGCCTTATTCATGCATGAGTCCGTGAGTTGTCGGGAGTAGCCCGAAGGTCTACAGCGAGCCCAACTGATATACGGCGGTGGCCAGCGCAAGGGCGAAGGCCGTGTTGAACACCGTGGAGAAGATTGCCCAACCCCACGAACCAGCTTCCTGCTTGATGGCGACCACGGTCACGAAGCAAGGGGCGTAGAGCAGCACGAAGAGCAGCAGGGATACGGCGTTGGCCGGAGTCCAGTGCGGGTCGTTGGCGATACGCTCAGCAAGAGGCTGCGCTTCTTCCACGTCCACTTCACCCAGAGAGTATGCGGTACCGAGGGTGGAGACGATGACTTCCTTGGCTGCAAAGCCGCCCACCAGCGCGATGTTTGTGCGCCACTCAAAACCCGCCCACTTGGTCAGGGGTTCGATGGCGATGCCGATGCGACCTGCAACGGAGTTGCGCAGGGCTTCCTCGCTTTCAAGGTTGTCCACTTCCGTCAGCTTTTCTTCAAACTTGGCGATTTCCTTGCCTTCGGCCTTTGCGGCTTCGAGCTGGGCACTGATTTCTGTGCGCTGCGTTTCAAAGGTGGCCAGCTGATCCACGGAAAGCTTGGGGAAGGTCATGGCGAGCCACAGCAGGATGGAGATGGCCAGAATGACGGTACCGGCCTTCTTGATATACTGCCAGGTACGCTCCCAGGTATGGATCATGAGCCCGCGGAAGGTGGGAACGCGGTACGGGGGCAATTCCATGACGAAGGGAGTCGCCTCGCCACGGATGACGGTGGAACGCAACAACTTGGCAACCAGCAATGCGGAGACCCAGCCCACCAGCGTGAGCGAGAACATGACGCCAGCCTGATGCTCTTCAAAGAACACGCCCACGATGAGCAGGAAAACAGGCAGCTTGGCGCCGCAGGCCATGAAGGGCGCGGTCAGCAGCGTTGCCAGCTTTTCCTTGGGGCTGCGCAGGGTACGCGAGGCCATGACGCCGGGCACGGCGCAACCACCGGCAATACCGCCGGAAACAATGAAGGGCATGACAGAACAACCGTGCAGGCCGAAGAAGCGGAACACGCGGTCGAGCATGTAGGCGATTCGGGCCATGTAGCCGGAGTCTTCCAGAAACGCGATCTGCATGAACATGAGCATGATCAGCGGCACAAAGCCCATGACACCGCCCACGCCGTCGATGACGCCGGAAACGATAAGGGACTTGAGCATGCCGTCCGGCAGGATGTTCGATACGGCTTCATTCAGCCAGCCGAAGAAGGCTTCCACCCACCCCATGGGAATCTCGCCGATGCTGAAGGTCACCTGATAGATGAGGAACAGCATGCCGAGCATGATGAGCGGGCCGAACATGCGGTGCGTGAGCACTTGGTCGATCTTGTCGGAAACGGCAAGACGGTCTTCCAGCGCATCAAGGCGGGACACAACGCCCTGACGCAGGATGGAGGAAATGTAGCCGTAGCGGTAGTCAGCGATAACCGCTTCGGGATAGGTTTTCAGGGTCGCCTCAAGGTGCTCGGCCACTTCCCTAGCGCGGGCTTCCAGCTCTGCGGCCACAGCCCCTAAGGGGCGGCCGATGCGCTGAATTTCCTCATCGTTCTCAAGATACTTGATGGCCACCCAACGGGCGGGATAGCGGTCGGTGAGGAACTGTTCGCGGTTGATCAGGGCCACCATCTCTTCCAGCACCGGATCAAGGTCCGGACCATAGGAAATGGTCAGCGGCTCCCACGGTTTGCCCGCCTGCCTGTCGGCATTGGCCACGGCAGTCAGCATGAGGGATTCTATGCCCTCGCCGGTACGGGCCACGGTTTCAACCACGGGCACGCCCAGCAGGGACTGCAGCTTGCGGGCATCGATGCGGATGCCCTGCTTTCTTGCCTCGTCCATCATGTTCAGGGCGATGGTGAGGGGGGCACCCATTTCCATGAGCTGCACGGCCAGATACAGGTTACGCTCAAGCGCGCCTGCGTTGGCCACGTCTATGACCATGTCGGGGCGTTCATCGGCCACAACACTGCGGGCGACAACCTCTTCCATGGTGTATGCAGTCAGTGAGTACGTGCCGGGCAGGTCGATGACCTGTACTTCACGCCCGTCCACAAACGCGGAACCCTGCTTCTTGTCTACGGTGATACCGGGATAGTTGCCCACATGCTGACGGGCACCGGTGATGGCATTGAACGCGGTGGTCTTGCCGGAGTTGGGGTTACCGGCAAGTGCAACGGTTAACTTTCTGGACATTATATACTTCCTGTCTTCCCTAGGCGGATCAGGTTACAGCAGTTCAACGGTAATGTAGTCGGCCTCGTTGTTACGCAGCGAAAGGGTGAACCCTATAAGCCGCAATGCCACGGGGTCACGCAGGGGAGCACGACCGGTGATTTCGATCTCCGCTCCGGAGATGAGCCCCATGTCGCGAATTCTGCGTCCCAGTTCACCGGACGCGGTTACGCTGTGAATCTTTGCCTTCTGCCCTACCTTGAGTTCCCGAAGAGGGAGAATAATGGACATACTGTCTCCTCGCATGCCTCGCTGCCGAACCATGGCAACGCTGACACCGCGCTATCTTTTCATCAAATGATGTTGAAAATCGTTTTCAATTAAGTTGCCAAAAAAAGTGCACCTTGTGCACGAACGTTTTCGGAGATGGCAACGAAACCGGAAACCGTCGTTAACTATTGCCCGCCGCAGCTACCGCCACAACCACAAGAGTGGTTCACGGGCTTGATTTCGCGTTCATCCGAACGGATGTGCCGGGCCGAACCGCAGCCACCGCAACCGCCTGAGCAACCGCATCCGTCAGAAGGCTTCTTCGTAAGCTGTCTTCTGATCAAATACGCAGCGGCAGCTACTACTATCAGGGCAACCGCAAGGGTATCCCACATGTCAAAACTCCTTCCCCCGTTCTGCGGGGGCCGGTGTCAAGCTCCCCGTCCCTCAGGCGCGGGGATCGTTTTCGAGAGGTTCGCAAGTTACCTGTTCTGCCATTTCCATTCCCAGCGCCACGCACGCCTCACGCACCTTGACGCTGCAGGGGCCGCAGACTTCCACAACGGTACCGGGCGTAATGCCCAGCGCGCAGAGTCTGCCCCTCTCTCTGGAACAGCCGCAATAGCCCTTGATGGTGGCCTTGCTGCCGGCAGGTACCTTGTCCAATGTACAACAACTCATGAAGTTCCTCCGAAAACGTGACTTCCTACTATTCCAGTTGAAAATGATTGTCAAGTTCCTCAGCCTCTGAATTGAAAATAATTATCATCGCCCATGGTGTCATGACGCAGGTCACATTTTCGGACAAAATTCAAAAAAAAAGGAAGCCCATGAAGCTTCCTCTTCTTCGTTGCATGTACAACGAAAACCATCTGTAATTCTTGCCTGAAATTCTGCTGAACAAACGGAACCGCCCTGCGCCCTTCCTCTTCTCCAGACCACCAGCCCGCGGATTACAGCTGTCGCTTGTCCACCACCCGACGAATCTTGCCTTCCGTCCGTTCCAGCGTCTTGCGGCCCACAAAGACCACGTCCATGGAAACGCCAAGCTCGGAGGCCAGCTTCCGCTTGATGCCTTCCAGCGCCTCGCGCGCAACGCGCATACGGTCGAAAAGCAGGTTCTCGGAAACCTCCAGATACACCGTCGCCTTGTCGAGACGCCCTTCCCGCTCCAGAACGATCTGATAATGCGGCTCCGCACCTTCCATTGCGAAGAGCACGGTCTCCACCTGCAGGGGGAAGACATTGACGCCGCGAATGATCAGCATATCGTCGCTACGCCCGATGATACGGGCAATACGCCGGAAGCTGCGACCACACCCGCACCGCCCGGGCACAAGGCGGGTCAGGTCGCCGGTGCGGAACCGGATCATGGGAAAAGCTTCCTTGGTCAGCGTGGTGAGCACCAGTTCGCCCACCTCGCCGTCGGCAACAGGTTCTCCCGTTTCAGGATGCACGATCTCCACAAGGAAATGATCCTCGTTCACATGCAGCCCCTGCCGCTCAAGACACTCCCCGGCAACCCCCGGCCCCATGACTTCCGAAATACCGTAGTTGTCAGTGGCGGTCACTTTCAGGCGGGCCTGAATTTCATCGCGCATGGCCTCGGACCACGCCTCCGCGCCGAAGAGACCCCATTTAAGGTGCAGAGAGTTAGGGTTAACGCCCATCTCTTCCATGGTGTCCGCCAGATGCAGGGCATAGCTCGGCGTGCAGCACAGAGCCGTGGTGCGGTAGTCCTGCATGATCATGATCTGCTTGCGGGCGTTGCCACCCGAGCTGGGAATAACCGATGCGCCCAGCGCCTCCGCTCCGTAATGAAGACCGAAGCCGCCAGTGAACAAACCGTAGTTGAAGGCTATCTGCACCACGTCGTCGCGCGTCATGCCGCCCATGCCGAGAATGCGGGCCACCAGACGCGACCAGCGTTTGAGATCGTTGCGCGTATAGCCCACCACGATGGGCTTGCCCGTTGTGCCCGAAGAAGATTGCAGCCGCACGACATCGCGCAGCGGAACGGCAAACAGGCCATAAGGATAGTTGTCGCGGATGTCCTGTTTGGTGGTGAAAGGCAGCCTGCGCAGGTCGTCCAGCGAACGGAAATCGTCCGGGTCAATGCCCAGTTCGGCAAACCGCTGCCGATAGAGCGGCACATTGCGCGCCACGCGGTTCAGCGTTGCCTGAAGACGCTCAAGCTGAAGCTGCTCAAGCTCTTCCCTGTCCATGCACTCGGCATCTTTTTCAAAAAACATAACGATCACCTCTGCTAGGTATGCTGCATGCAAAGCAGGATCACGGCCAGTTCCGGGCCAATTCAGGGCCAGACCGGGGCCGGAATCACGTCAGACAGCAGGCTCCGGCTGCACTTCCCGATCAAGATCGCGCCCAAGATAGGCGCGCTGCACATCATTGTTTGCCAGCAATTCCGCTGCGGGGCCCTGCAGGAGAATGCGCCCCGTTTCCAGCACGTAGCCCCTGTCGGCTATCCGCAATGCGGCACGGGCGTTCTGTTCCACCAGCAGGACGGTGAGCCCCAGCGCATCCCGCAATTTAAGGATATGCCGAAAAATTTCCTTCGTCACCGTGGGGGCAAGCCCCATACCCGGTTCGTCCAGCAACAGCATCTTCGGCTTGGCCATGAGCGCGCGCCCGATGGCCACCATCTGCTGTTCCCCGCCGGAAAGGGTGCCCGCAGGCTGCAGCCTGCGCTCTTCAAGACGGGGGAACATGGCGTAGACCTGATCGATGTCATCCTGCACGTCCGCCTTCCTGCCCAGCCGGTGCCTGCAGAAGGAACCGAGCAGCAGATTGTCCTCCACGGTCATGGGACCGAACACCAGCCTGCCCTCGGGAACGTGGGAAACGCCCGCCCGCACAATGGCGTCCGGCTTGGCCTGCGTAATATCCTTTCCGTCAAATTCTATATTCCCGGATGCAGGCCGCATGAGGCCCGATATGGCCGTCAGCATTGTAGTCTTACCCGCTCCGTTGGCACCGATGAGCGCCACAATCTCTCCCCTGCCCACATGCAGGGAAGCACGGCGCACCGCCTGAATGCGCCCGTAGGCGAGGTCCACGTTCCGCAAGCGCAGCATGCTACACCTCCCCTTCGCCGCTTTCCAGACATTCCGGCTCATCGTCATCACCAAGGTAGGCGGCAATGACAGCGGGGTTACGCTGTATCTCCAGCGGTGTACCGGAAGCCAAAAGTTCGCCGAAGCAAAGCACGTAAATACTGTCGCTGATTCCCATCACCAGCTCCATGTCATGCTCCACCAGTGCCACCGTAATGCCCAGATCATCGCGCATGCGCCTGATGAGCCGTCCCAATTCCTGCGTCTCACGCATATTCAGGCCCGCGGCTGGTTCGTCGAGCAGCAGCAGCTCAGGGTCCGCCACGATGACGCGGGCCATTTCGAGCAGGCGCTGATTACCGTAGGCAAGTTCGCCCGCAGGCAACGAGGCCATTTCCGCCAGCCCCACAAAGTCCAGAGCCCGCATGGCCTCTTCCGCACATTCCCGTTCTTCGCGGCGGTAGCGCGGCGTCTTGAAAAAGGCATCCAGCACGCCGTATGCCCCTTTGCGGTGACGTCCGGCCATGACGTTCTCAAGAACGGTCATGTTCGTGAAGACCTCAAGATTCTGGAAGGTACGCAGAATCCCCTTTCCCGCCCGCACATGCGGCGGCAGGGAATCCACTGTCACACCGTTCAGAACAATGGAGCCCGAAGCCATGGCAACCATGCCGGTCACGGCATTCAGCAAGGTGGTCTTGCCTGCGCCGTTGGGGCCGATGATGGCCGTAATGTGCCCTTTCTCCATGGCGCAGGACACACCCTGCAGGGCCTTCACCCCGCCGAACTGCACCCCGATGCCCTCACACTGCAGCAGGATATCAGCCATGGGAACCCTCCTCCGGAGCCGCCTTCCCGCGCAAGGGACGACGCAACCTTCTGACCAGAGCCCCCAGACCACCAACCAGCCCCTGCGGCATAAACATCATGCACAACACCAGCAGCGCGCCGTATATCAGCGTTTCCACATTCTCGAACACGCGCAGAAATTCGGGCAACGCCGTCAGGAAGAAGGCCCCGGCCACCGCCCCCCAGACCGAGGCCATCCCTCCCACAACCACCATGACGATGAGCTGCACGGAGAAATGGAACCCGAAGGAAGAAGGAGCCACAAAGCCCAGATAATGCGCATACAGAAAGCCAGCCACCGCGGCATACACGGCGGAAAGCACGAAGACGAACAGCTTGTAGCGGGCAATGTCCACTCCGATGCACATGGCCGCCTTCTCGCTGGTGTGAATGGCCATGAGCGCCCTGCCGAAACGCGAACGGATAAGGTTCAGCGACAGCAGCAAAACGAGACTGAGCGCCGCTGCAACCACATAGAAGTATTCGGTATCCTCCCACAACTCGTGCCCGAAGAGCGCAAGGCGGGGGATGCCCACCATACCCGAGGGGCCGCCCGTCAGTTCGATGGATTCATTGAAGAAGATGTAGACGATGATGCCGAAGCCGAGGGTGCCCATGGCCAGATAGTGGCCCGTGAGCTTGAGCGTGGGAATGCCCACCACAAGGGCCACCGCAGCGGCAAGCCCGACAGCGATGAAAAAGCCCGTGCCCATGGAGAGGCCGTATGTGGCGGTGGCAACACCCGTGGCGTAGGCGGCAATGCCGTAGAAGGCCGCATGGCCGAGGGATATCTGGCCCGCAAAGCCGAGCAGCAGATTCAGCCCCACCACGATGATGGCGTTGATGCAGGCCAGTGTGAGCGTGCTGACATAGTAGGGGTTGGGCAGCACATAGGGCATGGCGAGCATGGCCGCAAAGAACAGGGCAACCGGCAGCAGGGAGCCACCCGCAAGACGGGAAAGGAAACCGGAGGAAATCATACGCGCTTCACCTCCGCCTTGCCGAACAGACCGGAGGGCCGCACGAAGAGCAGCAGCAAGAGAATGATGAAGGCGAACGCATCCTTGTAGGCCGAGGAGATCACCCCTGCCCCGAAGGATTCCAGCACGCCGATCACAAGCCCGCCCGCCGCAGCGCCGAAGGGATTGCCCAGACCGCCGAGGATGCAGGCAGCAAACCCCTTGAGCCCGAGCAGGATGCCCACGTCGAAGGAGGTCATGGTCATGGGCGCCAGAATCACGCCCCCAACAGCCCCCACAAGGGCGGAGATCATGAATGAAAGCAGCACCATCTGTTCAACGCCAATGCCCACAAGCCACGCGGCCTTGCGCTGGTAGGAACAGGCCAGCATGGCCTTACCGAAGATGGATTTGCGGAAAAAGGTGCGCAGAGCATAAAGCACCACGGCGGCAATGCCCAGAATCCACAGACTCTGCGGCATCAGCGCTGCCCCGCCGATCAGGATGGGCTCCGTGCCGGAAAAATGCGGCAAAGCATGCGTATCCTTGTCCCAGAGCAGCATGACGATACTGCGGATGAGAATGGAAATACCGATGGTAATGATGACAAGGTTGATGGGCGGCGCGTTCCGCACGGGGCGTATGGCAATGCGCTCCACCAAAGCCCCCACAAGGGTGGCCCCGAGCACCGCAAGCACCACCGAAAGTGGCAGCGGCAGCCCCAGCATGGCCTGACAGATGACGGCCAGCATACCACCGAGCATCACGAACTCGCCCTGTGCGAAGTTGATGAGCCCTGTGGTATTGAAAATGATGGTGAACCCCAATCCCGTAAGACCGTACGTCGCCCCCACGGTCAGGCCGGAAAACAGGTATTGCAGAAAGCTGGAAGAATCCATCTCGTCAACCATGTTCAAAGGTGATGCCTCATGCACTCCAGGGGAATCTGAGACCTTCGGCAACCTGAGCCGCTGCCGGATGACGGGTTCCGGCGAGGGGCCAATCTCGCTTCTTTTTTACCCTTTTGTCAACTTCGAGAATGACGAAAACAAAGTTCCCTCCACAGCTTTCTGCGGATACCCACAATCCACAAAAAAAGCCCCGCCGGAGCGGGGCTGAAAATGCACTATAGGTCGACAATGGATCCCGATCCCTCTCGGGATCGTCCCACCTTGTCCACAAGGTCGTCGAATCCCTCCCCGGTCCATGGCTGCCCGGCCATGCGACCGTAAAGGTCGCGCGCCTCCTCGAAACCACTATTGATGCGCAGGGCGGTCACAAGCGCTTCCATGCCCTTATCCCGCTCTTCCAGCAGGCAGTAGGCTTTGGAAAGGTTGAAATAAATGTTCTCGTCTGACGGCGAAATCTCCAGCGCCTGCAGATAGGCACGCACCGCTCCCTGCAGGTCGCCGTTGCGACGCAGCTTCACGCCCAGCGTATTGAAGGGGTTGGCCGCTGTGCTGTCCACCTTGAGGATGTCGATGAAGAGTTCCTTCACCTCCTCCAGCCGGTCGAACTGCGCATAGGTATCGGCCGCCCTCTTCAGGAAGCGTTTGTACTGCTCCATATCGCCCTTGCCCCGGAAGGCCTCGGCAAGCCCCTGATACGCCTCCGCGAACAGCTCGTTGATCTTGAGCGCCTTGTTGAAGGAGACAATGGCCTTGCCATACTTCTGCTTAAGCAGATAGCGGCAGCCCATGTCGTAGTACTGCTGGGCCTCCTCGTGCAGGGCGAGAATCTCTTCGAATTCCTCGATGGCGTCGTCGTAACGTCCCATGGCGAGCAGCTGCTTGGCATCGCTGATCTGCTGCTCTTCAATTTCGGTGAACGTGGTCAGCTTGAGCGCGGTGCCCACGTGGCGTTCAAAGGTATCCACGGAATAGGGACGAAGGATGTATCCGGCGCATCCGGCGGCAATGGCGTCCAGCACGGCGTTGCGGTCATTCTCCGCCGTGACCATGACCACGGGAACATGCTTGAGGGTAGCGTTCTTCTTGAGCAGGCGCAGGAAACTGCGGCTGTCCATGTCGCCGATATTGGAGTCGCAGAGAATGAGGTCGCAAGGGTTGGCGCACAGGTACCCGAAGGCGTCCATACCGGAAGCAAAGGATGCCCCCAAAGCCAGCCTCTGACGGGCAATAGCTGCTTTATCCTGATCTTCATGCTCCTTACGGGCTGTGACAAGCACTACCTTCGGCGCATTCTCCCTGAACCGCATCATATCTCTCCCGAACCTCCCCGAAACAGCCTGCAGACCAGCCTGTCAGACCTGAAAATCTCAACGTACGTAAGAGTATGCGCTTTTTAGCGCCACATCAAGAGGATGAGCACCGCACAAGCCAGAAAATCAACGTGATACTGCACGAAACGCAAGACGGCACCGCCTTTCGGCTGTCCGCCCTTGCGAAAACCTCCGGCTGCGGGCACAACAGCACAAGCACCTGAACCCAATGCATCCGCATGGCGGGCTTCAGGAATGCTTGTCGCCAATCGCTGAAAGGAGCCTCCATGCCGGAAACCCACGCCCCTGAGACCAATACTGAAGATACATCCACCCCGCTTCTGGACGTCCGGAACCTGACGACGGTGTTTCATACCGCCAAGGGCACGGTCACGGCCGTGGATGGCGTAAGCTTCACACTCAGGGCAGGACGGACATTAGGGCTGGTGGGAGAATCCGGCTGCGGCAAGAGTGTAACGGCCCTTTCCATCATGCGCCTGTTGTCGCTGCCCGCCGGTGAAACCGTTGCGGGAAGCGTGCTGTTCAACGGCAAGGACCTGCTTGCGCTGTCCGAAAAGGAAATGCGCACCGTTCGCGGCAACGATATCTCCATGATCTTTCAGGAACCCATGACCTCGCTCAACCCCGTCTTCAAGGTGGGGGAACAGGTGGCCGAAGTCATTCGCCTGCACAAAAAGACGGACAAACGCGGCGCATGGGGTGAAGCTGTCGAATTGCTGCGCAAGGTGGGCATACCCGCACCGGAACGCCGTGCAGAGGAGTATCCGCACCAGATGAGCGGCGGCATGCGCCAGCGCGTGATGATTGCCATGGCACTGGCCTGCTCGCCGAGACTGATCATTGCCGACGAGCCCACCACCGCGCTTGACGTCACCATTCAGGGACAGATTCTGGATCTCATGAAAGACATGTCGCAGAGTACGGGAGCCGCGCTCATGCTCATCACCCACGATCTGGGGGTTGTGGCGGAAACAGCGGAAGACGTTGTTGTCATGTATGCGGGCAGAATTGTGGAACAGGCTCCGGTGCACTCACTCTTCAGCACCCCGCTGCATCCATACACACAGGGGCTGCTCAAATCCCTGCCCGTGCATCCGGGCACGGGAAACCTGTCGGCAAAAAAGCCCAGAAGCCTGCAGGCAATTCCCGGCACAGTCCCCTCGCTGCACGCACTGCCCCGTGGCTGCAAGTTCAACGACCGTTGCCCGCACGCCTTTGACCGATGCAGGAGTGAAGAACCGGCCCTGCTGACAGGCGGGGCGGAGCATCATGTCAGATGCTGGCTGCATGCCTAGGCCCATCCCCACCGGATCATCTTCAAACAAAAAAAGAAGGGCGGTATATACAACCGCCCTTTCCACTACCCTCCAAGGGTAGTCAGGATCGCCCCAAAATGCTTCAGTCTCCCGAAGCGTGCCACCAATAGAAATCCCGAAAAGCCACACCCGCTTCCATCTCGCGGCAGCTGCCTTCCTTCAACTGCCTTCTGCCCTTTTTTCCAATCCGTGGCTATTAGGCAAAACCCCACTTTTTATGGTAGGGTTTTGCCCCAGCCAGTAACAATTCTTTACATTATGCAGGGAATCCAGCATAATAGACTACAACGCCGAGTCCTTTTCTGCGGAATGTTTATTCTAAGAGAAACAGATGGATACAAGCATACTTCTGGTCGAAGACCTCGATATCGTCCGCCAAGGACTCCGGGCTCTGCTTTCCGCCCGCGAAGGCTACACCATAGTAGGGGAAGCTGCGGACGGACTTGAAGCCGTGCAAATGACCGCCGAAAAGAAGCCGGACATCGTTCTGATGGACCTGCACCTGCCGCACATGGATGGCCCGGATGCCATCCGCCAGATCAAGAAAAGCTATCCGAATACCAAGATCATCGCCCTGACCGCAGACAGCAAAGACCGCATGCTGTTCAAATCACTGAACGCTGGCGTGGATGGGTATATTCTCAAGAAAGCCAACTGCGAAGACCTGATACGCGCCATACAGACCGTATTGCTCGGCAAGGCCTACATCAGCCCGGACCTTTCAGGTCATCTTGTGGAACAATATCGGAGGGAGGGGGCCATTTCGCAGGAGAGTCCGCTGGATGCCCTCAGTGACAGAGAACAGCAGGTGCTCAAGCTCATTGCCGGCGGCATGGGCAACAAGGCCATCGCGGAAAAACTGTGTATCAGCCACAAGACCGTGGAAAAACACAAGGCCAACCTGAAGAAGAAAATCGCCGTCACCAATACGGCCGCACTCGTCTCCTTCGCCATGGACCACGGCCTGCTGGAAGAGCTCTAGCCGTCATAATCAGACCGGAAGCCTGTCCGGTTCTTACGCCCCGTACACAAGCAAACGCAACACGGCTGCCATGCGCGCCGTTTCTTCCGCATTGCCTGCCTGAACCGCGTCCTTCAGAACCTCGGCACATTCCGCCAGTATCTGCTGCCCGAACGACAGGGCAGCCCCCTTCAGCGAATGCGCGGCTCGGGCCGCATTCTCATTATCCCCGTTACGGATGTGCATCTCACACTGCCCCAGAAGCTCATGCACTGTCTCCACGAGCCGTGGAATCAGGGAAAGCAGCGGCTCGGGCACCTGATTCCCGAAGGGGCATCCGGCCTCATCATTCCTGCCAACTACGCCGATGCGCACCGCCGCCTCGGCCAGAATCATTCTGGCGCGCTCCTTCTTCACCGGCCACGGCACAGCCTGCGCGCCCTGCGGCAGCACGCCGGAACCACCATGCACCCAGAGCAGGCAAGCGGCAAAGCCTGACTGTCCGGCGAGAGCTTCAGCCATCATGGGGGAAAGGAACACAAGGGAGGGATGCCGTGACGCGACCACCGGCTCACTGCACCTGCATATTTCACAGGCAATGCCAAGGTCCTCTGCGGCCGCGTTCAGCCAATGAGTGAGAAGCGAACAGTTGCTGGCAACGGGCTCGATCAGCAAAACGGGAAGCACGGGCAAGGCAGACACCGCAGACATGCATACTCCGATACGGCAAAAGGCAAAAGGAAAGCGGAACAGGACAACAATGAAACAGGGCGGGCACCTTTCGGCGCCCGCCCGATCTTTTTGCTATTTGGCGTTCCTGCAGTCCTCGCATATGCCGTAGAGGTACATGCGATGACTGGTCAGGGTGAAACCGTGCCGTTCGGCTAGTTCCTCCTGAAGACGCTCAATCTCTTCGTCAATGACTTCAAGATTCTTGCCGCAGTTTTCGCATATGAGGTGGTCATGATGCTCACTGCCGTATTTCTGCTCATAACGGGCGACACCGTCACCAAAGTGAACTTCCTTGGCAATGCCGGAATCACAGAGCAGTTTCATGGTACGGTATACGGTGGCCTGACCTACGGAACTATCAACCACCTTGACCCGCTCATACAATTCCTCGGTGGTCAGGTGACCGGCTTCGCGAAGAAATACCTCCACAATGCGCAGACGCTGTGGGGTAACTTTCAGACCGTTCTTGCCAATATATTCTGTAAAGACCTGTAATGGTTCCTTCATTGACGCTCTTCCCGTCTGAGTGATTATCGCGGCATGCTACCCTGCCTGCGGCAAAAGCGCAACATGCCCGTTCCGTTACAGGAGTTCGGCAAGCTGCCAGCCCTTATCGGCTGCAGCCTCTTTCACTCCGGCGCCACCCAGCACACAAACAATCCCCTTGTTCGCGGCTTCCGACAGAATCGCGCCAAAGGCCCTGAAGTCGTCCACCGAGGTCGAAAGAATCTCGTCACGCATCTGCTGACGCCGCTCTTCCGTATCGCCTGTGAAGTAACGCGCCATGGAAGCAGCCCCCTTGGCATCGGGCAGCAGGTGGGCATCCAGTTCGCCAATGGCCCCCACGATGGCCTTTTCCAATTCATCGGCACTGAGATTCACGTTGCGCAGGTACTCGGCAGAGGCGTCATAGACATCCAGAGTCTTGAGCAGGTTGGGATCGCGATAGGATACCTGTGCAAGGGTGCCGCTGGCCCTGTCAAACGCGGCAAACGCTCCGTAAGCGCCGCCCTGCACGCGCACCTTGTCCCACAGCCAGCCCATGCGCAGGTGCTTGAAAATGACATTGGCGGAACCGTGATAGGTGTAGCCAAGTTCATACAGGTTGGCAGCCTTGCCCACATAGTTGACCTGTGCGGGAATGGCAAACGCCTCATGCAGCATGGCAGCAGAGAAGGACCACGCGGCACCGGCACTCTCCCGTTCGGGCAACGAAGCCAGAAAAGCCTCGGCATGCGGGAGAACGTTCTTCCATCCGGCATCATCCACGGTAATGTTCATCAACGCGCCGTTCCGGCGCACCAGCATTTCACGCACGGCCTTCAGGTTGGCAAGAATGTTCGGCCACTCCACTTCAAAACTGGAAGCCATGCGGCGCAGGAACTGCAGGTAGGCGATGCCGTCTGTGAGCTCAGTCACCCAGCCAGCCACGCCAAAGTGGGAACGCAGACGGGAAATGACAACCGAATGGCCCGCTGGAACAAGCTGTTCCTCGGCTCTGGCCTTCTCTTCAAGCAGAATGGAACGGAAACGCTCCTTGTCGTCCAGCTGTCCTTCCAGAAGGACTTCACCCAGCAACGAGAACAGAGCTTCCGCATTGTCCACGGTCGCCTTCGCATTCACAAGCAGCTTGACCACCGGAGCGCGGTCCTGCAACGCGGTGGTCACAAGCATATCGCCTTCAATACCACCGGTCTTGGCGGCAATGCGCATCCCCAGCTCCACGAAATCGCGCTTCGCGGTACCCATCTCGGTAAAGCAGCGGGCAAGCAGCGGCACGTAGGGAAGCATGGCCTCATCCACACCGAGCATATCGAACGTAACATCGGCATAGAGGATACCGCCCGTGGGCAGATCATGCGTCATGACACGGACGCCGGAAACTTCGGAAAACTCGGCAGGGATGGTCTTGTTCTTCAGGGGCAGATCATCCTTGGTCACGCGGGGAATGGACGCGACGGCCTCAGGATCGTCAGGCGTCTCCTGCATGGTCCGCAGGTCCTCCGCCATGACCTCAATGGCCTCCAGCGAACGGCCATCAAGCGACTCCCTGACAGCGGCAAGACGTCCTTCCTCTTCCTGCTTGCGCACTTCCTGCAGCTTCTCGTCAGGAACAAGCAATACGGTGGACCGGTGATTGTTGGTCAGGAACGCGCAGGTGACAAGCTCCTCAAACACCCGCTCTCCGGCAGCAAGACGCTGTTTGATAGCGGCAAGCGGCGCTTCGAAGGCCAGCAGAGCCAACGGATCACCATCGTAGAGCCAGGTGGAGAGCGAACGCACCATAACGGCAAGCCCCACAGGGAAGCGGCCGGTATTGTTCTCGCGCAGAGAGAATTCCACAGTGTTCACGGCAGCTTCCACGCAGGCAGGGTCGATGCCCTTTTCCGCCAGCTCGCGCAGGGTATCGAAGATAAGCGCTTCAACCTTGGGGGCATCTTCAGGGTCAATACCCTTGAGGCCCGTGGAAAAATACATCTGACGCAATTCGGATTCCAGCCCGACGCCGGCAATATCCTCGCCGAGTCCTGATTCGATGAGAACCTTGCGCAAGGGGGATGCAGGCATGCCAATGAGGATGTGCTCCAGCATCTGGAAGGCAAAGTTGAGCTCCACTTCCACGGTTTCCGGCAGCAGCCAGTTCACCGTGAACATGCCGCGCCTGCTCTCTTCATCCTGCGCGGGACCGGCGGCATAACCGACGACAGCCGAACGGGGAGCATCAAAGGCAGGCTGCAGCGGCACTGCGGAATCCACCTTGAGCGGGCCGAAGCGATCAAGCAGCTTGCCGAGAATGGCAAGACGCTCTTCCTCGGGATCATCCCCCCAGAAATAGAAACGCCCGTTGGAGGGGTGGTAGTAAGTCTCGTGGAAGGTGTGGAACTGCTCGTAGGTCAGATCCGGAATTGCGGTAGGGTTGCCGCCGGAATCCAGCCCGTAGGTGATGTCGGGGAACAGCGACTGCTGCGACTGTTCTCCCAGCACGCTGTCCGGCGAGCTGTAGACGCCCTTCATCTCATTGAACACGACGCCCTTGTAGCTGAGGCGCTTAGCATCGCCGTCCACTTCATAATGCCAGCCTTCCTGCTGGAAGATGGCTTCCGTGATACGGGGAAAGAAGCAGGCGTCCAGATAGACGTCCACAAGGTTGTAAAAGTCCTGAAGATTGGTGGAGGCTACGGGATAGCAAGTCTTGTCAGGATAGGTAAAGGCGTTCAGGAAGGTCTGGAGCGAGCCCTTGAGCAGTTCGACAAAGGGTTCCTTGACCGGATACTTTTCCGAACCGCAAAGCACGGAATGTTCCAGAATATGCGCCACCCCCGTGGAATCCGTGGGCGGAGTGCGGAATGAAACGCCGAAGACCTTGTTCTCGTCGCTGTTGACCATGGAAAGGAGCTGGGCACCGGTCACGGTGTGTCGCCACAAGCGCGCGACGGAGGCAAGCTCCGCCACCGGTTGTTCATCCACAAGCTCAAACCCGTACATCTTGGTCATGCATATCCTCCGGATAGCCGTAAATAGTAGAGAAGCGGGACGGCTGCAGAGCACCCCGCATGATGTCGTCACAGAAATAATGTTCAGGGTACATAGTACACGGTGTGCCGGTAGACAAGAGCCGCGCTGCCTGTCGGAACCTGATCAGGCGGACTCCGCCAGAAGACGCCCTATCTCGGCGTACACCTTTACTACCTGCGGTTCCATTTCCACGCAGAGCTGTCGTGCCTCCTGCACATCACCGCTCCGTGCGGCATACTCAATCTCGCGGGCCACCAGAGCCGGGCCATCCGCAACGATGTCGAGCGCAGAACCGGCAAGGGAATGGGCCACTTCGGCCACTTCCTCAAGCCAGCCTTCCTCTGAGGCGACCTTCAACGCGGCAAATTCTCTGGGCAGAGATTCCTGCATAAGCGCATACAAACTATATACGTCGTCTTTCTCAAGGCCGAATTCGGAAAGAATGTAATCCAGCTGGCGCAACTGGCCGTCCTTAACCTGAGCCACTTCCTCAGCGCCCCCGGGCTCCACCTGACGTCCCTTATGCAACATGACGTCACGCACGGTTTTCAGCAAAGCCGTAATACGCACAGGCTTGATGAGTACACCGTCAACGCCGGCTTTCATGAACCGCTCCCGGTCACCCTCCGATTGGCTTCCCGAAAGAACGATAACGGGAATGGAGGCATCAACCCTGTCCGTCACCGAGGAGCGGATGGCCTCGGTCGCCTCCACGCCGTCCATTTCCGGCAGCACGGCATCCATGACCAGAACGTCGAAGACGTCCCGAAGCAGCTCCGCCAAAACCTCGCGCCCTTTTGCAACGGACACCACGGTATGCCCGCGACGCTCCAGCATGGCCGTATAAATCCTGCGGTTAAGCATACTTTCATCGGCAATGAGGATACGCAAGGAGCGCAAGGGACTGTCCGGTATCGTCATGAGGCTTCCCCTTTGGGTTTCTTCCGGAGGTTCTCTGCATCTGCGTCTGAAACATTATCCATGACTACCACCCTGTTTCTGCCTTCGGCCTTGGCCACATAGAGCGCCCTGTCCGCAAGGGCATAGACGACATCAGGTTCGTTACGGTGTTCAGCGCGCACGGAAACACCGAACGACGATGTTATGTGTATGCTCTCCCCGCCATGCACGGCGATAGGCGTATCCTGAACCGCCAAACGCATTCGCTCAGCCAGAACCTTGCCCCCAGCCACATCCGTGTCCGGCAGCAGGACGGCGAACTCCTCCCCGCCTACGCGGGCAACCATGTCCGAATCCCGGGCGCAGTCTTGCAAGATGCGGGCTACGGCTTGCAGAACTTCGTCACCCACCTGATGCCCATAGGTGTCGTTCACACGCTTGAAATGATCAATGTCCGCTATGATAAGCGCCAGCGGGTTCTTCTGGCGGGCGCAGCGGGCAACCTCCTGACGGAAGCGTATATGGAAGAAACGGGGATTGCAGAGGCCGGTGAGGGAATCGAGATAACTGAGTTCGGCAAAGCGTTGCTCATGCCTGCCCACAATATAGCCGAACACGGCAAAGACACAGATGGTGCCGATGGCCATGTATCCATAGAGCCAGTACCAGAATGAATCGTCGCATGCTTCAAGCCCCATCCACTGAGACAGAAACAGCCAGCCCACAGGAGCACCAACGCCAAGCAGTATTCCCTGCAGCAGGCGTTTGATCCGGGTTCGTGAAATCCCGAAAAAAAGTCTCAGGGCAGCCAGCCCTGAAAGCAGTAAACGTATCACCCTTCCCACTCCGCGTAGCCAGTCTGTTACCGCATATAGGAACGCGCCACACGGAACACGTCTTCATACTCAAGACGCATGCCTATGGCCACACACATCTCCGTGGACATGAGCATTTTACGGCGGGTTTCCGAAAGCACCGCTGCCTTGTGCTCCTTGAGCCACTTGCGCACGAAGGGGGCATCAAACCCGTCTATAACCATGGAAAGCCCTTCCCTGAAGTAGCGGGAGGACACATAGGCCAGCAAAGGCTGACAGCCGGACTTGCTTTCATGGCGCGAGAGCAGCACGTAGAACAGCAGGGTGACGATGAGCTTATCATCCAGCGACTTGTGTCCCACGTCGAAAAAACGCTCCTGTCCGGCCTGATGCTCGGGCACAAGCTTGAGCAGCTCCTGGGATAACGCCTTGGCCTTGTCTTCCGAAATGGGGGGAGCAGGATACTGGGCCAGCAGTTTGGCCAACGTTCTGTGCGGATTCTCGCCAGTGGCAACGTCGAGTATCGCCACGCGCATAAGATTGAACCGCCGTGCGGTCTCGCCAAGCAGGGTTTCCATCTTGGCATGAGCCAACATGCGCACCCGGTCGTCGGAATAGCCGCAGAATCCGACATCAAGCAGATGTCGTACGAACGGTTCCGTCGTATACTGGGCCTCTTCCTCCAGCGCCTTGAAATTACGCTTGCTGCCCACCAGCTTCTTCAGTGAAAGCCAGTAGGCGGCAACTCCTTCCAGAGGAAGCTCCAGAATATCAAAGTCTTTCTGTACTTCTGACATAAACTACCACCAACCCCGAAAGACAATACGCATTGTCCCCCTGTATTCTAGCCTGAATACAGGACGACAAGCGCATTGGCAAGGTTGGGGTGTTTTTTACAGCGAAATAACCGAGTTATCCGCCATGGCAAAGGAGCAGTATTCGTACCTGTCCGCTTCTGCATCATTATACCACTGACCTTTGCTGAGATAGCGGAAACGATAGTCCTTGCCGGTCTCCAGCTCCACGAGCGCAGAGAAGGAACCGTCCTTGTTTTTCTTCATGGGGCAGGCGTTTTCATTCCATCCGTTGAAATCGCCGACGACGAACAGTTCGTTGCAACCATTCGCTTCATCCTTGTTCAGACTAAATTTTACCTTGCACACGGGACGGCTCTTCAGAAACTGCTTGTTCAGTGACATATACCTCTCCTCACGGGCAGACGGTTTTTACATGATTACGGTGTACATACACCAAATCGCGCGCCATTTCCATGGCAAACCGATTATTATTATCTGCCGACGACCTGAGAAGAACAGCAACACTGTCGAATATGACCTGCAAAACGTATCCAATACGGATTAGTGCAAAAAGCAGGGCCCTGGATGCACAGATAGACAATGGGGAGAGAAAAAAGAAATGCGCCGGACGGCGCACTATGCAGAAAACAGCACTTTACAGAAAGGACTAGAAAAGCGCGGCTCGCGAACTACAAGCCGAAAGGCGGCACCGCACTTGCCGCCCGAAAAGACAGTTGGCCTTCCGATCTGGCGGAAGGCCCGACGCACACTACTGATTAACAGCCTTAAGCGTCTGCTCAAGCGACTGCAGGAACTCTTCGCTACGGCCGGAACCATCCAGCCCGCAAAGCCCCTTCACTGCGGTCATGAGCAGATCAAGCTGCACAGTAACGTCGAAAAGGCCGTTGTTAATGCGGCACATTTCGCCATCAACCTGCAGCAGATACACGCGGCGGTCCTTATTCACACCGTCACTGGTGACAATGGAATACACCTGCTGGTTCTGGTCCGTCACATACAGCCGCTGGCGGGTCATCACGCCGGTCTCTTCGTCATAGTATGAGCTTTCAGAGTACAATCTGCCCCTGAACGTGATGTCGGCACCAACATCATTCAGCAGGGTGATTTCCTCCATCACGGCTTTTGCCTGTTCATTGCTCATACCCGTTCCTCCTTACTTAGGTGGGTAAGGTTAGCTGTTCCGGCCCTTTGGGCTTCTTCGGCTTTTCCTGCACCGGTTCGGGTTCCGGTTCAGGCTCAATCACCTGCTCCGTCTTCTCGAACAGGGCACCTCCGCCCATGGAACTCCAGAACGCCTCCAAATCGGCACGTGAAACACGGTAGCCTCTACCCAGCTTGGCAGCCCTCAGGGTACCATCCTTGATGGCCCTGCGGATGGTCTCCTTGTGGCAGCTCAACAGTTCGGCCGCCTCACCCAATGTGTACGTCTGTTTGGTCATTGTTGCGCAGTAACCCTTGTCAAATCAGCCTTGGCACGAGCAGCAACACAACGAGGAACACACAACTGGGGGATCATGTCCTCTCAACTCACCAAGCCACGGTTATCAGATGCTACGCATGACAATTACCACTCAAAAACAACTATTGTCAACAATGCTCACATAAACTTCGTTTGGGCACGATAATCAACTATGATCAACACTGGACAACATTCAACCACACATCACTCTCATTCGACACACTGTGCCACACCATGAGCGAATAAACACCGGTCAAGACATCTGGAAGCTTACAAACCACACAGAACAACACCTCTTGACGCTTGCGCCCTGTTTGCGCCTTTTTGAGCAAATACTTACAGCCGGAGTCTGCCCAGAGTTGCTCAAAACCTATGCGCAGCAAAAGAAAAGCCCCCGCACCGGGCGGGGGCTTGGATTGTTGCATGAAAAACCCTTATTTTCTGGACGGCATCAGCCTGAAGATCTGCACGCATCCCTGTACTGTTCCGTCGGCAAGGCGTAGCGGGGTAACGGAGTTATAGAACTCCGGACCATCCGGCACAAACCGCACCCAGCCACTATGCTCCTTGCCATCGGCAAGAAAACGGGCAAAGGGGCATTCGCCGCTGCATGGCGCAGAGTCGCCGGCAAAAGGAAAGAGAGACAGGTTCACACCGCCGCTTTCGTCACCCACATGCTTGAAAAATGCTTTATTGGCCGCCAGAACGGATCTGTCCATTCCCATGATGACAACCATGTCGGGTATGGCGTCAATGGTGCTGCGCAACACGTCCAGCTCGGCAGACTCCCCTCCTCCGGCACTGCAACGCGGAACAAGCACGGAACAGTAGTGAACGTCCCGGCCCTGGGCATCAGGCATGCAATCGGCATACTCCATAACGTCCAACGTTCCGCCCCCGCGCAGATACAAGCGTGCGGGTAGCGACTGAGGCGAATCAGGGGCGGTCCGCATGCAGCGGAGCATCATACTTCTATGTTCGGCCGCCTCGTACAGGCTGTCCACAGAAAGTACGGACTCCTGCAACTGTGCCGGGGAATCATACCCGAGCATACGGGCCAAAGCAGCATTACACTCCACAATCGTTCCGGACATGTCGGCCACATACATGCCTACCGGGGCATCATTAAAATACCCCTTGTACCGCGCAGCCTGTTCCCACAATCTTTGCCTCATGGCCTGATGGTGACGCAAAATGCTCAGGTTGACGCGCAGTTCATCCGCACTGACCGGCTTCTTGATCAGGCCAAGCGCACCACTTTCTACCACCTGTTCCAGAACAGCCTTGTCGGATGCCCCCGTGATGAACAACGTGGGAATGGCCAGTTCCGTTACTATGGTGCGGGCCGCATCCACGCCCGAGATCTCATCGCTGAGAAATATGTCCATCAGCACGGCATCCGGTTGCAGGGTGCGCGCAGCTTCCACGGCACTTGCCCCGCTGCTGGCTACACCGCACACGACATGCCCCTCGGCCTCAAGCAGAACCTTGAGCAGGGTCGCACTCAACTTATCATCTTCGGCTATGAGAATACGCAAAGAAACCATGGAGATTTCCAAGCCTCAGCTTACGCCGCAGCCTGCTGGGCAAAAGTTATCGGGAGACGCACCGTGAACTGCGTGCCAGCCTCTTCGCTGGAGACAAAAGCGACATCACCCTTGAGATAGTTCGTAGCAAGAAGCTTGATGCTGTATGTACCAAGCCCCCTGCCCACTCCTTTGGTCGAAAAAGAACGCTGAAAAATAGCGGCTCGCGATTCAAGGGGAATAGCTGCGGGATTCCAGACGAAGAAGGACACTTCCCTGCCTTCAACGCTGTACCCCATCCGGACGTCACCTCCCCTTGCGGTGGCCTCCAGCGCATTTTTGACCAGATTGGCCAACACGCGCTTAAGCAAAGTGGGGTCAGTCACAAGTTCCACATCGCACAGCCCGTGTTCCAGAAGAATGCGTTTGCCCTCTCCAACCTCATGAGAGGCGTAAAGTTCACGCACGGTACGCAACACCTCAGCCGGATTCACACATTGCGTATCCACGCTAAGCTCTGCATTTTCTGCAGCCAGAAGCACACGTTGCGCCATGATTTCCTCCACCAGCTCGCTGGAGAACTTGTGGAGCAAAAGCGTCTCGTCTTTCAAATTGAGGGGCACTTCCTCGAGCACCATACGCGCAAGGTTGCGTAACCCGCCTGCGGTATTGAGAATATCGTGAAAAAAGATACGTTCGAGCGCCCTGCGACGCTTTTCATGACTCATATCCGTAATGGCAAAGGTGACATACCGATCACCTTCGAGGAAAACGGGGCTACCGACCACCTTGAGATCGTAAGCACATATGGCATCGCCTTTACGTTGCGTAAGACGACACTCGTCTTCGGTCCTGTCATTGCCCAGGGCGCACATGATAACCCGGACGGCACCGCAATTACGGCAAAACTCGGAGGTACCGCACCCGCCGGGAACGGAACAGGCATGTTCGCAACTGAAAAGCTCGCCCGGACGCATACCGATAATTTCACGCGCATCCTGCATATCAAGCAGGTTCAGCAGATTCCGGTTGGCATAGACAATCTGTCTGTTGCTGTTCAGGATCATTATCAAGTCCGTGACGGAATCCAGAAGGGTGACAAGCGGGTTGCCTTTGAAGATGGCGGCCTGCTTGAGCAGCATGCATGAAGCGGCACGTTCGGCCGGGGCGAACCTGGTGGGCAGTACCTCGGTCATAAACTTCTCCGTTCGATATCGTTGGCGGGGCAACGCGGAATGCAGTGCCGCGTTCCGCAATGTCCTACCCCATAACCGTTACAAATCCAAGCCGACGAATCGGCAAAAATGTAAAAGGGCCCGCTGCAGAGCGGGCCCTTCAGAGAAAGACAATAATACGGCAACGTTACCCTGCGAACGGAGCTGCGTGGTTTACAGGCCCGATCCCCTTCCCCGGGGTGTAGCTCTTTTCAAGACACAGGTGCAAATACTGCTGGGCCTTTACCACGGCCTCTTCCAGCCCGCAGCCGTGCGCCAGCCATGTGGCGATGGCGGCAGAAAGCGTACAACCTGTTCCGTGATTGTTCGGGGTATCCACCCTTGACTGCGGCAGGGAGCGCGGTGCTTCACCGGGAACGCCCAGCCAGTCCACGAGCGTGGCGCCAGCCTCAAAGTGGCCGCCTTTCAGCAGCACAGCACGGGGGCCCATATCGAGAATGCGGGCAATGGCCTCGGCCACATCCGCTTCGGTATCAATCTTCATGCCCGCGAGCATTTCCGCTTCAGGCCTGTTGGGAGTGAGCAGATCTGCCAGTGGGAGAATGCGCTTTTTGAGAGCCTCCACGGCGTCTTCCTTCAGCAAGGCATGCCCGCTCTGGCTGACAGAAACAGGGTCTACCACCAGAGGAAAATTCTTGTCGGCCAGCCCATCCGCCACGGCTTCGATAATGGGAGCCGAGAACAGCATTCCCGTCTTAGCCGCCGCAACCGGAAAGCCTTCCAGCACAGTACGCAACTGCAGAGCGACAAATTCGGGTTCAGGAGCGTGTATGCCAGTTACCCCCAGCCCATTCTGGGCAGTCAGGGCGGTGATGACACTCATGCCGAATCCGCCAAGCACTGTCATGGTCTTAATATCTGCCTGAATTCCTGCGCCGCCACCGGAATCGGAACCGGCGATGGTCAGTACGCATGGCGGCTTTCTGGTCTGCATGCCCACGTTCACTCCTTCCTGATTAGACCACAACATCCATAAGCAGGTTGTCTCTGTGAATAGCTTCGGGATACTGGTTATCACCCAGCACGGACTTCAACTCGGCACTCTTCATACCGAGCACTTTGCGAAGGTCTGCAGCGGTATAGTTGCACAGCCCAACGCCGATGATCATACCCTCGGCAGTGCTCACACGCACCAGCGCACCTCGCTGAAAGTTGCCTTCCACGCGCACGATACCGGCGGGCAAAAGACTCTTGCCCCCCTTGGAAAGCGCCTTCACCGCCCCGTCGTCCACCACGAGCACACCGGCAGGGTCTGCATTGTAGGCCATCCAGAACTTACGACGGGACACAGCCTTGGCTTCCGGGCGCACCCATGTACCAAGCGTCTCGCCTGAGAAGGCACGTACAATCGCGTCCGGTTCACGCCCGGAGAGAATGAGGGTAGGCACACCAAGCTGAGCCGCACGACGGGCCGCCAGCAGCTTGGAATACATGCCGCCGGAGCCGACGGCCGTCTTGCCTCCGCACATGGCGTTGAGGTCCAGCGCGTGTACATCCTCGATGACTTCGAGGGGGCGCGGATCAGCCACCTTATCCGGATTGTCGGCATAGACGCCGGAAGCGGAAGTCAGGTTGACGTAGAGATCCGCCTCCACCACGTTGATGAGCAGGGAAGCGAGACTGTCGTTATCGCCGAACTCCAGTTCCTGAACGGCGACGGTATCGTTCTCGTTGACGATGGGAATGGCCCGCCACTGCAGCAGCGAAGCAAAGGTGTTGCGGGCATTGAGGAATCTGTGACGGCTCTTGAGGTCGTCCCGTGTAAGCAGAATCTGGGCGGAAAGCTTGCCGTGCTCCTCGAATGCCTCATTATAGAAGTGCATGAGTCGGCTTTGTCCCACGGCGGAAGCTGCCTGCTTGTCAGGCATGCCCTTGATCTCGCAGCAGGAACGAAGGACGTTTCTTCCTGCCGCCACGGCACCGGAAGACACGAGCACCACATCCGTACCCCGGTCGTGCAGCTGTGCAAGCTGCCCCGTAAGGCTACGAACAATACTGATATCCACTCCGAGACCTGTGGTGAGCACTGCGCTGCCCACCTTCACAACCACCCGTTTCGCGCTGTTCAGAACCCGTTCGCGCTCCTGTTTCCACTCCATGATCAAATCCGTACGGCTGGTTGTTGCACAAAGACCCGCTATTCGCGGGTCCAGATAACTTCCACTTCCTCTTCTTCGTCGATCTCCTCAACCCAGTCACGGGCGGAGTTGATGGGGGCATGACGTTCCACAGTTTCCTGAATGCGCCACATCTCCTCGACGATTTCTTCCACGCCCTCTCCGTGCAGAGCGGACATGAAGAACAATTTTCTGCCGTCTTCAGCAGCTTTCTGCTTCAGTGCCTCAACGAATTCCTCATCGACAAGGTCGATCTTGTTGATGACCTGCAGCTGCAGGCGCTCGCCGAGCACAGGGTCGAACTGCACCAACTCTTCGTTAATGAGGTCGAAACCGGCCCAGGGATTCTCAAGGTTGATATCCTCGGCGCTGAGAATGTGCACCAGAAACCGCGTGCGCTCAACATGCTTGAGGAAGCGGATGCCGAGCCCCTGTCCTTCGTGCGCACCTTCGATCAGGCCGGGAATATCCGCGATGACCAGACGCTTGTCATTATCCACTTCATGAATCATCACGCCGAGGTTGGGCGCTATGGTCGTGAAGGGATAGTTGGCTATCTTGGGACGGGCAGCAGACACCTTGGAAATGAAGGTGGACTTGCCTGCATTGGGCAGACCGAGCAAGCCGGCGTCCGCAAGGATCTTCAACTCAAGACGCAGGCGCTTGTAATCCCCTTCTTCGCCGGGCTGGGCGAAACGGGGCACACGCATGGTGGAGGACTTGAAAAATTCGTTACCGTGTCCGCCGCGTCCGCCCTGCGCAACGAGGATGCTGACATCAGGTTCGGACAGGTCGGCAATCATGGTTTCGTGACCGTCTTCGTCTATCTCGAACACCAGCGTACCTACAGGCAGGTCAATGACGAGATCCTCGCCCTTGCGGCCGAACATCTGGCTGCCCTGACCGGGACGCCCGTTTTCGGCACCATAGTTGCGCTTGAGACGGAAGTCATACAGGGAAAGCAGCTTGGTGGAGCCGCGCAGATAGACATTGCCTCCGGCACCGCCGTCACCGCCATCAGGGCCGCCACGGGGAATGAATTTTTCTCTCCGGAAAGACAAACAGCCGTTGCCGCCGTTGCCGGCACGCACGGTAATGGTGGCTTCATCTACAAAACGCATGATACTTGCCTACATTCCTTAGTGAAGTTGTACGAAAACCTAGCACAAGGCTCCGCTCCCGTACAGAAAGCATTGCGGCGGCCACTGGCCGCCTAAAAAAAGGGCGAAAGACGCTTTGCGACTTTCGCCCAGATCTGACTTTGCTGAAAAGGGTTATTCAGCCACTGCGGGAACGATGCTCACGCGGGTCTTAACCTTTTTCTTGCGGGTGTACTTTTCGTACTTAACCACGCCGTCAACCTTGGCGAAGAGAGTGAAGTCTCTGCCCATGCCGACGTTCTCGCCGGGATGCACCTTGGTGCCAACCTGACGAACGAGGATGTTGCCGGCCAGAACAACCTGACCGCCAAAACGCTTAACGCCGCGTCGTTGTCCCTGGGAATCGCGTCCGTTTCTGGAACTACCACCAGCTTTTTTATGTGCCATGACGTATCTCCTGACAGAAAAAAATTACTAGGCCCGCAAAAAACTAGGCCTGGATGCCCTTGATCTTGAGAGCAGTGAACTCCTGACGGTGACCCTGCTTTCTGCGGGAATCCTGACGACGGCGCTTCTTGAAGACAATGATCTTCTCGCCGCGGCCATGTTCCAGAACTTCAGCGGTAACCTTGGCGGAAGCCACGTAGGGTGCACCCACAGTGAACTTGTCACCACCAACCATAAGAACCTTATCGAGAACGACTTCGCTGCCGGCTTCAGCTGCAAGCTTTTCTACAAAAATCTTGCCACCTTCTTCAACACGGAACTGCTTGCCGCCCGTTTCGACGATCGCGTACATATATATTCCTCCATAGAAAGAGAGAGGGAGACTTACCCTCTTTCAGCAGGAAAAGTCAACCCAATTCGTCTCATTTGTTGTAATTGAGTTTCACAAAAAGTGAACCGCTTCCGCTACCACAGCAGTTTCCGGCTTGCAAGAGTTTCCTGCGGGTTTTCCGGAAAAAAATGTAACTCCAGCGACTACTCTTTACGCCAACCCAATAACCTTACAAACAATTATAACATCCATGTTAATTTTCCCAGTGACATGGAGGGGTATTTATGAGAAAAGACCCTTGAGTGTGTCTCATCTCGTGTCCGGGGAGAAGTACCGCACCAAAGCCCTCCCCCAAGGCTTATTCTCCCCGGACCCCTTTCAACTCCCCAACACCTTTGCATTTCCATCCAATTGCCTGTATAATGGGATGATTGGACATCATTCTTTATACCCACACCCAATGAGGCATCGCATGAAAGGCATCATCCTTGCGGGCGGTTCCGGCACCCGGCTGTATCCCATAACTCACGGGGTATGCAAACAGCTGCTGCCGGTCTTCGACAAACCCATGATCTATTACCCCCTCTCCGTCCTCATGCTTTCCGGCATTCGGGAAATATGCATCATATCCACCCCCAAGGACCTGCCCCGCTTCCGCGACATGTTCGGCAGCGGTGAACAGCTCGGCCTTTCCATTGAATACATCGTACAACCAAGCCCCGACGGACTTGCACAGGCATTCATCCTTGCCCGTGAATTCATAGGCAACTCTCCGGTCTGCCTTGTTCTCGGCGACAACCTCTTCTACGGTCACGGCCTGTCCACCGTGCTTGAAGAAAGCGCCCAGCTCTCTGACGGAGGCATCGTCTTCGGCTACAAGGTGCGCGACCCCGAACGATATGGGGTGGTGGAGTTCGATGCAGCGCAGAAAGCCCTGAGCATTGAAGAAAAGCCCTCAAAGCCGAAATCGCGCTATGCAGTCACAGGCCTATATTATTATGATAACAAGGTCGTCGACATCGCCGCCGAACTCAAGCCTTCAGCTCGCGGAGAACTGGAGATCACAGACCTTAACAACGTCTATCTCCAGCAAGGCAAGCTGGACGTACAGCTCCTCGGCCGCGGGGTAGCATGGCTCGACACCGGCACCTTCGAATCCCTGCATCAGGCGGCTGCATTCGTCAGGGCCGTGCAGGACAGACAGGGCCTGAAGATTGCCTGCATTGAAGAGATTGCCTACCGCAAAGGCTACATCACGGAAGCGCAGGTGGCGGACCTTGCCAAACCCATGATCAAGAACGATTACGGGCAGTACCTGATGGATGTCATCCAAGCCTAGCCAGCCGGATACAAGCGCGGCGCAGCAACGTTCCGGCATTTCCAAAACAGCACGCAAAATCAAAGGCCTGTTTCGCAAAGGATGCGAAACAGGCCTTCAAAAATTCTTGACCCACTGCTTGTCAGGGCATAGAGCCTGAATGCACTGCAGACCCGCCCACGGATCTTTTACATGCAATCGACTATCACCCCTGCCACAACAGGAACTCTCACTGCCCGATCAGATCAATGCGACCGCCCACAGTCGCGCCGATCCTAGTGATGATCGAGGTGCTCGCCCTTCTTGATGCGGTAGAACGCGGTGGAAACGATGATTACGAAGTAGATGAAGATCAGGCTCACGCCCACCATCCCCTGGGGGGTGGAGTGCATCATATTCGCAAAGAGTTCGGCGACCATACACAGCTCCTTTTCTCAATCATTACATATAAAACCTGCAGAGAAAGTAGTTGCCCCAATTTCCGTAAAAGTCAAGAATCAATTTGTGATTTTGAGCACAACTAGATAAAAACTGTAAACAAAACAGCCCCTTTCACACCTGCGGGCTGATCATCCAACCAATACATCCCGGAGCCATTATGCCCGCAACTGCCCTTACCGCAGGCACCACGCTGGAACTGTTTATCGATTCGCTCGCCACTGGCGGCCAGGCCATCGCCCGCCGCGAAGGCATGGTCATCTTTGTAGACCGGGGACTCCCCGGCCAGACCGTGCTTGCCACCATCACGCGTACCAAAAAACGCTTTGCCGAAGCCACACTTGAGCGTGTTATCACGCGTAACAACACTGAAATACAGCCTTTCTGCAAACACTTCGGCATCTGCGGCGGGTGCCACTGGCAGCACCTTCCCTACGAAGAGCAACTGGAATGGAAGCGTCGCTTTGCGGAAGATTCCATGCGCCGCATCGCCGGTGCCGACGGGGCAAGCGCACTCCCGACCATTCCCTCCCCTGACCAGCGCATGTATCGCAACAAGATGGAGTTCGCCTTCCTGCAGGGGCGCGACACCATCCATCTGGGGTTACGCAGAAGCGCCTCGCACTCTATCATTAATATAACAGAGTGCCACCTGCAGTCCGAGCACTCCGTCGCCATCGTCCAGACCGTGCGACAGTGGGCCAATCGACATAAATTACTCAACGCCTATGACGCGCGCAGCGGCAAGGGCTATCTGCGTTTTTTGGTTGTCCGTGAAACAAAATACAGCAACCAGTGCATGGTACAACTCATCACCACGCCCGACTGGTCCCCCACGGGGCAGCGGGAAGAGCTGGTCCGCGAACTGGCTGCCGAACTGCGCGAGCACTCCGATATTCCGACCAGCGCGGTCCACTCCGTCCGCAGCAGCAAGACCCAGGTGGCCTACGGAGAAGACACTATCTTCATCGAAGGTGCCCCGACCCTTTCGGAAACCATCTCCATCGACAAACACAACCTCACCATCAACATTGGCGGAGCAGACTCCTTCTTCCAGACCAACACAAAGGCAGCCGAGGCATTGTACGGTAAAGCCCTGCAACTGGCCGCACTGACCGGCAAAGAAACAGTCTGGGATCTCTACTGCGGCATCGGCGCGCTCTCTCTGGCCTCTGCCATGAATGCCAGTCGCGTTGTCGGCTTTGAGATTTCCGAGGCTGCCGTCAGTACGGCACGGCAGAATGCCGAGCAGCTTTCCCTTCCCAACACCTCATTCCATGCCGGTGATGTGCGGCTTACCATGGCGCTCGAGTCCGTTTTGCCGGACGTGCTCATCACTGACCCGCCGCGGGGTGGCATGCATCCGGACGTGGTTGCGGCCATTGACCAGCACGGCCCGGAACGCATTGTTTACATTTCGTGTGATCCAGCAACACAGGCACGTGACATCGGTTTGCTTATCGACAAGTACGCCGTATGCGAAATTCAGCCCGTGGATATGTTCCCTCACACCCCGCATGTTGAAAACATTGTGCTCCTGAAGAAGCGCTCCTAGTTATCAAAGCGCATACTCAACTATAAATACTGGAGATTTACCGGCACAATCATCTTACGGTAAAAGTCATAACCCCCTATGGACGAAAGAAAAAAACTGAGGTATGGAGCAATAAAGTACCTCATCCAAGCTTTCCCACTCCAGACAGGAGGGTGACCGCCAATGAATCGCCTGTGTCTTCCACTACTGTTTGCCGCAACCAGCCTTGCAGGCCTGCTGCTCACGGCAGCCCCGTCGCCCGTTCAGGCAGAGTCAACTTATGTCGGCACAGAAGCATGCGCAGAATGCCACGAAGATCAGTACAACAACTTCAAACAGTACGCGAAAAAGGCCAAGTCCGCCCACAGCCTTCAAATCATGGCGCCAAAGCTGACCAAGAGTGAACTGGAAAGCTGCTACGGATGCCACACAACAGGATACGGAAAACCCGGCGGTTTTGTGAGCTTTGAGCAGACCCCCCATCTGGCGGATGCCGGATGCGAGGTGTGCCACGGCCCCGGCTCCGAGCACGTTGAATCCGGGGGCGACAGCACGCTGATACACAACCCCGAGTTAGAAGAATGCAAGACCTGCCACAATGAAGAACGGGTCAACAACTTCGGCTTCCGCCCCCTGCTGCATGGGGGAGCCCACTAACAAAAAAAGCCCTCCGCAAGGAGGGCTTTTCATTTGGTATCCATATCAGCCGAGGACAGCCGAACCGGGCATGGCATGGCAACGCTCCGAACCGGCTACCAGTCCACCTTGATGACAATCTTGCCCGATGCATCACGCTCAATTCCGGACAAGTCTTCAACCTGGTCGAGGGTACCGCCAGCATCAAGGATCTTATCCTTTTCCTGCTGAATCAATTCTTCAAGAAGTGCAGTTTGCTTGTCGCTCAATTCAAGGAACTGGCAGCCCACCCTATCCTTACCGACAAAGCGCACCACTGCCTGCACCTTCTTTAGACGGACATCTATGGAATCCACCAGATGGAAACGGAAGACCTGCCCCGTCTCAAACACGTCAGGATCAGACTTGAAACAGATGCCCCCCATGCTGATGTCAACCACAGTCAGTGCTTCACGGACCTTTCCGACCTGAACGGTAAAATCTGCTAGCGGAATACGCGGATGCCTTCTCTTTTCCTTCCAGCCTTCGCCAGACTGCTCCTGGATCACTCCAGGCCCTGAGCGCGTTTCATTGTCAGCACCACCGAACAACGCCCCCGCAAGGCCATCCGCCAGTCCGCCCTCCATTGCTCCGGCTATTGCACTGCCGGAGGAAGTCTGATGTTCGCGGCGCAACTCGGTCAGCTCTGCGGCCCCCATGCCCCCTTCGGTAAGAATGCGCAAAGCGCGCTTTTCCTTTCCTTGTGAAACATACAAACCAGCAAGCTCACGACGCATGACGTCATCACTTCCCCCTTGGGCTACCGCCGCTTCGAGCACCTGAAGTGCCTCTTCAACCTTGCCCTGTTCGCGCAGCTCCTGCGCCGCCAACTGCATGGGGTTTCCGGTAATCTCAGCCCCCTTGGGAGGCTCTCCGAGCTTACGCATGGCCTTGCCGGCTTCAGCCACACGCCCCTCCATGGCAAGGACGGAAACGGCCTTATGCCTGAAGGCAAACGCTTTTACCGGATCTCCCAATCCGGCAAAACAGTCCGCAAGGGCGGAAAACACTTCTGGAAAGACAGGCTTGCGCTTGAGGGCCGCGAGAAACATCTGGGCTGCTTTGGCAAAAAGACGCTTCGACAGCAACTCCAGACCGGCGTAGAATAACCTGCGGGCGTCTTCCTCGTGGTCAATGGGGTCCGGCAGCTTGCCATCAGCCTCCATGGCCTTCAACTTCGGATCAGGCTGCCCTTCCGCCTTCAATGCATTGATAACCGCTGCCCGCACGTTGCGAGGATCAAGCGACGACGCCATGCAAGATGTAGCGCCTGCAGCAAGAGCCAGCTGAGACTCCTCGGAACTGCACTCCGGCTGCACAACAATAATGGCGAGGTTGGCAAACGCAGCATCAGCTCGCAGAGCCCGCAGCAAGGCAAAATTATTCTGCCTGGCAACGACACCACGTAACATGAGGATATCAAAAGGCGTTTTCTTGAGCGCCACAACCCCGACTTTGAGCGATGGGGCAAAGAGCAGACGCGCCTGACCGATCCCCTCCAAACCGGTCCGGAACACATCACGAATCTCTGCCTTCTCTTCAATGATGAGTATCTTCAGAATTCTTGCCATAAAAAGCCCTACACCCGAAAAGTATCGCATCACCCCACAGGGATATATAACGCCTATCAATGAAGGTCCATGGTCTCAAGCAAACTTACGTAAATTTATGGCAAGTTAGCCCGCTTGCCGCTCATCTCCTCAACCTTGATCCTGACTATGACGGTCTTTCTCTGCGCTGCTTCATGGATCGTTGCAGGGTCTCCACCAAACCGCGCAACCAATGCCGCAAGGGCGCTTTGATGCTCTTCGCCCTGCTCAAGAATGGTTGCCTTGCCTCTGACCACGACACTTTCATAGGCCATGCCTATATCACAGGCCTTGGCATTTTCCGGCACCAGAAGCCGGGCAGTTCCTACCACGCTCACGGCGACCGAGGCATTGGCACGAATGCAATCCAGCTTTTTCCCTTCCTGTGCGCAGTGAAAATAGATGTTTCCATCATGATACACGTAATTGAGTGACACCAGATAGGGCGCTCCCGCGCCCTCCACATCATGCGTGGCAAGCGTCATATATAAAGCCTCACCCAATATCCGCTCCATCTCCTGCACACACCCGACCGCCCTGTCTTTACGCCGCATGAATAGCTCCTATTGCTGGTTGATCGATCAGCCCAATTTTGCTCACGAAATTTGTGAAAAAAAGTGCTCTCGTTTGCCCTCACCCGTTGACGGGGTGAACATCGCATGATAGACCGGTCCAACTTGTGAATGATTGCACGAAGTGCCCCGTGCGAAAACTGGGTAAACTGGGGTTCTCAGCGGGGTCCGGAGAATGATCATTAAAAAGAACAAGGAAATCAACTCCAAAAAGTATGTCGACCTTATGGGCACCGTCGGTACGATGGGAATGCACATGGTCACACATCCTGCTGTGGGGGCGGGAATAGGCTACTTTTTGGATGATTGGTTAGGGACTAAGCCGTGGTTGTTCATTGCCTTCCTTATACTTGGCGTTGTTGCCGGGTTCAGGGCGGTTTTTTTGGACACTCGGAAGATCATGAGGAATCAGGAAAAGCAAGATGCTGAGAGATTTGGGCGAAAGGATTGAAAAGCACCTGTACGCCAAAGGCTTCAGGCTGCCGCAAATCCGGTCCATACTCAAGGTGCAGATTCTGTTCAGCATGGCTTCCGCTCTGGTTGGGATCCTGACAGTAGGGCTGACCTTGTGGCCACTCAGTTTCGCGGTGGGCGTGATACTGGCTACATACAGCTTTTTCTCGCTGGCTAGGTTCTTACAGCAGGTAATACTGCAGAGCTACAGTCGGCAAATGCTGTGGGGATTGTTGTTCAGATTTTATGGACGGCTTCTGCTTACCGGACTCATCCTGTTCGGGCTGATTATTGAGCTCAGGGTTCCAAGTTCGGCGCTCGTGGCAGGTTTAGCCACTTGTATGGCAACCATGCTCGTAGGGATCATATCCCGAAGGGCAGAGCGGAAAATCAAGGAGGCATGAGGATATGGCAGGTGGATTGCCGCATCCGGTGCTATGGTCCACCCTCGCGGGAATGGATCATATCACCATCAATGGAGCTCAAACAGAGTTCAAACATGTGTTCTATACCTGGATTGCCATGGCAATTCTGTTTAGCTTTGCTTTTCTCCTGAGAGGCAAAGTGAAGATGGTGCCCGGTAAGCTCCAGAACGTTTTTGAAGTTATCATCGGCGGTTTGGAAGAGTTTGTCGTCAGCAACATCGGTGAAGACGGTCGCAAGATTTTTCACGTTCTCATCGCTCTGTTCCTGTTCATTCTCTTTAACAACCTCCTCGGACTCGTACCCGGTTGTGACGCACCTACGGCGAACGTGAACACCAACGCTGCGTTGGCTATCTTCACCTTCCTGTACTACAACTGGATCGGCATCAAGCGTTGGGGCGTTGGCTACATCAAGCACTTCTGTGGCCCCTTCTGGTGGCTCATTCCGCTTATGTTGCCCCTGGAACTTATCTCCCACGCTGCACGTCCGCTCTCTCTGACTCTCCGTCTTTTCGGTAACATCAGAGGTGAAGAAATCGTGCTGGTGCTGTTCTTCATGCTCGCACCTATCTTCGGTACCGTTCCGATCTACTTCCTGTTCCTGCTCGCAAAGTGCCTGCAGGCCTTCATCTGGTTCATGCTTGGCATGATTTACCTGAAGGGTTCTCTGGAACACGCCCATTAATGGGGGAAATGGTCTTAGACCAACTAACATAATAATCTTAGGAGTGTAGTACAATGCGTAAGTTCATGATGATTGCTCTGAACACTGTTGCCATCCTGTCTGTTGCCGCTATGGCTTTCGCTTCTGAAGGCGCTAACGCTTTCGGCGACCTGGTATACTTCGGCGCCGCTCTGGGCATGGCTATTGCCGCTGCCGGCTGCGGTATCGGTCAGGGCCTCGGTCTGAAGGCTGCTTGTGAAGGCACCGCCCGTAACCCCGAAGCTTCCAACAAGATCACCGTGTCCCTCATCCTCGGCCTGGCATTCGTAGAATCTCTGGCCATTTACGCTCTCGTTGTTAACCTGATGCTCCTCACCAAGTAAGCATCTGGTACTAGCGCCTGTTAAGGAGGCCGCTGAAGCGGCCTCCTTTTTCTACTTTATAATTGGGAATGATTTCACAATCAGGTAGACTCCGCCCATGACACAAAAAAGCGACCATATCCCAAGAGCCACAATCCAGCGTCTTGCCGTGTACGTGCAAGTGCTGGAAAACCTTTTGAGAGAAGGCACTGAAGTCATATCCTCTGAACCGCTGGCCAAGGCATGCAACGTCAACGCATCCCAGATACGTAAAGACCTTGCATACTTTGGCGAATTTGGCGTTCGGGGGGTGGGCTACTACGTAAAGAGCCTGATCGAATCCATTACCAGCGCCCTTGGTGTAGACCGAGAATGGCGCACCGTACTCATCGGGGTCGGCAACCTTGGCCGCGCCCTGTTGAACCACAAGGAATTTCGCCTGAGAGGCTTCAATATCGTCGGCGCATTCGACTGCGACCCCTTCAAGATCGGTGAGGAAATCTCCGGCCTGGAAGTTGTCTGCACCAAGCGTCTCAAGGAAAAAATCGGTGAGAATGGTGCCGAGATCGGCATCATCACCACTCCGCCGGAGCGAGCCCAGCGCGCTGCCAACCACCTTGTGGAGGCTGGCATCCGTGGGATTCTGAATTTCGCACCGGCCCGCATCACAGTTCCCAGCGACGTACATGTGGAATACGTTGACATATTCCACCATCTTTACGCTCTTTCTTTCAACATCACGTTCGGGAGCTCTGACTAGCAACCGTTGTCGCTTTCCCTTTTGACGACAAAAGGCCCGACAGGTATATTCAACCAGTCGGGCCTTATCTTTCAGCGTTACCGAAGCGCTTCTGCAACGCCTCACGATATCAGGAGGAATCATGCCTGCTCCCATCGTTCTGTTGACGGACTTCGGCCATATTGATCCCTATGTCGGCCAGATGAAAGGAGTGCTTGCCACCTTGGCGCCAAACAGTCCCGCGCTGGACCTGTGCCATGGTGTACGCCCGCAGGCCGTCATGCAAGCCGCCTATTTTTTGAATGCGAGCTTCATGCATTTCCCCGAAGAAAGCATCTTCATATGCGTCGTCGACCCCGGCGTGGGGACGGACAGGCGCATACTCTGTGCCCGGGTGGCCAACCGCTACGTATTGGCTCCTGACAATGGCTTGCTTATGCCCCTTCTTTCAGAATACCCGGGGGCCAGCTGTTATTCCATGAACCTGTCCACATTCGGTGAGGCATCCGCCACCTTCCACGGACGCGACATTTTCTGTCCTCTGGCGGCCTGTCTGGCCGACGGCGGCACACCTGCCGAACTGGGAACCCCCATCAGTATTACCGAACTTCACACACCGGACTGGATCGCACCGGTTGAAAAAAATGAAACCGTTGAATGCACGGTGCAGCACATAGACACCTTCGGCAACGTGGTACTCAATCTGCCGGCCATACCGTGGCTTGAGCGAGTCTCCCTGTGGTCGGAACTGATGCTGAAGCAGTCGCCCCCCCTACAAGTTATACGTACCACGACCTTCGGACAGCTCCCGCGCAACACTCTCGGCTGCATAGCCGGCAGTCAGGGCTATCTCGAACTCGTTCTCAACGGCAGTTCTGCGGCACAATACCTCAAGGTCGACCTCGGAGACAGAATCACCCTTTTAAGCACGTTCATTCCAGCCGATGACTATTCAATCAGAAATCAATAGTTTCTCGGTCGCCATGGGGTTCATGACCCGACTGGGGCCCGCCCGCATTTTCTCGCCTGAGGAACTGGCCTCCACCCTCAGGCATTTTTCCCTTCTGGGACTTCTTCTTGGTGCCATGATCACCCTGCCCTTGCACGCTCTCTTCGGCAGCAGCCACGGAACCGCGCAAGGCTGGCTTTGGGTTGCCCTCTCCATCTGGCTTACCCGCGCCCTGCATTGGGACGGCTGGGCTGACCTGTGGGATGCATGGGGCAGTTGCGCGCAGGGGGAAAGATTCTGGGCCATCATGAAGGACAGCCACATCGGGGCATTCGGCGTCATCGGGCTGGTCATGGGACTTGGCGGTCAGATACTGTTCGCAGGAGAATTGCTTGGCTCCAATCTGTGGCCCGCGCTCATATGGGCTCCCGCCTTCGGCAGGGCTGCAGCCGCCCTTATTGCCATGTTCGGCACGGCTCCCCCAACCTCCACGCTCGGCAAACTCTTTCTGGCTGGTGCCACCCTGCCCGTCATACTCGCGCAATCGGCAATTGCCCTTGTTGCCGGAGTTCTGCTCTGCGGATTCAAGCCTGTTGCCCTTGCCTGTGCCCTTGTATCCTTCGGCCTCATTGCGCTGACCCGTCTTTCCCGCAAGCAGAATGGCCTGAACGGTGATTTTCTCGGCGCAACCGTCATCTGGGGTGAGCTATCCGCCATGCTAGGGGCTCTGCTCGCGCTGAGTTGACCGATGCTTGCCCCACTATAGAATCATCAAGCCTGGTCCCGCGCCTCTCTGCGAAGGAAGACAGAAGCGATTCCGGCACGATCTCTGCTATTGCATACGCAGAGCATTTTACTGTCGGATTCGTGACACCTTTCAGCCCATTAGCGAATACACCATGGCTCCGTACCGATTCAAACTGCAGCAGGTTCTGGACTACCGGGCCCAGCTTGAAGATCAGGCAAAGATGGCCTTTGCAAAAGCGCAGCAGCGTTACGAAGCCCATGTTGCCCATGTGAACGCCCTGCGGGAGCGGCTTGCCGAATACGAACCGAAGCTGTATCAGACGAACAACCAGAGCGAACTGTGGCTGCTGCGCAACTTTGTGCAGGCACTGGCGCAGGACATTGCCAATGCCGAAACACATCTGCTGCAACTGGCCCAGGAGCTGAACAAGGCGCGTCAGAATCTCGTCAAAAAATCGCAGGAGCGGAAGCTCCTCGACAAACTCAAGGAAAATCAGGCCAAGCGACATGCCAAAGAAGAACGATTCAAAGAACAGCAGCAATTCGACGAAACAGCAACGCTTCGGTACAAGCCTCAGACTGTTTAGACTTTGCAAGCTGCTTGCCTTGGCGGTTGTTTTCAAGCTTGTCATCCTTGCCACGCTGGCGCTGGATGCCACGGGCTGGCAGATTCCCTTCCTGTCCGTACCGGCTGCTACCGTAGCTCAAACGAACGCCGCCCCAGTCGTTGCACTTCCCGTAAGTGCAGCCGTTGCGGCAACCCCGGCCATGGCCGCCGACCCCGCACCCGCAGCACCTGCCGCACAACCGGTGCAGGACTCGCTGACGTGGGAATCACTGCAGCAGAAGCAGGACGAACTGAATCGCCGCGAACAGGAGCTCAACAGACTGCAGCAGGAGCTTGACCAGAAGATCCAGAACCTGCAGTCGCTGGAAAGCCGCCTTCAGGTCATGCTCAAGGACGCCGAGGAAGCCAAGGACAAGAAGATGCGTCACCTTGTGGACGTATATTCCAACATGAAAGCCAAGCAGGCTGCGGAAGTGCTGAGCACGCTTGATGAAGGCATCGCCGTGCGCATTCTTGCAGGCATGCGAGGCCGTCAGGCCGGTGAAATCCTGACTTTCGTCAAGGCCGACAAGGCTGCCCGCCTTTCCGAAGCCCTGACCAAAATGCAGCTGCCTTTCGAATAGTTCGCCATGCCCCGTTTGAAAATCGTTGTAGCCTACGTTGGCACCCATTATTGCGGCTGGCAGATTCAGAACACGCTATCCAGAAGGCCCCAGCCGACCATTCAGGAAGAGCTTGAGCGCATTGTTGAACGCGTGACAGGCAGCGCCATCCGCGTCTTCGGCAGCGGACGCACGGACTCCGGCGTCCACGCTGACGGACAGGTTGCGCACTTCGACATACCTGAACACAAGCTGGACATGGATTGGCAGCGCACGTTCAATTCCATGCTGCCGGACGACATCGCCGTGCTCTCCGTGGAACAGGTTGCGGACAATTTCCATTCCCGCATCGACGCCAAGGGCAAGGCCTACTCCTATTCACTATGGCTCAGCAGACGGTACACTCCCCCAAGGCTCTTTCCCTTTGTGTGGGCCAGCGGTCCGCTTGATATTGCCGCCATGGATGCGGCGGCGCGTCATCTGGAAGGAACCCACGACTTTACCAGTTTCCAGAACGCCGGCACGGATCTGGAAACCACGGTACGGACCATCCGCAGCATTTCCCGTACACCGGAAGGACCGATACCCGCCATAGACTCCCCCATGCAGATCACATGGCGATTCGAGGCCGACGGCTTTCTCAAGCAGATGGTGCGCAACCTCATGGGCACACTGGTAGCCTGCGGCTCCGGCAAGCTCTCGCCCGATGCCATACCGGAACTCATTACCGCCTGTGACCGCACCAAAGCTCCCTGTACCGCTCCGGCACAGGGGCTGAGCCTCACCGAGGTCTACTACTAAGACCAAACCGTTTCGGCTCACAGCTACTCCCCTACCTCTCTTGAGAGAGGAGGATTCCCGCCAATAAAAAACACCCCGGACAACTGTCCGGGGTGTTCTTGTTTCCATGGTAAATAATGAAGAGCCGTCGGCCGTTACGTATAGTTCGGCTCTTCTTCCTTGATGATCTGGAAGGCCTTGTTGGACTTCACCGTGCCGCTGATGCCCCAGAACTTGCGCACTCCGGCAACGGTACATTCCAGCAGGTCGTCCGTATCGGTATCCAGCAGGAGCACGTCGCCGATCTGCAAACGCAGCAACTGGTTGCCGGTGATCTTGGTTTCCCCGAAGCGAATCTTCATCTCCACGGGCGTCTCCATGAGGCGCTCTTTCAAGCGAGCCACCCATGCATGGTCCACCTCAAGCCGTTCCGTCTGAAAGCTGGCGTGCAGCTTGGAACGGATAGGTTCGATGGTGGCGTAGGGAAGACAGATGATAAGGGAGCCGATGGCCGTCTCCAGTTCCACTTCAAAGGTGATAACCACCACAACGTCGCTGGGCGGCACAATGGCCGCAAACTGCGGGTTGATTTCGGAACGCACGAGTTCGAGATTCACTTCGTGAACGGGACGCCACGACTCTTCCATGTTGTCCAGCGTGATCTTGATCACGCGGTCTACAATGGCCTGCTCAATGCGGGTAAACTCACGCCCCTCGATCTTGGGCTGCGAACCGGCCCCACCGAAAAAGTTCTCCACCAACGCGAACACAAGTCGCGAGTCAACAACCACAATGGCGTTACCGCGTAAAGGCTCCATCTTGAAGATGTTGATGCTGGTGGGCACGGGCAAAGAACGCATGAAATCGCCGAACTTGGTCATATCAATGGATATGGGGTTCAGTTCCACGCGCTTGCGTATGGTGTTGGACAGTGCGTTCGTGCACAACCGCGCAAAACGGTCGTTCACGATTTCCAGAACAGGCATACGGCCGCGGATAATGCGGTCCTGATTGGCAAGGTCAAAAGGAACTATGCCGGAGTCGTCCTCCGGTATATCAGTCTCGCTTTCAATCTCTCCGCCGGACAATCCTCGTAAGAGGGCATCCACCTCGTCCTGGGCAAGAATCTTGTTCATACGCCACAATGCTCCATAAACTTGAGTACACTATACCCTAAGCCTGCCGCGTTTGCCGGTCAAGCACGCCGGTATGTTGGCGATTTGACGTCAAAACGGTTCAGCGAATGATTATGCATGTTTAGTGCCAGAATGCCTGCCCTGACCCAGCCCAGACAGATCCAACACTCCGGAATAGTTAGGAAAGATGAGGATAACGACGCTTGATACGCTGGATGACATCCGGATTGACGTATCCGAGAAGGGAAAGAATTTCATCTATGGCATATGGCGATTTGGACTGCTCCTTATAGCTCTCCGCCTTGGCAAGATCCTCCGGAGAAAGAAGCTTTTCAGCCAGCAACACGTCCACAATGGTATTGTGCGCCGTGGTTGCCTTGCGGGATGCCGGTTTCTGCATCCCCGTAATTAGGTCCCCGCCCTCCGCAAAAGCGCCGAGACAGCTGTCATCCACACCGTCCAGTTGGCGGTTCAGTGTCAGTTCCATCTCCTTGAGGTCGGTCAGAGACTGCTTCACATCTCGATATTTCATCTGCAACTGCTGCTTTCTGGACCGCTGGACCTGAATCTTGTCCGTCAGCCCCGTCGTAGCCTGATAGCCGAATCCTGCTACGCCGATTATCAGCAGAAACACCAAGAACACGCCAAGAAGCGTTGACATGAAGCCACCCCTTTTCTCCCAGTAAGGCGGACGTGAACGAATTGTAATTACAACAATCCGGACAGTTTCTAGACTTTTACCAGAGAGAGCACGAGTAGAGCAAGTGCATATTCACCTCTCCAAAACAGAAGGACTGGATACAGTAAAAGCAACAGCAACAGAGAGCGCCTGCAGCAGTTACAGCAACTCCCTCAACATTGCGCTTGACCCTCCAGAAAAATGCGGTAGAACCAGTGCCACAGGCTCATTTCCGAAATTATCTTTTTTTGTCATTTTTCACCATTTTCCATCTGGTCCACAGTCCTTTTTACCGACAAAGGGGTCGCAAACCAATGAAACGTATCATTCTCAGCCTTGTCGTCACCATGCTGTGTCTGGTGCCCGCCATGGCCTCCGCAGCCGGAAAGGTCGTATCCGTCAGCCAGTTTGTTGAGCACCCGGCGCTCGACGCCGTCCTCAAGGGCGCGCAGGACTATTTCAAGGACAACAATCTGGATGTTACCTTCAACGTCCACAACGCACAGGCCAACATGGCCACCACCGTACAGATCGCAGCCCAGATTCAGGGAGAGCAGCCGGATCTGGTTATTGCCATTGCCACTCCGTCCGCGCAGGCATGTGCACAGAAAATTCAAGGCACCCCCATCCTGGCAACTGCCGTGACCGACCATGTTGGCGCAGGCCTCGTAAAGAGCCTTGAACACCCCGGCGGTAATGTTTCCGGCACTTCGGACATGCTGCCCGTGGCCCGCCAACTCGACCTCATCCGCGAGTTCCACCCTGAACTCAAAAGCCTTGGCGTCATCTACAACTCCGGCGAGGCCAACTCCGTCACGCTGGTCAAGATGCTCAAGGCCGCCTGCGACGCCGCCGGCATCAAGCTGGAAGAAGCCACGGTGCTGAACTCCGCCGGCATCTATCAGGCAGCCAAAAGCCTTGTGGGCCGCACCGAAGCCGTTTACCTGCCCACCGACAACACGGTCATTTCCGCGCTGGAATCCGTGGTCAAGGTGTGCCGCCAGAACAAGCTGCCTCTGTACGCCGCAGATAACGATTCCGTTGAGCGCGGCACCATCGCCGCCCTTGCCTTCGACTATTACAAGCTCGGCTACCAGACCGGAGCCATGGCCAAGCGCATCCTGTTCGACGGTGCCGACGTTTCCGCCATGCCTGTTGAATCCCTGCAGGAACTGTCCCTGCACGTGAACATGAAAGCTGCGGAAGCCATGGGCGTTACCGTACCGGAAAGCGTCCTTTCCCGTGCGGAAAAAGTAATCAAGTAACCATTTGAACACATCAACGAGGCGGGGGTGTGGCAACATGCCCCCGCCTCGCCATTCGAGAATTGACTATGACCTGGTATGCTTTTTACGGAGCGCTTGAACAGGGGTTCGTATACGGGCTCCTCGTGCTGGGGGTCTATCTGACCTTCCGCGTGCTCGACTTCCCCGACCTTACTGTGGACGGCTCGCTGCCGTTGGGCGCCGCTGTTTCCTCCGTGGCCATCACCGCGGGCGTGAATCCCTTTGTTTCCCTGCTCATGGCCATGGGCGCCGGTTTTCTGGCAGGCATGGTTACGGGCATCCTGAACACAAAATTCCGCATCCTGCATCTACTGGCCTCCATCCTGACCATGATTGCCCTCTATTCCATCAACATCCGCATCATGGGCAAGCCCAACCTGACTCTTCTGGGAGCGGATACGGTGCTGGATTCCGTAGCCGGTTTCGGCCTTCCCCCGCACATGTCGGCCCCGCTGCTTTTCGCCTGCTTCTGCGCAGTTGCAGTAGCCCTGCTCGTCTGGTTCCTGCACACGGAACTGGGACTCACCCTGCTCGCCACGGGTGACAACGCGCAGATGATCACGGCCCAGGGTGTGAATACGCACAGCGTCATAATTTTCGGCGTGGGGCTCTCCAACGCCCTTGCCGCCCTTTCCGGCGCGCTTGTGGCTCAGAATCAGGGAGCTGCGGACGTGAACATGGGCGTGGGCACCATCGTGGCGGGCCTTGCCTCGGTCATCGTAGGCGAAACCCTCTTCGGGTGCCGCACTGTGGCCCGCGCCATGATTGCCGCCATTCTCGGTTCAGTCGCCTACCGCCTTGCCATTGCGCTTGCTCTGGGACTCAAGCTGGGCAGCTTCTCCTTCACCCCCAGCGACCTCAACCTCATCACGGCCATTCTGGTCATTGCGGCCCTTGTGTCACCCCAGCTGAAGAGCCGGTTCAGGAAGTAAGCCATGCTGGTACTCGACAACATCACCAAGTATTTCAACAGAGGCACCATCAACGAGGTGCTGGCCCTGAACGCCTTGTCACTGACCGTGAACGAAGGAGACTTCATCACCGTCATCGGCTCCAACGGCGCGGGCAAGTCCACCACCCTCACCTGCATTGCGGGCGGCTTCAAGCCGGACAGCGGAGCAATCCGCATCAACAATGAGGACATCACGAACTGGCCGGAATACCGCCGTGCCACCTTTATTGGCCGCGTCTTTCAGGACCCGCTGAAGGGCACCTGCGCCTCCGCCTCCATAGAGCAGAACATGGCGCTGGCCCTGAAACGCGGCAAGCCCAGAGGCCTGTCCAGAGGCGTGAAGGACAAGGACCGCCCATGGTTCCGCGAACAGCTCGCCACCCTCGGTCTGGGACTTGAAAATCGTCTCAAGGATACCGCAGGTCTGCTTTCCGGCGGCCAGCGTCAGGCCCTGACCATGCTCATGGCAACCATGGTGCGCCCTGACATTCTGCTGCTGGACGAACATACGGCCGCCCTGGACCCCAAGACCGCCAACCAGATTCTTGAACTCACCCACAATATCGTGGCAACGCAGAAGCTGACCACTCTCATGGTTACCCACAACATGCATCAAGCCCTCACCTTCGGAAACCGCCTGATCATGCTGGACCGCGGCGAGGTGATTCTGGATGTCTCCGGCGAGGAAAAGAAGAACCTCACCGTGGACGACCTGCTGCAGCGCTTCTATGCCCTGCGCGGTGAGGCCATGGGCTCCGACCGGCTCCTGCTCGGGTAACAGCCTCCCCCCTCCCCGGTTCGCACAACAGATTTGCGAGGCCGCTTTATCCATCGGAAAAGCGGCCTCTTTCTGTCTGTTTCCCACTTTTTCTCACAGCTTTTTGCAATGATCCACAAAACACGCTCTCTGCTAAGAAATTTTCTGCAAAAATATCTTTCAGTTTCCACGATTCACGCAATTTCCTTCTCAGCACCTGTTTCTTTCCTCCTGTTTTTGGCTTACCATTCCCCCATGCAGCAAATTATCGTCACCGACCATACCGGCGAGAGTCGCGCCATCCCCCTGAAGCCGGACAACGGCCTCTCCGTGGCGCAGTATGTTTACACCAGCGGCACCTTCTGCGCTCCTGCCCTGTGTTCGGGGCTCGCACGCTGCGGACGCTGCCGCATGCTGTTCACGGAAAACACGCCTCTGCCCAGAGGGGAGGACGCCCTCTACTTTACGGAAGCCGAGCTGAGGGAAGGCTGGCGACTGGGCTGCCACCATACGCCGGAGGCAGGCATGTGCATCACCCTGCCAGAGCTACCCTCCCGCAAACGCCCCTTGCAGGTTACTTCACAAACGCTTGCAGCAGCACAGGGCAAACAGCTCAAAATGGCCGTGGACATCGGCACCACCTCCCTGCACTGGTCCTTGCTGGAGGGTGACAAACGCATCGCGCACGGACAGGAACTCAATCCGCAAATGGGCGCAGGCAGCGAAGTCATGTCCCGCCTCGCCTTTGCCCGCAACGGAAACGGGGCAGAGACGCTCCAGACGCTGCTCACCGACCGCCTGCACGATATCGTGACCAGAACGGCGGACGCCGGAGCTTCAATTTCGGAATGCTGCGTTGCCGCCAACTCAGTCATGACCTACCTGCTGCTCGGCAAGGCGACCTCAGGACTTGCCAGCGCCCCCTACGCGCTTGACTACAAGGGCGGCAGCACCGAAACGCTGGACGGACTCCCCCCCATGTATATGCCGCCATTGCCCTCACCCTTCGTGGGCGGCGACTTGTCGGCGGGCATGCAGGCGGTGCTGGAGCGCAATCCCGAATACCCGTTCCTGCTGGCAGACCTCGGCACCAACGGAGAATTTGTGCTGGCCCTGTCGCCTGACAAGGCGCTTGTCACCAGCGTGGCCCTCGGTCCGGCACTGGAAGGCATCGGCCTCACCTTCGGCACCGTGGCCCAGCCGGGCGTCATCACCCGCTACAGCATGACGCCCAAGGGACTGAAGGGAATGCCCCTGCCGCAGGAACCGGACGGGCCCCCCGCAGTGAAGGGCATCAGCGGCACCGGGTATCTTTCTCTTGTTCACGCCCTGCTCAAGGGCGGCCTGCTGGACCGCGATGGCAGATTCGCCGAGCCCCCCTACAATCCGCTCGCCACCCGCCTTGCCGCACAGCTGAACACGCAGTACGGCGAAAAGCGCTACCAGTTGCAGGACGACATGTATCTGCTCGCAAGCGATGTGGAAGAGCTCCTGAAAGTCAAGGCAGCCTTCACGCTGGCCTATGAGCACCTTCTTGCCAAGGCGGGACTCGCCACGAGCGACATTCGCACGCTCTACGTCGCCGGAGCGCTGGGAGAGCATGCAGACATCGCCGACCTTGAAGGATTGGGCTTCATTCCCGCAGGCATGGGAGCCCGCGTATCGAGTCTCGGCAACTCCTCGTTGCGCGGAGCGGAACTATTCCTTATTGACCCGGCAAGGCGCGGCATGGCAGAAGTCTGGACCGCCGCAGCTGAACATGTGGACCTGACCACTGATCCTGCCTTCACCCAAAACTTCACGCGCCATATGCGCTTCATATTTTCATGAAAAACTGTCTCTCCCTTCCCGCGCTGCCCCTGCGCGAAGAACTTGCCGCCTATGAAGGCGTTTTGCGTACCGTATTGAAACTCAAGCAGGCACACCGCAAGGAACTGCATTATGCCGTAGCGGACCTTTCCCGCGCCCTGACCACGGAACGAGGCGGGATGAAAGTGAACTACTGGTCCACCCCGCGCAACTCCTCAGCCTACCTGCACTTCTATCTGCCGTGGAACCTGTACCGCCTTGCATGGCTGCTGCCCAATCTGGATCTTGACCTGCAGGACGGCGACACCGTGCTTGATCTGGGCTCCGGTCCGCTCACGCTGGTGCAGGGCATGTGGCTGGCACGTCCGGAATTGCGTGAGAAGAAGCTCACCTTCATCTGCTCTGACATCGCGCCCAAGCCCATGGAAACCGGCCGCGCCCTGCTGGAAGCCATGATGGGCACGCCCCTTGCGCAAAGCCCGTGGAAGGTGGTTCTTGAACGAACCTCTCTGGAAAAGACCCTGCGTAACCACTACGGCAAGGTCCGCCTTGTCAGCGGTGCCAACGTGCTCAACGAGCTGCGCGCAGGCAGAGGCCAGACGCTTGAAGAACGCATGGACGAACTGGCGCTTGCCATGACGGATGCCTGCTCGCCCAACGGTGAAGTCCTGTTCGTGGAACCCGGCACCCGTCTCGGCGGCAAGATGGTGGCTCTGCTCCGCATGGGCCTGATGGAGCACGGCATGTTCCCGCAGTCTCCCTGCCCGCACGACATGTTCTGTCCCATGCTGGATCAGCAGAGCACCGGCTGGTGCCATTTCAACGCTCCGGCGGAAAATGCGCCCGCATGGCTCATGGAACTGACAAACCGCGCCCGTATGGAGCGCCGCAACATCAGCATGAGCTTCATGCATGCGGCAAGAACACAACCCCAGTACGACGCAGACTCGGTGCGCGTGCTTTCCGACCCGATACGCCTGCCGGAGATGGCCGAAGCCGCCCGCTACGCATGCTCCTCCAGAGGATTGGCGCTAGTGCACAAGGCCGGCCGCTTCCAGAGCGGCTGGGGCCTGCAGATCGAGTGGCCAGAAAAGCCTGTTATCGACACAAAATCTCGAGCACAGGTAGCCTACCCCGCAAAACGCTAGCAGCCCCACATGAAGATTATCGACCTCGGACTAATCAAGTACACGGACGCCGACGCCATCCAGCGGAAACGGCTGGAAGAGGTAGCGGCCGGAGCGGAACCCACGCTCTACCTGCTGGAACACTCACCGGTCATCACCTTCGGACGCAACGGCGGCCGCGAAAACCTGCACGTCAGCGACGAGTATCTCGCCTCGCAGGGAATCGATCTGGTGCACTCCTCACGGGGTGGCAACATCACATGCCATTTTCCCGGACAGCTGGTTGCCTATCCTGTATTCAGGGTAGCCAAGCAACCCGGAGGCATGCGCGGCCTGTTCCACGATCTGGAAGAGGTGGTCATCCGCACGGCAAAGGCCTTCGGGCTTGATGCCGCGCGTCAGGAAGGGCGTCCCGGCGTATGGGTGGAAAACCGGAAGATTTGCTCCATCGGCATCGCCATGCGCAAATGGACCAGCTACCACGGACTTGCGCTCAATGTAATGCGCGATGTGAACCTGTTCCGCATGATCACGCTCTGCGGACTTTCCGACGCGGAACCCTCGTCTCTGGCGCAGGAACTTAACCGCGATGACCTCAGCATGCAGGAAGTGAAGGATGAGCTTGTCAGACAATTCCGAAACGTATTTACGGATACCACCCTGGCTCAGGGTCAAGATTCCCTGTAATCACAACTATACCGCCACGGGCGATCTCATCGGCGACCTGAACCTGAACACGGTCTGCCAGAGTGCCAAGTGCCCCAACAAGTTTGAGTGCTTTTCTTCCGGCACGGCGACCTTTCTGATCATGGGCAGCACCTGCACCCGCAACTGCGCGTTCTGCAACATCAGCAACGATCCGGTTCCCCCACTCGACCCCTCGGAGCCCGAACGCGTTGCGGAAGGCGCGCGCAGACTCGGACTGAAGCACGTGGTCATCACCTCGGTCACGCGGGACGACCTGCTGGACGGCGGCGCATCGCACTTTGCGGCCACCATTCGTTCCGTTCGGGCCGCGGTTCCGGAGTGCTCCATCGAAGTGCTCATCCCCGACTTTCAAGGATCGTTTCCCGCACTGAAGATGGTGATGGAGGCAGCGCCGGACATCATCAACCACAATGTGGAAACCCCACCCGCACACTACCCCCGCATCCGCCCGCAGGCGGATTACGCCCAGAGCCTTCAGCTGCTGGAAAGGGTAAAGCAGGCAGGTCATCGATCCAAATCCGGCCTCATGGTCGGACTTGGCGAAACGGACGACGAGGTACGCGGCGTCATAGACGATCTTGCAGGAATACAGTGCGACATCGTCACCATCGGCCAGTACATGCGCCCCTCACGCAAGCATCCCGCCGTAGTACGCTACGTGCATCCGGATACCTTTGAAGAATACGCCGCCTACGGCAAATCCAAAGACATACGCCACATGTTCTGCGCGCCGCTGGTACGTTCCTCGTACAATGCGGCCATGTTCGCGGACTAACCTCCGAAACACCCAAAGATACAGCCGGGCTGGGATTACCCCAGCCCGGCTTTTTTTTGGCAACGTAGCCATAAAAAAAGCATACACCCCTTGTCATAAGAGTAAACATATACTAACGTGACATTACAGCCTTATCCCACAGCCTGTTCCCATTTATAAGCCGATAGCCCTCGGCCCTCCTGCAAAAGCCTCCTGTTCCCCTCGGGAGGCTTTCGCATGTAAAAATACAAAAATGGGGGAAAACCCTACTATGCACAAATCCCTCCGTGCGATAGTATCCGGATATGGACTTCTCGCTTTGAGGACACGTGATTTAGCGAGAGGTGCGGTACAGACAGCCCGGGAGTGACGGCCCCGGGCTGTTTGTGTATCAGAGCATTGTCACGCCACAGTAGAAAGCCCCCAACTTCTTGATGCTGCATTATGTGACAGCTGCCTCCTGTCCCCACAGGATTTTTCTCTCCCACTTCTTTTTCCTCACTACAGTGATGCAGTACGCCACAACAGTCACACCGCACACATCACACACACTTCCTTCCGCCTGCTTGACCAGCCAACCCGCCCACACTACCATGGGATATCTTCATTCCATCAGGAGAACCCACCATGACCGCACAGCGACGCGACACCCTGCGTGCCATCCTTGACGCCGCCCTGCATGCAGTTGCGCCGGACAAAGCCATTCACCGCCATGTAGCCGTAACAGGTTCCATCATGAACATATCAGGCGTGGAGTACGACCTTGACGCCTTTGAACGCATCTTCGTTGTAGGAGCCGGCAAAGGGGCTGCCCCCATGGCTGCAACACTGGAAGCCATGCTCGGCGACAGGATAACGGAAGGGGCCGTGTGCGTGAAATACGGACACACCGTTCCCACCCGCACCGTCAGCATATACGAAGGAGCACACCCCGTACCTGATGCAAACGGTGAACAGGCGGCCCGCGCCATTCTGCGCATTGCGGAAAAAGCGACGGAAAAGGATCTTGTGCTGTGTGTCATAACCGGCGGCGCCAGCGCCCTGACTCCCGCGCTGGTGGAAGGCATCAGCCTCGAAGACGGCAAGGCAGCCACAGCCCTGCTGCTGGAATGCGGGGCCACCATTCACGAAATCAACGCCATCAGAAAGCATCTTTCCATCTTCGGCAGCGGCAACCTTGCACGAGCTGCCTCCCCGGCCCGGCTTGCCGCGCTGATCATCTCGGACGTTGTCGGCGACAATCTGGACGTTATCGCCTCCGGCCCCACATCACCGGACTCATCAACCTTTTCCCAATGCATGGAAATCGTGGAGCGTTACGGCATCCGTGACAGAATGCCTGCCAACATCCTTGCCCGCCTCGAAGCCGGGGCACGCGGCGAGATTCCGGAAACGCCAAAGCAGGGAGACCACGTTTTTTCCACCGTGCAGAACGTGCTGGTAGCCACCAACCTGCAGGCGCTGGAAGCTGCGGCGGCTGCGGCATTGCAGGCAGGCTACACCCCGCGGATCCTCACTTCCACCATGACCGGAGAAGCCCGCGACAAAGCCCGCGAACTGGTTGATACCGCCATGAACCTCTGCCTTGACGGCAAAGAGGTTTCCGGTCCTGTCTGCCTGCTGGCAGGCGGGGAAACCACGGTTACCATCACCGGTAAAGGCTTGGGGGGGCGCAATCAGGAAATGGCTCTGGCAGCGTCTCTATACCTGCAGGACTGCGAACATATCACCATGCTCTGCGCCGGAACAGACGGCTCAGACGGCCCCACGGATGCCGCAGGCGGTTTTGCCTGCTCAAAAACCGTGGAAAAAGCCCTGTGCTGCGCCCTGGACCCGCAGGTCTATCTTGACGACAACAACGCATACAACTTCCTGGACAAGACGGATAACCTGCTGAAAACCGGCCCCACGCTCACCAACGTCATGGACCTTGCGTTGGTACTTGTCGATTGCCCCCGGTAAACGGACAGATCATGGCGAAGGAAAGAACATTGATCAGCCTGCGTTCCGTAGGCCCGGCCACCATACGCGATCTGGCGGAACTGGGAATTACCAGTGTGGCGGAGCTGGCGGAACGAGAGGCGCAGGAACTGTATGACGGGCTCTGCGCCCGCACAGGACAGCAGCATGACATCTGCGTACTGGATGTTTTCTCCTGTGCCGTAGCACAGGCGCGCGACCCGAACCTGCCACAGGAACAGCAAGACTGGTTCTGGTGGTCAGCCCGAAGAAAATGCGCAACATCGCGCTAGATCCCCTCGGCCACAAAAAAGCCCCCGCATGCAACACATGCGGGGGCTTTTATCAGCAACAGCAACAAGCTGCTTACTTTACGGCATCCTTCAGCATCTTGCCGGGGGTGAACTTCACAATCTTGGTTGCGGGAATTACGATTTCTTCGCCGGAACGGGGATTGCGACCCTTGCGGGCTGCACGCTCAGCAACCTTGAAGCTGCCGAAGCCGGTGAATACAACGGAATCGCCACCCTTGAGAGCTTCAACGATGGTAGCGATGGTTGCATCGAGAGCAGCTTCTGCCTGAGTCTTGGATGCGAGGTTAGCCTTGGAAAAAATCTTTTCAACAAATTCTGCTTTGGTCATTCACTTATCTCCGTGACACTGACGTAGTTTATTCGAGACTCCGGGGAAGTGCCCCTCATGTCTCAGTGAGTACGGCTGGACAAATGGCAAAGCTTGTAGGGTTTGTCAACCTCCGCATTACCAAATAGTGGCGACTGGCGTGGGTTCCCAGCCATTTACCCTCCCCCGGCGGGCAACAAACAGTATTTCCGATACAAGCACAACCCATTGTAATCACGATCAATTCCAAGACTGTCCGTGCCTTTTGGCGTAACTGGGCCTCATGGAAGAAAAAATGCGTCCCTCCAGCCTTTCAAAGCAGCTACGCCTCATGCCATCCATGGACAAGCAATCCCTGTCGGGTATACAATATGCGGTGAAGATTCCGAAGCAAAACGGAGTAGCACAGCATGAATGTGAAGATTGAACGCCTACCCACACTGCGCATTGCTACAGTCCGCGCATACGGCCCTTATGAGAAATCCGGCCCCGAGGCTTGGCAGATGCTTACCCCCTGGATTGCCAGAAACAGCATTCTGTCGGCCAAGACCATGTTTCTGGGGTTCTGTCATGACGACCCGATTATTACGTCCGCGGGGCGAATTCGCTATGATGCGGCCGTAACCCTGCCAGAGGGCTTCATTCCCGATGATTTTGTTCATACAAGGGAGATCGCGAGCTGCGAATATGCCGTTACGATCCACAAGGGACCGTACGTCACCCTTTCGCATGTTTGGGCTTCCCTGTTCTGGGACTGGCTGCCCGCCAGCAGCCGCCGTCCTGCCGATGCACCGCTGATGGAACAATACCTGAGTGACCCGTATCTGGATTCTGAAGAGGATCTCGTCACCAGACTGTATCTCCCCCTGACAACAATCTGACCATCCCGACTATAGTCCGGAGGAACAATGACCACCCGTTCCCGTTTCATTCTGGCCGCCCTGTCCGTCCTGCTGCTTGCGCTTGCGGCCTGCGGGCCCACCAACTACGTCCGCCTGCGCTACACCTCGGAATTGGCCCCAGCCCACATCCAGCCCAACGCTCCCACCGTAGCCATCGTCGAATTCGCTGACGGACGCTCCAAAAAGGACGTTGGGATCCGCAATGACGCCACTCCTTTCATTCCGGTATCCAGCGTTACCGCATGGGTCAGCGAAGCTCTCAGGGAAGAACTGAGCCGCAAGGGACTCAACACGCGCTATGTGAAAAGCGCCGATGAAGTAGCGCCCGGTGAACACGTAATCACCGGTACGGTCAAAAAGGTATGGCTGAAGCAGAACACGCTCACAGCCTACAGCGTATCCATCGAGGCAGCCATCGCACTGGATGATGCGATGCCCGTCACGTACCGCTCCGAGCAGGAGCGTCAGGACATCCCCACCGGAGATGTAACTGAAGAGCATCTCAGCGAGACACTGCGCACCATGCTCTCCAGCGCCGTGGAGGATCTTCTGGCGAAGATCTACAATACCGCGAACTAAGTGCGCCGTATTCTAGCCATTATCTGGTGCCTCTGGGCCTTGAGCCCGGGGGCACCCTGTCAGGCGCAGCCCGCTGCTGCCCCTGCATTCAAACACTCCGTGGCAGTAGCCTTTGGCGGGGAGCTGGGCCTGCCTGTGGCAGTGCGTGTGACTGAAGCCATGGCCCGCATAGGAGCCATGCAGAAAGCCGCCCAGTGGCTTGACCGGGATAAAAGTGTGCAGTTGGCCCGAATGGGCTACGAAAAAACCGACCCGCAAGTACTGCGAGATGCCCAGCCCCTTGCATGGATGCTCTACCGTGCAGTCATCACCGAGCAAGAAAAGATAGGCAAGGCGCCTGACCTTGGCGTCCGGTCAACGGCTACAGTAGTCCCCCCCAAGAACTTTCCCGTGCGCCTCAAGGATGCCCTGCTGCAGTCACTGCAGCTCCTGCTGCATCGCAAGGCTCTCGATCATGAACAGCGTATTCTGCGCCGCTTCGTACAACTGACTGCCTCCATGCCTGACATGGCGGCACCGGCAGATGCGCTGAACAAGCAGTTTGAACCCCAGTTCACCGACATCGCCAACGAACTTCATGCCCTCACCCTGCTTCGCGAACAGCTGGCAAGCCTGCAGAACGGACTGTGGACGCAACCGGAGCCGATTTCCCTTGCCATGAAGAGGGCTATTGAACTGGCACCGGACAACCCTCTGCTCTGGTACGCCAAGGGCACGGCGGATTATCAGCTCCAGCGTACACAAGATGCCCTGAATGCGCTCGACAGGTGCCTTGACCTCATGCCCAATTTTGCACAGGCCCTGCATGACAGAGGCACAATATATGTGCGCCTTCACCTCACCACACTGGCTCTTGCCGATTATGATGCCGCCATCCGTCTTCAGCCCCGCAACGCCGATTTCTTCCGCTCCCGCGGCTCGGCGCACCTCGTCAACGAAGACTTTTCTCCCATGTGCCGCGACTTCTACACGGCCTGCGCTCTCGGGGTCTGCGAGAATTACCACTGGGCCACAAGCCGGGGACACTGCACATCCGCACCGCCTGCGGGACAGTAACATGCTGCGGGCCTCAGCATCCTGAATTTCCATGAAAAAAGAGATCGGCCGCGTCTGGGGGTAGTAGACGCGGCCGACGCTGCAAGGGAGGAGGATGATGAATGGTGCGGCTTCGCTGCTTAACCGCACGGGAGACCGGGTGCTGCAAACCGGTCCATCATTCCCTGTTGTCATCGAAAACGTTCGACGACAAACATCCATATGGCCAGATTACACTACGCTAAGGAGCGGGCTATTATATTTTTCAAAATTGATTGCCCGCGACGACATTTTTCCGGCCCGCCTGCACGACCGATAAGAGAAAAGCCCCTGCCGCGAATTCGACAGGGGCTTGTTTTTTTCATGAATAAACCTAACGGAAGGTCATCTCCAGACAAAGGAATCGGCGCTCCCCGCACAATGACACAGGCCCTCTGCCGGACGTTGCTGCAGTTGCCTGCGCAGGCACATGGCCGCTTCATCCTGATACACAACCCACAACGATCCGTATCGTTCACAGATATATGTGTGTCCTCCCCGGGGCGCTTCTCTCCGGGCCTGCGGGGGGCCCATCAATTCATGCACCTGTTCCGGCGTCATGCCCCGTGCAATGGTGACACGTCCGGCCTTGCTCATCTGCAGATTCCTGCGGAGAACAGCATCGCGCTTCCTCTTCAGCTCATCCAGATCCTGCAGAGCACGTTCCCGATCCCGGTCGTCGAAAGGCCGGGGAGACGGGGGAGGTGCCGGCTTTGCCTGCTGACCGTCAGAGAGAGGCGGCATGGGAGCATATCCGTCAGACAGAGGAGCCATTTCAGCAACCCGTTGCCGAGCGAAATTCACAGCCCTGCCCGAGGCGTTAAGCTCATCCCGCAGGGCGGGAGTCTTTGCTATCTGCTCAAGCCGTTCCAGCACATCCTGCGTATTGAAAGAAACCTTGCTTCTGCAGTGGACCGACATATGCTGCCCATCCAGGCGCACTTCTTCGCCCAGACGTTCAACCTGCAGCACTGCGGCCGTAAAACTGTATACCTCATCCCGCTCAAGAGAAAAATTGGCAATTTCAGTACGGGACTCCATGTACACGCCAGCCCGCTCCAGCGCCTTTCGCTCGGCCTCCGCATAACACATGCGAACGGCCTCGGAACGGGAGTCGTTGTCTCCCATGTGGTAGACATGCTCCACGTCAAAGGTCTGCCATGCGCAAACGGGGGAACCGGCTCCAGATGCCAGCAGCAGCACTCCGCTGGTCATCACTGCCACAAACAACCGCCTGATCATGACAGATCAATCTCCATACCCATACGGGCTGCAAAGCAATGCATGGAAACGCCTTGCTGCAACAGCACAGCATGGCAGCGCTTGACGACGTCATCAATCATTTCGTCAGAGTGATCCTGGTTGTGGTGGAAGAGGCCAAACTGGCGCACCTTCGCATCCATGGCCAGTTGCAAAGCCCTGCGCCACGGGGAGTGCCCCCAGCCTCTGGTGTACCGATATTCCTCTTCAGTGAACTCCGCATCATGAAAAAGAAGGTCGGCACCGGCGCAGAACTCCACATATTCGTCATAGCTCCGTCCGCCGGGGTGCGTCCCGTCAAGTTCATTATCGGTCAAAAAGACAAACGTCCTGCCGTTTTCCGTAAATTTATACCCAAGCCCGTTGTTGGGGTGGTTCAGAGCAATGCTCTGCACATCCAGCCCGCACACCTGAATAGGAGCATCTGCAGGCGTATTCTGCATCCACTGCACCTCGGCATCCAATCCATGAAGCGGAACCGGAAAATACGGCGGAGACATGAGCCCCGAAAGCAATTGCTTCATATCGCCGCTCTCAAGGGGACAACCGTATACGGTCAGGGAAAAATCCTTCCGGTAAATGGGCTTGAAGAAGGGAAACCCCATCAGGTGATCCCAATGAGCATGGGTAAAAAACAGTGTGCAACGACTCCGTTTCTCGGCAAGCAGCTTGTTGCCCAACTGACGAATGCCGGTACCGGCATCTATGATGATGACCTCGTCACTGGCTGTACGCAGTTCCATGCAAGTGGTGGCGCCGCCATAGCGCAGAAACTCCTCCCCCGAAACGGGAATGGATCCTCGTGCACCCCAACACCTGACAATCATAGTTCTCTCCAGTGTTGAAATTCTGGCAACAACAGGAAATGCAGGCCATCACGGCATGGCAGAACGGACCGGAGCACAATGTCGTGCCCCCTATCCACAACCTAGTCACCACCCAAAGATAAACCGCTATGAAAAATAAGGCAACCAGTGCTGATTGCAGAGGTATTTCCTTGCCTATTCCCGCAGAGTGCGCGAGGGTTCTAATCAGGAGGCAATATGTTTGATACCCTGACCTTGGAAAAATATGCGGACGTCATTATCTGGGGCCTGCAAAAGGGCCGCAGCAAGGCTTTTGCCAAAAGCGATTTCATTCTGGTCAATTACGACCATGAAGCCCTGCCGCTTGCCGAAGAGGTCTGCGCCCAGTTGCATGATCGCGGCCTTATTCCCATCCACAGGGCCCTGCCGACACCGCGAATGGAATACGACCGCTACACCAAGGCCAACAACAAACGCCTCTCCACCCTCACTCCGGGAGACAAGGATCTCTACAACCACCTGAACGGCTCCATCAGTCTGATAGCGCCTTCTTCGCTCACCCATCTGGCGAGCATTGATCCGGAACTGCTCAACCTCGTACAGAAATCACGCCACCCCCTGCGCCAGATCATGAATACACGGGAACAGATGGGTTCCTTCGGCTGGACGCTCTGCATGTACCCTACGCAGGCACTGGCCGCTCAGGCGGGCCTTTCCCTTGAAGAATATGCCCGGCAGATAAAACTCGCCTGCTATCTGGATGACGGTACGCCGACTCACAAATGGCGTCTGCTGGCCAAACAGATTGAAGCCCTGCGCGAAGAACTGACCAGTCTCGGCAACTGCACCCTGCGCGTGGAATCGGATTCCGTGGACCTGCTGCTCAAGGTGGGCGAACGCCGCATCTGGGCAGGCCTCACGGGACGCAACCTGCCCAGCTTTGAACTATATGTCTCACCGGACTACAGAACAGTGGAAGGAGTATACACCTCCAACCTCCCGTCGTTCCGTTCCGGCAACATCATCAGCGATGTACGGCTGGAGTTCAAACAAGGACGCGTTACCGCCATGCAGGCCGCGCACAGCGAGGCATTTGTGGTCAAGCAACTGAATCTGGACGAGGGCGCAGCCCGTGTCGGTGAATTCGCACTGGTGGACAAGCGCTTTTCACGCATCTCCGCCTTCATGGCCAACACCCTGTACGACGAAAACCACGGCGGCACGTGGGGGTCCATGCATATTGCCCTCGGCAATGCCTACAACAACACCCTTGCCGGAGACGTCACGGCGTATGATGAAGAACTCCGTCGTTCGCTCGGCTTCAACTCGTCCATCCTGCACTGGGACCTCGTCAATACGGAGCGCAAGCGGGTAACCGCCATCCTGAAGGACGGAACCCGCAAGACCATATACGAAGACGGGGAATTCACACTCTAGGCACCGCAGCACAGGCTTGCCTTTCCTTTGAAAAAACGGCACCGTCCACGCCCATGGAACAGATCATCATCAAGGTATACGGAAGCATTTCTCCGGCAGGGAATGAGTTGCTGCAGGCAGCGCAGCGCGTTGCAGACGAGAGTGTTTCGCTGGAAGGGGACATGCTCCTCATAAGCCATGAAGGCATGTATTTCATGATCGACGACTTTATCGAAGCCATCAAACCCCATCTGGGTAAGGGGTCTGAAGGACGCATTGATTACATCGACATGGACGAATGGACCCTGACACGCTACCGCATCCAGGACGGGCTCATCACACGCAGCGAGGCCGGACTGAATCAGGTGATGGACTACTCGGGTCACTAATCGTCTTCGTCGCCGAACCTGCCTGCTCCGTGTCCCATACGGTTCACATTGGCCTCTTCATATGAGGACATCGTGTACAACCGCACCTTGTGGCTGCGGGGGAATTCCTTTTTCAAAAGCTGCTTGAGAAGACGTTTCAGTTTCTCCATTGAAACCTCTTCCCAACGCTCCTGCTCAAATCCATCCTCAATAACCGTAAAGGCATCATAACCGGTGCGGACCAGCGCGACAGACCGGTTCCGCTTGTAGGTGCGGACATCAAGACAGTGCCCCCTCTCCAGCTTGGCCGCACGTTGCAGCACTGTGGCTATCAGGGTTGTCTTATCGATCATACAATACCCCTCCCCCATTCCGCATGGACATGACAATGTGCTTGCGGCCGGGTGACACCACGGTAATCTTGCCCTCGCCCACCTCAAAAAAGACCGTCCGGCTCAGCTCCAGCCCCACATCCTGCAATCTGATGGGGATGCCCCGATTAGAGAGTAACGTCCGTACAGCCTGCACATTCCGCTGGCCGATAAAAAAACGGCTGCTGTTGGGCAGCACGCTGGCTCCACCGATAAGCGCGGCGCTCAAACCCGTGGCAAACGGATTACCTCTGAGTCGCCCTATATGCCGCAGCAAATGCTCAACGCCCTTGTCGGCATAATAACCGGGGGCCTCGTCATTACTTCTGCCCCTGTTGCTGATGGAGGAGTCCGGCAATGCAATGTGCACCATGCCGCCGACGGTAGTCCGCGGATCATAGAGAATGAGCGCAACGCACGACCCAAGACCGAAGGTCTTGAGCACCGCCTCCGGTTTTGCGGAAGCGGCAAGCTCACCGATTCCAATTATGTGATTGTTATCGCCCATTCAAGACCCCTCGGAGGGGGGCACAACGCTCACCCTGACCTTCCGGAAGCCCTGCAACAGGCGACGAGTACCCGCTAATTCCAAATCAATTCCCGCAAAAGTAAAAAATGCTGAAAAACCATGGCAATACTTTACTATTCATAACGATAATCATCCAGCATTACACATAGTACAACAAGAAACAAACACCGTACAAGTCAAATCAGGAAAAACTCGCAGGCAGCGGCAACAATAAGGGCCGCCCTCCAGCCGGAAGGCGGCCCCTGTCATCACACGAGATGATGGAACTACTTGGCGTAACCTACGGCCCTGCGCTCACGAATGACCGTAACGCGAATCTGGCCGGGGTACGTAAGGTTCTTCTCGATCTGCTCGGCAATGTCCTTGCACAGCAGGTACGTGGTGTCATCGTCCACGTTGTCGGAGTTGACCATAACGCGGATTTCACGGCCAGCCTGGATGGCGTATGCCTTGGAAACACCTTCGAACGCGGTGGCAATGCCTTCCAGATCTTCAAGGCGCTTCACGTAGTTTTCAAGCAGTTCCTTACGGGCGCCGGGACGGGCACCGGAAAGGGAGTCCGCGGCCTGCACAAGCACAGCCAAGGCAGACTTGGGCGGCTGATCTTCATGGTGTGCGGCGATGGCGTGGATGATTTCCTTGCTTTCGCCGTACTTCTTGGCAAGGTCGGCACCAATGATGGCGTGGGGACCTTCCACTTCGTGGTCCACAGCCTTGCCGATGTCGTGCAGCAGGCCGGCGCGCTTGGCGCGCTTTACGTCAAGGCCGAGTTCTGCAGCCATCATGCCGCACAGGGAAGCCACTTCCAGCGAGTGCTGCAGCACGTTCTGGGAAAAGCTGGTGCGGTACTTGAGCTGACCGAGCAGCTTGATGATATCGGCATGAATACCATGCACACCGGCGTCAAACGTTGCCTGTTCGCCCACTTCACGCAGCTGTACTTCCAATTCCTGCTGCACCTTGCGGACAACGTCCTCAATGCGGGCAGGGTGGATGCGGCCGTCGCTGATGAGCCGCTCAAGCGCCATCTTTGCAATCTGGCGGCGCAACGGGCTGTAAGCGGAAAGAATGACGGTTTCAGGAGTGTCGTCGATGATCAGGTCAACACCGGTGGCTGCTTCAAGCGCACGGATGTTACGACCTTCGCGACCGATAATGCGACCCTTCATATCTTCGCTGGGCAGGGTAACAGCGGTAACGGTCTGTTCGCCCACGTAGTCGCCCGCATAACGCTGAATGGCGGTCGCAAGAATTTCCTTGGCCTTGCGGCTTGCGGTTTCCTTGGCTTCCGCCTCGATCTGCCGCATCATCTTTGCGGCTTCATGCTTGGTACGGGATTCGATCTCTTCGAACAGGCGCTCTTTGGCCTCATCTGCCGTCAGTCCGGAGACTTCCTGCAGACGAAGTTCCTGCTCCTGAACCTTTTCATCCAACAAAGCAGCCTGCTCTTCCAGCTTGCGCTCCTTGCGGGTGAAATCCTTTTCCTGAACGAGCAGTTCCTGCTCTTTCTGAGTCGCCTGCTCACGCTTGCGCTCAAGGCGCTCGGACTGCTCCTGCAGTTTGTGATCGCGACTCTTTATCTCTGCTTCGCGCTCCTTGAACTCTTGTTCAAGGGTGCGTTTCTGGTTGTATATCTCGTCCTGCCCCTGAAGGATAATTTCCTTCTTCTGGGCCTGTGCTTCCTTGCGCGCTTCTTCGATAATGCGATTCGCCAGTTCCTGAGCATCGTTCAGACGCTTGGAGGAAATGACCTTATGCATCGCATATCCGGTTGCTGCGCCGATAATGGCACCCAGCAGGACGAGCCCGATGGACATCAGACTCATGCTGTTACTCCCATAGCATTCGGAAGCCCCATTCCGAATGGTCCATTGTTATGACGCGACGTTGCGCCTGCTACACAGGAGGCAGCATGGAGAGGGGAGGATCCGGTACCGGACTAGATCAAGCCTGCCACGCATCTATTCATAAACGCGGCACGGCTGTGAAGGGCTGAGATTAGGGTAACCCCGAAGCGCCGTGTGACTCACCAATGCAGGACCATGTGGTCCTTAGGTGGGCTCCTTGGACGCTCCTTCAGGCTTCCCGAATGGTTCGGGCTTGCACACCGGTGCGCCGGTCAGGCTCCCAATTGTATGATTGTGAGGCCAGCATCGGCTTATCATCACGCACACCCCAGGGGGTTGTTACCGTATCAAGCCCGAGGGCTGCGGGTCAGATATTCCCGCTATCTATCTTATCCACCAGCTTTTCCATGCGTCTTGTCAGCACTTCAAGCTTGCGGTCGGATTGCAAGAGATCGTCAGCCAGTCCTAATACCAGAAACGTCAGAAGCTTCTCCTTGCTAATCTGCCTTCCTGGAAAATTGAGCTTATTATAACGCTCTTCTACCAATTTTTTGGCGCGCTCAACCCTGGAGGGGTCAGCCTCCGCCTTGAAAGAGACCTCAAGATCCAAGACATTCAGGTTATAACTGCGCATCGCGCACTACGACCCCCCGGTCTGGTCTTTCAGTTTCAGCAACAGGGCGTCGATCCGCTGACGAACGGAGTCCTGCGTGGACCGCTCCAGTTCGAGCTGTTCCTTAAGTTCCCGGTTTTCATCTTCCAATACGGAAAGCCCCAGATCAACCTCTTCTTTGAGGCGTCTGTTGTCTTCCTTGAGGATGGCTACCGTCTCAAGAAGGGAGTCAATACGCTGTTCTAACTGGTCTATAAGCTCCATGACAAACTCGTATCCTTTTTGTCAGTTGAAATCAAGACTTCCGTTTTCTGGGCAGGTTCTTCTGCACACCGCGGCCAATGGCAAGCGAATCGTCCGGAACGTCCTTGGTAATCACCGATCCAGCCCCTACAAGGCTGTTCGCACCGATGGTCACAGGGGCCACAAGCGAAGAATTGGAGCCGATGAAGGCACCATTGTTGATAATGGTCTTGTGCTTGTTTACCCCGTCATAGTTGCAGGTGATGGTTCCGGCACCAATGTTGACGCCCTCGCCCACCTCGGTGTCGCCAAGATAAGTGAAATGGTTGGCCTTGGATTTTTTGCCCAGTACGGACTTCTTCAATTCGACAAAATTCCCGACGTGGGAGGCTTCCTCAAGCACGGCCCCCGGACGCAGACGAGCATAAGGCCCAACGATGCAATCCGGTCCGATCTCTGCGCCCTCTATGTGACAGAACTGGCGCACTTCGGCACCGGAAGCCACAGTGGCATTACGCAGCCACGTGTGGGACTGCACGGAAGCGCCCTTGTGTACTTCGGTATTGCCATAGAGCTCGCAGGGGCCATGCAGAATGGCCCCCGGCTCAAGATAAACCATCGGGCCGATGCGAACCGTCTCCGGCGCATGGATCATCACGCCCTGCTCCAGCCACTCGAGCACCAGATTGGTGCGCAGGAGCGACTCCGAACGAACGAGTTCCGCAGGGTTATTGATGCCCAGCAGATGGGGATCCTGCCCGCAATCCACACCGCAAACCTTCATGCGGCGGGCAACGGCCAGCTCCACGAGGTCGGTAATGTAGTATTCGCCGCTCTTGTTGGCGTTCTGCAGCTTGTCCAGCAACGGTGCAATGGTTTCAAGCTTGAGCAGATAGATACCTGCATTGATCTCGTTCGGCTCCTGCCCGTGCAGTTTTTCATCAAAATCCTTGGCTTCCACGATGGCGGCAACATCGCCGTTATGACGCACCACTCGGCCGAAGGAAGCCGGATCAGCCAAGGTCAAGGTCATGAAGCCGATGTCCGCGTCACGATCCACCACTTCCTTCATGAACGCCATGAGGCGCGGCTGCGGCAGCAGCGGCGTGTCGCCGTTCACTACCAGCACGCGGTTGATTCCCGCCTTTTCAATCTCAGGCCATGCCACCTGCAGCGCATGCCCGGTGCCAAGCTGTTCGCTCTGCAACACGAAATTACGCGATTCCATCTCAAAGGCCTTGCGCACCATATCCGCACCATGCCCGATGACGGTCCAGATGCCGTCACCAAAAATGGGATCAAGCGCCGTATACACGTAACGCAGCATGGGTTCGTCCAACAAAGGCTGCAACACCTTGGGCTTGTCGGAATGCATTCTGGTTCCCTTACCGGCGGCAAGGACAAGGGCACCTATCATATTTTTAGAGGACATATCGTCTCCGGAAAGTTTGCATCTATAATCAAAAACGCTCAAACCGCTGAAAAATACGTGGTCATACCCGTTGTTGTCCAGCGCAAACACACATCATGACATTTTAGGGAGATCAGATAGCAAACAAAAGCAGTTGAGTGGCTGTTTCATCCATAACCGACCAACAACAAGGACATATCGCGGCCTGTTGAACGATACAGTCCATGACTGAAGCCATTGGAAGTGAAGGCAGGAGCGAGGCTATTCGCGCAACTGCAAACGCCCCAGCATGGCTGCGGCAAGGATGCAGACAAGTCCGGCAACGGCATGAACGGGAACCGGGGCCTGACGGACTACAGCCACAAGCAGCACAGCCAACGGCGGGGTCAGATAACTAAGATAGCCGACGATTGTCATGTTGCCGTGCACAACAGCCTTGTTCCACAACGTGAAAGAGAGTCCCAATGGCACCAATCCCAGATACAGCGCTGACAGCAGAACCGATACCGGCGGCAACGCGTAATCGGTAGTGCCATACACGTGCACGATGAACATGCCAGAGGAAATCAGTGCCGCGAAAATTGTGAAAGCAGGCATGTAATCCTCCGCGGGGTGACAACGGGAAAGTGTTACGGAAAACCCGCTCCAGATGAACCCGCAGCCGAGGGCATATATGTAGCCTTCAAGGTAGGCAGCATCAAAAGAAAGCCCCCTGCCCCCTGCAATGACAAGATACGCCCCATACATGCCGAGCACAGCCAACCCCAAAGTGGTGAGGCGCAGCATCCCGCAACGCAGCACTGAAGAGATAATGACAATCCAAAACGACCATGTCGTAGCCAGAATGGCACCTTCCACGACAGGGGCATGATCCAGTGCGAGATAATACACCCAGTGATATCCGAAAATGCCGATGACACCGAGAAGTGAAAGATTGAAAGAGGGTATCGGAATTCGCAGGGAACGGCGCAACACTATTTCCTGCCCTGCCAGATAGAGCGCAGCAGGGACGAAGCTGAAAAAGAGCAACTCCGTTACGGATAACCCATCAAGGCAGTTGCCGGTAGCTGCAGGCAGGCTTGCCCAGCAAAGAATTGCTGCAAACGCATAAAGATGTGGGTGCATACGATCTCCTTCAGCTCTTCATGCAACAAAAAAAACGAGGGGGGCTTGAACAAAATGAACGTGTTCAGGAAACGACGGAAGCTCTGTAGGCTGAAGGAGTCGTTCCAGCAAGTCGGCGGAACCACCGGGTGCAGTGGCTCTGATCCGCAAAACCACAGGCTGCTGCGGTATCAGCAACGGTATGGCCAAGTCGGAGCAGGTGCTTGGCATGCGCAACACGCAGGCAAACCAGATAGGTATGGGGAGATACGCCGGTATATCTTCGGAAAAGGCGGATCAGATGCTGCGGAGTGCAATTCGCCGCCTCTGAGAGTGACAGCAGGGAGTGCTCCTCTTTGAACGAATCCTGCAGCAATTCGTGAACCGTCCGGAACCGCCATGATTCACTCCCCAACAGGCGATGGACTGCAGGGCGATTTCCTTCACCATGACGCGAACAAAGCTGGCCGAACACCTGCGTAAACAAGATCTGGCTTTCAAGTGGGTCAGCAGTGTGCCACAGGGCTTCGTGCATTCCGGCAAGCCTGTTGTGCAGTTCAGGGTCATCATACAGGCCATCAACCATGGTGCGCTGGGCTTCATGAAAAAAGGATTCGGCCCAGTCCGTATCCACGTAGATGGTTCGCAGATTGCGTGGACCCGCTTCCACTGCACTGTTGGCGTGCACTTCACCAGGATTGACAACCCCGAAGGCATTCATACCCAGCACCGAAGTATTGCCCTTGAAACGGAAGTATTCCCCCCCGCTGTCGTTGAGCCAGATTGTCAGCGCATCGTGAACATGGGGAGGAAAGTCCACCTCTGCATGCGGACAGGAAAGCAGTTCAACGCCGGGTAAGCCCTGCGGAATGCGATATGTCACGTGCGCAAGCTTCATGCCTGTTGCATACTCCACACGAAAATATGGTGCAAGCCAAGCATCCCCATTCCGCCTGCACGTCAAGGTTCTACAGCAGCCATAAAAAAAGCGGGCCACCCTTTCGGGCAGCCCGCTGTCAGTGCATGATCAGGAACTACTTGCGAGATGCGCTGATGCGCTGCAGAGCACGCTGGAGAGCGGCCTGTGCACGAGCGTAGTCGATCTTTTCGCGTTCCTGTGCGATGCGTGCTTCCGCACGCTCTTTTGCCTTACGTGCACGTTCGACATCGATGTCTTCAGCGCGTTCGGCGGATTCGGCCAGAATGGACACCTTGTTATCGGAGATCTCTGCAAAACCACCGGATACGAAGACTTCGCGAGTCTTTCCGGCAGCCTTGTAGTGCAGGACTCCGATGCGCAGGGCGGCCAGGAAGGGGATGTGGTTCGGCAGGATACCGAACTCACCCTCAAAACCGGGGGCGCCCACGTAGTCCACCGCTTCGCTCAGGACAACTTTGTCCGGCGTCACGATCTCAAGCTGGAGAGACTTTTCCATAAGAGGTCACCTCCCTTGAGTTAGGCCTTGTTCTTGTTGTACTTCTCCACAGCCATTTCGATACCACCCACCATGTAGAAATCGTTTTCTGCCATGTGGTCGTATTCACCATTCAGGATTCCGCGGAATGCCTTGATGGTGTCTTCCAGCTTCACGTACTCACCGGGGGTACCGGTGAACACTTCTGCAACGTGGAAGGGCTGAGACAAGAAGCGCTGGATACGACGTGCACGAGCAACGGTGAGCTTGTCATCGTCGGACAGTTCGTCCATACCCAGAATCGCGATGATGTCCTGAAGGTCTTTGTACTTCTGAAGAACCATCTGAACTTCACGAGCTACGCTGTAGTGCTCAACACCAACTACGTTGGGGTCAAGAATACGGGAGGTGGAGTCCAGCGGGTCAACCGCAGGGTAGATACCAAGTTCCGCGATCTGACGGGAAAGAACGAGCGTACCGTCAAGGTGCGAGAAGGTGGTTGCCGGTGCGGGGTCAGTCAAGTCGTCCGCAGGAACGTAAACTGCCTGAACCGAGGTAATGGAGCCCTTGGTGGTAGAGGTAATACGTTCCTGAAGGCCACCAAGGTCGGTACCCAGAGTAGGCTGATAACCCACCGCGGAAGGCATACGGCCGAGAAGTGCGGACACTTCGGAACCTGCCTGGGTAAAGCGGAAGATGTTATCAACGAACAGGAGCACGTCCTGGTTTTCTTCGTCACGGAAGTACTCTGCACAAGCAAGAGCGGTCAGAGCAACACGAGCACGTGCTCCGGGCGGTTCGTTCATCTGGCCGTACACAAGTGCGGCCTTTTCCAGAACGCCTGCTTCCTTCATTTCGTGGTAAAGGTCGTTACCTTCACGGGTACGCTCACCAACACCTGCGAACACGGAGATACCGCCGTGCTGCTTAGCGATGTTGTTGATCATTTCCATCAGAATAACGGTCTTGCCCACGCCTGCACCACCGAAGAGACCCATCTTGCCGCCCTTGGGGAAGGGGATCAGAAGGTCAACAACCTTGATGCCGGTTTCGAGCAGCTGAACAGTGGTGTCCTGTTCGGTGAACTCGGGTGCGGGGCGGTGAATGGGCAGACGCTTCTTGGCGTTGATGGGACCCATTTCGTCCACGGGGTTACCAACAACGTTCATGATACGGCCGAGAGAAGCAGCACCTACGGGTACGGAGATGGGTGCTTCAAGGTCAGCTGCTTCCATGCCGCGAACGAGACCTTCGGTAGCGTCCATGGCGATGGTACGAACCACGTTGTCACCAAGGTGCTGCGCAACTTCGCAGATCAGCTCGGGGGCATCCGTGTTGTTGGGGTTCACGATTTTAATCGCGTTGAGAATGTTCGGCAGGTTGCCATCAGCGAACTCAACGTCCACGACGGCGCCAATAACCTGAACGATTTTACCTACGTTAGCCATAACGATTTCGCTCCCTTACTTATCCTTTCAGCGCTTCTGCGCCGCCGACGATATCCATGAGGTCACTGGTAATGGCTGCCTGACGCGTCTTGTTGTAGATGAGCGTCAGGTTTTGCACCATTTCGTCGCAGTTCTTGGTCGCGTTATCCATAGCTGCCATACGTGCTGCGTGTTCGCTAGCAGAGGTATCGAGCAGTCCACGGTATACCTGAACCTTGATAAAGCGGGGCAGGAGTTCTGCCAGCAGACCTTCAACAGCGGGTTCGTAGATGTACTCCTTCTGCACGCCGGAAGCGGGTACTTCCTCTTCCTTGGCAGCAGGAGCAATGGGAAGCAGAGAGAGAGTAGTAGGAATCTGCTTCGCCATGCTGACGAACTCACCAAACACCAGAACGACTTCGTCGAATTCACCGGTAAGGTAGGAGTGGATAACTTCCATGCCCAGCTCGTTGGCAAGGCTGAAATCGAAGCCACCCATGGCGTCGCCGATGCCCTTCACGACCTCAAAATCGGTCTTGCGGATGGCATCGCGGCCCTTCTTGCCTACACAGTAGAACTTAACGGTCTTTCCTTCGGCGGCCTTCGCCTTGGCAAGCTTAATCGCCTCGTTAATGAGGTTTGCGTTAAAGCTGCCGCAGAGGCCACGGTCCGAGGTGGCGAGAACGATACCGCAGGTCTTGATTTCCTCACGGACTTCAAGAAGCGGATGGGTGTTCTCGTCCGCCTTGCTGGCAAGGTCGCCCAGCATGTCATAGAACTTATCCGCGTAGGGGCGGAACCGCTCTATGCGCGTCTGGGCACCGCGCAGTTTCGCCGAAGCCACCATGTTCATGGCTTTGGTGATCTGCTTGGTCTTCTTAACCCCAGCGATCTGTAGTTGGACGTCTTTCAACGAGGCCATATGATACCCCCGTCCTTAAGCCGCGAAGCTTTTTTTGAACTCTTCGATTGCTGCTTTCAGGCGGCCTTCGATGTCCGCATCAATAACTTCACGTGCCTTCAGGTCGGCAAGGATGTCGGCCTTGGCGTTGCGCAGGAACTCAATGTAGGCGCTTTCGAAAGTACGGATCTTGTTAACCGGCACGTCGTCCATGAAGCCACGGGTAGCAGCGTACATGGAAGCAACCTGCTCGTTGAACGGCATGGGCTCGTACTGGGGCTGCTTGAGCAGCTCAACCAGACGTGCACCGCGGTTCAGCTTTGCCTGGGTAGCCTTGTCGAGGTCGGAACCGAACTGCGCGAAGGCAGCCAGTTCGCGGTACTGGGCAAGGTCAAGACGCATGGTACCGGCAACCTGCTTCATAGCCTTGATCTGCGCCGCACCACCAACTCGGGAAACGGAGAGACCAACGTTAATTGCAGGACGCACACCAGCGTTGAACAGGTTGGGCTCCAGGTACACCTGACCGTCGGTAATGGAGATAACGTTGGTCGGGATGTACGCGGATACGTCGCCAGCCTGAGTTTCGATGATGGGCAGTGCGGTCATGGAACCGGCACCGAGGCTGTCGTTTACCTTAGCTGCACGTTCCAGCAGACGGGAGTGCAGGTAGAAAACGTCACCGGGGTAAGCTTCACGGCCGGGAGGACGACGAAGCAGCAGGGACATCTGGCGGTAAGCGGTAGCCTGCTTGGAAAGGTCATCATAGATGATCAGAGCGTGCTGGCCGCCGTCGCGGTAGAATTCAGCCATGGTGCAGCCGGTGTAAGCAGCGATGAACTGCAGCGGTGCAGGCTCGGAAGCGGTTGCGGAGATGATGGTGGTGTAAGCCATCGCGCCGTACTTCTTCAGAGTGTCGGCAACCAGAGCAACGGTGGACTTCTTCTGACCAATGGCCACGTAGAAGCACTTAATGCCGGTTTCCTTCTGAGCAAGAATGGCGTCGATACAAACAGCGGTCTTACCAACCTGACGGTCGCCGATAACCAGTTCACGCTGACCACGACCGATGGGGGTCATGGCGTCGATAGCCTTGATGCCGGTAGGCATGGGCTGGTGAACGGACTTACGAGCGATGATGCCGGGGGCCTTGAGTTCCACGGGACGGATGTCCTTGGATTCAACAGGTCCCAGACCGTCGAGGGGCTGACCCAGGGGGTCAAGAACACGACCGATAACGGCGTCGCCCACGGGAACGGAGAAGATCTGGCCGGTACGCTTTACCGGGTCGCCTTCCTTAATGCCAGTATCTGCACCGAGAAGAGCGACACCCACGTTGTCTTCTTCAAGGTTGAGAACCATACCCTTCAGGCCGCCGGGGAACTCAAGAAGTTCCATGGCCATGGCATTACGAACGCCGTAAACACGAGCAATACCGTCACCAACGGAGAGAACGGTACCAGTTTCGCTCATTTCGACGCGCTGTTCGTAATTCTCGATCTGGCTTTCAATGATTTTGGAGATTTCTTCTGCTTTAATCTGCATGGCCCTACTCACCCCTCTTGATGTTTTCTTTCAAGATACCCAGCTGAGCGCGGAGGCTCGCGTCAAGCACCTGGTCGCCGATCTTCAGCAGAACGCCACCAAGGATGCCCTTGTTAACGCCGAAGTCCAGGATGAGCTTCTGGTTTGCTTGTTTTTCCAGCTGGGTTTTTACCGCCTCGCGCTTCGCCTCGGGAAGTTCTACCGCAGTGATGAGCTCACCGCGAACAACTCCCTGCTCAGCGTCGAGCAGAATGTTGTAGAACGCCTGAATGTCAGGAATCAGTGCAAGTCGATCCTTTTCCGCCAGCAGGAAACAGAAGTTGCGGACGATCGCGCTTGCCTTGACGCTGTCGAGAACCTTTTCGATGACCGCGCGCTTTTCTTCCTGAGAGAAGATCGGGTTGCGGAACACCTTACCGAGCTCAGGCGTGCCCTCAATGGCCTTCGCCAGGGAGGCAAGTTCCTGTCCGAAGGAATCAAGTTCCTTCGCACCGGCTTTCTTACCGATGGAGAAGAGTGCCCTGGCGTATCTGCGTGCTACGATATTGCCGGTCAATTGAGCACCACCTTCGTTAAGTATTTATCGATGAGCTTTTCGTGATCTTCGTTGGTCAGCTTTTCGGCGAGCATCTGCTCGGCGGCGCTTACAACGAGTTCGGCCATTTCAGCACGCATCTGCTCAACGGCCTGCTTCACTTCAGTCTCAGCGGTCTTGGTGGCCTGTGCCGTAATCTGGGAAGCGGTCTGTTCAGCCTTCTCAATGATGGCTGCCTTGATACGCTCACCCTGAGCACGGTACTCAGCGATAATCTCATTACGCTCGGCCTCGATGTTGGCAATACGCTGCTCGACATCGGCAAGGCTCTTGCGAGCCTGGGTCTTACGGGTTTCGAGATCCGCAAGTTCCTGCTCAATGCCAGTGCGGCGACCGGAGAAGAAGCCCACGATCTTCTTGCCAGCCTTAAACCAGATTACCCCTACCACCACGGCAAAGGTGACGACGCGAGCTGCGAAGTTGCCCCAAGGCAACTCATGACCACCGCCCGCGGCCTCGGATGCTACGGCTGCCACAACTGCGAGCAGTGTAAGCGCCAATGCACCGGTTAGAATTCTAAGCCCTTTCAAAGCGAACCCTCCTTCAACGCTTGCGCGTGCTTATCCGAGCACTTTGGCCGTGGCTTTACCAGCAAGGGCACCCACTTGGCCCTTGAGAGTCTCCATAGCCTTGGCGACGTCGGCGGTCACCTTTTCCCTAGAAGCGGAAATAACAGCCTGCGCCTCCTGGTTGGCTTTGGCGAGGATGCCTGCTTCCTGGACGAGTGCCGCTTCCTTTACCTTTTCACGCTCAGCGGTGGCGTTCTTGCGTGCTTCGGTAAGGGCAGCCTCATAGTTCTTGAGTTTCGCTTCCGCAGAACCAACAAACTGTTCAGCATCGCCCAGCAGACCCGACATCTTATCCTGCCGCTGCTTGATGATTTCCCGAATCGGACGAATCAGGAGAGCGTTCAAGACAAACAGCACGACGAGGAAGTTCACCAATTGGATAACTAATGTAATATCCAGATTGATCATGCCTGCTCCCTTAGTGAGGTTGTGAATTTAAGCTCAAAGTGGTTCCCGAATTAGCTGATTCATAGTGTTGTGTCAAAACCTTTTTTAAAAAAAGATGGTTACTGTTCAACCAATCAGTTCCGGATATCTCTCTGTTTTCATTTTGAATACAAAAAAAGCCCCCCGTTTCGGGAGGCTTTTTTTCCTATCCACTTCCTATAGCGAACTATTTCTGCCCGGAGGCCTCTTTTGCCCCTTTGTCAGGGGTAACGGAGGCCTGCATGGCGATGTGACCTTCCAGCTTGGCACCTTCCTCCACCATGAGGACGGGAGCCTGCAAGCTGCCGACAAGGTTGGCGGTGCGATGCAGCACAGCCTTCTTAGTGGCGATGATTTCGCCCTGAATATTACCAGAAAGAATAAGCTGGCCTACCCGCACCTGTCCTTCGACCCGAGCGTCCTTGCCGATTATGAGAGTTCCCTCGGATTGCACTTCGCCGTTGAAAACGCCGTCTATGCGCACCGAGCCCTGGAAATTCAATTTGCCCTGATACACGGTCCCGGAACCGAGAAAGGCATTGATTTCATCTCTGGCCATTGGTCGCTCCTTATTTGTGACAGAGAGTACAAGCAAATACAACTGACCGGCAAAACCGGATCAATTCGTTTTAAAGACAAACCGCCTCATCGAGACATTCAAAACCAGCCCTATGAGGCAAAAGTTTACCAGTGTGGCGCTACCACCATAGCTGATAAAGGGCAAGGGGATGCCAACCACCGGCATAAGCCCCATAACCATGCCCATGTTTATCAGAAACTGCCAGAAAAAATAGAAGAAAACCCCTGCAGAAAGGAATGAGCCGAAGCGGTCCTTGGCATCTCTGGCAGTATTAAAGATGGCGAGCAGAAAAAGGCAGAACAGAATCAGAAGGATCGTGCATCCCACAAAGCCCCATTCCTCACCAAACACGGCAATGGCGAAGTCAGTGTGTTTTTCCGGAAGAAAGCGCAGTTGAGACTGGGTTCCTTCCATGAATCCCTTGCCCCACACCTCGCCAGAACCGATGGCGATCTGTGATTGGATGATATGATACCCTGAACCGAGAGGGTCATCGCCCGGGTTCAGGAACGTCAGAACGCGCTGCTTCTGATAGTCCTTCATAAACATCCAGCCAATGGGTAGACATGCGGGAAACGCCACCAGACAGGTTCTGAACACCCCCTTGCTCAGGCCACGGAAGAGGATGATGCCGCCCACGTTGAGCAACATGTTCAGCGTGGTCCCCAAATCTGGCTGCTTGAGAATGAACACGGCAGGAATAAGGCACACACCGATGACCTTGACAAACTCTCCCCAGCCCAGCGGATGCGAATTGCGGGCCAGCAACTTGGCCGCGATGAGAATGGCGGCAATCTTGGCCAGTTCGCTCGGTTGCAGGTTAAAGAAGCCGAGCGATATCCATCGCTTTGCGCCATAAATTGTCTTACCTGCAATGGGCACCATGGCCAGCAGCACAACGGTGAGAATAAATACGGGCCAGGCCAGGCTACGCCAATGGCGATAGTCCAGCACCATGACAAGGAGCATGCCGAGCAGCCCGACTCCGCCCCAGACAAGCTGCTTCTGATAAAAGCTGCCCATGGCGATGCCGTCTTCCGACATGAACGCACTGGCGGAGTAAAGATTAAGAACGCCCACACAGAAAAGGATGGCCGTCATGAGAACGAGCCCCCAGTTCATGTGCGTCAGCAGTCGTCTGTCAATGGCCATTACTGATTCTCCTCACTGAACAGGTGATCATAGACCCTCTTGACAATAGGACCAGCTGCCGAACCGCCGTGACCGCCATGCTCCAGCATGCAGACCACTACATAGCGCTTGTCGCCCTTATAGCCCCACGAGGCCATCCAGGCGTGGTCGCGTTCCCAGTATTCCATCTCCTCCACCTTCTGACGCTCGTCATTGGCTTTGAGCTTCAGCTTGACCACCTGCGCAGTACCGGTTTTACCGCCAATGACAGCTCCTTTGGTCTGCAACCGTTTGGCCGTTCCCCGCTGTTCCTCAACAGTCCTGCGCATGGCATCCAGAAGGAGGGCTCGCTGCGATTCGTTCAACGGAATAGTTCTTCGTACAGTAGGCTCACTGTCGGCCAACAGGCTGGGCTGCATGAGCTTGCCATCGTTCATGAGAGCACCCAGAAAGCACGCTACCTGAACCGGCGTTACCAACGTGAAGCCCTGACCAATGGCAGTGATAACTGTTTCACCGCGCTGCCACGGTTCGCCGAAACGTTTGCGCTTCCAGTCCCGTGAAGGCACAAGGCCGGAACGCTCGTGCGGCAGCCCCAGCCCCGTCTGCTCTCCAAAGCCGTTAGCCTTGGCGAAGGCTTCCATCTTGTCCACGCCGATGCGGTTCAGCATTTCATAATAATATACGTCGCAGGACTCGATAAGTGACCGGGCCATATCCACTGCACCGTGACCATGCTTCTTCCAGCAACGGAACAAAGTCTTACCCAGATAAAATTCGCCGTTGCAGAACTCCGTCTCACGGGGATTTACGCCCTCCTTAAGCAGAAGGCCTGCCATGAGCACCTTCCAGACCGATCCGGGCGGATACACGGACTGGATAACCCGGTTCTGCAAGGGGAAAAACGGATCGTCGCGCAGTTCGTTCCATTGCTTGTTGGTCAGGCCCGCGGCAAAGGCATTGTTGTCAAAGCTGGGCTGGGTCACCAGAGCCAGCAGCTTGCCGGTATCCGGATCCATGACAACGAGACCGCCCGCCTGCCCTTCAAAGGCTTCGGAAGCAATGCGCTGCAACTCAAAATCCAGCGAGAGGAGAATGGAATCGCCCGCCATGGGCTCCTGCACCATCTTGCGGTTCAGTTCGCGCCCCATGACATCCACTTCCAACTGCTGCAGCCCCTTGTCGCCGCGCAAGCGGTTCTCAAGCACGAGCTCCAGCCCCTGCTTGCCCACGGCATCGCCCAACGCAAGATCGGAGTCTGCCTCCAATTCCTTTTCGTTGGCTTCCGCCACGTACCCGAGCACATGAGCGAACAGCGGCCCCTGCAGGTAGTAGCGTCTGGGCCGGATGACGATTTCCAGCCCCGGCCAGAGCATGCGGTTGGACTCAATCTGTGCCAGAAGATCAAACGGGACATCCGGCACCAGAAGCAAAGGCTGGAAGGGTTTGATGCGCGGCTTGTCCTTGAAGTACTTGGCCCAGAGGCTTTCCTCGGGAATGCCGGTCCAGTGGCTTACCTGTGCAATGGTAGAGGCAATATCCTTGCAATCCTCACGCACCAACCCCAGTGCGTAGGCCGGGCGGTTTTCCGCAAGCAGTTCTCCTCCTCGGGCACGAAGCAGCCCCCGGGGAGCATCCACCCGTTCCTGACGCAACCTGTTTTCTCGAGCGAGTTTGGCAAACTCGTCCCCCTTGTGGATCTGCAGATACCAGAACCGGAGGAAAAAACAGAAGAACAGCAGGAGCACAAGCCCCTGCAGCAACAGAAGTCCCAGTTTCGGGGGTTGGTAGCCTTCGGGATCAAGCTGCATTGACATGACGCAACTCTCTTTCCCGCAAACGGAATACCACGAACCACACAAGCGGAATGACCAGAGCGTTCAGGCAGGCATCGCTGATCAGGCGGGGGAGCAGAATATCAACATCCTGCAGGTGCTTCATCATGATACCGATGCCCACATGCCCCGCTCCGAGTGCGGCGGACAGGATAAGAATGAAAACGATGTTCTCGGCTTCAAAGAGGCTTCTGCCCAGATAGAAGAGAACACAGGCAAAAGCATACCAGAGCAGACCGGGGCCGAAAGCAAGCAGGCCAGCACCTTCCTGAATCAGGGTGAAGAGCAGCACCAGCCAGACCGTCTGCGGCCGATTCCCCTCCTGCATGGAGCAAAGCAGACCGGGCAGCAGAAAGTCCACCCCGGGCAGCAGGTACATTGCCCAGACCCCGCAAACGGCATAAACCGTCCACCAGGCGATGGCCCTGAAAAGGGAAGGCTGAGTACCCTGCATTATCTATAAGCCCTTCTTCGCAGCACCACAGAGGCACCGTTACTGCTTTTCGCCATCATCTTCCTGCCTTGAATCAAGGGACTGCTGGTCAAAGGCTTCCACCTCTCCGGTGTTACCGATGAGCAGCACTTCTTCAAGATTATCCAGATTGGCAAGGGGTTCTGCCATTACCTTCTGGAACAGGGAGATATCGGAGTATTCAATGGAGACAATACGCGCCACGGGCAGCCCTTTCGGGAACGCGCCGGCCTGACCTGAGGTAACCAGCAATTCGCCGACCCCCAGAGGGGCGTTAAGCGCCACGTACCGCATTTCGAGCTGACTTCTCGGGCCCTGTCCCACGATGATTCCGGGAGTCCTGTTCTCCTGGCTCACAACGGCGATACGGCTGTTCTGGTCGGTGAGCAGCAAGACGGAAGAGGTGTACGGCCCCGCACGGAAGACGCGACCGACGACCCCCTCGTGTGTGACCACGGGAGTACGGACACCGGCACCTTTGAGATACCCCTTGTCCAGCAGGATTGACTCAAGCTCGGCCTGAACACCCAGCCTGTGGGCAATAACACGCGCTCCGATCCGCTCCCATCCGGCGGGAGCGGAAACAGACAGCAAGGATCGCAGGCGAATGACCTCAGCCTTGTCCTCATTCGCTTCGGCAAGATCAAACATGACCTCCTTGAGTTGCGCTTCAAGCTCGTCGTTGCGTTTGCGCACGCCCACAAGGTCTATGTAGTGCTCCCAGAACTCCGCCACCTGCACCTGTATCCACTTGCCCGGCTTGAGTACCGCGCCGACAAACTCCAGCCCGGTATGCGTGGCGAGTCTGTCCACATATCCGGTACGCAGGTTCCATGTGAACAAGGTGAGGTACAGGCAGAGCACCAGTACCATCAGAATGAGAAGACGCTTGGAAAAGGAAGCGTTAATCGACCGCTACCTCCTTAAGGATATCCAGATTGTCCAGCGCCTTGCCGGTACCGATAACAACGGTGGAGAGCGGGTCATCCACCACGGTGATGGGCAGCGAGGTTTCCTCGCGCAGCAACTGATCCAATCCCTTCAGGAGTCCGCCGCCGCCGGTAAGCACGATACCCCTGTCCACGATGTCCGCCGCAAGTTCCGGAGGCGTCTGTTCCAACGCGATGCGCACGGCCTGCACGATGGAATCCACCTGTTCGGAAATGGCCTTGCGCACTTCCTCGGAGGTAATGATGATGTTCTGGGGAATACCCGTTACAAGGTCGCGGCCCTTCACTTCCAGAGTTTCCTCGGGATCCATGGGATAGGCGGATGCGATCTTGATCTTGATTTCTTCTGCGGTGGATTCACCGATGAGCATGTTGTACTTGCGCTTCACATGCGTCATGATGGCTTCATCCATCTTGTCGCCGCCCACGCGGACGGACTTGGAGTACACCACGCCGGAAAGCGAAATGACCGCCACTTCGGTGGTGCCGCCGCCGATGTCCACAACCATGTTGGAGGTGGGCTCCTGAATAGGCAGGTTGGCGCCGATGGCTGCGGCCATGGGCTCCTCGATGAGGTAAACCTCACGTGCGCCTGCGCTCTGGGCGGATTCCTTCACCGCACGCTTTTCCACCTGCGTAATGCCCGTGGGCACGCAGATGATAATACGCGGGTGAACTATACGATTGTTGTGCACCTTCCGGATGAAATGGCGCAGCATGGCTTCCGTTATTTCAAAATCGGCGATAACCCCATCTTTCATGGGCCGGATGGCCTGAATGTTTCCGGGGGTACGGCCGAGCATACGCTTGGCGTCATGCCCGACAGCAAGGACAACGGTGTTGCCCCGGGCATCCTTCTTCACCGCCACCACGGAAGGTTCGCGCAGAACAATGCCCTGCCCCTTCACATAAACGCAGGTGTTGGCGGTTCCCAAGTCGATGGCCAGGTCGTTGGAAAACATCCCAAGAAAAAAGTCCAGTATCTTTGCCATATTCTCTCGCTTGCTTCGTTCAAAAGGAATGGGTATCAGAACAGAGTACCATCACTCATCCCAGACACCCGAAACTGTAACTCCAGACCGGCAATGAACAGATACCATCAATTATCCGTCTACTTCCGACACCGTTTTCGTCAGCGAGTCCAGAAGGTCCCGCTTGATGCCGGATTCACGTGCCCCAATCGGGACGGCTCTCTGTCCACCCGTGGGTGCATCTTCTGCAACCCCCGCGGGTCCGGTTCCGGAATGGGCCTGAAAGGCGCAAGCCTCTCGGACCAATGGGCTTTTTGGCGCGAACGGTATAGCCGCTCGCTAGGCCCCGCGACCTTCATAGCCTATTTGCAATCATTTTCCAACACATATGGGCCCCTCGAAAAACTCGAACAAACCCTCACGGAAATCGAAGCCTTACCTGATTTGGCAGGTTTGTCCATAGGAACAAGACCGGACTGCATCGACAACGAACGGCTGGACCTCATCGCCCGAACGGCCGCCAAGCCCGCCATGCGCGAAGTATGGCTTGAGCTGGGCCTGCAATCGGCACTGGACAGAACCCTTGCCCGCATCAACAGAGGCCACGATTTTGCCTCGTTTGAACGCGCCGTCCATCTCGCCCATAAACGCGGCCTCAAGGTTTGCGCCCACGTCATCGCAGGGCTGCCCGGAGAATCGCTGGACGATTTTCTCTATACCATCGACACAGTAAACGCACTGCCCGTGCAGGGGATCAAATTCCACAGCCTCTATGTGGCCGAGGACACCCCTCTTGCCGAGGAGTGGCAACGCGGAGAATACACCCCGCTGAACGAGGCTATATATATTGATACAGTGGCCGAAGCCATTCCCCGCCTGCGTCCGGAAATCGTCATACAGCGTCTGACCGGAGACCCCGCCGAAGGCGAACTGCTCGCGCCGGTATGGCCTTCGACCAAGACAGTCATTATTTCCGCCATTGCCGCCGAGCTGCAAAAACGCGATACATGGCAGGGCAAGGCGCTGAAAGACTCCGGCAAGGGACGACCGCCCCTGTGGTTCTCTCTGCGCCGCAACTTGCCCGCAGCACTGCATGCGGAATGGGAACAGGAATTTCGGGCAATTGCCCCGCAACTTCATTTCGACCTTACGGAGCCGCTGCCATGAGCCCCCAAAAAACGAGCACAGACGAGCTTCTCGTCGAGTCCATTTCTGCCGGGCGGCTACGCCTTACGCTGAATTGGGTCGGACAGCAACTGGAAGAGACGGCTATTTCCTGGAAAGATGAAAAAGGGCAGGACACGCCCATTGCAGAACTCTCCCCCGCCGCCCTGAAGCTGCGGGATGCCCTGGAACGTTACGTTGCGGGCCAGCGCGTAACCTGGCCGGAACTGCCGCTTGCCATGAAACGCTGCACTCCGTTCACGCAGGAAGTGCTTTCCATACTGCGCACTGTGCCTCAAGGCAAAACCGTCACTTACGGAGAACTTGCCGCCATGGCAGGCCGCCCCAACGCCGCCCGCGGCGTGGGCCAGATCATGCACCACAACCGTTGGCCGCTCATAGTGCCCTGCCATCGGGTCATCGGATCCGGCGGCTCCATGACCGGGTTTTCGGGCTCCGCCGGCATACCTCTCAAGGAATACCTGTTGCAGCTTGAACGCAACGCACGATAAGCAGCCCCGCCTGAAGGCCGGAACCGACCCGCCAAGACAGAAAAGCGCCCGCAGCCAAACGACTGCGGGCGCTTTATTGATAACAAGGACAACAAGCCTAGGTATGCTTCTCGATGGTGGCAAAGGCGCTGTGGTTATGGATGGATTCGTAGCTCTCCACCTCCACGCGGAACCAGCTCACCTGCGGATGCGCTTCCAGCTTCTGCGCCGCACTGCGCACCACGTCTTCCACAAAGGTGGGGGTCGCAAAGGCAGCCTCTGTCACGTATTTCTCATCCTCGCGCTTGAGCAGCGAGTAGACAGGGGACGAAGCGGATGCCTCGGCAATCTCGATGAACTCTTCGATCCATGCGAAACCGCGCATACGCACCTTCATGCGCACAAGAGCGCGCTGGCTGTGGGCGCCTTCGTCGGAGATGGCCTTGGAGCAAGGGCACACGGTCATCACCGGCACATCAACCTCCAGCAGAAAAGAGGGCTTGTCACCCTTCAGTTCGCCGGTAAGCTGACATTTGTAATTCATCAGCCCGCCGCGGCCGCTGGCCGGAGCCTTCTTGTTCAGGAAGTACGGAAAACGGAACAAGGCATACGCCTTATGGGCATGCAGGCGTTCCTTTATGTCCAGCAGCAGGTTACGCATGCTGTCGTAATCAAGCTCCTCGCTCCAGCCTTCCAGCGCTTCCACAAAGCGACTCATGTGCGTGCCCTTGAATTCAGCGGGAAGGTCCACGCCAATGTCCACACGGGCTACGGTGTGCTGCGCCCCTTTGGCTCTGTCGCGGATAACGATGGGCAACCGCAGATCGCGGACACCAACGCGGTCAATAGCCATAGCCACCTGAGCGGGGCTCATCTGTACGTCTTCCATGAAATTAGACAAGGTCCTGTCCTGTTGTCGCCAAGCTGAGTTTACCGTGCTTGACCCCCTTGGTGGAGGTAAGCTTCTGCGCGAGGGTGCGCACCTCGTTGCCGTCTCCCTTGAGCACCAGCACTTCGAGGCAATTATGGTGGTCCAGATGCACGTGCATCGATGTAATGATCACATCATGATGATCATGCTGTATTTCCACGAGTTTCTGGGACAGATCGCTCTTGTGGTGATCGTACACCAGAGTAAGCGTCCCTGCTATTTCGCGGGAATCATCCTTCCACTCCTCTTCCACCAGCGTATTGCGGATAAGATCGCGGATGGCTTCCGAACGGGTCTGATAGCACCGCTCTTCGCACAGGTGGTCGAACTTCTCCAGCAGGTCGGAGTCGAGGGACACGCCGAAACGGATAGTCTGGCCCATACAGTCTCCTGTCAAATTACCCGATTGCGGGGGATTGCCGAAGAGATAACCGGCCTGCCCTTGCTACGACAAGAACCGATCTCCCCAAGACACTATCAATATAAATATACACCGGCTATTGGTGTACCACAAATCCCTTCGTCGTACATCACCGGCGCAGTTCCCAAAGACTGACCGTCACTGCGGCAGGCTGCTCATACAAGGCCGAGGTCTTCTCCATGGCAAGGCGGTGCGCCTTCCAGCCATGCCTCTCCAGCAGGGTCAGGAAATATGTGTACACATTTCTGTTGGGTTCCGCCACCCACGCCACCCCACCCGGAGCAAGCGAGTGCTCCAGAAAGGCCAGTACAGGCTCAACAAAGCGCCGTTCGTACATGATATCGCCGCCCCATACGCAATCAAATGCATGGGGGGCTACGGCAGGATGCCGCCAGTCCATGACCGTCCACAAGGGGGAGGCGACATTGTTGATGCGGGCATTACGCGCAGCATACCGGAGAGCCTGCGGTTCATAGTCCATGGCAACGACCTTGGCGCCGAGCCAGGAGCCCACAAGGGCGGTAAGACCAAGCCCGCAGCCCATATCGAGACAGTATTTCCCCGCGATATCCTTCTGCTTCGCATACAACCACTGGCCAAGGACCAGACTGGCCGGCCAGAGCTCAGTCCAATACGGCAGGCGCTCGTCATCGCCGAAATCTTCATCGCCCATGGCTTCCCACAGGGATTCAAGATCGGCAGCGCGTTCAAGACGCCAATGCCTGCCGCACAGATTCACATCAATTACTGGGGTATATTCCTTGAGTCCGGTCATCGTTTCCTTCCGCCCTGCGGGGAAGATGGCAAAGGGTACATGAGGCTGTTCTCCGGGGCCGTACGGCCTTTCCGCCAACGGCGGCAACTACCTCAAACTGCGGTGCGACTGCATAACGCACCTTGCCATTGCAGTCCACCCGCAAGATGACGTCCGGAATTGCCACCCACAGGAAAGTAGGATACCTATCGCAGCGCTGCACGGGCACTATACTGCCTACGCTAATTGACAAAACAGCCTGTTGTATTCAATCTATAATCAGGAATCCGCCACAGACTGGCGATGTGTCGCCTGCATCTGACGCCTTCGCCGCCTAAACCGGTTTCTTCCGTGCATCAGGGGACGCTCCTGTCAATTGAACAGCGCGGAGACTGCAGACCACAACAGGATACTTACCATGACCACACCACTTTCGGGATTGCATAAACAGGTCTGGACCGCCATGCTGGCGGCACTGATTACCGTGGGAGCCATGGTACAACTTCCCATCGGCCCCGTACCTGTAACCCTGCAGACCCTGTTCATTATTCTGGCAGGCCTGATACTCGGCCCTGTCCGCGGCGCAGGTGCCGTGGCGCTCTATCTTCTTGCAGGCATCATCGGCCTGCCCGTATTCGCAGGCGGCAAGGCCGGGTTCGCCCACCTTCTCGGTCCCACGGGGGGCTACCTTGTCGGATACTTGGGCACAGCTATTCTGGCCGGTTTCGGATCAGCCAAAGAGGGAGAAACGCCCTCTTTCATCAAACCGCTGCTCTGGTCCTTGGCCGGACTGGCTTCCGTCTTCGGCATGGGTCTCGTCCGTCTCATGCTCGTTCTGGATATTCCGTTCCAGAAGGCGTTGGCCATCGGTTTTGTCCCCTTCATCGTCGGGGACCTGATCAAGGTTGTCGCCGCCGTTTTCGCATACCGCTACCTCAAAAGCCGGAGACTCCTGCCGTCGTGATCGAACTGAATTCGCTGACCTTTACGTATCCGGGCACATCTTCCCCCGCCTTGCGGAACATTTCCTTCAGCATAGAGGAAGGCACCCTTCTCTGCCTCTGCGGCGTGAACGGCAGCGGCAAATCAACCCTGTTCTCGTTGCTGGCAGGCCTTCATGCGCCAAGCTCAGGCACACTGACGGTGGCCGGAATCAGCTCTCCGGGCAAGGAAGAGAAACTGCGCGGCCTTTCCGCCCTTGTGCTGCAGGATGCAGATCTGCAGATCATCGGCTCAACCGTTGCAGAAGACATGCTGCTCGCCTTTCCGCACGGCCTTGCCGGCGCAGAGGAAACGGCAAAGGACATGGCAGCACGGTTCGGGCTCGCCGCACACTGGAATTCTCCCGTGCACACCCTGTCTTACGGACAGAAGCGCAAGCTCTGTCTGGCCGTGGCCCTGCTGAGCTCCCCGGCCCTGCTGTTGCTTGACGAGCCCTTCTCCGGACTGGACTATCCCGCCATACGCGAGATGCGCAGCATTCTCATGCGCAACAAGGAACAGAAGCTCACGCAGATCATTTCCGTTCACGACCTTGAACCCGTCATCGATCTTGCCGACAGCATGGTAGTGCTGCACATGGGAGAACAGGTTCTTTCCGGCCCCCCTGAGACAGTGCTTGCCAACATTTCGGAATACGGCGTACGCCCGCCCTGTTCATGGCAACGCAGCAAAGGCATTACCGCCTGGGAATAGCGACGATACGCCCACGCCCATGACAACAAAAGCCCCGCAACCTTCCGGCTGCGGGGCTTTTCCCTTCCATTCAACATGAATCTAGCGGTATGCCGCTTCGAAGATTTCCGTCACCACGCGCAGATTCATCTGGGTGGGAGTGAGATTAAAGAGCCCACCCATGGTTTCCTGGGCGTTGGCGGCCAACGTGGGCATCTCGTCCCTGTGCACGCCGTAGTCGGAAAATTTAAGATCGTCCAACCCGATATCCTTGATCAGTTTTTCCAGCGCCCCCACAAAGGCAAAGGGCTGTTCATTGGCCGGAAGTGAATCCACATCCACGCCCATGAAGTAGGCAAGGTCAATCATACGGTCAGGTACATAGCGGGTAAGGTACCTGAAATACGGCACCGAGAGCATCACCAGCCCTGCCCCGTGCGGAATTTCGGGATAATAGGCAGACAGGGCGTGTTCCATGGAGTGATGCGAAATGCAGGAGGAAAGCGATTCACAGACCCCGGCGGCCGTGGAAGCCCACGACAGCATGGTGCGCGCTTCAATGCTGTCTCCGTTCTGCACCACCTGCGGCAGGAACGAGGAAATCAGGCTCACCGCCTGCTGCGCCAGCAGGTCGCTGGTAGGCTGGCGGGCGTGGGAAAGATAGGCTTCAACCGCGTGGAAGAAGGCGTCCATCCCGGTCATTGCCGTAACGCGGGGCGGAACGCTCAGGGTCAGCTTGGGGTCGACGATGGAAAGCACCGGATACGTGGAGTCGTTCCCCCAACCGATTTTCTCGTTGGTCTGTTCGCGGGTAATAACGATCCAGGGATCCGCCTCGGTACCTGTGCCCGCAGTAGTGGGAATGGCCACGATGGGCAGGGCAGGCTTGGCGGGCACCTGTCGCCCTCCGGTTCCGCTGGGCATGTAGTCCCAGTAGCTGCCGCTATTGGTTACCATAAGGGCGATGGCCTTTGCGGCATCTATGGAACTGCCGCCGCCAAGCCCGATCACGAAATCACAGCCTTCGGTACGGGCAAGGGCAGCGCCTTCGGCCACATGCTCAAGCACGGGGTTGGCCTGAATCCTGTCGAACACCACGGATTCCGCACCGTTCTGCGCCAGCAGGGTCTGCACCAGTTGCATGTAGCCGTGCGCCACCATGGAGCCGCCAGCACTTATGACGAGCAAAGCCTTCTTGCCCGGCAGATAAGGCGTCGTGCCAAGCTCCTTGAGCTTGCCGGGGCCGAAGATGATGCGCGTAGGCATATGAAACAGAAAATTAATCATGTGCGTGTCTCCTTATTCTGCACTGAACGTACGCCGGAGCGCACCGAAGGTGAATGATAGGTCGGTGTAGCACCATTATTATATACGCCCCTGAAACGAAAACGGCGGTTCCCGGGAACCGCCGTACAATTCGTTATGCCTGCATGAAAGCCGTATATGCCTTGACCGTGGCGTACAGGTCCGCCTTGCTGGAGAGCTCGAAGGGGCTGTGCATGGCAAGGATGGGGGGACCGAAATCGATGATGTCCATGCCGTAAGCGGCAAGGTACATGGCAACGGTTCCGCCGCCGCCGAGATCCACGCGGCCCAGTTCGGCCATCTGCCACGGCACGCCCGCAGTGTTCAGCACGCCGCGCAGCCAGCCCACGTATTCGGGATGGGCGTCGTTGGCTTCATACTTACCACGGTGGCCCGTGAACTTACAGAAGCAGGGACCATAGCCGATGGTGGCGGAATTGAGCTTCTCGTGCAGATCCTGATAGTCAGGATCCAGCGCGCCATGCACGTCGGCGGAAACGGCCTTGGTGTTCAGCATCACATCGCTGAAACGGGCTGCGGGAGCCCATGCCTGAATCAGGTCTTCCACACAATATTCAAAGAAGCGCGACTTGGCGCCGGTGGAACCTTCGGAGCCGATCTCTTCCTTGTCCCAAAGCAGCACGGTCTGGGTAAATTCGGGCGTATCACCGGTCAGCAGGGCTTCCAACGCCGCAAAACAGCAGATGCGGTCGTCCTGCCCATAGCCGCCGATGATGGCACCATCAAGGCCCACCAGTCGGGCCGGACCGGCAGGAACGGCCTGCAGTTCGGCGGAATACAGGTCTTCTTCGCGGATATCGTACTTGGCGTTCAGCAGTTCCAGAACGCGGCGCTTGATCTTTTCTTTGGGTGCATCCTTGGATTCGCCCTCTTCGCCGTTCTCCACCTCGACGGGACGGTGGCCGAGAATGATGTTCATCTTCTCCGCTTCAAAGGCTTCGGAAAGCACCTGCTTGGCCTGATTCTGGGCCAGATGGGGCAGCAGGTCGGCAATGGCGAACACGGGATCGCCCGGGTCCTCACCGATATTCACCTTCTTCACCTCGCCATCCTGCCGCACGATGACGCCGTGCAGTGCGAGGGGACGGGAAAACCACTGATGCTTGCGGATGCCGCCGTAATAATGGGTCTTGGCCTGTCCCACGCCGCAGGCTTCGTACAGCGGACGCTGCTTAAGGTCCACTCGGGGGGTATCTGCATGGGCTCCCACCAGACGCAGGCCCTGCGACAGGGACCGCTTGCCCTTGCGGGCGATGAAGATGGTCTTGCCCTTGAACACGCGGTACACGAGATCATGACCGAAGTTGGTGGTATATCCCGCGGTGCGCAGGCGTTCCACCACATAGTCTATGGTTTCACGCTCGGTCTTGCAGGTGGAAAGAAAATCAATGTATCGGCCTGCCAGTTCGTCCATGGCGGCAAGGCTGGCCTCGTCACCGTAGATCTCCCAGCAGCTCTTGGGAGAAAGCTCAAGATTGTCGGTCATTATCCAGTCTCCATCCGGCATTGGCGCGTGCCCTGCCGGAATTTGCTTGTATTGTGCTGTTGCCGGAGCACCACGTCCGGCGAAATTTCCGGCTAGTTGCCAGAGTCCGGCAGTGCCTGCCGCAGAGCGTCGCAGACCAATGCAAACTCGGCATCGGTGAGGGTACGCGGATCAAGGCAGAAGGCGTCGCCTTCCAGACGGCCCACAAGGGGCGGGTTTGTATCGAGCAGACGCTGCTTCAGTCCCGTGGCAGTTCCCTTTGCAGGCGCAATGCGCACCAACGTGGTGGGCAGATCACGCTCAGGGAAGGAACCGCCGCCCACGCGGGAAGCTCCTTCCTGCAGCGCCACTGCGCACAGGTCGCCCAGCTCGCGCCGCACCTTGGCGGCCAGCTTGCGGGCCCGCGCCTTCAGTTCGTCCGCCTTGGCGGTGATCATGGCAAGGGTGGGAATCTCGCGGCGGGCCTTTTCCGGGTCCGCGTAGAGACGCAGGGTGGCCTCCAGCGCAGCCAGCGTCATCTTGTCAATGCGCAGCGCACGGTTCATGGGGTTCTTCTTGATGCGGTCAATACACGCCTTGCGACCCACGATGATGCCTGCCTGCGGACCGCCCAGCACCTTGTCGCCGGAGAATGTCACCACGTCCGGTCCTGCGGCCACCACCTGCTGCACGGTGGGCTCATCGCCCATGCCCATGCCGGTGAAATCATGGAAACTGCCGCTGCCGAGATCTTCCAGCACGGGCAGGCCACGCTGTTTACCCAGCGCCACCATCTCCTCCAGCGTCACTTCCTTGTGGAAGCCCACAATGCGGTAGTTGGAAGTATGCACACGCAGCAGCGCCGCGGTCTCTTCGGTAATGGCATTCTCATAATCGCGCAGATGGGTACGGTTGGTGGCTCCCACTTCACGCAGGCGCGCACCGCTCTTTTCCATGACCTCGGGAATGCGGAAACTGCCGCCGATTTCCACCAGCTGCCCGCGGGAAACGATGACCTCGCGTCCCTTGCACAGGGTGTCGAGCACCAGCATGACCGCTGCGGCATTATTGTTGACCACAAGGCCCGCTTCAGCTCCCGTCACCTGACAGAGAATGCGCTCAACGTGGCTGTAGCGGCTGCCGCGTTCACCGGTTTCCAGATCGAATTCAAGGTTGGAATAGTGGGCGCAAGCTTCGCACACCGCCTCCACCGCCGTATCCGCCAGCAGGGAACGCCCAAGGTTGGTATGCACCACCACGCCCGTGCCGTTCAGCACCCGCCTGAAATGGGGGCGCGACTTGGCCCGCACATAGGCTGCCATACGCGGCAGCAGTGCTTCCAGCGAGAGCTGTTCGGGGCTTTCATACACGCCGCCGCGAATCTCCTCGCGGCAGACATCCAGAAACCCGTTCACATGATCACGCAGAATGGCGCGGGGCACGAGTGCGAGAGACTCCCCTCCCTTGTCTGCCGAGGGATTGAGGGGGAGATTGGCAAGGGCATCCAGCGCCCTGTCAACCGAGGGCAATGCGCGGTACAGCTGAGACACGGTGAGGCTCCTTTGGTGTCCGTTGGTTTACGGCAAGGCCTTGGCGGTTAATCCCGCTCCAGACACTTGGGGCGGAGTGTAAAGAACTCGCCCAGTAAATACAAGGAACCACAGAGCAGAACCACCTTATCTTGTGCAACTTTTTTGGAAAGCCGCAATGCCTCGCCCAGAGAAACGCAGATTCTGGCACGCTCGCCAATGATTTCCGCAAGCGCTTCCGGTTCCATGGCGCGTTCATTATCCGCAATGGGCGGCAGGAAAACCGGCCCTTCACTCAAGGCCAGCAGCTGCGGGATAATGTCGTCCAGCGGCTTGTCCTTCATGCAGCCGAAGATGACCGCTGCAGGATGGATATCAAGCACCTTGAGGGACTCCTTCAGCGCCGCGAACGCGTGGCCGTTATGCGCCCCGTCCAGAATAAGCGCGGGATGGTCCGCCTGCGCCTCCACCTCCTGCATGCGTCCTGCGATCCATGCGTCGGCAAAGCCCAGTTCCTTCACATCGTCCCAGTCCATGATGGGCGGAGGAGCCCAGCCGTACTTGTCCACCAGCAGTTTGAAGGCGCCAAGCGCAAGACAGGCGTTATCCTTCTGATGCGGCCCCATGAGTCCGATACGGGGATTCTCCGGCATGGTGATGAGTTCCGCCGCCATATGCAGAGTCGTGCCCTGCTGGGCAGCCACATCGCTCAGCACGGCCAGTGCGGCGTCTTCCTGCACGTTGGTGACCACAGGCACCCCCTTGCGGATGGCTCCGGCCTTGTCGCGGGCAATGTCTTCAAGACGGTTGCCCAACACGTGCTGGTGATCATACGCGATGGGCGCATACACGGTGATATCCGTCTCCAGCGCGTTGGTGGCGTCGTACAGGCCGCCGAGACCGGCCTCCATCACGGCAATATCCACCTCATAGTCGTAGAAGGCGAGCACGGCGAGTACCGTAAGAAATTCAAAATAGGTTAGCGTGTCCCCGCCCGCATCCATGATGTCATTGGCAAGGTCGCACCATTCCTCTTCATCCAGCATATGCCCGTTTATGCGGACCCGCTCGCGCGGCGTGGTGAAGTGCGGCGAGGTGTAAAGACCCGAGTTCAGACCCGTGGACTGCGCCAGCGAAGTAAGGAAGGCAGCCGTGCTGCCTTTGCCGTTGGTGCCCAGCACGTGCGCCACGGCATAGGGCGGACGGCGCAGTTCCAACTCATCCAGCACCTTGGTGATGCGGTCGAGGCTGAGGTCCATATGAAAAAGGCCCAGCTTATCAAGATAGGCCTCAAACGCGTCGTATGTGGGAAAATGATTACGTTCTGTTTCGCTCATGGGTTTGGCGTTAGGGCATGCGGCGGGCGGCGTCAAGAAGCTTTTACGCCAGCGCGGCCATTGGGGCCGTAGGGCTTTGCAACCATCCCCGCTCACCAGCTCCGTACAGCACCGGATATGCGGCGACTGCCGCCGAAATGCGTCCGCACTACCGTCGAATGTGATTTAGCTCGTTTTTCTGCAACCTATGGCTTGACCCCACCCGCAGACCTCGTATAAAAGACTTAGCCTCCCGTACGGGAGAAGGGGTTCATGCCCCGCCATACAATACGCGCCTGTAGCTCAGTCGGATAGAGCATCTGCCTTCTAAGCAGACGGTCGAGGGTTCGAATCCTTCCGGGCGCGCCATGAAAACAAAAGGTCAGGAGTATTCCTGACCTTTTCTGTTTTCCTGCCCGAAATAACTGGCGCGGCGCACAACAAAATCAAAGCACGGCAACACTTTACATCCCACAGCAACACTCCTACAGTGCGGTTTCCTGTCACTGTCGGAGGTGTCGGCATGAACGTGCTTGCGGCCATAGCGCCCATTTTCGCGCTAATTGTCACGGGGTTCTTCCTCAAGCGGATCAGCTTTCCATCGGAAGGTTTCTGGCCGCAGGCAGAACGGCTCACATATTACGTCCTCTTCCCTGCCCTGCTGCTGGACAAACTGGCGAACATCCACCTCGGTGACCAGCCGGTGTGGAGCATGGCCCTTGCCATGGGGCTCGGGGTCTGCATCATGGCGGGCGGCCTGCTTATATTACGCAGCAGGGTACAGACGGACGGACCGGCCTTCACCTCCATCTTTCAAGGGGCCATGCGCCCCAACACCTATGTGGGGCTTTCCGCCGCAAGCGGACTGTTCGGCGATGCGGGCGTATCCCTTTCCGCCGTGGCGCTGATGACGCTCATTCCGCTGGTCAACGTGCTGTGCGTGACCACGCTGGTGCGGCACGGCCGCAACGGGCAGAACGGACACACCTCTGCCAAGCCGGAAAAACAGGCGGGCGGGCTCTTGTTCACCCTGCGCCAGCTAGCCACCAACCCGCTCATTCTCGGCTGCATTGCGGGCTTTGCCCTGAACGGTCTGGAGCTTCAGTTGCCATCCTCAATCGGTGAAGCACTGCGCATACTCGGCAGCGCGTCGCTCCCCATGGGCCTGCTCTCCGTCGGCGCGGGGCTCTCTTTTGCCGCATTGGTCAAGGGCAGCAGGGACGTGCTTGTCAGCTCCGCCTGCAAACTGCTCATCCTGCCTGCCATAACAGGCATACTCTGCCTGCTGCTGGGCATTTCCGGCACAGCGCTGGCCATTTGCCTGATCTTCACAGCCATTCCGGTTTCCGTGTCTTCATACATTCTCGCCCGGGTTCTGGGCGGCGACCATGAACGCATGGCAGCCATCATCACCGCACAAACGCTGCTTTCGGCGCTGACCATGCCGGTGGTGCTCATGCTGGTGATCTGACCAGCACCACATGAATAACGCCGGATAGCCACAGGCCATCCAGCGTTTTGATTGTACAATGCGATAATCGTATCAGGCTATGCTCTACCCAGAGTCACCCTTGCACCGTTCAAGCTCGGCAATGATCTCCTGCAGCTGCTCGGCGAGCGCCGCCACCACATGGATGGCCTCTGATGAACGGGAAATCATGTCGGACGTTTCTGTTGAGAGCCGGTACACATCAGCCGTGGAGCGGTTGATCTCCTCCGCCGATGCCGATTGCTCTTCCGCAGCCGTGGCAATGGAACGCACCTGGTCCGCCGTGGAGTTGATGAGCTCCACAATATGGGCCAACGCATCTTCCGCCTGCCGCGCAAGCACCGCATTCTTGCCCACAGCTTCCGAAGCGCCCTTCATGGAGGCGATGCTTTCGCGCGTGCCCTCCTGAATGCTGCGGATGGCGTCGCCCACTTCCTTGGTGGCATTCATGGTCTTTTCCGCCAGCTTGCGCACTTCATCGGCCACGACGGCAAAGCCACGCCCTGCTTCACCGGCACGCGCAGCCTCAATGGCCGCATTCAGGGCCAGCAGGTTGGTCTGATCCGCGATATCGTTGATCACCTCCATGATCCTGCCAATAGCATCTGCCCTGTGCCCCAGTTCCGCCAGCCCTTCGGACATTTCCTGAGCCTGCGTCTGCACGCTCGCAGTCACCGCCATAACCTGCCCGACGATGCCTGCTCCTTCCATGGCCTTTTCCCGCGCCGCATCTGAACCTTCTGCGGCCTGCGACGCACTCTTGGTCACTTCCAGCACGGTGGCACTCATCTCTTCCATGGATGTGGAAGTTTCCTGCACACGCCCGCGCTGGATATCCGAACTGTTCGAAATTTCCGAAGCCTGTGTGGCCAACTCTTCCGCCGCCGAAGCCAGTTCCGAGGAAATGCTCACGGCCTTCTCCGACACTCCGGACATAACGACAAGCAATCCCTGCACACGCTCCTTTTCCGCCATAGCGCTATCCATGGCCTGCTGCGCCTTGCGAGCCTGTTCAGCTGCCTCCTTACTGCGCTCATCCGCCTCGGCCATCTTGTCTTTCAAATTGCCCACCATGGCTTCGATGGAAGCTCGCAGGTCCGCCATCTCGGCGCTGAAATCTCCTTCGGGTCGCGCATCCAATGTACCTCCGGCTACCTTGCCTGCGTAGTCAATAATCCTTCGGGCTGGCGAGGTGATGGAGCGGGCAATAAGCAGGTTCAGCACCAACCCAACCGTAATGGCAATACAGAACAGGATACCGATGATGAAACGGGCGGAATCCATGGCGACGTGAGCCGCCTCTTCCACTTCCATAGTGCTTTTTTCCTCAAGATCCACCAGCGTTGCAACCTGCTCCTTCAAGGTAGTAAAGGCACGGTCGGCAGACTGCATCATCATGCTGGCCGTTGTGGCGTCAATGGTCGCCATATCAAGCCCCTGCACAAGTTCATCGGCGTACAAGATAACGGATTCGCTGATTGCCACCAGCGCTTCATGCTCGTCGGCAAGGGTCTCATCCTCGCTCATGGCCGCCAGTTCCTTGCGGGTTGATTCCAGCCGATCAACGATATCTTTGACCTGACTTTCCATGCGGTCTTCGGAGAATCCGGAAGAGGCCCACGCAATAATCTGGTAGGACTGGGAATGGATGCTTGCGAGATCATAATTGATGCTCAGCACCTTGCGTTGCACTTCCGTACGGACATCCAGCGTATCCAGCATCTCGCCAAGACTGGTGAAACGCTCAAACGTGATCAGGCCGATGACAAGGAGCAGCAGCAAGACACTGAGCGTGCTTATGGTCAGCTTCCGATTGATGGTGAGAGCATTGCCAAGGGATTGCGCCATGACATCCTCCTCAAAGGATAGCGGACCGGCGACAGACCGCCGGCCCGTCCCTAACTATTTGTAGGCACCGCTGCCGAAGAGAAGCCCGTCCTTCATCATGATCCAGGAAACCTTGTCGCGAATCTTCTTCTGCGTGGGATGGGTCCACTTGTATTCAACCCAACCGCCCGAATCTGGCACCTTGTAGAAATCGCGCATGAACTCCTTGCCGTCGGCATCCTTCATCTTCAGCATGTTCTTGCCCACAAGCTTTGGATTGGCGCCATGCGCCAGCGTGTTGCCTTCCATGTCGAAGACGAACACATAGATGTCTTCCTTTATCAACGAACCTGACGGGTTGTTCACTTCAGCCAGCAGCGCTTCCTTGCCATTGGCCTGATATAACGCAACGGCCTTTTCAACCATGGCCTTTGCATCGTCAGGAGTACCTTCCGCCATGGCCGTGGTGACCATTCCCAGCAGCATTGCCAGCGCCAGCATGGCTAACAGAACCTTCTTCATGTTAACTCCTCTCTCATATTTGACGTTACATGGTGCAAAGGATTCTTTGCATTGTATGACAGTAAGCGATGCAATCTGGGGTGACAGTTATATTCTGTTATCACAGCAAAAAGGCCGCCCCAAGGACGGCCTGTGTCACATATGTATGGTGGAAGCTTACACGCCGGAAACGCCCCATATATCCTTGGCGTACTCATCCACGGCGCGGTCACTGGAGAAGAAGCCCATCCTGGACGTATTCAGCATGGACATGCGTGCCCATGCCGTGGTGTCCATGAATGCGTTAGCCACATCCTGCTGCCGGTAGGCATAGGACCTGAAGTCCGCGAGCACCATGTAACGATCGCCGTGATTCAACAAGCTCTCCACGATATCACGGAAGAGGTGCGGTTCCGCTGGCGAGAAGAAGCCGCCCGCGATCATGTCCAGCACTTCGCGCAGTTCCGAATCGCGCTCATAGAAACTGCGGGGGTTGTATCCCTGCGCCCGCATCTCGTTGACCTCATGAGAAAGCAGCCCGAACAGGAACAGGTTGTCGCTGCCCACATGTTCCATGATCTCAATATTCGCCCCATCATGCGTACCGATGGTGATCGCACCGTTCAGGGCGAACTTCATATTGCCGGTGCCGGAAGCTTCCATGCCCGCCGTGGATATCTGCTCCGAAAGGTCCGTTGCGGGGATGATGCGCTCCGCAAGCGTAACGCAGTAGTTCTGCAGGAACACCACCTTGAGCAGGTCGCCCACTCTGGGGTCAGTGTTTATGGTGTATGCCACTGCATTGATAAGCTGGATGATGTGCTTGGCCATATAGTAGCCGGGCGCAGCCTTGCCACCGAAGATGAAGGTGCGGGGCACGGACATGGACGCCGGATTGCTGCGGATGCGGTTATACAGGGCAATGACGTGCAGCACGTTCAGAAGCTGCCGCTTGTATTCATGGAAGCGCTTGACGTGCACATCGAAGAGGCTCTCCGGCATGACGGTAATACCGTTCTTTTCACGGATATACTCGGCAAGCTTGTGCTTGTTGCGCAGGCGCACTTCCATCCACGCGCGGTGGAACCCTTCGCTGCCCGCATACGGCTCCAGCTTCTTGAGCTGGGCAAGGTCCGTGAGCCATTCGGGACCGATATGCTCGGTGATGAGCCACGCGAGCGTCGGGTTGCACTGACGCAGCCAACGGCGGGGCGTGACGCCATTCGTTTTATTATTGAAGCGCTCGGGGAATATCTTGTAGAAATCGTGGAACACGCTTTCCTTGAGAATCTCCGAGTGGTGGGCTGAAACGCCGTTCACGCTGAAGCTGCCGACAATGGCCAGATGGCTCATGCGCACCCAGCGACTTTCGCCTTCATAGATAAGGGAAACGCGGCCGAGAATATTCGGGTCGTTGGGGAACTGACGACGCACGTCGTGCAGGAAGCGCCGGTTGATCTCGTGAATGATCTGCAGATGACGCGGCAGGAGCTTGCGGAAGAGTTCTTCCGGCCACACTTCCAGCGCCTCGGGCAGTACGGTATGGTTGGTATAGGCGAAGGTACGCACGCAGATGTACCACGCCTCTTCCCAGGTCAGCAGCTCCTCGTCCACCAGAATACGCATCAGTTCGGGGATTGCCACGGCGGGATGCGTTTCATTGAGATGAATGACATTCTTGCGCGGCAGTTGGTCCCATGGACTGCCCTTCTTGCGGAAGCGACGCACGATGTCCTGAATGGTCGCCGAAACAAGAAAGAACTGCTGTTTGAGCCGAAGTTCCTTGCCCTCCGGTGCCTCGTCGTTGGGATAGAGCACCATGGAAATGTTCTCGTCGCGAATTTTCTCTTCCACAGCGCCGATGTAATCGCCCGTATTGAAGAAGGAGAACTCGAATTCCCGGCTGGACCTGGCCGCCCAAAGACGCATGTTCAATACGTAATCATTCCGGCATCCGGGAATGAACATGTCGCAGGCCATGGCCATGACCGTGGTGGCATTTTCCAGAGAATGCCGCAGTCGGCCCTGTTCATCCACCCATTCGCGCACCTGTCCGTAAAAACGAACGGGATGCACGTAATGCGAGCGCTCGAACTCCCAATGCGTTCCGCCGCGCAGCCAGTTATCCGCCCGCTCCACCTGCTTGCCGTCCTTGATAAGCTGATAGAAAATGCCGTAGGCATAGCGGATGCCGTAGCCGTATGCAGGCAAACGTAGCGTCGCCATGGAATCGAGATAGCAGGAAGCCAGCCTGCCGAGGCCGCCGTTGCCAAGGCCCGGTTCGTATTCTTCTTCAGCCACGTCTTCAAGGCTGTATCCGATATCCGACAGCGCTTCCCGCGCTTCGTTCTCAAGTCCGAGAGCTATGAGATTCTCCCGCAGGAACGGGCCGGGAAGAAACTCAAGCGAAAGATAATACACACGCTTGGAGCTGCGGGCATAAATCTCCCGCTGGCTGGCTATCCATTTTTCCACAAGCCTGTCCCGCAGGGACATGGCAAGGGCACGGAACACGGTCTGCTTATCGGGATTCTCCGTGTCGCGGCCCAGACTGTAGAGCACATGACGCAGAACATCCTGCTTCAGTGTTTCCGCCGGTCTGGTGGCAGGAGACGGGCCGGCACCTTTATTATCGGAATTATTGAGTTTCATCATGTTCCTCCGCGGAAGAATGGAAATGGGCCTTACAGGACACCATACACGGCCCGAGGCGAAAGGGGACATGATAACCTGAAAAAAACAGGGCTGATGAACACGTTACGAAACAATGCCCTCCCCACGAAAAAGAATTTTACATTGAGTGAATAAATAACTTTACATTGTCCGGGATTCGCGTAGAGGTATCCGTCTCGCGTGACCGGACTTGAGCCATTTCCCTCCATCGCCCGCCGCATTGCCGCAAAGGACAATACGTAACGAGTCGGGGCGATACTGTTTCGCAACCCATCCGAACCATTAAGACTCCCGTCCAGAGCACAACAAGTCACCACCCGGACCGCCCCGTGGCCCCTGCCCCATCAGAGAATCGGGCACGCCCTGCGGCCGGACGCGCAACCGACAGTCACGCACGGTTGCCCCACTCCTTCCAACATATTTTCAGGAATCCACGTGAGTTTCGAATCCTTTTCTTTCGACCGGCGCATAGTCTCCGGCATCGCTGCGTGCGGGTATGAAACCCCCACCCCCATTCAGGCGGAGACCATTCCCGCCATCCTTCGCGGTCAGGACGTTCTGGGCCTTGCCCAGACCGGCACCGGCAAGACCGCCGCATTCGCCCTGCCCATTCTGCAGCACCTGATCAACTTTGACGCAAACCGTCGCGGTCCCGTGCGCGTGCTGGTGCTCGCCCCCACCCGCGAGCTTGCCCTGCAGATTCAGGAAACCTTCATTGCCCTCGGCAAGCAGACCGGCTACCGTTGCGCCGCCGTATTCGGCGGTGTAGGCATTGTACCCCAGATCAAGGCTATGCGTTCCTCTTCCATGGCCGTGGCTTGCCCCGGTCGCCTGCTCGACCTTGCCAAGCGCGGCGAATGCGACCTCTCGCAGGTGGACATTCTCGTGCTCGACGAAGCAGACCGCATGTTCGACATGGGCTTCCTGCCCGACCTGCGCCGCATTCTCAGCCTGCTGCCCGCCAACCGCCAGAACCTGCTCTTCTCCGCCACCATGCCTAGCGAGATCCGCTCGCTGGCCGAAGAACTGCTGCGCGACCCCGTAACCGTACAGGTGGATCACACCGTACCCAAGGCGTCTATCGAGCATGTGGCCTACAACGTGCCCTCGCGCCAGAAGACCGGTCTGCTGCAGGCGCTGCTCAAGGAGACCGACCACGAGAGCGTGCTCATCTTCACCCGCACCAAGCACCGCGCCAAGAACGTGGCCCGTTTTCTGGGTGAAAAGGGATGGGAAGCAACCGCCCTGCAGGGCAACCTTTCCCAGAACCGCCGTCAGGAGGCGCTGGACGGGTTCCGCGCCGGCAAATACAAGATCATGGTCGCCACGGACATCGCTGCCCGCGGCATCGACTGCTCCAGCATTTCCCACGTTATCAACTACGACGTGCCGGACACCGCCGAGACCTACACCCACCGCATCGGTCGAACCGGCCGCGCGGAACGCACCGGCATGGCCATGACCCTCATTTCCGGTGAAGACAATTCTCTGATGCGCTCCATTGAGCGTACCCTCGGCAACGCCATTCCCCGCACCAAGCTGGAAGGCTTTGTGTGCGATCAGGAAGAAGACGGCGATTTCGGCCGTCCCAACGACCGCTTCCCCAAGCGCGGCGGCAACCGTTCCGGCGGTGCTCCCCGCTCCGGCAAGCCCTTCAAGCGCTTCGAGGAATCCTCTGAAGGTGCGCGCGGCAGCCGTCAGGGCTTCCGTTCCGCCCGCCCGAGCGACCACGAAGACTGCCGCTGGGACAACGATTTCCGCGCAGACCGCGCCCCCAAGTCCGGCGACCGCGATTTCGGCCGCAGCATGGACCGCCAGCGCGGCGGCATGCGCTCCCCTTATGCCGACCAGCTGAGCGGCGACGCTCCCCGTTTCGGCCGTGCAGCGAAGTCTCCCTTTGCCGGCAAGTCCGACAGAGCTGACCGCTTCGGCAAGTCTGACGACAAGCCCTTCCGCAAGGAAGGCTTCGGCGGCAGAAAGGCTGAGGGCGACCGCAGGGACAGCTTCGGCAGGGACAGCTTCGGCAAGGACGGCTTCGCTAAGCGCAGCTTCGGCAACGACGGTTTTGAAAAGAAGAGCTTCGGCAAGCCCGAAGGCGCTTCCCGCCGCTTCGATAACGACGACCGCCGCCCCGCAGGCAAGCCCCGCTTTGAGCGCGACGACCGTTTCCGTTCCGAAGATCGCAGCGACCGCTTTAACCGCGAAGGCCGTTTCGAGCGCAACGAGCGCAATGACCGCGATGCACGCCCCGCCTTCAAGGCACGTGGCGAGCAGGCAGAACGCGCAGGCCGTTTCGGCAACACCGAACGCACCGGCCGTAGCGAAGAACGCAGCGGCTGGCAGAATCGCGATGACCGCCGTGGCGGCAACCGCTTTGAACGCAGCGACCGCGACTTCGGCCAGTCCGAACGCAAGGGCGGCTTCGACCGCAAGCCCCAGGGCCGTTCCGACCGCTTCGGCGACGACCGTTCCGCCCGTTTTGGCGATGACCGCTTCGCCCGCAAGAATGACGACCGTTCCGGCCGCCAGTCCGACAACCGTTTCGGCAACAAGACTGATGACCGTTCCGCCCGCAAGTCGGACAACCGCTTCGGCCGTGACGCTGACAATAAGTTCGGCGACAAGCGCACCCGTTCCGGCTCCGGCTTCGGCGACGACCGTCGCGACGGCAACCGCGAAGACCGCAACGGACGCTCCGCACGTCCCTTCGGCGCACGCAAGGGCGGACGTCCCGCTCACGGCAAGCGCTAACTGCAGGATTTACAAACAGGTTTCCCTGTGACACAAATCACCCCTTCAGGGCCCACGCCCTGAAGGGGTTTCTTTTTTCCGAAAAACCGCAAGCCACTGGAACCAGACATGAAAACCAGCGACATCCTGCTCATCGCCATATCTCTCGCCACAATCAGCCTGTTCGCCTTTGTTCCGGCAGCCATGGAAGCCTACGTCTCCATCAATGCCGCACACGGTTTTCTTGCCAGCTTCATCAAATTCGCCATCCTTGCCACGCTCGGCGAATGCATCGCCCTGCGCATCACCAAGGGCATCTATCTGCGCCCCGGCTTCGGACTCGCCCCGCGCATGCTCGTCTGGGGCATATTCGGCCTCATCATCAAGGCCGCCTTTGTCATCTTCGCCACGGGCGCACCCAATCTGGTGGCTGCATTCGGGCTCAGCGAAGGCGTCAGCCTGCGCTCCGCCCTGTTCACGGATCGCATGCTCGCCGCCTTCTGCGTGAGCACCACGATGAACTGCATCTTCGCGCCCGTCATGATGGTGGCTCACCGCGTCACGGACGAACACATCATCCGCAAGGGCGGCACCATCGGCGGCCTCTTCTCGCGCATGGACATCGCCGGCATCCTTGCCGACATGAACTGGAAGATCATCTGGGGCTTCGTGTTCCGCAAGACCATCCCCTTGTTCTGGATTCCCGCGCACACCATCACCTTCCTGCTGCCCCCCGACTTCCGCATCCTCTTCGCGGCCCTGCTCAGTGTGGCCCTCGGCATCATCCTTGCCATAGCCAGCCTGCGCGGCCAGCAGTAATTAGTGCATGAATTTTCCAAGAGCGATTCGCTATGACCAAAGGGGCAACCGCCCCTTTGGAATCCCGCTTAGTCGCGCCTGAAACATTCGGGGCATGAATGCCCTCCCTCCACTGCGGGATTAATGCTGAGCATGCAATCAGTCCTTTACAAAGCGGTCTGTTTGTGTGACGTAACTGTGTGGGCGTGTGCCCGATGATCCAGCATCCAAACAGCACCCGATAATGCTCACAGCCGTCCGCGCATTGCGCGTCCTGACCATGGCCGACCAGCGGCCCGCCTCCCGCCACGGCGAGGAGACGCTGCCCGTTTCCGGCGCGGCACACGGCTCCCGTTCCCCAATTCCCTGCATTCATGACGGCGTCATCGTCGCCGAAAACGGCATCATTATCGACGTGCTGCCCTACGCGGACTTTGCCGCGACCTACGATTTCACGCCGCAGGATCTCGGCAACCTCACCATCCTGCCGGGGCTCATCAACTGCCACTGCCATTTGGAACTCTCGCACCTCGGCGGCATTGCCGTTCAGAGACAGGGGTTCCCCGCATGGATAGGTTCTCTGCTCCCCCGTCTGGGTGAGGCTGTTACCGAAACAGCTCTGGACGCCGCCCTCTCCGAAATGGCCGCAACGGACACCGTGCATGTGGCCGACGTGAACGGTCGCGCCCCCCTGCCTGCCTATGAAGCGGCCATGCACCACGAGGTGGGCATCGACCTGCAGCTGGAAGTGTTCGGCTATGCCTTCCCCGAAGGCTTCACCGCCGCAGACCTGTGGGAATTCTTCCTTTCCGGTGCCGCTTCCGGCCTGCCCGACGACGTACGAAAGCGAAACACCGTTCTCGCGGGGCATGCGCTGTATTCCACCCATCCCTCCGCATTGGTATTTGCAAAGCATTGGTGCCGCTCCCGTGAGCGGCATTTTTCTGTCCATCTGGCAGAACAGGCGGATGAAGAAGAAATGCTGCTGCGCGGCACCGGCCGTCTGCGCGAAATGCTGAACCAGCGGGTGCTGCCCAAGGACTACACCGCCCCCGGCATGCGCCCCGTGGCCTACGCCGCCGAGCTGGGCCTGCTGGATGATTCCACCCTTGCCGTGCACTGCGTGCATTGCAACGACGCGGACATTGCCCTGCTGCACGAAAGCGGCACCAACGTGTGCCTGTGCCCGCGCTCCAACGAGTACATCGGCGTGGGTACGGCCCCCGTACACAAATTTCTGGAAGCGGGCCTGAACCTGTGCCTCGGCACGGACAGCCTCGCCTCCAACCATGACCTCAATCTCTGGAACGAGGCCCGCAAGCTGCGGGATGACCACGACGTTTCCACGCAGGCCCTGCTGCGCATGCTCACCGTTAACGGTGCTCATGCACTCGGGCTGACAAAAACGCTGGGAACGCTGGAACCCGGCAAGCATTTCCGGTATGCTGTGCTGCCGGAGGATTTACTTTTGTAAACCGTTTTGACCCACGATGTAGAGTGCGCAACATGCAAGAAAACCAACGCTTCACATGGCCCCACAAGGACCTCTTGGACGTGTCCCAACTGACGGTGGAAGAGGCCAACCATCTTCTCGACACCGCCGAACAGTTCCACGAAATCAACCAGCGGCCCGTGAAGAAGGTGCCGACCCTCAAAGGCAAGAGCGTAATCCTCTTCTTTGCCGAGGCCAGCACGCGCACCAAGACCTCGTTCGACGTGGCGGGCAAGCGCCTTTCCGCAGACACCTTCGCGCTGACCAAGAGCGGCTCCAGCCTCACCAAGGGCGAAAGCCTCAAGGACACCGCCCTCACCCTGCAGGCCATGAATCCGGATGTCATCGTCATCCGCCACTGGTCCAGCGGTGCCGCGCAGTATCTGGCCGAACGGCTGGATTGCGCCATCGTCAACGCCGGTGACGGCTGGCATGCCCACCCCACGCAGGCCCTTCTGGACGCCTTTTCCCTGCGCCAGCACTGGGGGCGCGACTTCAGCGGCAAGACCCTGCTCATTCTGGGCGACATCCTGCACAGCCGCGTGGCCCGCTCCAACGTCATCCTGCTGAACAAGCTGGGCGCGAAAGTGCGCGTGTGCGCGCCCCGCACCCTGCAGCCCGCAGGCCTGAACGACTGGCCCGTGACCGTCTATACCAACCTGAATGAAGCCGTGCAGGGCGTGGACGCCGTCATGTGCCTGCGCCTGCAGCTGGAGCGCCAGCAGGCAGGCCTGCTGCCCGATCTTTCCGAATACGCCACCACCTACTGCCTTACGGCCCGCCATCTCGCCATGGCCGCCCCCGGCGCACTGGTGATGCACCCCGGCCCCATGAACCGCGGGCTTGAAATCGCCTCCGACATCGCCGACTGCGCGGAAAGCCTTGTGCTCACGCAGGTGGCCTCCGGCGTGGCCGTGCGCATGGCCATTCTCTATCTCCACGCAACCCGCAAAGACGGAGGCTCCAAATGAGCAGCATCCTGATCATACAGAACGCAGAATACCTCGGCGAAACCGTGGACATCGTCGTGCGCGACGGCAAGATCGATTCCGTCGGCCCCAAGGCAGACGCCACTGAAGGTGCTGAAGTCTTCGACGCCGCAGGCCTCAAGGTCTTCCCCAGCTTCATCGACTGCCACGTGCACCTGCGCGAGCCCGGCTTCGAATACAAGGAAGACATCAACTCCGGCCTGCGCTGCGCCGCGCACGGCGGATTCGGCGCGGTCATGGCCATGGCCAACACCAAGCCCGTGAACGATACCGCCGCCGTGACCAAGACCATGCTCGCCAAGGCCAAGGCCACGTGGCCACACGGCCCGCGCCTCTACCCTGTGGGGGCCGCCACCGTTGGGCTGGAAGGCAAGGAGCTTGCCCCCATGGCGGAACTCGCCGCCGCAGGCTGCGCCGCCATCTCCAACGACGGCAGGCCCGTGGGCGGTGCAGAGATGTTCCGTCGCTGCATGGAATACGCCCACACCTACGGGCTCATCGTCATCGACCACTGCGAAGACCCCACCCTCGCCAAGGAAACGCACATGAACGAAGGGGCCACCAGCGGCCGCATCGGCGTGAAGGGACAGAGCGTGGTGGCGGAATCCATGCAGGCGGCCCGCGACATTCTGCTTTCCGAATACCTCGATATTCCCGTGCATCTGGCGCACATCAGCTGCAAGCAGTCCGTGGAGCTCATCCGCTGGGCCAAGCAGCGCGGCGTGCGCGTGACTGCGGAAACCTGCCCGCACTACCTGCTCATTGACGACCGCGAGCTGGAAAACTATTCGCCCATGGCCAAGGTGAACCCGCCCCTGCGCACCCCTGCGGATGTGGAAGCCATGCGCGAAGCTCTGAAGGACGGCACCATCGACATTCTGGTCACCGACCACGCCCCGCACGCCGAGCACGAAAAGGAGTGCACGCTGGACGAAGCCCCCAACGGCATCTCCGGCATGGACTCCGCCGTGGCGCTCACATGGACACTGGTGACGGACGGCCTCATCTCCGAAGCCGACTTCATCAAGCGCTGGTGCCACGAGCCCGCGCGCATCTTCAACCTGCCCGCCAACAACTTCGAAAAGGGGGCCCCTGCAGACTTCTTCCTCTTCGATCCGGAAGAACGCTGGGTGCTCACGCCCGAGGCAATGCAGTCCAAGGGCAAGAACACGCCCTTCCTCGGCCGCATGCTCAAAGGGCGCGTCAAAGCCCACTGGCTTGGCGGCGTGAAAGTAGTGTAATACGAACTGAACGAGCGGCACCTCTACGGTGCCGCTCTGCTTTGCGGAAGGATAATAGTACGTTTCCGCACCCGTAGCAGGGTGTCGCAAACAGAAGCAAAACAGCGTATAATACCGGAACAAACCGCAACTGCCCGTTCAAACAGCTATGAATCACTTGACATTGTCCGCTTCCCCTGTGAAGCAGATGCGGTATTGAACAGCACTTTCATGCCCGTCGGCAGTAACGGGCATGCCATATTAGGAGGATGAATGAGTCAGCCTTTCAAGGATGCCATCGGTATCTGCAAAACCATCATGCGTAACGGGTATGACGCCTATGTGGTGAACACCCTGCTGCAGAAGGAACTGCACAACGAAGACCGCGAAGCGGAAATTGATATCGCCTGCGAACCCACCGTTGAAGAACTCACCCGTCTCTTCCCCGGTCTGCAGTCCTCCCCCATTCAGGGCGCACTGGGCCTGCTGAAGGAAGGCGACGTCACCTTCCACTTCTATCCGGCCGACACCGAAGACGCATCACACCCCGAGGCGACCCTGGCACGCATCACCCCGCGTCTGCTCAAGCGTCTGGAAGAATCCGGCACGCTGCCCGCGCACCTTGCCTGCCCGTACATTCCCCGCACCTACGAAACCTACGACGGCTTCGTAAGCTTCAACGTGGGCGAAATCCGCATGGAAGGCATTCCGGATGAAACCCTGCGTCGCAACTACCTGCTGGGCATCCGTGCGCTGCGCTTTGCCGCCAACTTCGACCTGCCGCTGGAAAAGAATACGTGGATGGCCATTCTGAAGGGCGCTTCCCGCATTCTGGATTACGTGCCCGTGACCGAGATCATGGACGAATGGCGCAAGGTAGAAGCGGAAAACATGTGGAAGTTCGTGCAGCTTCTGTTCGATTCCATGATCCTGCACGGCCTGCTGCCGGAAATCGCCGCCCTTTCCCGCGTCATCCAGATCAAGAACGAAGAAGGCGAAGAGGAAACCGTGCTTGAGCACACCATCGGCGTGATGCACAAGTATCCGGAAGAGTTCACCTACGACTGGCTGGGCACCTTTGCCGTGCTGTTCCATGACGTGGGCAAGCTCTACACCGCAGAACACGACGGCGAACGCTGGACCTTCTACCAGCATCACCGCGTGGGCGCGAAGGTAACCAGAAAGCTGCTTTCCCGCCTTTCCGTTCCTCAGCAGGATATCGACCTCATCTGCCACCTCGTACGGCAGCATCTGCGTTTCCACTCCATGCTGACGGACAAGGGCATCCGCCGTTTCAAGGCGCTGGACGAATACCCCCGCCTGATCGAACTGGCCCGCGCAGACCTGAAGGCCCGCGGCGTTGCGCTTACCTCCTTCAACCACAATATGAAGTATCTGGAACGCGCAGACACCCCCGAGCAAATGACCGAACCCTTCCTGAACGGTAACGACATCATGGAAGCCACCGGCCTGAAGCCCGGCCCGCACGTGGGTATCATTCGCGATGACCTTCTCAAGGCCCAGATCGCCGGTCAGGTGAACTCGGTTGAGGAAGCCGTGGCGTATGTGAAGGCGTATAAGTTGTAGATTGCGGCTAACGCCATAGAGAAAAATAAAAGGCCCGAACGCTTTCGCGTTCGGGCCTTTTTCACACCCCTTACTAAGAAAAATCACGAATATCTTTCGTCGGACCGTTGGTCATAACAGATGCAATACCCGTTTCCCTTGCCTGATTACTCGAGTACATCTCGCTAGTGCCAATCACCTCATGGTTCTTGGCTCTGAGAACGAAATAGGGTTCACCATTCGCAGACTCTTTTCTTTCAAATCGATCCCTATCTGTGCTGTTGGTTTGGACAGATTGAATGCCATTCTGAACGTTATGCTTCTGCGTATACATCTCGCTCGTAAGTATCACCTTTGCATTAGACGCCATTAAGTTGAAATAAAACTGACCGTCAACAGCACGTAGAATCTCGAACCAACCCATGTCTAACCCTCCCTAGCTAAAAATTAATAATGCGTACATATAAAACTATATACAATACAAAGTCAACGAGACTGAACAAACTCAACACAAGAGATTGACCATCATTCCAATTTTTCTCATAACGAAATAACGAAGTTACGCTTTTTTCACTCTAGCCCTTTAATCCCCATGCCAATCCTCAACATAACCATCCCGGTCTTCAACCGGCCCGAGTTGACGCGGCGGACCATTGAGGCGGTGCGGAAGAACACCAAGCACCCGTACACGCTTACTGCCGTGGATAACGGCAGCGAGGCGGAAACGCAGGACTTGTTGCGGGAAATGAAGGAACGCGGGCAGCTGGATTATCTGTTCCGGCTGGAAAAGAATTACGGAGTAGCCGTGGCGGCCAATGTAGGCTGGCGACTCATACAAGCCCCCATCTACATGAAGCTGGACAACGATGTGGTCATCCACAATCCCAAGTGGCTGGACATCGTGCTGCTGCACATGAAAAAAGCACCGCGCGATGCAGTCTGGGGCGCGGACCTGAACCACCAGCTACAGAACAAGTGCCACGTGCCCAAGCGTGACGGGCTGATAGGCCGCGCAGCCGCGCACGTTTCAGGCGGGGCCATCCTCATCCCCAGGACCATCTCGGACATCGTGGGGTACTGGTGCGAGGACTACGGACTCTACGGCTGCGAGGACGGCGACTACGGCGAGAAACTGAAAAGCCTGAACATAGACCAATACTACTTTGACCACACCCCCTTCATGGAGCATCTCGGCCACGACAGCGAGTCCGTAAAAAAGGACTTCGGGCTGAACAAGAAAGTCACTCAGGATCTCTTCCGCAAACTCTACACCACCAACTATTTCCTCTACGCCCAAGGACACCGCGCGGCCAACACGCCGCCCCAGCTCATCCCCGCCGCCTTCGACGGCTACACGCTCGCCATGACCAGCAACGCGCATTACCGCCCCATTTGGCACTGCCTGCTGGAGTTCCACAACCACCGCACCAACCATCCCGACGACACCGCCCTGAACGTGGAGACGCTGCACAAACTCATCACCCTGCAGAACGACCTGTGGGCCAAAGCGGAAGCCGATGCGGAGCAGGCATATTCCCGCATACGCCAGCAGATAGGACAGCCAGCCTAACCGCACGGCAAGAGTAACTCTTTTACAGCCGTTCCCCGTCAGAACACGAAACGGCCACATCGCCTGCCGCGCCGCCGCTCACGGATTGCCCCTGCACACTTGCACAATCGCGCCTTTTACCGTACCAATCCGGCACAGCAGGACGGCCCTTCAGCGGCTAGCACCCACATCCTGCGATTTTTCCGGAGCATTGCATGGTCGATATTCTCAATCTTACCTTTTCCGAATTGGAAGCCTTTCTGGTGGAGCGCGGCGAAAAAGCCTTCCGCGCCAAGCAGATATGGCAGTGGCTGTGGAACAAGTACACGCGCGACTTCGACGCCATGACCAACGTTTCCAAGGCCACCCGCGCCATGCTCAAGGAGCATGCCGCCATCATCTGGCCGGAAGTGGTGACCATGCAGAAAAGCAAGGACGGCACCACCAAGTTTCTGCTGCGCCTCAGAGACGGCGCGCTGGTGGAAACCGTGCTCATCCCCGGTGCCAGCGGCAGGCTCACGCAGTGCCTGTCCTGTCAGGTGGGCTGCGCCATGGGCTGCACCTTCTGCTCCACCGGCACCATGGGCTTTGAGCGCAACATGACCATGGCCGAAATTCTCGGTCAGGTGCTGGTTGCCCGCGAATACCTGAAGGACGATGCCGCCAACCCCATTCTGCGCAACCTCGTGTTCATGGGCATGGGCGAACCGCTCTTGAACATGAAGGAACTGATGCGCAGCCTCGAAAGCCTGAACAGCGTGCTGGGCCTGCAGTTCTCCCCGCGCCGCATCACCGTTTCCACCTGCGGCATAGAAAAGGGTTTGATGGAGCTGGGCGAATCCGGCCTTGCCTATCTGGCCGTGTCGCTGCACGCCCCCACGCAGGAACTGCGCAAGCAGATCATGCCCAAGGCCGCCAACTGGCATCTGGACGACCTGATCACCGCGCTGGAAAACTACCCGCTCAAGACCCGCGAACGCATCACATACGAATACCTGCTGCTCGGCGGCGTGAACGATTCCGTGGAACATGCCCGCCAGCTCGTGAAGCTGGTTGCCCGCACCAAGGGCAAGCTGAACCTCATCGTCTACAACCCCTCGGAAGGAGACCCCTACAAGGCCCCCACCGAAGAAGCCATTCTCGCCTTCGAACAGGTGCTGTGGTCCAAGAACATCACCGCCATCATCCGCAAGTCCAAGGGCGCGGACATCAAGGCAGCCTGCGGCCAGCTCAAGGCTTCGCAGCAGGAGCAGTGCGGGAATGCTGAGGCGAACTGTTAGTATTTCAGGGAATTGAATGAAGACGAAAGCCCGGGAGATAGTGTCTCCCGGGCTTTTTTTGTTGTTTGAGGAGATTACTGGCTTGAAAGGCCTTTCACCAATTGCATGCGCTTCGCATGCTGGCGTGACAGAATGTGAGTCCCCCGTGTTTTCACTCTCGATACGCCTGTGCCGATTGGAAGCGCTTCGCTTCCACGGCAGGACAGAATCACCAGTCTCCCCCCAGCGGGGGCGAGGCAGGGGGAGTCCAGAGGGGGCCTTGCTGAGGGGCGGCACGCCCCGGCTGAGGCCCCGCTCTGGTCCCGCGGAAGTTTTAGCCGTTGGCGAATCTTCGAGCCTTACGGATAAAGACAGCAGAGCGGCGGCAACGGGGATACCAAGTCAAAACTCCATGTAGTCGGTGAAAGGTCTTTCAAGTCGGCACGGCCTCATAACGGCTTCGGCCCCGCTCTCCCCATCTCTGCTCTCTTTATCCGTAAAGTTCAAAGACTCACTTAACGGCTAAAGGTCCGGAGGCGACAACGGGAATACCAAGCCAGAACTGCATACAGTCGGTGAAAGGATCAGCTCAGCTCACCTCCCAAAGCATCCCCCCTCAACATCAACATTTACATCCCAACCACTTCCACCTACGATAGCCGATTGATCGGGCACCATGCCCCAACCCCAACCCCCAAGATACCATGTCTGTAAAAGAACGCCTCGGCCTTACCACGGAACCGCTCTACCTGATGGACGGCTCCGCATTCATATTCCGCGCCTTCTACGCCATGCAGTCCATGCAGCGCTCCGACGGTTTTCCCACCAATGCGCTGTTCATCGTCACCCGCATCCTACTGAAATTCCTCAAGGACGAGCAGCCCACCTACTTCGGGTTCATCCTCGACGGCAGGGGGAAGAACTTCCGCCACGAAACCTATCCCGAATACAAGGCCAACCGTTCCGCCACGCCGGAACCGCTTGTGCAGCAGCTTGATCCCATCAAGCAGGCGGTACAGACCCTCGGCCTGCATCTGGAAGTTTCCGAGAACTGCGAAGCGGACGACTGCATCGCCTCCCTTGCCGCCCGTTACAAGAAGGAACGCCCCGTCATCATCATCGGCGCGGACAAGGACCTGAAGCAATGTCTGGACGACAACGTATTCATGTGGGACCCCGGCGCAAAGCAGGAAAAGCTCACCACCCTCGCCGAATTCCGCGAGGAAACCGGCCTTGAGCCAGCGCAGTGGCCTGATTTTCAGGCCATCATCGGCGACTCGTCGGACAACATTCCCGGCGTGCCTGGCATCGGCCCCAAAACTGCCGAAAAGATTTTTGCGGACTACCCCTCGCTGGAGGCCATCCGCGACAACTTCGATGCGCTCGCGCCCACGTTGCAGAAGAAGTTCGCCGACCATCTGGAGAACATGTTCACCTTCCGCACGCTCACCACGCTCTCCAAGGACCAGTGCACCAGTCTGACACTGGACCATTTCCATATCGATCCCATGGACGGCGACAAGGCTGCCGCCTTCCTGCGTGAATACGAACTGCGCGCCCTGCTCAAGGAAGTGGCCGCGCTGGCCCCCGTTACCGCCAAGGTGAACACGCCCGCCTCCGACCTGTCCGCGTCCGGCAAGCCCGCAGGCGGCAGCATGCAGCTTGGCCTGTTCGATGCCCCCGCGCCCGCACAGTCAACCGCTACAGCCGGTGCCGCACCCGCTACTGCCGCACACGGTTCGCACAGCCTGAAACTGGCAGACACCACAGATGCTACCGCGCTGCCGGACTGCTCCGGCAAACGCATCGCGCTGGTACCCATCGGCGAAATGCTCAAGAAGCCCGAATGCACCATGCCCTCGCTGCTGGACATGACCAGCAACGAGACCAGACAGGAAGCATGCATCGTCAACGTGCTTGTGGAAGGCAGCGACAGGGAATACCGCTATTCCGGCTCGCTCACCTCGCTGGCAGGCTACGCAAGCAGGGCGGAAAAGGTCATCGCACCGGACGTGAAAGCCCTGCTCGCCATCAAAAGCGGGTGGCGCACCGTGGATTCCTCCCGTTGGTTCGACCTCGGCCTTGCCGCCTATCTGCTTGATCCCGAAGACCGCGACTATTCCTGGCGCAGGCTTTCCGCACGGGCCGACGAATTCGAAATTGCACAGGAGAATCCCGCCCTGCTCGCCTTCGCCCTTGCGGACGACTTCATGCGCCGCCTGCAGGGTGCCGACCTCGTCACGCTCATGAACGAGATGGAACTGCCGCTCATCCGCGTGCTGGCAGACATGGAAGAAATCGGCATCCACATTGACGGCACCGCCTTCACCGCGTTTCTCACGGAAGTGCAGCGCGAGCTGGACCGCCTGACCAAGACAATCTACGAAGCTGCCGGCGGGCAGTTCAACATCCGCTCCGCGCAGCAGCTGGGCGACCTGCTCTTCAACAAGCTGGGGCTCAAGCCCAAGGGCAAGACCAAGGGCGGGCAGGTTTCCACCTCGCAGGCCGTGCTGGAAAAGCTGGCAGGCGAACACGAGGTCATCGACCTGATTCTGGAATACCGCACGCTGGAAAAGCTGCGCTCCACCTATCTGGAACCCATGCCGCGCCTTGCGGATGCGCAGGGCCGCATCCACACCACCTTCAATCAGCTGGCCACGGCGACCGGACGCCTTTCCTCCAGCAACCCGAACCTGCAGAACATTCCCGTGCGCGGCCAGTTCGGCCCGCGCATGCGCGCATGCTTCACCGCACGCAAGGGCTGCAAGCTCGTCTCCGCAGACTACTCGCAGATTGAACTGCGTGTGCTGGCCCACTGCTCACAGGACCCCACCCTGCTCGAAGCCTTCCGCAACGATCAGGACATCCACAGCAGCACCGCCTCCGTGCTCTTCGACGCCCCCACGGCCGAGGTTACGCCCGACCAGCGCCGTAACGCCAAGACCATCAACTTCGGTCTCGTGTACGGCATGGGTCCGCAGAAGCTGGCGCAGGAACTCAAGATCTCCCTTAACGAGGCCAAGGAATTCATCGAACGCTATTTCGCCAAACTGCAACAGCTCAAGGCCTTCTATGAGCAGGTGGAAGCGGATGCCAAGGAACATGGCTACGTCACCACGCTCACAGGTCGCCGCCGCAACGTGCCGGAAATTCAGTCCGGCAACAACCAGATGCAGTCGCAGGCACGGCGTCAGGCCATCAATACCGTCATTCAGGGCAGCGCGGCGGACATCATCAAGATCGCCATGCTGCGGACCGCACAGGATGCGGAACTGAAGGCGCTCAAAGCACGGCTCGTACTGCAGGTACACGACGAACTGCTTCTGGAAGTGCCCACAGAAAACGCCGAAGCCGCCGCCAAGCGCCTCGCCGACATCATGTCCGGCGTGCACCCCGGCGGAAAGGCGCTGGACGTGCCGCTCAAGGTGGATTACGGCATCGGCGACGGCTGGCACGAAGCGCATTAAGCGCAGTCAGGCTGTTTTTTAAGCATGCCTCCGGCGGGCAGGGGAATAATCCCCTGCACCCGAATAGCAGCCTTGCCCGTTTACTATGCCAGATTACGGTTTCTCCCTGTTTGTTATCATTTCTGCCCGGGGGTAGGCTGATAGTCTGTTGTTAACGCGGACTCCGCGCCAGCACGTGAAAAGGTTTCCAAAGGGGCTGTTGTCCCTTTGGCCTGCGGAGCAATCCCTCCCCCCCAAAAAAAACATAGAAAAGACACAATATATGAAACATCTCTATCTTAAAAAAGGCGAAGAAAAACGCCTTCGCGTCGGCCACCTCTGGCTGTTCAGCAACGAAGTGGACACCAAGCGCAGCCCCCTCAAGGAATTCGAACCGGGCGAATGCGCCACCATCATGTCCAGCAAGGATGTTCCCGTGGGCAGCGCCTATGTGAACCCCGCCTCGCTCATCAGCGCCCGCGTTTACTCCACCGCAGCGGATACCCCGCTCAACGCGGACCTGCTGCGCGAGCGCCTCGGCCGTGCCATGGAACTGCGCGACGCCATGTTCGGCGTGCCCTATTACCGTCTTGCCTTTGCGGAAGGCGACTACCTGCCCGGGCTGGTGGTGGACCGCTACAACGACGTCCTCGTCGCACAGATCAGCACCGCAGGCATGGAAGCCGTGAAGGACGACATCGTCAGCGTACTTGCGGACCTGTGCAAGCCTGCAGGCATTCTGCTGCGCAACGACATGGGTAGTCGCGACCTTGAAGGCCTGCCCCGCTACACGGAAACCGCCTTCGGTACCGTGCCCGCCGAAATCGACCTGATCGAAAACGGCGTGCGTTTCACCGCCCCACTCACGGAAGGCCAGAAAACCGGATGGTTCTATGACCAGCGCACCAACCGTAGCGACTTTGCCCGCTTCTGCAAGGGCAAGCGCGTGCTGGACGCCTTCTGCTACGCCGGAAGCTTCGGCTGCAACGCGGTAAAAGCCGGAGCCAGCGCCGTGACCTTCCTTGACGCCTCCCAGACCGCCCTTGATTACGCCGCCCGCAACGCCGCGCAGAACATGCCCGAAGGCGGCTGCGAAGTGGACACTGTGCTCGGTGATGCGCTGAACACCCTGCAGGCGCTCAAGGATTCCGGACGCCGCTTCGACGTCATCTGCGTGGACCCGCCCGCCTTCATCAAACGCAAGAAGGCCTATCATGAAGGGCTGAGCGCCTATCAGCGCGTGAACCGCCTTGCCATGGAACTGGTGGAGGACGGCGGCATCGTCATGAGCTGCTCCTGTTCGCAGCACCTTTCCGCAGAAGACCTGAACCGCACCGTGCTGCACGCCGCCAACAAGGCCGGAGCACGCATCCAGACGCTCATTCAGGGGCATCAGGGACCGGACCATCCCGTGCATCCCGCCATGCCGGAAACCCACTACCTCAAGAGCTTCTGCGTGCGGGTACTGAAGAGCCGCTAACAGATCATTCGGTCCGGCGGACGAACCATCTGCATGTTGATGAGGGTTCTCCGCCGGACTATCTGCCTTTCGGGCCGGTCGGCTCCATTCTCCTCATTCTGATAAGCCTGAAGCTCTGAGCCTTATCCGTTCCCTTTGGACGACCGTTCCCTCAACTCCCCTTTCCCAGCGCCACGCGAGCGCTCCATAATTCCGAATTTACGCCTTCCAAACCCTTCTGTGGCATGAAACTCCACTAGAGTTTTTCCTTTTTTGTTTATATGGTTTGCGTCCGTAGCGCGGCGGATGGCCCTGATGGCCTTCCTGCCGGATTCACTCACAAACCTGCTCCCATACGGGAGTCGACCATACGGAGTCGGTAATGCTGAACAAACCCCGTCTCTTAACCCCCGGTCCCACGCCGCTGCCGGAACAGATTCGTCTGGCCATGGCACAGGACATGATTCACCACCGCAAGTCTGAGTTCAAGCTTGTCATGGCTGAACTGCAGGAACGCCTGCGCATGCTGTTTGGCACCGCGCAGCCTGTCATGCCTCTGGCCTGTTCCGGCACGGGCGTCATGACCGCGGCGGTGACCAACCTGTTCGCACCGGGCGAGAAAGTGATTGTCGTGGATGGCGGGAAGTTCGGCGAACGCTGGGCGAAAATCAGTCAGGGACACGGCCTTGAGGTCGTGACCATCACGGTGGAATGGGGCAACGCAGTATCCGTTGCCGAAGTAGAAGCCGCCATGAACGCCCATCCGGATGCCCGAGGCCTGCTTATCCAGAATTCCGAAACCTCCACCGGCGTGCTGCACCCCGTGCACGTGCTGGGTGCGCTAACCCGCTCCCGCAACATGCTGCTGGTGGTGGACGGCATCTCCTCTGTGGGCATTTCTCCCTGCCCCATGGACGAATGGAACATCGATTGCCTCGTCACCGGCTCCCAGAAGGGCCTCATGCTGCCCCCCGGCCTCGGGCTCATTGCCCTGAGCGAACGCGCATGGGCCAAGGCGGAAACCGTGCCGCCCGCGTGTTTCTATTTCAATCTGCTGAGCGAACGCGCCAACGTGCAGAAGAACCAGACCCTGTTCACCACGCCCGTAAGCTTGATCATCGGCCTTAACGAAAGCATGAAGATGTTCATGGAAGCAGGTCTGGAGACCGTGTACCGCAAGCAATGGGCACTGACCATGTTCGCGCGCACCTCCGTAAAGGAGATGGGGCTTGAACTGCTGGCCAAGGACCGCTTCACCTGGGGTCTCACCAGCGTGCTGCTGCCCGAAGGCATTGACGGCGCACGGCTTCTGGAAATTGCGGCAGACCGCTTCGGCGTCTACATGGCTGGCGGTCAGGACCACCTGAAGGGCCGCGCCGTCCGCATCGGCCACATGGGCTGGGTAGACTGGGCCGACCTCGCCGCCGGTCTGCACGCGCTGGCGGAAGCCTTCCGCGCCTGCGGCGGCTACATCGGCTCCCGCGATTATCTGGAGAAAGGCTTGCAAGCCTATCACGAAGCCTTACTTACGTACGACGGTACGATGTAATTCAACTTTCCCTGCGAGCAAGGAGACGTCACATGTCGGATGCACAGAACACCGGCTGCGGTTGCGGCTGCGGGTCTAATGCGCAGCACCAGATGCCCACGGTCACCTTTTCCACGTTCATCCTGTCTCTCGGTTCCTCCGCTCTCGTCCACCTTGGCGAGGTGCCGGACCCGGAAACCGGTCAGAGCACGCCCAACCTGCTCATGGCCAAGCACACCATCGACGTGCTGACCATGCTGCAGAACAAGACCCAGAACTGCCTTGACGCCGAAGAGCGCCAGCTGCTGGACGGCCTGCTCTATGAACTGCGCATGAAGTACGTGGTAAAGGGGAAATAGCGAATCATGGAAAAAATCAATGTAGGGCTGGTGGGTGTAACCGGCTACACCGGCATGGAGCTCACGCGCCTGCTTGAAGGGCATTCCCGCTTCGAGCTGGTGAGCGTCACCTCCCGTGCCGAGGCCGGAAAGAAGCTGCACACCATCTACCCCTTCCTGCAGGGCATGCCGAGCGGCGAAATCGTCATCACTGAGCCCGATCCCGAGCTTCTGGCCGCCAAGTGCGAGCTGGTCTTTCTGGCCGTACCGCACAAGACCGCCATGGAAATTGCGGCCGTGCTGCTTGAGAAGGGCCTGAAGGTTGTGGACCTTTCCGCCGACTTCCGCCTGCGCGATCAGGATATCTACGAGCACTGGTACAAGTGCCAGCACACCCAGCCCCAGTTGCTGGAGAGCGCCGTATACGGCCTGCCTGAGCTGTATGCACCCGCCATCCGCGAGGCAAAGCTCATCGCCAACCCCGGTTGCTACCCCACGTCGTCCATCCTCGGCCTCTACCCCGCGCTCATGCACGGCATGGTGGACACCAAGGGCATCATCATCGACGCCAAGTCCGGCGCGACCGGTGCAGGCCGCAAGGCCGCCGTGGGTACCCTGTTCTGTGAAGTTTCCGATAGCTTCCGTGCATACGGCCTGCCCACGCACCGCCATACGCCGGAAATCGAGCAGGAGATCAGCGCCATTGCGGGCGACGACATCACCGTGTCGTTCAACACGCATCTTCTGCCCATCAACCGCGGCATTCTCTCCACCATCTACACCACGCTGGTGAAGGACATGACCCTGGATGACGTGCACGCCATGTATGAAGAGGCATACCGCCAGCATCCGTGGGTGCGCGTGCTGCCTGCAGGTGTGCTGCCGGAAACGCGCCACGTGCGCGGCACCATGTTCTGTGACATCGGCCTTGTGGTGGACAAGCGCACCAACCGCCTGATCATTCTCAGCGCCATCGACAACCTCTGTCGTGGTGCCTCCGGTCAGGCACTGGCCAACGCCAACCTCATGTGCGGCGTTGACCTGCAGGAAGGCCTGCGCCTCGCCCCACTGATGCCGTAGCATTTGCAAGATAGTAAGAATAAAGGGTCGTGGAGGTTTGCTCCACGACCCTTTTTTGCTTGTCTTCCGCAGGTTCTGTTCAACTACCGGCTAGCAGAACACCTTGCCCGGGTTCAACACGCCGTTGGGGTCGAACACGCGGCGGATGCCGCACTGCAGCCGGATGGACTCCGGAGAGAGTTCCATGGGCAGCAGGTGCTTCTTGGCTTCGCCTATGCCGTGCTCGCCGGAAAGGGTACCACCCATTTCCAGCACCTTCTGCACGATGGCGCGGATGCCCTCATCCACCCGATGCTCTTCGCTGCGCTCGGGCGCAGTGACGATAAGGTGGATGTTCCCGTCGCCTGCATGCCCGAAGCAGAAGATATCCAAACCGAACTCGCGTTCAAAATCCGGCACCAGTTCAATGAAGGGAGCAATGCTGCCGATGGGCACGGCAATGTCCTCGGAGATAGTGATGGGCGCATGCGCGCGTATGCGGGTTGACGTCTGGCGTCGTACACTCCAGATACGCTCGCGCTCCTCCTCGGTGCCACCGGGCATGAGGCGGTTTGCGCCCTCGCGGGTGCATATGGCCTTCACCGTTTCGATCTCGCGGGTAATCTGGTCAGCCACGCCATCCAGTTCCACTATGAGCAGAGAGGCGGTTTCACCTTCCACGGTAAAGGGCAGTTCGTTGCCCACCAGCTGCAGGCACTTATGATCAAGAAACTCCATGGCCGAAGGCAGGTGGCCGGAGGTGAGAATGGCGGTCACGGCGCGCATGGCGTCCGCCATGGAGGGAAACACTGCGGCAAGCCCCACATGGGCTGCGGGCAGCGGAATAAGCTTGAGGGTAAGCTGGGTAATGATACCGAGCGTGCCTTCGGAACCGCAGAGCAGATGCGCCATGTCGTAGCCCACCACGCCCTTACGGGTCTGTACGCCGGCCTTGATGTGTGCACCAAGGGGCGTCACCGCCTCCACGCCGAGCACGTAGTCGCGGGTCACGCCGTACTTCACGCAGGCGGGCCCACCAGCGTTGGTGGCGACATTGCCGCCGATGGTGGATTCATCCATACCAGCGGGGTCCGGCGGATAGAACAGCCCTTTGGCGGCTGCCGCATCACGCAGAGCCTGAGTGATGACGCCGGGCTCCACCACGGCCACAAGGTTTTCCGTATCGATGGAAATAATGCGGTTCATGCGTTCCAGCGAGAGTACCACACCGCCGCCTAGGGCAATGCAGCCGCCGGAGGTACCCGTGCCGCCGCCGCGCGGAAACACGGGAAAACGATGCTCGTTGGCAAGCATCATCACGCACTGTACGTCTTCAGTTGATTCGGGAAAGACCACGCAGTCGGGCATGGCCTTGTAACTTGAGGAGTCGCGGTCGTAGGGTTCGCCGGGATTGCGCAGCACCTTCTCAGGGCCGAGCACGGTTTCCAGCGACTCTAACGCTGCTGCAGAAAGACGGGAAGAAGCGGACATGTATCACTCCTGTGTATGAGCGCATGGTCTTCACCACGCGCGTAAACACCGGCCTTTCCCGCCGAGGAGATGGCCGCCGGAGCGGTCGCCCCAGTATCACGGCAGGGCGGCAGGCGGATAAGCAGCTATTTTTGACGTCCGAAACCGGGAATATACAGCCTGTCCTCAAACTTCTTGAGCAGCCACGAGGCGATGGAAACGAGGAACAGGTAGTACAGCGCCAGCACCATGAACACTTCGGTGAACCGGAAGGTCTTGGCCGCTATGGCACGGGCCTCGCCGGTCACTTCCATGCAGGAAATGAGATAGGCCAGAGAGGAATACTTGATGAGATAGACTATCTCGTTGCCGCACCCGGGCAGGGCTCTGCGGAATGCCTGTGGCACCACGATCCACATCACGGTCTGCACACGGCTCATGCCGAGAGCCGCACCGGCCTTGAGCTGACCTTCACGGATGGAAAGCAGCGCACCGCGCACGTACTCGGAATGATAGGCCGCGCTGCACAGAATGAAGCAGGTAACGGATGCGCCGTAGGCCTCGAAATAGATGCCGAAGGTCGGCAGGCCAAAATAGAAGACAAAGAGCTGCACCATGAGCGGCACGCCGCGGAACAGGGCGGTATAACCGTCAAAGATGCGCCGCACGGCATTGCTGCCGAACACGCGCAGGGTGCCCACAATCACGCCGAAAATGGTGCCGAAGATGGCGGAGGGAATGATGAGCAGCGCGCTCATCCACAGGCCCTTGTTCAGGGCGGGAATGAGCTGGTTCAAAAACTGGGCGTCCACGATCACTTCTCCTCGTACAGGTCGGAGAGCTTGCTGCAGAAATCCGCGGTACGCGTGCCGGAACCGGGGGCAAGCAGCTTGGACGGCGCGCCCTGTTCGATGATCTGGCCCTGCTGCATGAAAACGATCTCATCCGCCAACGCGCGGGCAAAGTCCATCTGGTGGGTGGCCATGACCATAGTCAGGCCGGACTGGGCAAGGTCACGGATAACCGCGAGCACTTCGCCGACCAGTTCGGGATCCAGCGCGGACGTGGGCTCATCCAGCAGCAGCACATTGGGGTCCATGGCAAGGGCACGGGCAATGGCCACGCGCTGCTTCTGACCGCCGGAAAGCTCTGCGGGATAGAGGTTGATCTTGTTGCCGAGGCCCACGCGTTCCAGTTCACGAACGGCGCGGTCGTGGGCTTCCTTGCGGCCCAGCCCCTTTACCTTGCGCAGCGCTATGGAAACGTTATCCGCGGCGCGCAAGTGGTCGAACAGGTTGAAATCCTGAAAAATCATGCCAACATGCTGGCGGTATTCATACAGCTTCTTTTTCTGGGCGAGGTCCACCTGACGCCCTTCCAGCCAGATATGGCCGGAGTCGGGGTGGATAAGGCAGTTGATGCTCTGAAGGAAGGTGGATTTTCCGGCCCCCGAAGGCCCGATGAGCACCTTGAGCTCGCCCTTGTTCACGGACAGGGACACATCCTTGAGGATGGCCTTGCCGCCGAGGCTGACATTGATGTGCTCGACCCGCAGAACCGGGGTCTCGGTGGAATTGACGGATGAATGCGCGGGGGTATGGGTCATGGAAACAATCCTTACATTGTATAGCCCGGAATCCGGACCTTCTTTTCAAGAGCGAGCAGCAGCTTAACGCCCACGAGAGTGATGATGAAATAGAGAACGCCTGCGTTGATGAACAGGGCGAGATGCTCGTAGGTGCGCGAAGCAACAAAGTGGGTGCGGGTGAAAATGTCCATGGCGCCCACAACGTAGGCAAGCGCCGAGTCCTTGAGAATGATGGAGTATTCGTTGGACCACCCGGGAATGGAAAGACGCAGCGCCTGCGGCAGGATGATGGAGATGATGCCCTGCATGTCGCTCATGCCAAGCGCACGGGCCGCCTTGAGCTGCCCCTGCGGCAGGGACTGGATGGCCCCGCGGAAAATCTGCGACTGATAGGCGGCACTGGTGAGCCCCAGCACGATGGACACGGCGGAAATGGCGTTAAGGTCAAGCCCGAGCGCGTCGAAGATGCCGAAGTAGAAAAGGAACATCAGCACAAGAATGGGTACGCCACGGAAGAACCAGACGTACAGGCCGATGAGACGACGCAGAATAGGATGCCCGTAGACAAGGCCCACGGCCATGGGAATGCCCATGAGAAGCCCCAGGGCCATGGCAAAAACGACGATGGCCAGAGAGACTCCGGCACCTTCCAGAATGTAGGGCAGGGCTTCAAGAATAACGGAAAGCTGCTGTTGCATGATGGTGACCTGGAAAACCGCAGCGCACGCGGATTAAAACGGCTTTCGTACTCCGTGCTGGTATCGTTGGCGCGTGCAGGCACGCTATACAGAAAAAATGGCCGGAAAGCGACAGGAAATCTTCCTCCGCTTTCCGGCCTTACAGCCTTTGCGGCTCAGGGACTAGTGAGCGCCGTCCTTGAGGTGCTTCGCCTTCAGCTCTTCCCAGTAGGGATCAGCCATCAGCATCTTGAGACCCTTGTTGATGGTCTCGAGCAGTTCCTTGTCTTCCTTGCGAACTGCGATGCCGAAGAATTCAGGCTCACCGAACTCACCGACGATTTCAATGTCCTTGCCGTGCTTGATAGCGTCTTCAGCAGGAGCGATGTCCATGGCGGCAGTGGGTACGCGGCCATTCAGGATGTCCATGATGGCGAGAGGAGCGGAGTCATAGTACTTCAGTTCGTAGTTATTGCCATCCTTGCCGATCTGGTTCTGCAGCATGTCGGCTTCGGAGGTACCGGACTGCACGCCCAGCTTCATGCCGCCCTTGAAGGCCTTTTCAACGGAAAGGCCGGAGCCCTTCTTGGCGATAATAACCTGAGCGACCTTCCAGTAGGGATCGGAGAAGTTGACCTGCTTGGCGCGTTCTTCGGTGATGGACATGCCGGAGTATACCATGTCGATCTTCTTGGAAACCACGCTCTGCACGATGGTGGACCATTCCATGGCCTTATGCTCAACGGTGAAGCCCATCTTGTTGGCAATCCAGTCCAGAGAATCCACGTCAAAACCGGCAGGCTTGCCGTTGGCGTCGATGTAGGCAAAGGGCGGGTAGTTGGCGTCAATGCCGTTCACGTAGGCTTTCTTTGCGAATGCCACGGAACCGAAGAGCAGCACGAAGCTGATGGCAGCGACGAGCAGAGAGCTTTTTCTGAACATATCCTTCTTCCTTTCGTGAAAATATGGTGATTTCCGAATCGTGCCGGACGGTTGGCCGCAGCAATCACGAAACCGCCCGAAAACCCTACACATTCAGAAAGCGCTAGCAGAAACTGTAGCGGCACGCAAGCTTCATAAAGGACAAATTTGGCAATATCGGATGCGAACCGCCACATTACAGAAAGCCGTTTATCCAATTTCGTCCTATGGCACATAATCCCGCCCATTTCTCCTTTGTTCCGCAACAAGCTTGTGGTATGTACGGGCCACCACAACAAACGGTCCTGCCACACGGGGACCGACCGGTGCTATCCGCAACCGCATGGATGCGGGACACCCAGGACAAGAACGGTACCACACACTAGCCCGACGTTCCGACGCACGCTCAACCAACGCGCGCCCTGATGACACGTCACCGAGGAGAGCTGATCATGAAAGTATCCCTAGGCGCCAAGACCATTGCCTATCCCACTCCGCTCTTTCTGGTAGGCACCTATGATAAGGAAAACCGCCCCAATATCATGGCAGCCGCCTGGGGTGGCATCTGCTGTTCCAAGCCCCCGAGCGTGGCCGTCTCGCTTCGTTCCGCCACCTATTCCCACGCAAGCATACTTGAACGCGGGGCGTTCACCATCAACATCACCCCGCGCGGATTCGCAGCGCAGGCTGACTACGCAGGCATTTTCTCAGGCCGCGATGAAGACAAGTTCTCCTCGCTGGGGCTTACCCCCATCAAGGCAGAGTACGTGGACGCCCCCTATGTGGGTGAATTCCCTGTGGTGCTTGAATGTTCCCTCGTCCAGACCGTGGAAGTGGGACTGCACACGCAGTTCATCGGCGAAATCAAGGACGTGAAGGCGGAAAAGGATGTGCTGCGCGAAGACGGTCTGCCGGATATTCTGAAGGTTGACCCCGTCATCTTCACTCCGGTCAGCCGCGAGTACTATGCAGTGGGCGATTTTCTGGGCAAGGCCTTTTCCATCGGCAAAAAGCTGAAAGGCTAGCCGGCGCAAGCCCAGACCATGAAAAGCACCAAAGCCGTGATGCCACTGCGCACCACGGCTTTTTCGTTGATATGAAGAAAAGTTGGGGTATACTCCCTGAAAAACTACTCCGGAGTACATCATGGAAGCACTTTTCACCCAGTACAAGGATCTGGTGATCTTCTGGGCCGCAAGAAACGGCACCAACATTCTGGTGGCCCTCATCATCCTTCTGGCTGGTCACTGGCTGGCGAAACGCATCGCCCATCTGCTGCAGAAAGGCATGCAACTCAAGGCTATGGACCTGCTGCTCATCAACTTCCTCAAAGGGGTCACCTACTACGCTATCATGGCGGCCGTATTCATCGCCGTAGCAGCGCAGGTCGGCATAGACACCACATCCTTCCTCGCCATTCTCGGCTCCGTCGGCCTGGCCGTCGGTCTGGCCATGAAAGACAACCTTTCAAACTTTTCATCCGGCGTCATGCTGGTGCTGTTCCGCCCCTTCACCTTCGGCGACTTTGTCAATGTAGCGGGGGTTTCCGGTTCGGTGGTCACGATCAACCTCTTTCACACTGAACTCAAGTCTCCTGACAACCAGCGTATCATCATCCCCAACAGCCTCATCATGGGGCAGGTCATCACCAACGTCACCGGTAACGCCACCCGCCGCATAGACATGGTCTTCGGCATCGGCTACGGCGATGACATTGCCAAGGCGCGGGATGTCATCATTGCCGCTCTTGAAGCCGAATCCAAGGTGCTGAAGGACCCCGCTTACACGGTCGCCGTTTCCGAACTGGCCGACTCCAGCGTGAATTTCGTTGTCCGCCCCTGGGTCGCCACCGTCGACTACTGGGATGTCCGCTTCCGCCTTACCGAGTCCATCAAGCTGGCTCTGGAAGCCAATGGCATTTCCATCCCCTTCCCGCAGCGGGATGTTCACATCATCCAGAGCACACAGGCCTAGCCTGTTCAAGGCCCGTAAAAAAAGCCCCCGCAGGTATCGCTGCGGGGGCTTCACTTTTTCAGTCAACCCAGACGATCTTTCTGTTGGACAAGGAGTCAGCATTCAGATGCCATCGCTCCATTTCGGAACGGCTGAAAACCAGCGAGGGATCAATGGTGATGAGCTTGGTCGTTTCCTGCGTTCCGCTGAAAAAGCTCTTGGCCAGCATTGCTGCGGCATAGCCCTGATCCTCCCCGCGCAACATGAAGCCGGCAGCCGCCTTGCCCTTGCCTATACTAAAATCCCACAAGGCAAAAAGCGGTACAGGCGAGTTGGCATTCAGCCACTTGATGGCTTCGTCCTCATGCACAACATCGCTGCTGTCGCCCAATAGGGTGTGATACGTGCCGAGCAGAATGGCATCATACCCATTTTGCTTGCTCTCAAGCACAAGTTGCTTCCAATTCTTGTAGAAGGTGGCACGTACAAACTCGCACTCCACAGCATAAAGCGTAAACTCTGTCTCTCCACTCAGCTGCGTGTTGGCAATCTCAAATGACGTTGTACTGTCGTCGAACAGAATGAGCATCCGCCTGATTTCGGGGGACAGCGTAGAGAGCAGCATGACAGACCGCTTAACCAAGGGGCGCTCAAGCACCCCCAACACGTTGGGAGCATTGTGCAGCCCGTAATTTCTCGGATTGCCGTTAATCCCCAGATAAACAAGGGGGATCCGTTCCGCAACGAAGCGCCTGCCCAGCAAGGAAGCGGCGTTATCGTCCGCCAGCATGACCAGATCTGGCTTCAGTTGTTTGTAATAATCAAATGCTGCCTCCGCGCGTGCCGGAAACCGATCGCGCGGCAACCGTTTGGTATTCATCTGAAAGGAGTACAGTTCCGCAACATCGCCCAGCCCCTTTCGGATACCGCGCATAAAACTCATATCCCAAGCATAATCGGCATGATAGCTTTCCACCACGAGCACTTTCTTTTGCTCCCCGGCTTGAGACGGCGCAATACAGCTCAGCAGCAAGACAACGATCAGCAACGCCTGAGGAATACGTCCAAACACCATATGCGCCTCCGTGCAGACTGGTTCTTTATTAGACCATACCACATACCAACGGTATAGCAACACGATGATTTAGCAAACACGAGGCATATAATGGTATTATACAGGGGAAGTGCTAGAGTGGCACACAGCCTGTATTTCCATGACAATACGCTCAACAAGAGTCTGCACCATGAAACGTGCCATCATCGCCAGCCTGCTTGCCACACTCCTTTGGACTTTCCTGTCGTTCTACACCTACGACAGAGCAGTAAACGACTACTTACTCAGCCAATACAACGCAGCCCTCACGGACGCCCGAAGAGCCTATGACACCGACCTTACCTACCGGCGCTGGAATGCTAAAACCGGCGGGGTATATGCCGAGGTCTCCGACTATATCAAACCCAACCCCTACCTGAGTGATCCCAACCGAGAAATCACCACCAAGGACGGCAGGGTGTTCACGCTGGTCAACCCCGCCTACATGACACGCATGGTGCATGACATCATGAGTGAATCAGGCGGATTACAAGGACACATCACAAGCCTTGCCCCCCTGAACCCCGCCAACGCCCCCACCCCTTGGGAAGAAACCGTGCTCAAAGCCTTTACCCAAAAGCCGGAAGAGCATCACAGGCTTACGGAAGAAAATGAAAGCCGCGTCGTTCTGCAATACATGCGTCCAATGCTCACGGAAGAATTCTGCCTGAAGTGCCACGCCCACCAAGGGTACAAAATCGGAGACATCCGCGGCGGCATCAGCATCACCGTTCCCATGGCCGGTTATTACAAGGACCTCGCACAGGTCAGACAGAGAGAACTGCTCCGCAGTCTGGGGATTTTCATTACAGGACTGCTGCTCAGCAGCACCATACTCTATTCCCTGCACCGCTACGCCCGACTCAGAAACCGCAGTGAAGCAGCGCTCCGCAAAAGCGAAATGCGGTTCCGCACCCTGTTTACAAAAGCCCCGCTGCCAATGCTGCTCATAGATGAAGACGACAGGGTTCTGGAATGCAACAAGGCTGCACTGACCATGTTCGGACAGGACAGACAACGGTTTCTTTTGCAGCAACTTCAGGGCGTGCTCCAGTGCACTTCCCTGCCCGGGCAATTGAACACCCTAAAATCAGAGGGCACCCTGCAGCTTGAAGACGAATGCATCCTGCCGCCGGAGACAGCCCCCCGCCACTTGCGGATACTTGCATTCAGAATCCATGAAAGCTTGTATGTCACCATCATAGATGACCAAACAGAACGGGTTGCCGCCCAGGAACAGCTTTTTGCGGCCAAGGAAGATGCGGAAAAGGCAAACAGGGTCAAAACGGAGTTTCTGGCCATCATGAGCCATGAGATACGGACTCCGCTCAACGGTATTATCGGCATGCTGCAACTGGCCCAGGCCCAGCCCCTGACGGAAAAACTGCAAGAATACCACCGCATGGCACTGGAATGCAGCCACAATCTGCTGCGCATACTGACGGACATACTCGATATCAGCCGGATAGAGTCCGGCAACATGAAGCTTTATGAGTCGGCCTTCAACTTCAGAGAGGTGCTGGCTCCCGTATGCGCCCTGTTCGCCGAAGACGTGGAGAAAAAGCAACTGCACTTCACCGTGAATCTGGACAACTCCGTGCCGGAACAGCTCATCGGAGACAGCGGACGCCTGCGGCAGATAATCTACAATCTCATAGGCAACGCCGTTAAGTACACGGAATCGGGCAGCATAGCCGTTAACGTCTATCCCCTGCCCAATTCAGGCATACCGCCCAAGACAACCATCCACGTCGAGATCATTGATACGGGCATCGGCATACCGGACGAAAAGCTGGGGCACGTTCTTGAACCCTTCACCCAAAGCGAAAACGTATTTACAAGACGCTTCGGTGGCGCCGGACTGGGGCTTGCGATTGTCAAACGACTGGTCCAGATGATGGATGGAAGCCTGTGCCTTGTCTCGGAACAAGGTGCAGGCACAGAGGCACATTTGACCCTTCGTTTTGCAGACATGGAGCACTTCTCCGCCCCTGTTGAAGATGGACCGCCTGAAATTCCGGCAGATCCGGTTCCGCCCTGCCGGATACTTGTTGTTGAAGATGACCCCGTCAACCGCAAAACGTTGCGCTATCTGCTGGACAAGCTCGGCCATGAATCCGATGAGGCTGAAAACGGAAGGAAGGCATTGGACATGATTACCAACAACCACTTTGAGCTGGTACTCATGGACATCCAGATGCCTGAAATGAACGGGCTGGAAGCCACCAGACTCATCCGGTCTTTGCCTCAAAAGGAAAAACGGCGTATTCCCGTTATTGCCATTACAGCACACGCCATGAGGGGAGACAGGGACACCTTTCTGCAAGAAGGCATGGACGACTATCTTGCAAAACCCATCGACATGCAGGCGCTTGACCAATGTATCCGCAAGGCCCTTCGCCGGCACGTCAAGGAAAATGGATAGAACGGCGTGTCGTCTGCCTGCTCTGCGGCAAATACAACCGTGAACAGCGATATGGGGGAAAACCCGACTAACCTTCCATCAATGTCCCTGCCGGACCGCATTCATCCATGGTTTCATGCTTAAGTGGAAGGCGGACATGAAAGATCGTGCCGCCGCCCGGGGCAGACTCCACCCTGATCTCCCCGTTGTGGTTGCGGGTGACGATCATGAACACCACGGAAAGCCCAAGGCCGGTGCCCTCTCCGGGAGCCTTGGTCGTGAAAAAGGGCTCGAAAATGCGTCTTTTTGTCTCGGTATCCATACCAGGACCGTTATCGGCCACATCCACGAATATATATCCCTCTTCCTCCCTGATCGTAATCGTTATTCTGCCCGGCTGCTCGCGCCCTGTCTGAGAGGCAATGGCCTGAGCGGCATTGTGGATGAGATTGAAAAGCACCTGCACGATTTCCGTCTCGGAACACTCCAGCGGGGAAAGATCCGGCGCAAAGTCCCTGACCAGTGCAATGCTCTTGAAGTCATATTTCCGTTTGGGATCGTATTCGGCGCTGGCCAGACTTATTGCCCGCTCCACCAGAACGGGCATGGAGTTGAGGGCAAAATGAGATTCGCTCTTGCGGCTGAAGTTGAGCATGTTGGCCACAATGGCCGCTGCCCGCTGCCCGCATTCCTGAATGCCTTCCAGCATATAGTCCACTTTGCGTAGCCGGAAATATTCACGGATGCACTCAATGCTGCATCCGGCCTTCTCCGCCGCTTCCCTGTTGGCCGCCATATCCGGTGAGACACGCCGGAAAATGTTCTGTATGCCCTGAAGAATCCCTCCGAGGGGATTATTGATCTCATGCGCCATGCCTGCGGCAAGCCCGCCCACGGACAGCAGCTTTTCCGACTGGACAAGCAGATCGGCGGTACGGTTGCGTTCAGTCACATCGGCCATGATGACCAGCATATCGGCTCCGAGCCGTCGGTAACGGAACTCGACATCACGAACAACCCCGCTTTTGGTGGTCACCAGCCATTCCCGGTTGTTGCCCGCCTGCAGCAGGTCGTTGCTGTTGTCGGTGAGCATGCTTTTCCATGCGCCTTTCACCCTGTTCCGATAGATCTTGTCCGGATAAGCCAGTTGCCACCATGCTTCCACATCGGGAATATCTTCAATTGTATACCCCGCCATCCGGCTGAATTCGGAATTGAGGTACAGCACCTTGCCGGAAGCAGAAACAAGGGCCATTCCCAGCGGACAACTTTCCACCAATGTCTTGAAATGCTCCCTGCTCTCCAAAAGCGCCTCGGTACGCTCCCTCACGGCCTTGCGCAGGCTCCATGTCCAAAGCAGGAAAAAGGCCAGCAACAGCAACAGCGGAACAAAGAAAAACAGAAAAATACGCAAAAGCTTCTGCTTGAAGCTGCGCCGCTCATACACTCCGAACCACTTGTCATGGATTTTCGCGTACTCACCGGAGCTCTTGATCAGCAGCAGTCCCTCGTCAAGGGCGGCTTGCAGAGCCTCATCCCCCTCCTTCACCACAAAACAGTATCGTCTTGGCTCCAGGGGAGGCCCCACGAATATCACATTCTCGTATTTGCCACCCTGCATGATGTAGAGAGCCTGCAGGCTTGAAAGCAGTGCAGCATCATGTTTGCCGCTTGCCAGAAGCGCAAGCCCGTCTTCCTGCGATTCAACAGGCACCAGAGCAGTTTTCTTCAGGGTTCGCCGTGCGAAATCGTGCATGATGTCCCCGTTCTGCACGATGACAGACTTGCCTTCGAGGTCATCCAGGGAGTTGATGTCCGAATCATCACGAACGAAAATGGCATGGTTCACTATGATATGCGGGGTACTGAAATCCACCAGCTTGTCCCGCTCCGGGGAGTAGTACATGCCGGTCAGAATATCTATCTCTCCACGCTCTATCTGTCCCCGCACTTCGCTCCACGGGCCAAGGTCAATCCGGATGTTCAGGTTCTTCACCCGCGCGACGGCGCGCATGACATCCACATTGAAACCGGCGGGAACGCCGCCTTCCAGAAATTCGTATGGAGGATAATTATAGTCTCCCCGAACACGCAGGAGATGCTCCATGGCTGCAGACACCTGTGGCGCAGGCCACAGGCAGCCAAGCGTGACAAGAAGAAGGATGCATGTCCACCTTGATACAGCCCGCATGGTATCCCCCAAAATAACAGAAAAATGCCGCCGGATTCCCCTACCTTTTACCCACTCCGGCCCATAGAGAAGCTCTACCCATACATTACGCGACTTCCTGAGAATAGGAAAGGAGATGCAGTCTGTAATAAAAAGTGATCATGCATGCGCCTTTTCGAAAACAGACGGCAGGCGCCCCGTCATACCTGCACCGGCTTGACACAACACCGGCAATTGGGTAGGTCAAACTTCCTTTCCAATGGTGGTTTCACCATGTATTTTGTAAGCACCACTCCAAACCAATGCAGCACACCATCATCGACCCGAACACAGCCGGCTATCTTGCCATAGTCGTTCTGTTCCTGCTGACCATCAGCTTCTTTTTTTCCCAACGCCTGTTGCGCTCCCGCGCCGCCGTCATGCCGGAAGCCTGCCTGAAAAAGAACATACCAGCCGCACCGGACGGGCTCTGCGCTACCACACTGCGGATAGCCAACTACAGCCACAAACCCATTCAGATCCGTAACATCCATATGGAATGCGGCACGTTTGCGGGCAATGAAATCCGTAACCTCATGGGCCAGATACAAAGCTACCAGAAAGGGACCGACATCATACGCCATTTCCCCGTGATCATTGAACCGGAAACCCAGAACGAAGACCCCATCGTCTTCCACGCACAAGTCGGCATCCCCGCAACAGCAGTATTGGTAGGAAGCAACGGCATATACGACGTTCACATCAGACAGGCAGAGGCAACCTACTAGCCCCCCTCCGGCAACGCCCGCCCAACAATGCCCGTGCTCCACGCATGAAGCATGCCCCCCTGCCTTGCCAAGGCGCTTCCATCCTGCCTATAGTTCGGCAATAGTCCGCCGGACCGGCAGGGAGAACCGCATTGTCACTGCGCCGCCTGATACACTGGATCAAACCCCGCACCATCCGTTCGCACCTCATCCACATGGTGCTCGTGCTGCTGTTGCTGCAGATTGCCGTAAGCTGGCTGGTCATCACCGGACCGGTTACGGACATGCTCAAGAACGAAATCGGTGAAAGCGCGCTGCATGCGGCCAAGACCATCGCCCAGATGCCCACAGTGCGCAGGGCGCTGTTGGCCCGCGACCCCCACGGCACCATTCAGGAACTCGCCGAATCCATTCGCATCAGTATCGGTGCATCCTATGTCGTGGTGGGGGACCGCAATGGCATACGCTATTCACACCCGGTCAGAGAGCGCATAGGCCAACTCTTCGTTGGCGGTGACACGGGCCCCGCTCTCATTGAAGGAAAATCCTACATATCGGAGGCCGTCGGCTCGCTCGGGCCATCGCTGCGCGGCATGACGCCCATCTTCGACTACAATGACGACATCATCGGCTTTGTCGCCGTTGGATACCTTTCGACCAAGGTTCAGGACGCCATTCCTCCCCATCTCAACAAACCGTTCACACTCATAGCCGCCATGGCGGCCGTTGGCATTCTGAGCGCCCTTTTCATCGCCCAGCATCTCAAGAACATCACACTGGGGCTTGAACCGACGGAAATCACCAACCTGTACCTTGAACGCGGTGCCATTCTGGAAGCCATCAGAGAAGGCGTTGTGGCCGTGGACCCGGAAGGCAAGATACGGCTGGCGAACAAGGCCGCAGTTCTGTATGCGGGGCTTGATCCGGAAGCCGTGCGCAAGGACCGCAACATTGACACCGTGCTTCCCGGTGCCGGCCTGAAGCGAGCCCTCGCCTCGGGTGAGGCGGAGCACGATCAGGAACGCCGCATCAACGACAAGGACATGATATTCAACATCGTGCCCGTCTTCCGGCAGGGCACCCTGCACGGCGTGGTGGCCAGCTTCCGTCCCAAGGATGAGCTGGACCGTCTTGCCACCGAGCTTTCCAGAGTGCAGGAGTATTCCGAACTCCTGCGCGTGCAGACGCACGAATATTCCAACAAGCTGCACACCATTGCAGGACTCATTCAGATTGAGGCCTACAGCGAGGCACTGGAACTGGTCACCCGCGAATCCCATGGTTACGACGATGTCATCCGGTTCCTCAACGAAGCGGTGCCCCATCCGGTCATTGCCGCCATTCTGCTGGGCAAGTTCAACCGCGCACAGGAACTCAAGCTGGATTTTGCCATAGACAGACAAAGTACACTGGCTGACGTGCCTGCACACATTGATCAAGTGAAGATCGTGACCATTCTGGGCAACCTGCTGGACAACGCCTTTGAGGCCGTGCTGGACCGCGAACTGCACAGACGGCGGGTTGAACTCTCCTTCACCGACCTTGGCAACGACATTGTCTTCGAGATAGAAGACTCCGGCCCCGGCATTCCCGTGGAGCGGACACAGGCCGTGTTTGAAAAAGGGGTGTCCTCCAAGGGCAAGGACCGCAGGGGGGTAGGGCTCTACCTTGTGCGGCAGCAACTTGACGAACTGGGTGGTGACGTGCTGATTTCCGACAGCAACCTGGGGGGCGCACTGTTCACCGTAACGGTACCCAAGAGACCTCCCGGCCGGAATCCGGAGGGAACCAGCGACAACAGCGGAGAGAAGGATGAGTAAAGTACGTGTCCTGATCGTGGAAGACGACGTGCGCATTGCAGACCTGCACCGGCGTTTCACCATGCGCGTGGAGGACTGCGAGGTGGTAGGGGTGGCGCACAATCTCGACGATGCGCGCCTCATGATCGAAACGCTGGAACCCCATCTGGTGCTGCTCGACCTCTATTTTCCGGAAGGCTCCGGAACGGATCTGCTGCGCGAAATCCGCTCGGAAGGACGCGAGACGGATGTCATCCTCATCACGGCAGCCCGCGAGGTCGGCCCACTGAAGGAAGCCGTCCGGGGCGGCGTGTTCGACTACCTCATCAAACCAGTGTCGGCCGACCGCTTTCACGACTGTCTGGTCAAGTTCTGCAACTACCGCAAGCGCATCTCCTGTGGCGACAGCATAGAGCAGCAAGACGTTGACAGCATGCTGCACCCCGCCAGCGCCAATGCCCCTGTAGCCCAATCGGCCGACCTGCCCAAGGGCATAGACCTGCTCACTCTGGGCAAAATCAAGGCCGCCATGGAAAACGCCCCCACGGAAACGGGGCTGAGTGCCGAGGAGGTAGGGGCAAATGTGGGCGTAAGCCGGTCAACCGCAAGGCGTTACCTAGAGTATATGACCTCGGCCGGAGCCATATATGCCGACCAGGTATACGGCTCCATCGGCAGACCCGAACGCCGCTACTTCCGCTCTACGGCCCCCGCAGCCGAGTAAACATCCCCCGGCTCCCTGTCGTGAACAAAATGAACAAAACTCACAAAATGAATTATTCTTCCTTTATCCTCTAAAAAATACTGGCGGTATCATTTCTAGTAGCATTCCTTCAGTACAGACAGAATCACAGGCTTGGTGCGCCGTGGGGTTCTGAAACCAACTGTGTAACTTGGAGGAGTTATGATTCGATTCGCCAAAGTACTTGCCGTTGCCCTGCTCGTTGTCAGCTTTGCCGTTCCCGCCTTTGCGGGTAAGGTAGTGCTCAAACTCGGCCATATCGCCGAACCCGTGCATCCCTATGGTCAGGGCGCTGACCACTTCGCCAAACTCGTTGCCGAAAAATCCGGCGGAGAAATGGAAGTGCGCGTATTCCCCAGCTCCCAGCTGGGCGGCCAGAAGGACCTGATCGAAGGTCTTATCTACGGCACCGTTGACATGGCTCTGGTGGGCACCGCAGTGCTCGGCCAGTTCCAGCCCCAGATTTCCATCTTCGACCTTCCCTTCCTGTTCAAGGACCGTGCACATGCCTACAAGTCCCTCGACACCGTAGGTATGGAACTGGGCGGCGCTCTTGAGTCCAAGGGCATCAAGCTGCTCGGCTACATGGAAAACGGCATCCGCCACATGACCAACAACGTTCACCCCATCAAGACCCCCGAAGACATGAAGGGCCTGAAGATCCGCGTTATGACCAACAAGATATACGTGGAAACCATGAAGTCCCTCGGTGCTTCCCCCACCCCCATGGCCTTCGGCGAACTGTACTCCGCCATGCAGCAGGGTACCGTTGACGGTCAGGAAAACCCCAGCGCCCACATTTTCACCAAGCGCTTCTTTGAAGTGCAGAAGTACGCCTCCCTCACCGCTCACGCATATTCCCCCGAACCCATGGTTATCTCCATGGTTGCATGGGCACGCCTCACCCCTGCCCAGCAGGACATCCTGAAGTCCGCAGCAGCCGAATCCATCGCTTGGCAGCGTGAACTCTCCGCCAACGAAGATGCTGCTTACTGGGACAAGATCAAGGAAACCGGCCAGATCGAAGTCATCGACGTTGACCGTGACAAGTTCGCCGAAGCCACCCGCTCCGTTTACAAGGAATTCGCGGACGTAGTCGGCCAGGACAACATCGACAAGATCGAAGCCCTCAAGAACTAATTGATGATGCGGCCCGGCCGGTGACGGGCGGGCCGATTTTCCTTCGCGAGGCGTAGTATGGAAAAATTGCTCAAGTCTTTGAACAAGGTGTTGTTCTGGATATCCGTCTCATCCATGGCGGTCATGCTGGTACTCATCTTTATGCAGGTCATTACCCGTTACATTTTCAACCACACCTTCGAATGGTCCGAAGAACTGGCCCGATTCCTCTTTGTATGGGTCGTATTCCTCGGCTCCGCCCTCATCATGGGCGAAGGTGGCCACCTTGCCGTGCAGTTGCTGCCCCGCAAGTTCGAAGGTACCGCTGTAGGCCATGTCATGAACCTGTTCATCAATGCATGCAGTTATGCCTTTATTCTGCTGCTTCTGGTGCAGGGATCTAAAATGACGTCCGTCATGACCTTCCAGACCGCTCCCGGCCTCGGCATTTCCATGAGCTGGGTCTATGCGATCATCCCCGTAAGTGCCTGTCTGATGATGCTCTACCTGATCAGGGACACCATAACGATCTTCAAGAAGATCCGTGGTGCGGGAAATTCGCAGGAAGCCGATGCCCTGACCGTGTCTGAACCCGCAAGCAAGAACGACAAGTAGGGGGAAATCATGGAAGGCGTATTGCTCGGCTCTTTTCTGCTGATGACCTTTCTGGGCGTGCCCGTAGCCTTTGCGCTGGGCCTGTCCGTATCATTAATCCTTTTTCTGTTCCTGGACATGCCGCAGGTATTGATCACCCAGAATATCTATTCCGGTGTTGATTCTTTCTCCTTCATGGCTGTTCCCTTCTTCATGCTGGCAGGCTCGTTCATGTCCGCCGGTGGCGTGACAAGACGTCTGGTCAACTTTGCGCAGGCCATGGTGGGCTCATTCACCGGTGGACTTGCGCAGGCTGTTGCCGTTTCCGGCATGTTCTTCGCTGCCATTTCCGGCTCTTCCGCCGCCACCACTGCGGCCATCGGTTCCACCATGGTTAACGAAATGGAGCAGAAGGGCTACCGGCGCGAACTGGCCACCGGCATCGTTGCCGCTGGCGGTACCGTGGGCATTGTTATTCCTCCCTCCATCACGCTGGTGGTATACGGCGTCATCGCGGGCAGTTCCATCGGCGACCTGTTCGTGGGCGGCGTTGTCCCCGGCCTCCTCATGGGAATAAGCATGTGCGTGGTAAGCTGGTGGATCGCCAAGAAGGAAGGCATTCCCGCAGAAGGCTCCTTCTCCTTCGCCAAGCTCATCAAGGCATTCCGCGATTCGTTCTGGGCGCTGATGACACCCGTCATCATCATCGGCGGCATCTACGGCGGCATATTCACCCCCACCGAAGCAGCCGCCGTTGCAGCCATGTACGGCATCTTCGTGGGTATGTTCATCTACAAGGAACTCAAGCTCAAGGACTTCCCCAAGATCATCTTCGATGCCGTCATGGGCACCACGATCATCATGTTCATCGTGGGTGCAGCCAACGTATTCGGCTGGATGCTCACCAACCTTGAAATACCCCATCACATCGGTGCGTACGTGGTGTCTCTCACCTCATCGCCCATCCTGTTCCTCATGATGATGAACGTGCTGCTGCTTGTCATCGGCACCATGATCAACGCATCCGCTGCGGTGGTCATTCTCACCCCCATCTTCCTGCCCGTTGCCCTTCAGCTGGGTATCGACCCGCTGTTCTTCGGCGTGCTGATGGTGGTGAACCTTGCCATCGGGTGCATCACTCCCCCTGTGGGACTGGACCTCTTCGTGGCCAGCGCCATCTGCAAGGTGCCGCTGGAACGGGTCATGCGAGCATCTCTGCCTTACCTGTATGCATTGCTCGCGGTGCTGGTCCTCCTGACCATGTGCCCCACACTCATCACCTTCCTGCCCGGCCTGATGCAATAGCAGGTTGCCCCCCGTCACGACTTAGAGAACCGAAAGGGGACCGGATACTACTCCGGTCCCCTTTTCATTGCATCACTGCATTCGGCCTGATGAACCGCCTTCCGGCTCCCCTTCCGGCACGCAGGCCAGCTCGCCTTGCAGCCAACGGCACAGCCCCTCCACCATGCCATGCGGAGTGGAAAGGGAGCAGACATCATGCTCGGAGTGTCCTGAGCATGCCGTAACTGCCCGCCGCGGCGGAGCTGGATGACCGCCCTGCAAAGCCCCTCCATGCCCCGGAGCGTACGGAGATCCGGGATGTATTTCTGACGGAGGCGAGGTACGCCCGAAGGAATGCTGTCTTACGCTTCCTTCATCGCCGACAGTGCCGCCCTGCTCGGGCATACGCCGCGCCCCATTCGAACGACCTTCAGGCCGGAGCGCGCCACCTGAGCCACCGGAATAAGCATCTGGCGATGCGGCGGCATCCCGCCCCTTCCACATGCCGCTCCATGGCGGCAAATCCATCTTGTCCGCGTCCTTGCCACCGCCCTGAACCGACACGGCAGCCCCGCCACGCACGCAGCGGACAAAGTTGTAGATACGCCTGTCGTCTCCCTGCGGGCCGAAGCCCGTGGGGTACTGCTTCGGACTGCCTGTCTTGGGATCGCTGCGCTGCGCGCCTGCCCCATGTACGTCCATCCAGGACTTGCCCGGCATATTCCTGTTGCGGAAATAGCCCACTGCCCTGCCGAAAGCCACGTATACAGCATCTGTCCCTGCGCCCGACATCGCATGCGGCCCATCAAGATGGGTTGTGGAGGTCCAGAAGTAGGATTCGGTGACGGTGGTTTCAAGCAGGGGTGACAAGGCAGGACCGCCCCATGACTCAGGGCTGCGCGAATAGTCAACGATGCTCTGCAGTTCCTTGGCGTCGGGCAGCCGCCAATCGTCATACCCCGCCAGCGACAGGTTCTCGCAATACGCCAATGCATGCGGCCAATCATATTCCTCGCCGCTGTCCCTGCGCTGCCACATGAGTCCCGTGGCTCTGTCCGTGACGGTCGATGCCCCGTCCGCCTTGAAGTCGTTCTTGCCGTAATCAGGATTACCGCGCACGTAGCGGATATAGCGTTTGTTGCGGGGATTGTTCTCCCCCCTGCCCTTGGGGTAGCCCTTGATGCGACCGTCCGCGAAGTTAACGCCGAAAACGGCCTCCTCACCTCCCATGACGGTTCCAGTGTATTCGGTCGCCGACCAGTCCTGACAATCAATGGTGCGCTCACCGGTGGAAACATTACCGTAGGCAAAATCGAAGTAACGGGTGTCCACAAAGGGAATGGAAGCCGTACCGGAAGGCATGGCCCTGCCGCGGAAGTCGATGAGGGAATAGAGTTCCTTGATGGTGGGAGCCCGCCAATCCGAATGCCCACCCGTGCGGCAATCACGGGCCCCATTCATGGCATCGTTCCAATACATCTTGTCGCCACGGGCCTTCACCCACATGAGCCCCGTGACAAGGTCGGAGACTGTGCCGTCCTTGTTATCCCGGTAGGCTGCAGCATGGCCCGCATACTGGGCATCCTGCCCGCGATAAAGCCTGCCCGCCGCAGGGCAGGGGATGACGCGCTTATCGTCATAGCAAATCTGCTGTCCCGTCTCCACGACAGGATAGCTGACCGACGTTCCCGCCATGGCGGCCAAGACACAGGCCTGCACTAAACACGCTGCCAGCCACAGCGCTTTCCACAGACAATTCCTTCGCATCATTAAAAACACCATGCGGGCCTCCAGATATGCCATCAAAAACAAGCAAGAACATACATGAAAGCGCGTTTCAAGTCCCCAAAAACAACACCGCGCCTTCTGGAAGGCGCGGTGCGAAGTTTACACAATCATGCGTCTGTTCGGGTAACAAAGGAATGACATGCGCCCTCAGGGAAGCACCACATGCAATGCCTCTTCCCCCAGATAGCTCTGCACAATCGCATCATATGAGCTCTGCCCCTTGGCAGGCTTTTTCTTCATCTCATCCAGCGCATGTTGCAGACGCGCCACCACGGCATCATCGGTCGCCTTGTTCACGGCAAAATACAAAGGTACTTCCCGTATCACATGGATCATCTCGTACTCTTCCAAGGCATACCCAAGTTCCCGCATGAAGTAGGGAGCCACAGTGTCCACATGGGTAATCAGGTCCACCCGCTCTGCCTGCAACATGCGGAATTGCTGATTGTTGTCGGTAAGAAGCGTGAGCTTCTCCTTGGGGAAGCCCTCTGCCTGCAGCAAGGAGGCGGGGGCACTATTATTGATGGCTCCAATGGAATAGTTACGGATTTCATCCTTGTCACGAATACGGATGTGGCGGGACTTCTTTGCAATGAGTCCCATCCTTATGGTGCTGAGGGGACCTATCCATTTGAAAAGCGGCTCCCTGTCCGCTGTCCTGACGACCCCGATGAGCAGATGATCGGGGATCAATTCCGTTTCCTTCAGTGCCCGCGCCCAGGGAGGATTCCGGACAAGCTCGGGGTGAAACGCCATATCGCAACGGCGCATCATCTCGGTCAGTACCTCCACCGAGATGCCCACAATGCGTTTATTCGCATCCTCAAAGTGGTAGGGCGGCAAATCACCAGCAAATACGACAAACCCGGCACGGGCTGCAGACACATGCAGCACACAGCAACAACAGATAACAAATGATACAAACCAGACTGCAAATCTCATAACCGGCCTGACAATACCCCTTCATCATGATGATCATATCCACGGCGCCAGCAGTTCACAGGAAGCACATTCCCGCTGCTCGCGTTCCCCCGCAATGATCCAATATGAAAAACGCAAGGGCACGGTATAGGGAAAGAACCATGTTGTCACCTCGGCAACCTCACGGATCTTCTCAATAAAAATGGAGAAAATGGAGCAAACCGGCAAAAAGGGAGCACAGCCCTTAACTCTTGCGTTCCGCTTTATCCCGATAAACACATTATCCGCAAATTTCCCCAAACCAGCTTGTCAGCAGACAAATTGATGTTTATCCCTTGTCCTTATGCGGCTGGCACGGCCTTCCCCCTCCTCATCATGCGGCAACGCACGGAAGCTCGGCTCGGCCCTCCCCTGTGAAACAAACGCCCTGAATGGACACCCAACAGGACCAAGGAGCTACCGATGTCCAAGTTTGAATTGGTGAAACATTACCTGCATGAAATGGAACTGCCCATTCTCTCGGAAGACACCGCCGAAGAGCTGGTCGTTGTTTCCGACCCCGAAAACGGCATTGTGAACCTCGTCATCGACTGCGAAGATCCCATTCTGGTTATTGAGCAGCTCATCATGAACGTTCCCGCTCAGATCGGCGACCTTTACAAGCGCCTGCTGCAGATGAACCGCAACCTCGTGCACGGCGCCTTCGTTCTCAATGACGACGCCACGCTGCTGCTCTTCAGAGACACCCTGCAACTCGAGAATCTCGACCGCAACGAGCTGGAAGGCTCCGTGCAGGCCCTGAGCCTTGCCATGGCGGAATACGGCCCCGAATTGCTCGGTTACGCTCAACAGTAGGGAGGAAGTCACCCATGTCTATTTTCCAGAGAATATTCAAGTTTGCTCAGGCCGAAAGCCACGCCGTGCTCGACAAGATCGAAGACCCCATCAAGCTCACCGAGCAGGGCATCCGCGATCTCAAGAACGACCTGCAGGCGGCCATGTCCAGCCTTGCCGACGTGAAGAGCATGGCCATTAATACCCGCAAGCAGGCCGAAGCAGCCAAGAGCCGCGCCGCTGAATACGAAAAGAAGGCCATGCTGCTGCTCCAGAAGGCCCAGTTCGAAGACATGAACATGGCCGAAGCCGAACGCCTTGCCACCATGGCACTGGAAGAAAAGGGCCGTCAGGACGAGGAGTTCACCCGCCTGAACGCCGAGGCCGAGCAGCATGAAAAGATGTCTGCCCAGCTGCAGAGCAACGTGAACAAGATCAAGTCCACCATCACCAAGTACGAAAATGAGCTGCGCACCCTCAAGGCCCGCGCCAAGACTGCGCAGGCCACCCGCAAGGTGAACGAGCAGATCGCCAAGGTAGACACCTCGGGCACTGTCGCCATGCTGGAGCGCATGAAGGAAAAGGTGGCTGCGGACGAGTCGCTGGCCGCCGCCTATGCCGACCTTGCAGCCGACAACAACAGCCTTGAGAACGAAATCGACGCCGCCCTCGGCAGCACGGCCAAGACCGACGCGCAGGACAAGCTTGCCGCGCTCAAGGCCAAGATGGGCATGTAGCCCCGATTTCCGCGACAGACGATACAAGACGATTTCGGGCGTACCGTGCTCCGGCAGGTACGCCCGTTTTTCAGAGTTCCACACACAACGTAACAGCAAGGTGCCCCATGGGACTTTTCGATAGATTCAAGAACAAGGCGCAGCACGACGCGCAGGTGGATTCCATCACCAATCTCACCCTCACCTCCATGCGCCCCGGCTTTCTGGTCGACTATGATCTCAAGACCTGGGAAGTGAAGGCCGCCAACCGCTACGAGTGGGGCAGCATGATCTCGCTGGAATGGCAGCTGGTTTCCGCTGATGACACCATCTATCTTGAGTGCGAGACCGATGACGAAACTGAATGGAGCATTTCCCGCCCCATCAGTTTCCGCAGCCTCGGCGAATCCGTGCGCAGGGCCATTATGGAAACCGGCGACGGCCCCGACCAGGTCTCGTGGCAGGGACAGACCTATTATCTGGAAGAAACCGCAGGCGGACACTTCTTCGCCAACGGACAAGTGACCGGCAAGGCTGCCCAGAGCGATGAGGGTGCCCCCTTGCTGCAGTGGGGCTATGAGACCGAGGACGGCAGCTCCTACCTCACCATCGAACAGTGGGGCGATACCGACTTTCAGGCATTTGCGGGCGGGCCCGCCCATGAGTACCAGTTCTCGAACATTCTGCCTCCGGCACGCTGATCGCCACAAGGCTACAAACGGGAAGGGATGCCTTCCCGTTTTTTTTTGTCTGTCCGCCCAAAACGCTCTGCCCTCTTTTACAATCTTCCAGTTGTCACACAACTCCAGCGTCGCGTACAAGGTCAGCAACTACTGATAGTGCACAGGAGCATTGCACATGACACTGACACACCGCCCTGTCGAACCTGCGGACCTTCCCCTCATCTGCACATTCCCGCAAAGCGCGCAGGAACTCTGTTACATGTTCCCCATTGGCACCTACCCTCTGACCGTTGAACAACTTGAAGAGGCCATTGCCCGCCGGTCTGATGCCACCGTGGCCCTGCTGCAAGGAAAGGTCGTCGCCTTTGCCAACTTCTACGAATGGGAAACAGGCGGCAGATGCAGCATAGGCAACGTGGTGGTTGCTCCCGAAGCACGAGGCAGGGGTGTTGGCCGTTTCATGGTCACAACCATGATAGAAACAGCCTTTACCCGCCACAATGCAAGCGAGGTGAGCCTATTCTGCTTCAACCACAACACTGCAGGGCTTCTGCTCTATCCTTCCATGGGCTTTCGTCCTGTTGCCATTGAGGAGCGGACAAACTGGGATGGCCAGCGCATTGCCAGCATTCGGATGCGGCTGTTGCGGGAAGCCTACGAGGCCACGACCAAATAGGGTCCACGAATCTACTACGCCGGTCTTACTGCACGCGGCAGCCAGCAGAGACACGCTCGCCGTCTGCCATATTCCCGCGCCACACCGCTTATGTACGCAAAACCGAGCAATCTGCCTCTCCGGCGCATTCATCACGCTTCCGCACTGGCATTGTGCGCCGTTCGGGCTTATGGTCACCCTGTACTCACCCGGAACTACTCGAATCATCAGGCGACAGTCTGACACCCGCAGGACCAGCCATGGACAACTTCACCTTCTGTGCCCCCACTAAAATTCTGTTCGGCCGCAACACCATTCCGGCCATTGCCCCGCAGATAACTGCCCACGGCGTACAACGCCTGCTTGTGGTGTTCGGAGGCGGTTCCGTCCGCCGCAACGGGGTGTATGATTCAATCACCAACGCCCTGCGCGAAGCTGGCATAGCGTGGGAAGAATTCTGGGGCGTGAAGCCCAACCCTTCGCTTGAGCAGGTGAACGCAGGCATCGTCAGAGCACGGGCATTCGAAGCCCAGGGGGTACTTGCTGTGGGCGGAGGCAGTGTCATCGACTGCGGCAAGGCCATTGCCGCCGGTGTGTTTCTGGACGACTACTGGGCCTTTGTAGAGACACGCAAACCCGTGGAACAAGCCCTGCCGGTCTTTGCGGTGCTTACACTCTCCGGCACCAGCTCGGAGATGAACGAGAAGGCGGTCATCACCAACGAACCGGAAGCCAAGAAATGGTCCATAAGCGGCCTGTGCCTCGCCCCCAAAGTCTCGGTCATTGATCCGCAGGTGCAGGCGGAACTGCCATGGAAGCTCACGGCAACGGGCGGCATAGACGCCATGACGCATGTGATGGAAAACTATTTCAGGGGCAGACCCGCCAACCCGGAGTCCGGATTCTTCCGCGAAGAAACACAGCTGCAGATCAACGAGGCGCTGCTGCGCAGCATCGTAGCCTCACTGAACGAACTGCAGGCGAATCCCGCCTCTCACGACGCACGGGCCAACCTCGCGTGGGCTGCCTGCTGGGGACTCAACGGCATGACCGTGGCCGGTCTTTCCGGCGGCGACTGGACCTCCCATGCGCTGGAACACGCATTAAGCGGTCTATTCCCGCACATTCCTCACGGCGAAGGGCTGGCAGTACTCTTTCCCTCATGGATGGAGGAGGTGCACAGCTTCGCCCCGGACATTTTCGCACGCTTCGCACGCAATGTCTGGGGCATACAATACGACAGCAAGGACGCCGTTTCGGTTCTCGCCGCAGCCCGTGAAGGGATTGCAGCCACGCGCAACGCCTTTTCCGGCTGGGGTGCCCCGAAGGACCTTTCCCACTGGGGCGTCACCGCAGAACATGTGCCTGTAATGGTGCGCAATGCCTTCAGCTACCGCGCCCTCGGAAGGCTGGTTCCCCTGAACGGAGAGCAGGTCACGCGCATATTTACGCGAGTGCTGTAACGAGGACGAACAGAGCTGGAGAAGATAGCAATCAGAGGTGCAGAATCTCTGTACAGGGACCCAGCGGCGGCAAAGCTGCCGTCACCTCGAAAATGCACTCGCGCAGCCAACGCTGCCCCGCTTCAGCATCACGTGAGGCATGCCAGAACAGACGCAGGGTGAATTCCGCATCCGGAAACGGCAGAGGACGTATGCTCAATTCTTCCCCGTGCACGGTCAAACGGGCCAGACGCTCCGCCATGGTTCCGGCAAGCCCCGTCTTCCGCACCAGTTCCGGCACCGCCAGCTCCTGCTGGATGGTCACCACGGGAGCAAGCGCATAACCGGTCTTTTCCAGCACCGAATCCAGCACGTTCTTTCCTGACACACTCAGAGACAGGGCAATGAAGGGCACACCGTCAAATCGTGACGGCTCCAGACCCCCTGCGGCCAATGGATGATCAAGCTGCACCACGCAGGCTTCACGATCCCTGATCAGGTCGGCACTCAGAATATGCCTGCCCGATATGGGGTGACAACCCATGACGGCATCCAGTTCGCCCTCCTCCAACATGCGTAGCCGCTCTTCATGGGTTGTATGCACCACATGCAGCGACACGCCGGACGCTTCGCGCCGGATGCGTTCCGTCAGAACTGGCAGGACCAGGGCACTGCCATAGTCGTTCATACCGATACGGAACGTCCTGCGAGCCTTGGCCGGATCGAAACTCCCCACGTCGCGCACTGCGCCCTCCAGCATTTCAAGCCCGGATAGAATCCCCGACGCGATGCTTTCTGCCAGTGCGGTGGGCTCCATGAGATTGCCCTGCCGGATGAAAAGAGGGTCGCCGAAACGGCTGCGCAGCCTGCCCAAGGCATGACTCACTGCCGACTGGGAAAGGTTCAGATCGCCACCGGCAAGCGTGAGGTTCCGCCTGCGATAGACAGCGGCAAAGACGGTGAACAGATTGAGGTCCAGAGACTCCAGAGTTGCTGCATGAATTTCATTCATGGTTACATTGCTATCATTTCATTTGATTCATGTACAGCAGAGGCATATGTAGTTGGCTGAGGATCTTTCCGGAGGCATTACCCAATGACATCATTCTACATTCCCTTTGCGCTCACCGTGCTCTCCATGGCCACCTATCACGTGGCGCAAAAACTGCTTTCTTCCAGCGATTCCCCGTTCTCGCTGCTGGCGGCGGCCTATGCCGTGGCAGCGGTACTGTGCATAGGTGCGGCCATGTTTGCCGGTTCAACCGCAGGCGAATCCGGCGCGGTGGCGCATCCCTCGGCCCGTGACACCCTGCATCAGGTCTTCAGCCTGAAAAACTGGCCCGTTCTGCTGCTGGCCGTTGCTGTGGTGGGAATAGAGGTGGGTATTCTGTTCACTTACAAGTACGGCGCATCAATGGGCACCCTGCCGCTGCTGACCAACGCAGGACTGCTGATAATTACCGTACCTGTCGGGGCGCTCTTCTTCCGTGAGCATGTATCCATGAGCACCCTTGCCGGGGGACTCTGCGTGCTGGGCGGCTTCTGGCTCATGACCCGCCACGCGTAGCGCGGCCTTTGCCGCATCGAGACATCACGGTCTGCCCGCAGTCCCCGGCTGCGGAGGCAAGATCAATCAGATTTCCTCTCCCGTTGATCGCCCTGTCCTGCCTGCCGGTCCTGCCGCTCGTGGGACAGGGCGTCCGTCATGCTGACCGACACCGCCGTAACCGGAGGCGGGGTATCCACAGGCGTCCGCACCCGTTGCCAGACATCCCTGCGCCAGCGATTGAGCGGACGGCAGCATCCTTCCCCCACCTGCAGTACAGCTGCGACATCCGGTGATTCGTCGATCAGACGGCAACGATAGCACGTGCCATTCCAATACAATCCGGCACACACGCCTTGTTCTCCGTACCGCTGCTGCCCCGGGATGCACTGCGACTTGACGCAGCAATAACCGCAACCAACGCAATCCCGCTGAAACAACAGAAGATGCAACATGCCGCCTCCATATCCCGCCGGGGAAAACAAGGCCGGAAGCCACTGGAAATCCGTTAAAGGAATCATTACCGCCTGAGACATTTGCCGCCATTGTAGCCTGCCCGACCGCAATCAGGAAGACGGCCCCCATGATATTTCGGCACTCCGCTATAAAAAGGCTGATTCCAAAGGTATTCCGTTTGACAAGGCCGATGCGGGCTAGGTACGGTTCGAGCGGTTTTCTACCGTACAGAAACGCTTTTTCGCGCCATCTCTTACGTGGGAGTACGCTGTGCATATTTCCGGCCTGTCCAACACCTCATCCGCCCCTCGGAATGCTTTTCATGGCAGCCTTCGCGCCATATGCCGCCTATCGGCCTGCATGCTGCTGTCCGTCATTCTGCTTTCGGGCTGCGGCGGTTACTCCGGCGATACGCCCATAGAACGGGTCAGCAAGGCACTTGCGGACAAAGCGAACTTCTCCGTCGTGCTTGCGGACGCCAAGGAAGAAAACGGCCAATACTTCCAGAAGCTTTACGTAGTGGAAGAAGGCAAGGAGCAGCCAGAAGCCACCGACTGGCTCGAAACCTCGCAGGAGGATTTCGAGTCGATGATCCCTCTGATGGGCATGACCGTGTTCAGCAAGAAGGACGGGCAGGAGAGCTTTGAAGCCGCTCCCCCCGGCTACGAATATGTTGGCGATTCCCGCTATGGCGAATGGCAGCGTGACAGCTCCGGCGGCTCCTTCTGGATGTACTACGGCCAGTACCGCCTGATGTCTGACCTGCTCGGCTGGGGACGCGTACGTCAGGGCGACTACGCCACCTACCAGAACCACCGGCAGAACAGTCAGCCCTATTACGGCCCCAACAAGGAATACGGGATGAACGGCGAGGCTACCCGCAAGAAGCATCCCGAATTCTTCCAGCGTGCGCAGTCCAAGGAAGTGATGAAAAAGTCCTCGTTTGCGAACAAGGTGCAAAGCCGCATAGGCCGTACCTCCACGTCATCCATGCGCGCCCGTAGCGGCGGAGTGGGGAAATAACCATGTCCATAACCGAAATTCTTTCCGGCATCGGCCTGCTGATCGGCTTTTTCGTGGTGTTCTTCACCGGCAAGAAGGTCAACGACCTGTGGCACAGGGATTACGACCTGAACGAGGAACTGGTCAAAAAAGACAACGCCGCGCTGGCGCTTACCCTCACGGGCTACTACGGCGGCATGCTCATGACCGTGGGCGGCGCGCTGCACGGCCCCAGCGGCGGTTTTCTCAGCGATATCTGCAACCTGTTCCTGTACGGCATTTCCGGCATCGTACTGCTGAACGTGTCATGGCTTATCTGCGACAAGCTGCTGCTCTACAAATTCCGTGTGACCGATGAACTCATCCGTGACCAGAATCAGGGCACGGGAGCCGTTGCGGGCGGCGTGTGCCTCGCCACCGGCTTCATCCTCTACGGTGCCATTACCGGCGAAGGCTCCTTCGTCACCATGCTTGTCTTCTGGGCCAGCGGGCAGGCGCTTCTGCTGGTAGCAGGCTGGGTATACAACCGCATTGTGCCCTACGATGTGCATGACGAGATAGAAAAGGACAACGTGGCTGCGGGCATCAGCTTCGCCGGAGCGCTCATTGCCATGGGCATGCTGGTGGGTCTTGCCGCTGCGCAGGACTTCGAGTCGTGGCACGACACGTATGTGCCTTTTGTCGTCTATTCCGCACTGGGACTTGCCGCCCTGCCCGTAGTGCGCTGGCTGGCGGACAAGGTTCTGCTGGTGGGCGAATCCCTATCCGACGAAATAGCCAAACAGGAAGTGCCCAACGTCGGCGCGGCATACATTGAAGCCTTTTCCTACATAGCGGGCGCGCTGGCCATTTACTGGTGCGTGTAGCCCTGCCGCCCCGAGGACCGCTAGAGGGCTGCCCCCTTGCGGGCCGGAGAATCAGACAGTGAACAGCATTCGCCGTTTCAGCCTCATTCTGAAGGCTTCCGTCTTTGCCACGGGCCTTGCCGGTATTGTGGCGGAATACGTGCTGAGCACCCTTGCCACCTACCTGCTTGGCAACGCGGTGTTCCAGTGGACCATCACCATGTCGCTCATGCTCTTTGCCATGGGCCTTGGCAGCCGCATCAGCAAGAGTTTCCGCTGGAACCTGCTCGACCTTTTCATCGCCGTGGAATTCCTGCTCTCGGTGCTCTGCGCCTCGGCTTCCGTGCTGGCATACGGGCTTGCCGCCTATACGAGCAACATAGGTCTGGTGATCTATGCCCTCGCCGTTGCCATCGGCCTGCTCATCGGCTTCGAGATACCACTGGTCACGCGCATCAATGAGGACTACGAGGAGCTGCGCACCAACATCGCCAACGTGATGGAAAAGGACTATTACGGCGCACTGGTTGGTGGGCTGCTGTTCGCCTTCATAGCGCTGCCCTATCTTGGCCTGACCTATACCCCTATCGCACTCGGCGCCATCAACTTCGCGGTGGCCTCGCTGTTCCTGTGGTCGTTCCGCCACCTGCTCTACCGCAGCCGCATAGCCATCGGCGGCTTCTTCGTGGTCACGGCCTACCTTGTCGCTCTGGCTATCTCGGCAAAGCCCATCATCCTCTTCGGCGAGCAGTCCCGTTACAAGGACAAGATCGTGTACGAGGAGCAGAGCATCTACCAGAAACTGGTCATCACCCAGTGGAAGAATTACCATTGGCTGTTCATCAACGGGCAGGAACAGTTCTCCACCTATGATGAAGAACGCTACCACGAGCCGCTGGTGCACCCCGCCATGCAGCTTGCCACCTCGCACGAACGGATACTCATCCTAGGCGGGGGAGACGGACTCGCCGTGCGCGAGCTGCTGAAGTACAAGGATATCGGCTCAATCACGCTGGTCGATCTGGACCCGGCCATGCCGCGCCTCGCCAAGACCCACCCCGTTCTGCTTGCCGCCAACGGCAATTCGCTGGCGGACCCGCGAGTAACCGTGGTGCATGAAGATGCCGGCACGTTCCTGCTCAATTCCGCCGACCTGTTCGATGTGGTCATCATCGACCTGCCCGACCCTGATTCCGTGGACCTGATGCACCTTTACAGCCTCGATTTCTACCAGACCCTGCGCCATCACCTTTCGGCGGACGGCGTGGTGGTGACGCAGGCAGGCAGCCCCTATTTCGCGACAATGGCCTTTCTGTGCATAGACAGAACCATGCGCGCGGCAGGGCTGGTGACGCTGCCCTATCACAATCAGGTGCCCACAATGGGTGAATGGGGCTGGGTGCTCGCCATGCGGGCTGGCACCCACGGCACAACCGGCATGCGGGAACGTCTGGAACGCGCAGGACTGGACGGCATTCCCACCCGCTTCCTCAATGAAGAAGCCATGCAGGCCATGTTCAAGTTCGGCAAGGGTGTGTTCGATCACCCCAAGGCCGGAGACGTGGAGGTAAACACCCGCCACAAGCCCGTGCTGTACAGGTACTACAAGGATGCGCGGTGGGATGTGTATTAGAGGGATGACTGGAACCAGAGCTTCCCCGTTGTCCGACCGGTTTTAATAGACTGATACAAGTAAGAAAGCCTCGATCAAAAGATCGAGGCTTTTTCATGCGTTTCGGCTCTTCAGGTCACCCGAGGAACTCACAGCCATGAGTGAGACAAGTGAGCCCACCCGAGCCAGACACAACCCGAACGTGGAACTCCTTCAAAATGGCTTCATATCCAACCTGCAAAGACGTGATACTGGAATAACGAACAGGGATTTGAATCTGTTTATAATCCGTGCAAATAGTCCTTAAGAAATGCATTCACCTTATTCAACGCTGCGTCCGACTCTGGAGCCCCATACAACGCTGCTTGAAACACGTGTATCATTCCTTCATAAATATCCAATTTGACCGTTTGCCCTGCTGTGTCGATATTCTGATAAAGCCGTACGAAATTGCTCAGAAAAATCTCCTTGGTGCCACCTTGGATCAAAGTCGGAGGAAACCCCTTGGTGTAGTCTCCATAGACTGGTGATACATAAGGATTCTTCTGATCCTCAGGTGCAGCATAGGCATCTGCGGATGGTTTGAGGTGCTTGGCGTAAACATACGCAGGCTCAGCGTGCTTCAGCGTTTCATAACTGTCACCCGTATCGGTGATGTCGGCCCATGGCGACCAAAGCACCACCGCAACAGGCATGCCCATCCCTTGATCCCTCATTTTCAGAACAGCCCCGGCGGCCAGCCCGCCACCCGCAGAATCCCCCCAGATTGCGATGTCGTTCATTGCATACCCAAGACTGCGAAGTGCTTTGAAAACGCTCAGGACCTGATCAGTTATCTGCTGCCACTTGGCGTGCGGAGCCAGCGTGTAGTCTATTGAAATAACACGTAACCCTGTTGCGGCAGCCATCGAAGCCGAACAGACTAGCGTGGATTTCGCGCTGAACAGCGTGTAAGCGCCACCATGCGTGTAAACCAGAACCTTGCCATTATCCGCCCAATCTCTAGGCTTGATATCCAAAACCGGCACTCCGCCCAATTCCAACGCTGTAACTGTTGGCTGCAATCGCTCAAGTATCTGCCCTTGTCGTTTAACGGCAAAGGCCTCTCTTTCATCTTGTATGGCCTTCCACGCCTTGATGTCATCAGGACCAGGCAAGGCTGGGCGCAACTCCGGATTGGTTAGCTTTTTCAAAACATCCTGTGCCTGCCCTGAAATAGTGCTTGGAACATATACAAAGGGTGCCTCCCCCTCCTGAGCAGCAGCAAGATGAACAGGCGAATACAGTAAGGCAAGAAGGATGGCACACACTTTGATCTTGTTTATGATCATTTTTATTCCTTTGCTATTTTCACGTGAGAAGCATTGGCACATTGGGTCATTTGTGTTTCTACACAGCAAAGGGGCAACCTGCAATCTGCGTCTTCACAGTCGTGCCAGCACGATATAGCGTTGTCTAGTTGCTGACCATCAGGCGCGGATTAAATCACCACATTGCCTCAGGCATTCCCGCAACGGACCAGACAGACCGGCTCGATTCACCTGAATCCGTCGTTGCCGCCCACCTGTATTACTATTGCCTAAATTCAAACGCTTCACTGAACCAGATTATGAAAACGAAAAAAGCCTCGATCTTGCGATCGAGGCTTTTATTCTCGTGGCGTCCCCAAGGGGATTTGAACCCCTGTCGCCTGCGTGAAAGGCAGGTGTCCTGGGCCAGGCTAGACGATGGGGACGCTTGGTGCATCTGCCGTTTCAGGCGACGCGAAGTGGGTGTATAAGCAAGCACACCCCACTCTGTCAACTGACTTTTTCAAAAATTCTCAAAAACCCACCTTGACCCTTGCCAGCACATGATTACCTTATGGCCGGAAGGAACATGATACATCTCTTCTTAGTAATATTTAGGAAGGACCCCAACGGAGGGTAAGAAGGATTAATATGGAAGATCAGTTCCGCGGCGAGAGAATCTGCTGTTGAAACTACGCCCCTGAGAGCCGGTACGCACGACGTACGACAGGCCGGGGAGAGCCCACCCGCTCAAAGATATTTCAGGCAGATTCTCTCTTTTTGTGCCATAAACACCGATTACCGGCACCGGAAAGCCCCTCCCCTCCCACAAACATCCGCCCCCATTACGCGCCTGAAAAGGCGTTTTCTGTTTTCCAGCCCCCCGCCTCCTTTCTCCTGCAACATTCCCCAACCGAACCAAACGGGTCCAAACAGGCCCAAACAGGCGCGGGATTCCTCCAACACCAAGCTTCCTCCTGCGCCAACAACGGTTGCGCATTCGGCCCTGTAGCACTCCCGCTCCGAACGCTTTACAGGTTACTCATTCTTGGCACTTGCACTTCCAAAGAAATTGTCTATCCTCGCTAGTTCATACCTATTCTCGCTTGGAGCTACCATGGTCAGACTGGAACCGCTTACACATCTCTTCGACATGCTGCACCACTTCTGGGAACACCCGAAGACGGAGCGGCGCGTCTCACAGATGCTCATTGTCATATTTCTCGGCAGTCTGCTCGGAATCGAGCTGAAACGACAGGGCCTGCTGCCGCCTTCTCTTGCCGCCATAACGCCCGACAATCACTTCCACGCCGTAAATCTGGCCTTTTCCATGCTGCTGGTACTGGAAGTGATGAGCCTTGTCTTTGTACTCTCCCAGTCGGTCACAAAATCGCTGGGCAAGCAGTTCGAAATTCTCACGCTCATCCTTCTGCGCAACTCATTCAAGGAACTCAGCAACATGCATGAACCCATCGACATCATGGCCGATTGGGAATCCATGCTGCACATCCTGACATCCAGCGTCGGAGCTCTTGTGGTCTTTCTCGGGCTGGGCATCTACTACCGCATGCACCGGTATCAGGGGTACCTGCGCGACCCCATGGAAAAGCTCCACTACATCATGACCAAGAAGATACTGGCACTGGGCCTCTTTGTGGTCTTTCTCGGCACCGGAGCCTTCAACCTCTGGGATTTCGCCGTAAACGGCGTGCGCCATGAGTTCTTCCACACGTTCTATACCGTGCTGATTTTTGCCGACATCCTGCTGGTGCTCATAGCCCAGCGCTATATGCCCAGCTTTCATGCCGTATTCAGAAACTCAGGTTATCTGATCGCCACCCTGTTCATACGCATCGCCCTTTCTGCACCGCCCTACTATGATGCTGCCGTGGGCATCGGCGCGACGCTCTTTGCACTCGGCGTGACCTATGCGACCAACATGTTCCATTACGGCAAACTGACGCCAGACCAACCCGCCGCAAAGGAATAATGATCTGTCCAGTCGCAAGACCACAGCCCGCAACATCTGACATGAAAAAAGCGCCGCAGATTGGCTCTGCGGCGCTTGTTCTTTATTGAAAGAGAAGGCTGCTACTTGTCGCCTTCCAGACGCCTGATGATTTCCTTGGCAGGAATAAGGCCGGTTGCTGCAGCAGAAACAATGTTGCCAGCCACGCCGGGACCGTCACCGGCCACAAACAGCCCTTCCAGGGCGGTTTCCAGTTCGTTGCTGGTTTCCACCTGCGTTGCAAAGAACTTGATTTCGGGCGCGTACAGCAGCGTGTTGTCATCCGCAATACCGGGGATGACATAGTTGAGCTGCTCAAGCCCTTCCACAATGTTGGTCACGATGCGCTCAGGCAGAGCCATGGCGATATCGCCGGGCACCACGTTTGTCATGGTGGGCTCTATGTTGCCGTTATTGATACGGGTCCACGTGGAACGGCGGCCTCGGCGCAGGTCGCCAAGACGCTGCAGAATGGGCTTGCCCTCGCCGATGATGGTGGCAAGTCTGCCGATGGCTGTTCCGTAACCGGTATTGTCGGAAACGGGGTCAGTCAGCACTACCTTGGACAGGAAGGCGAAGTTGGTATTCTCCGATTTCCTGTCACGGAAGGCATGGCCGTTCACACAGACGAAATCCTGATAGTTCTCCAGCGCAATGAACCCGCCGGGGTTGGTGCAGAAGGTACGGGTCTGGTCGTCATAACGCTTGGTACGCACAAAGAAGGTGGGGTCGTAGATCACATCGGTAGTGTCGCGCATGACGTCGTTGTGGGTTTCCACACGTACGCCCACTTCAATGCCACGCTGCGAGACGTTCAGCCCGAATTCACGGCACACCTCGCCAACCCAGTCGGCACCTACGCGTCCCGGAGCCACGATCACCGCTTTGGCGGAGTATTCGCCACGGGTTGTGACAACGCCGGTCACCTTGCCGTCCTTGGCGAGAACCTTCTTCACCTCTTCCTCGCAACGGATCTCAACGCCACGGGATTCGATATGGGTGGACATGCCGTCTATGTGGTCCGGCAGGCAGTCACTGCCAAGGTGCTTCTGCTTGATGAGAAGCAGTTCGATGCCGTTCTTGCGGGCTTCCTTGCGGATGGACTTGGCACGTTCCATATCAGAGGGAAACACCGGCCCGTCCATATTGAAACGGTTGAAGATGACTTCGGTCTCGTCGATGAGCGCTTGCGCCTCGCTCTTGCTCATAAACTGCGTCAGGTCGGTCTTTCCCAGTTTATGAATGTAATTGAGTTTGCCGTCGGAAAAAAGCCCGCCCCCGCCAATACCGGAAAGGATATGGCAAGGTTTGCATTTAATGCACTTCTGGGTTTTACCGATGGGACAGTTGCGTTTTTTCACACTCTTGCCGCGATCGATCATACAAACGGAAAGTCCGGAATGTTCGGCCAGATAGTAGGAGGCGAAAAGTCCTGCAGGTCCGCCACCTACAACTATCACGTCGAACTGCATCTTCTTGGTCATTACCTGTTCTCCACACTATATATATTGCTCTTGAGCCCACCTTGGAAAGCATGGCGCGCACGAAGGCTTATCCTACCTTGCACACGGAATAATAATTCTGTCAACACGATTTTCCCTGTAGTAAAAACAGGATTTTTCCATAAAAAAACCCCGGCATGACCGGGGCTTATATTCCGAATTCTCGGCGTTCAGCTACTTCTTGCCGCCGCCGTTTCCACCACCATTGCTACCGCCATTACCGCCGCCCTTGCCGTTACTACCTCCGCCTTTGCCGCCGCCCTTGCCGCCGCCCTTGCCACCGGAACCGGAGTTACCGGAGCTGGCGCTACGCGAGTCGGCCTTGCTCTGACCAAGACCTACGGACTTACCGTTACCGGAAGCGCCTTTCGCGCCCCCTGGCTCGGAACTGCCAGTCTTGGTATTGCGGCTGTTGCCGGAAACATTGGCTCCATAAACGCCTTTGGCTTTGGCCTGCGCGTCAACTCTGGCGTTCACCTTGGCCTTGGTCTGCGCCTTTGCGGTTCCGGCAGCCTTTGCGGAAGTCTTAGCAGCAGTCTGAGCCCGTTTGGTCAACCCCATACCCAGTACGCTGGGATGCAGACCCAACTCATGCGCTATCTGGCCCCAGCCCATACCGGCGGCACGCATACCGGCGATGTCGGCCTCGGTAACGGACGTGGATTCGGCCATTACCGTATCAGCCTTTTCGTTGGCGGCATCCAGAGCTGCCTGAGCTGCGGCGATGGCAGTCTCGTCCTGCGCTTCTTCAGCTGCAGCCAGAGCGGCCTCGGCTTCCTGCACCTCGGTAAGGGCACCTTCAAGCGCTTCATTGGGCTGCGCAGCCGCAGCTGCAGCAAGATTGGCTGCACGGGCTGCCTGCGTGGGATTATTGAACGAGGGAGCTTCAGGCTCTGCTTCAGCCTGCTCTTCTCCCGCAACTTCGCCATCAGGTGCCGTGGCATCCGGAGCCTCTGTCACAGTATCAGTAGGCGTCGCCGGATCGTCAGCCGCAAACGAGGCACTGACAAACACAACCAACGCAACGATCAACACTGCAAAAGCGAGTGAAACTATTTTTTTTGCCATGTCATCTCTCCAAATCACTGCTTCTCCACCTCCGTGATGAACGAAACAGCTTCTCTGAGGTCCTTGGTCTTCCCACCTGCGGTCACCTTTTCAGGTACGCCGAACCAGCTGAGAGGCAATTGGGCCGGGGAAACACCCCCGGCATACCCAAGAATGTATTCCCTGATCCGCAAAGCCCGTTTTCTGGCCAGTTCGGGGGCGGCATCCACATACGTCACAATGTGCACCTTCAACGTCTTCGAATTGCCGAGCATGGCGCCCAACAATTGAAGAGAGGGCTTCGCGTCGTTCTTCAGCTCATCGGTACCGGGTTCGAATTGTACAGCTTCGAAACTTACCCGTCGTTTACCGATAAGAAAATTACGCCACGAGAAATCGCCCAAGGCATTCAAACTATCAACAGCCCGCAGTGCAAGCGCACCATCGGGGTAATACTTCAAATATGTCAGCCACGCCTTCCGCTCTTCCTCGAACCGTTTGAGGCCGTGCAGTGCACGAGGACGGTTATAGAGGGCATCGGGATCATAGCTGTCCCGCCCGAGAACCTTGTCATATGCAGCCAGCGCCCCGTTCCAGTCCTTCCTGTCCAGCAGGTTGTGTCCCATGTACAGGCGGGCGTAGAGGTTCATCGGGTTCAGGGCCAGAGCCTTTTCATACGAGCGGAGTTCCTCGTCGTATTCCATGAGCGCCCAGTGTGCGATACCCTTCCAGAAAAGATAGGTATCGTTCCCCGGCTCCAGCTCGACCGCTTTGGTAATGTAAGGCAGCGCCTGCTCGGGCTTGTCATCGGCCAGATACAGACGGGCCATGTAATACCGGGCTTCAGCATTTTCAGGATCCTCTGCCAGTATGGCAGAAAAGTCCTGAACACCTTCATTATATTTCTTCGTATTGAGATAATATGGACCCTTCACAACCGTACATCCAGTCACAAAACCCACTGCCAGCATTAATAAAAGAAACGCCGGCATGACTGATTTTCTCATCGGAACCTCTCAGATACAATTATTTGATAAGGTTCTTACAGTGCATTACGTAAGAACAAGATTCAAAGTCACATCATTTTACAAATTCATTTATTGCCGAACATGTCCCGAGCCGCCAGCACCTTGCAGCGTATCGCGCGAGGTCAGCCCAAGGGCGTCATACAGATCCTGTAACGGTGCACCGTTACGCAACATGGATTCCGCCTGAGCCATCAGGGAGTCGTCTTCAATTCCCTGACGACGGGCAAGTGCGACAAGCCGATTGAATCCTCGCCACCGCGGCATAAGCCCTTCATGAGCGAGTCCGGCGGAAACAAACGAATCCACGCCCGCTTCACCGATACCGTCCTTGCGCAGCTGCGCGGCAAGCCTCACGGCCGCCGCCAGATCGTCAGCCGACGACGAGACATGGTCGCGAATCAAGGCTGCGACAACATCGAAGGGCAATCCCTGCTGCATCGAAGAGCCAATAATAACGACCGCATGATCACCGGCATTCCTGACTCCGGCATTTCGCAACAGATCTCCTGCGCGCTGCATGTCATCCTGCAATGCTACGAGCACCGGCAGAATTCTGGCGGCAGAAATTCGCTTTCCCATCCCCTCTTCCACCTTCTCCTCAAGAGGGTAGAGAGGAACGTTTTTCTCACAGGCATGCTGCAGAGAATCCAACAGGGAAAAGGCATCTTCCCCGGCCAACCTTCCTTCAACGGAGTCAGCCAGAATCCGGTCTACAAGCGAAGGCGATATCCCGCATTGGCGAGCCGAAGCAGCAGCGCTCGCCAGATCACCCTGCTCTGCGACAGCCGTGCACGGCAACCCAAGGGCCACCGCAGATGCCAGCAAGAGTCCCAGCAACGGCATCAAGAAACCGGACTTAAATCTCACGGGTCTCTTCCCCAATGTACAGCACAGAGTTCCTGCTGCCGAAGCTGTCCTCGCGGAACAGGCTCACCCCCGGATCGGGAATAGTCATATGCCCATCCACAAGAAAGACATATTCATGTTCCCCGCGCGGCAAAACGGCTTCCAGCACCCACGCCTTCGAGCCATCATCATAACGCATGACAAAGCTTCCTTCCTGCCACTGGTTGAACGTACCTATTACCGCCACCGATCGCATGCGTTTCTGTCCGTCGGCCAGAACAAAACGCACCGGCACACCGTCATACTCCCGGAGAGAGGCTGGCGTGGCTTTGGCAGAATACAATATCGAGGTCCCCGGAGTCATCGGCGCACCAGCATCACGCAGCATCACATTCACCGATACAACGACCACTGCGGCTAAAGCCAAAGCACAAAGACCGGTTGCAGGTCTGAAGCTCAAGGTTATCGGCTGACGAAAGGTGCGCAGCATTCTTTGCCACACAGAAGGCTGCTTGGGTTGGATTCTGGACAGTATGTTCGGCATGAGCTCCGGCGGGGCGCTGATATCCTCATAGTCCCGAATAGCGTCACGCAGCACAGGTACGCGTTCCTTAGTACCGTTTTCAGGAGTGTGCATCACTCACCTCCAATCAGGTCACGCAGGAGTTCGAGCCCCCGCTTGATACGCATCTTTGCCGCGCTCAGACCGATATCCAGAGCGCGGGCCACCTCGGCAAGTTCCAACTCTTCGCGGTAGCGTAATATTAATGCCTCTCTGTAGAGAAGCGGCAACTGTTCCAGCGCTGCGAACGCCCTGTCCCTGTCGAGCCTGACTTCTGATGACGGCTCCTCAAGGACGGGAATGACTGAATCAATATCCACATGCACCACATTCAATCTGGCCTGCTTGCGGTAGTAATCCCTTACGATATTAAGCGCCACGGCATGCAGCCAAGGATAAAACGGGCGATTCGGCGAGTACTGTTCCAGCTTTTCATATGCCTGCACAAAGGCATCCTGCGTCAGGTCTGCGGCCAGATGAGGGGAGCGCACCGCGCGAAAGACCATAGCATAAAGACGTTGCTGATACCGAAGTACGAGCAACGAAAATGCGTCAACATCACCGTCCAGCACATCACGGACGATTTTCGCATCATTGGAAGCACCTTGCTGGGTGCGGGCAGTTTGTCGCATGCGAAGAATCCGAAACAGTATGTACCTCCTTATACGACATACGAGAGCCTCAGGTCACATGACCATAACAAAAAAAAGAAGCCCGCAAAAGCGGGCTTCCTGTATTTACGTTCGCAGGCTGCTAACGTCCCCTGCCGAAATCGACATCCATATCCTTGGGTGCAGTCACAGTCACGGCATGCCTGATGACCGATTCTCCGCCTGCGGGCAGCTCCAGCTTCCACACAAGCTTGTGTTCCTCGTCCTTTTCAGGGCGTGGTGCGGACTCCATTTCAATTCGAATATCCGAATGACCGGATTGCGGCTCAGGCTCTTCAACCGTCAGCACCACAGGATGCTTTCGGTCGTTTTTCAAGGCAATCTCCCAAGCCCAGACCATGGTCTGTTTGCGGCCTATGATGCCCTTGTTGCCGGACTGCTTCTCAAGAAGACGCATGGTGGCGGAAACCAGCGGGTCAGCGCCGAAGAAAAGGTCCGCTTCGGTACCGGACAACCTGAAGCTGCGCTTACCGATAAGCGCCCCATCCACAAGGAACATTGCCATGCCTTGCGGCAGTTCCCTCGGGGCAGGCAGAACGACCTGTGCGGTCAGGTATGCCTTACTGTCGCCCGAAGGACGGGCCGTGTAGTTGAAGTCGGTTCGCCAGTATTCCGCCTGCACGGGCAGACTGATACGCCTGCCGGCAGGCACCGTGCGACGCCCAAGCTCCCATACGGCATAACTTCCACGCTCCACCTTGCGGGGAGCCGGTGCTGCGGCAACGGATTTCATCATTTCCGGTGCAGCCTCCGCCATCATGGGAGCCCTGCCGCCCACAGCACTGTCATACATGACCACCTGACGTTCTTCCACCAACCAGTCGGGCAGTCCGGGCGGCACGAGCGCGACAAAACGCTCCACCGTGGCGAGGGCTATATTGGCATCCTTCCAATCCAGGCCGGAAGCCTGTTCTATTTCCGCAGTAAAGGTGAAGGCCACCTTGCCCTGACCGGGCAGAGCCTCAAAACGATACAGAGGCTGCCAGTTGCAGTTGCCGAGCACATAGCTGTAGCGCACTTCCATTTGCGCAGGCGCATTGACGAATGCGGCCTGCACGCGCCAGACCTGCCTATCACCGCCTACGGCACGTTTAATGGCGTCTTCAAGTTCGGCAACTTCAGCCTCCAACGCCGTACGGCGCTCCTCCACGTCAAACCGGCTGCGATGCAGCCCCGCAAGGTGTTTGGACATGGCAGCATCAAGTCGCTCCATCTCAGCGGCAGACGAGCCGTCAGCAGGGGTATCGCTCCACAGCGAGATACGGGAGTCTATGGCTCCCAGCTCACCGGAAACCACGGCAAGCTCCCGTCGCTTGGCCAGCAGTTCCTTGCGCATTGTTTCAACGACTCCCTGACCCACGGCAGGAACACGGTCCAGACGTACATCCACAAGAGTTCCGGACTTGGCTGCAATACGCAGCGTCTCGGGATCGGCATAGGCCGGCAGAGTTACCAGAACCCCGCGCTGTCCGTCCGGCAGAATCTCCTGTGAAAGTACCTCAGTGCATTCAAGCAAGGCACGTCCCGGAAACAGCGTTACGGAATCAGGGGCAACAGGCTTCTCCGCGGCAAAGACAGGCGATGCGAACACCACCAGCACAGCCAGCAACGCAAGAAAATGCCCGCCACAAGCATACGAGTATCGTTTCATGAAAACTCCTTTATTCGCTGAATGACGAGACACCCTACCATATACAGAGCGAGCATTGCCAGCGCGGATGAACCCGGAAACACAGCCAGAGCACACTATTTTGTCCAAGCATTGCAATACCGGAAGACAGCGACGAAAGTCCGCCCCCCTCTCACTCCCAAAACCGTTAGCCGTTATCAGCCGCGCCCCCTCGGCTCACGATTATGAAGGATCGACGTCTGCCTCTACAACCAACTCCGTATCCGAATGCGAATACGCCGGTGAGCAACAGCAAAGAATGCGCAAAGGCACGCTGCCCGCATTGGCTATGCAATGCGCCGTGCCCGGCGCTATCAACACGGTGTCACCAACCCCGACCTCATAGCTACCTTCGCCGAGCGTCATGCGGCCCGTTCCGGCAGTCACATGATACAACTCTTCGGTTTCATGGTGCACATGCAGAAGGGTAACGGCCCCCACGGGCACTTCCGCCTCCGCCAGCGACTGATTCCTGCTGCCGTGCACTGCGGGATGCATCAGTTCACGAATGATGGAGCCATCCTTGGTCACATAGGCGGGAATGTCGGCATAGACTGTTTTCATGATCCCTCTCAAGCAAACGCCCCCGCGGGGTTCCACGGGGGCGTTGTCTGTTTTCAATAATCCATCAGGCTAGAACATCTGCTTGAGCAGTTCTTCGCCGCTGGTCGCGTCATCCTGCTGGCCTCTCCGCAACGGAGCACCGGACATGACGGTTGGCTGCGTTCCCTGCTTGAAAGGCAGGAAGTAGGTTTCATCCGAAGCGCCGCCAGCCAGCTGGCCGGTCTTGCCGTCGATCTGCACCTGCACGATGCCGGGCGGCATGGGGAAGTCCATGACCGGATAGCTGTCTTCAACAGCAAGACGGTAATCCCTGACGATGGGCGACGCGGCTCTTGAGCCGGTCTCCCACTTACCCATGGGAGTCAGCTGGTCAAAGCCAACATAGGCACCGGAAACAAGGTAGGGGGTAACGCCCATGAACCATGCATCCTGCTCGTCGTTCGTGGTGCCGGTCTTGCCGCCGATGGGGCGGTTCAGGACCTTGAGGCGCGCGCCTGTACCGTCACGAACCACTTCCTTGAGAATGCTGGCCATGATGTATGCGGTCTGAGGACTCATGGCCTCATGGGCCTCGGACTCGAAGTTGGCAATGGTTTCGCCCCATGCATCCTGAACGGAGCGGATGACGCGATGGTTGATCCATGAACCGCCACGGGCGAAGGTGGTATACGCTTCAGCCAGGTTCAACGGAGTCACTTCCACAGCACCAAGGCTCACGGAAAGGTTGTTGGGGAACGGCCCTTCAAGGCCCATGGCCTTGGCGCGCTCCACAATAGCGGGAATCCCCACCTTCTGCGCCACACGGATGGTACAGAGGTTGCGCGACTTCACCAGCGCCGTACGCAGCAGCATGGGACCGGAGAAAGTGCCTTCAAAGTTCTCGGGGCGCCACACCTTGGAGGTGGACTCGTCCGTATAGACGATGGGGGCATCCAGAACGATGGAGGCCGCCGTAAAGCCATGATCCATGGCTGTGGAGTACACAATGGGCTTGAACGCGGAACCGGGCTGACGCTTGGCCTGCGTTGCACGATTGAACTGGCTGTCGGCAAAGGAGTATCCGCCCACAAGGGCCAACACATCGCCGTTGACGGGGTCTATGGATACGAAGGCGCCCTGAACGGCGGGGTACTGCTCCAGCGCCAGCGGAATGACATCGTCAACGCCGAGCTCCACGGGGTTCCAGGCGTCCTTCTTTTCCTTGGGCACACTGACGGAGGCCCACACGACATCGCCGGGCTCCATCACCTGACGGGCATCCTTGACGGAGGGAACCTGATCGGTGGCCAGTTTGGGATCCGGCTTGCGGCACCAGTGCATGGTGGAAACGGGAATATATCCCTTGTAGGCACCAAGACGCACCGTTGCACCGTTGGCATCAACGGTGGAGACAAGCACCTTGATCCATGCGCCGTCTTCGAGCGCTCCGGGGGATACGGCCTCCTGCTGCAGGAAGTCCTCGTATTCCTCCTTGCCCAGCTTCTTCAGCGGACCGGCCCATCCCCTGCGCTTGGAGGAGTCTTCCAAACCTTTGCGCAGAGCGGCTTCCGCCGCAACCTGATGGTGCATATCCACGGAGGTGTAGATGTGCAGACCGGATTCATACACAGCATCTTCGCCATAACGGGGAAGCGTTACGCCAAGGCGCTGCAGATTCTCTTCGCTGAGGAAATCGATAAGCCTGCGGCGAACTTCTTCAAGATACCATGCGCCCTGCTTCCAGCTGGGATCTTCCATGCTCTTGTAGACCAGTTCCTGCGCCATGGCCTCTTCATACTCGGCCTGCGTGATCCACTGCAGTTCCAGCATGCGGCCGAGCACATAATGCTGACGTGCCACAGCCAGTTCCGGGTTACGCAGGGGATTGTACTTGGAAGGCGACTGGGTCAGGCCCGCCAGCAACGCACACTCGGCAAGGGTCAGCTCGTTGGCATGCTTGCCAAAGTAGGTACGGGCTGCAGCCTCCGCACCATACGCGCCGCCGCCGAGGTAAATCTGGTTCAGATAAATGGTAAGGATTTCGTCCTTGCTGAGATAACGCTCCAATCTGTAGGCCAGAATGGCTTCCTTGATCTTGCGTTCGTACTTCTTCTCCGAAGTGAGCAGAAGCTGCTTGATGATCTGCTGCGTGATCGTTGAGCCGCCCTGCTTGATGGAGCCAGCCTGCATGTTCTTCACAAAGGCACGCATGATAGCGCGCAGATCAATACCATCATGCTGGTAGAAGCTGTCGTCCTCGGCGGCAAGGAAGCTCATGGGCAGCTTGGGAGACATGTTGTCCAGAGAAACGAGGAAACGCTTCTCGCGGTAGAAGTAGCCCAGCACCGAACCGTCGCGACAGTAGACGGTGGTAACAAGCGGAGGACGATAATCGGCAATCTTGGTAAACCCGGGCAGATCCTTGGAGGCCCACCAGTAAAGGCCGGAAAGGCCAAGCGCCCCGAGAGCGGCGCACAGCGCCACAACCATGGCGCCATACATGAGAAATTTTTTCATATCGTGTTCTCTGATTCGAGCTCAGTTCAAGGTGAAGCAGCGGACCGCAAAAGTCACTGCATCATGATTCGTTCGCCCACCTAGTAGACCCTTGGGCCAAACAAGGCAACAGGCGAAAAAACAAAACGCAGGGCCGGAGCCAAAACGCGCCCTACCCCGCTATGGAAAACTCATCCAAACAAATCATCAAAAGCACTATGCAAAAAGAGCCATTCTCATACGATTCATCCTGCAGAACGGCCTACTCATCAGATTCCGGTTCAAATCCCCATGCAAGCTTCAATCGACCGAAAATATACCGGACTTCCTTGGTCGTGGTGCCGATAAGAACGAGGGACTCCTCAAGGGTCTTCGTCTCACGGCAGACAAGGCAATCCGAGGCCGTAAACATGGTCAGCATCCGCCCCCGCACCCAGAAGGGAAAAAGCAGGCAGAACCACGGCCGCACATCGCGCGGCAATCGACATCCTTCGGAAGTAAGGAACGCACAGTAGCCCTCTTCGTCTGAAGCAAGGCGCATATGCGTCCCGTGCGGCGGGAACAGCTCCTCCACTTCCAGATCATGCAGGGGAAACAGACGACGCATGGTATCCACAAAGGGGCGGGAATTCCTTTCCTCGGCAAAGCCGCCTTCATCACGGCAATGCTCCACTATCCGCTCCCACTCGGAACGGGACAGGGGAAAACAGAACTCCTCGTTTCCCGGCGCTACGTGACAGCAAGTCGGCCCCAAACCTGCACAGCGGGCACAAACATGCGGGTCACCATGAGCGAAAGATTTCACGTCATCCTTATCATGCACTGTTAAAACGCTCCGAAACTCTGTCTGGGCCATACGCCCTTGAAATTTCTGAGGGTGACGATGAAAAAGGACCGTCCTTTCCTGCCACCGTGCATAGTCTGATACTCGATATATGAATATTCTTCAAACATGTCCGCAAACTGTGGAACGATCACGGGATATTCCTTGCAGACATACAGCGCATCCCAGCCTTTCTTGTCCTGCGGCCCCGGCCAAATGTCGTACTGGCTCATGCGTCTGCCGAAGTCCGCACAGTAGGTGATGGGCTTTCCGGGCGCATAAAAGGCCAGCGCAGCGGTAACATCGTAGGAATCGGAAAAATAGAACACCTTGTCGGGGGCCGGCAATTCATGCCGCATTTCATCCAGCTTGTTGCCAAGGTCGTGCCAGCCCATGAGCCGCACGGCAGGATTAAACTTGTCCGGCAACGGCAGATACGGCAGGCTGTGCACCACAACAAAGATGAGGCACCCCAAGACAACGCAGCCTCTGCGGAAGGAAATACGCTTCTTCCGTGCACTGACGGCTGCCCTGCGCAGCAGCAGCGATCCCCTGTCCGCAGCCGTGGCGGCAAGGATAATGCCTGCCACATAGCTCATGGCGGACCAGTTGGGGTAGATACGGGTATGGAAACTCCAGATGATGAAGAAGCCCCACAGCATCCAGAAGGCCGAAGCAAGCAGCATTGCCTGCCGGACATGCACCCTGTCCTCGCGGACACCGTCCTGCGAGGCGCCTCTCCAGCCAAGCTTGAGGGCACGCCATGCACCCGCGATCATGAACGCGAACCACCACGGCGTAATGATGCCTATCTGAGACCCGAAGTATTCGGGGAAACGGTCAAAGCGGATGATCGGCTTGGGTTTGGACGAAGTGACCCCGGCCAAAGTGGAAACATGCTTGAAGCCCACCCAGTCATTCTGCATATTCCAGATGAGAATGGGAGCAAACCCGATGGCCGTGCCCACTGCCATGGCAAGAAATGCCCGCACGGCAAAACGGCGGGACAGCATGCGGTGCCGGTACAGCCCGAGCATATAGAATACTGCTACACCGAACATGGCAAGCATCATGTACTTGGCAAGCATGCCCAGCGCCATACTCAGCCCCAGCAGCAGATAAGGCCAAACGGCATCCTCCCGTTCGCCGGCTGCATACAGGGAGAACAGGGCCATGGCCCAGCAGACCAGCAGCGGACTGTCCGTGGTCATGAGAATGCCGGAGACCATGAACAACGGTGTGGTGTTGGCTATGACAAGGGTCCAGAGAGCCACGGAGGGTTTTCTGAACACCCGGGCAACCCCGTAATACAGAAGCATCTGGGCGAGGCACGAGTGCAGCACAGCCCCGAAACGAACCCCCAACTCCGTATCGCCGAAAACACCGGTCCACAGATGGATGATCCACGCGATGAGGGGGCCTTTGGAATAGTAGGAAAGCTGCAGTCTGCGGGTCCAGTCCCAGTACTGGGCTTCGTCCTGAACAAGATCTAGCTGAGAACTGGCCACAAACCACAGCCGGACTGCCGTGGTAATGAAGATAATGGCTGCAGCGGCCAGAACCGGCCTGCGCTGCCATATGGGGATATTTTGCAAGAAATGTCTCTCTGGTCGCGGTTACTCGATGCTCCGGCACCTGCCCAAAGCCGCCTTTGAACGCATGGCTGTCATCCTGAGCATTCAAGGCCAGACACCTTACCCCCTCATCCACCACCTGTCCAGAACGTGAAGTTATAGTAGAATGGAGGGCAATGACCTGCTATAGTCATGAAGGATGGACATTTCACATTCTGGAACAGGAAGCAGCCCATCATGCACAAGATCCTCATCATCGAAGACAGCAGGTCCACTGCGAAACTCATCCAGCACGCCATTACCGAGCGACTGGGCATCGCGTGCGACATTGCCATGAACATGACAGAGGCTGAAGGGTTCATACAGCCCAATCCGGCCGCCTACGACATCGTGCTGTGCGACCTGAACCTGCCGGATGCGCCGCAAGGCGAAGCCGTGGACATGGTCATGCGCTACCGGCTTCCCTGCGTCGTCGTCAGCGCCAGCATTACCGAAGGCACACGCAGGCAGATGCTGCACCTGCCCATCAGCGACTATGTGCTGAAACGCGGAGCGCGCGATATACAGTACCTGATCTCCGTCATAGAGCGCCTGCTGAAAAACGAACAGACCAAGGTTCTGGTGGTGGATGATTCAAACACCTACCGCAAGGGGCTGGTGGACCTGCTTACCCGCCAACGACTTCAAGTGCTTGAAGCAGCAAACGGTCTGGAGGCGCTGGAGGTTCTTGAAAAGAACCCGGACATCATGCTCATCCTTTCAGATTTCAACATGCCTCATATGGACGGGTTCCAGCTCACGGAAGCCGTGCGCACGAAGTATGCGCATGACAGGCTGGCCATCATAGTCACAACGGGTCTTGAAGAGGATCTTGCGGCCCAGTTCCTGCGCTTCGGCGCCAACGATTTCATTCCCAAGGCTGCGTCCTTCGAAGAATTGCTGTGCCGCATAAACATGAACCTGACCATGCTTGACCTCATCAAGGTCAACCGCGACCTTTCCGAACGCGACGCCCTGACCGGACTCTACAACAGACGCATGCTGTTCAAGGAAGGCAACGGCATGCTGGACAGAATCAAGAACGGCGACCGGATCACCGCAGCCATGCTCGACATAGACTTCTTCAAGAAGGTAAACGACACATACGGCCATGCAGGGGGCGATCAGGCTCTCAAAAGCATGGGCAAACTCATTGCGCAGGAGTTCCCCCTCCCGTGTATTGCTGCCCGCTATGGCGGCGAGGAGTTCTGTATCCTGTTCCCGGAGACTGTCCCCTTCGAGACCGCGCTGCAGCGACTTGAAAGTTTCCGCGAACAAGTCGCGGCAATGCAGGTTACCTCCGGCGGCAAGGAATTCGGTTTCACCATATCCATCGGGGTAACAAACAAAGCGACCACCAGTCTTGATACTCTTCTAAACGCCGCAGATCTCTTTCTCTACGAGGCTAAAAAGTCTGGCCGGAACCGTGTCGTCGCAGAGGTACACCAGTAACAATTACTGCTGACGCCCCCTCAGAAATGCAGTACCGTATGCCACAAACAGCGGTGACACCACGCACAACAGAAGTCATGCAACACTCCTTTCAAAACCAACCTAAACTCTTAGCAGCAAAAGACGACTAGACCAAAAGACAGGAAAGACACGAGGCACACCAGCAATACGACAGCAAAAAGGGCCAGCAATGAACATCTTCGCCAACCTTCGCATGCGTCCGAAATTGATCACCCTCTTCCTCTTGGCCGGCGCTCTCCCTGCGCTCATCATCGGCCTGTGGACAGCCCGCCTTTCAAGCCAGGCACTCCTCGAAAAGAGCCTTGCGCAGCTTGCAACCGCGCAGAAGATCAAAACCATTCAGGTGGAACGCTTCTTCAGCCAGCAAATGGGGACAGTGGAGGTATTCGCTCAGAACCCCTATTTCATTGAAGCCTTTGCCAAATTCAGCAGTGCCTTCATGGCATCAGGCGGCAGCAGTTCGGGCAAGGTCAAGGGGCTGGGCAACGGCGAGGTGGAGGCGCCCAACTCCTACAAATCCGTCATGCGGCGCTACGATGAGGCCATCAAAAACTTCCAGCAAAGCAACGGCTTCAGAGACATACTGTTCCTTACCGCCAACAATGCCCAGATTTGCTACACCGCCCAGAAAGGGGCAGATCTCGGGGCCTCGGTCAGCGACTTCAAGTCGGTACTAAGCAACCTGTTCACCACAGCCATTGAAAAGAAAAGCGCTACCATTGGCGACATGCAGCCTTATGAACCGGACGGCAACACCCCTGCCCAATTCCTCGCCGCCCCCGTTTTCAATGGCGAAACCCTGCTGGGCACTGTGGTTTTCCGCATGAACCTGAACGCGCTGAGCAACATAATGCTGGAGCGCGAGGGCATGGGAGAATCCGGCGAGACCTATCTGGTCGGCAGCGACTTCCGCATGCGTTCCGACTCATGGCGGGACAATGACAACCGCTCCGTAACCAAATCCTTCAGCGGCACGCCGGATGCAAACGGCATCCGGACCGCTCCGGTCAAATCCGCCCTGTCCGGCACAACGGGCGCAGACGAAACTACCGACTTCGCAGGCAAACTCACCCTCGCAGCCTATGGCCCCGTCAAGGTGGGCGACATGACGTGGGCACTGGTGGCCGATATCTACAAGGAAGAGGTGCAGGCTCCCATCACACGTCTCTATACCTCCGTCGCCATCATGCTGCTTGTCGTGGCGGCGCTGGTGGCCTTAGCCGCCCTCATGGTGGCCAATTCCATCACCAACCCGCTCAAGGCGGTGCAGGGCTATGCCCGCAACATCGCACAAGGCAACCTCAACAGCGAGGTAGGCTGCACCCTCAGTGCCGAACTGGGCGAGCTGTCCAACGACATCTGCACCATGGTCGGTGAACTCAAGGTCCGGCTCGGATTCGCACAGGGCGTGCTCAACGCCATTCCCATCGCCGTTGTCACCACGGACCGGCAGGACCGCATCACCTTCGTGAACCAGGCCATGCTGGACCATGCGGACAGGGACGGCACGCCGGAGTCCTTCATCGGCATGCATGTGGGGGAATTCATCTACGGCGAGGTACGCGACACATACTCCTCCCGCGCCATCCGTGAAGAGCGTACTCTGGACGATGAAGGCACCATGCAGACACGCAAGGGCAACACCCGCATATCCCGCGCCGTGGCCACACCGCTCTACGATCTGGATAACGAACTCATCGGCTGCATCGAACTCATTGTGGACCTGACCGAACTGCGCACACAGCAGGAGGCCATGCGCCGCAAGAACGACATCATCGAAAAGGCCGCAGCGGATGCGGACGCCATCTCGGAACAGGTTTCCTCGGCGGCAGAACAGCTCGCCGCACAGGTGGAAGAATCCACTCGCGGTTCCGAGATACAACGGGAGCGCACCGGCCAGGCCAGCTCTGCCATTGACCAGATGAATACGGCTACGCTTGAAGTGGCTCAGGCCGCCTCCACTGCCTCTGAAAACGCCACCACGGCAGTCAACACCGCCCAACACGGCAGCACTGTTGTAGAGCGTCTCGTCCAGTCCATCGGCGATGTCCGGCAGAAGTCGGACACCCTCAAAAGCCTGCTGGCAGATCTGGGAGTTCAGGCGGAAGGAATCGGCAAGATCATGGGCGTCATTTCGGATATCGCCGACCAGACCAACCTGCTTGCCCTGAACGCCGCCATCGAAGCAGCCCGGGCGGGCGATGCCGGTCGCGGATTCGCCGTGGTAGCGGACGAAGTTCGCAAGCTTGCGGAAAAAACCATGAACGCCACCCGCGAAGTGGATGCCGCCGTCACGGCCATCCAGCAGGGCACCCGCAAAAACATTGAAGAAATGGAATCGGCGTCCAAGTCCGTCGATACGACGACGAGTCTTGCCGGTGAAGCGGGCGACTCCCTGCGCGAAATAGTCTCCGTCATCGAACAAACCGGCGACAATGTCCGCGCCATCGCCACTGCGGCGGAAGAGCAATCCGCCACCAGCGAGGAAATAAGCCACGCAGCAGAAGAAATCAGCGTTATCGCCTCTGAAACGGCCCACAACATGACGCAGTCCTCGGAAGCCGTGGCCGACCTGGCCCGCCTTGCGCAGGAGCTTCGCACCATCATTCAGGATATGCAGAAAGAATAGCCTTTCTCCGCCAGAAAAACAGACGGGGCGCACCGCATGCACGGTACGCCCCGTTTTTTGATTCGCTTCAGCCTCTGAAAAAGGCGGGTCGCGCTAGAAGCTCCTGATGGCGCTCTGGCAGAACACCACGGTATCCTGCGCCATTGTCTCGTGGTTGGGCGCGATGGGGCCGAACAGCCTGCGGCGGTTCACCCCGACTAGCAGGGTCGCAATAATCACGGAGGTCTGCTGAATGGCGATATCACTGCGCACAGTGCCATCCTTGATCCCGCGGTTGAGGCAGGCCACAACGGTCTCTGCAAGGTAGTCGTAGAACGCATCCATGGCCTTGCGGGCGCTGTCTATCGTCGTATAGGCGTTCAGGATAACCTTGAACTCGATGTTGCGGGCGTCGATGAAGCCGCACAGGTCGAGGATGAGGTTCTCTATCAGGCAATAGCCGGACTTCTGGCGTTCCTTGATCTGGTCCAGAAGCACGCGGTAATCAGCCAGAAAGGTCTCCACGATCACATCGAAAATCTGCTGCTTCGACTTGTAGTGCCGGTATATTGCGGCATCCGTCACATTGGAGGTCTTGGCTATCTGGGCGATGGTGGTGCCCTTGAATCCATTCTCGGCGAAAAGCTGCTTGGCGTTTTCCAGAATCAAGTCTTTGGATGATGCCATCATTGCCTCGTATTGGTTTGGGATCTGACCGGACGCCATGGCCTCCGGAGCACGGTCTCAATATGTCTGCAGTATCCCGCCCCCGGTACAGTGGACGGGCAAACCTAACGTACATTCAAGTATGCAATGCAACACACGCATTGCGTTCACTATACTGCACTGTCAGACCAAAAAAAGCAAACCGCCATGACAGCAGATTCCGAAACGCCCCGTCCGACACCGGCCAACAGACCGAAGCCCGCCCGGAATCAACGTTCCGCATCAGACAAGATCACGCTCCGTGCCCGTATACTCACGCGGAGTCTCCCGCCCCTCCAGCACGCGCAGGCAACCGGCTGCCAGCGCCTGCATCTCCTCCACTTCAGGCAAGACAACAAAAGGCGCAAGGAATCCCATTCTGCGGCGAAGCGTCTCAATCAGCCGTACACTCCGGGCCATACCGCCCGTAATGACAATGGCGCTGATGCCGTCTTCCCCGCGTGCATCCTCCACTCCTTCAAGCAGGGCTGGGGCAAGAGAGACCAGTTCCTTGGCAACATTATACGCCATGGCCTCGAAGATTCGTCTGGCCTGCTCGTCACCTTGCTGCATGCGGCGCTCAACCTCGCGCAGGTCGTTGGTGCCCAGATGCGCCCACAATCCACCTTCCTTGAGGATGATTGTGCGCAGGGCCTCATAGGTATACCTGCCCTCGTGCACCAGATCCAGCACCCCCAATGCAGTGAGCCTGCCGGTGCGCTCCGGCGTGAAGGGACCGTCGCCATCCAGAGCGTTCACAACATCGCAGATGCGCCCGTGCCGGTGCGCCGCAACGGAAATGCCGCCCCCCATATGGCAGACGAGGAACTTACCCTTCTCATACTCGATCCCCAGCTTGCGGGCGGCGGTACGGGCAGCGGCGCGCTGCGACAGAGCGTGAAACACGCTGCGTCGCGGCAGTTCCGGCAGGCCGGAGATGCGGGCCACGTCGTCCATTTCATCCGTAACCACGGGGTCGACGATGACCGCCTCAACGCCGTGCTGTCTGGCAAATTCCAGCGCCAGCGGAGCCCCGAGGTTGCAGGGGTGTTCACCATGTTTAGCGGAAGCCAGATCATCCAGCATGGCCTGCGTAACCCGCCACGAACCACCGTGCATGGGGGCCAGCAGACCACCGCGACCAACCACGGCAGCCAGTTTCACGTCTGCGTAGCCATGTTCGGCAAGCGCCTGCAAAATGGCATCGCGTCGCAGGGACATTTGTTCCGTAACCCGCGCATAATGGCGCAATTCCTTCTTGTCGTGCTCGACGGTATGGGAAAACAGTTCGGTTTCGCCATCGAACAACGCCACCTTGGTGGAGGTGGAACCGGGATTGATCGCAAGTATGTGCATCAGGGAGCTTCCTTCTGTGCCATGGTCATGAGGGTGGCCAGCGCAATGGAGTAGAACTTGGTTCTGTCGGTATCGCCACGGGAAGGCAGCACCACGGGCACGCTGCTACCGGCCACAATGCCGGCCATTTCTATATTCATCATGGAAGTCAAAGCCTTATAGAGAATATTGCCACTTTCAATATCAGGCGCGACCAGAATATCAGCATTCCCGGCCACGGGATTGCACACGCCCTTGCATTCCACGGCCCGCTGGCTCACGGCAAGGTCAAGCGCAAACGGCCCGGCCACAATGGCATCACCGAACTCGCCCTGCTCGCCCATCTTAGCCACCATCTGAGCATCAAGGGTGGCAGGCATGGCGGGATAGATAACCTTCTCCGTAGCGGCCAGCATGGCAACGCGGGGAGCCGCAATGCCCAGCGCCTCAGCCACCTTGAGGGCGTTACGCAGGATATCCGCCTTACGCTGCAGATTCGGCGAAATGTTTATGCCGGCGTCGGTAAGGATCATCAGCTTGTCATGCCCCGGAGCATTGAACACACCGACATGCGAAAGCACGCCCGTGGGCGGCACGCCGGTTTCCTTGTTCAACACGCCGCGAAGCAGAACATCCGTATTCACCTTGCCCTTCATGATGGCACCTGCGTCACCGGCCTTGTAAAGACGGATGCACAGTTCAACCGCTGCCGCGGGATCGGCCACGTCATGCCGTTCAAAGGAAGACATGTCCGCACCAAGCTTGCCTGCAATATGGGCCACCTTCTCCTGATCCCCAACGAAAATGGGATCAACCAGCCCCCGTTCATGAGCGGCCAGACACGCCTGAATGACAAAGTCCTCGGCACAGGCCGCCACGGCCAGACGGGTCCGGACATTCCGGGCGAGCATATGCTCGGCAAGATGCTCAAGAGATCGAATGGTCATGCTTTCTCCGCTGCTATTCATCGCCACGCTTCAAGGCCACCACGCCGGTGCGGCACAGGCTGCGTATACCGTGAGGACGAAGCATCTTGATAAGGCCATCCACCTTGTCCTCGTCACCCGTAATCTCAACGCTGATGGTCTCCTGTCCCATGCCGATGACGTTGGCCCGGAACACCTCGAAAATCTGCATGACCTGCGTCATGGTCTCACGGGTGAAGCCTACCTTGATCAGCGCCATCTCGCGATCGACGAACTCCTTGCGGGAAAGGTCATCCAGTTCGGCAATGGAATCGAGCAGGCGCACTTCGTCGAGAACCTTTTCCAGTTGGGCGTCGTGATTTTCCACGGTGATGACCAGACGGGACACGTCAAACTCTTCCGTTTCCGCACAGGAAATGGATTTGAAGTTCACGCCGTTTCTCTTGAATACATCAGTAACGTCGGCAACTACACCGACCCTGTTTTTCACCAACGCGGAAATGGTATGTTTCATTGTACTACTCCTTGATAAGCTGGCAGGACTATACCTTTCTCCGCCGCGCATCACAACATCGCCAACCCGCTTTAATCCTTACATAAGACCATTTCTGACAATAATCGTAATTACTGCACCGGCCCCATTCCGTAAAAAACCCCGTCCGGCTCGCTGACACATAAGATGTCTGCCGGACGGGGTTGCCGCCATGTGTCCGCCCTCTGTAAAGAGCGCCTGTCTGTTCATCAGATGTCAAAATGCCCCTGCTCATCCATCACCGGACAGACAAGATCAACGCCGGAACGCAGATGAAGATCCATAAGGGTTTGCAGCGAATGTGGCGTGTGACGTGAAAGCCGTGCCGTGAACGCCCGCAACAGCGCCGGAGAAGCCCGCCCCTGCATATACAGACGGCGCAGCCACTTCCAACGGTCGCGGTACGGGTAGCACCGGCCCAGCCCAGTCATTGACACGGCCCTGTCCATGGCTTCCACAGCCAGGTCACCTTGCCTCAGCACCATGAAATCGTGTTGTACTTGCTGTCCCATAGTCACCTCCCGCAATCGCTCTTACGGTATCCGCCTTCCGGCTCATATCGCTGCCCGCTTTGACAGATGTCCGGCTCCAGCAAAATATGTCGTCATCCGGAGGTTCGGCAGAGGAAAAGCGAAGCCCCCGTCCGGGGAAGCAAACTTCTCCTGTTATATAGAAAATGCTTCTCGGATGCCTTTCTGGCAATGATTCTTTCCTCTCTTGCCCAATTTATCATGGGTGCTTACATTCGAAAACGAGCTACAATACAAAATGTTCGGAGATTACCATGCGCTACATCACTCCCTTGCACCACCTGCTTGCCTTTCTGCTTGTTCTTTCCATGCACGCCGCAGCTTTTGCCGAGGCCGGAGACGTTACACCGGAAGAGGCCATCCGCCTTATCAACGAGGCCACCCCGCAGAACGAGCTGGTCATACTCGATATACGGACAGCACCCGAATTCATGATGGGACACATACAGAATGCTGTGCACATGAACTTTTACAACAGCGACTTCGAAACGCAGCTCAGCACCCTGCCCCGCGACAAGCGCTACCTGCTTTACTGCCATTCCGGCAGCAGAAGCGAGCGCGCCCTTGCCATGATGCGCAAGATGGGCTTCCACCATGTCTATCATCTGCAATCAGGCATTGTCGGCTGGTACAAAGCCGACCTGCCCCTTGAACACTGATGCCCGGTCAAACGCCCTTTGCTACGATTTTGTAGCGCCCGTGAAAAAGCGGGATTTTCCCGCATCATTATGTTATTATTTCATCGCATTTTCTATACGCCGCTTGCACTGCTGTGCCAAAATCAGTAGGAAGGGCAACATCAATAACATGCAAAGCCGACTCCGGCCTTTTTTAAGGAGTTATATATATGTGTGGCATCATCGGATACACTGGACACAGACCTGCCGTTCCGCTCATTGTTGAAGGCCTGCGCCGTCTGGAATACCGCGGATACGACTCCGCCGGTGTTGCCTTCATCCAGAACAAGCAGCTCACCACCATACGCGCCGAAGGCAAGCTGCTGAATCTGGAAGCCAAGCTCGAAAGCGTGAACACCACCCTTGCCACTTCCGGCATGGGCCACACCCGTTGGGCTACCCACGGCATTCCCGTTGAACGCAACGCGCACCCGCACATGTGTTCCGACGGCTCTCTTGCCATCATCCACAACGGCATCATCGAAAATTACCAGCCCCTGAAGAATGAACTCATCGCCAAGGGCTACACCTTCAAGTCCGAAACCGACACCGAAGTGCTGGCGAACCTCATCGCCGAAGGCCGCAAGCAGACCGGTGCGCTGGACAAGGGTATCAGCTGGGCCCTGCAGCGCGTTGAGGGTGCCTACGCCGTGGTGGTTTACGCCACGGATATGCCCGGCATCATCTACGGCGCACGTCTTTCCAGCCCCTTTGTGATGGGTATCGGCCAGGGCGAGAACTTTGTTGCTTCCGACATCCCCGCCTTCCTGCCCTACACCCGCGACGTAGTCTTCCTTGAAGACGGCGAGATGGTCCGCATCGAAGCCAACGAGTGGCAGGTGCTGAATGTGAAGACCCTTGAGCCCGTGGAAAAGCAGATTCACCACATCCAGTGGGATATCCAGTCCGCCCAGAAGGGCGGGTACAAGCACTTCATGCTCAAGGAAATCTTCGAGCAGCCCCGCGTCATCACCGACTGCATGACCGGCAGGGTGGACTGGCAGCGCAAGGAAGTACTGCTGCCCGAACTGGATGCCATGCCCGTGCCCAAGCGCCTGCACATTGTGGCCTGCGGCACCAGCTACCATGCGGGCATGTGGGGTCAGACCCTCATTGAGAACTGGGCGGGCATTCCCGTGAACGTGGAAATTGCCTCCGAATTCCGCTACCGCGATCCCATTCTGCAGGACGGCGACATGATTCTCGTGATCAGTCAGTCCGGCGAAACCGCCGATACGCTCGCGGGCCTGCGCATTGCCAAGGAACGCGGCATCGAGGTCATCGGCCTGTGTAACGTGGTGGGTTCCTCCATCGCACGCGAATCCGACACCGTCATCTACACGCAGGCAGGACCGGAAATCTCCGTGGCCTCCACCAAGGCCATGTGTTCGCAGATGACCGTGATCACCCTCATGGCGCTCGCATGGGCACGCCGCAACAACACGCTTGCCGACGAAACCCGCCTGAACGCCATCGCGGGACTTTCCAAGCTGGCAGGCCAGCTGGAAATGGAACTGCCCCGCATGCGCACCGAAGCGCAGACCCTTGCCCGCCAGTACTCCACGGCCCGCAGTTTCTTCTTCCTCGGCCGCGGCCAGTGCTATCCGCTGGCGCTGGAAGGCGCGCTGAAGCTGAAGGAAATCTCCTACATTCATGCGGAAGGCTATGCCTCCGGCGAAATGAAACATGGCCCCATCGCGCTGATCGATCCGGAATTCCCCACCTTTGCGCTGGCGCTGAACGACCACCTGTACACCAAGGTCAAATCCAACCTTGAAGAAGTGCAGGCCCGTTCCGGCAAGGTTATCGCCCTTGCCAATCCCGGCCACGACCTCAAGGTCGACCACCCGTGGATTCTGCCCGAAGCATGGGGCCCCCTGAACGCCTTCCTCGCCCTGCCCGCCCTGCAGCTCTTCAGCTACGAGGCTGCCGACTACCTCGGCAAGGACGTGGACCAGCCGCGCAACCTCGCGAAGAGCGTGACGGTGGAGTAAAATCATCCACAATGACTATGTGTTACGTCTAATGTGAGCATAAAGAATAGCTCTTAACAGAAAGCGCTCCCTGCCAACCTTCACCAGAAGGTATAGCAGGGAGCGCTTTTTTATGGCTCGCAGCAGCCTTTCTCGAAAACGATCTGGGACTAACCCTAGAAGGATTCCTCAGAATAGAGTCACCGATGGCCGGGCATTCTGATGCGGAAATAAGTTGGTTAAAATCAGTGGGTATGACTTTCTCACTCTGATGGTGCTTTTAGCCGCACTCACAGCATGTGATTGCGTAAGCCTCCCCTAAAAGAACACAGGTCAAAAATAGAGTCTTTTGGCATAACCATGTCAGGAGACGATCATGAAACAATCACGATTCACCGAGACACAGATTATTACGATCCTCAAAGAGGGCGAAGCTGGTATCAAAGCAAAGTATATTTGCCTTAATCGTGGTATTTCAGACGCGACTTACTACAACTGGAAGGCAAAGCATGGTGGCATGCATTAGTCCGCCCTGAAGCGCATGAGGGATATGGAAGCGGAAACGTATCAGCTTAAGCTGTGGGTTGCTGACATTGCTCTGGAGAACAGAGATCTTAAGGATTTAATTGAAAACAAGCTCAAAGGCCGTTCAACAAACGACAAGCTGCGCTCTTTCTGAACTTTGAACACAACATGCACATACAGCGTGGCTGCCGCTGTGTAGGCCCGTCTAGAACGGCCTACGACTGCATCCCGGCCAGGAATGCCCGAGACAAAGGATTACCAGGAACCAATTACAACTGTGACATGCTACCGCTTTCGCCATACTGCACGAAAGGCTGCAAATGCTGAACGCCCCGGCAACTGATTGAATAGACTTTCTAGTGGGAAAAGGATGGGGGCCAGGAATGGTTTCGCCTTTAAAGGAACTCGTGTAATCAAACTATTCAGTATCAAATAAAAAGCAGGACCTCCAAAAAAACTTAAAGAGTGTGGCTCAAAATATGCTTTAGCAAGCTCCAGTATCTCGTCATGGCGTAGAGCAGACTCTGACTCAGCTTCAAACCACTTGTCCTTCTTGTACCAAATATTCCTAACTGAATTTAAGAAGAACTCTTCATTAGGCTCTACCATAAAAAGATAACCATTAGGTTTTAGCACCCTCGCAATGTTCAAAAAAACAGCATCTAAATTTGAAATGCAGTGATGGAGCCCTCCGACAATAAGGACAGCGTCGTATTCAGCATCGGCAGTAAAGGGATTGGTAAGATCAACCTGATGCGCCTTGCCCCCTGTATTTTGAACGTACGCCTCACATGCTGCTTGAGAAATATCATACCCTGTTGTTGATATTCCGGGGAATAATGTGCGAAGCTCAATGGAGTTATGCCCACTTCCGCAGGCAAAGTCTGCCAGTCTTGCTCCAGAAAGGTCAAAACCCTTGAATAAAGGAGTATAAATAAATTCACGCCGATACTGCAACGAAGAATTGTCATAGTAGTGCTTTTCATATGCATCATGTACTTTTTCATAATGCGCTTTCTGAGGATTCACATTTGGTGAATTCATTGTATTTTCTGCACTTTTGGTAATGATTGATAAATTATATTGCTATGCCTATCGCACACCAGAAGATATAGGCTTCATTCCTATAAACACATTATTCATCCCATACACAAATCGCTCATGGACAATGTCAATAAAAGAATTATCCTCTAATAGTTTTAAAATTTCACCATTATTCATCCCCATCTCTTCATCCTCGTCCACATCTCGATGTTTATCTTCACTGTACCACCAAATTTTGTGCCCTAATGTTCCAAGCGTTCTATTTATCATAGTAACAACCACCCTCCCTCCGGGTCGAAGGACCCTGAAAGCCTCTGCTATAGCCTCATTTCTTTCAGGAATATGATTCAGACATGCAATGAAACATATAGTATCAAAGGAATTGCTTTCAAATGGCAGCGCTTTACAATTAGGAACTATAATACAATTGCCACCCCAGTCAACGACATCAAGACCAATGCTATCATGAACATTAGAAGCTGATCGTTCCGCATACAGCTTGAGCAACATATTGTCTCCAGCACCAATATCTAAAACTCTACCTTTAAGAAGAGGTAATATTTTTGCGAATCGTTCTGCGCGGAGAGATGTAATATGAAACCGCTCACAAATATGATCAGGAAGCATTGCCATTCGCAAAGGGATGGCAATAAAATCAACAAGCTCTTGCAACAGCGTTTTGGGCCTGTTTAACGCCCAAGACGGGACTTTAATTGAATTCATATCGTTCTCCTATACACAAACGTCGTGCTTATGCTTGTTTTTTTGAACTGAGTTTCAATCTTGCGTTGCCAGCGGGACCCTACTCGTCTTCGTCGATGTAAGGATGGCGACTGGCTAGCCCAGTCAATCTGATCTGACTGATCTGGTCCGCGACCAAGCCGAGAGCGACTACGAGCAAGCCGGATAGCATTGCAAACATCCCGGCAACCGGCAGGCCATTATGAAAGTTGTAAGCAATGAACAAACTGTAACAAACTCCAAGCATGAAAATTATCATACCTGTAGGCAAGAAGAAACGCATCGGTGCAAAGAGAAGAACAGAACGGATCAACTGCAAAATAGCTTCGAAGCCGTCTTTCAATCTTACAGTAGAGTTACCCACTCGAGCGTTTGTTTTAACCGGGTGAAACTTCATAGGAAAACCCCGTTCGAGAATGATTAGCGTTGTAACAAGACTCGAACTGAAGCGATTGGGTATAAGTTGCAGGTAATTTGTGATAACTTTCTTTCGGAATATCCGTAATCCGCAATTGAGATCGGTACCGGCTTTAATTTTCAAGCTCTTGCCAATAAGTCTAATTACCCATTTGCCCAAAGCCCTTGTAATTGATGCAGAAGGTGTTGAACGCTGACCGATAACAGCGACTAGATTCTGAGATTGAGCGAGCTCATATATCTGTTGCAAATCTTCCACTCTGTGCTCATTGTCAGCGTCAAACCATGCGACCCATTCCCTGCTTGCCAGCATCATTCCGGTACGTAAAGAAGCACCTTGCCCCTGATTAAAGCTATGCTGTACGTACTGTACATTTGGAAATTCTTTGATAACATCTTTGGTTTGATCTGTTGACCCATCATTTACAACTATGACTTCTGCCCCAGGAACCCCACTGATAAGCGAAGGGATACTTTCTTTTAGGCCATTTTCTTCATTATAGGCCGGAACGATTACTGTAAGATTACAATAGTTCTTAGTCTTCATGCTAAATCCTCAGTATATATTTTCAGCTTCTAGCCAAGTTCCAATAGTAAGCAGGGTCCAAATTGTATATTTACAGTCAATATTTTGTATAAAATGCTCTTTCCAAAGCTGACGGATACCATCAGGATTGAGGTAAGGAGAAAAAATATCAGGATTGGTAAATAAAAAATACCTGCAACGTTCATAAAGGGGGCCAGACAGAAGGAGACTCACAGGGACGCAAAATCCTTTCTTCTTTCCAGAAACAATTTCGTTAGGAAGCCCTGTTTTTGCCAAAGCCTTTCTGAGTATAGATTTGCATTGTCCTCTGGAGGTAAAGAAATTGGAACTATCAATCTTTCCCGCAAGCTCCATGACTCTACGGTCAAGAAAGGGGACGCGGACTTCTAGTCCGTGCGCCATACTTGTTCTATCAACCTTTACAAGCATGTCTCCAGGAAGATAGTAGCGCTGATCTGCCACTAAAGCCTTGTCAATGATATTTCCATCTGTATGTAAAAAAATCTCAGCATATTTTGAGAATGGGTCATTGGAAAGCTCATGCAGCATCATCTTGCCATATATAGATTCGCGCTGTGATGCATGAAGATAATGCCTCCAAACGGCATGCGGAACTCGGTGCGGCAAACCAGAAAGAAATCTAAAAGCTTTTTCAGAATTAGAGATTCTTTTATTCGATGATTTGACTTGTTTTCTAGCAATGCTAGAGATCCTTTTCCAAAAACAAGCTGGAAGCAATTTGGAAAGGTGTGTAGCAATGCGGGTTGCCTGATATGTTGGATAACCGCCAAAAAACTCATCACTACCATCGCCTGATAGGGCGACTTTTATATGACGACTTACTGCGCGGCTTAGGGCAAAGGTTGCAAGCGCACTTGAGTCGGCCAGCTGTCCGTCAACGGCTCGCACGACAGCCTTGAAGTCATCAACAACATCAGCTCCACTCTCTAGCTCCACCCATCGGAGTTCACGTTTTGAAGCCTTTGCGACCTGCTCTGCCAAGCGGGATTCATCGTGATCAGTCCCAGGAAAGCGCACAGAATATAGCGGTATATCACGGTTCTTCGGCGCAACCATTGTAATCAAAGAGGAGTCTACACCTCCGCTTTGCATGATACACACCGGAACATCGCTTGCTAGCTGATCATCAACAACTTTAGAAAAAGTATCCAAAAAAACAGTCTCAAAATTATTAGAATACTCACTTGATACAAGGCGGTTGGGCAGCCAGAATCGTTTCTCGTACACCTTTTCTGCAGAAAAGACAAATAATGTTCCCGGAGAAAGCTGCCTAATGCTTTTAAGCAAAGACCCAAAGGGACTTGTATATCCCAACGCAAGCATATGAGCTAATTCGGTTGATGATATATCCTTGTTAAGCCCAGGATAAGCAAGAATTGCCTTTATTTCGCTTGCAAAAATTATAGTTTCATTGTGCTCTGCAATATATAAAGGCTTTGTCCCTATACCATCTCTTGCTAAAATAAGTTTTTGCTGCACCTCATCCCAAAGGGCTATAGCAAAAATCCCTTCAAATTTATTGAAAGCCTCAAGCCCCCAAACTTCGTAAGCCGCTGGAATTATTTCAGTATCTGACTTACTTTTTCGTACAAACCCCGTTAATCGTTCAAGCTCACGCGCAATATCAGTATCATTATAAATCTCGCCGTTGAAAACAACACACGTTTTAGACTTTTCATGGATAAAAGGTTGATTTCCAGCAGGGGAAAGCTCCCTAATAGACAACCTTCGATGCCCCAGTGCAATACTACCATTGTGCCAAACCGCACCAAAGTCTGGGCCCCGGTGTGAAAGTTGCGCACACATAGACTCGATTACACGAAGGTCGACCCTGTCACCTTTAGTATGCAAAACACCAGCGATACCGCACATTACGCTTTCCTTGGTTTAGTACTTACTATTACCAATTCTATTAAGAATTATGTTATATTAAAACAAGTACACAAGGTTTATAAAACACCAAGATACAACAACACCATAAACGAACACAGATTATCAATAGCCTTACCAACATTTAACATCAGAATGTATACAGATAGACATAATAAACAACATCTTACACTACAGAAGCGCAAGATCGAAGCATATTGATTGAATTAAAACACCACCATAATCCGACACATCTATAAGCAGCACAACAAGGACACTATAAAATAAGACTACATAACTTTAAATTTCAAAATAAAATACGACAGCACAGTCATACCGATTGCACAAATTGTATTTGACAATAAAATCGAAAAGCTTGCAATGTTCACTAACACATCAACTGCTCCACCCATAAAAATAGAACTTACGGCTAGAAACATCACATAACGCCAAAGAGATTGAAGTATTTTTTTATTTTTTGGGAATGTATAAAATCTGTGCATCACATAGTTGAAACATCCGCTAACTATATAAGCCACACATGTCATGATCGGAACTGAAACAGAGAAAAGAGCAGGAATTCCACTAGAAATAGATAAGTATATTATAAATGTAGACAATCCGACTAAAAGATAGCGAACAACGCTTCGATCAAAAAAGTAATCAAATGACTTCATAAACACAACATGGGTAATATTGTTTAATACTGGAAAAGGATTTGCAAAAAGATTAACTACGTCTTTTAATATTGCAACTCCTATGGTTAATTCGAGGACAATCCCCCCCATCAACAGAACACCTGAAAAGCAGAGACCATGCAGCAACTATCAACTCCTGGACAAGAGCGACTCCCTGACGTCTACGTCTGACAGTTCTTTGTTGCAGGCTAACAACCAACCGACGACATCCCAACCACACATCTTCAATGTATGAAAAAAGGAACTGCTCAAGCCAATCATAACGGACGACTTGATTGCGCCACTCCTCGCAGGCGCCCTGCTGGACTACCTTAGTTGAATACGCCCAATGCCCCCCCCGACCCGCAGCCTACGCCAGGGGCTTATTGCCTTTACACTCCAACCCATTGCCAAAACGATTAGGCCCCAGATTTCACCACAACACGACACCCCGTTCAGAACTGCGGATGACTCGTTTTTTTTGCAGACAGGGAGAAGTACGCCTCTATAGCCCACCCCTCACGGCTGAAGCAGTCGATTACATTAAACAACCTGACACAGCGTCAAACTTGCAGCTAGTCGCGCACAAAGTCCATCGGCCACGATCGATTATGGACATCAGGGGTTGGACAAAAGGCTCTGTTATTTTTACCCGCAAAGCGTTTCTTGGACTTGATCCACATGTTGAGTTTTAGTTCGCAGCATATTCGACACACGCCTATGGCTACGCTGTCCCCTGTCATTGCGCAAATCCAAATAGCACAGACCAATACTCCAGCCCGTTGATCGTGCGTCAAACCAACAAGAAAGCACCTGACCAGCCCGTTCTCGGCAAAAAACTTCGCCTCTTGGAGGCAGCACGTCGAACTGATCCTGAAAGCAGAACACTCCTACCGGACACTCAGCCGCTTCTGACTCACGGCTTCCCTAGCTCTCTCCCGCCAGATAGATAGTCTTATCACTTTCTCCGACGGCCTCCCGCAGCAATTCTGCCTATACCTGAGACTCGGCAAACATCTTCTTTAGTTGCCGATACTCCTGCCTCAACGCCTTCATTCGAGCCACAAGCGAAGCATCCATACAGACACACCCGGCCCACCACTTGAAAAACGTGACACAGCTCATGCCATGCTCGAGACAGAGTTTAGAAACACAGGGACACCATCATCGGCCTGCGTTAAGGTGTTCACGACTTAACTGTCGGTACGCGCGAGATCTTCATGCAGGATGTCCTCATCATGACTTGTGAGAAAATTGCACCTTTCAGCAACAACATCATTCGGAGACATCACCGGAACACATGAAATGTGACAGATCAACTACAACAACGCCATCGTCAACAACAGCATATGCAAATTGTTGCGACCTTGCAAATTCAGCTGTAGTTAAAAAATAACGAGCATTTAAATTATCTCTTACATAAAGAAGAAAATCACAATAAGTAGACTCTGTTACGTTATTTAATTTTCTTTCTACTTTCCACCAGTTTATGAATGTTTTTTTGTTGTTAAATCCAGCCCATCCGCCAATTTTATCACCATGAACCACTCCCCTGTGGGTAAGCAGTCGAACATGAAATGACTTCAACTTTAAGTTTGGATCTACAAACAATAAATCATCTTTTGAAGTAGATGACAAAGCCCAATTAATTAATCCCGCATATTTATATCTCCAATCATATTCAGATAAATATGCAACGTTTTTATCGACAAAAAGCGGGTTCACGAGCCTTTTATCCAACTTCCAAGACTTTAATAGCACAGTAGTGAATACAAGAACTGTCACCAATACCAAAAACGTATTGAATGTAACTTTGTACACATTTGCATATCTGAATATCAATACAAAAGCTGAACCCATTAAGAGAATTGGAATCTTTCCGAGTCCCAACATTGCAATAATGATTAAAGAAGCAACAAAGAACAGTGATAACTTTACATGCTGTGAATTCATTTCAGAAAATGAAAGTGCAACCTCTTTAAGCAACAGTCCAATCAACGGAATGCACGGCAACAAAATATAACCAGTGATCTTTGGTGAAATTAAGAAAATAGGAAATCCTATTCTATTAGTAACCAGATAAGAGTTAATTACTTCATTTGTAAAAAATGCGAGAACCGAACAAATGAATGCAAGAAAGAATGAATTTAAAATAAAACAGTCTTCTCTTTGCCAAGGATCTTGACGAGAAATTCGCATTAGAGAATAGACAACAGGCGTACAAAGCAAGACAATAAAAGTCGAAAATTCAAATCGATTCCCAAGCAAGAGGAATAACAAAACAGTTACTAGCGAGTACGAAACTACAAACAGACTTTTTGACTGCCTTCCTTTTCTGATGTGGTAATTAAAATATAAAACAAATACAATAAAAGGCACAGCCAACATTAGCTGCTTATCGCCAGATAAAATATTCGACTTGGATCTTGTTAATGAAATATTGAATGGATAGTCTACAGTAAACCCGTCCGTTCTATATCTTTCTCGGAAACCTTCCATATATTCCGAATACTGTTCGGGGGTGAAATCACCTACTGGAGTTGTGTCCACAAACGCAACCATGTGCGATATTGCAACTAATGGCAATACAGTGTAAATAGCCACCTGTTTCACTGTATACCTTTTGCTGATTATAAGCGGTAAAATAAAGAATATTACTAAAAAACCGACTGCGGTTGGGGGATGAAGCAGGCTGCACAAAGAGACGACCGTGAGCGGAACGGCATACTTTTCCAGCCGCGAGTCTTTTTGAGCACATTTATATAACATAGCGTAACAAAGAAGAATGAGCGGCATTATCGCCGATCGAGACCACCAGGATGATGGAAACCCAACACACATCAATACCGAATCAACAGTTCTGATGTATTGTGTAAAAAACAGTGCGACTATAAATGATATGAAAGGAGCTCTTGTGAAAGTCCCAACCAAGAAGTATGCGGAAAATAAAAAAAGAGCTGTAAATATGAACTGCATTAATGTCACCTGCATCTGCAGTGTGCCAGAAATGTCTCTAAAGAACTGAGCTATCCTTCCGTACACAGGGTACAATGAAAACTTTGCATCTTGTTGATGAGTAAACATTGGATCATTTGACCACAGCGAAGGATCATTACTGTGCTCAAAAAGTGTCATATATATAGTTCGATCGCCAGTCGGCAACTGCTGGTAAAAACTAACATATTCTGCAAGCGCACTTACAAGGGAAATAACAATTATTGCCACACAGACGGCAACGCGTATTTTGATATTTTTTGACATACTATACTACATCAGATGGAAGCTGAATTTAATTATTACGTGTAATATTTTGCAAATTCAATATTCGCGCTGCACTGACCACTACACTTCTCACTTTAATCAGTATAATTAATTCTACATGTTAAATCACATTCTATTTTTACTTAAGAACTCGCTACACACCATTACTTAACAACCTTTCGCCGACCACTTTTAATATCCCTTATTTTTGCAACTTGAAGGGACTTGAAAGTATTTTGATTGATGTCACTATAAGAACAATTTTTCTTTAGGCTGCCTACAGTGAGCGCGAAGGGGATATGGAAACCATGCCTAGCCGATATTTCACACAGGTTATCATGAGAAAATATTAGATTTTCTTAAAACCTCTGCCGTCTGAATAACGCCTATTACATAGTCTAACTAGATTTACAATTGGGGTGTAGCTAGCTGATTTGTTGACATTCTTCAGGCACACAGCATTCTATATATGTGAATAATTATATTAACTATATCGTGCGCTGGAGTTACTCGTCAAGCTTGTTCAGTTGAGTGTAATCCCCCCCTAAAGTCGTAGCCGACGGTCTCCATGCATGATCAGCCTCAAATCGGATACAGCTTCAGGCTTTTCTATGTAATCGACGACTTCAACCGCGAAGGATTGATCATAGAAGCTGATTTTTTCCCTTCCGCATAAAGTGTCATCCGAAGACTTGATCAGGCTATCGAGTGACGAGGAAAGCCAGAGTCGATTCGTTACGACAATGGGCCGGAGTACATCAGCTACGAGGCTGCCGACTACCTCGGCAAGGACGTGGACCAGCCGCGCAACCTCGCGAAGAGCGTGACGGTGGAGTAAAGTTTCAAATTTGGGAGAAGGACATTGCAGGATGCCCCTCCCTGTCCTGACGAGTAACTTTCAAAAATATAAGTTCCCTGCCATCCTTCAACTGAAGACATGACAGGGAACTTTTTTTGCGTACTCTCAAGCCCCCCAAACGACCAATGGGCTGGAACTGGTTTTTTACGCACAACAGCAAACTCCTCACTCTCGTCCCTGGAGACCTGAGCAGGATTAAAACCGCCCCCTCCTCACCGAACCCCAAAAATCATCTCCCTTTCCGCCACATACGCATAAAAGACTTGAATGCCGGAGAGCATCGTGGCAGAAGCCTTGTTACGTCATTCTGATTGAGGGCCATCCCATTGAAGATCAAGCGTTCACGCTGTCTCGTCCTCCTCAAGCTGCCCCAGCGCAAGCTTTCAGGCCGCACACATTCTGTGCGCCGCTTTCTTGCGCCCGGCGAGCAGTCCGGCGAGCCCTATAGTACGCACATTTCCTCCACGCTGCCCGAAGTCTGATCCCCTTTTCTACTGTCTCTGTCTGATCCGACTCCGTAGCGTGGCTTACGGTTGCGGTGCGCGCCCCTGCGCGTTGTAAACTGTCTGCCCCGGCTGTGCCCGGGTAATGGAACTTCGATGGCGAATACGGACTCCATTTTTGAATTGCGTGGTGTCAGCAAATACTTTGAAGACACCTGTGCCCTTTCCGATATCAATCTCAGCATCCGCAACGGTGAATTTCTCACCCTGCTCGGCCCTTCCGGCTGCGGAAAAACCACCATTCTGCGCCTGCTTTCCGGCTTTGAGACCCCTTCTTCAGGCGAAGTGCTCCTGAACGGCAGCGTGGTCAACGATGTGCCGCCTGAAAAGCGCAAGGTGAACACCGTATTCCAGAACTACGCCCTGTTCCCCCACATGACCGTGCGCGACAACGTGGCCTTCGGGCTGAAAATGGCAGGTGTGGACAAAGGCGAAATCGCCCAGCGCGTCCGCGAAGCCCTGACCATGGCCCACATGGACCACCTTGCGGACCGACGCCCCGGCCAGCTTTCCGGCGGCCAGCAACAGCGTGTGGCCATTGCCCGTGCCGTGGTGAACAACCCCCTTGTCCTGCTCCTCGACGAACCCTTCAGCGCGCTGGACTTCAAGCTGCGCAAGGCCATGCAGCTTGAAATCAAGCAACTGCAGCGCAAGCTCGGCATCACCTTTGTTTTCGTCACCCACGATCAGGAAGAGGCCTTTGCCATGTCCGACCGCGTGGTGGTCATGAATGAAGGTCACATCGTTCAGATCGGCAGTCCCAAGGAAATATACGAAGACCCCGCCAGCCTGTATGTCGCCCGTTTTGTGGGAGATATCAACATCCTGGATGCAACCATCCTCTCCTCTTCCGGCAACGGCATGTACGATGCCGAGGTGGAAGGCGTGCCCATGTCCCTGCACAGCAAGCGCACCTTTGCTGACGGACGCGACGTGAAGGTGCTGCTGCGCCCTGAAGACCTGCGCGTGCACCGCGTTGCCGAAGGCATGCTGGACGAGCCTCACCTGCTGGGCCGCATTGCCCAGACCGTATACAAGGGAGCCACCGTGGACCTGCACGTGCAGCTCGACGACGCGCATGGCGGAAGAACTGTCATGGCTTCCGAGTTCTTCAACGAGGACGACGAAGAGATCATCTACGACGCCGGTGAACGTGTTGCAGTGACCTGGGTTGACGGCTGGGAGGTGGTACTGGATGCAGAAGATCACTAGCAGCTTCGCCAGAACAAGCATCATCATCGTGGCCGCATGGCTCAGCCTGTTCGTGCTCGCACCGCAGGCCCTGCTGTTCGTTGCCACGTTTCTGCAGCGCGGACAGCAGGAATTCATCACGTCCACCTTCACGCTGGAAAATTACGCGCGGCTCTTTGATCCGGTATTCCTGTTCATTTTCTGGGAATCCTTCCGTCTTGCGGGCGTTACCACGCTGGTCTGCCTGCTGTTCGGCTATCCCTTCGCATACATTCTGGCCACCAGCCGCAAAACCATACGCCCCTGGCTGCTGCTTCTGGTGATCATCCCCTTCTGGACGAACTCGCTCATCCGCACCTATGCCATGATCATCATCCTGAAGTCCGGCGGGGTGCTCAGCAACCTGCTGCAGTGGGTCGGCTTCATTGATAAGCCCTTGTCGCTGATGTACACCGACTTCGCCATTTTCATCGGCTTTTCCTACACACTTCTGCCGTTCATGATTCTGCCGCTCTATGCCGCCATCGAGAAGCTGGACATGCGCCTGCTGGATGCGTCCAAGGATCTCGGCGCCTCGGCGCTTCAGACCTTCCGGCACGTCACCCTGCCGCTGACCATGCCCGGAATACTTGCTGGCTGCATGCTGGTCTTCCTGCCCGCGCTCGGCATGTTCTATGTACCTGAGATTCTGGGCGGTTCCCGCTTCATGCTGCTGGGCAACTACATTACCAACCAATTCCTTGTGGCCCGCGACTGGCCGCTGGGTGCAGCGGCGAGCACCATTCTCACGGTCACGCTCATTATCATGATCGCCCTGTACCTGCGCAGCGTACGCGCCTCTTCGCGCACCGGCGGAGACGATCTGGAAGATGAACTGCTGAGTTCGGCGGAGGGCGCATGATGAAGCGACTTTCCAACGCCTATCTCTGGCTGGTCTATGCCTTTCTCTATACGCCCATTTTCGTGGTCATGGTGTATTCCTTCAATAATGCACGCTTCGCCACGGACTGGCGCGGCTTTACCTGGAACTGGTACGCCAAGCTCTTTGCCAACACCCAGCTCATGGACGCCGCGCTGAACACGCTCATGGTCGCCACACTGGCAGCCACCTTCGCCTCCGCACTGGGAACGCTGGCCGCACTGGTACTGCACCGCTACCGCTTCCCCGGGCGCAAGGTGCTGCACGGCTCCATCTTCGTACTCACCGTATCGCCGGACATCGTCATGGGCATCGCCATGCTCATGTTCTTCATCGCCGTGAATATCGAGCTGGGCTTTCTCACCCTGCTCATCGCGCACATCACCCTGTGCCTGCCCTTCGTGGCGGTCACGGTGCTGGCGCGGCTCGCCGAGTTTGACGAAAACATCGTGGAGGCCGCCAAGGATCTGGGCGCTACGGAATCAAAGGCCTTCAGGCACATCATCCTGCCGTTGATCATGCCCGCCGTGGCCGCAGGCTGGCTGCTCAGCTTCACCCTTTCCATGGATGACGTGCTTATCAGCTTCTTCGTCACCGGGCCCACCTTCGAGATTCTCCCCCTGAAGATCTATTCCATGGTCAGACTGGGGGTTAAGCCGGATATCAACGCCTTGAGCGCTGTCATGTTCACCCTTACCGTGGTGCTCGTACTTGCCGCCCACGTACTGACCAAAACGAGGAGAAAATGATGAAAAGACTGTGTATGGCCCCCGTGCTGCTCCTTGTGATGCTGCTCACCCTCGCAATCGCTCCTCTGAGCGCGAGCGCCGCAGAAGAAAAGGTACTGAACCTGTTCTGCTGGAGTGAGTATTTCCCGCAGGCCGCGCTGGACATGTTCGAGGAAGAGACGGGCATCAAGGTTGTGTACACCACGTATGAAACCAACGAAGCCATGTTTGCCAAGCTCAAGATGCTTGACGGCAAGGGCTACGACATTGTTGTTCCTTCCACCTATTTCGTCTCCCTGATGCGCGAGCAGGGATTGCTCAGCAAGATCGACCGCAGCAAGCTTTCCAACTTCGGCAACCTTGATCCCAAGGTTCTCGGCGGCCCCTTTGACCCCACCAACGACTACTCCATTCCTTACATGTGGGGCTCCGCAGGCATGATGATCAACACCAAGCATGTTGATCCCGCCTCCATCACCAGCTGGAACGACCTGATGCGCCCCGAATTCAAGGGCAAGGTGCTGCTTTCCAGCGACCTGCGCGACACCATGGGTATCGCCCTCAAGGCTCTTGGGTACTCCGTGAACACCCGCAACGAAGCTGAAATCAAGGCCGCCTACGAATTCCTGAAGGCCTTGAAGCCCTCCGTGCTGGTCTTCAACGTGGAATCCACCAAGCAGGCGTTCATCGGCGAGGAAGTGGTCATCGGCATGAGCTGGAACGGCGACGCCGTTATCGCCATGCAGGAAAACCCCGACCTGAAGTTCGTCTACCCCAAGGAAGGCCTGCCCCTGTGGCTCGACTCCCTCTCCATTCCCGTTGGTGCAGAGCATAAGGAAAACGCCCACGCGTTCATCAACTTTACCCTGCGTCCCGACATCGCCAAGATGATCGTTGAGGAGTTTCTCTATTCCACCCCCAATACGGCGGCATGGAACCTGCTGCCTGACGAACTCAAGAACAATAACGCTGTGTCTCCCACCGACAAGGATCTTGGCACGTCTGAATTCACCAACTCCGTGGGTGATGCCAAGGCCATCTATGAAAAGTATTGGGAAATGCTGAAAACAAACTAGTAAACCGCTACTGTTTACGCTATGTTTGTACGAACCATTAGCTGCGCACTGCAGATATTGTTCGTCAAAAAAGACTTCGGGGCGGTGCCGTGCATCGCCCCTTTTTTATACAACACGCCTAGTTAGGCATAACAGTGGAGAGGCATCCCCCGCAGGGCCGGGACGTACAGTCAACGGTCTTAACGGTGCCGATCCGACAGGATTGACCGCCTTATGGCTTCTTCCGGAGACAGCTCCTCTGAAAAAGGGGTCATTGCTGCCGAGGAATCGGCAGCCCCCTCCTTTTCACCGCTTTCCGCAGAAGAGCTGCTGCAACGACTGCAGCAGAGCGAGCAGCGTTTCCGCACACTTTTCGATGGTATTGAGGATGCCGTCATACTCTTTGCCATCAACCCGGACGGATCACGCGGTCCGATACTGGAAGTCAACGCTGCAGCCTGTGCGCGTCTGGGATTCACACCGGACGAATTTCGCGGCATGACCGTCAACGACATAGACGCACCGGAAACGCAGAAATCCCGCCCTCAAATTTTCGAACGATTCCGAAACGGTGCTGGCGCAACGTTCGAAGCCGTCCACGTTTCCAAAAATGGCCAGCGCTGGCCTGTCGAGATAAACGCACGACTCTTTGACTATGAGGGAACGCCCAGCGTTCTTGCCATAGCCCGCGATATTTCGGAACGGTACAAGGCCGACCGGATCCGGCAGGTATATTTGCAGCAGCTGGAGGCGGAGGTAGCCCGCCGTACCTCGGAACTCGAGCAGACAAACCGGCAGCTGAAGGAACAGATAGAACGCGCCAATGCGGCCGAAGCTTCGGCCCGGCAATCCGAGGCCAGACTGCGGGGCATATTCAATGCCACAGGCCAATCCATCCTGCTGCTGGGCAAAGACGGCACTGTGCATCATGCCAATGCCATTGCGGCATCCGGTTTAGACCTTCCCCCTGAGAAAATTGAAGGTACCAATATATATGACTACCTTCCCGATCACATAGCCAGACACCGCAGGGAGATTCTTGATATGGTCGCGGCCAGCAGAAGTCCCGTGGCCTTCAAATCCCGAAGAGGCAAGGCCTTTCTTGCTAACAATGTCTATCCTGTCTTCGACCGCAACGAGGTTGCAGGCTTTGCCGTCTACTCCGAAGACATCACCCGGGAACTGGAAGCGGAAAACGCTCTGGCAGCCCACCACCGCCTGCGGGATGTTCTGCATGAAATTCTGAACTACTCACACTCGACACATAATCTGGACGAGCTTCTCGCCTCCATCCACACAGTCATGCTGCGGGAACTGCAGGCGGAGAATCTCTATGTGGCATTAATCAATGAAGAGAATGACACCCTGACCTACCGGTACTGTGTTGACGCACACAGTACGTTTCACGATATCCCCAGCCTCAGCACCCTGTCCGCTCCGCTGCTGACGCTGGAACCCATCCGCAGAAACGCCGTGGTCCACTTCACACAGGAAGCCCTGTCCCGCTCCATCAAAGAGGGCACAGTCCTGTTCTTCGGTCCCATGCCACGCTCATGGCTGGGCATTCCCCTGCGGGTACGGGGACGTACCATCGGGGTACTGGTTACGCAGGACTATAGCTCTGAACGCCGCTACTCGGAAAACGACGTCCACCTGCTTACCGCCTGCTCGGAACAGATAGCGCTGGCCATCGAGCGCAAGCAGGCGGAAGAAATGGCACAAGCCGCAAGAGACATCTTTGCCAATATCCCGTCCGGCCTGTTCATCTATCAGCATACGCCGCCGGATTCACTCACGCTGGCCAATGCCAACCCCGCTGCGGAACGGCTCACCGGCATATCACTCAAAGACTGGGCTGGTGCCGAATTCAAGGATTTGTGGCCTTCAGCACAGAGTTCAGGCCTGTATGAATCCATCACCAGTCCGCTGAACACGAAACGAGATTTTACAGCCGAAGACATACACTATGAAGATGACCGAATCTCCGGTGCCTATCAGGTGCATTCCTTCGCTCTGCCGGAGAACCGGCTCGGCGTGACCTTTCAGGACATTACCGAACGCAAGAAGGCCGAACTCACCATTCAGGAAAGCAATGAACAGTATCGCGCATTCTTTGAAGATAACCATTCGGTCATGTTCGTTCTCGATTCCGAAAACGGCACGATACTGGACGTCAACAAGGCTGCCGAACAATTTTACGGCTACCCCCGTGAAGAGATGAAGGGCAACAGCGTCGGGATACTGAACCATTTTCCCGAGAAGAAGCTCAAACGCACACTCAAACGCCTTGTCAACCAACGCATCTCAAGCATCATTACCCGCCATAGGCTGGCCAGCGGAGAGTGGCGGGACATTGAGGTCTTTTCCGGTCCTTTTATCGTCAACGGCCACATCCGCCTCATCTCCATCATCCATGACATTACCCAACGCAAGCGTGACGAGGAAATCCTTGCCGCCGCAAAGACTGCGGCAGAACAGGCAAGCAGGGCCAAGAGCGAATTTGTGGCTAACATCAGCCATGAGGTACGCACCCCGCTCAGCGGGCTCATGGGCATGCTGCAGCTCCTGCTGACCACGCCGTTGAACACTGAACAAAAAGGCTACTTAAACACCGCCCTGAAGTCCTCGAAAAACCTTTTGCAGGTGCTCAACGATGTGCTGGACTTCTCGAAGATCGAGGCGGGCAAACTGACCCTCACGGACAATAGTTTCGACGTATCCGAACTACTGGGCCAGTGCGTGGATCTATTCCGCCATCAGGCTGCCGCTAAGGGACTGACCCTGATTCCCGAGCTTTCCTCGCCGTTGAACGGTTGCTGTATCGGTGACGAGATGCGCATCCGCCAGGTACTGCTGAACCTGATCGGCAATGCCATCAAATTCACCGAGCAAGGAGCCATACACATTGACATGTCCATCGCTCCATCACGCGGGCGAAAATCTGCCCAGCTTGAACTGATGGTTCGCGACACGGGCATCGGCATACCGAAGAACAAGCTGGACAACATCTTCGACGCCTTTACGCAGGTTGATGGATCCATCACGCGCCGGCACACGGGAACCGGTCTTGGCCTTGCCATCGTTAAACGTCTTGTGGAGCTGATGCAGGGGACTATTCAGGTAGAAAGCACCCTTGGCAAAGGAACGTCCGTACGAGTCTCCGTCAAATTGGGGTTGACCCCTGAAGCCGCACCGGCAACCTGCACGGAACCCGATAGTATCCCGGAACTGCCACCGCTACGCGTACTGGTTGTGGAAGACGAGGCTGTCAACAGACTTATGGCCACACGCCTTCTGGAAATCATGGGACACAAGGTCCAGGTGGCGGAAAACGGACTGCAGGCTCTGGAACAGCTCAAGAGCAAGGCATTCGATGTCGTACTCATGGACATCCAGATGCCGGTCATGGACGGTCTGGAAACGGTCCGATATATCCGCGGTGCAACCGGCATGGTCACCCCTTCGGATATCCCCGTCATTGCCATTTCCGCCCACGCCTCGGCCGCGGACCAGGAAAACGCCCTGCAAAACGGCATGGATGACTACATCGTCAAACCATACGAGACAACGGAAGTGAAGATGAGCCTGCTCCGCGTAATGCAAGGCCAGCGGCAGAAAATGGCTGCCGACGCGTCTGCCCCCCCGGAGAACGGTACGGGATAAGCCCCTTCCGCCCTGCGGATCAGCGAAGACCCAGCACGCGGTAGACGGCCTGCATGTCCAACGCCTCACGCACCACCGCAGCCAACCTGTCCAGAGCAGGGTCCAGCGAATATGGTGCGACAACCCGGCCGAGGGGAGACTCGCCCTTGCGGAACCGTAGCCTGTCCACAAAGGCACGACGGAATTCGTCCGAATCGAACAGGCCGTGCAGATAGGTTCCCCACACCATGCCGTCGGAAGACGAATAGCCGATGGCCATTCCGTCCTGCAGCACTACGCAGGGCGCTACACCGGCGCCTTCGCCCATCAGCGTTCTGCCGTGGTGGATTTCATAGCCGTTTACAGGAAGGTCGAATCCGGTATGGGTTCCGGACACGCGGGTCAACACCTTGTCCTGCCCCATAACGGTATGCACATTCAGCAGTCCCAGCCCGTCGCAGTCTGTGGCCCGATCGGCAGACTCTACCTGCAGCGGATCTTCCACGCTTCTGCCAAGCATCTGCAGACCGCCGCATATGCCCACGATCTCAGGAGCCGCATCTCCGGCAGCAAGAGCTGTCACGGCCTCGGCAAGCCCCGTGCTGCGCAGCCATGCAAGGTCGCCCAGCGTATTCTTCGACCCAGGCAGGATGATGCAGTCCGGATGCCCCAGCGACTCCGGAGAACGTACACCGCGAATCTGCACATCCGGTTCACAGGAAAGTGCGTCCATATCCGTGAAATTGGCAATATGGGGCAGATCGATAAGTGCGACATCCACGCAGGCCCCCTGCTTGACCACGGTTCTCCCCATGGCCTCCTTGAAGGAGACGGAGTCTTCTTCAGGAAGTCCCAGTTCCGGGACATGTGGCACCACCCCGAAGAAAGGCTTGCCGGTCTTCTGGGTGGTATATATGAGGGCGGGGTCCAGCAAACTGGCATCGCCGCGGAAACGATTGAGGACAAAGCCAACCACCAGCTCCCGTTCCCACGGATCAAGCAGCTCCATCGTTCCCACCAGCGAGGCGAACACCCCACCCCGGTCGATATCTCCCACCAGCAGCACTCTGGCGTCCGCATAGCGGGCCATCTGCATGTTGACGATATCGTGCGCCTTGAGGTTGATCTCGGCGGGGCTGCCTGCTCCTTCAAGCACCATCACATCGTGTTCGGCAGCAAGCGAATCATAGGCCATCTGTACGGTCCGAAAGGCTTCCGGCTTGAAGGAGACATATTCCTTCACACGCATATTCCCCACGACACGTCCCATGACGATGACCTGCGAACCGGTATCGGAGGAAGGCTTGAGCAGCACCGGATTCATTCGAGCGTCCGGCTCAAGACGGCATGCGGCAGCCTGAACTGCCTGCGCCCGGCCTATTTCACGGCCGTCAGGCGTAACAAAGGAATTCAGCGCCATGTTCTGGGCCTTGAAGGGCGCGACGGAATACCCGTCCTGCAGCAAAATACGGCAGAGTGCGGCGGTCAACACGCTCTTGCCGGCATTGGAACTGGTGCCCTGCAGCATAAGAGCGGGAATCTTGCGGTTCAGACTGTGATTTGGCATGGTGGAAGCTGTATCCCGTTTCCCTTTGTAAAACCAGTGCATTCCTTGTCTACAGGGCGCACACAGGCATTATATTCTGTCGTTTTAGCAAAGAATAATGGACGGTTGCCGAAATAATCGGCACAAGGGCCACATGACTCAAATTCTTGTCATTGCGCGCGATAACGAAAATGGTGACATTCTCAAACGGCGGCTTGAGCAGCTGGGAGCTTCCCCCATCCTTGCCTCCGAATCAGATGCCATTGTACACGTCATGCGCACCGTTCCACTGCAGGGCATATTGATCAACATGCCTACGTTCCTGCGTCTGCACGGGGAAGGGAAAAACATTCTCAACGAATCCATGGACAGCTTCCCCCTGCTGCGCTGCAGGCTGGACAGCGAATCCGGTGCGCTCACGGTCTTTGAGCAGGGGCAGAATCCCGACCAGGCTCTCACCCTGTTTGTCCGGCAATGCACTGAAGCCAAAAAGCGGACCATCCGACGCGAGGAGCGCACGGTCATCACCTGTGCCGTACTTCTGTCTCAGGACGCGAGCTTCAATCCCGCCACCACGGAACGGACCATAACATTCAACGTCTCCACTCTTGGCGCCTTCTGCTTTTCCACACACGCCTGGAAGCCCGGCCAACCGGCTTGGCTGCAATTCCTTGACCTTAATGACAAAACCCCCATATCCGGCTCTGTCGCCCATGCCACCCGATGGGGCAAGGGCTGTCGCCAACCCGGATGCGGCATCAGCTTCAACCCCATCACGGATGCACAACGTGAAGAACTGGCAGCTCTGCTCAAGGGCAACGGGGTAAAGGTTAGGCAGCTTGTGACAACTTGATTGCATCTGCAAATAGCATATTGATATGCAAGCTGATTACGACTACATGTTCCTCTGCCGGCGGCAAGCATTCACGGCCCCCTCCTCTGACGGAGCGCGTCCCCTTGCCCGCACTCACCGGCACAGGCCATCCAGGAGTAACTCATGGGAAAATTCCTTAAAATATTCGGATCCATCGTCGGCGCGTGCCTGCTCATTGTCGCCGTCGGCACCATCGCCCTCATCACGCTGGTGAATCCCAACGACTTCAAGACCCGTATCGCCGAAGAAGTCCGCAAACAGACCGGAAGAACCGTGGAGTTCACCGGCGACATCACGCTTTCCTATTTCCCGTGGCTCGGACTGGAAACAGGCCCTGTGCGCATGGCCAACCCTGACAACTTCGGCGGAGGCGACTTCCTCTCGCTGGAAAAAGCCGGCATCCGCGTAAAGCTCATGCCCCTCCTTAAAAAGGATGTTCAGGTCTCCTTTGTCACGGTTGACGGGCTCAAACTCAACTTCATCCGTAATGCCAAGGGACAGGTGAACTGGCTGTTCACTCCCCAGCAGCCTGCCCCCGCGCAGCACGCGCCCGCCATGGACAAGAACGGCTTCAGTGACGAAACGGCCGCATCACCGCTGGAAGCCTTTCCCGCTTTGCTCGTGAACTCCATCGGCATCACCCGCGCCAGCATCTCCTACACGGACGAACAGAGCGGCGCGAGCTACGCACTGAACGAACTCTCGCTTGCCACCTCAGCCCTCACGCTGGGCAAACCCGTGGATATTACGCTGAAAGGTGATATCGCCGCCAATGCCCCCAAGCTGGATGCGGCATTCGACTTTCATACCACGCTGCTGCTGGCTCACGACCTGACCCGCATCGAACTGGACAACCAGACCCTGACACTCGACGCCACAGGGGAACCGTTCCCCGGCGGCAGCATGAATCTGAACCAGAAGGGGGCCATGTCCTACGATCTGATTCAGCAATTGTTCCATGTCCGTTCCTTTGCCGTCTCCGCTTATGAGGCCGACCTTGCTGCCAACGGCAAGCTGAATCTGGCGGACGGCCCGAGCTTCCACGGCAAAGTGGCACTGGGATGCGCTCTGCGCGACACGCTCAAGGCGCTTGGCGTGGAAGTGGCAACAACCGATCCCGCCGTGCTGGACAAGGCATCGCTCAGCTTCAGCATCGCCGCCTCTCCGGTCCAGATTGCTCTTTCCGAAATCAACGGAGCAGTGGATGATACGACCCTCACGGGCGCCCTGCGCGTAAAGCAGTTCAACCGTCCGGACATCAAGGCCGAACTGGCCGTTACCGGCATCGATGTAGATCGTTATCTTCCCCCCAAGACTGAAGCTGCCGAAGAAGAGAAGTCCCTTCCTTCGGAAACGGCCCAACCTGCTCCGGCTCCGGCTCCAGAGCAGGGGTTGCCTGCCGAAACCAGAAAGGCCCTGCGCAAACTGCTGCTGGATGCTGCTCTCAAGGTTGGCTCGCTTACCGTACAGAAGGTTACCCTGACCGACGTAGACATCAAAGCCACGACCCGGGACGGCCTCATCAAGATTTCTCCATGCTCGGCAAACCTCTTTGAAGGTCGTTACGATGCCGACATCTCTGCCGATCTTCGCGGCAAGACCACAAGATCAGGTCTCACGCTGGCCGTGAAGGACCTGCAGCTTGCCCCCATAACCTCCACCTTCATGGGTGAGCCTCGCGCCACGGGAACGGCTAATTTGCAGACCAGTCTGGATGCCAGCGGCGAAACCATGTCCGACATCCTCTCCACCCTGAACGGCAAGGGCTCGTTCGCGGTAACGGACGGTGCCGTGCTGGGCGTGCAAATCCTGCCCGACAATGCAAAAACCCAACTGAAAGACACCAAGGTGGACAAGGCAGACGAGGCTGCGCGTCAGCAGCGCTTCGACCGTCTTTCCGGCAGCTATGTCGTCCGCTCCGGTCGCGTCACCAACAAGGATCTGGCCTTGGTAGCCCCCAACATAAAGGGATCCGGCGCAGGCTATGTGGATCTGTATCAGGATAAGATCGACTACAAAGCCGTTGTGCGCGTTGCAGGGCTTCCCAAAATGCCCGTAACAATCACCGGAACGCTTGCCAACCCCCGTTATGGATTTGATGCCACTCTCCTGCTGAAGAACACCCTGAAGGACGTGCAGAACCTGCTGCCCATCCCCGGCCTGTTCGGCAAGGAAGCCAGCACCACCGACAAGCAGCAGAACGGCACCACGAAGGAATCCCAGAAGCCCCAGAATCCGCTTGAACAACTCGGCAAGGGCCTGCAGCAACTGTTCAAGCAATAACTACGGGACGGTAGACAGCCATGACAGCACAGACGCAGGACCACAAGACGCCGCAACCAGGCGACAAGGCCCCGTTGTTCGACCTCGTAAACGCGAACGGTGAGGCGCGTCCCCTTTCCTGCTATGCCGGAACATGGCTTGTGCTCTACTTCTATCCCAAGGCTTCCACACCGGGATGCACACGCGAGGCCCAAGGCTTCACGAGCCTGCTTCCCGATTTCGCGGCCTGCAACGCAACCGTAGTCGGGGTATCTCCCGATTCATGCAAGGCCATCACGGGCTTCATCAGCAAGCAGCAGCTTGGCGTTGAGCTGCTCTCCGACCCTGAACGTTCGGCCGCCAAAGCCTACGGCGTGTATCAGCTCAAGAAGAACTACGGGAAGGAGTCCATGGGCATTGTGCGTTCGACCTTCATCATTGACCCTAAGGGTGTAATCCGGCAGGTCTTCAGCCCCGTAAAGAAGGTCGATACCCACATGCAGGAAGCGCTGGAGGCTGTCCGCAGCCTTACGGCCCACGTCTAAAAAAACCTGTGCATTCCGGCATATTACAAGAGCCCGCCCTTCCTTTTACGCCCCCCTTCCCTTGACATGGGTGTTGGCCGTTGTTACCCGTGAAGTCTTGAGGGAAGCGACGACCGTATGACGGAGCACGCAAATTGCTCCCTTATGACGGCCTGTTGCGCCACCGCCTTCCCAGTGCTGCATGGCGGCACAGGCATCGGGATGTTGATCCTGCCAGCGGACAATGCTGACGGCTGACGAATCATGGCCGTCCCCTCCGGAACCCTTCATACGGAACGGGCAGCGAATACGAATGACCCTTGCACAACGCGAGACGGACGTACTCTCCACGATCATCGAGTCCTACATTTCCACGGCCCTGCCGGTGGGGTCTCGTACCGTGGCCAACGCCTCGCGTCTCAAGCTTTCCGCAGCCAGCATGCGCAACACCATGGCCGACCTGACCGACAAGGGGTATCTGGAACAGCCCCACACCTCGGCAGGCCGCATTCCCACGGCAAAGGCATTCCGCCTGTATGTGGACTCCCTGTTGCGCATGCGTCCCATCTCACGCGAGGAACGAAGCAGCATTCTGGCCAGACTGACCCTGCAGGGGCTGGAAATCAGCAAGATGCTCCAGCAGGCAACGGCCATGGTTTCCTCGCTTTCCCATGAGGTGGCTCTGGTCCTTGCTCCCGGCGGAAACGATGTACGCTGGCGCCGCGTGGACTTCTCCCTGCTGGCCGACCGGCTGATATTGGCCGTACTGGTGCTGGACGGCGGCATGGTCCACAGCCGCGTGGTGCAACTGGACGAACAGGTCACCACTGACGACCTTATCCACTTTGCCAACTACCTGAACAGCCACTACACGGGACTTTCATTTTCCGAAGCCCGCAGCCGCATTCTCCGCGAACTGCACCGCACCGAAGCGCATCTGGAAAAACTCTGCGCACGGGCGCTGGGGCTTGCCCGTCTCGCCTTCTCCGGTGAAACCGAAGAAGAACGACAACTGTTCGTAGAGGGCACCCTGACCATGCTGGACAAGGCGGAGTTTACCGATGCCGCCCGCATGCGGGAACTGCTCGCCCTGCTGGATGAACGCACCCGTCTGCTCAAACTGCTGGACAACACCATGCGCAGTGCGGATGTTTCCGTTTCCATTGCACCGGACATGCCCGAGGCAGAAGACAGCTTTGCCGGACTCAGCGTCATTTCCGCCCCCTACGGCGGCGACGTGCCGCTCGGAGTCGTCAGTGTCATCGGCCCGCTGCGCATGGATTACGGCACAGTCGTCCCCGTTGTGGACTGCATTTCCAAATCCCTTTCCACCCTGCTGAAAGACCGGTTTTCCGCTTAGAAAACCGAAGCGAATATTCTAAGGAGCGATTATTTCCATGGTAAAAGACAAGGTTGAACTGAGCGAGGAAGCCGCGGAGCAGCTTGAAAAAGACAAGGCCAGCGCCCCCGAACAGGGAACCATCGAATTGACTGATGAAGAGCTTGTGGCACTGTGCAAGGCGCGTGTTTGCCCCGCCTGTGACGAGAAGGTAAGCGCTGATGAAGCACGCCTTCGCTCTCTTGCAGAGATGGACAACTTCAAAAAGCGTATCCAGCGCGAAAAGGAAGAACAGGCCAAGTACGCTGCAGAAAGCGTTCTTTCCAGCCTGCTGCCCACGCTGGACAATCTGGGCCTCGCCATCGACTACGGCCGCAATCTGGAAGGCTGCAAGGACATGCTCATCGGTGTGGAAATGACCCAGAAGCTCCTGCTGGACGCCATTGCCCAGCATGGCCTCGTACAGGTCGGCACCAAGGGCGAAGAATTCAGCCCCGAGATTCACGAAGCCATAGGACAGGAGCCCTGCCCCGAAACGCCCGAAGGGCACGTAAAGCAGGTCATGCAGAAAGGCTACCGTCTCAAGGAGCGCCTGTTGCGCCCCGCCAAGGTCGTCATTTCCTCCGGCAAATAGCTGGTACAAGAAACCGAGAAACGCCCGCACTGCATACAGTGCGGGCGTTTTTTCTTTGTCTCAGCCGCCAGCGGGTGTCGATCTGACAATGCAGGCATGGGATTCGCTGCAACGCAGCTCAAACAACGTACGCAACCTGCGCAACCTACGCACCGGGCACGCAAGCCCCCCCAAGTTGGCCGGAGTGCCTCCAAAAGCTCAAGTGAATCCTGTACATACGACAAGGACGGGCAACAAGGAAAAACCCTGAAAAACATGCATTTGCAACAAGTTGCAACATCTTGTGTAAAAAATTTCACCATTCCCCCTTGCCCCTCCCGAAAACGAACTTAGTTTCTCCCCGACGCTGACACGACGCCGCGCCGCCCGGCAGCGGCTCATATATCAGGTAGAATTTACACTCATATTTCGTGACCATCTCGTTAGGAGGAATCGCACATGGGCAAAATTATCGGTATTGACCTTGGAACCACCAACTCCTGTGTCTACATCATGGAAGGCAAGGACCCCAAATGCATCACCAACCCTGAAGGCGGCCGTACCACCCCTTCCATCGTCGGCTTTACCGACAAGGAACGCCTCGTTGGTGACATTGCCAAGCGTCAGGCCGTTACCAACCCCGAGCGTACTGTTTTCGCCATCAAGCGCCTGATGGGGCGCCAGTTCAGTTCTCCCGAAGTTTCCCGCTGGGCCGACCATTCTCCCTACAAGATCGTTGCCGGTAACGGCGGCGACGCACATGTGGAAATCGAAGGCCGCAGCTATTCTCCTGCCGAAGTTTCCGCAATGATCCTCGGCAAGCTGAAGTCCGATGCCGAAGCCTATCTGGGTGAAGAAGTAACCGAAGCGGTCATCACCGTTCCCGCATACTTCAACGACTCCCAGCGCCAGGCCACCAAGGACGCAGGCCGTATCGCCGGTCTTGAAGTGAAGCGCATCATCAACGAACCCACCGCAGCGTCTCTCGCTTACGGCTTCGACAAGAAGGCCAACGAAAAGATCGCCGTATTCGACCTCGGCGGCGGTACCTTCGACATCTCCATCCTTGAAGTTGGCGACAACGTTGTTGAAGTTCGCGCCACCAACGGCGACACCTTCCTCGGCGGCGAAGACTTCGACCTTGCCATCATCAATTACCTGGTGGACGAGTTCAAGCGCGAGAACCACGGCATTGACCTTTCCAAGGACCGCATGGCCCTGCAGCGCCTGAAGGAAGCCGCTGAAAAGGCCAAGAAGGACCTTTCCACCTCCATGGAAGCGGAAGTGAACCTGCCCTTCATCACCGCCGACCAGACCGGTCCCAAGCACCTCATGCTCAAGCTCTCCCGCGCCAAGCTGGAAAAGCTGGTTGAGAGCCTGGTCGACCGCACCATCGCCCCCTGCAAGAAGGCGCTGGCTGACGCTGGCCTCTCCGCAGCGGAAATCGACGAAGTGGTGCTCGTTGGCGGCATGACCCGTATGCCTCTGGTGCAGAAGAAGGTTGCCGAGTTCTTCGGCAAGGAACCCAACCGTTCCGTGAACCCTGACGAAGTGGTTGCCATGGGTGCGGCCATTCAGGGCGGCATTCTCGCCGGTGACGTGAAGGACGTTCTGCTGCTCGACGTGACCCCGCTGTCTCTGGGTATCGAAACCCTCGGCGGCGTGTTCACCAAGCTGATCGACCGCAACACCACCATCCCGACCAAGAAGTCTCAGACCTTCACCACCGCTGCGGACAACCAGCCCTCCGTGTCCATTCACGTCATGCAGGGCGAACGCCCCATGGCCGGTGACAACATGACCCTCGGCCGCTTCGAACTGACCGGCATTCCTCCGGCACCCCGCGGCATGCCCCAGATCGAAGTCAGCTTCGACATCGACGCAAACGGCATCGTGCATGTTTCCGCCAAGGACCTCGGCACCGGCAAGGAACAGTCCATCCGCATCACCGCTTCCTCCGGTCTTTCCGAAGACGAGATTCAGCGCCTGATCAAGGAAGCCGAATCCCATGCTGACGAAGACAAGAAGAAGCAGCAGGTCATCGAAGCCCGCAACCAGGCCGACACCCTGATCTACTCTGCCGAAAAGTCCATCCACGACCTCGGCGACAAGCTGGATGCAGGACTGAAGAGCGATATCGACAGCAAGATCGAAGTGCTCAGAAAGGCCATGGAAGGCGAAGACATCGACGCCATCAAGAAGGCCACCGACGAACTGTCCCAGGCTTCTCACAAGCTGGCTGAGCAGCTCTACGCACAGCAGGCTCAGGGCGCTCAGGGCGGTGAACCCCACGCCGACGCAGGCGATGCAGGCGGTGCCCGCAAGGATGACGACGATGTAGTCGACGCCGACTACACCGAAGTGAAGAAGTAAGCCTCCCTGCCTGCATGCAGGAGTCGGAACACCCCGCTCTTGCAATTGCAACGGTATATGATTAGCTTGGCCTGATTCGCTGTTTGGCGGATCAGGCCTTAATCATTATGGTACCTACTATGCAAAAATACTCTGCCTTGAATTCCCTGCGGCGCTCCGTGCTGCCGCTCTTTGCCGTCCTGAGTCTGCTCCTTGCCATCACCCTGCTTGCAGGCTGCCAGAAGACGGTTGTGGTTCCTGCACAGTCAGACGCCCGGTACCTGACGCTGCCCGAACAGGCTTTTGCGGCCTACTCAATCGGCGACTATCAGCGTGCTGAAGCCTTGTATGACAGGACATTGCAGTTGCCTCAGCTTTCGCCGTCCGAAGCGCAGGAAGCCTGGAAGTATTTCGCCCTCAGCACCATCGCCAACGGCAAATACAACCTCGGAGTGGAAGCACTGGAAAAGTGGCGTACCCTCGCACCGGATGCTGACAGCTCCACTGAATGGCTGGACGCTTTCAGCAAGTGCATGCTCAACCTGCCGCGCCAGAAGGCCGTGGACATGCTTGCTCCGCTGGCTGTTGACACCGAGCGCTCCTGGGCTGTCCGCACTGAAGCCTCTCTGCTGCTTGCCAGCCGCGAGTGGACCGACGGCAAGGATACCTACGGGGCCATGCAGACCCTATCCAACCTGTACCAGCAGGCCCCCGACGCAGACGGCGCCAAGGCCTACAGAGGCACTCTGGAAAACCGCCTGTTCTCCCAGCTGCAGACGGCCGAACCCGAAGCGCTCGCCATGCTTGCCGGTCTGCTTACCCCTGAAAACGAACTGAATTTCCCCTATTCCGTCATCCTGCTGGAAAAGGCCCGTCGCTCCGCCACGGATACCGAAAGCTGGCCGTTGGCCTTTCAGGCCCTGCAGCGCCTGCGTCAGGCAGGACATTTTGCTGACAAACTGCTGGTGGAGCGCGTACTGCGCCCGCTGGAGCAGGAGTTTGGCCAGCCTGTACAAGGCATCGCACTCGCACTTCCCCTCACCGGCCCTTACGGCAACATCGGCTGGAAGATCATGCGCGGTGCAGGCGTTGCCCAGTGGGATCTTGCCCGAACCGGCAACGACCTTTCCGTAACCGTCATCAACACCGCTGCCGATGGCTGGGAAGAGAAACTTGCCGGACTGCCCAAGGGCATCAGCATCGTGGGCGGCCCCCTGCGCAAGGATGCCTTTGATCACATCAAATCCCACGGGCAGTTGAACCATCGAAACTTCTTCACCTTCCTGTCCTCGCTCGGCGAGGGCGAAGAAGGCAGAGTGGCGTGGCGTTTCTTCTCCAGCCCGCGCGACCAGGTACGCACCGTTCTCGAATTCGCCCGCAATGATCTGGGCATAGAGAATTACGGCATTCTGTATCCCGACGAACCGTTCGGCTCGCGCATGAGCGGCCTGTTCAAGGAAGCCGGTGCCGAACTGAGCATCAACACAGCGGCTACCGCAAGCTATGCCCCCAAGGACTCCGCTTCCTGGGGCAAAACGCTCAGAAGCTTCCTCAAGGTTCCGGCCCCCCGCCCCGGCGAAGACGACCCCATGCCGCCACAGCCGCCTTTCCAGGCCGCGTTCCTGCCTGACGGCTGGCAGCAGATGCAAAGCCTTATTCCGCATTTCTTCTTCTATCAGGAAACCCGCATGGTATTCCTCGGTTCAGCGCTGTGGGAACAGGGACTCACCTCCGCCAAGGATATTGAAAGCCGCTACTTCCATCTGGCGGTATTCCCCGGCTCGTGGAATCCCTTCACCCCCACGACTGCCTCGGCAAACCTTGCCAAGACCCTTGACGAATCCGGTCTCGGCAAACCCGACCTGTGGGTCGGGCTGGGGTACGACTTCGTCCGCTTTGCCTCGCTGCTCGGCTCTCCTGAAGAAGCCCTTTCCGCTACGGAAATGAACAAGCGCATACAGACGGCGCAGGCCATGGACTGGAGCATCGCTCCCATCCGGTGGAATGAAAAAGGCCGTGCGTCCCAGAAGATGTTCCTGTTCACGCCTTCCAGCTCCGGTTTCACTCCCCTTGATCCGGAACGCTTCCGCGAACGGCTGGAGCAGGCCCGCCTGCGTCAGGAAGAGCGCGTGAAGATGCTGGAAGAAGAATATCAGACCAAAATCAAGGCCGGTGCATCGCCCCAATAACAGGGCGACAGGCCAGCACCCCACGGCCAAACGGTTGTGCAGGTGCGCATAACGGATACGAGGAGATCATTCCATGAAGATATCACCCGAGCGGGTTGCCGAAATAGCAAAACTCGCGCGCCTTGAACTGGACGATGACAAACTGACGCTGTTTGCCGGTCAGTTCGAATCCATTCTCAACTACATGGAAACGCTCAACGAGCTGGACACCAGCGACGTGGAGCCGCTCTACAGCCCTGTCATGCACAGCACGGTCCTGCGTGAAGACGTGGCGGCCAAAACCGCCGAACGGAATGCCGTTCTTTCCAACGCCCCCCAGACAGACGGGCAATTCTTTGTGGTGCCCAAGATCGTCTAACACGCCGGAGAAACAGTATAATGTCTAACCTGTACACCAAATCGCTTTCAGAAGTCCGCTCTCTGCTGCTCTCGCGAGAGGTTTCGGCGGAAGAGGCTGTCACCTCCTGCCTTGATCGCATAGACGCAACCGAGCCCAAGATTCAGGCCCTGCTCTCCGTGCAGCGTGAAGAAGCCATTGCCGCCGCAAAGGCCATGGATGCGGCCGGTCCCGATGCAGACAAGCCGCTCTGGGGCGTTCCCGTCACCGTAAAGGACGTGCTCTGCACCAAGGGTGTGCCTACCACCTGCGGCTCCAAGATACTCGGCGACTTCAAGCCCTTCTACGACGCTTATTCCGTACGCAAGCTGAAGGAAGCCGGAGCTGTCATCGTGGGCAAGACCAACATGGACGAATTCGCCATGGGCTCTTCCACCGAAAATTCAGCCTTTCATCCCACACGCAACCCGTGGGATCTCTCCCGCGTACCGGGCGGTTCTTCCGGCGGCTCCGCAGCTTCGGTTGCCGCCTCCCAGACCTTCGGCTCGCTGGGCACGGACACCGGCGGCTCCATCCGCCAGCCTGCGTCCCTGTGCGGCTGCGTGGGCATGAAGCCGACCTACGGTCGAGTTTCACGCTATGGCATGGTCGCCTACGGCTCCTCTCTGGATCAGATCGGCCCCATGACCCGCACCGTGGAAGACAACGCCCGCATGCTGCAGGTCATTGCCGGACACGACCCCAAGGATTCCACCTGCTCCGACCTTGCCGTTCCCGACTATCTGGCCGCGCTGGGCCGTGCAGACCTGAAGGGCCTGCGCATCGGTCTTCCCAAGGAATTCTGGGGCAAGGGGCTTGACCCCGAAGTGGAAGCCTCCTGCGCCTCCGCCCTGAACACCCTCAAGGAGCTCGGCGCGGAACCCGTGGAAGTATCCCTGCCGCATTCTCCCTACGCCATCGCGGTCTACTACATTGTGGCCACTGCGGAAGCCAGTTCCAACCTCGCCCGCTTTGACGGCGTGCGCTACGGCTACCGCGATGCCGATGCCTCCGAGTTGCTCGACATCTACGTAAAATCCCGCAGCAAAGGCTTCGGCGACGAAGTGCAACGCCGCATCATGCTGGGCACCTACGTGCTCTCCTCCGGCTACTACGACGCATATTACCGCAAGGCGGCACAGGTGCGCCGCCGCATCCGCGAAGACTATGAGCAGGCGCTTGCCCAGTGCGACGTGCTGTGCGGCCCCGCTTCGCCAGTCACCGCATGGAAGGTGGGTGAACTGACCGACGATCCGCTGAAGATGTACCTCATGGACATCTACACCATTTCGCTGAATCTTGCGGGACTTCCCGGCCTGTCGCTGCCTGTGGGACTCGGCAGGGACAGCGGCATGCCCGTGGGCCTGCAGCTGCTCGGCAAGGCCTTCGATGAAGCGACCCTTTACTCAGTGGCGAGCGTTCTCGAAAAGGCTACCCCCACCATCGGTACCCCCGCAGGCCTCTAGTACCGGCAGCTAGTTACGCAAACAGACAACAGGCGGGAAAGCTCCATTGCTTCCCCGCCTGTTTCCTTTACAATAGCCATACACGATCACCCCATCAGGACTCGCACCATGACCACAGCGGTAGCCATCAGCGGCGGCACGGATTCCATGTTCGCCCTCCTGACCCTGAAGGAACAGGGACACGACGTCTTTGCCCTGCACGCACATTTTCTGCCCCGCAGCACTGAACGCGAAGAGGCATTGGCATCCATGTGCAGACAACTGGACGTTCCTTTTCATGCCGTGGACCTGCATGAGGAGTTTGAACGGTGTGTGGTAGCGCCTTTTCTTGATGAATATGCCCGTTCGCGCACGCCCAACCCCTGCGCGCTCTGCAACGCCCGCATGAAGTTCGGGGCCTTGTGGCGTGAGGCCGAGAAGCTCGGCGCATCGCGCATCGCCACCGGACACTATGCCGTTCTGCACGATCATCCGAAGTATGGCAGGGTGCTGTCACGCGGCCATGACCCCAACAAGGACCAGAGCTACTTTCTTTCTCTGGTACCGGCCGCCAGCCTTGCGAGGGCGGTCTTCCCGCTGGGAGAGCTGACCAAGGACGCCGTAAAGGCGGAACTGGCCCGACGGGGGCTGACGCCTCCGTATCCCAGTGAAAGTCAGGAAATCTGCTTCGTACCGGATGACGACTATCGCGCTTTTCTACGCAGCCGGGCAACCAGCTTGCGAGGGGCAGGCCCCATTGTCACGACAGCTGGCGAAAAGGTGGGAACCCATGCGGGATTGTGGCAGTACACCGAAGGGCAGAGAAAGGGGCTTGGTATTGCATGGAGAGCGCCGCTGTATGTTGTGGGCAAGGACGCCCGCAATAACACCCTGATTGTCGGGGAAAAGGAGAAACTGACCTCGGAAGGCTGCACTGCTGCACACGTGAACCTGCTGGTGCCTCACGAATTGTGGCCCGAAGACCTGCTCGTGAGAATCCGTTACAGGCAGCAGCCGCTGAAAGCCGCCGTCTCTCTGGAAACGGACCGGGACAATGGTACACACAGTGTGACTGTGCGCTTTGAAACGCCCCGCACCCCTCCTGCCGCGGGACAGGTCTGCTGCATCTATGACGCAGAGCAGAATGTACTGGGTGGCGGAATAATCGAAAACGCCCTGTAAACGCTCTGATTACGCCGTGGCGCCCCCCCCGATCAGGCTGCCCATCAAGTCCAGAAGTGCACCGTGATTCAGGGGTTTCGCGATGAAGCCGTCAGCCCCCAGCAAGGTGGCCGTCTCCCGCGCATTCTGAAGGCTCAGATAGGCCGCGCCTGATGTCATGGCCACCACGCGCACAGCGGGAAATTCCTTCTTGAGCTGCATGATGGTCTGCAATCCGTCCTGTTCCGGCATAAACAGATCGGTAATCACAAGGTCCGCCCCATGACTGCGCATGGCCTGCATCCCCTCGACACCGTTACCGGCAAGGACCACCTGATAGCCCCCTTTCAGGAGCACTGCCTGCAACAGGTCGCGATACAGGGCATCGTCTTCCACAACAATGATCCTGCCACTGCCGTTCACGTTGCAGCTTGGCGTACGATTCATAGCCACCTCGTCAAACCCCGCGAGCGGACTGCTCCTGTCCGCACTCAGCACCATCGCCCCTGCGCTGACCGGAACAGCTCACATCCGGCACAAGGTCAAAACCGAACTGCTTGGCCATATAAATCAGGGGATCCACGTTTCCTGTCTGCCGCATTATTTCCATGAGCGTGTCCACGCCCAGCTTTGCCCCCGTATCATAGGGATTAACCTCGCGGAGCAGCGTGGAATAGGATTTCCCGACTTCCTTAGCCAAGGCCTTTGCGGGCATTTGGCTATTCAACACGACATGATGAACTATCCGAGATAAATCAGTAAGCATGAGTCCCTCCCATTTGCCACCCTGGAGAGTACAAAATGCATACCACCAGAAAGAAACTCCTAACCCCATCAATTACAGGATATTACAAAAAAACACCCATCATTATGTGCAGGGCAGTACAAACTATAACAGCATTTTGTAAACTTTAAGTTTACAAAATAAATAAATCCAAGATCACAGCTCCGTTTCAAAACGCCAGGATTTACTGATTCCGTGCTTGCGCAACATGGCGTAAAGCCGCTGGCGAGATATGCCTGCAATGCCGCTGGCCCGGGTCACATCTCCCTGCGTACTGTGCAGCAGCCGCAGCAAATAACTACGCTCCGCGTCATCCAGCACCTTGTCACGAAACTCTTTCCATGGAGACAACACCCCTGCTTCGCTTTCAGCTGCGAAGGTGTCCCGTGCATTGCTACTTGCCTTTGCCCAATTCCTTTCCTGAGTTTGCCCCCTGTTCTCGCTACCCCGCCAATCCTTTCCGGATTCATGCGAATCGTCACCATGTTTCTGCAGATATTCAGATTCGGCCACCTGCCCGGTATTCATGATACGCGATCGCGCAACGGCTACGCGGATACTGCTGGGCAGATGCTCCGGCAGCAGTTCGTCAGAAAAACGCCCCCTGATGATGCTCTGCTCCGTCACATGCAGCAACTCGCGCACGTTCCCCGGCCAAGGGTAGGTCTTAAGCTCATTCACAAAGGCAACATTGAGTGTTTTAGGCTGGAACCCATAGCGCTGGCAGCCCTTTTCGATGAAATGCGTCACCAGTTCCGGCAGATCCTCCATACGCTCCCGTAAAGGCGGCAGGTGAATATGCACCGCCTGCAGGCGATACAACAAATCCGCTCTGAAGGTCCCCCGATGCACCATGGCCGGTAGAGGACGGTTTGTAGCGGCAACCAACCTGAAATTGCTGAAAATCTCATGCCCACCACCAACCGGCCTGAAACGCTGCTCTTCCAGCACCCGCAGAAAAGCCCGCTGCTGAGGCATGGCCAGTTCGCCGACTTCATCAAGAAAGAGGGTGCCGCCGTGCGCCTGAAGAACAAGACCGTCTCTCGGTCTATCCGCTCCAGTGAAGGCCCCCTTGGCGTGCCCGAACAGTTCGCTTTCAGTAAGGGATTTGGCTATGGCCCCGCAGTCCACAGCCACAAAGGGACCGGACACTCTCTGGCTGTTCCTGTGTACGGCCCGGGCAAACAGCTCTTTGCCGGTACCGGTCTCACCGGTAATCAGCACAGGGGCATCGCTGGAGGCCGCTTCGGCAAGCAACCGGAAACAACGCTGCATGGAGACACTGTTACCCACAATGCCGAAGCGTTCAGGCTCTGAAAGCTGACGGGCCCCCTGCCGGTAGGTCAGAGCACGATCTACTGCCTGATGAACGGAAGCCAGTGATGCCGGCTTGCTGATGTAGTCCAGAGCGCCACTGGATATGGCCAGCTCCGCACCGTCCGCGTGTCCGTCGCCAGTGATGATGATCACCTCGGGAGCCCCTTCCGCAGACGAAATTTCCGAAATGAACCTCAGGCCGTTTCCGTCCGGCAGCCCGACATCGAGCAGCACCAGATCAAAGGCCGGTCCGGCAAAAGCCACCCGTCCCTGAGCCATAGAGCTTGCGCCTTCCACCTCATGCCCTTCCAGCTGCATGGCGGAGGTAAGCATCTCCCTGAACAGTACGTCGTCCTCAATAATCAGAATACGGGCCATTATGCTTCGCCCCCGCTCCCCTTCCGGTTCATCGTTGCCCCTCAGGCAGCAGGATGCGCACGGTTGTGCCTGCCCCCTTCTCCGAAGTCACAAAAAAACGTCCGCCATGCGCCCAAATTATGCCGCGGGCCAATGCGAGCCCACGCCCCTTTGCCCCTTCGGCCTCACGGGTGGTGAAATACGGTTCGGCGCACACAGCGAGTACATCTGGCTCCATTCCCGCGCCGCTGTCCTGCACGTCGAGCACGACATGCCCCCCCTGCCTTTCACTGCTGCCAATGCGCACGAGCAGTGTCCCTTCACCATCAAGGGCACGCAAGGCATTATCCCACAATGCGTCAAAAGCTGTTTCAAGCAGGGAGACGTCCACCGAAAGCATCACATTCTCAGGCTCCGCCTGAAACTTCAGCTGAACAGCGAACGGCAGAAGGGACGAACGCCGCCTGCACCATTCGCCCACCACAGAACCGATATCCACCACCTCAAACTTGCAGTCGATCCTGCCCGCCATGATTCGGGCCATGAGAATGGCCTCTCCAGCCTGTTCACATCCACGCAGAATATTCTGCAATGCCCGCCCCACCATGGGAGCTCCCTGTACATCAAAGGAGGCGGCAATTTCGGCAAATCCTTGAATGGAGGCAAGAGTATTATTAAATTCGTGCGTTACCCCTCTGGCAAATCGAAGCAGGGCACTTTGCTGGCCCTGAGCCAGCCCCAAATCTTCCACAACGAGTACGCCCACCCCACTCTGGCCCATGGGCATAGGATGAAAACGCGCAAGAAGGGGAATGCCGTCAGCCCCCGTCAAGGCCCCATGCCACTCGCCACCAGCCGCCACGGCCTGATGCAACGATGCGGGGAACCGTTCCGCAATGTCGGCGTGCAACATATCGGCACCGACGGATACTCCCATCAGCTCCTGAAAAACGGGGGTTGCCTGGCACACGCGGCCAAAGGCATCCACCGTGGCTGCTCCCGCACGAATACCGGCCTTGTCATTATATATGGTCACAGGCAGTTTCTCCCCTTATCAGTTAGACACGGAGCCCAATGGCCCCTTCAGCCGAGTCTGGCGGCAAGATCATTCGGGAACTGAACGGCTCATGCCTTGGTGCGCATGGCAGCCAACCCGCTCCTGATGCGACGTGCTTTGGCCGGTCCGATACCGGGCAGCGCAGCCAGTTCAGCCTCAGACGCATCTGCCATATCCCTGATTGAAGAAAAATGCTCCCACAGAACCTTGGCGAGAGACGGTCCGATTCCTTCGATGCGTTGCAGTTCACCGGCCAATGCCGAACCCGCCCGCGCCTTTCTGTGTCTGCGTAACGAGTAATCATGCACGGCATCGCGGATAAGCTGCAGATACAACAGTTCCGGAGATCCCGCCCGCATGGAGACTGGATTCATTCTTCCCGGCAAGAAAATGGAATCGGCAACCCCGCCCTTCCTCCTGTCCGCACGGTTGGAATCCTCGGACCGCGCCTTGGCGATGGCTGCCACGGCAAAAAGCTGCCCGCAACCGGCCTCCTCAAGCACGGACATGACCGCCCCGAGCTGGCCGCGCCCGCCGTCCACCAGCAACAGATCCGGCCATGGCGGACCGGATTCCAGCCTGCGGCGCATCCATGCGGCAAGCACACCGTAATCATCTCCTCCTGATTCCTCATCCGTAAAGGCGTAAGTGCGGTACTGGTCTTTGGCCGGTTTGCCGTCTTCAAAGACCACCACGCCCACGCGAGTATCCCTTCCTCCCGTGTGCGAGACGTCCACGGCTTCAATCCGGTGCGGCAGGGATGCCATCCCCAGCTTCGCCGCCAGAATCTCCTCCACGTTTGCAGAGGCTGAAGTGCGGGCCTCTTCCGCCGCGTTGGTCTGCGCCATGGTTACGAGCCTGTTCTCGGCATCGCCGCGCGGAGGTCCGATGCGTACCGTACTCCCACGCAGCTCGCTTAATGCTTCGGCAAGCGCGGCGAGCGGATCATCACTGTCTGCAAGCACCTCTTCATCTGACAACCCCAGACTATCGGACATTACCGGCAAGGCCGAACCATCTTGAGCCTGCTCTTCCAATGCCCATGGAATGACTATTCGTTGCGGTACCACACTCTGCGGGCCGTAATACTGCCCCAGAAAGCTGAGCACCATTTCCGGAGCCTCTTCCAATCCCAGTCCGCTCCAGAAAAAGTTACGCCCGTCGAGCAACACGCCACCGCGGACAAACAGCACACCAAGCGCGAGCCCCTTGGAGGTTTCGGCAACACCAAGCACGTCCATATCTCTTTCGGAGCCGAGCACCGCCGCCTGCTTCTCAACAGTACGCCGGATAGCGGCAATCTGATCGCGCAACTCTGCAGCCTTCTCGAACTCCAGCGCTTCCGAGGCATCCAGCATCTGTTGCTGCAGCAACTCAAGCAATTCCGATGAACGGCCATTCAGAAGCAGTTCCACCTTGCCGACCATGGCCCTGTATCGGGCATTATCCACGGGCAGGCAGCAGGGGCCGAGACACTGTCCCATATGATGGTACAGGCAGGGCCGGACCCTGTTTCTGAAAGCGGTATCCGAACACCGCCTGAGCAGAAAGACACGCTGGATGGCCTTCCATGTATCACGGGCAGCCTGCGCCGATGTATACGGCCCGAAATAGGCCGAACCATCGCGCACCACCTTGCGGGTCAGCGTAAGACGCGGCCACTCATGCCGCTTTGTGAGCTTGAAGAGAATGTACTGCTTGTCGTCGCGCAGCACGATGTTGTACCGCGGCCTGTGCTTCTTGATGAGGCTGGCCTCCAGCAGCAGCGCCTCCTTCTCCGAAGTGGTGGAGAGGGTATCCACGCTGACAGCCATGCGAACCATGGCTCTGGTCTTTGGCGTAAGCGTCTTGTCAGGCCGGAAGTAAGAGGCAAGGCGCTTGCGCAGCACCTTGGCCTTTCCAACATATATGATATGGCCCCCGGCATCCTTAAAAAGATAGACGCCGGGCGTAAGGGGAATGTTTCGCGGTTCAATGGAGTCCATGACCTGTTCTCTGCCAAGTTAGCCAAGAGCCGTCAAATGCGATGTCAGCCAAATCTTGAAAAACACTGTCATAATATTGACGAAACAACGGCCAATCCAGATACAAAACTTTGTACAAAATTAATCTCTAGACTTAACAATAATATCAACATGCCAATTTAATTACACATTACTGAAGAAACGTCATCCGAGATAAATTTTTTGTACCGTTTAAAAAATTTTACCTTTTCTCTTGCCATGCTTCCGGTACTGGGATAAAAGTCTCGTAACTGATTATGGTCATTCGCGTCAGGAACGTTGACCAAAGCAAAAGAAAGAAGGACAAACCAATGAAAAGAGTTATCACTCTGATGCTCGCTCTGGCACTGGTATTCGGCGCTGTCGCCAACAGCTCCGCTACCGATTTCAAGGCCAAGGGCACCTACCAGATCGGCTACCAGTGGACCGACAACACCAACTTCAACGACGCTGATTCTGACGGCGCATCCGAAGACGATTTCGTTGCTAAGCAGCGTTTCCGTACCCAGATCGACATCGTTTCCAGCGAAAACCTCTCCGGTGTTGTTTTCTTCGAAATCAACAACACCTGGGGCCGCACTTCCGGTGGCGCTGGTAACGGCGCTGGTGGTGCAATCGGCGCTGACGGCGTGAACGTTCAGACCCGTCGTGCTTTCATCGACTGGACTGTTCCGAACACCGCTCTTGACATCCGCATGGGTATCCAGGGCCTGGCCCTGCCCGGCGTTGTTGCTGGTTCCCCCGTTCTGGACAACGACGTAGCAGCTGTTGTTGCTACCTACAAGTTCAACGACATGTTCTCCATGAATGCTGTTTGGGCACGCCCCTTCGACACCTCTGCAGGTGAAGACACCACTGTCAACGCTCAGGACGAAATGGATGTTTTCGCTCTGATCGGCGGCGTTAAGATGGACGGCATGGAATTCACCCCCTGGGCTGCATACGCAGCTGTTGGCAAGGACATCGCCGACATCGGTAACGAACTGCCTGGCCTGCTGTCTGTTGCTGGCGCACAGGGCGTGGAAACCTATGAAGACAACGCCCGCGCTTACTGGCTGGGCCTCGGCTTCTCCATGGACATGTTCGATCCCATCGTTTTCAAGATGGACGCCATGTACGGTTCCGTTGACTCCGGCGACGCCAAGAACTCCTCCAACGACGACGCTCTTGACCGTTCCGGCTGGACCATGATCGGCAAGCTGTCCTACAAGATGGACATGGTTACCCCCGGCGTTATCGGTTGGTACTCCTCCGGTGAAGACGACGACGTAACCAACGGTTCCGAGCGTCTGCCCCGCGTTGACGGCTCCTTCACCGCTACCTCCTTCGGCTTTGACGGCGCTGCTGCCGGCTTCGCTTCTCAGGACAACATCGGCCTGACCAACGAAGGTACCTGGGCCGCTGGTCTGCTGCTCGAAGACATCAAGGTTATCGACAGCCTGACCTCTCAGTTCCGCGTTGTGTACGTAAAGGGTACCAACGATGCTGACTTCCTCGACAGCTATGTCAACGACTACGCTGGCGCCAAGTCTGACCTGCTCGGCACCATGCTGACCGACGAAGACAGCGCTTGGGAAATCAACTTCGACCACAAGTACGACATCTATGAAAACCTGGCTCTCTTCGTAGAAATGGGTTACATCAACCTGGATCTCGACGAAGACGCTTGGGGCATCACCGACAATTCCTACGACGACGACGCCTACAAGCTGGGCTTCGTATTCCAGTACACCTTCTAAGGTTTACTGCGAATCTCGTACGCAAAAAACATCCTGACGCTTTGACAGCCGGGGGCTTCGGCCCCCGGCTTATATTTTTGCAGCATCACGGATGCATGGTGCTGCCAAAGCGTCCGACAAACTCCGGTTCTTGCCCGATTATCCCATCCCTCCCCTCCAGAAAACAGCCTGTCTCCATACTCGACTTTTCCCTCCCCCTCCTATAAGAGAAGTGCGTTCCGAACAGTTCCCACGACCAGCCTGCCATTCAGCCGCTCTGCTCTTTCCTGCGGTCTGGTGAAACCATACGCAGTCACCGCCCGGGACGGCAGAATACGCATAACGGTCAGGCGCAACATAAGGAGCCGCAATGCCCTGTCGTACCTTTTCCTATCAGTCGCCCGCAGATGCCGCGCCCATTCGCGCACTGCTCTCCGGGCGGGATGATCCCAACAACTCCGTAGAGCCCGTGGTGCAGGACATCCTTGCCACCGTGCAGAAAGACGGGGATGCGGCCCTCATTGCCTATACCCGGAAATTCGACTGTCCTTCCTTTTCCCCCGAGATGCTTCGCGTTCCCGCAGCCATACTGGAGAATGCCTCGAAGCATGTTCCTGCAGAAGATCTTGCCATCATTCTGGAAGCAGCGGACAACATCCGCGCCTTCCATGAACGCCAGAAGCAGAATTCCTGGTTCACCACGTCTGAAGACGGCACCGTGCTGGGTCAAATGGTGCGCCCCGTAGATCGCGTAGGCCTCTACGTTCCCGGCGGACAGGGCGGCAACACTCCGCTCATTTCCAGCATGCTCATGAATGCCATTCCCGCGCAGGTAGCCGGCGTTCCGTCCATTGCCGTGGTTTCGCCCCCGCGTGAAGACGGCACTCCCAACCCGTACATTCTGGCAGCAGCCCATGCCCTCGGCATTGACGAGGTGTATGCATGCGGCAGCGCATGGGCCATAGCCGCACTGGCCTATGGCACAGAAAGCATCGCGCCTGTGGATGTCATTGCAGGCCCGGGCAACATCTTCGTAGCCACGGCCAAGCGCATGCTCATCGGCAAGGTGGGCATAGACATGATTGCAGGCCCCAGCGAGATTCTCATTCTTGCGGACAATACCGCCCGCGCCGATCAGGTAGCGGCCGATATGCTCTCACAGGCCGAGCACGACACGCTGGCCTCATCCGTGCTGATCACCGACAACGCAGCGCTGGCGGATGCCGTAAAGGCCGAACTCATCACACAGACAGAGGCATTGCCGCGTTGCGACATCGCCCGCAAGGCTCTTGCCGACTGGGGTGCCATCGTCGTCACAGACACCATGGAACGCGCTGTTGAGCTTTCCAACATCATCGCGCCGGAGCATCTGGAAGTCATTGTAGCAGATCCCTGGACCATGCTGCCCAAGCTGCGCAACGCAGGCGCCATTTTCCTCGGGGCCAACTCGCCCGAGCCTGTCGGCGACTATTTTGCCGGCCCCAACCACGTGCTGCCCACCAACGGCACGGCACGTTTCTCATCCGCCCTTTCGGTGGAGACCTTTACCAAGAAATCCAGCATCATTGCGGCATCTGCCTCCTTCACGCAGGAAAACGCGGCCAAGATAGCCCGCCTTGCACGCCTTGAAGGACTGGAAGCTCACGCCCGTTCCGCGGAATCCCGCACACGATAACCATTTCAGGAGAAGCACCATGAACGTTGTCACCAAGACCAACATTACCGAGTATCCGCTCATTTCCCGCGGCAAGGTTCGCGACATTTATGAAATCGACAAGGACACCCTGCTGCTGGTTACCACCGACCGCATGTCCGCCTTTGACGTCATCATGAACGAACCCATTCCCTACAAGGGCGTGGTGCTCAACCAGATCACCCTGTTCTGGATGGAAATGTTCAAGGACATCCTGCCCAACCACCTCATCGCTTCCGAGGTGAAGGACTTCCCCGAGCCTCTGCACAAGTACGCCGCTGACCTTGAAGGCCGCTCCGTACTGGTCCGCAAGGCCAAGCCCCTGCCCATTGAATGCATCATCCGCGGCCACATCACCGGTTCCGGCTGGAAGGATTACCTCAAGACCGGTTCCGTCTGCGGCCACAAGCTGCCTGAAGGACTCAAGGAATCCGAAAAGCTTGCCACCCCCCTGTTCACCCCCTCCACCAAGGCCGAACTGGGCGAGCACGACGAAAATATCACCGTTGAGCAGGCTATCAACATGATCGGTGAAGAGCTGGCCCGCAAGGTTGAGGCCGTCTCCATCGCCATCTTCAGTCAGGGTCGTGAATACGCAGAAAGCAAAGGCATCATCATCGCCGACACCAAGTTCGAATTCGGCCTGCTGGACGGCGAACTCATCCTTATTGACGAAGTTCTCACCCCCGACTCTTCCCGTTTCTGGCCCATGGCAGGCTACGAGGCAGGCAAGGGGCAGCCAAGCTTTGACAAGCAGTACCTGCGAGACTGGCTCTCCGCCCAGCCTTGGGACAAGACGCCTCCTCCGCCCGCTCTGCCCGAAAATGTAATCGCCGAAACCAGAAAGAAATACGAAGAGGCATATTCCATTTTGACGGGCAAGGCGCTTCCCTGCTAGTATTACTCTTACACTGCCCGAAACATGTTTTTCATGCGCGCCGAAAGTTGCGCATCCCTCACAAACAATAACGGAGAATCACATGCTGCTTGAAGGTAAAAGAGCCCTCATTTTCGGAGTGGCCAACAACAAGAGCATTGCATACGGCATAGCCAAGGAATTCAAGGCGCAGGGCGCCCGCCTCGCCTTCAACTATCTCGGCGACGCGCTGCTCAAGCGTGTTGAGCCCATTTCCGAAGAACTTGGTGGCGACTTCATCTTCCAGTGTGACGTCACCAGCGATGAAGAAATCGCAGCCAGTGTTGAACGGGTCAAAAAGGAATGGGGCGGGGTAGACATCCTCATCCACTCCATCGGCTTTGCAAACCGCGAAGACCTTCAGGGACGCTTCATCGAAACTTCCCGCGACGGCTTCAAGCTTGCGCTCGACATTTCGGCCTACTCCCTCACCGCTCTGGCAAATGCCTATGAAGACCTGCTGACAGAGAACGCATCCGTGATTACTCTTTCTTACTACGGTGCGGAAAAGGTCATCACCAACTATAACGTCATGGGTGTAGCCAAGGCCGCTCTCGAGGCCAGCGTGCGCTATCTGGCTGTTGATCTGGGTGCAAAGGGCGTCCGCATCAACGGCATCAGCGCCGGCCCGATCAAGACCCTTGCAGCATCCGGCATTTCCGGGTTCCGCAGCATCCTCAACTACATTGAGGAACAGGCTCCCTTGCGGCGGAACGTAACCATCGAAGACGTGGGCCGCAGCGCCGTCTATCTCGCCTCGGATCTTTCCTCCGGCGTGACCGGCGAAATCCTGCACGTAGACAGCGGCTACAACGTGATGGGCATCGGACTATAGGCGAGCCATAAGGAGAAACCACCATGTGGGATTTCATCATCCCCCTTGTGGGATTCGTGATTCTTGCCTTCATCACCATCAAGGTGATGCCGAAGGACTATGTGCCCAAAGGCGGCTGAATTCCGCACATTGATGGACGGAGAGGCTCTTCGTCCGGCTGTGGCTGCGGTGCAGGCCTGCGGAAACAGAAAGGCTGCAACAAGTAGCAAAGGGGCGGCGCCCGTGTGCCGCCCCTTCTTTTTTTTGCTTGCCAAGCATACGCCCTTTTGCTAGTTACACGCTTCCTGATGCGGTGAGGTGTCCGAGTCCGGTCGAAGGAGCACGATTGGAAATCGTGTGTACCTTAACAGGGTACCGAGAGTTCGAATCTCTCCCTCACCGCCATCAAAAAATTTTTCTGCCATGGCAGAAAGGGAGTCGGGCGGCGGATGCGCTGCCAACCCGGTCAGGTCTGAAAAGAAGCAGCCGCAACAGTTGCTTTCGGGTGCCCGACTCCCAGAAGGCGCAATCTTCGGATTGTGCCTTCTTTTTTTGCCAAAACAGCTTTTTTCCGCATTTTTCGCTTGCCAAGGTCACGCCCCTTTGCTAGCTATCTCTCCGCGTTGGTGAGGTGTCCGAGTCCGGTCGAAGGAGCACGATTGGAAATCGTGTGTACCTTAACAGGGTACCGAGAGTTCGAATCTCTCCCTCACCGCCACCGCAAACAAAAGCGGCGCAATCTCACGATTGCGCCGCTTATTTTTTATCCTCTCAAGAATCCGCTACCACTCGGGCTCCTTCTCCTTATCGAGCTTGCATGCAACCCAACTGGTGAGCTGCCTGACCGGGGCAAAAATCGACGCAACAACCAGCCCCACGACAAAGCCTCCGAATGCGGTGCCTCCTGCGGGAACAACTCCGAGCTTGTTGAACGCCGTAGCGGTCAAGATGGACACGCCTATTCCCAGCGCAAGGAACCACACAGCGCGCAGACCGGTCTCGGCCCCGTCGCGCAGCACGATGAGCAGCTTGGCATACAGCCCCACGGCCAGCAGATAGGCTGCAAAGGTCACCAGACCGGCGTAAGGACCGGCATACAGGAAACAAAGCAGCAATGCGCCTGCCACGGTGGAGAGCCAGATGCCTGCCTGAATATTCATGCCGGTTTCACGATCAAGACAGCGCAAGGTCAGGGCAAGCAGCAGGCCGGAACTAACCAGACATCCGAGGACCACAGCCCATTTCCCGGGGAGATAGAAGGCCGCATTCGCCATGGCAAAGGCGAGCAGCCCCATGAACGCACAACCGGGCATGAACGCGCCACTCTCCTTGCGAAACTCGGCAAAGGCGTCCAGCATCACTGCGCAGATGCAGCCCAGCAGCCCTCCCAGCCCAATCATCGCGAAAGGAACGCCGCCAAACACCAGCGCCACAGACAGCAACAAGGCGCAGACGCCCCATTTCAGCCAGAAGGCACCCCCTAATGCGACCACACCGCACAGGACGGCATCCTTCCAGGCCTTGATTCTATTCCGTATCTTCATAGCAACTCCTGTATTCCTCTCTCTTGTGCGGCTACCGCACGCCGCGCAGAGGTAGCACATATCGCCCCGACACGCCAGCTTCAGGCCCTGCAGAGAAGGCTGGCAAGGCCGCAAAAAAGCCCCCGTCATCCGTAACGGGGGCTCAAATACTTAGTCAGATGCAGGGCTACATGCAGGCATCGGAAATAAGCTTCTCCAGAAGCTGCTGATCAATCTCCATGCCGTTAGCAAAGCGGATACCGAACATACCACCCTGTACCCATGCCACCTGAGCACGGGCATTGGTAATGACTCCATCCAGTTGCACAGGCGGATCAAGGATGACGATATCGTCACCAACGACCACGTCAATGGAAAGCTCACCCGGAGGCAGCGCCACCTGCGCTCCCTGCAGACTCAGATCGCGCAACAGACAATACACTTCCAGCCCGTCCTTCAACTGCAGAGTCGCAAACACCGGACAATCAAGAGGAACCCGCGGCTCACTACGTCGCTCAACCATACAATTCTCCTTGAGGCCTAACCTTTTCCCGAAGCATCCAGAAACCGCAGAAAACGCCGTGCCATTTCCAGATCGGGATTGATTTCCAACGCTCTGAGCAGCATGTCGCGTGCCTTCTCCACCTGCCCCTTCTCAAAATAGACTCTCGCGAGGTTGAACAAGATGTGGTCGTTATGCCCGTCCAGCTCAAGAGCCTTGGAGTAGTAGGCCTCAGCTTCATCAAACTTGCGCTGCTTGCGCAGGTCAATGGCCGCCCCGGTCAGCACGCGCTGATACTCGAGAATCACGTTACCCGTATGCCGCATGGCATCCAGCATGCTTTTCACGGAAAACAGATCCGTATCCGTCAGGGGCACGTCAGGACGTGCATGCATGAAAGCCATGAGCCCCCTGAGCAACATTCCCTCCTCGCGGGAAAGCGACGGCACCTCTTTGGCTGCCCTCGCTCCGTTCACCTTGTCCCGTAGCGAGTTCACCACGCTGCGCAGGTGCTCTTCATACACATCCGGCACCAGCACGTAGTCTGCGAGAAATTGGTTCTTGTCGATCTTCTGTACGAAACCGGAAGGCAGATTGTCTTCATTGAGCGGCTGACAGCTAATTTCCCCCCCGGGAACCTGCGCCGCAAACCAGAGAATACGCAGTTCATGCGTCTGACGTGTTACCCCCGAGCCGAGGGTATCGATCCTGCGGGTTTCATACACACCTAAAACTGTCGGGATCATCGACTCCCCTTTCACCCATAGGTTTCACAGTGGTTACGCTATGGTCCCCCCACTGCTGTATTTTTTAACTAAACCTGCAAACTCCGGCAAAGTCAATTTGTTACCCGGCCCCCAAGCCCAAGTTTTTCAACATATCCTTGGCGAAAACCAAAGAATGTGGAATAGTAAGAATAGGTATCGGAATTACGCCCATCCATCTGTTGTCGTTTTGCACATGCATGTTTACGGGAACCAACATGAGCCAGCAGATTTCGCCGTTTCGCAGCAGTCAGGAGTTGGAAGAGACGTTTGCCCTGGTGCAACAGCGTATCGCCCAAAAGCTTCTGGACTATAAGGCGTATGACTTCAGCAAGAAGCAGACCTGCGCATTCAACGTATTCTTCGACCTTGCGCAGGAATTCGACGCCCTTGAAGACCTGCTCACTCTTGCCGTTCTCATCATCCGCTCCATGTTCGACGTCCATGCGGAAATCTACGTCCTGAACAGCCGCTCCGTGCTGTTGCGCTACGGTTGCTCCACAGGGGCATCCTGCGCCATTCCGGTCATGAATACAGAAGGTCTTCCCCTCACTGACGGTCCCTTCTGGCAGGATAAACGGTACTGCATCCCCATCAGGGGAAAAAAAATCGATCAGGATCTGCTTCCCATCACCCCGGTAGGCGAAACGCTCGGTCTTCTGGTGCTGCATCCGGAGCCCGACATTACCGAAAAGGACGCATTCTTTTTTGAAAAGTACGCCAACCGCGTAGGCTACCAGCTGCACAACCGCATGCTCGCCTTCAAACACCGCGAGCATCTGGAATTCATCAAGAATCTCGTGCATGACATCGGCCACAACGTCATTGTTCCGAACATGTACTTCAAGCTGCTGTTCCGGCAGCTGGACGGCAAGATGAAGGCCATGCGCCATGCCATTTCCGACCTCATGGAAACCTCCATCAGCTCGCCTACCCTTGCCCAGCTGGACTACATTCAACACCGCATGGACGAACAGTATAATGAGGTGTTCCGCCACTTCCAGCAAACCAGCCTGTTTCTGGAAACCCTTCTCCGACAAAGCCATTTCGAGAAAGGCCGCTACGTCCTGCACAAGAGCGTTGTCAATCTGAACGACCGCATCATCACACCCCAACTGGAACGCTTCAAGGCCCGTTTTGACGAAAAGGACATAAAGCTCATTCCCTATTGCGAAGGCAGCGGCACCTTTGATGACAGCATTCTGGTCACGGCCGATGTGGGGCTCGTCAGCCAGGTCCTGGCAAACCTCTTTTCCAATGCTGTAAAATACACTCGTCCGACACCGCATGACGAGGCCGCCCCCAATGGCGAGAAAAGCGGTAAGTACCTCTGCTACGGAGTAACTCTGCTGCCTGATCATTTCGGCAAGGGGTGTTGCGGAGCCCGTGTAAACGTGATCACCTCCGGCCCTTACATCAATGCCGAAGATGCCCCTCAACTCTTCAAGGCAGACTTCCGCGGCAGAGACGTGGGATCCGAATACGGCACCGGCCACGGCCTGTTCTTTGCCAAGGAAATATCGCGTCTGCACGGCGGCGACGCCGGTTATGAAGCCCACCCCATGGGCAATTGTTTCTACTTCACCCTGCCCTGCGACGACTCAGTGCCCAAATCATCATAATTCCACCATGATATGATGAAACCATCACCAAATTACACTCTTGTAAAATAGTTTTGCAAACAGCCCCCGAAAACAGGGCTTTTCCTCCCTTCATCCCTCCTGCAAAACCCCACCGGGGCGGGAACTATTTTTTTCCGCAATATTTTTGCAGAGCTAACCGCGTCCCATCAGCTTTCCCAGCCGTTTCGCGCCCAAAATGCAGCAGACAATATTGTCAACTCGCCAGTTTTTCGTTGCCCCACCAAGGGCTTTTTTGTTAGCACCCATGTGCGGGATTGAGGCATTCCGCAGCCTTTTTTCTTTTACTGGGAGAGATACGTGATCCGTTTTGAACAGGTGAACAAGTGGTACGGCAGCGACCACCACGTGCTTAAGGATATCAATCTTGAAATCGCACAGGGGGAGGTTGTGGTTATCTGCGGCCCCTCCGGTTCCGGGAAAAGCACGCTCATCCGCTGCATCAACAGGCTGGAACCCATCCAGAAGGGACGCATCATCGTGGACGGCATGGACCTTCACGACCCGCGACTCAACCTCACCAGCCTGCGCGCCGAAATCGGCTTCGTTTTCCAGCAGTTCAATCTCTATCCGCACATGACCGTGCTGGAAAACATCACCCTTGCCCCCACCATGGTACGCAACACGCCCCGCGCCGAGGCGGAGCGTCTGGCCATGGAACTGCTGGAAAAGGTGAACATTCCCGACAAGGCCAAAGCCTATCCCAGCCAGCTTTCGGGCGGCCAGCAGCAGCGTGTTGCCATTGCGCGCGGCCTTGCCATGAAGCCCAAGATCATGCTCTTCGACGAGCCCACGTCAGCGCTCGACCCCGAAATGATCAATGAAGTTCTCGACGTCATGAAGACTCTTGCCCGTGAGGGCATGACCATGGCCTGCGTGACCCACGAAATGGGCTTTGCCCGTGAAGTGGCCGACCGCGTCATCTTCATGGACTACGGCGAACTGATCGAAGAGAACACTCCCGAGGAGTTCTTCAACAATCCCCAGCAGGATCGTACCAAGGACTTCCTCAGCAAGATTCTTTCACACTAGCATGGTTGCACAACTCCGGTTCTACACCGGGGTTAACGTATGTTGAGGCGCGTTGCGCTCGTACCGTAACGCAGAGGAAACTGAAAACACTGGGAGTAGAACATGCGTATTGGGAAGATTATTGCCATGGCTCTGGCCGCCACCATGATGGCTTCCACCGCCTTTGCCGGTGCCGTTTACGACAAGGTCATGCAGGACAAGAAGATCCGCATCGGCATCATGACCGACTCCATCCCCGGCGCCTTCTTTGACGCCAAGGGCGAATGGACCGGCTTCGACTACGACATCTCCACCGAACTGGCAAAGCGCATCGGCGTTGAAATCGAGCGCGTCAAGGTGAACAACAAGACCCGCATCGCCTTCATCCAGCAGGGCCGCATCGACGTTTCCGTTGCCAACATGACCCACACCCGTGAGCGCGACAAGTCCATCGACTTCTCCATCACCTACTTCTTCGACGGTCAGAAAGTTCTTTCCAAGAAGGGCGCCTTCGCTTCCCTCGCAGACATGAAGGACAAGAAGATCGCCACGATGCAGGGCACCACTTCCGAAATCAACATCAAGAACGCCCTGAAGGCTCTTGGCGTTGCCAACCCCGATGAGCACATCATTTCCTTCCAGAAGGAATCCGAATGCTTCCAGGCGCTGGAAATGGGCCGCGTTGCCGGCTGGACCACCGACGCCACCATCCTTCTCGGCTACGCAGCCAAGAAGCCCGGCGCATTTGAACTCGTAGGCGACTTCCTCTCCGACGAACCCTACGGCATGGGTCTGCCCCAGGACGATTCCGCTCTGCGTGACGCCGTGAACGCTGCCCTGCAGGACATGTGGCGCGACGGCACCTACATGAACATCTACAACAAGTGGTACGGCCCCGAAACTCCCTACGCCATGCCCATGACCAACCAGATCGAGCTGTGGCCCTAAGCCACACCGGTTATTGAGAATCTGCGCGCGCCCGGTTCAGCCGGGCGCGCGCTTATCCGCCTTTCGGCGTACGGGCAGCGCCCGCCGCACCTCAACATAATGGTTTATTGTTCATGATACGTTTCTGGCTGGAAAAGGTTTGGGTTCAGAACACCGTGCTGCTCGCCATTGCGGCGATCATGACCTACTACTGGGGCTGGGTTTTCGACTTTGGTTACAAGTTCGAATGGTCCATGCTCTATACGGTCAACGAAACCTATCAGGTCAATCTGGGCCTTGAGATCCTCAAGGGTCTGTGGGTAACGGTAAAAATCACCGCGATCAGTGCCGCCATCGGCCTCGGCCTCGGCACGGTTCTGGGACTTTCGCGCCTGTCGGACTTCAAACCGCTGCGCTATACCGCGACCTGCATAATCGAATTTTTCCGCAACACGCCGCTGCTTGTCGTCCTGTTCTTCTTCTACTTCGCCTTCCCGCGTGCCTTGCCTGACGCGGCACGGGAATGGATATTCTCCTTCCATTTCGAATTCTGGACTGCAGCAGTGGCCGTGGGCATGTACACCAGCGCATTCATGGCGGAAGTCATCCGCGCCGGTCTTCAGTCCATCCCCAAGGGGATTCTGGAAGCCGCATACTCCTCGGGCCTCAGCTACGTGCAGGTGCTTCGCAAGATCATCCTGCCCCTTGCCTTCCGCGAAATCATTCCGCCGCTGGGCAGCGAATTCCTCAACAACATGAAGAACACCTCGCTGGCCATGTTCGTTGGCGTAGCAGACATGACCTGGCAGGCTCAGCAGGCCGAAGCCCTTACCTTCAAAGGCTTTGAGGCTACCACCGCAGCGTCCGTTATGTATCTCAGCTTTTCGCTGATCATCTCCTTCGTCCTCAACGGCGTGAACGGCAAACTGCGCACCGTTGGCAACACCAACCGCTCGCTGCCTGTATTGTTTGTTTCCCTCTTCTACTTGCCGTTCTCCGTGGCAAGCAGCGCCCTCTTCAATCCCGTCGGACGCTTTTTACGAGCCCGCCGCCGTCAGCGCGCTGCCAGCACGTATGTCTCCGCCCGGCAGGCCGCCCTGCGCATGGTTGCCAAGCGCGCGGCGCAGGCTGCCATCCTTGCAGGCAAGGCAGCCTTTCTCCTCCTGCTCGGCTCGTGCCTGTACGTCACGATAAAGGGTCTGATCACTTTCGACTGGGCAGCCATCGTCACCGAATTCAGCCACCTGATCATCTGGCAGTTCCCGCACGAAGAGGCAGATCCCTTCCTCGGCATGGGCGGCTTCACGCTCTCCTTCATCATTGCCGTGGTGGCCATTGCGGCCAGTTTCCTCATCGGGCTTGTGGTAGGTCTTGGACGCTGCTCCAACAACCGCATTTTCCGCATTCCCAGCCTGCTCTATATCGAGCTCATTCGCGGCAACCCGCTGATCATCGTCATCTACTGGGTGTACTTTCTCATTCCCGTGCTGTTCAACACCTTCTTCAACACGGTTTGGTCGGCATCCATAGCCCTGACCCTGTTCACAGCCGCCTACCTTGCGGAAATCGTCCGAGGCGGCATCCAGAACATCCCGCCCGGTCAGGTGGAAGCCGCCACGGCATCCGGCCTGACTTACTGGCAGACCATGCGCAAGATCATTCTGCCACAGGCTCTCAAGCAGATGATTCCGCCTATTGTGGGCCTGTTCATCGCCATCTTCAAGGATACCTCGCTGGTTTCCATTCTCGGCGTCATGGAGCTTACGTCCGTGGCCAAGGCCGTGGACAACCGCCTGATGGTCGCCTCAATGGAAATCTGGACAACCACCGCCCTGCTCTACTTCATTCCCTGTTTCCTCATGTCCAAGTATGCCGCTGCCCTTGAGCGGAAACTGAGCCCGGAAAAGGTTAACCTGAAGATGTAGCACGGTTTTCAACCGAAAGACGACCAGCAAGCCCCCGCAATAATGTTGCGGGGGCTTTCATTTTTCATCCTGCGGACGTATAGTGTGAAGTAGAACCGTAACCCTCTTCCCGGGAGCATCAAAAGCATGAAGGCCAGACTTTCCCTTTCCCTGATTGCAGCCACAGGAGCCCTGCTGTTGCTGGTTCTTGTGCTCAACCTTCCGGCGGCGAAGGAAAGATTGACCATAGTCTGCGACATATGGCCGCCTTATCAGATGGAAGAGCAAAGCTCCGCAATAACCGGCTTCTCAACGGAGGTTGTTACACGCGTGCTGGATAACATGGGCGAAAAATACAATCCCATTCAGGCGTACCCGTGGAAAAGAGCTTTGGAACTCTTTCAGCATGGCAACGTAGATGCGCTCTTCTCAGCCAACCACACCAAGGCCAGAGAGGTGTACGCCCTGTACCCTTCAGTTCCGATAGTGGAGTCACCGTGGGTGATATGGACCCGCGACACCGCCATATCTTCGTTGCAGGATCTTAAAGGGAAAAGGATAGGAGTGGTATCCGGCTACAGTTACACTCGAGAATTCTGGGAGTTCATTCAAGTATACTGCACTGTTGAAGAAGTGTATTCGGACGAACTCAATTTCAAGAAACTCCAGATAGGCAGACTTGATGCGCTTGCTGCCGAACTGGGCAACGGCCTGCACATAGCCCGCAATCTGGGGGCAACCAACATTTTTCCCAACCGTGACCTGCAGATCAAGACTGACGGGCTCTACATCATGTTCAAGCGGTCAAGCACCAGCCCGGAATTCATAAACCGCTTTTCCGAAGAACTGGTACGCTTCAGAAAATCCGATGAGTACCAGGCCCTGCACAACAAGTATTTCCTTACGGCAAACTGCAACACGTCTCCCCAGCGAAGTACCACACAATAACAGGCCAACTTGCACGCCACCGGCATAAACAGCAGGAATCGCCCCCCAGCAGAACGTGACAGAACTGGCAGAGAGTATCCGCCCTCATCAGATATCAACGACGGCACACCCCTATTCGCACAGCGCAAAGGAGGTCCGCCATGTCTGCCGAAGTACGAGAACTGGTCAGAAAGTATCTACCGGACTTCCCCATCCAGTATTGCAGAAGTCTTGTGACAGACACCACCCAATTCATGTCCATAGATTACGGTAACGTCATCCGGCTCAACGACATGCATTACATGGTATACAAGAACGAAGCTGAACGCCGTTTCGGTCTGGAAGACCCCAAGTACTGGGTCAAGCGATGCCATGAACTGGAAACGGGACAGCGCAAGATTCTGAAGCTGGAATTTTTTGAAACCTTCCCCGTGCAGGTCGGGCGGTTCAGCGTGGAGTGCTACCGCAGTCCCGACAAGGAATCGCGCATACTGGAAATAGTTCGCGACGATGAGCGGTTCATGCAGGGAGTGACCGTCAAAGACGCCGCAGGACGAAATGTGCGAATACTGGAAATCGTCAACGGAAGGCGGCTTGATGTAACCGTGGACCGCATAGACCTTGACCACCAGACCTATTTCCGTGAACGCCTGCCCGGGCTGCTGCGCAAGTACCTCGAAGCCATCCGCGCCATCGGCATGCTGCATCAGCATGGGGAACGTCATGGCGACATCCGCCGTGACCACCTGTATATGGAGTTTGGCACCGAACACCTGCGGTGGATCGACTTCGACTACACATTCCACTCCTATGAACACCCCTTCGGGCTGGATCTCTTCGGCCTCGGCAACATTCTTGTCTTTCTGGTTGGCAAGGCCAACATCACCGTGCAGTCCATAGAGTCCATGGGCTTTGCCGAACAGTTGCAGGGCAAACTCTCAACCGAGGACCTATCCATAGTCATCCCCAACCGTATCGTGAACCTGCGCAAGATTTATCCTTACATTCCGGAAGCGCTGAATAATGTGCTGATGCATTTTTCCAACAGCGCAGAAATTTTCTACAACACCACGGACGATCTGCTCGCCGACCTAGTTCCCTGCATCGAAGCACTGGAAAAGGAATTCGGCGGCGCCGCTCCGGCATAAAGGACGACAATACGAAGGAGAACACCGTGAGTAACAATCGTATTCTCATCGCATTTGACTCTTCCGAATACGCGTTCAAAGCTGTCGCATATACGGGCGAGATGGTCGCAAAGCTGCCGGGTGTCCAGATCACCTTGCTTCTTGTGGAACGTCTGCCGGACCGGGACTTCTTTCCCGACGAAGAGCGATGGAGAGCGGAATGCGGCAAACGGGTGCAGGCCCACAAGGAAGCACTGGCAAAGGCGCGCGGCATTCTTGAAAACAGCGGCATTCCCCCGCAGGCCGTCACGGTGAATTACCTCGTGAGCTGCAAGTCGCCCTTTGAAGAGGCCATCGTATGCAGCACGGGGGAAAGTGTAGTGGAAGACATTCTGCGCACTCAGCGCGAGGGCGATTACGGCACCGTGGTTGTTGGACGACGAGGCGTTTCGAAGACCGAAGCCTTCATGTTCGGCAGCGTCTCCAACCGTATCGTACAGGAGACGCATACCTGTACCGTATGGGTCGTGGGCTAGCGAGAGTCGAACTTGCCCATAGCGGCATCCACGATGAGCTGCACGTTGCCAGGCAAAAGCCGCTCAAGGCTGAACCGCTCAAGAACGGTCCTGCGGGCTTCTTTGCGCATGGGAAGCATTTCAGCAGGGTTGGAAAGTGCCCTGCATACCGCTTCGGCAATAGCATCGGAAGAAAAGAAGTCTACAAGCTGCCCGTTCCTGCCATGCTCCACCACCTCCTCAACCGGAGCAGTGGCGGAGGCAATGAGCGGCACTCCGCAGCTCATGGCTTCAAGCATGGACCAGGAAAGCACAAAAGGTCTGGTCAGGTAGACATGTGCCATGGAGTGCTGCAGCACCTGACGGTATTCACCGTAGGGCAGTCCCCCCGTGAAGTGCACCCTGTCCATACCCGGCACCCCTTTCAGCCTGTCCAGCATCACAGCCTTCCAGCTGCCGCCCTCCTGAGGCGGTTTGCCGTAACAAACCCTGTCCTCACCCACCACGAGCACGTGTGCCTCTGGCCGTTCGGCAAGGATGCGCGGCAACGCCTCCATGAACTGCGGAAAGCCTCGGTAGGGCTCCATACCCCGCGTGGCGTAGGTGACGAGTTCACGGACACCGGAAAGATCAAGGCCGGGCAACACAAGCCCCTTGGCCCGCTCCTCGGCGGATAGCGGTGCGAAAAATGTGGTATCCACTCCGTCATGACGGATGGCGAGCTTATCGCGATACCGTTCAGGAAACTGTGACGCCTGCCATGTCGTAGGCAACTGGCCGATGCAGCAGGCATCAAGGTCGTTCAGGATCACCGCGTTGCGTGTACGCAGGTTCATCCGCTGAATCCCCGTGACCGTTTCGGCGGGATCAAATCCCACATCCGCTCCGTCCGCATTGTAATACCATTCGAAGTACCCCACGAAGGGGGTTTTCGGCAGGGCATCACGCACAAACATGGTCGCCCCCCAGCCCGAATGTCCCACCACCACGTCCGGCGTGAAACCGGATTCGACAAGCTTGCGGCACAGCATGTAGCCAGCCTCGCCCTGTGCCACAGCCCGCTCATAATAATGCGCCAGCTTGTGGCCGTTTGTCGGGGGCTGAAAGCGCGTGCCGAACTGCACCTTGCGCACGTTGGCTATCACCCACTCCGGGCGCGTGTTGGTGCAGGCAAAAACAACCTGATTCTCGGGCGACTGGGCCAGCCTTGCTGCCACGTGCCGGAACTGCGCAGGAAAATTGGGGTGGATAAACAGGTATTTCATACAGTTTGTCTACTGAAATTCCAGTCGGTTGTCTGCATCCAAGCAGAAAAAAAAGCCGGAGACGCAAAGCGCCTCCGGCTGAATAAACGGCTTGTCCCGTAATCTAGAAGGTCACGGTAACGGCGGAAGACACGCGCTGAGCCTTGGCTTTGGCTTCCTCAATGGAATCGGCCAGCGCCAGAGCCACGCCGAGACGACGCTTGCCCTTCACTTCAGCCTTGCCGAAGAAGAGCAGCTGGGTTTCAGGCTCCTGCAGGGCCTTGTCCAGATTGCCGAAGGTGGGGCCGGTGCCGTTGCCTTCCACCAGCACCACGCTGGATGCGGCAGGTCCGCGCTGGGTGATGGCGGGAATGGGCAGGCCCAGAATGGCGCGCGCATGCAGGGCAAACTCGCTCATATTCTGAGAAATGACGGTTACCAGACCGGTATCGTGAGGACGCGGAGACACTTCACTGAAGATAACGGCATCACCCTTGATGAACAGTTCCACACCGAAGAGGCCGTAGCCGCCCAGAGCATCGGTAATGACCTTGGCTACACGGCGGGATTCCTCAATGGCCTTGGGGCTCATGGGCTGAGGCTGCCAGGACAGACGGTAATCGCCGTCCACCTGCAGGTGACCGATGGGATCGCAGTAGCTGGTGCCGCCCTTGTGGCGAACAGTCAGCTGGGTGATTTCGTAGTCAAACTCGACAAAACCTTCCACGATTACACGCCCGCTGCCGGTGCGACCGCCTTCCTGGGAATAGGCCCATGCCTTGGCGATATCGGCTTCGGTCTTCACGGTGCTCTGGCCCTTGCCGGAAGAGCTCATAACGGGCTTCACAACGCAAGGAAGACCGATTTCCGCGATGGCGGCACGGTATTCTTCCTCGGTGTCTGCAAAACGGTAGGGAGAAGTGGGCAACCCCAGTTCCTCGGCAGCAAGCCTGCGAATACCTTCGCGGTTCATGGTCAGTCGGGTTGCGCGTGCCGTGGGCACAACGGTAAACCCTTCTTTCTCCAGTTCCACAAGGGTATCGGTAGCGATTGCTTCAATTTCCGGCACGATGAGGTCAGGCTTTTCGGTCTCGATGATTCGACGCAGCGCAGCTCCATCAAGCATATTGATCGGGTACGACCGATGCGCAACCTGCATGGCGGGGGCGTTATCATAGCGGTCCACGGCGATCACTTCAGCACCGAGACGCATTGCCTCGATGGCGACTTCCTTGCCCAGCTCGCCGGAGCCGAGCAGCATGATTTTGGTCGCGGACGGGGTAAGAGGGGTTCCGATGGAAGCCATGGATGGTGCTCCTGATACGGTAAGAGGTTGTTGATGCGGTTAGGCGGAACACGCCTGACGCGGTTTTGCACATACCGCAGCGTATTGCAAGGAACTTCTGCCCCACCGCTTGCATCCGTGTGAGTCAGCCATGCAGCATAATAGGGCATCACCCGCCAAGATCTACCCAAGTCAAAACCCTACGAATCACATTGGCAGAGTCAAGCCGGAACAACACACCAGTCCGCAGGCTTACCCTCTAGGAATGGTCTCCCAGAATAACACCGGTAAAGGTCTGGTTCACATGCAGGGCGTCAACCTGTTCCCCGTAGGTGTGAAAACCGATGTGCTCCATCCTGTCCAGAACACGCTGCATCTTGTGGGTAAGCCCCAGTGACTCCACTTCAAGCCGGCGATGTATGCATTCGCAGCCTATAAGCAGCTTGGGATACGGCACCTGAATAAGGCTGTCATAAAAAGCGCGCTCAAGATTGGCGACGATGTCGTGACTGGTTCCCAGATACAGAATGAGTCCGGTCTCAATGGCGCTGTAGAACTGCAGACTGCCATCCGGCAACGCAGCGCGCACCGCCCGCACGTAATTCTGCCCTGCAACCCTGAGGATGAGCGGATGCAGCGAAAACAAATCCGGAGTCAGGTCGTTTTCAGGCACACCAATGGCTTCGGCATAGACAGAGGCTGCCCGCCGGTCATTAATGGTGAAAACCGTTCGCGAATCAGGGTCTGCGTCCGTGATCTGAAACCGGCTCTCAGACCTGACGAAATGTTGCGCCTGCAACACGGTGAAAGGCAGAGTCGTCTCAAACAGAGCCAGCAAAGCGGCACCGGAGTGAAACTCCCCGTCGTGGTAGACGAAGGTCTTGTGCAGTTCAAGATCGTCCCCTGCCGAGCCGCCCACGATTGGGACGGAACCAAAGACCTTTTGCAACGCAAAGACCACACGCTCCTCAGCTCCGGAGAGTCCGTCTATCATCAGCAGGCCGAACCTGTTGTTCTTTTCCTCATGTCCCTGCAAGCCGTTGCCCAGCAACGAAGACGCCACATTGTCGGCCGCATCCTGCGAAAAGGACGACAGCGAATCAATCAATACAGGGCGAACTGACAGTTCTGACGAACTGATGCTGGCCGCCACGATACTCCCTTTGCGATATCCCATGCCGGAAACGAACTCTCCGGCCGAAGTGCATCCAATAATGGGACAGGGAAACGTCTTCCGGAGCGCCTTGCCCAACGCTGCAAGGTCATAGCGGACAGAACAGAAGAACACCACCACCGCCATTTCAGGCTGCATAATGGCATCTGCAAGCTCGCGGACAGCCTCTTCGGCATCAGCGGCAACAGATATTGAGGTACGAACTGATACGGCTTTCAACGCAACCCTCTCATTGAGTGAACATAACTATGCAACATTCATAATCCCATACGCATGGCATTTGCCATAAAAATCATCAACAGACACATACCGGAGACCCATATTATAATAACATGACTTTTCGAAACGCTGACAAGCGGTTACACTGTGCTCCAGCATCAGTACACTCTACCAAAACAACGGACAAGATTCCATGGCTCACCCTCCATCTGAACGCATTCTGCTCGTGGAAGACGACCCCGCCTTCGGCACCATGCTCAATGAAGCACTGGAAGCCAAAGGATATCGTGTGCAGCGGGTATCAAGAGCTGAAGACGGGCTGGAGCTTTTACGCACGGAACGCTTCGACCTGATTCTTACAGATGTGAAGCTGCCCGGAATGTCCGGACTTGAATCCATTCCCCACTTCAAACAAAGAGCACCGGAGAGTGACATCATCGTCATGACCGCTTTCTCGACCAAGGAAATGGCTGTTGAGGCCGTGCGGCAAGGGGCCTACGACTTCTTCTCAAAGCCTTTCAGCCTGAGCGAACTGGAAATAGTGGTTCGCCGCTGCATGGAAAAACGGCACCTCCAGAACAAACTGGTCCAGTTGCAATCCAACCTGCTGTGCAGTGGGCCAACAGGATGCATTATCGGCGAAAGCACAGCCATCCGTGAAGTGAAGGAGCGCATAGAGCGCATCGCCCCGCTGGAAACCACAGTACTCATTCTCGGCGAATCCGGCACCGGCAAGGAACTGGTATCAGACACTGTGCACGCCCTCTCACCTCGGGCAGGAAAACCGTTCATACGGGTGAACTGTGCGGCCATCCCCGAAAACCTGTTCGAAAATGAACTGTTCGGTCATGAAAAAGGAGCCTTCACCGGCGCAGTGCAAGCGCAGCCCGGAAAGTTCGAGCTGGCGGACAAAGGCACCATCCTGCTGGACGAAATCGGTGACATGCCGCTTTCCATCCAGCCCAAACTCCTGCGCGTGGTGGAACAGAAACAGGTGGAGAGGCTGGGCGGACGCAAACCCATTACGCTGGATGTGCGCATAATAGCTGCCACCAACCAGCACCTTGACGAGCTGATACGGGAAAAACGCTTTCGTGAAGATCTCTACTACCGCCTGAACGTGGCTGTCATCGAGCTTCCCCCCCTGCGGAAACGCAAGGAAGACATCCCCCTTCTTGCGCGCCACTTCCTCAACCGCATCCGTACACAACTGGCCCTGGACGTGGACGGCTTCACCTCAGCGGCTGTATTCGCCCTGCAGCAGTACGACTGGCCGGGCAACGTGCGCCAGCTTGCCAACGTTCTGGAAGGGCTCGCCATCAGTGCGGCCCCCGGCCGCATAGACGAACGCCATGTAATCCGTGCATTAAGCGGTTCAACCGAAGGTGCGGCAGCCTTGCAGGTTTCCGGCACCGCAGATTGGAAAGCGGAAAGCAGCCTCGCCGCCCTGCCTGACGGCCCCATCAATCTCAAGGACAGTGTGGCAGAGCTGGAACGCATGCTTATACTCAACGCCCTGCAACGCACCCATGGCAACCAGAAGGAAGCAGCGGCCCTGCTCGCGCTTAACCCCAAGAATCTTTGGGCAAAAATGCAGAAGCATGAGATTTCACAAAACGATATAAAAGCATCACTTCCATAGTTCTAATTTTTATAGATCACCATTATCTTCTGATAATCTCCCCGCCTTCCTCCCCCTCTTCGTTGTTCCACAACGGGTTACCAACCATCCTCAAAAGTCTAGAAAATACCTAAAATCAAGGGCTTCGTGTAGCTCTATTTTTTTTAGATCACCCGTTTCTTCGCGAATTTCCACAGTTCCCAACCCCTTCCCGCGAATACCTGAGCAATTGCCCTTTTTTGCGTTCTAATTTTCATAGAAAACATCCTGAACGCCCCCACCAGAATACTTCCTGCCAGAGCCGTAAAAACGTGAAAAACAGACGTTTTACATTTTTTTACATTTAAATAACAGATGGTTAAAAAAAAATCCGACACTTCAGATCAGAATTGGCACAAGGGTTGCCATAGAAGAGTCGTGCAGCTTCGATAGGCAGTCTAATAAGACAAACGTCATCCCAAAAAAAAGGAGCCCCCAAATGCGTACCATTAAGAATTTTATCCGTGAAGAAGAAGGCGCAACCGCTCTGGAGTACGGCCTGCTGGCCGCTCTGATCGCCGGTGTTCTGACCGCCGCCGTTACCTTGCTCGGTGGCAACATTCGTGACCTGTTCAACCGTCTTGCTGGCGACATCAGCGGCGCATAACGGCTACCGAACACACGGAAGCATACTACGAAGGAGACACCCCAAATGCGTACCATCAAGAATTTCATTCGTGAAGAAGAAGGCGCCACTGCTCTGGAATATGGCCTGCTGGCCGCTCTGATCGCCGGTGTTCTGACTGCAGCAGTTACCCTGCTCGGTGGCAACATTCGTGACCTGTTCAACCGTCTTGCTGGCGACATCAGCGGCGCATAACAGCTACCGAACCACGAAAGCATATTACGCCTGATCGCAGCGTAAAGCGCTCGACGGGACCGGGAGCCCCCGACCCCGGTCCCGTCAACCTTTTAAATGACCAGACGAGGAGGAAGCCATGCAAGTATACCTGAACCTTCTTCTTGCAACCATACTGCTCATCGCAGTGGTCACGGATCTGAAGGGCCAGCGCATCCCCAACTGGCTTACCTTTCCCGCCATGGCTTTCGCTCTTGCTTTTCACGGCATAACCCAGGGTCTGGACGGGCTGGTTTTCAGCTTTTCCGGCCTGGCCCTCGGTTTTGGCGTGATGATCCTCCCCTACCTCTTCGGCGCCATGGGAGCCGGTGACGTCAAGCTCATGATGGCCACCGGAGCCTTTCTTGGCTTCTCACTCACCCTGCAGGCATTCATCCTTACAAGCATTGTGGGCGGCTTCTACGCCCTCGTGATGCTGGCAAGGCACATGGATGTTCTTAAAAAGGTACTTGCCGCACTGCGCGACACGGCTTCGCTCTTTCTTGCGACACGCCAGTTCGCCTATGTCCGGCAGGCCGACGACAAGCGTTTCCCGCGCCTTTGCTACGGTGTGGCCATTGCGGCGGGAACCTTCGGGGTTATGGTCATCACTTGGGGCCCTGCCGGATTCTTACCGGCACCTTGGATGTAACCGGCAACCATTCCGGGGGGAATAATGCGCGCGTCCACAATAATTCCCATAGCCTTAGGGCTCATCCTTTCGCTTGCCGCCGGCTTCATGGTCTTCACATGGATGCAGGGGAGTCAGAAGCGTCAGGCTGTGCAAGCTCCTCAGACCATTGAGATCGTCGTTTCCGCCCAGCCCATTGCCAAAGGCACCAAGCTGACGGAGACCCATCTCAAGCTGGCCTCTTTCCTTCCCGAGACCGTGCCGGCAGGCACTTTCTCCGAAGCCACCAACCTCATCGGCCGCGTTGTCTCCACGCCTTTTGAACAGGGCGAGATGATCACCGCAGGACGTCTGCTCGACGACAGCGTGCAGTACGGCGGCGTTTCCACCCTCATCAGCCCCGGCATGCGCGCCATAGCCGTGAAGGGCAACCAGATTCTCGGCATCGCCGGATTCATTCGCCCCGGCAACCGCGTAGACGTGCTCGTGACCATTGATGACGAACGTCGCACCAAGGACAAGGCCGTCACCAAGACCGTACTGGAAAACATCCGCGTCATCGCCACCGGCACCGAACTGGAGCAGAAGGGCGAGGACAAGGAAACCTCTTCCGTAGATGTATACACCCTTGAAATGGAACCCAAGGACGCGGAAAAGCTGGCTCTGGCAGCCACCCGCGGCACCTTGCACTTTGCCCTGCGCAACCCTGCGGACACCGAATCCATCAAGACCAAGGGCACCAACGTTCCCGACACACTCTCCTCTCTTGCCCCGCCCGTACCCAAAAGCCGCACGGCAAAGCCTGAAACCAAGGTGGAAGTCATCTCCGGAACCAACCGCCAGACCATGAGGTTTGCACAATGAGAACCATGCACACAACCATAGCGGTTATCGCGGCAGTTCTCCTCTGTGTTGCCTCGGCGGCCCTTGCTGCCGGCCCCGCACAGATTACGCCGCAGACCCTGGAAATCGTAAAGGGCAAGTCGGAAGTCGTGTCCCTCACCATTCCCGCCTCCCGAGTTTCCATAGCCGATCCGGACACTGCCGACATCGTCCTGCTCTCTCCGTGGCAGGTATACGTAACCGCCAAGAAACCCGGTGTGACCAGCCTGACCCTGTGGTCCCGCACCGGTGAGCTTGCAGGGGTGTATGACATCCATGTCACCGCCGACCTTGCGCAGCTTAAGGAAATGCTCCATCGCCTGCTGCCCAAGGAAACCGACATACGCGTGATGGGCACCGGCGACAAAATCACCCTTTCCGGCACCGTGACCAGCGCAGCCAGCCTTGCCACGGCGCTTGAGATTGCCGAAAACTACGCCCCCGAAAAGGTGACCAACCTGCTCAGCGTGGGCGGCGTGCATCAGATCATGCTGGAAGTGAAGATTGCGGAAATGCACCGAACCGTGCTGGACCGTTTCGGCATCGACCTTGCCTACGCCTTCAAGGGCGACTTCGCTTACTCCATGCTGAACAACCTGTTCTACCTCGACCCCACGAAGGGTGCCTTCTCCATGGGTGAAAGCGCCGCTATTGTTAACCCGGCCCGCAACGGGATGTTTCGTATGACCTCAGGTCAGGTGACCCTGACCGGTTTCCTTGACGTGCTCAAGCAGAACGGCCTTGTGCGTGTGCTGGCGGAACCCACCCTTATCTGCCGCAGCGGTGAAGACGCCCAGTTCCTCGTGGGCGGAGAAATCCCCATCCCCATCCCGCAGGGCTTCGGCACCATCGCCATCGAATACAAGCAGTACGGCGTACAGCTCGTGTTCAGCCCCACGGTTGTTTCCGGTGACCGCATCAGCCTCAAGGTCTTTCCCGAAGTTTCCGAACTCGACTACTCCAACCTCATTGAGATCAGCGGCATGAAGATTCCTGCTCTGAGCAGCCGCCGCGCCTCCACCGTGGTCGAACTCGGTAACGGCCAGAGTTTCGCCATCGCGGGCCTGATGCACAACCAGATCCGCGAGAACATGAAGAAGTATCCTGGTCTCGGCGAAGTTCCGATTCTCGGCACCCTGTTCCGCTCCAGCGAATTCCGCAAGGAGGAAACAGAGCTCATCATCATCGTAACCCCGCACCTGACCAAGCCGCTGGACGTGGCTCAGCAGAAGCTGCCCACCGACAACTTCGTTGAGCCCACGGAAATGGAATTCTTCTTCCACGGCAAGATGGAAGGCGACCGCCCCGCCAACTCGGGTCGCATCAAGCCCGTGAGCACCGGTTCGCCTGAAGACGACAACCAGCCCTCCACCGGTATGGAAGGCGACTTCGGCCATATCATCCCCCAATAGCGGAAAGGAGAATCACCATGAAACGCACCATGCATCGCATCGCCCTCCTTGCCGCACTGCTCGTTTCCATGACGTTGCCCATCATGCTTTCAGGCTGTGCCAAATTCTCGGAAACATGGAACAGGCCCATGGGTGAACAGGGCTTCCACGCCCCGCAGGGCGAGGCCTTCCGCCAGCAGCTGGAAGCGCAGAAGTTCGACCCCGTGCCCCCCACGACCACGCCGGTCATGGGCATGAACGGCCAGCTTACCGAAAAAGCCATCAAATCCTATCAGGATCCGCGCCCCGAGGATAAGGGGCCGTCCTTCGCGGAAGTGATCGACTCTCTCATGAAGGAAAAAAAGTAACCAAGGCATACTTGCCGGAGTCATATCATGAACGCCGTACCCATTCACTTCAGACTGCATCACACGGAAGCCGTCACTTCCTTCGCCAAACTGGTGAAGGAAGACGCGCGTTTTTCCGTGGTGCTGCCCGGCTCGGCAGAGGCTGACAAGCCCGCCGGTCTGGTCATCGTCGAGGTTGGCGGTACGCAGGATGTTCCGGTCATCGCGGTACTGGCGGCCAATCCTTCAGTTCGTGAGATATTCGTCATCGGGCCCGCCCAGAACGCCGACCTCATTCTCGGCTGCATGCGCGCCGGTGCCACCGAATATCTGCCCCTGCCGCTCAAGGTAGGCGAATTCCGCGCCGCCTTGGACCGTTTCGCCACCCGCAACACCCGCTCCGCAACAGAGCGTAACGCTGGCCAGCCTCAGCCCACCCGCCCCGGACGCATCATCCACATCCTCGGCGGCAAGCAAGGAACCGGCGTGACCACCATTGCGGTCAACCTCGGCGTGGAAGCCTCGCAGCTTGAGGACGCCCGTCCCGCAGCACTGGTGGATATGCGCCAGCCGCAGGGTGAAGTGCCCCTGTTCCTCGACGTGCACTACACCCACACCTGGGCAGCCGCCACGCACAACGCGCACAGACTGGACGACGCCTTCATGCAGAGCCTGATGGTGCGCCACGCCTCCGGTCTGGACATTCTTGCAGCTCCCGACCGCTCCGAAGACACCGGCGCCGCCGCTCCGCAGGCCGTTGCCGCCATGCTCAGCATCATGCGCTCCATGTACTCCACTGTATTCGTAGACGGCAGCCCCTTCGTAGACGAAATATCCCTCGCCGCAATGCGCGAGGCTGATGTTGTGCTGCTGGTATCGGAACTGTCCCTCCCCTGCCTCGCCAACACCCGCCGTCTGCTGGAAACCCTGGATAGCGTAGATCCCGAGGTGGCAGACAAGGTGCAACTCGTGGTCAACCGCTACACGACCAAGGCCGGGGTAACCATTGCCGAGGCCGAGGAGCTTCTGGGCCGCCCCGTGGTATGGAAAATCGACGAAGACTACATAGCTGCCGTCAACTCCATCAATATGGGCACCCCACTGCGCGATACCGCACCTAAATCGCCCTTGACCCGTAATATCGCCAAGCTGGCCGCCACGTTTTCGCGTCCTGCCACGTCAAGCAGCCCGATGAAGCCCAAGTCCGGCTTCATGGGCAAGCTCTTCCGCGCCTCCCAAGCCGAAGCTGGCACAGATGAACAGCAAACCCCCATGCACATATTGCAGGGAGCAGGAGGTTAGCCATGTCGTTGTTAGCCAGACTCAACCGCACTACCCGCAAGTCTCCTTCTGTTGACGATGCAGTACCCGCCGCAGACGCAACTCCCGTCCGTGAGCAACGTCCTGCGCAGCCAGCTCAGCCCCTCAGACTCCGCGATGAACAGAAGCAGGACAGCATCTTAATCGAACCGGAAGACGGCCACGCACTTCTTGATCTGCACGAGTTGGTGCTTGATGACGTAACCCCCGAGGCACAGGCTCCCGAAAAGCCCGATACGGCCATGGCAGCCGCGTCCCTCGCGTCATCAGCCAAGTCCGCAGCTTCCCGCACCAACGCTCCCACCACTCATCCCGTGAGCAGGACTGCCTCCATGCCGGAAGCCCGCGAAACCACCTCAAACCAGAACGCTGCCCGCGCCGGCATCCTGCCCCCCCAGTCCAGGGTGGAACCGAGATCTCCCACCACACAGGTTGCCGCGCGCCTGGCAGAGGCCAAGAGCAGGACGCAGGATCAAGCTCGTGCAGCCCAGCCCCAGCAAGCCGCACCCAAGCCTGCGCCTTCCGCACCCGTGGCCGCACCTGCGGGCAACGGCAACGAAGAGACGCACGATGAAGGCTACTACCTCATCAAGGCACAAATTCATGAACGTCTCATCGAACTGCTCGACCTTTCCGCCGTGGAATCCCTGCCCCCGGCCAAGCTGCGCGAAGAGATAAGCCGTCTGGTAGAAAAGCTGCTGCGCGAAGAATTCCGTCAGGCCCCCCTGAACGGGCGCGAACGTCGCGGCATCATCAAGGAAATTCAGGACGAAGTACTCGGCCTCGGCCCTCTGGAACCCCTGCTGCAGGACCCCACGGTTTCCGATATTCTGGTGAACAACTACCGGATGGTCTACGTGGAACGGCACGGCAAGCTGCAGAAGGTGCAGACCCGATTCAAGGATGACAACCACCTGCGCAAGATCATCGACCGCATCGTGGCCATGGTCGGCCGCCGTGTGGACGAAGCTTCGCCCATGGTGGACGCACGCCTCATGGACGGCTCACGCGTAAACGCCATCATCCCTCCGCTGGCGCTGGACGGCCCGAGCCTGTCCATACGACGTTTCTCGAAAGACCCGCTCGAACTGGCGGACCTCATCAACTTCAAAGCTCTGACTCCCGAGATCGGCAAGGTGCTGGAAGGCATCGTCAAGGCCCGCCTTAACATCATCGTTTCAGGCGGTACCGGTTCCGGTAAGACCACCATGCTGAACTGCCTTTCCCGCTTCGTGCCCCACGATGAACGTATCGTTACCATCGAGGACGCGGCGGAACTGCAGCTCAAGCAGGATCACGTGGTGCGCCTGGAAACCCGCCCCGCCAACATCGAAGGAACGGGCGAAGTGAATGCCCGCGATCTGGTCAAGAACTGTCTGCGTATGCGCCCCGACCGCATCATCGTGGGCGAAGTACGTTCCAGCGAAGTGCTGGACATGCTGCAGGCCATGAACACGGGCCATGACGGCTCCCTCACCACCATCCACGCCAACAACCCGCGAGACTGTCTGATGCGTCTTGAAACCATGGTGGCCATGTCCGGCCTGAACATCGCCAGCAATTCGCTCAAGCGCTACATATCCTCCGCCGTGGACGTGATCATTCAGGTGAACCGCCTCTCCGATGGCTCTCGTAAGCTCACGAGTCTGCAGGAAGTGACAGGCATGGAAGGCGACGCCATCACCATGCAGGAAATTTTCGCCTTCAAACAGACCGGCCTTGACGAAAACCGCAAGGTTGTCGGCAAGTTCGTCTGTTCCGGCATCCGGCCCAAGTTCTCCGAACGCCTGCTCGCGCAGGGTATCGAACTTGACCCGAGCCTCTTCGACCCCTCTCTGGGCAATGCATAACTGCCCTAAGGGATAACAAGGGAGACGCGTATGGGAACCATAGCCATCATATCCGGCATAGCCATCCTCGGCCTCTTCGTCCTGTATATCGGGATGATGAACCTGCTGTTCGCGCGCAAGCGTTCACAGAAGGAACTGGTGCGCCGTCGTATGGAACGCCTGCGCGCCGCCATGGACAAGACCGAAGACATCAGCATTGAACGTCACTACAGCATGTCTTCCGTACCGTGGCTGCACCGCTTCCTTTCCACGCAGGAATGGTCGCGCAAGTGGGAGTCCGTGCGTGAACAGGCACAGGTAGACGTCAACCTCGGCACGCTGGTGCTCATCAGCGGCGTGGGCGCTTTGGCCATGTGGTTCGTCATGCAGTTCGTCACCGACCATTTCCTCATGCGCCCCATTCCCTCCCTGCTCTTTGCCTATGCGCCTTTCGGCTGGCTGCGCCGTCGTCAGGCCAAGCGCATGGCCCACTTCCACCGCCAGTTGCCGGACGCCCTCGACCTTATCGCCCGCGCGCTCAAGGCTGGTCATGCCTTCACGCAGGGCCTGCGCATGGTGGCAGAAGAAATGCCCGACCCTATTGGCCCCGAGTTTGCCAAAACCCTTGATGAAGTGAATTTCGGCATCGCCATGGACGTGGCGCTGGCCAACCTCATCAACCGCGTTGACTGCCCCGACCTGAAGTTCTTTGTGGTTTCCGTGAACATCCAGCGTGAAACGGGCGGCAACCTTTCGGAAATCGTGGGCAACATCGCCCGCCTGGTCCGCGAACGCTTCAAGTTCAACGGCCGCGTGCGCACCCTTGCAGCGGAAGGTAAACTTACCGCCTACGTCCTCTTTGCCCTGCCCTTTGCCGTGGGTGTGGTCATTAACCTGATCAACGCCGACTACATGAGCCTTCTCTACACCACGCCCGAAGGCAAGTTCATGCTCACGAACGCACTCATCCAGATGGGCCTCGGGGCGCTGTTCCTGAAAAAGCTCATCACCATCAAGGTATAGGAGGCGCATATGAATATTGAAACATACGCACCCCTTATCGCCGCCGGACTCGCCTCCGCAGCCGTCATGCTGTTTATCTCCGCCATCATGCGTATGACCGCGGGCAGAGGCCGCGTGCGCAAGATGCAGCAGCGAATCACCAACACCCCGCAGGAAGCCACGGCTGCTTCCCGCGGCGTCTTCGGCAACGTGGTCGCCAAGGCCGCGGCCGGAGCGGACCGCATAGGCGAACACCTTTCCCCCAGCAAGAAGGAAGAGCTGGAAGAAGCCAATCTTTCCATGGTCCGTGCGGGTCTCAGCAACCCGGCACGCGCCAACCGCATTTTCTGGGGCGTGAAGGGCGGCCTCGTACTCATAGGCCTTATCGCTGCATCCTTCGTCTTCTTCGTCCTGCGCATACCCGCGCCCCCGGCGATCATGGCCCTGATGTTCATCTTCCCCATGGTGGTGGGTATGTACGTTCCCAACATCTGGCTGCATTTGCGCACCTCGGGCCGTCGCACCGCCATCACCAACGCCCTGCCCGACGCACTGGACCTGCTGGTAGTGTGCGTGGAATCCGGCATGGGACTTGATCAGGCACTGAGCCGCATCGCCCGCGAAATGAGCTTCACCAACCCCGAACTGGCAGGCGAGCTTAACACAGTCATCCTTGAGCTGCGCGCAGGCAAGACCCGCACGGACGCCCTCAAGAACCTCGCCCGCCGCGTGGGCATCGAAGACATGAACAGCCTTGTAACCCTTATCGTACAGGCGGATACCTTCGGCACCAGCATCGCCACCACCCTGCGCGTCTACTCGGACCACATGCGGACCACGCGCTACCAGCGGGCCGAAGAAATTGCCGCCAAGCTGCCGGTAAAGATGCTTTTTCCGCTCATATTCTTCATTCTGCCTGCCCTGTTCGTGGCCATCATGGGTCCTGCGGGCATCCAACTCATGCGCGTATTCCAACAACTTTAGGCATCCGCAGCAGAACGATTATCAGGAGGAACAACCATGAAGCGCATAACCACCATATCCGTCGCAGCCGCCACCATAATCGTCATGGCGCTTACGGGCTGCATGGGGTCCAAACAGGACCAGGGCTCTTCCATGTCGCTCAAGGAACGCTATCACAGCGGCAAGTCCCTTCTCGGTAACGAACGCGACCTGACCGCCGACGGAAAGGAACAGAACCTGACCAAGGATCAGGCCGATGCGCGTGAAAGCTTCATGCGCGGCCTTGCCTACGCCAATCAGGGCAGACAGGAACTGGCGCTTGAGCAGTACTCCCGTGCGGCCATGCTTGATCCGTACCTGATGCAGGCACGCTACCAGCGCGGCCTCCTTTTTCTGGAAAAGCAACTGCCCGCTCCGGCCCTTGAAGAGTTCAAGGCAGTCATGGAGCTCAGCCCGGACTTCGCTCCCGGTTATGCATCAACGGGCCGTGTATACTTCCTGAACGGTCTCTATCCCGAAGCTGAAAAATTCTTCAACAAGGCGCTGGAGATTGACCCCGAACTGCTGGATGCCTACGACCACCTTGGCGCCATCCATAATTACAACAAGGAATACGAAAAGGCGCTGGGCACCTTCCAGAAGGCGATCATGCTCAATCCCAACGCAGCCTACCTGTACAACAACCTCGGCCTCGCCTACTCCATGCTTGGTCGGGACAAGGATGCCGTTGAAGCATTCCGCAAGGCTGTCATGCAGGGTGCCCCTTCATCCAAGGCATATAACAACATGGGTCTTGCCCTGTGCCGTCTCGGCAAGTACCGCGAAGGGCTGGAAGCCTTCCGTGCCGCCAGCGGCGAAGCTGCAGGTTGGAACAACCTCGGCTACTTCTTCTTCCTCGACGGACAGTACGAACGCGCCATCAAGAGCTTTGAAAAGGCCATTGAACTGGAACCCACCTACTATGAACGCGCCGCTGAAAATCTGAAGCGCGCCCGGCTTGCCGCCCAGTTCACGGAAGGTTCCGAGGGCTCTCCGGCACGCCCCTACACGCAGGACGACCTGTTCGCACCGCGTCCGCCTGCAGTTCCCTCCAACACCTATCCAATGAAGCCTCCGCAGGTCATACCCACAAATGAGCCTGCATCAGCACCTGCCGCCAAGAAACACACCCTGACTAAGGCTGAACCGTCCAAGCCCAGCACTTCTGCCGCGCAACCGGCCAAGGCCGTGGCAACCGGACCCAAAACGCCGGAACCTGCACAGCCCCGCGCCAGCAAATCATATGCGCTGCACGTAAGCTCCTTCCGTTCACGCGCAGCAGCCGAATCGCACGCTGCAGAACTGCACCAACGCAACATGGATGCCCGCGTAGTCAGCGTACTCATCCCTGACAAGGGAGAGTGGCACCGTGTGCTCGTGAATTCCTTTACCTCTGTGGATGAAGCAAAGGCCGGACTGCTTGCCCTGCAGGCAACCCACCCCGAACTTACCGACATCCGCGTGGTGAATGCCGGTTTCTTCACCGATACCGCACAGGCTTCAGCCAACACTGCTGAAGAAACCGCTCCCTCAACCAATGATACGGCAAATGCGCTGCCCGAAGCTGCCATTTCAGGACAGGCGCACGCCATTCAGAATGACATGAAGTCCGATACCGAATCCGACGCCACTGCAGACGGGGCCTCCGCCCCTGCCGGTCCTGCCACCGACCAGATGCAAGCCGCGGACCACACGCCTGACTCCCAAGGAGGCGTAGAGTCCCTGCGCGTTCCCGCAGCTCTTATGCTTCAGCCTTAAAGGAGAGATGCCCCTGATGAAACGATTCCGCACCTCTGAACACGGTATGGCCGCTGTGGAAATAGCCCTGCTCCTGCCTGTGCTGGCCATAATCCTCTATGTACTGGTGGAAGGGGCCAACACCCTGCACGACTATTCAACCATCTCGGAGGCAAGCCGCTCTGCCGCACGGCAGGTGGTCATATCCGGAGATACTTCTGTTGCCACATCCGTCGTGAACTCGCTGGTCACGGAACTGCCCATTGACGCACTCACCACCACGACGGTGCTGGGCGACAACGGCAAGTCCGTCTGCGTCGAAGTCCGCTACGCTTACCGCTCGTTCTTCAACGCAAACAGCAACGAAAACGGCCCGCTTCCCTCCTTCTACACCCTTACGGCACGGACAACGATGCCCATCCCCTAAGCGAGGATTTCGACCATGAAAGGACTGCACACCATACTGCAGCGATTCTATTGCGACGAGCACGGGGGAACGGCGGCCATTCTTGCGGTACTCATACCGGTCATACTCGGTGTTTCCGCACTGGCGCTTGACTCCGCCCTGCTGTTCACGTCCCATTCCCGACTCCAGGCGGCAACAGATGCTGCCGCTCTGGCCGGAAGCCTTGAACTGCCCTACGACCCGAACATGACGCTGGGCAAGGTTTCCGCTGCAGCCACTGACTACCTTAACCGCAACTACGCCGAATCGGAGGTGGTCTCCATTGCCCCCGGCCCTCTTTCCCGTTCGGTACAGGTCAACACGCAGGCGACTGTTCCCCTGCTGCTTATGCCCGTACTCGGCATCAAGGACCGCCTCATCAAGGCAACGGCAACGGCCGGGTTCAACAAGCTTGAAGTGGTGTTCGTCATCGACAACTCCGGTTCCATGAAGGGCACGCCCATCAACGAAACCAACGCCGCAGCCAGCAAGCTGGTCGACCTGATCATGCCTGACGGCCTGAAGACCTCCGTGAAGGCAGGCCTTGTTCCCTTCCGCGGCAAGGTGCACGTTCCCGTGAATGTGGACGGCATCGAAGATGGATGCCGCAATGCGGACGGCACCCTCAGCCCCGACCTGAACGCGGAATACTACAAGACCCAGTATCGTTACCCCAGCGACTCCAGACTGCGCGTCAGCATGGACACCTGCGATGTCATTCCCCGTACGCAGGGACTCACCAACGACAAGACCGTCATCCTTTCCGCCATTGCCAAACAGAATGCACTGGGCAGCGGTTCCGGTACGGTCATCTCTGAAGGGCTCAAGTGGGGACGCCACGTGCTGACCAAGGAAGCCCCGTATACCGAAGCTTCCGACGATCCGGAAATGCGCAAGATCCTCATCCTGCTCACGGACGGTGATACGGAAGACGGCAAGTGCGGCGGTAGCTATGCCACCAGCTACACTCCCAACAACTACTGGACCAACGCCTTCTACGGCATGCTGGACATGAATTCCCACTGTGAAAACGGCGGCAAGCTCAACCAGTATGCCCTTGAGGAAGCGGCTGCGGCCAAGGCGGCTGGCGTCGAAATCTTCACCATCCGCTTCGGGGTTTCGGACACCGTTGACGTGGACATCATGAAGGCCATCGCCTCTTCATCGCCCGGCACCACGGACCATTACTTCGACGCACCGTCGGCATACGACCTTGACGATGTGTTCATGCGCATCGGACGCCAGCTCGGCTGGCGGCTTCTCAACTGATTGGAGGTAGCGTCATGAAAAGCATACACGCCGATACTGATACCGGATACAGCCTCAACCCGTTGCGGCATGCCCGCCGCCTGCTGCGCGGCGACAGGGGAATAAGCACCACGGAATTCGCACTGGCTCTACCCGTTCTGCTGCTCCTTGTCTTCGGCCTCATTGAAACGGGCTATCTGTTCTTCGCATCCGCCTCCATGGACAAGGCGGCGCAGGCCGGAGCCCGCGTCGCAGTGACCGGAGCGGGAGCAGACGACGGCACCCGCGTAGAACTTATCAAAAACAAAATAATGACCACGCTGGACGCCTTTTCCGGCAAGGGAACCATTTCGGTAGAAGTGAAGAGCTTCCCGCAGTCGGCTCCCGGCAACATCACCACGGGGGCCGGTGGCCCCTGTGACATCGTGGAAGTTAACGTGGAGTATGTCTACGCCTCGCTCACCCCCATCGTCGGGCCCATTTTCGGCCCATCGATCACGGTGCACGGGACAGACAGGATGGTCAACGAACCGTGGCGGGTATGCGAATAATTCTGTAACCGGTTGTCCCCGAAGGCATGAGTTGCTACTATGAGTCAGGCATGTGAACTTTGCGATCTCCTCCCACGTCAATCGGGCATGCAGACCGCTCGCTCCTCCGTCATGCGGACCATAATGCGTACGACTACGGAGAAGCGGGAACAGTACTACGCCCCCAAGGACTACGCCATGGCTACCCGCTTCAGCCTGCTTGTGGTTTCCGATTCGGAAGAACTTGCCCGCACACTCTCCGGCCTGCTCTCCGGCGCGGGATATGATCCCGCGTACACACTGGTGGACACCCCTGTGGAACTCAGCATGGCTCTTGCGGAAGAGCCGTGGGACGTAGTGGTCACAGCCGCGGATTGCCCCGGCCTGCCGTGGGAGGACGTGCTCGCCTTGGCCCGCGCCACACGTAACACCATGTCTGTGGTCCTCATGGTGCCCGACGCGGCCCCCGAGCTTGCCCGCGAAGCCATTGCCGCAGGCGTGGACGATGTGCTTGCGCCCGAGGACTGGCGCACGGCGGCCGCCTTTTCCCGCATCCTCCGCGAGGGGGTGCGCCGCAAAGAACTGGCCCGTCTGTGGGACAAGCTGCGAGGAGAAGAACGCAAATACCGCGGAATGATAGACAACTCGGTGCTCGGCATATTCCAATGCCGCCCCTGGGGCGAAATCATCAGCGCCAACCCTTCCTTTGCCCGCATCTTCGGCTACGGAGATGCCACCGACATGATGCGCGAATACGCGCGCAACAAGACCCGTCTGGACATCCTGCCGGAAGACCGGGAGCGCATGCTGGCGCAGATACAGACCAGCCGCCTCGTCTCCGGCTTCGAAACGCAGGCCTTCCGCAAGGACGGCTCCACCTTCTGGGTTTCCGTGAACGCCCGCCCCGTACTCGGGGAATCGGGCGAGATTGCCGCCATCGAAGGTACCGTGGAAGACATCACGGACCGCAAGTCAATGGAATTGCTGATCATCCGTGCAAAACAGGAGTGGGAAAAGACGTTCGACAATGTACCGGACATCATTGCGATTCTTGATCACGACCTGCGTCTGCGACGCGCCAACCGTGCCCTTGCCGAACGCCTTGGCGTGCATCCGCGCGATATCATCGGAAGACCCTGCCACGAGGTTCTGAACCTCCCGGAAGTATGCTCCTTCAACACTTCAGACGAGGAGGACGGTGATACCCGCCAGTCTGAAGAACTCTTTATCCCCGCCCTCAACGGCACCTTCCTTGTCACCTTCTCGCCCTTCTTCCTCAACGGAGACGAGCATAGCAATGCCGCGGGCACAGTCATGGTCGCCCATGAGATCTCGCGCCGCAAGCAACTGGAAGGCCAGCTGCGCCAGAGCCACAAAATGGAAGCCATAGGCACCCTTGCAGGCGGCATTGCCCACGACTTCAACAACATCCTCGGCGTAATGATGGGGTACACGGAAATGAGTCTCGACGAGGTGGAGCGCGACACCCGCCTGCACCGACGCCTTGGCGAGGTGCTTACGGCCGGCCGCCGTGCCCGCGACCTTGTGCACCAGATTCTCACTTTCAGCAGACAGGAAGAGCTTGACCTGCAACCCCTGCAGTTATCCGGCGTGGTGAAGGAGACAGTGAAGCTCATGCGCGCCTCGTTGCCTTCCAACATCCGCATCCACACAGAGATAGAGGACTCGGGCGGCACCATCTATGCCAACCTGAGCCAGATGCAGCAGGTGCTGATGAACTTGTGTACCAACGCCGCCCATGCCATGCGCGACAAGGGAGGCGTCATGGAGGTGCAGCTTGTACGCAGGCATCTGGAAGCGCCCACCGCAGAAGGATTTCCCAACCTTCCTGCAGGCGAATACATGCAGCTTTCCGTCACTGATACGGGCTATGGCATTTCCCCGGAAATCATGGAAAACATCTTCGACCCCTTCTTCACCACCAAAAAGCCGAATGAAGGGACGGGAATGGGCCTTGCACTCGTGCACGGCATCGTCAACGCTCATAACGGCGGCATCAGTGTGCGAAGTATTCTGGAAGAAGGCACCCGCTTTGATATCCTGATCCCCGTAGCGGATGCTGTCCCTATCAGAGAAAGCAAGGCCCCAGTGCACACCCTTACCGGACGAGGGCGAGCCCTCATCGTGGACGACGAGGCCCCCCTTGCCGAAGTGGTGGGAGAAATGGTGCAGCGTCTGGGATACGAGCCGGATGTCTTCTCTGACAGCGGCAACGCCCTGCAACACTTTCTTACCACCCCAGACGACTTCAGCCTGCTCATCACAGACCAGACCATGCCCGGGCTGACAGGCGGCGAGCTGGCAAGAATCGTTCTCAAGCACCGTCCGGACATGCCTGTCATTCTCTGTACCGGGTACAGCGAGCAGCTCTCGCCTGAAGAGGCAAAATCCCTTGGCATCCGTCAATATCTGCTCAAACCCGTGCTGCGCGAGGATCTGGCTAAAGCCCTTGCCTCCATTGCCGGAGTTGCCGAACAGTCCTGATTCCGGCTTGACTTTGGGCCTTCTTATTAGTATTGATACCCAATAAGAAAAGGAGACCAAACCATGCAGGATAAAATTCTCAAGGTTCTTAAAGATACAGACCAGCCCCTCCGCCCCGGTGAGATTGCAGCGACCCTTGGTGTAGACAGTAAAGAACTGAGCAAGCCTCTCAAAGAACTCAAGGAAGCTGGAAAAATCCACTCCCCGAAGCGTTGCTATTACGCAGCAACATAGCGAAAACACACAACTTATTACACAAGACATTTCACCTTACAAAAGCCCGTTGTTCGCAGCGGGCTTTTATCATTGTATCACCCCGATTTTTTTTGTGTTATAGCACTCTAAAGCTATTTCCAAATCGATCGAAAGTGTTACCTTAAAAAGAGGATTACACACACCATCCTGAGGGGGTGCCCATGAAACGTTCAGTCATCATTCAATTACTGCTCTTCGTAGTTCTTGGCCTGCTGGTCCAAGGGGGGTTCTTTTACTCCTATGTGTCATACGACCTGATGAAGTTCTCCAATAATCAGGCAGAAAAGACACGTACCAACGTGTACAACGAAGAACAATATTCCCTACGGGACATGGTACAGATGGCTCACAGCGTCGTTGAAGAATACCACGCCCGTTCTCAGGACGTAGAAGCCCTCAAGGAACTCAAGGCCAAAGAACTCCGCATTGTCATCGACGGCCTTGAAAGTCAGATCAAGGCCTTCATAAAGGCCAATGACTACCTCCCCCGTGAAGATGTAGAAGCGGGGATAAAGGAACTCGTGCGCACCATGCGTTTCAGCGATGGAAACTACGTATGGATCAATGACATGCATCCGACCATGATCATGCATCCCATCGCCAGCCAGCTGGACGGCAAGGACCTTTCCGAAAACAAAGATCCCAAGGGCAAGCGCCTGTTCATGGAAATGGTCAAGGTCTGCAAGGCCAACGGTGAAGGCATGGTGGACTACATGTGGGCAAAGCCCGGCGAAACCGAAGCCAAGCCCAAGGTTTCCTATGTCCGGCTCATCCCTGAACTCGGCTGGATCATCGGAACCGGTGCGTGGATAGAAGACATCTCCACCGTCCTCCAGAAACAGGCCCTTGATCAGATCAGCAAGATCCGCGTCTCCAACGGCAACTACTTCTGGATCCACAACACCGAGAACATGATGGTGATGCACCCCATCAACCCCAAGCTTGACGGGACTTCCGTTGCCGGCATCAAGGACACCAAGGGCAAATCCCTGTTCGTTGAGATGACGGACGTTGCCACGCGGGACGGTGAGGGCACGGTATCCTACTACTGGGCCAAGCCCGGCAAGCAGGGCGCCTTTCCCAAGCTCTCTTTCGTGAAACTTTTCGAACCCTGGGGCTGGGTCATCGGCATGGGCGTATACATGGATGAAGTGGATGCCCAGATTCTGCAGGAACAGGAGGCGTTCTCCGACTCCATCTTCGGCGTCATGAACCGCACCCTGCTCTTTGGCAGCATTATCGTGCTCGGCGTGGTTGCCGCTCTGGTGCTCTTCATCCGCAGCACTCTGCGTACTCCCATGAACAAGCTTGTGCAGTATGCTGACGACGTTGCCTCCGGCAGGCTAGATGCAAGCATCGACGGCAAATTCAAGGGGGAAATCCTCAAACTCAAGGAAGCCATCCACGCCATGGTGCAAAGCCTGAAGGCCAAGATGGGTGAAGCAGAGCAAAAGAGCCGCGAAGCCGCTGAAGAAGCCGAACGCGCCAAGCTGGCGACTGCAGAAGCGGAAGAAGCCCGCAAAAAGGCAGAAACCGCGAAGCAGGAAGGCATGTTGTCTGCCGCGAACATTCTGGATGAAATTGTCAGCTCCATCTCTGCGGCCTCCGAAGAGCTTTCCGCGCAGGCCATAGAGATCAACCAGAGTTCCGATAACCAACGCGGCCGCATCAGCGAAACCGCTACCGCCATGGAAGAAATGAATGCGACCATTCTTGAAGTCGCGGGCAGTTCCGGCAGCGCCGCGGAAAACGCCGATTCCACCCGCAACCATGCCGAACACGGCGAAGACACGGTCCAGAAGTCCGTAAAGGCAATCGAGCACGTGCAGCAACTGGCCGGAGAACTGAAGGAAAACATGGGCCATCTGGCACAGCGGGCCGAGTCCATCGGTCAGATCATGACCGTGATCACGGACATTGCCGACCAGACCAACCTTCTCGCCCTGAACGCAGCCATTGAGGCCGCCCGCGCGGGCGAAGCCGGACGCGGATTCGCCGTCGTGGCTGACGAGGTACGCAAGCTGGCCGAAAAGACCATGCAAGCCACCAAGGAAGTAGGCGATGCCATTCATGCCATCCAGCAGGCAGCCGCCCAGAACAACGAGAGCGTGGATACTGCGGCAGAAGCCATCGACCAGGCGACAGGCCTCGTGGTTGCCTCCGGCGAGGCGCTTGCCGAGATTGTCCGTCTGTCCGAGACCTCCGCAGACCAGATCCGCGGCATAGCCACGGCCGCGGAAGAGCAATCCGCAGCCAGCGAAGAGATCACGCAGACCCTTGAAGAGGTGAACTCTCTCTCCGCCCAGATAGCGGAAGGCATTGCACAGAGCACACTGGCCCAGCAGGAACTGGCCTCGCAGTCCGCCCGGTTGAAGGAACTGATCGACAAGATCAAGATGGAAAACAAGTTGTAAAGCGATGCCCCCCCTGCAGGGCAAAAAGCAGCAGAAAAAAGCACGAACAATAAAAGGCCGCACGGAGTACCGTGCGGCCTTCCTTGTTACTACAGATTCGGCTCGGCAAGCCTCACTTCCCAACTCTCCCGCCTGCCCCTGTTGCCCCGTGTACCCATGGGCATGAAAAAGGCCGCTTGCTTGGCGGCCTGTTGTTTACAGAGGATATCGTTACTGAAGGGACTGGTTAGAGTATGGGCCAGCGCACCGAGCGAAGCAAGTTATTCAACCACAACGGCATCGGCCTGCAGAGCGGGCGGGATAATCAAACCGGCTTTCTCAGCTTCAGACCGGCTGAACATGAACACACCTTCCTCCACGGCCAGGGGAACACCAATATTCCGCTCTCCGGCAAGAAGCTTCTTGGCAATTTCTCCGGCAGCCCTGCCCTGATACTCGCCTAAATGTACCAATCCGGCAGGCAACTTGCCCTTCCCTATACTGAAATCCCAGAGTCCCATACAAGGAACAGGGGCGTTTTTCACCGTCCACTCAAGAACACTTTCTCCCTTGGTGCACAGTCCCCTCGCGTCCTTGAGCCGTTGCAGAAGACCCACAAAAAGCAGATCATACCCATTTTTCTTGGCGGAACGCACGATTTCCATCCATTCCGCGACGGTGGAAACCTGCCGCACGTCCGCCCTGACATCGCATATATGCTTGGAAGTGCCGTCATGGAACGCATTGGCGACAACGAGGTTGGACGTCTCGCTGGAATCAAAGAGGAACAGAACCCTCTTTATGGCGAACGGGCTAATCTTACGGGCAATATTAACGGAAGCGAACAACAGGGGGCGCTCAATTATGCCGGCCACATGGGGATAACCGTACAACCCGTATTCACGGGGATTGTTGTTCACCCCGAGAAAAACGATGGGAACGCCGGTGCCCAGAAGCTTCGGCGCCAGAAAACGGTTGGCGTTGTCATCCGCAAGCACAACAAGATCAGGCCGGTACTCCTGAAACAAGGCAAATGCCTCTTCTGCCTTGTCCGCAAAGAACTCTTCGGGGATACGTTTGGTATCCATTTCAAACGTACGTATCTCATGCTCGGGAGAAAGCACTCCGTATAGACCACGCAAGTAGCTCTGATCCCAGCTGAATTCATTATGATAGCTCTCTATCACGAGCACCTTACCGGCCCACGCCTGTTGCGCAAAAACCAGCAAGACCGCAATGTAGCATAAGCACCAGATACGACGCATACCTTTCTCCTGACGAGGGATAGTACCATGATACCCCTACGGAGTAGCAAATCAAGTATTCCGGCGTTAGAATCTGCTAAAATGAATAGGACAGCTGTAAGGAACCAAAGTGCTGCTCCTTGTCCTGTTCAACAAATTCTTCCGTTCTCACGACATGCGTGTAGGCAATGCGCCATCCGCCGATAATGAATGCGATGCCGCCGTTAATGTCGGCCACGAGATTCTTTTTCTCCACATGATGGCTTTGCACAAAGGTATTCCCGTCAAGAAAGATATTCCGTGCCACCCCCCGCACATCCGTCCCCAGAAAAAAATAAAACCCGAAATCGCCGTTCACGCGGGGATCATCATCACTGGTGGGCGCGCCAACTCCTCCTCCCGCCCTGATGAGCGAAGTGCCGAAATCAGAGGGCAGGTTCCAGCCGAATCGCAGTTCTCCCCCTGCATTGGCATAGGTCATCACGTTGCCCGCCGTGGCACCGAAGTGCGGCAGGGCATCCCAGTCCCAACCGGTCCCCAGCTCCTTGTTCATGCGAAAGGTCCGCTCCCACGCAACCATGAGCCCGGGTTCATTGTGCAACTGGTTGTCCCATCCCTTGGCCGTTTTGAGATGCCGCAGGCTGTGCACTTCGTTCTGTGCCGTTTCGCCAAGGGCATAAGGCCCCACAACGCCCAGCGTGAATTCCAGCGTATCCAGCCTGCGCCCTTTCTTGGCATGCAGTCCCACGGCTCCGTAGAGGAACCCCGCATAGGGTCTGTCATCCTCTTGCAGCCCTCGGGCCTGCGTATCAGAAGGTGTATAAATGGACTGCCCCAGACTCAGGCTCACGTTGTAGAGGGCATCATCATCCCCGGCAAAGGGCAGGGACATGATCGCATTGTCCAGCATATCGGGCAGGTCACGGGACTCCGCCCAGTTTACCAGATCGGGCGAGATGGCTGTAACGCGCACGGCGTTCGTATAATACTGGTCTGTGCCGCCAAAGAGATCATTCTCGAAATACAGGATAAGAGTGCGGGCATTGCGCGCCGAATTGGGGGCATGCCCGTCGGCACGACCGGAAACGGGAATTGCGCAGACGGCAAGAAGCAGCACAGCAGCGCAACACAACTTGCGAACAGTCACTTTCACAGACAAATCCTTTGTGGTGATAATATGCAGGCCCGACAGACCTGTGGAACACCGCCCACGAAAAAGGGGCGCTACGCGCCCCGTTATTTCACAGCCAACGCGTTACCGCCCCGGCATCTTGGGCAGATCGAGGTCGTATTTTCGAATGATATCGTTATGCTCCCGCAGTTTGGCAAACGTTGAGGACTTGCGGAAGGAACTGTTGCGGTTGGTGCGGTACAGCACGTTCAGATCCCAGATGGTATCCACATCGTTCCAGTCGGGAAGACGCAGTACCTCCAGCCCCTTTCGGCGCATACGCTCCATGGTGGGCCGGAACACGTCCGCCTCGCCCCAGACAATGCCGTCAAAGATTTCGGGGAAGAAGAACTCACGGCGGAAACCGATGAGGTAGTAGCCACCGTCATATGCGGGTCCGATAACGGCGTCCTTCATATCCAGATCAAGCAGCGCCTTCTGTACCAATTCCGGCGGAAAGTCCGGGATATCGCTGCCCATGAGTATCACACGGGAAAAGCCGTCGGCAAAAGCCTTCTGCATGGCGGCCTTCATGCGCTCGCCAATATTCTCCCCTTCCTGCGGGAAATAGGCATACCCCTCGCCGAGCCACTCACGAATGCGGGGTTCGATTTCCGCGCCGCTCACAGGCAGGTAACAGATACGCAGGGCCGCCTGCACCTTGGAAAGTCCCTTCAGCATATCCTCCACAAAGTGCTTGTAGAGGTCAGCGGCAACATCATCGCCAATCACTTCGCCGAGGCGGGTCTTCACCTTGCCGGGCTCCGGATACTTGACGAACAGCAGCACACAGGTATCGGTCATGATTTCCCCTTGTACGCGAGATACCATCTCGAAAGCGTTTGCGCGGGTACCCCCAGCGCGTAGAGAGTTCGCAGGCAGACATTGCGCAGCGAACAATACAAAACTCCCTCGGCCTGCCAGCGCCGTGCCGAGGTGCGCACCTTCTGCGGCAGCAGTGCAAGAACATCGCCCCGCTGCCGGATACGGCGCATGATATCCACGTCCTCCATGATGGGAATGGCCGAATAGCCTCCCAGCAGACGGTAATAGGACGTTTTGAAAAACTGCACCTGATCGCCGTATGGCGTACGCGTCAGGCGGTTCCTCCAGTTTGAAAGCCTTTCCACGGCATACAGGAAACCGCGGGCTCCTTCAATCCCGAGCCGGAAGGCTCCGGCGCCGCCCTTTTCGCCCAAGATCTCCAGCCCCTGCCGCATGGCGGCAAAAGCGTCGGGCGGCAACGCCGTGTCCGCATGCAGGAACACCAGAATATCGCCGGACGCCGTATGTGCACCGGCGTTCATTTGCACGGCCCGCCCCTGCGGGGCACGCACCCTGATGACTTCCGTATCTTTAATGGCGGCAAGCGTGTCACGCTGCGGTGCTCCATCGCTCACAATAATCTCGAGCTGTTCATCACGGCCTGCATGACGCACATGCGCAATCAGCTCATTGATGCGCGCAGCCTCGTGCCACACCGGAATGATGACGGAAATACGTGATAAACCGGAATGCATGAAACTCCCGCTTGCAACTGAATTCTCCTGCCGCCATGGAGACAGACGGCACCGTATCAGGGTACTCCCAAGAGGCATGGCGCACAAGCCCCCACGTGACAAGCCTGTATCAAATAGGTACAGTCAGAACGCGTGTCCCGCACGCCGACCATCTTCACATCCTGCAGGAGCATCATGAGCAAAGTCCGTCCTCTTCCCGCGAGCAAGTTGCGCACCCAATTTGACCCTAAACGCATCAGCTGTGATGACAGCCACGGTATTTCACGCAAGCCCGTCAGACGCTCTCCCCAGCCCCGCGCCATGGAAGCGCTGGAGCTTGCACTCTCTATTCATAACAACGGCTACAACGTCTACCTTGCTGGCGGCCCGAGCCTTGGACGCAACTATATGCTGCAGGAATTTCTGCGTCCCCGCGCCGAAAAGCTGCCCACGCCGTCCGACCTTATCTACGTAAACAATTTCGAAGATGCGGATGCGCCCAAACTCATCGAACTGCCCGCTGGGCAGGGACGCAAGCTCAAGACCGAACTGGCGCAGGCCATTTCCAAGGTACGCAAGGAACTGCCCGCCCGTTTCGAGAACGATGCTTACATCAAGAAGCGCAACATCATAATGGATCGTTTTCAGGACGAGCGGGACAAGCTCTTTCAGGAAATGGACAAGGTTGCAGTGAGCGAAGGCTTTAACATGGACCTGGATGAAACGGGCTCCATGACCCTGTATCCCCTCATTGAAGGCAAGCGTCTCTCCGAAGAGGAATTTGAGCGTCTGGACGCAGAGCTGCGCCAGAGCCTGAAGACCAAGGGCGACAAACTGCTACAGGTGATGACCTCGCTGATGCGCAAGATGTCCACGGCGGAACAGGCCCTGCGCACGGACGAACGCTCCCTTGATCAGGACCTTGCCCGTGAAACGCTGCAGGAAATGCTCACCCCCGTAACGGACAAATTCCTCAAAGCGTGTGAAAGCGAGGAGCTGGAAGCATTCTTCACGGCCATACAGAACGACATTCTGGAAAGCGTCGACCAGTTCGTACAGCGCGACCCCGCCCCCTCGGGGGCTCCTGCCGGAACGCCGGAGAGCATTCTTGCAGCTTTGCCGCAGGAAGACATCACGGCCCGGTACGAGATCAACCTCTTCGTGGACCATTCGGAAACCAAGGGTGCCCCCATTGTGGTGGACGACCACCCCACTGTTTCCAACCTGCTGGGCTGCATTGAGCGCATTGCGGAAATGGGGGCTCTGATCACGGACTACACCCTCATCAAATCCGGCTCCATCCATCAGGCCAACGGCGGTTTTCTGGTCATGCACATTGAGGACCTGCTCTCGCAGTCCGGTGCATGGGAAGGCCTGATGCGCGCCCTGCGTTCCGGCATTGCCCGCATTGAAGACGCAGGCGACACGCAGGAGTCCACCAAGACCAAGGGCATAGAACCCGAACCGATGATGCTGGACATCAAGGTCATCCTCATCGGACCGGAAGATATTTACGAGCACCTGCTGCAAAGCGACGACCGCTTCCCCAAGCTGTTCAAGATCAAGGCGCACATGAGCGAAGCCATGCCCCGCAATGCGGACGGCGTGCGCGTCTATCTGCACCGTCTGGCGGGCATCATTGACGACTGCGACCTGCTGCCCTTCAGCAAGGATGCACTTGCCAGCATCATAGACTACAGCTCGCGCCTCATTGAGGACCAGAAAAAGCTCTCCCTGCGCTTCCCGCATATCCGCGAGCTCATGGTGGAGTCGGACGCCTTCGCGCGCATGAAGAAACGTACTGCCGTCGATGCGGAAACCGTGCACGACGCCCTTGTGGCCCGTTACTACCGCAACAACCTGTACGAAGAGCTGTACATGGAGGACTATGACCGCGAGCTGATCAAGGTTCAAACCTCCGGCATGGCCGTGGGCCGTGTGAACGGTCTGGCGGTGAGCTTCTACGGCGATTTCGAGTTCGGTCTGCCGCACCAGATTTCCTGCACCGTGGGCGTGGGACACGGCGGCATCATCGACCTTGAGCGCGAGGCGGAGCTTGGCGGCCCCATCCACACCAAGGCCATGATGATCCTGAAGAGCTATCTGCTCGGCATGTTCGCGCAGAACAAGCCCATCGTCATGACCGGCTCGCTCTACTTCGAGCAGAGCTATGCGGGTATTGAGGGCGACTCCGCCTCCGGGGCCGAACTTGCGACCCTGCTCTCCGCGCTGTCAGGCGTACCGCTTTCGCAATCGCTCGCCTTCACCGGCGCGGTATCGCAAACCGGCCAGATCATGGCCGTGGGCGGCGTGACCCGCAAGATCGAAGGCTTTTTCGATGTCTGTCAGCGCCGCGGTCTCACCGGCGAACAGGGCGTACTGCTGCCCTACGACAACGTGGACCAGCTGATGCTCAAGAAGGAAGTCATAGAGGCCGTGGACGAAGGCAAGTTCGCCATCTACCCCATCCGCCACATCACCGAGGCCATGGAACTGCTGACCGGCATGTCGGCAGGCAACCGCCGCAAGGATGGCACCTTCACCAAGGGCTCCATCTTCGACAAGGTGGACCGTCGCCTCATCGAACTGGGCAAGCTGGCGGAACGCGCCTACAAGTCAAAGCGCTAGGAACGACGAAGCAATTCAGGAGAAACGATGTTCGATTCAGGCACGCTCGTGGCCATAGGTGTGGCGGTTCTGGCCGTTGTCGCAGCGCGGTATCCGCTACGCTCGCTGCCCCCTGCGGTCACCTGTCCGCTGTGCACCCGCCCCATGGGTCCGGTGCGCCATCTGCAGGGAGGTCTTTTCATCATCGTGCTCACCACATACCTGTTCGTGCTTTCCGTACTGGATCTGCCCGAACTGGATTACGCTACGGCCGACGCGTGGCGGCACGTTTTCTCAAGACCGGATATCCTGACCTGCATCGTTCTCTTTTTCATAGGCTCACGCGAAGTGGTAACCCCGCATCACGACTTTGCCTGCAAGAAATGCCGCGCCACATGGCGCATGAAGGACGGCGAACTGCTGGGAACACAGAACAGCTTCACCACCTTCTACCACTTCTTCCCGTTCTAGAAGCACCAGTCACAGAATACAAAAGCCCCGCCACTCCTCAGAGTGGCGGGGCTTTTTGTCATCTTGGTCAGGGCGATTACTTCACCCCCAGCTCCACACGGTGCCTGGGCACGCCGGTCTTCTGCATGGGCTTCTTGCCCGCACCGGTCAGGAACACTCGCGGGGCAAGGGCGGGGTCGATATGCAGCACGGCATCCTGCACGGCCTTGGCGCGGGCAGCGGCGAGTTCCGTCAGGTCCTGCGGCGTCACGGTGGTCAATGACTTGAGAAAACTTTCCATCTCGTTCACCGGCACCTCCTTGAAGCCGAACACGCCGCTCGGACGGGGGTCGTTCTCCATCTTGGGCACGTCCTTGTAGGCGTCCGTCAGATACTCCGTATATTCTTCGGGAGTGATCTGCACATCCTCCACCGCAACGTCAGCCCGTTCACGGCGGGACATGTCCGCATGCTTGGCTGCCTGCACCCGGCGATGCATGCCAAGATCAATCATGCCCTTCGTATCCGTCTCCTGATCCACAAATCCGGCAATCTCCAGCTTGAGCGTGGGCTTCTTGTTCAAGAACTCCACCACGCTCTCAAGGCTCTTCATCTGTCCCTCGGTCAGCTGCGCCGAACCGGCCTCAAACACGGAGAACTGGGCGTCGTCGCCACCACCGCCCACGATGTTGCCGATAAGAGCAAAGGGGGACGTCACCACCTTGAAGATCAGGTTCACAAAGGCCTTCAGAACAATGCCGCCGGTCAGGAAATGCGGATCATCCAGCCTGCCCTTGATAGGCAGATCGACCTCAACGTTGCCGCTGGAATCCGAAAGCAGGGCCAGCCCCAGCTTGACGGGAATGTTTGGCGCATCCGGCCGCTTATCCTTCTCGCCCATGACAAGCTGTTCCAGGAAAAACTTGTTCTTGGCATCCAGCACCCAGTCTTCCGTTTTGAAGTGCACGTCCGCATACAGACGCCCCTTCTCTATGGGATAGGCCACGCTCCGCAACGAATAGGGCGAAAGAGGCACAAGGTCCACGCCGTTCAGGGTGAATGTCAGGTCGGAATACATGGGGTTGATGATGGGGTTGGCCACGCCCTTCAATGCCAGCGCCTGATTATCCAGCTTGGCGGTGATATCCAGCTCCGGACGCGCATCCGCTGCCAAAGAAACACCGTCCAGTCTGGCGTTCAGTTCCGTAAGCGCCGTGGAAAACGCCGGAGCCACGCTACGATCCGTAAACCGGAACGCGGCGTTATTCACCCGCACACGGTCTATACGCACATCATTGAAGGGCAGAATGGATGTATAGCTGTCCGCTCCAACCGTACCGTTGCCGCCAACCGCAGCAGCCTGCTGCTCACCGGCGGGCACGGCAGAAGCCTCCCCAGAAGTGGCCGCATCGGGGCCTGCCTTAGGCTCAGCGGAGGAAGCCGGTGCAGGTGTTACGTCGGCGGCTGCCGTCTGTTCCGTTCCGCCGGTCACCTCTTCCCCGGCGGACTTGGCCGCTGCTTCGCCATCAGCAGCATCTTTGCCGCCCCTGGCCGCTTGCGTACTTCCGCCGTGCATCAGACGGGACAGGTTGAGAACGCCTTCCTTGTCTACCAGAGCATCACCCTGCATGTTGTTCAGCGAAATCTCTTCCACATACAGACTGGATTCACTGCTGGAGACGTCAAAATTGAGTACCTCGAACCTATCAAAGCTGGCCACATGCGAGGAATCGGCAGCGTCCTTCAGGGAGAAACCGTCAATACGCACCGTCCCCTTGGAGGCAAACTGCAAGGGCTCTGCCGCAAGCCCCACAGCCCCTTCCGGAGCCTCGGCCTGCAGACGGGCCTGCTTGTGCATATCGGAGTTCAACACGCCGCCTGCCAGCAGCAGGCCGGTGTATTCGCCCACATAGGGGTCAAGCACGGCAAGCGGCACGTTGTTGTGCCGGACATGCACCTTCATATCAAAGGGCTGGGGCCGGATGGTACCATCAACACGCACCCGCCCGGGCTTGATGTTCGAATTACGCCCTCCTCCGCCCACATAGGCGGAATAGCTCACGGGCACAGGCTTGCCGAGGTCCGTGGAGGCGTCCTTTACAGTCAGCTCCATACCTGAAACGCGCAGGCCTCCCCTATTGGAGAGTGTGCGGTCAATAAAAAGCACCTTGCCCTCTTCCAGTCGGAATTCACCAACACCAGCGCTCCATGCCTTCTCCTCAACCGACTCCCCTTCTTCGGCAGGAGCAACTTCTTCAGGGGAACCGCCCTTGGTGCCTCCGGCAAACAGATTGACGAGATCAAGCCCATCCGCATAGCGGATAAGACGCACTTCAGGTGCTGTCAGCGCCACCTGCTCCACAAAGGCGGAACGCTGTGCCAGATCGACCGAGCCGCCCTGCACCTGCAGTTTCGCAAGCTCTATGGAAGGCCTCTTGTTCCCGTCCTTACGAAGCGCCAAACCGGACAACGATGCACCGAATTGCTCAACACGCACATCCGGTTCCGCGCCTTCAAGCGATACAAGCGCATGCAGCCCTGCCTCCAGAGAACCGGCATCCACCTTCAATGGCAATACGGATTCCAGATAAGCCGCATATGCGGGCAGTTCCACACCGGCCACAGAAACGTCCAGCGCAGCCTGCACCGGCACGATGGAAAGCTTGCCCTTTACGGCGACATGCTCCTTGTCGCCCATTCTGAATGCCAATGCCGCCTTGGCACCCTTGCGGGTGGACAGGTCGGTAACCGTCAGCGTCATGGGCGCAAACTGCCTTGCATACCCGCCCGAAACGCTTGCATCCTTCCAATCAATGCGACCGCCCGCTATGGCAATGCGTTTGGCTTCCACATCAAAAGGCAGCATTTTTTCAGACTTCTGCGCCGTCTCCGGCTTGGCGGCACCCTCTGCGCCATTGTTCTTGGCGGAGGCATGGTTCGCGGGGAAGTAGGAAGCCCAATTGAGAACGCCTTCGCTGTTACGCGACGCCTTCACATAAGGCCCGGTCAGAGTAATATCACGCAGAATTACTTCATTCTGGAACAGGGCGAAGCGCTCCACATCCACGGCAAGGGAGGCAAAACCGGCGACCTTGGGCGTATCAGGCGCGCTGACAGCAACATCTGTCACGGTGACAAGACCAGAAACATCCATTTTCATGGACGCCTCTTCGGGCCTGCTGAAGGCCAGCATGATCTTGGAGGAAAGCGTGCCTGATGTCAGGCGCAAGGGGGTTTTGGCCGGGACGTATTCCCAGTATCGGGCAAGGTCTATCTGCTCCGTCTCAAAGGTGAACTCCGTCACCAGGGTTTTATCAAAGGGCTTGGTCTTGCCGGACAGCGTTATGGGACGTCCGTTCACCTTGGCCTTGAGCGAAGGCTCCACATATTCCGTAGTATCCGACCCTAATGTGGAGGTCAGAGGGACGGAAAAGTCCAGCTCGCTGACCACGTGGGTGGCCTTATGCGGCATGTCCTGAAATGTCACGGTCCCGTTGCTGATCAGCAGGTTATTCACACGGAAGGGAATGATGGGCACATCCTCCCCGGCGGCCTCGCCTTCGGCGTCAGAAGCTGGAATGAGGTCGGAAATGGAGAACTTGCCGCCTCCGAAGAAGGTGATATCCACCGAGGGCTGAACAAGCCTGAGATGCGCCAGAACCGGGGCGAATCTGAAGACGGACAGGGGATGCACACGGACGTCCAGCCCCTTGAAGGAAGCGAGATTCCCTTCCCCTTCCTTCTTGGCAACGGCAAGGTCTTCCACGACCACCCTGAAGGTCACAGGGTTTACGCTCACCTTGCCCACGGTCGTGGGACGTTGCAGCACGGCAGTCAGGTTCTCCGCAATGACGGAACGCAGCACAGGCCCCGCCACGAAAAAACCCACCACCAGATACACAACCAAAAGCACGCCGCTTATCAATACTGCCAGCCGGGCACGCCTGCCAAGTTTTGCCCAATAGCTTTCCAGCCCTTTCATGCAAGCCCCCTTGAACTCCATGGTACCGTCACATTGTCGTCATCAGTCACTGGCCGCAGAAGTCGACCATATACGACACTCTTACCCTACCCCATCGGAATTTTCCACAAACCTTTCCCATTCCTCACACCTGCAGCACAACTAAATAATGGCGTGAAACCTGCATGAATACTCGAGAGAGATACTATTTTGCCGGGAGGCGAGCATGAAGAATGCCATACGCAAGACTGCAGCGCCGCTGCATATCGTTGTTGTCCATGACCGGGAACGGGAAGACGTGCGGACGACGCTGGCCTGCATCCGCGACAGGGCGGGCTACCCGCATACCGTTTCGGTGGTAGACCTTTCGGGAGATGTATCCTCGCGCGCCTACTTGAACACGCTGCATCAGACCGGCCTCATCCACAACCTCGTCACCGTGCTCACGCCGCAGGCTCCGGCTGTGCCTGTCATGCAAACACTGGCCATGGTAGAGGCTCCCTACGTGCTTGTGCTTCACTCCGGCACGAACTTTACCGACGCGGGCTGGCTGGCAGACATGCTTGGCAACATGGTGGCTGCCAAGGCGCCTGCCTTTGCATGCGCCAATGAGGAACAGCAAGAGGCGGGCACCCTGCGCCACTGCGTGCGACGAGAACGCATCGTGAATCCCAACACGCTCTCGGCCCTGCTCTGCGACTCCGGCCATACCGTACTTGCCACCCGGGCCGCGCTTGAGAGAATGGACATTTTCACCCATCGCGGACTTACCTTCCCTCCTGCGGATGCCCCACACAGCGCCGATATAGCGGCGCGGGAAACACGGCGGCACGCCGTGCAGAACCTGCAATGACAAAAAGCCCGAACCTTGCGGTTCGGGCTTTCATTATCTTTATCAGAAGACAGACGGCGCTATTTGTTGCCGTTGCCCACCATCTTTTCGCTGCTCTCCGCCACGGAGGAACGCGAAAGCACCAGTTTGGAACCGGGGGGAACATCGTGAGTAACCCACACGTTGCCACCGATGATGGAACCTGCGCCGATGGTGATACGGCCAAGCACGGTGGCACCCGCGTAGACACGCACGCTGTCCTCCAGAATGGGATGACGGGCAACGCCTTTGACCAGCTTGCCTTCGCTGTCCTTGGGGAAGGAAAGCGCGCCCAGCGTCACGCCCTGATACAGGCGGCAGGAGCGGCCGATGATGCAGGTCTCGCCCACAACCACACCGGTACCGTGATCAATGAAGAAGTCTTCGCCGATAGTCGCGCCGGGGTGGATGTCGATACCCGTCGTGGAATGCGCCATTTCGCTGATGATACGCGGAATGATAGGCACATCCAGCTTGTAGAGTTCGTGGGCGATACGATGATGGATCATGGCCGTGATGGAAGGATAGCAGAAGATGGTCTCGCCCGGGCTCTTGGCGGCAGGGTCGCCCTCAAAGGCGGCCTGCACGTCCGTGCTGAGCATCCGGCGAATCTCCGGCAGAGTCTTCAGAAAACGCATGGCGATGTCATGGGAATGCGTTTCGCACTGGGTACAATCGCTGGCAAACTCCGCGCAGATGAAGCATCCGCCACGACGAATCTGTTCCGCAAGCATGCGGTAGATGGAATCGAGGTTGGCGGAAAGGTGGTAGCGCATGGACTTGAGAACCACGCGTGCGGGGCCGTAGTACCCGGGGAAGAGCGCGGCCTTCAACCGTTCCATGATCTCGGCCAGCGCCTCTGCAGAGGGCATGGGCGCGCCATGCAGCGAGTGATGGTACACGGCTTCGTATGACGCCGGTGCGCAGAGCTTATCCACCACTTCTTCAAGTTCGGGCATGCCCTGCAGTTCTTCCGGTGCGAAACTGATCTTCTTCATTACTCTATCCTTGGTATGCATCTCCCTGTGGCGTTACGCCTCAGGTTCGGTGAACAACGCTGTGGAGAGGTAGCGCTCTCCCGTATCGCAAACAATGAAAACTATGCGCTTGCCCTTGTTCTCCGGCCTCTTGGCCAGCTCAACCGCGGCATGGGCAATGGCTCCGGAAGAAATGCCGCACAGAATGCCTTCTTCCTTCATCAGACGGCGGGCCATGACAAGTGCCTGATCGTTGGTCACGCGGAAAACCTCGTCAAAGGAATCCAGCTTGAGCACTTCTGGCACGAAACCGGCGCCGATCCCCTGAATGGCATGGGGACCGGGGGTACCACCGGAAAGGACCGGAGAGGCATCCGGTTCAACCGCCACGCGGTAGACGTTCGGATTCAGCTCCTTGAGCCTGCCGCCCACGCCGGTAATAGTGCCGCCGGAACCGACGCCTGCCACAAAAACGTCCACCTCGCCGTCCGTATCCTGCCAGATCTCCTCGGCAGTGGTCAGGCGGTGAATCTCGGGGTTGGCGGGATTCTTGAATTGCTGGGGCATATAGGCATTGGGCGTTTCCGCCACGATCCGCTCGGCTTCACGCACGGCACCGGACATGCCCTGCGCCGCAGGAGTGAGCACCAGCGTGGCGCCAAAGCCGCGCAAAAGAGCCTTGCGCTCATTGCTCATGGATTCCGGCATGGTCAGCACCAGCTTATAGCCCTTTACCGCGCAGGCAAAAGCGAGCCCGAGGCCCGTATTCCCACTGGTGGGCTCGACGATGAGCGTATCCCTGTTGATGCGTCCCGCCTTTTCACCGGCCACGATCATGCTCAGGCCGATGCGGTCCTTCACCGAGCTGCAGGGATTGAAATATTCCAGTTTGGCAACCACCTCTGCGGGGCAGCCTTCCGTAATACGGTTCAGCCGCACCAGCGGCGTACGTCCAATCAGGTCCAGCATTGAATGCGCAATGTTCATGGCAAACTCCTTGTCAAACGGACGTTGTCCGAAAAACCGTTACCAGGCGGATTATCCGCTCCGCACCGTATGCTCTTTCAGGCATAAAGAAAAGGGCCGGACATCCTTGCCCGGCCCCAACGCTTTCAATAATCGTGGCGGCCCTTACTTGCAGCCACACGCAAGCTTTTCGCCCTTGGGTTCCAGTCCTTCACGGAAAGGAGAGATTTCACGCAGGCGGTTGATGATGGGCGGCACTTCCTTGAGCACCAGATCCACATCCGCATCGGTGTTGAAGCGGCTCAGGCTGAAGCGGATGGAACCATGCGCATAGGTAAACGGCACGCCCATGGCGCGCAACACATGCGAAGGCTCAAGGCTACCGGAGGTGCAGGCGGACCCTGAACTTGCGCAAATGCCGTGGCCGTCCATGAGCAGCAGAATGGCTTCGCCCTCCACGTACTTGAACGCAATGGACGACGTGTTGGGCAGACGGTTCTCGACATCGCCGTTCACGATGGAATCCGGCACAGCGGCAAGCAGCCCCGCCTCAAGGCGGTCGCGCAGCGCCTTCACGCGGGTGCGCTCCTCTGCCATATTCACGGTGGCCAGTTCACAGGCCTTGCCCAGCGCCACGATGGACGCGGCGTTTTCCGTACCGGCACGACGTCCCCGTTCCTGATGTCCGCCTCGCATGAAGGGACGGAACGGAGTGCCCTTACGCACGTAGAGTGCGCCAATGCCCTTGGGGGCATGCAGCTTGTGGCCGGAAAGAGCCAGAAAATCCACAGGCAGACGGGATACGTCAATGGGCAGCTTGCCCACAACCTGCACGGCATCCGTATGAAGCTGTACGCCGCGTTCCTTCACGATGGCGGCGATCTCCTCCATGGGGAAGACAACGCCGGTCTCGTTATTGGCGTACATGATGGACACCAGTGCGGTATCCTTGCGGATGGCTTCGCGCAGTTCGTCAAGGTCAAGCTGGCCCTTGGAGTCCACGCCAAGATAGGTGGCCTCGTAGCCGCGCTTTTCCAGATGCTGCACCAGATTGAGCACGGCGGGGTGCTCAACACGGGTGGTAATGATATGCCGCTTGTCCTGCTGGGAGTTGAGCGCGGACCAGATGGCCGTGTTGTCGCTCTCGGTACCGCAGGCGGTGAAGAGAATCTCCTCCGGTCGCGCGCCGATGGAAGCGGCCACGCGTTCGCGAGCTTCCACCAGATACTTGCCCACCTGCCCACCGAAACGGTGCATACTGGAAGGGTTGCCGTAGAATTCCGTCAGGAACGGCATCATGGCTTCCAGAACAGCGGGATCTATCTGGGTGGTCGCGTTGTTGTCGAGGTAGACGGTTCTCATGAGTTTACCTCCACCACAGAAATTTCAGGCTCGACATATTCACGCAGCGTGGTCTCCACAAAGCCCTTCAAGGTCAGCTGACTGGAAGGGCAGCTGGTGCACATGCCGCGCAGCGCCACTTTGACGGTGTGGCCGTCAATGTCCACGAGTTCGATGTCGCCGCCGTCCTTCTGCAGACTGGGGCGTATCTCTTCCTCAAGGGTCTTCACCACAAGCTGCATACGCTGCACGTTGGTAAGCGCCTTGGGCTTGGCTTCGGGCACCTCGCAGGCGGCCACCTTGCCCAGCGCCTGATCAAGCAGCACCTGAATGGCGGGAATGCAGTCGCCGCAACCGCCACCGGCCTTGGTGAAGTTGGTCACTTCTTCCACGGTGGTGAGGTTGTTCTCGCGGATGGTGTGCAAAATAAGCTCGTCGGTCACGCCGAAGCACTTGCAGACCAGTTCGCCTTCGTGCTCGTGCTGATCAACCGCTTCACCACGCCAGTTCTTGATGGCCACCTCAAGAGCCTCCTGCCCCATGACGGAGCAGTGCATCTTCTGCTGGGGCAGGCCGCCCAGAAACTCGGCAATATCCTTATTGGTAATTTTTTCAGCCTCGGCGATGGTCTTGCCCTTGAGCATTTCCGTCAGTGCGGAAGAAGAAGCGATGGCGCTGGCACACCCGAAGGTCTGGAATTTGGCGTCAACGATGCGATCATCCGCGTCGATCTTGAGATAAAGCTTGAGGGCGTCGCCACAAGCAAGGCTGCCCACTTCACCGATGGCATCCGCGTTTTCGATTTCGCCCACGTTGCGGGGATTGAGAAAATGCTCGCGAACTTTGTCAGTATATTCCCACATGAGTATAAACCTCCGGCATATGCAATGCGCTCGACGGCCTCGCCGGCTTCTGCATGATATATTGCTTTGTTATGGTACAGATGGCTGACAATCCTGGTCGCCTAAACATCCGTACCGTACGCATATAACACCGCAACTCGGCATGGGGAAGGGGCAAGGCGTTTTTTTGGACCATTTTACTCCGAATTGCATGGTTCAAACACCCAAAAAACAGGCATTGGGCATAAAAAAAGGCCTGTTACGGCCCAACATTGCGTTTGTAAGGAAAAATTCGCAGCCTAAACGATGCCCGCGCCACTCAGAATGCGGACAAAACGTGCAAACACTTCCATATCCAGCCCGTGTCCCATTTCATCCTTCATGACGCGCAGCACCTGGAATGCATTCTTGGCCTTTGCGTAAGGACGGTTGGAACAGATGGCATCGTAGATATCCGCTATGGTCACGGCACGAACGGGCAAAGGAATTTCCTCGCCGCGCAGACCGCAGGGATAGCCGGAACCGTCAACCTTCTCATGGTGGAAGAGAATGCAGTTGAGGGCATCCTGCGAAAGCGGCATCAGCGTACACGCACCCGCCCCGAGAACGGGATGCTCATTGATGACCTCACGCTCTTCCCACGTAAGCGGACCGGGCTTGTTCAGTATGGCGTCATCAATGAAGGTCTTGCCGATATCGTGCAGCATGGCACCAAGCCCGAACTGCACAAGGCTCTTGTCGTCGAACCCGTAGGTCTGAAGAATGACCTGCGAGTATATGAAAACATGAATGGAGTGCGAAAAGGTGTGGTAGTCGTGCGCAATGAGCGAGGCCATGGTCTTGATGGAGTTTTCAAGCGTGAGAAAGCTCACACCCTTGGCCACGAACTCGAAAACGCGGTCGAACTGATTTCTGCGAATGGTGGGGGGAAGCTTGTTGGAAAAGATGTCTTCCACCACGTCCGACGAGGCATCATAGAACATCTGTGCACGGGTGGGCAGCGGAATATTCTCGTCACTGAGCACCGAGCCCAGATTCTTGACCACATGCTCCCGGTATTCCGGCCGTTCCTCTTCCTGCACGAACAGGCTCTTCACACCTGTGGCGTCCAGTACCTGCCTGTGCCGTTCCCGGAAGGTCTCCCCGGCTCTGGTATACAGGACGAACTCATCCCCCTGCTTGAGATACAGGCTGAACTCACCGCGCATGTCATTGATGATCATGGCGGGAGGAATGGCAAAGAACTCTGTAGTTCCCTGCTTTTCCTGCTTGCATGCGGCCTGTGTCATTCCCGGGTCCGAAGGTAAGAGGTTAACGTATCAGCGACCGATAATCGATGCGCCGGAAAGCACCATGATGAAACGCTTGAAGACATCCATATCCAGATCCTGTGCCATGGTGGCACGCATCAGTTCGAGCACCTCGAAGGGACGCCGAGCTTTGGCATAGGGACGGTCAGTAGTCAACGCATCATATATGTCCGCTATGGTCACGACCCGCACCGGCAAAGGAATCTCTTCCGCCCTGAGCCCGGCGGGATACCCGCTGCCATTCATCTTTTCATGATGGAACAGGATAATATTCATGGCCTCTTGCGAAAGAGGCATGAGCGTGCAGGAAGCCAGCCCGAATGTGGGGTGTCTGTTGATGATGCGCCGCTCGTCGGGGTCAAGCTTGCCCGACTTGTCCAGAATAAGACGGGGGATGCGGGTCTTGCCCACATCATGCAACATGGCCCCTATACCACAACGAAGCAGCGTTTCGTCATCCAGCCCATAGGTATGCAGGACCGAAGTGGTATATACGAAGACATTCACGCAATGCGTATACGTCTTGTAGTCATGGGCGATGAACTCGGCCACGGCCTTGAGAGAGTTCTCAAGACAGAGAAACTTCAGAGTCTGCTGTACAAATTCCAGAACACGCTTGTAATGCTCGCTATCCAGCCCCGTCGGCAGTTTGGCTTCAAACATCTCCTCCATGACTTCCGAGGAGACCGAATAGAAAAGCCCCGCACGTTCGCGCAGGGGCAGGGTATCGTCAAGCAATATTTTTCCGAGGTGTTCCTCTATGTAGCGAGAGTAGTGAGGACGGTGCATGGCCTTGACATACACTTCCCGTACCCCGTTGTCGTAGAGCACCCGTTTGTGCCGCTCGGTAAATACCTCGTCGGCACTGGTATACAGTACGTACTCTCCGTTTTGCCGTAGATATACGCTGAACTTTCCCATGATGGTGGGAAAGATCATCAACGGAGATACGCTGAAAAACTCACCTGAATTCTCGACAGGTGACATTTCCGCTGTATTGGACATGAAGCTCCCTGAAAACGTGTACGCGACCAGATAGCAATCAAGACCTGAAACATCCCCGACGGTCATGTTTCCTTTCTACCTGCGCTCTTGCGCTGTCCCCCCTCCCACAGAATACAGACTCTACAACGCACAAGACCTTAATATATCGTTCAGATTTAGCTCTAATCTTCAACAATGTCTAGACACTTTCTAATACGTCACGAATTCTTCACATATTTTCAGAGCATTACCCCTGCCAGTACACACATCACTCACCTCTTGCCAATTGTGCCACCGGGGCATAATTGGTACGTCCAATTTTCAGGACAACACATACAATCATTCCGAAAAAACAGACAACCAACAACCCTGCGAACAACAGCGCGCACTCAAGCATCCCGGAGAAAGTGAAGCACTAGCAGACGTTGCAGTAAAAAAAGCCGGTTTCCGGCGAGCACACAGGAAGTGGTGCGATACTTGCTTTTGTGAAACAGCGCCCTCTTCCCCCATGAGAACCATATGATTGTCTGAAATTTCTAACTGCACTTTCGACATTCCCCCCCTATTATTCGTGTGGAATGGTCGATAGATATATCGTATATGCAGAAACATGGACCCATTCCATGCCTGCCCACCAGCACAAGGAGAATCGCATGCTTAAAGGGCTTACCGTCAAAACCCTTATTTGGATCACATTGGGATTGCTGCTTGCAACCGGAGCCGGCGTTACCGGCCTGTTGCTGACCAGCGCAGAAAAGGGGGTAGTGCCCGAAGGCACGGTCACCACGGGCTGCGTGATCATGCTGGCAGTCAGTCTCCTGCTCATTCTCCCGCTTGCCCTGATCATCATGAATCGAATCACCGCCCCCATTGATGAGATCAAACGGGGGGTCGAGCGCATTCTGGACGGCGACTACACCGTCTGTTTCGCCTGCGGAGGCAGCGACGAACTGGCGGAGATGCGCCTTGCACTCGAATCCCTGGTTTCGCGCCTCAAGCACAATCTCGGCTTTGCGCAGGGCGTGCTGAAAGGGATTGATACGCCGTTCGTGGTGGTCGATACCAAGGAAATGCTCACCTATACCAACGCCGGTCTGCTCAAGATTCTGCAGCACGAAGGACGCCCCGAAGACTATTACGGGCAAAACGTCGCCCACTTTTTCTACGGTGACGCCTCCCGCCGCACTGTTCTGCGCGACAGCCTTGAAAAACACACGGTCACCAACCGCGAAGTTGAATTCACAGGACGCAAGGGCGGAAAGCGCAACCTGAACATCCACGCATCTCCCCTATTTGACCTGAACGGCGAACTGATGGGCGCCCTGTGCATCTATCAGGATCTCACCGAACTCCGCACCCGTGAGGCTGAAATTCTTGCCAAGAACGAAGCCGTCTCCAGAGCGGCGCAGGAATCCGAAGACATCTCTTCCGACGTGGCACGCCTTGCAAAGGATGTTGCCTCGCAGGTGGAACACACCAGCCGCGAAGTGGACCGCCAGACGGAGCGCGCCATAGACACGGCCACCGCCATGGAACAGATGAACGCCGCGGTCTATGAAGTGGCGCGCAACGCATCCTCCGCTGCCGAGCAGGCGTCAGAAGCACGCACCAAGGCACAGGAAGGCTCGAAAGTCGTTGAAGAAGCCATGGCCGCCATTGCCGAAGTAACCCGCCAATCCGAAGCGCTGCGCACCAGCATGGCGGAACTGGGCGAACGCGCCGAAGGCATCGGCCAGGTCATGAACGTGATTACGGACATTGCCGACCAGACAAACCTGCTGGCCCTGAACGCCGCCATTGAGGCCGCACGCGCCGGTGACGCAGGACGCGGGTTTGCCGTTGTTGCCGACGAGGTACGCAAACTGGCCGAAAAGACCATGCAAGCCACCAAGGAAGTGGGCAGCGCCATCAATGCCATTCAGGAAGGTGCGCGCCACAACTCGCAGAGCGTGGACAACGCCGTGAAGGCTGTTGACCGTTCCCGCACCCTGTCCGCAGCCTCCGGCGAGGCGCTCAAGGCCATCGTCTCGCTGGTGAACGACACCACGGATCAGGTACAGGCCATTGCCACGGCAGCGGAAGAACAGTCCGCCACCAGCGAGCACATCAATCAGGCAGTTGAAGAGGTGAAGGATATCTCCCAGCAGGCATCCGCCGAACTCGACAAGGCCACCCACGGCATACATGAACTGGCGGAGCTTTCAGCAAAGCTGAGAGCCATCATTGAAAGTATCGATTCTTAACGCATCGCATTCTCTGCCGCCTCCACAAGGCCGGTCTACCGGGGCGTATCCGAAAGGATGCGCCCCTTTTGCATACGTCCTCTTTTCCGGACAGGCATCCTGTGTTAAAACAGCCTGACAATCCGAACAGACACAAGGAGTCCGCATGCGATCCTACAGAAAGGAACTCTTCTACGAGATTCCCACCCGACGGGCCTTCATCAATATCACCCCCGACGTGGAGCACTGCCTTGCCGAAAGCGGTATACGTGAAGGCATGTGCCTCGTGAACGCCATGCACATAACGGCCTCGGTATTCATCAACGACGACGAATCCGGCCTGCACCATGACTACGAGATATGGCTTGAAAAGCTCGCCCCGCACGCCCCCGTTTCGCAGTATCGCCACAATGGCTATGAGGACAACGCCGATGCGCACATGAAGCGGCAGATCATGGGCCGCGAGGTGGTTGTCGCCATTACCGAAGGGCGCCTCGACTTCGGCACGTGGGAGCAGATTTTCTACGGTGAATTCGACGGACGCCGGAAAAAACGCGTGCTCGTCAAGATCATAGGAGAATAGCCTTGCCCGTTGATTTGCAGACCGAGTTCAAGGACATTTCCGCACTGGCACAGACCGAGGCCACGGTCATAAACCATGTGCAGCTCATCCTTGCAGAGAAGCGTACCTCACTCTCCCTGATGCGCACGGGAATTGCCGTGCTGGCCCTGCCCCTCACGGTAATGGGCCTGCTCATATCCACCTCCCGTTTCTACAGCGCCGCAGACATGTGGTTGCTGCTCACCGTGGTGCTGCTCATCTGCGCGGGACTCACCTGCCTGGGCGGTTTTCTCATCACTCGCGCCGTATACCGCATTCGCGCCTACGATCACATGGTTCGCGAGATCAAACGCCATTCCCCCACCGTGGCCCCGTATCTTGATTAACAAACGTAATGGCACCCCAACCGCATTATAATGATTATGCTGATGACGTGACAAAATCCTGAAAAGGCTTGGCGCGCGCTTCTGATCTATGTAATTTCACAGGATGAATACGAGACTTCGCAAGACACTCTATGCCATCAGGACGGAAAACCGCTCTCCCGCATGGGACATCGGCCAGTATCTTCTGGTCATGGCCGCCCTGCTGTGGTGCATGCTGCAGAGCACGGAAGGACTCGGCTACGACTGGCAGTGGTACCGCGTTCCCCGCTACCTGTTCACCCTGAACGAAGGCATCTTCAAGGCCGGCCCGCTGCTCATGGGCCTTCGGGTCACAGCGCAGATCACCCTGTGCGCCATGGCGCTTTCACTGGTCATAGGCCTTGTGGCCATGCTCATGCGGCAATCCTGCTCCTTCGTCGCACGCCACCTTGGCACCTTGTACATCGAAAGCATCCGCAACACGCCGCTGCTCATCCAGCTATACATTCTCTACTTCGTCTTCGCTCCGGTCCTCGGCATGGGGGCTTTCTGGTCTGCAGTGCTTGCACTCAGCCTGTTTGAAGGGGCCTACATGTCGGAGATATTCCGCGCAGGCATCCAGAGCGTTCCCAAAGGACAATGGGAGGCTGCCTACAGTCTGGGCATGACCACTCCCGCCACATACAGAAAGGTCATTCTGCCGCAGGCCATTCGCAACGTGCTGCCGCCGCTGACCAATCAGGCCATTTCGCTGGTGAAGGATTCCGCCCTTGTGGCGACCATTTCCGTCTTCGACATGACCATGCAGGGGCAGGCCATCATTGCCGAAACCTTCATGACCTTTGAGATCTGGTTCACCATCGCGGCCATTTATCTGGCAATCAACCTGAGCCTGTCCTTTGCCGTGCGCGGCATGGAGCGCAGGCTCAGGCATTACGCCTGAGTATATCGAACGGCACAACAAAAGGAGTAGCCGATGCATTCACGTTTCCGTTTTCTCTTCGTCATCCTGATCATGGGCCTTCTGCTCATGGCAGGAACGGCGCAGGCCAAGGACGCCACTCACGAGCTGCGCGATGCCAGTGTCATCTCCAAAGCCATTGAGCGCGGCACATTGCGTGTGGGTTTTTCCACCTTTGTTCCGTGGGCCATGAACGACAAAACCGGCAAGTTCATCGGCTTTGAGGTTGATGTGATGACGAAGCTGGCGGAAGACTTGGGGGTAAAGATCGAATTCGTGCCCACCAGTTGGTCCGGCATCATTCCCGCCCTGCTCTCCGACAAGTTCGACGTGATCATCGGCGGCATGAGCGTCACTACCGAGCGCAACCTCAAGGTGAACTTCACCATCCCTTACGACACTACAGGCATGGCCCTGGTGGCGAGCAAGTCCATGGCCAAGGGATTTGACTCGCTGGCAGACTTCAACAAGGAAGATGTCATCATCGTCGCACGCATCGGTTCCACGCCGGCCACCGCTGCCAAGGCCTTCTTCCCCAAGGCCACGTTGCGCCTTTTCGACAAGGAAACACAGTGCATGCAGGAACTGCTCTCCGGCCGCGTGCATGCCTTTGTGGCAAGCGCCCCCCTGCCCGCACACAGCGCTGTGGAACATGCTGACAAGCTGTTTCTGCCCGTTGAAGGCACCTTCACCAAGGAACCGGTCGCCTTTGCCGTACGCAAGGGAGACCCTGACACCCTGAACGTGCTGAACAACTGGATCCGACAGAAGGAAGCCCAAGGCTGGCTTGCCGAGCGCAAGCACTACTGGTTTGAAACACTGGATTGGGCCTCGCAACTCAAATAGCATACACTGCCCGCGGCTCTTTGCGCCGCGGGCTTTTCCTCTCATTTCGCATGAATAATCATCCCCGCGCACGCACATCCCACACGCTGGATGTACTGCTTCTCTTTTTGCTGGCTATGGCCGCCGGTCTCTTTTTCTGGCGGCTGCAGACCCGTTTTGACTACGACTGGAACTGGACGGCCGTGCCCCAGTTTCTCTTTCGTCTCGACCCCGAACATGGTTGGACGGCCAATGTGCTTGTACACGGCCTGCTCACCACGCTCAGGCTCAGCATTTGGACCACGGTACTGGCCCTTGGTATAGGCGTTGCCGCAGGGCTTGCCGCATCAAGCCGGAGCCTGTTCCGCAGACTGATCGCCCGCACCTATGTGGAAGCCGTGCGCAACCTGCCGCCGCTGGTGCTGGTGTTCATCTTCTATTTTTTCATTTACTCCGTACTTGCCCCTCTCATCGGACTGGATGACGCCATACGTGCCATGCCCGCATGGCTCGGCAACATCCTCGCCGTAGTCTGCGACGAGCCCAACCGGCTGCCCGGCTTCATCTCCGGCGTAATCACCCTCTCCATCTACGAAGGGGCCTATATTGCGGAAATCGTTCGCGGCGGCGTGGAGAGCGTGGACAAAGGCCAGTGGGAGGCTGCCGCCTCGCTGGGGCTGCCGCGTTCCGACCAGCTCAGGCTGGTCGTGCTGCCGCAGGCGCTGAAGGTGATCATTCCGCCTCTGACGGGCCAGTTCATCTCAACCATCAAGGACTCGGCCATCGTCTCGGTCATCTCCATTCCGGAACTGACCTTTCAGGGGCTGGAGCTCATGTCCGCCACCTATCTTACCTTCGAGGTCTGGATCACCATCACGCTCATGTATCTGGTATTGACGATGGGGTGCGCCATGCTGGCGCGCAAGCTGGAACGGTCATTGCGCTGGCGGTTCTGACCCGCCCTGCCGCACAAGAAAAAGGCCGGAAGATCCGGCCTAAAGATATCGTTCAAGAGCGGCTAGCTCCCGCTGGACATCAGGTCTTGTATTGTTGCTCCGATAGGAGTTGAGCAAGAGCAGCACGCTGTCAAAGGCTTCCAGCAAGGCGGTGATGCACTCGCTGTCCGGAACGAGCACGCCCGTGCGGATACGCTGCAGGATGTTCTCCGCCCTGTGTGCCACCTCGGCAATCTCGGAATACTTGAGCAGCCCGGCTCCGGCCTTGATGGAATGCGCCGCCCTGAAAATGGCGTGCACCTTGTCGCCATCAACGGCAAGCCGATTCTGTTCAAGGTCCAGCAGCCCCCTCTCAATCTCCGCCAGACGCTCGTAGGTTTCTTCTATAAAAGTCTCAATGACCTCGCTGTCCCGCTCAAACATCATGCCTCATCTCCGGTGCGTCTATGGTTCGGGCAGCAATCAGGCCCTGTTCTCGAGCAACTCCAGCGCCCGCTGCGCCATCATATCAAGATCCGGCTTGGAAATTTGATCATCCGCCCCGACAGACTCCCCCTTGTGCCGCAGTTCGGTCGTAATGAGCGAAGAATAGAGAATGACAGGCAACCCGCCCAGCACGTCATCCTCCTTGACGTTCTTTGTCAGCGTGAAGCCGTCCATGAGGGGCATTTCAATATCCGAAATCACGATATCCACAAAATCCGAGAGCGGCCTGCCCTCGTTCTCCGCCTGCATGCGGAATTCCCGCAACTGATTGAGTGCCTCCTGGCCGTTGTTTACCAGAATGGGCTCGAAATTCGCCGATTCAAGATTCTTGCGCAGCATCAGCCGGATGGTTGCGGAATCATCCGCCACCAATGCCCGATAGGTGCGCAAGGCCTTCGGCCCGCGGTGCACGGCTTTTTCAAAGGATAGCGGATCAAGATCGGCCAGCACGTTCTCAAGGTCGACCAATTGCACGAAATGGTCCCCCAGATCGACCATGCCGACAATGCAGTTGGTGCCTACTCTGGAGATATATCCGCTGGGCGGCTGCACTTCCTTCCAGCCCACGCGGTGGATCTCCGTCACGCCGGAAACAAGGAAGCCTGTCACGGAATGGCTGAACTCCGTCACCATGATCACGTCGTGCTCGGCATGCACCATGTCCATCTTGAGCCAGCGGCTGAGATCAAGCACGGGCACCATCATGTTACGGATGTCGATCATGCCCATGAAGCATGGATTGGATGCGGATTCGGGAGCGCAGAATTTGGGAGATTCTATCACCTGCATCACTTTGGCCACGTTCACGCCGAAATAGCACGGCGCCACTGAGCCGTCCGGCAATCGCTCGGAAATGAAGAGTTCCAGAACTTCAAGCTCGTTCGTGCCGGTTTCCAGAAGGATGTTATGGTCTAAGCTCATGGCCGCTCCTTTGGTATGCTGCGGTACGCACTATTCCCACCATTGCGGCATTCTAGGATAAATGTCTGCAAAAGCAATGATAGTTTTGCCCATATAGGCACCAGCCACTACTCAGCGCAAGGCATCTGCCACGGCCAGAATGGTATTGGCGTAGGTGGCGCTGTTATTGTAGTGCCGCAGCACCTTGGTCTGCTTGGCTCTGCTGAGCCCCGGTTTCCATCCATGATATTTCAGATAATTGGCCAGACTATGCATGGCGTCCTGCGCGTGAAACAGATTGACCTTGCCGTCACCGTCTCCATCCACGCCGAAGCGGATGATGTTGGAAGGCATGAACTGACAGATACCCACGGCACCATAGATGGACCCCGGCATGGACACGGGGTCCAGACCGCTCCGCTGTGAATAGGTGATAAGCGCCTTCAGCTCGGTATACGCCCACGATGACTTGTCTTCGATGCGCTTGGAAAGCCAGCTTGCACGCTCTCTGGTTATCTTGAGGCCATCAAGCTGCGGCCGGATACGGTCGAGCGAATCGGAAGCGGCAAGACAGGCCAGATTGCGAAAGGCCTGTTCCTTGCCCAGAAAATTGCCGAGCCTCGTCTCCACAAGCATGAGTCCCACAGCCACTTCCTTGGGCACCCCGAAGCGCTTTTCCATCAGCCGCAGACTTGTCCGGTGATCCTGCAGGAAGGTACGCGCCTTGCGCATGTTCTCCGGCACAATCACACCGGGATACACAGAGGGCGCTTGGGCCGTCACGGACTTCTTGGTGGCAGGCTTGCGCGGAGCGTACTTGGTTTTGAAAAGAGCCCGCATCTTATGCCCCATGGGACCCGCGGAATAGGGATTCTCCACACGTTGGAACAGGCTCTCAACGTAGGGCCTGTCAAAACCGTCCGCCTCCAGCCTGTCCACAAGAGCCTGCCAGCCTTCATCAACCCCTTTGTCCAGTACCTGCGTGGTTCCGGAGTAGTTCATGATGGGCTGTTCCAAGCCGGACTGCACGGAAACAGCCTGCACAGGCGATTGTTGCACGGCATCCGGTGGCACTACAGCGGCAGAGGCCTCTTGCGCTCGGGAAGAAGAAGCCGCAGCGCACCCGCATATGGTTAACAAGACTAACGAAAACACCAAAGCACGCAGCAGCACAACGCTACGACCAGCACCGGACACACAGTCGGTGCAGATCAATCGGCAAGGGTTGTCGTATGTCGGGGAGATCTGGTACTGGTTCATAATGTATTCTATCGCTTTTTACCTGACGGCGGCAAGCCCCCAACCTTCAACCGGTTCAGGAAAATCATGACGCAACCGACAAAACCTCAGGCCTCACTGAAAGAGCAGACAGGCAGAATTGTCCGCTTTGTCACCCGCGATATCTGGCTTGAAGACATTGATCCGCAGGACAGAAAGCAGCAAGGTCTGGCAGGCCTGCTCAAGTGGCTCTATCTGGTGGTGCACGGATTCATGAAAGATCAGTGCCTGCTCAGGGCTTCCGCCCTCACATACACCACGGTCCTTTCCATAGTTCCCTTTCTCGCGGTGGCCTTTTCCATCTCCAAGGGCATGGGGTTACAGAACTCGGAAGGCCTGCGAGCCATCCTGCTCAATTTCTCCGCAGGTAATGAACAGACCGTGGACCACATTCTGGGCTACGTGAACAACACCAATGTGGGCACACTCGGCACCATAGGCATGGCAACCCTGCTGCTGACCGTCGGCTCGGTCATGGGCACCATTGAAAAAGCCTTCAATTCCATATGGGGCGTAACGCAGGGGCGCACCATGTGGCGAAAATTCACGGACTTCTTTTCCGTGTCGCTCATCTGCCCCATCGTCTTCGGCGTCGCGTTCAGCGTCAGCGCCTCGCTGAAGAATGATACCGTGATGCAGACGCTGCTCTCATACAGCGCCTTCAGTTACGCCTACATCACCCTTCTCAAGTTCATCCCGCTGCTGATGGTTACCCTGATGCTGCTCTTTCTTTATGTGTTCATCCCCAACACCAAGGTACGCATTCCCTCCGGATTTGTCGGCGCCCTCATTGCCGCAACGCTGTGGAAGTCCGTGGAAAACCTCTACGTCACCTATCAGGTAGGCGCGGCCAAATACAACGCCATTTACGGCGGTTTCGCCCAGGTGCCCCTCTTCCTCGTATGGGTCTACATCAGCTGGGTTATCGTCCTGCTCGGCGTGGAGTTCAGCTTTGCCATGCAGAACGTACGCACCTTCGAAAACGAGATACGTTCGGACACCGCCACCCGCGAAGAGCGCGACAAACTGGCAGCCCTTTCCATGCTGCTGCTCACCCGCCGCTTTTATGAACACGGCGGCCCCGTATCCCTGGCCGACCTTTCGGAAACACTGCGCGCGCCAGTGCGCCTCATCCAGAATGTGATGAGCATCATGCAGAAGGCAGGCATGGTGGTGCAGACCTGCGGAGATGATCCCTCCTACGCGCTGTGCGCCCCGCCGGACAGCATCCGCTTCACGGACATCATCTTCGCGCTGGCATCGCACCGGCCCACCAGCAGCAAGCGTCCCATGACAGCACGCTTCGGCTTCATCAACCACACCTTCCGCACCATGTATGAAGACACCTTGCACAGTGAAGCGAACATGACACTCAAGGACTACTGCGAGCGCATGCTGCCCGAAGGATTCGGGGGAGCATCCGCCTGTCTGAACCAGCCATCGCAGCCCCCCCCCACTGCAGACGATGCAGCCGCCAGCTAAACACGATTGCCTGAAAACGAAGAAGGCCGTCCCCGGAGGACGGCCTTTTACGTTACATCAAAGCATCACACCGCCTACAAAGGCTTGAGAAATGCCTGCACTTCCGCAAGGCGACGGGCATAATGCGCCATATGCCCCCGCATGTGCTCATAATAATCAGCCACAAGAAATTCCAGTGTCAACGGACCGGATTCCCGCCGCCATTCACGGGGGCTGGCCTCCTCCGGCGTATTGGCGGCCAGATGCAGCAACAAGGCGTTGTAGCTGGCCCACAGGGTCTTGAGCATACCGAAGTCACAGCCGTCATATTGCTGCACCTGCACCCACGGCTCGGCATCGTAACCGGGAAATCCTTCAAGATCGCTGAAGCGCAGCCGCACGAAACGCTGATGGTTGTTGGCGGCGGAATCAATGAGATGCCCCACGATCTCGGCCAGAGTCCATGCATCCGGCCCCACGCGCACATGCGCTGTTTCCAGCGGAGTGCCGTCCAGCAACGCCTGAAACTCGGCAACGGCAGAGCGGGCCTTATCCATATCGATCATGCGGACCTCCTGACTGTTTCACGGGATGCTAACGGATGGCTTCCTGACCGGCAGCAGCGAGTGCTGCCCCCCCCGTCCCGAATACACACCAAGCGCCCGAAGATTACAACAGGCTCATCTCCCTCAGCACTGCCTCGTTGACCTTGTGCACATCAAAACGCTCTTCGGCATAGCGACGCGACTCCGCCCCCATGGAAACGATGCGTTCAGGCTGCCGGATGAAGCGCATCATGGCCTCTGCCAGCGCCTTGGCGTCGCCCACCGGAACCATGTAGCCGTTGCGCCCTTCCCGCACGGTCTCGCGGCATCCCACCGCGTCCGTAGTAACGATGGCGCGCTGCATGCTCATGGCCTCCAGCGTGGTGCGAGGCACACCTTCATGGTAGGAAGGCAGCACATAGACGGCACAGCCGGCAATATCCGGCCGCACGTCAGCCGATGGCCCGGGAATATCCATCCACTCCCGCCACGGGGCCACCTCTTCCTCGCTCACGCAATCCACGCCCCTGTCAAAGGGCCCCACCAGCCGGAACACGGCCTGTGGAAATTCCTGCTTTACCAGACGCGCCGCTTCCGCGAACTCGCGCACGCCTTTCTCGCGCAGCAGGCGGGCAATGCACAGAAAGACGGGAGCTTCGGCATACTTCTCCGGCAAGGGTGCCGGGCCGTAGTGGTCAAGATCAATGCCTGTGCCGTTTACCAGACAGGTGCGCCGCGATGCGGAGATGATGCGGCATTTGCGGAAGAAGCCCCTGTTGTCCTCATTCAGGAAGAAAATGGACCGGCACACGCTCATGCCTGCCGCATACAGCATGCCCGCGATAACCGCGAGCACCGTGCGTTTTAAGCCCTTGCCGTTGAAGGCATACCCCAGCCCTTCCACCATGGCGTAGATATTCGGCACACCCGCCAGACGTGCGGCAATGGAACCGTAGACCACGGGCTTGATGGTGTAGGAAAGCATCACGTCCGGCGCGATGCCCTTGATGGTCTTCACCAGCGACATCAATGCCGCAATATCGCGCAGGGGATTCAACCCTTTGCGGCTGAGCGGCACCTGTGCCGCCTCCACACCCATGGCGTGCAGGGTACGCACGGTGTCGGCGTCCAGATCGGGCGCAGCGGCAATGACGGTATGCCCCGCAGCCAGCATGGCACGCAGGAGCGGTCCACGAAAATTTATCAGGGAAGGGGCATAACTGCCGAACACGAGAATGCGCACATGTCCTCCGAGCGACCGGCTCAGAAATGCTATAAAAAAAACTCCGGCCAGTATGACGCTACACTCGGCCGAAGTCCATGGTAATCGGGGCATGCCGCTTCCGGCATGCCCCGCATCCTGTTCTATTTCAGGCGGCGTATGCGTACGGCTTTGAGCAGCGCGTACCGCAGGGCCGCAAACAACCTGCGGTTGAAAAGCACCCGGTGCGGCTGGGTCAGCAACGTGCGGCAAAGGCCGACAAGGGCTTCGCGCCGTTCTCCCAGCAGGAAGTGCATGTAGTGATGCCGCAGCATGGCAAGGGCCCGCGTATCCGCATCCGCCGTGCGCAGGTCGTAGATGCGCAGGGACAGCTGCAGGTTGTCCCGCAGCCTGCGGGTGCTGAGCGAGACATTGCGGGTTTCCTGTCCGGGATGCACGCGCAGCTTCAGCAGCACGTCCGGCAAGTTGGCAAGCCGGTATTTCTCCGCCAGCGCAATCCAGAGAGCAAGGTCCTGCGCGTAGGAGATTGTGCCGTCGTACCCACCCACGTCGCGCACCGCCGCAAGACGGAACATGACGGAAGGATGCACGATGGGGTTGGTGATGGGCATATAGCCCACAATATCCCCGTGCCCTTCGGGAAACTCGGTCACATGCCCCAGCAGGGCACTGTTGCGGTCAATGAACTGAGCCTGCGCGCCCACAAGTGCGATCTGCGGGTTTGCGTCCAGAAAGGCCACCTGACGTGCCAGCCGCTCGGGCATGCACACGTCGTCGGCATCCAGACGGGCCACATACTCGGATTCCGCACGGGCAAGCCCCAGATTCAGAGCACCCGTCTGGCCCATATCCTCGGGTAATGCCACGAGTTCGATACGCGGATCGCCAAATCCCTCAATTATGGCACGCGTATTGTCCTTCGAGGCGTTGTCGATGATCAGGAACCGGAAGTCCGCATAGGTCTGGGCCAATACGGACTGCACCGTCTCGCGAACGAACGGTTCCCCGTTCTTCACCGACATCAGCACGGTTAGTTTAGGTTGATTCATGTCCCTCTTCACTAGTTTTGTCGCTTCATAGAAAAAGGCCGCTGTAACGCGGCCTTGTATACAGAATTTCGGTGCTTATTGCACCAGAAGTTTCAGGAACCTCTTCTTGCCCAGCTTGATGATGTATTCACCCTTGGCAAGCGGGGTTTCCGCGTCTTCGCTCTTTTCGCCGTCCACGCTGAAAGCGCCCTGCTTGATCAGGCGGCGTGCTTCGCCGCGGGACTTGCTCAGACCGGCATCGGCAAGGAACGCTGCGGGAGCGGACGCTTCGCCTTCCTGACAGGTGTAGGTTTCGATATCATCCGGAATGCCGCCCTTGGCGAACACGGCGTTGAAGCCCTGACGCGCTTCTTCACCCTTCTCGTCACCATGGTACTGGCCCACGATATCCATGGCCAGCTGTTCCTTGGCAACCTTGGGATGCAGGGCACCGCTTTCCACGCCCTTCCTGAGCTCGGCGATTTCATCGAGGCTCTTGCGGGAAACCAGCTCATAGTAACGCCACATCAGTTCGTCGGAAATGGACATGACCTTGCCGAACATGTCGGCAGGCTCGTCATTCACGCCGATGTAGTTGCCGTAGGACTTGGACATCTTCTTCACGCCGTCCAGACCTTCCAGAATGGGCATGGTCATGATGCACTGGGGCTCCTGACCTTCCTGCGCCTGCAGATGGCGACCCATGAGCAGGTTGAACTTCTGGTCGGTGCCGCCGAGTTCGATGTCCGCCTTCAGCGCAACGGAGTCGTAGCCCTGTACCAGCGGATACAGGAACTCGTGCACGGAAATGGGGGTATTGCTCTTGTAGCGCTTTTCAAAGTCGTCACGCTCAAGCATGCGTGCCACGGTATAGCGGGATGCCAGACGAATGAAGTCGGCTGCGTCGAACTTGTCCATCCACTCGGAGTTGAAGCGCACCTCGGTCTTTTCAGGATCGAGGATCTTGAACACCTGCTCCTTGTAGGTATCTGCATTACGCAGCACATCTTCGCGGGTCAGGGGGGGACGAGTCTCGGAACGACCGGAGGGGTCGCCGATCATGCCGGTGAAGTCGCCGATCAGAAAGATGACGGTATGGCCAAGCTCCTGAAAATGACGGAGCTTGTGAATGGCGACACAGTGCCCGAGATGCAGGTCGGGCGCAGTGGGGTCGAAGCCCATCTTCACACGCAGCGGCTTACCGCGCTGCAGCTTCTTGCGAAGCTCCTCAACGTTGATCAGCTCAGCACAGCCGCGCTGGATGATCTCTAGCTGCTTATCAATATCCATGACACTCTCTTTCGCTGTATGAAATGTGTATGAGGGTCTTGCAGAGAATGGGGGTTATGTCAATGGCGCAGGGGGCCTGCCTACTCGCGCACCAGCTCGATATGCGTGGCCTTTCCCGTTTCGGGATCAACCTCGACAAGCACGCCGTTCACGGAGACCTCGCCCTTGGCAAGCACGAAGCGCTGGGGCAGCTTGGTCAGAAAACGCCTGACGATCACTTCCTTGTCCATACCAAGGCAGGAAGCCTCCACCCCGCACATGCCCGCATCGGTCAGATAGGCGGTGCCCTCCGGCAGAATCGTGGGATCGGCGGTCTGCACGTGGGTATGCGTGCCGATCATGGCGCTGATGCGCCCGTCCAGATACCAGCCCAGCGCCTTTTTCTCGCTGGTGGCTTCCGCATGAAAATCGATAAAGCGGATACGCACGTCATCGGGGAGGGTGTTCAGCAACGCAGAGGCCGTATGGAAGGGGCAATCCACATCATCCATGAACGTACGCCCCTGCAGGTTGAGCACGGCGACGCGGTGTCCCGAAGGAAGATCGCAGATGGTCATGCCCCTGCCGGGAGCGCCTGCGGGATAGTTGGCCGGACGCACCACCCGGGCTTCCTTGTCCAGCCCGCCATACATCTCGCGATGTTTCCAGATATGGTTGCCGGTGGTCACCACATCCACGCCGAAGCCGAGCATCTCGCGCAGCACATCGGTTGTCAGCCCCACGCCGCCGGAAGCATTCTCGCCGTTAGCAATGACCATGTCAGCGCCCAACCGTGCGCGCAGCTCAGGCAGTTTACGTTTCAGAACCACCCTGCCGGGCTTGCCCATGACGTCGCCAAAAAAAAGAATCCGCATGCGTTCTCCAGAATTCCAGTCTCAGAGCGGCTTCTCAGAAAAGAAGCACATCAACCTCGGCCCCTTCATACACCCCTTCGCTGTCGGAGGGAATGCGAATAACGCCCTGAGATAAAATCAAGGTCTTGAGCAAGCCGGATTTGCCCGTCACGGGGGTGGCGCGGACCTCGCCTTCCGCCACGTCGATCCGCACGCGTACATAATCCTCGCGCCCAGGCTTGGAAGCGACATTGCGGGTCAGCACAGCACGGCGTGCAGGCCACAAGGACTGATCGAAGGGATTACGCCAGCCTGCGAGGTGACGCAGGAACGGAACGCCCAATATGAACATGACCACCTGAGCAGAAGCCACCTGACCGGGCAGCCCCCACACCGCCTTGTTGCCGCAGCGGGCCAGAATGAGCGGTTTGCCGGGGCTGATGGCAACCCCGTGGTTCACAAGCTGCATGCCCTCTATGCGTTCAATGGCGGCCACGGTGAGATCGCGGGTACCCACGGAACTGCCGCCGGAAAGGAAGACCACGTCATTGGCTTCCAGCGCGGCACGAAGCGCCGCCTCAAGGCTTGCAATGTCATCCTTCACAAGACCATACTGCGTGGGCACGCCCCCCGCCCTTGCCACGCAGCAGGCAAGAGTGGAACTGTTCACATCGCGTACCTGCCCCACTTCCGGCTTCTGCGTCACAGGAACAAGCTCATCGCCCGTAGAGAGAATCCCCACGCGGGGCCGCGCATACACCTGCACATCCGTCACGCCAAGGGCGGCCATCAGGCCCACTTCCTGCGGGCGCAACAGGGTTCCGGCGGCAAGCGCCACCTTGCCCGCTTCGGCGTCCTCTCCCTTCAGCATCACGTTGTCGGCCGGTGCCAGCGACTTGCGCATCTCCACGGTGCCCGCGCCAAGCTCTTCCGTATGCTCGATCATGATCACGGCATCGGCCCCTTCCGGCAGAATGCCGCCCGTCACGATAGAAGCGCACTCGCCCGCACACAGGCCGAAAGAAGCAGGTTTCTCTATGTTCACCACGCCCGCGCTTTCCAGATAGGCCGGATTCATCTCGGACGCGCCAAACACGTCCTGCGCGCGCAGGGCATAGCCGTCCATGCAGGAACGCGCCGCCAGCGGCAGGTCTTCAGGCGACACCATATCCTGCGCCAGCACACGACCATCCGCCGTCATGCCGGAAACGCTTTCCTCCGGCAGCGGAGCAAAGGTCCGCAGCACATCCACAAACTCGGTCACGCTCAATACATTGAAAAAACCGTTCTTCATGCAACCCACTCTTCATGATGCCAGCCGCCCCGAAGATCAGGACGCGCCATTGCGATATAAAACACCGGACCGCTCCGGCCCGAAACCATACTTTTTCCGTAGCGCCCCATACTTGCGTCATCAAAGGCCATTAATCAAGCTGTGCTTTCAGCCTTGCGGTTTCGCATCAACGGGCAGCCAATTCACTCTCCGATTTTTTTCTCTGTTTTTTCATTCCCGCCGTTGACCTGTCTACAGCTTCACCCTTTAGGAACCAACTCGGAGGTACCCATGAACAACCATCTCAGAAAAGATCTTGTGGCAAGCATGCACGTATCGGCAACGCCGGAAACCGTGTTTCCCCTGCTGTGCCCCGTGCGTGAATATGACTGGATTGAACAATGGCAATGCACAATGATACATACCCGATCAGGCGTTGCGGAACTGGGCTGCGTGTTTCAGACCACCTTCAAGGACAATGTCCGCGTTGAAGGTGAGTTGATAGACACGTGGGTGGTATGCCGGTACGAACCGGCGCACGAAATCGCCTTTGTCCGCAACAACGGGCACAGAACCATACTCTACACCATCACGCTGACTCCCGAGGCCGAAGGCACCAGACTGGACTGGACCCAGCAGTTAACCGGCCTGACGACTGAAGGAAACAGCATGGTGGAGAACGCCACGCAGGCGGACTTCAGTGCGCTCATCCTGTCGCTGGAGCACCTGCTCAACCACTATTGCAGCACAGGAACGCGCCTGTCCGCAAGCGAGCTGCAAGCCCGCCTTGCCGACACCGGCGCAGAGTAGAAACCGGCAGCCCCAAAGGCTCCACAGGATCAGCCATGTACACCGTAGGCAGACTTGCCAGACGCTTCGGGCTTTCACGCAGCACCCTGCTCTATTACGACAAGATTGGGCTGCTGCGCCCTTCATCCCATGCGCACGGGGAATACCGCCATTATTCGGAGGCGGATGCCGAGCGCCTGCAGCGCATCTGCATGTTCCGCGATGCAGGACTCTCCCTTGCGGACATCGCCCGTGCGCTGGATGCGCCTAGGGACGGGGGCGGGAAGGGGAAGCCCGGAGACGGCGCTTCGCTCAGCGCCATCCTTGAAGAACGTCTGGAGGAGCTGCAACGCGAGATGGTGGCCCTGCGCAATCAGCGCACCATCATCACCGGCCTGCTGGGACTGGACATCCTGCCGGAGGCAACGCCCATCAACAAGGAATTGTGGACATCCCTGCTTTCCGATGCCGGATTCTCGGAAGCCGACATGCGCCGCTGGCATGTGGACTTCGAGCGCACGGCGCCGGAGCAGCACGCACGCTTCCTGAAGGTGCTGGGCATTCCGCCCACGGAAATAGGCCTCATCCGCGCATGGGCTGCCGCGCCGCAACGTCTGATGCAACTGCAAAAAATGACGGATAACTATATGAAAGCTTTGTACGATGCTTTTACCGGCCTGCCCCGCCTTGCGCCGGGCGGCGACGAATACACCCTGAAAGCGCTGGACATGGTCCCGGACCTGCCGGAATGCCCGCGCATCATCGACATAGGCTGCGGACAGGGCGCACAGACGCTGGCCATCGCCAAAGCCCGCGACTGCCGCATAACCGCCGTGGACAACCACCAGCCCTTTCTGGACATGCTGACCGACGCCGCCCGAACTCAGGGCGTTGCAGAACGCATAGACACGGTCTGCTCAGACATGGCAGACCTGCCGGAAGCACTGCGCAAGGGCGGATATGATCTGGTCTGGTCGGAAGGCGCGGCCTACATCATGGGCTTTGACGCCGCACTGGAATACTGGAAGCAATGCCTTGCGCCCAACGGACACATGGTGCTTTCGGAAATCTGCTGGTACAAGCGCGGCACCCCACCGCAGGAACTGGCCGATTTCTGGGCCACAGGCTATCCGGCCATGATGCACGCGGACGACTTTACCGGAGTCTGCGAAAAGGCCGGATATAGTGTGCTGGGCAGCTTTACCCTGCCCCCGTCCAGCTGGTGGGATGAACTCTACGGCCCGCTGGAAAAGCGCTTCCCGCTGCTGAAGGCCCAATATGCCGACGACGAGGAAGGACTGGCCTGCATCCTTTCCACCATTGAAGAAGTGGAACTGCACCGCAAGTATCCGGACTGGTACGGCTACAAATTCGTGGTGCTGCGCCGGAACAGCTAGTAACGCATGCAAGGCACGCGGCACATGCCTGCCGCGTGCCTTGTTCAGACAGAATAAATGCCTCTCCCCCGCACTCTCCCCCCCCTCTCCTACAGACGCACCGTACCCATAAACGCCTGCCGCTCTTCTCGACATTGACAGCAACCCGTGCATCCTCGTAGGCTTATGGGATGAACTTCCTCAAAGGACCCTGCCATGCGCGGTGACGTACTCGTCGTCGACAAGGATAACGACTCACTTTCCGGACTGCCCGCCGTGCTGCGGGAGGCTGGCCTGCAGGTCACGCACGTGAAGAATCACGACGAGACCCGTGCCACCCTCGCGCAGATGGACTTTTCCGTCGTGGTCGCCGCCCTTGAGGAACATCACGCCCACAAGCAGACCCTGCTCAAGGTGATCAAGGGCAACACGCCGGAAACGGAAGTCGTGCTGGTATCCCGCACGGCCACGGTCGATGCGGCCGTGCGCGCCATGCAGATGGGTGCCTACAACTACCTGTCCCTGCCCGAGAATCCCGCCGATCTCGTCATCGTCATCCAGAAGGCCTTTGAAAAGAGCCAGTTGCAGCAGGAGCTGCTGGAACTGCGGCACATGATCCGCGGCCAGCAAGCCATGCCCATGCTCATCGGCAAGAGCGCCAAGATGCAGGCGCTCAAACGAGAGATAGCCCGCGTGGCACCGCTGGACTGCACCGTGCTTATCCAGGGTGAAACCGGCACCGGCAAGGAAATGGTGGCCAAGATGGTGCACCGCCTGAGCTCGCGCTCGAACAAGCGCTTTCTTGCCGTGAACACGGGCGCGTTCAACGCGGAACTGCTGGCCAACGAACTCTTCGGCCATGAGCAGGGAGCCTACACCGGTGCCCAGCGCACCAAGGCCGGCGTGTTCGAAGCAACGCATCAGGGCACACTGCTGCTGGACGAAATCGGCGAAATGCCGCTGGGCATGCAGGTGCAGCTGTTGCGTGTTCTGCAGGAACGCACGGTTGTCCGCGTGGGCGGCACAGAGGAAATTCCCGTGGATGTGCGCCTCATGGCCGCCACCCACCGCGACATCGAAAAGGAAGTGGAACGCGGGCGCTTCCGGCAGGACCTTTTCTACCGCCTGAACGTGTTCACGCTGAAACTCCCGGCCCTGCGCGAACGCGTGGACGACATCCCCCTCTTCTGCCACTACTTCATCGAAAAGTTCGCCACGACCTTCAAGAAGGACGTGACCGGCATGGACGATGAAGTGCTCGGCATTCTCATGGCCCACTCCTTCCCCGGCAACGTACGCGAGCTGGAAAACCTCATCGAACGCGCCGTGGTACTCTGCGACGGCTCGACCATCGAACTGCGCCATCTGCCGCAGGAGTTCCACAAGGCAGCCGCCATGACCCAGCATGACGTGCAGACCGACGAAGGCCTGCTTCCCCTTGCCGAAATGGAACGCCGCCACATCCTCAAGGTGCTGGAACACGTGCACCACAGCAAAGGGCAGGCCGCCAAGATTCTCGGCATTGACCGGGCCACCCTTTGGCGCAAACTGCAACGCTACGGCATAGAAGCAGACTGACCCTTTCGGCCCGCTCCGGCCATTTTGCCAGATCATGGCGCATAGCCACCAATGCTCCCCCCGCAAAACAGTACTATTTTGCGGATAGATCTCGCTGGCATACACTCCGTCCCACAGAAGCATCACACAGGAACGCTTCACCTTGTTGCATCCTGCAACATGTTGCAACATGCAACGAAAATAAAAAATCCAATAAATTCAACTCGTGCAAATGAAAGTCGTTATCATAGCGTTGCACATTGCAACACAACTATTCCCCACCAAATTCATATAAAATTTTATATACTGCAATATCAGCACGTTAGATCAATACACAAATCTTGGCACGACTCTTGGATATACCCAAACGCAACCAGACAGGACAAAGGTCGCATGCCTGACGGAATGTCCATTAACCTCCTTGGGATATTCCGTTGGTCACAGCAAGTCGGCAACCTTACTGTGACCGGTACCGCAAGGTACCAGAACTCCTCCATACTCCTTCGTCGTGTCTACCGGGAACCTCAGCCAGTCTCCATACACGCTTGGCTATGAAAAACCCCACACAGCACCACCCCCGTTCCCGGTGGCACACGCAAAAAGGCCGTATCTGATTAAGATACGGCCTTTTTTACTGCCTCAGGCACGTTCCGGTAACCTACAGGCCCATCGCCGGACAAGGTCACACGCTACGGCATACGCTTCCTCCCTAGTCGGGCCTCTGGCATGCCTCCAGAAACGCCTCGCATGAACTTATCTGCGCATACCGCATTTGCAGGGCCGCCATGAACGCGGCATGCACCTGCGATGCAGACACCTCAACACCGTCAAACACAAGGGAGCGAGCTGCGCAGGCATCGTGCAGCACCGTGCAACAGTAGCCCAGATCAAATGCCGCACGCACCGTGGCGTCCACACACATGAGCGACATCATGCCCGCCACCACCAGATGTTGCACTCCCAGCTCCTGCAACAGGTCATGTAACCCCGTTTCGCGAAAGCTGTTGGGATAGTGTTTGGTCAGCACAGCCTCGCCCTGCACGGGCCTGACTGAGGAATGGATTTCCACCCCTTCTGTCTCCGGCAAAAAGAAGAAGCTGCCCGGAGCGACGGCCTCATGTTGAATGTGAATGACCGGCCTGCCCTGCTCCCTGAAGGCGGCAAGCACCTGTCCGGCCTTCTCTCCGGCCGCAGCTGCGCCGTCCAGCTCGAAAGCGCCGTTCGGAAAATAATCATTCTGAATGTCGATCAACAGCAACGCCGTAGTATTCTTCCCCTGCATACCCCACCTCCTGCGTATTTCTGTGTTGCATGATTTGGTGCAAACTCACTGCCGACCCCCTGCCGGACCTGCCGACTCAGGGCACGGGCCATTCCTCTTGTTTGAAAGAGTATAGGGCCGTGTCCGTTCCTTTCGAAGTGTCGCGTTTGACAAATCACGGGCGAGAAACGACAATCCGTACACCGGAGGATAATCATGCACATAGCCCTGCTTGCGGTAGAAAAGTGCCTTTATTCCTGCATAACAGGCATGCGGGACATGTTTGTGGTCGCGGGAGCCAGAGGAAGCGACGACCATGGAGCGCCCTCCTTCGCGGTGACCGTACGGACAATGGACGGAAAGCCCGTACAGGCCTTCGGCGGTTTTCCCCTCACACCGGACGGAAGCCTGAACGACAAAAACCTCCCCATACCGGACGTGCTCATTCTGCCCGCAGTTCTGGATGATCTGAACGCATTCTGTACCGATGCAGCCCTGCTGAACGCCATCCGCCACCTGCACCAAAGCGGCACGCTCATGGCTTCGGTCTGTGCCGGTTCCTTTCTGCTGGCTGCCGCAGGCATTCTGGACAGGCGGGAGGCCACCACCCACTGGAATCTTGCCGAAGACTTCCGCAACCGCTTCCCGAAAGTAATGCTTCGCGCCGAGCGCATGCTTGTGGACGGCGGCGACTACATCTGTGCGGGTGGCGTCACGGCGTATCTGGACCTCGCCCTCTATCTGGTCAGCCGCTTCCGCTCAACGGAAGAAGCGGCGAGCCTTGCACGACTCATGCTCATAGACCCACACCGGGAAACCCAGACCCCGTATTGCATGGCAGGCTTCCGCAAGAACCACGGCGACCGGGCCATACTGCCTGTACAGGAATGGCTTGAGGAGCATTATGCCGAACCGCTGACCGTTGCCGCACTCGCCAGCCGCGCCAGTCTGGGTGAGCGCACCTTTCTGCGGCGTTTTCGTGCCGCCACCGGAGAAACGCCCGTAGGCTACCTGCAACGTCTGCGCATGGACGCCGCACGCAGGCTTCTGGAATCGACTACCATGAACGTGGAAGAGATAACCGTTGCCGTGGGCTATGCAGACTCCGCCTCCTTCCGCAAATTGTTCCGCTCCGTAACAGGCATGCCGCCCGCCGCCTACCGGGAGCGATTCGCGATCAAGGCTCTCCCTGTCCGGCATGACAAAACTGTTCCGGCACACAGTCCTTCCCGTTAATTCAGCCATTTGCCTGACGCTTTGACGCGTCAACGCATTGCAACGAACGTCTGTTCGTGCGATACTGTAGGGCATTGCAGTCCATGAGTTCCGCACAGGTACCACCGTCTGCAACACAACAAAGAAGCTCCGATACCTTGCCGTTCCCGCCGCCCGGGGGACAGGCTACCCATCGCCAAGGAGAGAAAGCATGTTTTCCGCCGCAACCTATGCCGAACGTCGAACCACCCTGCTTGCCCGTCTCAAGGAAAGCGGAGCCACCGGCATCGCCTTTCTTCCCGGAAACGTGGAAGTCCCGCTCAACTACGAGGACAACACCTATCATTTCCGTCAGGACTCCACCTTTCTCTACTATTTCGGCCATGACCATTCCGGACTGAACGGCACCATCGATATTGATTCCGGCACTATGGCCCTGTGGGGCGACGATCTTTCCATGGACGACATCATCTGGTCCGGCCCCAAGCCGGACATCGCCGAACGGGCCGAACGTTGCGCCTGTTCCGCAGGTGGCAGCAACAACGCCCTCGTCTCCATGCTTCACGCGGCCAAGAAAAGTGGCAGAACCATCCACTTTCTGCCTCCCTATCGCATGGACAGCGCCCACTGGCTGGCCTACTGCATTGACGAACAGCTCAGCACCAAATCCGGCACGGACATCAGCGCCTTAAAGCAGGCGGCATCCCTGCCGCTTACCCGGGCCGTGGTAGCGCAGCGTTCCGTAAAGACCATTGATGAAGTGACCGAGATGGAAAAGGCGCTGGGCATCTCATACGCCATGTACTCCAAGGCCATGGAAATCGCCCGCGCGGGGCTGGGCGAACGCTGCATCGCCGCAGCCATCGACTCCACGGTTGCCCTTGGCGGATCGCGCAACAGCTTCACTACCATCTGCACCATACGCGGCGAGGTGCTGCACAACCACGACTACAGCAACATCATGCATCAGGGCGACCTGCTGCTCATCGACTCCGGTGCGGAATCCGACCTGCACTATGCCTCGGACATCACCCGCACCCTGCCTGTGGGCGGGCTGTTCTCCAGCCGTCAGAAAGATGTGTATGCACTGGTGCTCAAGGCCCAGCAGACAGCCATCGACATGGCGGCTCCCGGCGTGGCCTACCGCGACTGCCACCTTGCGGCCGTGACCTGCATCGCCTCCGGCCTCAAGGATATGGGCCTGTTGCGCGGCAACGTGGACGACATTGTCCGTGAAGGCGCGCATGCCTTGTTCATGCCGCACGGTCTCGGCCACATGATCGGACTGGACGTGCACGACATGGAACACCTTGGTGAGAACCACGTGGGGTACGACGAAAACCACACCCGTTCATCCCAGTTCGGACTGCGTTCCCTGCGTTTTGCCCGTGAGCTGAAGACAGGGTTCACCATCACCGTGGAACCGGGCTGCTACTTCATCCCCGCACTCATGGACAAATGGAAGGCAGAGGGGATCTGCAAAGACTTCATCAACCACGATGCACTGGTGCACTACCGTGACTTCGGGGGCATCCGCATTGAGGACGATATTCTCATCACGGACAACGGCTGCCGCATTCTGGGTCGCCCCATCCCCAAAACCCCGGAAGGAATCGAAGCGCGCATGCACGCCCGCAGCTGATTCAAACGCACACGACAATAACAAGCGGCGCAGGGAAGTTTCCTTGCGCCGCCTTCTCTACAGCAGCGTACCGGAACACACTCGCCCCATGGGGAGGCTCAGTGGATTACACAGCACGCCTTCGCGGTATCATACGGGATTTCGCCCTTACCAAGGGCGGCACCTTTGTTGTCCTGTCCGAGGACACCATCTTCGTAAAAATGCTGCAGTCCGCCCTGATAAAACAGCTGGCCATTCCCCAGTTCCACGTCAACTTCGTCAAGGGCATCGAGGCCCTAATGGGGCAACTCCCCATCTGCGATGTAAAAGGAGCTACGCCGTTCGTTATCATTGAGCAGATCCTGCACGGCAGGCGGCACGACCAGTACGTCAAAAAAATCAAGGAGCAGGCCCCGAACTGCAAGATCATCGTTCTGGCCAACGAGATCACCCGGGACAGTCTGGCACTGCTCTATGAACTGGGGGCCGACAATACCATTGTCAAACCTCTGTCCATAAACACGCTGGTTGAAAAAATCGCCAACGCCATTGAGCCGCCCGCCAGACTGGGCAAGCTCATGGATCAGGCCCGACAACTGTTGACAGACGGCAATGCGCACGCCGCGCTCAGTGTGACGGACAGCATTCTTGCCATCAAGCCCGACAGCGCCACGGGCCTCATGCTGCGTGGCGATGCCCTGCGAGATCTTGGTCAGCACAATGAAGCGATCCTGCAATATCAGCAGGCCATGGATACAGCCCAACTGTTCGTGGCTCCCGTGCAAAGGCTTGCCGAACATTACGCCACGCTCGGTGACACCAAGAGGGAATTGCACTACCTGCAAAAACTCGATGCCCTCAGCCCCCTGAATTACGAACGCAAGATCGACCTCGGCAAGGCAAGCCTTGTCATGGGACTACAGGATTCTGCGCACAAGTATCTGGACGACGCCGTACGTATTGCCGGACAAGGCGACTCCCGCCTGCTGTCTGACGCAGCCTCCAAACTGGCCCGCGCCTGCATGGAGCAGTACCCCGAAGCTTGCGAACGCCACCTGCGCACAATCGTGGATATGGGCGGAAACGCCCCTGTGGCGGCCATTGCCGACATATGGAACAGGCTGGGCATTTCCCTGCGCAGACAGGGAAGATGGGCAGACGCCGTTGCCGAATACGGCAAGGCCATCCAACGCGTACCCAACGACGAAAACTTGCATTTCAACAAGGCACTGGCGGAAGCCGACGGTCAACAGTATATCGCAGCCGCAGACTCGCTGGTGAATGCTATCCGTATCAATCCCGCATTCGGCAAACAGGATGCCGCCGTAGCCGCAAGAATCGGGCGCATATTCCAACTGGCGGGCGACAAAGACAAGGCCAAGGAATACACGGCATTATCTCACGAACTGGATATTCAGAGAATACAAGGCCCCAAGTAGAGTCCAAACGTCTCTCCCCCGCTTGCGCGCCAATCTCGCACCGCCTGCCCGACGCCACGGCAAACTCCCACCTCCCACGCCCCGTCGAAACGGGTAATGATTTCCTTGCTGCACTTTCCTGCTAGCCCGATGCTTTCTTCCTTCTTTTGTGCTATGGCGTAACGAATCCAAACCGTGCACTCCGGAGTACGGCGTATGCCTGCTTTCTTAAACGCACAGCGACAAAATGAAAGGAGCTCTCCCATGGCAGACCGGGAACAACGCAGGAAGAATGTCATCGAAGTGCTGAACAAGGCCCGCAGCATGGAACTGCAGGCCATTTCTCAGTACATGAACCAGCACTACAACCTGGACGACAAGGACTACGGCGAACTGGCCGCAAAGATGAAGCTGGTGGCCATTGACGAAATGCGGCACGCCGAAGCCTTTGCGGAGCGCATCAAGGAACTGGGCGGAGAACCCACGACCGAAGGCGCGGCACGCCCCGAAAAGGGCCAGAAAGTGGAGACGATGTTCCCCTTTGACGCCGAGCTTGAGGACGACACCATAGACCAGTACAACCAGTTCCTGCTGGTATGCCGCGATAACGGCGACAGCGTGAGCATGAAGATTTTCGAACAGATCATCGAAGACGAACAGGCGCACTTCAACTATTTTGATGCCGTTGCCAACCACATTAACGACCTTGGCGACACATTCCTTGCACGCATTGCGGGCACCTCATCCGCTACCGGCCTGCAACCGCAGGGGTTTGTCATCACCGGAAAAGGCGGTGCCGGAGCCTGATCTCCACTTCCTGCCCTATTGCAAAAGGCTGCTCCTGCATAAGGGGCAGCCTTTATCCGTCACGTCACGTACAGTGCTGAAAAGCAGCAAAGGACTCATCCAAAATCAACAGGACATGTACACCCCCCGCTGAACATGGTACCATTAAGCCGAACTGGCAATCGTTTATGAAAGGAAGGGGAAGCGTTCCATGCAGGAAAACTTCTATAAAGAGGTTCTCGATTCAATGGCTGACGGTGTCTACTTCGTAGATAAGGACCGCCGTATCACCTATTGGAACAAGGGAGCCGAACGCATAAGCGGTTACAGATCGGATGAGGTGGTCGGAAAAAGCTGTGCCGAAAACCTGCTGCTGCACATTGATGACATGGGAATCCAGCTTTGCCGCACGGGCTGCCCCTTGAACGGGGCCACCAGAAGAGGACAGAGCTGTGAGATGTCTGTATACATGCATCATAAACACGGGCACCGGATCCTCGTTTCCGTCCGTGCCTATCCCATGTGCGACAGGAACGGTTCCATCATCGGCGCGGTAGAGGTATTCTCGCCGCAAACCAGAGGCGATGACGTGCTCAAGGAACTGGAAGAACTGCGCAAGGAAGTTCTGAGAGACCCCCTTACCGGCATAGGCAACCGCCGCTATGCAGACATCACGCTCAAAACCTTTGAGGCCATTCAACGAGCCGACAAGGTGCGCTATTGCGTACTCATGGTGGACATTGATCACTTCAAAGAGGTGAATGACACCTGGGGCCATCATATCGGGGATGAAATTCTGAAGATGGTGGCTCAATCGCTGGCGGGGGGATTACGAATATTTGACGTAGCCTGCCGCTGGGGCGGTGAAGAGTTCATTGTCTTACTGCCGAACGAGACGAACGCAACCTTGTTCAGCGTAGCCGAACGGCTCAGAAAACTCATTGAAACAAGCTGGCTGGATCACGAAGGAAGTCATCTTCGGGTTACCGCGTCTTTTGGCGGAGCCATGGCAAAAGAGGACGAGCCGGCCGAATCCGTTGTCGCCAGAGCGGACTGCCTACTGTACCGCAGCAAGCAGTCTGGCAGAAACTGTGTGCACATCGAAACTGAGGACTACGGCGACTCGGCAGAGGACTGAGCCGCAATCACGATAACCACCCTTCGGTTGAGCTCCCTGTTCCCGGGAATGGGGGCGCCGTGTGCGTCCAGATTGGGCACGAGCGGTCGAACATGGGCATAGCCCCGCACTTCCACGCGGGAAGCGTCCACGCCGCCCTCAATGAGATACCGCGCCACTGAAGCCGCACGTCCTGCGGAAAGCTCCCAGTTGGAAGGAAACCGCTCGGAAAGAATGGGCAGATCGTCGGTATGCCCCTCCACGGTTACGCGAAAACGCGTCTGGCTCACTTCTTCTGCCACCCGCGTCAGGAACGGAAATGAAGCCTCGGTCAGGTCCGCACTGGCAAGGGCAAAGAAAACAGGGCCATGCAGCCGCACGGCCACAGAGTCTGCCCTGCGCTCCACCTGCACGGCCGAACCGGCATCACGCAGCCGTTCCTCCAGTCCCCCCATGAGCATATCAAGCGAGGGCCCGCCCGAAGAAGCATCCTGCACCGCGCCTCCGGCCTTGGCAGCGGATGATTCCGTTGCATTTGGCGCCACATCATCCTGCACCTTGGATGCAACGTCCGCCGCCGGAACACCTTCCGGAGCGGTTTGAGGTTGCTCAACCACGACAGGCGTCTCCGGCGGTCGGGGCACGGCCTGCCGCATTTCCTGCTGCATTTCAGGCTTATCCAGCGTTTCCGGTTCAACACGCCGCTCTGTCAGGGCCGCCTTTTCCGGCCGCGTCCTGTCCAGCGGGGTTTTCTTCATGGCAAGGCCAAGCGATTCCGCAACCTGCTCATAGCGGTCGATATCCACGGCGGAAATGGACACCATGAGAATGAAGAAGCACATAAGCAGGGTCATCATGTCCGCAAAGGACACGGCCCATTCTTCCCCTTCCTCATGGCGCTTGCGCAGCCGTTTCAGATGACTTGCCATACGCCCTCCGCTAATTGGCCCGCGCCTTGATGGAAGCCCAGCGACGCGGCGGCAGGTAGGCGCGCAGCTTGTCCAGCACGATGCCGGCCGGTGCACGGTCGTTGATGTAGAGGATGCCGTCGCGGATGACGGTCATAAGCAGAATGCGCTCCTCAATACGCTTTTCGACCTTGATGGCGATAGGCAGGAACAGCATGTTGGCAAAGAGCACGCCATAGAGCGTCGTGGTCAGGGCGGTGGCCATGGCGGGCCCGAGTTCCCGGATATCGCCCCCCATGGACTGCATCATGCCGATAAGGCCGATGAGCGTGCCGATGATGCCGAAGGCAGGAGCCAGCCGGGCCATGGTACGAAATATGCCCGCAGAAGACATCTCCTGCTCGTAATGCTGCTCAATCCGGGTATCCAGAATCTGGTTGATCTCTTCACGGCTGTAACCGTCCACCAGCATCTGCACCGCATGTTTCAGAAAAAAATTATCCATGCCCGGAAGCGAGGCTTCCAGCGACACGGCACCACGGGCCGAAGCCTGCTTGGCAAGGCGCACCAGCTCGTCGATGTACATGCCGATGGGCAGTTCCTCGCGGCTGAGCGCGAGCAGAAAGGCACTGAAGGTGCGCCCCACTTCCTTGACGGGATAGCAGATGAAGGTCGCTGCCGCAGTCCCACCGAAAACGATGGCAAGGCCCGCAGGGTTGAGGAACACCCATACATTGGAAGTGGAAAAGAAGGTTGCCACGGCAAGAATGATCAAACCGACCACAAAACCGAGCACGGTGGCTATGTTCATTTGGCGGCTCCCTTTATCTCACGGATAAGCGTAATAGCCTCGGCCTCCACGTCTGCCAGTTCCATATCGTCCACCACGCGGTCGGCAGACTCTTCCTTGACCATGGCGGCGATCTTTCCTGACATGCCGCCCAGCAACTTGGTGCGGGTCTCTTCCTGTGCTCCGGCATACAGGATAAGCACCTTGTGGAAGCCTATCTTCTGGAACACGTCACGCAGGGTGTTGTTGTCCACGAACACCAGATCATCCACGCTCTCAAGCTCGTCAATGTTCAGCCGCTTGCGCTTGACGCGCTGGAAGAAGTCTTCCCCTTTCACCTGCGCCCATTCACGCATGGCATCCTTGGGGAAGAAGAACATGTTCTCAGGAATCTCGTGCTGGGCCAGCTTCTTGTACAACAGCTCGGGGGTGCTCTTCACCATCTCGGCGAAGCCCTGCATGTCCACAAATTCCAGTTCACGGGTGTACGGAGGAAACTTTTCAGGCAGTTCCTGACTCAGGTTGCGGGCCACGGTCATGAAAGCGCCGGGATCCTTCAGGCTGAGCTGCTTGTCCTGCACATATTCGGAAGAGACATTCATGTTACCGAGCAGGTCCTTGCGGTATGTCGCGCCCTTGATTTCGGAAATGACAATCACGCCCAGGCGCTGCAACCGCTCCAGCACCTCGTCAATCTCCAGCTGTGTCACCAGCAGCACGTTGCGTACGTTGCGGCAGAAGTCCACATAACTGAAAGGCACCGGCGCGTTGGAGGATTCCGCCCCCTTGGCCGGAGCCGAAACCGGACGCGAGGCCTTATGGGTCAGTTCCAGAATCTGGCAGATGGAAAGAAAGGTATTGGGCGCGGGCTGCTCATGAACAGCTTTTTCCAGAACGGAAATACGGTCCATGAGGTAGCGTACGATGCGCTGCATGGGACCAGGACATTTGAGAAGCAGCGTTTTGAGCGTGGTCTGGTCTATGATCAGCAGTTCCACAAAGTCATCTGCCACGGCGTTGGCATGAAATGGCTCACCGGTAATGACGGCAGATTCACCGAAAATCTGCCCCGGCAGCATCTTTCCCACGACAACCTTGCGGTTGTTCACGACGCGGTAGATGGTGACCGTTCCCTTCTTGACCATATATGCCACGGGATTGAGCTGGCCCTCCCGGAATATCATCTGGCCCTTGTTGAAAGACTTGGTCTTCTCTTGCGTACTATCCCCCATAGGGTCTCCCTGACGTTGGTGTAGCATGTAACAGACAAAAACGAGCGGTTCGGCTGCTGGGTTACGGCGGATTCGGGCGTACTATACGCCTCGCGCACTACAGCGAGCATCACGCTTGAGACTACAGCAAATCAATACCCCGCGCAACGCCGCAAAGACATGTAGTTGCTGGAAAACATACTTTCTTCGTGACACACATTTATCTTTCGTGTAACTGAGTGCTACATTTTATTAATTCGTATCTGTTTTTAGCTGATTATTTTTAAAGGAGTTACCATGAAACGAGTCTTCCCGCGTTCCGTCCTGTCCTGTCTTGCCGCTGTCGTCATGCTGTGGGCGACTGCCGCCAACGCTCATTTCGGCATGATCATTCCCGGCAACAACGCCATCACTCCCGAGGCCAAATCCACCGAACTGCAGGTTTCCTTCTCGCATCCCTTTGAAATCATCGGCATGGACATGGAAAAGCCCAAGGCATTCTTTGTCTCCGCCGCCGGCAAGAAAACCGACCTGCTGCCCACGCTGACCGAAAACAAGGTCATGGACCACAAAGCATGGAAGACCTCATACTCCTTTGCCCGCCCCGGCGTATATCTCTTCGGGCTTGAGCCGGCACCCTACTGGGAACCGGAAGAAGATTGCTTCATCATCCATTACACCAAGACCATCATAGCCGCCTTCGGCGATGAAACCGGCTGGGACGAACCGCTGGGTCTGAAGACGGAAATCGTGCCCTTTACCCGCCCCTTCGGCAACTACGCGGGCAACAGCTTCACCGGCCAGGTGCTCAGAGACGGCAAGCCCCTGCCCTTTGCCGACGTGGAAGTGGAATACTACAACAAGGACAAGAAATTTGCGGCCCCCAGCGAGTATCACGTAACGCAGGTCGTCAAGGCCGACGCCAACGGCGTGTTCACCTTTGCCTGCCCGCTCGCCGGCTGGTGGGGATTTGCCGCTCTCAGCACCGCAGACTTCCAGATCAAGGCACCCGACGGAGCCATGAAGGATGTGGAAATCGGCGCAGTTCTCTGGATCAAGCTGGACGGCTGGACCAAGAAGTAACCGAACTCACCCCTGCCCGCCCCTGCAAGTCCCCCGCCCAAAGCGGGGGACTTTTTTGTCGCCCCGCAGCAAAACACTTACAAAATCCTCAGCCTCTCAAATATGCATTCATTATACTTTGACTAATCCCTGAAATCCTCTTGAAATGGATTGCCCTTATGCTAGACTTCAGCATCAGAACTCTAACCGGGAGCCTGCCATGCGCTTTCTCATAGTCGAAGATGATTTCACCAGCCGCAAGTTCATGCAGTCCATCCTTTCCCCATACGGGGAATGCGACATAGCCGTTAACGGCAGGGAAGCTGTCGAAGCTTTCATGGCCTCTCTGGAAGGGCCGGAATACGATCTTATCTGTCTGGACATCATGATGCCCGAAATGGACGGACAAGAGGCTTTGCGCCACATACGGGAAATCGAAAAGAGCAAGGGCATCCGCTCCGCGGACGAAGTGAAGGTGGTCATGACCACGGCGCTTGATGACCCCAAGAATGTCGTGGAAGCCTACTACAAGGGAGGAGCAACCTCATACGTGCCCAAACCCATAGACAGGCATCTGTTCATCCAACTCCTGAAGAACCTTGGCATCCTTTCCTGAGGAGCCAGACAATCCACGGAGGCTGCTACTGACTCAGCCAGATCCGCCCGCCGGTGTCTGATGCCCGGAACACTCCGGCAAGCTTGACTCGCCGGGCAATATGCGTACACAGTTTTCTCATGCAGCATCACACTACACTAGAATCCCGTCGCGTCCCGGGCATGCAGCTTCTGCGAATTCTCCTGCAGGCTGCTCTTCTGCTCATTCTTGCCACCACCTTGGCATGCGCCCAGATTCCTGCATCCGAGCAGTACGCGGGGGACCAGGTAACGCATGCCGAGTCGTTTGCCAGACTCGATCTGCCTCCGGCTGAACGGGGATTATTCTACGGCCTGCTGTCAGGTTCGCTTATAGGCTCCCTGCTGTACGACGAACCGTTCTCAGGTGTCGGTGTGGCAGACATGCTGGTCCTCATGGTGGTGGTGCTGGCCATTCTTCGTTTCGCCAGAAACAGGATCACCCTGCAGCCGCCGAATCAGGGGGACACGCGCGCCCCCGCAGACCTTGATGCCTTCCGGCGGCAACGCAATGCCGACAATACCTTTGCGCAGCAGGACGAGGAAGACTCTCCCCCCCGCCGCAAAGCCCCTCCCGTAGATATCCCTGATGATGAACCCAACCCGCATCTCTATGACCGGGCTGCGCAAATGTGGGGACACCTGCAGGGAGAAGAATCTCAGAAGCCCCAGCGCAAGCGTTCAGAAGGCTTCACCGACAACCAGCCCGCGAAACGCGGAGACGACCTGCTGACCGCCCGAGACGCATATCAAACCGGGGATCAGCCTGATATTCCGGCCTCCTTTGACAAGGAAGATTTTCTTAAGGGCGCTAAAATGGTCTTTGCACGCCTGCAGCACAGCTGGGATGCGCGAGACATGAACGACATAGCCCAGTTCACGACGCCGGAGGTACACGACGAGATCAAGCGGCAGGCGGCCCAGAGCCCCGAACCTTCCCGCTCGGAACTCCTGCTCGTGAATGCCCGCATTCTTGAAGTAAAGGAAGACGAGCACGGCCTGCTTGCCACCGTCTTCTTCGACGTGCTCATGCGAGAGGACAAGGATGGCGCTCAGACCGAGCAGGTGCGCGAAATCTGGCATTTCCTCAAGAGCGCCGAGTACGGGGGCATGTGGCGTCTGGACGGCATTGAACAGGTATCTGCATAACCTGTCGCCCTCTTTTTTCCACTTTGGGCTTTGCATTTCAAAAACAGTCATTACTATAGGGTGATGGAAGAAGGACGCATCCGGCGACACGGCCGGCAACGTCATGGCGCTTACCGGTAAGCCTGCGACAGACAGGCCGAAGACAGACGGAGGTATCCATGTCCGCCCCCAAGGCGACCAGTCTCTCCCACTCCCGCCCCACTTCCGGAACGCCGCCCCAGACGGCCGGAGCTGACAATGCGCCACGCGCAACACAGCAGCCCACCGCAGCCACGGATGAATGCCTGCCTGCACTTACCGCTGAAAGTGCCGACTTTCTGGAACGCATAGGCAGCACGTTCAAAACCGGTGCACTGTTCCGCCTGGTGATCTCGGAAAAGGGCGAAAGAACCTTCACCTTCCTCACTGACGGCTTCGAATCCCTGTTCGGGGTTCCTGCCGCTTCGGTTCTTGCCGATCCCAGCGCCGCTTATCGCCTTTTTCATCCTGAAGACGTGGCAGGACATATGTGGCGCGAGCTGCAAAGCGTGGAACATGATGAGCCTCTTGCTTCAGAGGTGCGTATGCAGTCCCTTGTCAGCGGCCTGCGCTGGGTACAGTTCCGCGCCCAACCCGGGCATGACACAGCCGGCAACAGATGCCTTGACGGCATTCTCTTTGACGTCACCCTGCACAAGCAGGTGGAAGACCAGTTGCGTGAAATGGCAACAACCGACAGCCTTACCGGGCTGGCCAACCGGCGTCATTTCATGCAGTCGGCAGAACACGAACTGCACAGGGCCAACCGTTACCATCGCCCCATAAGCATGCTGATGGTAGATGCGGACCATTTCAAAAAGGTGAATGACACCTACGGACACGACGTGGGGGACATTGTCCTTACGGCACTGGCAAGAGACCTGCGCCAGAGTGCCCGCAGGCAGGATATCGTTGCCAGACTCGGGGGCGAGGAATTTGCCTTGCTCCTGCCCGAAACCCCGCATGACAAGGCCATGGAAATGGCCGAAAGACTGCGCGAGAGAATAGCGGACAATCAGATCAGCACCGGTACGGAAAACCTGAGCATTACCGTCAGCATCGGGGTTGCCACCTACACGGGCGACGGAGACAGCATATCCCGCCTGATCAAACGGGCCGACGACGGCCTCTATGAAGCCAAGCAGTCAGGCCGCAACAAGGTCTGCTCCGTTTCCTGAATCATTTTTGCCAAACAACAAGGCCGCCCATGGGCGGCCTTGTCAATTGCTATACCTCGGAACACCTCTGCAAAGACTATCCTACTTCCTTGCGGCGCAGCACTATGCCGCGCTCCAGGGCAAGAGCCCGCAACTCTGCGGCGGAGTGCAGGTCAAGTTTCTGCATGAGATTTGAGCGATGCTTTTCCACCGTTTTCACGCTCACCACAAGCATTTCAGCAATCTCCCTGTTCTTGTAGCCCTCTGATATCAACTGGAAGATTTCCTGTTCGCGCGATGTCAGCTGCATCCAGTCAGAATTCCCCTGCGCCCCGCCACCGCTGAGATAGCCCCTGACGACATCTCCGGCGATTCCGGGAGAAAGATAGGATTTGCCTTCCAGCACGCTGTGTATGGCCAGCGAAAATTCCTCGTTCGAAGCGTCCTTGAGCATATAGCCGTCAGCTCCGGCCGCCAGCGCCGAATACACGTATTCGTTCGCCCCATGCACTGTCAGCACAAGCACCTTTACTTCAGGATGGTGCTTCTTGATCAGCTTGGTCGCCTTCAGCCCATCCAGTCTGGGCATGGACAGGTCCATCAAAACCATATCCGGGCGATACCGGTCACACATCTCCACAGCGACCTGACCATCGCTGGCTTCGCCCACTACAGCCACATTAGGCAGCGAGTGCAGCAAAGATTTAAGCCCCTCCCGGAGCAGCGCATGGTCTTCAGCGATAACTATTGAATATTGTTTACTCATAAGTAGCCATCACTCCAATGGTTCACCCCATCAATATCTCACCCCCCCAACAATCCCGCCTCCGGAGAATAGGGTACAGGCACAAACCCTACCATAAAAATACAGCGAGTCTCAATCCAAAAATACAGTCTTCACCCAATTTACGATTGTAAGCACATTATGTTTTATTCTCATCTAAGCTGGGGAGCCTCCCCCGCTGGTCAGGGTGCAACTAGAAACATATGGAGGAGGGAAACAACATGAGAGAAACCGTAACACGTATCACGCAAAACATGGTTCTCGGTGCCCGTCAATCCAAGTGGGTTGCAGAGCAAATCGGCAAACCCTATCCGACCATGATGCGCGAACTGAATCCTTACGATCAGTCGGCAAAACTGGGCGCTGATACTCTTCTGGAAATCATGCGCGTAACCAGGGACATCAGCGCTCTCGAATTCATGGCCAAAGAACTCGGCTATCAACTCGCCCCCGTGGAAAGCCGCAAAGCTTCGGGGCTAGGTGAAGAGTAGTCCTTCTTCCCCGCTCTTCACAGTGCTGCGCATAAGCCGCCCCGGGCCGTTACCCGAGGGCGGCTTGGAGCCCCCGCGTCCTTCAGCGGCTATCAACACTTCAACGGGAGCTGCGCATGAAGACGATCCTCATCACCGAAGACAAGCTGGAAGTCAGGGAACTGATCAAGGTCACCCTGCGTATCGGCGACTACAAGCTTCTGGAAGCCTCAAACGGCATGCAGGCCGTTGAGATGGCGCGAGAGCACACCCCCGACCTTATCCTCATGGATATCATGATGCCGGGCACCATTGATGGTCTTGAGGCTACCCGGCTCATCAAATCCGACCCTCAAACCCGGCGCTGCAAAATCATCATGCTGACTGCCAAAGGGCAACAGCAGGATGTAATTGCCGGAAAAGAGGCAGGAGCAGATGCTTACTTCATCAAGCCCTTCAGTCCTCTTGAACTCATCCAGCAGGTTGAGCTCCAGCTCCAGCAGGAGGCATCATGGGATACGGAGACATTGACAGCGCCGTAAGCCGCTCCCAGTTCCTCAAGTACGCTGAAGATCTTGCGGCTATCTACGGACTGGAACGGCAGCGTAGAGCAGAGTTGAAGAAGGCCTATCAGGGGCTCTCAGACCTTGTCCACGCAATGGGGGACGGCGCGTTCATAGCCAATACCGAACGGAAGATCATGGAGATCAACCAGTCGGCCTGCTCCCTGCTGGGTAAGACTCGCGCAGAAACCATCAGCCAGCATGTCAGCGAGCTGTTACGGCAGCCCACCACGGAGCGGGACTACAGCGTTCCTCCCGTTCCGCAACCGGTACTGCGGGGAGAAGTGCAGACCATCACCGGAGCCTCGGGCAAGATAATCCGCCTCATTCCCACCATGATGGAGAACGGCTGGCTGCTCTGCCTGCTGCGCGACGTGACGGAAGAGACGCGCATCATGAACCTCAAACAGGACTTTCTGGGACTGCTTTCACATGAACTGCGCACTCCGCTTACCGGCATTCTGGGATTCACCGAACTGCTCATGACCCGGAAGGAAACCATAACCGGTGATGATGCAGAGGCCATCCTGAACATTCATGAGTCCGGCATGCGCATGTTCAAGATCGTGGATGAACTGCTCCGGTTCGCCATGCTGCAAAACGAACGGCATGAAATGCAGCAGGAACCCATGCAGCTTTCGCTGCTCATTCACAGCATCTTCGAACAAATGGCAAGACAGGCGCAGGAAAAGGGAGTTTCACTGTATCTTGATCACGACCTCTACTCCCCCATAATTCTCCGGGGCAATTCCGCCATGCTTCGGGAACTGTTCAAGAATGTCATTCACAATGCCATCATCTTCGGCAAGCAGGACGGCAACGTTGTTGTCCGTATACTTTCGACCTCACCGACGGAGGTCGTCATAGAGGTTGAAGACGACGGCATAGGCATTCCGCAAAACATGCTTCACAAAGTTTTCGACAGTTTCTTCCAGGTGGAAGACACCATGAGCCGCAAGCATCAGGGGCTTGGCCTGGGACTCTCCATTGCCCAACTCATTGCCCGCATACATGGAGGCACCATATCTCTTAATAGCGAGCTGGATCACGGAACAACATGCACCATTACTCTCTCGCTCTCACATTGCACCCCGCAGTCTTCCTCCAAGGAGGTGAACGCATGACTCCTGCAACCATGATAACCAGAAAGGGAACGCACCTGACAGGCGACTGCCTCCCGCCGCAACACCTGACAACAAGGGTAGACAGCCTCGTGAAACTGCACAGGCTGGAACGCCAACATGCAAACGACCTGCACTCGGGGGCCCTGATGCAGCAGCGTTTTCTCACGCCGCCGTCAGAAGTCTGCCGGACGCTGCAATCGTATGGCTATAACATGGCAGTACACAACCAAAGCCCGCACAAGGTGGCCGGCAACTTCATCTGCGCCCGCCCGCTGAATGATGGTAACGCAGCCCTGCTTCTGGGAGCGACTGCGGGAAACGGCCTGTCTGCCGCCATGCTTTCCATCCGGGTGGCAACATTAGTACAGAGCCTTGCAATAACCCAACCCGGCAGTTTTCTGGAATTCCTGCACAGGGATTTGAGCGAGCTGTTGCACTCAGGTACCTTTGTCACGGCAAGCTTTGCCATTCTCTCAGGCAACCAGGTGAGAATCGCCAACGCAGGGCAACCTCTGCCTCTTCTGCTGCGCAACGGCGCAACCACAGAGATAATGGTCTCCGGCATCCCGCTGGGGCTGCCGCTGGGGGCAGGACAATACCGGGATGTTACTCTTGAGCTGCAGGCCGGAGACAGAATCATTTTCTATACCGACGGAATAACCACCTCCCGCGACGCTTTTGACGGACGCCTGACCCAGCGCACCTTGCGCAACTGGCTGGAGCAGTATCCGACCATCTGCACGGCAGACCTGCTTGCAGAAACCGTAGGGGAAATCAGCCGGTTCACGGCCGGAGCACAGCAGCACAACGACATGTCCCTCATCATCATGGAATATCTCGGGTAAAGCGCAAAGGCCATCGGGCGCCTTGCTGTCCGGCATGGCTACTTGATAATTCCGGGGAAATGGCTCAGTGTCGCCGCACAAAATACGGAACCGCGCCATGCCCCAGAACAGATACACTCCCCCTGCCGCGAACGGCCACACCCTTGACCTTCAGGACACTCAGGACACGTCCATGCAGCAACCGGTCCTGCCGGACGGCATACGCAGCGCCGTTGTTCCTGATGCCTTGCACGGCCAAAGGCTGGACGCGGCTCTGGCTCTCTTCCTGCCCGATTCAGGCATACGCCAGCGCAGAAGACTGTTCGACACCCACACGATTCTGGTCAACGGGGCCCCGAAATCCAAGGGCTACTGCGTCAGCAGAGGCGACAGCATCCTGCTGGTTCCTCTGACGGAGAGCACTGCCGACCGCGCCACGTCCGACGGAAATGCCGTGCCCCCCACCGGCTCTGATGAAGACTACAGGCGACATGCACTGCAAGTCCGCATCGTGCAGCGGCAGGACAGTTTTGCGGCCATCTTCAAACCCGGCGGCATGCACACCGCACATATTGCGGGCGGACCGGAAAATTCGCTGGAAACCATGCTTCCCGAACTTTTTCCGGGCAACGAAAGCACCGCAACGCCTATACTGGTCAACCGGCTGGACCGCCTGACCTCCGGCATGGTCATAGTGGCATTCGGACAGGACAATGCGAACACTTTCAAACAGCTGGAAGACGGCGGGGAAGTGGAAAAACTCTACCTTGCTGTTGTTCACGGCGAACTCACGACCCCGCTGAACGTCCAAGCCGCATTGGATATGGCAAAACGCAAAACGACACGCGTGCTGGCAACGCCTGCAGAGGATCCTTTACGCCACACCGCCGTGCTCCCACTCGGGCGTGTCAGCGTGGACAATGTGGATACCACATGCACACTGGTCCTCGCCTCCATCCGCAAAGGCGCGCGTCACCAGATCCGTGCCCACCTCGCCCATGCGGGGTACCCCATCGTAGGGGACCCTCTCTACGGCCACGCGGAGCAGTCATACGGAACAGCACATCCGCTGTATCTGCACCATTACCACATTGAATTTGGTGCGTTCAGCGCCACATGTCCTCCTCCTTCCGAATGGAGACAATGGGAGTCATGGCGCAATCAAGGCCTGCTTCTCCCGCAAAACACCAGTTCTTAGCCCGCACTCCGAATACGGAAAACATAATTGCCGCATACATCTTTCGAACTGTGCGACTTCGCACAGCTTAATGGATAGCCTTTTCTTCGTAATACCGCATGATTCCACATCTGCGCCCTCTGCGAAAGCATTGCAACTTGACCAGCAGCCCCCCGTCCAAAATAAAGCTTCAGATAATTTTATATTGATATTTTGTAGTGATTGTAAGAAAAGACCTTCTTTCATTGTATGAAATAATGTTCGTATACTGTTTACATTCTTACTAAGGGGGCGAAATGCACTCACTTCTCAAATACGCAGCAGCACTGCTGTCCATTATGGCACTGTGCTCTTGCGCAACGGTAAAAAAACCTGAAAAGATTGAAACCACTGCTCCCAAGCAGGTTGTCAGCCCCGCCGTAGCGGCTGAACAAAAGGAACAGTACAAGGGACTTAAAAGAAAAGTGGCCATTGCCCGCTTCTCCAACGAGACCAAGTACGGCCAGAGCTTTTTCCTGGATGACAACAATGATCGCATCGGCAAGCAGGCCGTGGACATTCTGTCCAACAAGCTGATGGAAACGGAAAAGTTCGTTCTGCTGGAGCGTGCCGACCTCGACAAGATTCAGAAGGAACTCGGCATCGGCGATGCAGCTCCCCTGAAGAATATGGCCGACTACCTCATTGTGGGTTCCATCACCGAATTCGGCCGCAAGGAAACCGGCGACGTGGGCCTCTTCAGCCGCACCAAGAAGCAGGTAGCCTACGCCAAAGTGCATATCCGCCTCATTGACGTTTATACCGGCGAGGTCATCTACTCCGAAGCGGGCGAAGGCGAGGCCTTCTCCGAAGCCGGCAGCATCATGGGGTTCGGTGCCCGCACCGGCTATGATTCCGCCATCAACGACAAAGCCATTGATGCCGCCATCACCGACCTTGCCTCGAATCTCATTGAAAACCTCATGAACAAGCCGTGGCGCAGTTACATCCTCAGTCACGAAGAAGGCATGTACATCATGGGCGGCGGCGCTTCGCAGGGCATCAAGGTTGGTGACCAGTTTGACGTGATTGCCGAAGGCAAGAAGGTCAAGAACCCGCAGACCAACACCATGATCACCCTGCCCGGCAAGAAGGTGGCCGCCATCAAGGTGCTGCAGACCTCCGGCTCCACCCCGGCAGATGAAATTTCGTTCTGCCAGCTTACCTCCGGCGACCTGAGCGCGTGGAACGCCAGCAAGGACTATTCCCCTCTCTTCATTCAGGCCACTGCGAGGTAAGCCATGAAACGTATTCTTTCCCTGCTCCTTGTCAGCCTCTTTCTTCTCGTTGCCGGTTGTGGCGCTCATGAAGGTGTTGTGCGCTCCCCTGAGGAGGCATGGATCAGCTTCGCCGGCGACACCCGCGGCGCCATACTCTCGCTTGACGGCGCAGAAGGCATCGAACTTCGTCCCGCAACCTATGCCAAGGATTCGTCCAGCAAGCGAAAGTGGTATCAGGTTGCCCCCGGCAAGCATTCCGTACGCATCATCCGCAACGGCAACGTTGTCGTAGACCGCGTCATTCTTGTGGATAAGGGCCAGACCAAGGAGATCTACATCCCATGAGAAAGATGATCATCCTGTTCTGCCTTGCCTCTCTCGCCCTTATGACTGGCTGCGGCGGCGGCAAGCAAAAGTATGATTGGTGCAACTATTCCGATACCTACTACGGTATCGCCAAGAATGACTGCGAAGCAACCCAGATCAAACACAAGGCTGAACTGGAGCGCATCATGGATGTGGCTGCCAAGAAGAACCTTGAAGTGCCCCCCGGCATTTACGCCGAATACGGATTCCTGCTCTTCAAGTCCGGCAAGGCTGCCGACTCCATGCAGTGGTATGCCAAGGAAAAGGCTCTCTATCCTGAATCTGCTGTGTTTGTTGAAATGCTGAGCCGTGCGGCGCAACGCCAGATAGACAAGGAAAAGCAGGCAGACGCCCAGCCGCAAGCTGAGCAGAACAGCCAGCCTGCAGCCGGAGTACAACCTGCACCGGAAAACGCCCCCGCTCAGGGACAGGCACAAAGCTAGCGGAGAAGAAAGAACATGCGCAAACTCATTCCGTTTCTCCTGCTTTTCTGCTTTGCCATGACAGGTTGCGCCAAGATGGTAACCAAGCAGGAATGTTTCCCCGGCATGTACGCAGAGCAGCCCAAAAGCATTCTGGTACTGCCGCCCATGAACGAAACCACGGCAACAGACGCCAAGGCCTATTACACCACCACCATCGCGGAACCGCTCTCGTTTAACGGATTCTACGTATTCCCTGTTCCCGTGGTAGCTGAAATCATGCAGCACGAGGGCATCTATGATACCGAACTGCTGTATGGTTCTCCCGTAAGTATGTTCAAGGAGAAGTTCGGCGCAGACTGCGTGCTCTTCACCAAAATCAAGAAATGGGATCTTGTGTATTACGTCGTCGGCGGAAATCTCACCGTCGGCTTTGAAAGTGAACTGCAGTCCACCACGACCAATGAAACTCTCTGGAAATACAGCGGTCAGGTCGTGGTCGACCTTGGCGGCGGCTCTGGCAATGTTTTCGTAGACATTGTTGCTACCGCCATCAAAGCCGTTGCCACGGACTACGTACCGTACGCCCGAATGGCCAACTACCAGACCTTCGGCACCATGCCGGTAGGACCGCACAACGCCCGCTACATGCAGGACGGTCAGGACCAGCTCTTTGACCAGCGGACTCCCGCCAAGGACACTGCTCCGGTCTCGGACGGCGCTGCAGCCCAATAACCCCGCATAACAAAGCCCCCGTCGCAAGACGGGGGCTTCTTCATTACAATACCCGACCAGCAGGACCGGACAGGCTATTTATCCCGATTCGAGGCAGACTCATCTGCCTGCCGGGAATCCTGAGACTCGGTGATCTCCGGAATGCCTGCCTTGTCAGCAAGCCAGCGAACCTGTCTGCACACGCCCATAAGCAGCGAAAACTCATGCCTCCGCAAGGCCATCTTTTGCAGGAAGCGCCGCACAGGCAACATGAAATAGTCAGGATTGTCCTTGCGCAGAAAGTCGATGCGCATGAGCGTATCACGCAGGGTTCGAATCACGGTCTCCTGCTCCTCATGGGTGCACAGGGGTGACTGAGCGCCGCTGGTGCCGGGAACAAGCGGTGTGCGCACGCCAGACTTGAAGCACTCGTACAGCACGATAAGCACAGCCTGCGCCAGATTGAGCGAGCTTGCCTGCGGGTTCACGGGAATGGTCAGGAGCTGGTTGCAGATTTCCGTCTCCTCGTTGGTCAGCCCCTTATCCTCAGGGCCGAACAGCACGGCTACCTTGGCACCTTCCGCGATCTGCCCGGTAATGAGCGGAGCCGCCTTTTCAGGCGACAGAATCTCACTGCGCCAGCCACCCGTGCGGGCTGTCGTGCCATACACGTGATGGTAGCCGGCAAGAGCCGTGGCGAGATCATCTTCCACGCGGATGGAGCGCACAAGCTCCGCTCCCTTGATGGTGGCAAGGGACAAAATCCTGTCCTCGTCCCAACGTTCGGGTTGCACCACCACCAGCTCACTCACGCCCATGTTCACGCAGGCGCGGGCGGCCATGCCAATATTCTCGGGAAAACGCGGCTTCACCAAAACCACGGCAAGATTGTCCAGCATTGCTTCCATCCGTTGCTAAGAAATAAAAAGGCGGGCCATGTGCTCACGGCCCGCCCGAAATCGTTTCACCTGTCAGATCGGCCTGTCGGCCCCCTTTCATTCTTCCATCTGCGCCATGCAGTCAAGTCGCGACTGTGGTCGTTCTACCGGAATCCCTATGCCCAGATATGCGAAGCACCGAGCATCACAAGGCAGACACCGATGCCGAACTTGATGCCAAGACCGAGGAACTTGCCGAAAAACGCCCCTTTGGCGGCGTGTCTGGCTACGTCAAAGGAACGCCCCTGCCCTATTTCCAGCAGCAGACACCCTGCATAAGCACCGGCCAACGCGCCCACGAGCGCGCCCAGCCCCAGAAAGAACGGAGCACCGAGAATGGCTCCGGCAATGGCGCCGATAATGCCGCCCACATTCCCCTTGTTGCTGCCGCCATAGCGCTTGGCTCCCAGCACCTGCACGCCGAATTCAAGTACCTCTCCCAGCAGAGCCAGCCCTCCGGCAATGAGGAAGAAGGTGGTATCCATGCCTTCGGCTTCGGGATGGATGAAGCGCCACAGACCGAGCAGGCCCAGCACCAGCCAGTTTCCCGGCAGCGAGAAGATGTGCAGCCCAAGCGACAGGGCCATGAACAGAATGAAAAGCGAACCTATGAATAATTCCACAATATGTCCTAAGCCTCGCGGTTATCCACCACGCGCTGCGCCTTGCCTTCCGCCTTGGGCAGGCTGTTGTGCTGCACAAGGTCAACGCGGGGCGTGATGAGCAGTTCGTCGCGCAGGCGGCCGACGATACGCTTCTGCAGGTCACGCAGCACGCGCATGTCTTCCACGAAATGTTCTTCGCGGATTTCCACCTTCACACGGATCTGATCGATGAAGTTCTCGCGCTCCAGCACGATGAGATAGTTCTCGCCCACTTCGGGGAAGCCCATGAGCACCTGCTCGATCTGCATGGGGTAGAGGTTCACACCCTTGATGATGAGCATGTCGTCCGCACGGCCCAGAATGCGGTCTATGCGGCGATGCGTACGACCGCAGGCGCACTCACCCGGAATGATGCGGGTCAGGTCCTTGGTGCGATAGCGCAGAATGGGCATACCCTGACGGCACAGGGTAGTCATGACCAGTTCGCCCACCTCGCCGTCCGGCAGGGGCTCGAAGGTCTCGGGATGCACGATCTCAGCAATGTAGGCATCTTCCCATACATGCATGCCGCACTGGTGAACGCACTCGAAGGCAACGCCGGGGCCGTTCATCTCGGAAAGGCCGTAAGAGTTGTAGGCCTTCACGTCCATCAACTCCTCGATGCGCCTGCGGGTTTCCTCGGTGTGCGGCTCCGCGCCGATAAGTGCTACGCGCAGTGCAAGGCGTGCAGGGTCTTCACCGCTGTCGCGCATGGCCGCGCCGAAATACAGCGCGTAGGAAGGAATGATGTGCGCCACGGTGGTATTGAAATCGCGCATGAACTTGAGCTGGCGCGCCGTGTTACCGGGCCCAGCCGGAATGGTCAGGCAGCCCAGACGCTCGGCGCCGTAGTGCAGACCGAGACCGCCCGTGAACAGACCGTAGCCGGTAATGTTCTGGAACACGTCTTCGCGGCGCACGCCCACCATATGCATGCTGCGGGCCATAAGGTCAGCCCATGAATTGATGTCGTTCTGCGTGTAATGGATAACGGTGGGGGAACCCGTGGTACCGCTTGAGGCATGCATACGCACCATCTCGCTCTGCGGCAGGGTGTTCAGTCCGTCGGGATACTGCGAGCGGAGGTCGTCCTTGGTCGTAAAGGGAATACGCCGCACGTCATCCAGCGTCTTGAAGGAATCCGGCGTAAGTCCCGCCTCTTTCAGACGCTTGCCGTAAAACGGGGAACGCATGGCCTGCGACACAGTATTACGCAAGCGCACCAACTGCACCTGTTCCAATTCTTCCCGACTCAACAGCTCCGCTCTATCAAAAACTTCCATGTCACCCTCTTGTTCTGGAACGTATCACTCCCGATCAATCCGCCACCGCAGCGCTCCGGTTCCGTCCTGCAACGCATCACGCGCGGCACAGGAGCGTAGCCTCAGCTTTCCGCCCATCGTAAACAACAGGGGAAAAGCCTGTTCCTGACGGTGCACACATCACGCGAATCAGGCGCACACCCATGAAACACGGCTACTTGGAGCGAGGGGCGATTGTATCCGCACGCACAAAAATGTCAAATTCGGATTACGGGAGTTCCGTGCCTGAAGTGAGGGCATATCCCTTGAGGAGTCCGAAGCATCCGGCCAGCATCATGTCCCCGCCGGGAGCGATGAACTGGCCCTGTCCACGCAGAATCTCGCGACGCGGTCCGAGAATGTACGCAGGGCGGAATCCTTCCGCCTCATCGGGCAGGGGCAGGTTCATGCAGCCGTGGCCGCCCGTGCTGCGCACCATTTCGTCGGTAAGCCAGCCACGACGGAACTCCACAAGGTCGTCGATGAGCTTTTCCTGCGGCAGCATGCCCGTGTGATGCTCGTACACGCCCAGCACACGTTCCTTGTAGACAAGGAAGGCCACCAGATGACTGTTGCCCACGTTAACCACCAGCACGCCTTCCCTGTGGCTGCGGGCGGCGATCTCCGGCATGAACAGCGCGCCGAGCAACGCAGCGGCAGCGGAATCCGCCACGGGGCCGAAACCGGTGGCACGCTGGATGGCGGCAAGGCGGGTCATGGGAGCGGGGGCCGTTGCATACAGCAGCGCGGCAAGATCGCCGTCATGCTCGGTCAGCAGATCGCGCCAGAGCTGGAAACGCCCCACGCGATTGCCGAAGCCGTCCGGTTCGGGATGGAAACCGTGGTCCTGCGCGGCCGCGATGACCAGATCAGGATAGGCAAGCCCGGCCATGCCGAGAAAGGCCCGCCACCATGCCGGATCATAGTCTGCCAGCGCCACGGGCGCATAACCTGCGGGGCAGCGTTCCTCTATGTCTATGCCCCAACTGCGCACCTTGTCCGCATTATCGTGCAGGGCAAAGGCCGCATCGGGATGCACGGCCACTTTCAGACCGGCTTCCATGTGCCGCTTCAGGGCACCGAAAAAACCGCCGCCCATATTGCTGCCGTGCAGATACACGGAAACGCCGTCACGGGTGTGCGCTTCCACCTGCTGCGCCACCATGCGGGCAGGGGCGGGCAACACGAACTTGGGGCAGTTTTCAAGTTCCCTGCCGGGAATGTAGTAGAGAACGTCCTGCGTTCCGCTGCCAATATCGAGCAACAGCATGGTACGGGGCATGGTCTTTCCTTATATGATATGAAGTGGTGTCTGATTGAAATGAATATACGGCCAAAGGTTCCGGACGCCATGTTCCGCGCCCTGCCGTATACCGGATGTGTAACGCGAACCCCCGTGATTTGGAAGGCCTTTACCCCGCCGGTGGCCGGGCAGTTTTATCCGGCGACAGAAATTTTCATTATTTCAAAAAAAGCGCTTGCCAAGGTCGGGCTGTTTTGCATATATATCGCCTCCGCGCTGACGAGGAAAAAGTCAGCGACAAATGGTAACTCGCCGGGGTGGTGGAATTGGTAGACACGCTATCTTGAGGGGGTAGTGGGAGAAATCCCGTAAGGGTTCGAGTCCCTTCTTCGGCACCATTGAGAACAAAGGCTTCAGTCGCAAGACTGGAGCCTTTTTCAGTTGTGCGCCCTCCCCAGCCCTGCCGCATCAACACAAAACCGCCCGCTCCCTTGTGGGAACAGGCGGTACATCGTCATCCAATAGCGGACGGCCTGCTAATGGGCGGCCTCATACAGCTTATTGATCATCTCCGTTGAATCCGGCGGAGAGCCCTTTGGGCCACGCCTGACATACTGCACGAACAACACGTTCTCCTTGTAGGGACGCAGCAGGCCCACCATGCTTTCAGACTGCTCCGCAGAAGCGGACACGGCGGGGCACTCAAAGGCCAGCAGGTACATCTTTTCCGCGTCCACGTGCTGCCCGCGGAGCTTGGCCCCTTCGCAGCTCGTCTGCAGTTCCTCGCCGAAATGCCTTGCCACGCTAAGATACTGTGAGGCCTGTGCCTTCTTGAACACAAGAAAGGTGTACATCTCCGACCACGCCTCATCCGTTTCGCCTTCGGGAATATACTGAACGATCTTCACCCCTTCCGTCTCATTGGCGTAGGCAGGCACAAAGCCTTCCGGCAGACCGGCACGGGCAGAGGTGGCGGACAACAAGGCCGACGCCCAGATCAACGTGAAACAGAGATAACAGAGAATTCGACGCATCGATTGCATGGCATACCCCGCTCGCAGCATGGTTGCCCGACAGCCTACATCAGGCAGTCTGCCGGACTGAAGCACGCTCAGACATATCCCAGCATGACCTGAGGAGCAACAGGAAGGGATGAGCCCCCCTACGCGTTCTGCACCTTCAGATAGAGCACCAGCCCAAGCAGAGTGAGGGAAATTCCTGTCCATCCCAAGGCGTGCGGCAATGCACCGCCGAGCAGAATGGCCTCTCCGGCGAGAGAAAAGACGACCTCCATGGCCTGCGTGCTGTCCGCCGCGGCCAGTTGCGAAGGACTGCGGGCCATATGGCGCGCGCTGAGAAACAGGCTGGTCGCGGCCACGCCGGAGAACGCGGCCACCAGAAGCGTCTTCATGATCTGCCCTTCGGACGGCAGCGAGGGAGCACAAAAAGCCACAAGCAGAACCCAGAAAGGCAGGGAGCCAAGCGTCAGCAGAAGCACCCTGCACATGGCGTCCTGCATGACAGACTCGTCCGTTCCGGATCCGCCCATGGCCGGTATGCGACGCCGCAGGGCAGCCAAAACGCCCGTCCTTTCTTCTGAAACAGCACTGTCCGACTGCGCGGCTTCGCGTGCCTCCCACACCATCTGGTTGCCGAAGGGATAGACAAAGGCGGCACCGAGAACGGGCAAGGCTCCCAGCAGCACCTCATGCAGCGGCAGCGCTCCAGCCTGCTCCAGATTGATGCACAACACGCCCGCAAACACGATAAGGGTGAACAGCAGGGCTCTGAGCGACACCTTTCTGCCGAAGAGCAGCAGGACCACGGGCGTTGCGAGAATGGTCATCTGCCATGTGGCCGCCACCACCCACCCCGGAGCATACGACGCACTGAAGCTGATCAACGCGTAAAACACGCCGAACCCCACACTGCCCGCCAGCATCCAGAAATAACAATGTCTGCGGAACAAGCGCAACGCATTTGCAGCAAGAGCGGTCTTGCCAGTAACAACGAACCACACGGCCAGCAAAACCAGCATCCACACATAGCGTAAAGCTGCGGTCCACACCCAGTGACCACCTTCAAGACTCATGGCCCTGTTAAGCACAAATGTAGAACTGAAAAACAGAGCAGCAAGAATACCGGTTACAACAATCCTGAGCATGGTTCACCTTCTGTGGCAACATTTACGGGCAACACCTTGAGCAGACAACCAGCACACTTGCACGCAGACTACGCCAAGTCAATGCGGCACGAGGCGTTAACTGGCAAAGCAACCTATACCGCCATGCCCGCTAAAAACTGAGCGTCTGATGCATTTCTCACTGCACACAAGAGAGCCACACTCTCCAATCACATGGTGACAACCACCAAAATTATACCTTATACTCCGGATGCTAAGCAGAGCTGTAACACTAATGACGGCCACGTTTCACACAACCGAAGCAAGACATGGGTTAAACCACCTGACTGGCGCCAACAGGCGCGACAACACACCAGAATACCATAACAAGTCCGCTTCCATCGCAAAAGTCAGATCGAGTACGGAATAGCGAGATGAGAGGTACCCCTTGGGTTTCATTCAATTCAAAAACGTAACAAAGTCTTTCGGCAAAACGGAAGTCATTCCGGACATTTCGCTCGATATCAGCAAAGGCGAACTCATCGTCTTCGTCGGCCCCAGCGGTTGCGGCAAGTCCACCCTGCTGCGATTGCTGGCAGGGCTTGAAGAAGTCACCGCCGGAACCGTCCACATAAACGGCGAAGACGTAACCCACCGACAGCCCAAAGAGCGCAATATCGCCATGGTGTTCCAGAACTACGCGCTCTATCCGCATATGACGGTGGAAGAAAACATCGCTTTCAGCATGAAACTCTCCGGTGTTCCCAAGGCGGAACGCCAGAAGCGCGTGAAGGAAGCCGCAGACCTGCTCGGCCTCGGCGAACTGCTCGCACGCAAACCCCGCGAGCTTTCAGGCGGCCAGCGTCAGCGTGTGGCCATGGGCCGGGCCATCGTCCGCGACCCGCAGGTGTTCCTGATGGACGAGCCGCTCTCCAACCTCGACGCGAAACTCCGCAACCATATGCGCGTGGAAATCCGCCAATTGCAGCGCAGGCTCGGCACCACGATGATTTACGTGACCCATGATCAGGTGGAAGCCATGACCATGGCGGACCGCATCGTCATTCTGGACAAGGGCAATGTGCGTCAGTTCGGCACTCCGCAGGAGGTGTATTGCCAGCCTGCAAACACCTTTGTGGCCGATTTTATCGGTTCGCCATCCATCAACCTGCTTCCGGCCGAGCGCATCTCGCACGCGACACTGCGGCTGGGCGGCGCGGTTGACCTGCCCCTTGCGCCGGAATGCGCCGAAGCATTGGGCTCTGCAAGCGCATTCATTGTGGGGATTCGTCCCGAACATATTTCGGTGAATTCCGGCTCTTCCGGCAATGGTGCTGCCGCATGGAAGACCGCAGTCACCCTGAACGAACTGCTGGGCGGAGAAAGCCTGCTGCACGCCACTCTGGGCACGGAGTCCGTGCGGGTCAAAATGACGGGCAGAGAAGCCTTCGCTCCCGGAGAAACAGTCAGCCTCTCCTTCAACGCAGAGCACGCGCACGTGTTCAGCGAAGACGGATCGGTCTGCCTGTGCCACTCCCAAGACGTGTAACCGGCGAGTAAAGAGACAAGGAAGCTGTACATGGGGGTCGTCCGGCATGGGTTGCCGGACGGGATTGATCCAGGCTCTACCGCCTGATGCGGCGTTGCCGGCATCCGGCGCATTTTGAACCCAATCTGGAGGTTGTACATGAAACGTTTTGTTGTTGCTCTGATCGCGGTCATGCTCATGGCCACTTCGGCCATGGCGGAAAAGACCAAGGTATCCTTCTGGCACGCCATGGGCGGCGACCGCACCACCCTGATCAAGGAGATGTGCGATGACTTCAACAAGGCCCATCCCGACATCGAGGTAACTCCCGAATACAAGGGCAGCTACCGCGACACCCTGAACGCGTCCATCCTCGCATTCAAGCAGGGAAAGGCGCCCAACATCGTGCACATTTTCGAAGTGGGCAGCCAGCTCGGCGTTGATGCCGGCATCTTCATGCCCTTTGAAGACACCATCAAGTCCGGCGACGATGCCAAGCTCGATGACTTCGTGGACGGCGTAGCCAACTACTACCGCATCGGCGGCAAGTTCTACTCCGTACCCTTCAACTCTTCCAACCCCGTTCTCTATTACAACAAGACCCTGTTCAAGAAGGCCGGTCTCGATCCCGAGAATCCGCCCAAGACCTACAACGAAGTGATGGCCGCCTCCGAAAAGCTCAAGGCTTCCGGCGCGGCCCCCTACGGCATCACCTGGCCCCTGCACTGCTGGTTCGTAGAACAGTGGATGGGCAATCAGGGCGCGCTGCTGGCCAACAACGAGAACGGCCGCGCCGCCCGCGCCACCGACATCCTGCTCGACTCCGAGCCCATGAACAAGATCATGACCTGGTGGAAGAAAATGTACGACGAAAAGCTCTTCGTCTACTCCGGCAAGGTTGAAGACTGGGACGGCGCGAACAACCTGTTCGTTTCCGGTCAGGCCGCCATGCTGATCACCTCCACCTCCGACATCACCTTCATGCAGAAGGCCGCTACGGAAAACAACTTTAAACTGGGCACCGGCTTCCTGCCCGTGGCCGACGGTTCCGAAAACTTCGGCACCATCGTGGGCGGCGCTTCCCTGTGGATGACCAAGGGCCATTCCGACAAGGTCAACGACGCCACCAAGACCTTCCTGCTGTGGTTCACCAACACCGACAACGAAGTGCGCTGGCACAAGGGCACCGGCTACTTCCCCGTGCGCAAGTCTGCCGTTACCGTCCTTGAAAAGGAAAACTGGTTCGAAAAGAACCCCGCTTATGCCGCCGCATTCAAGCAGCTGATGGCCACCAAGCCCGTACGCTCCACGCAGGGCGCAATGCTCGGCATGTTCCCCGAACTGCGCACCATCGTGACCGACGCCGTACAGAGCATTCTGAACGGTGCCGACATCAAGGCAACCATGAAGGACGCCGACGCTCGCGCCGACAAGGCGCTGGAACGCTACAACCGTTCCGTGAAGTAGACAACACACAGAAAACGCACAGACAGGGGGCGGGCTGCCTCCGGCTCCCGCCCCTGTCACCCGCATACAGGATCACACATGCAGCCAGTGTTCAAACGCCACGGAACAGCCTTTCTGCTGCTCCTGCCCACGTTGTTCATACTGACCTTCTTTCTGTATCTGCCCACGATACAGACCTTCATCATGTCCTTCTATCAGGTGGGCTTTCTCGGTCTTTCCAAGTTGTACGTGGGTCTGGAAAACTACCAGATCATTTTCACGGAACCGGAATACCGCGACATCATGGCCAACACGCTTACCTTTGTGCTGGGCAGCGTTACGCTGAGCATGGGACTGGGCCTCGCCTTTGCCGTGCTGGCCAATGAAAAGATCACGGGCGCGCGTTACTACCGGCTGCTGCTCATCTGGCCCTATGCCCTGCCTCCGGCGGTGGCGGGCGTCATCTTCCTGTTCCTTTTCTCGGCGCAGGTGGGCATCATCAACTATTTTCTGGGCCAGCTCTTCGGCATAACCCCCGACTGGCTTGCCGACCCCGAACTTGCCATGACTGTAGTCATTCTCGCTTCGGTCTGGAAAAACGTGGGCTACAACGTGGTCTTCTATCTGGCCGCCCTGCAGAACCTGCCCGGCGATGTGCTGGAAGCCGCCACCATAGACGGAGCCACAGGCTGGCAGCGCTTCTGGCGCATAACCTTCCCGCTGCTGTCGCCCATGACGTTCTTCCTGCTCATCATGAACACCATCGCCGCCTTCTTCGATGTTTTCGCCTTCATAGACCTGATCACCAAGGGCGGCCCCAACAGCAGCACCACGGTGTTCATCTATGCCATCTATCGCGACGGCTTCGAGTACTTCAAGTCAGGCCTTGCCTCGGCACAGTCCGTATTCCTGTTCCTGCTTGTGGTGGTTCTCACCGTCCTCAAGTTCAGACTGCAAAAGAAAGTGCATTACGCCAACTAGGATACCGGCATGCGCAATACCAAAACATTGTTCACACACATGGCCCTGATCCTTGTCGTCTCCATCGTGGCGTCGCCGGTCATCATGGCCATTCTGTTCTCCACGCAGACTCCGGCGCAGATATTCAGCTATCCGCCCAAGTTCACCTTCGGCACGGCGATGCTCGACAACTATACCACGGCGTGGACCCAGTTCCATCTCGGCAAGTACATGCTCAACTCGTTCATCATCGCCTTTGCCGTGACCACGGGAAAGACCATCCTCGCCTTCACATCGGCGCTGGCACTGGTCTACTTCCGCTTTCCGCTACGCAGCTGGGTGTTCGTCTTCATCCTGCTGACCCTGATGATGCCTACGGAGATCATGATCGTCTCCCTGTTCGAAATCGTCACCGGCCTCGGCTGGGGCGATTCCTACGCGGCCATCATCATTCCCTTCCTCGCATCGGCGACAGGTACCTTCCTCTTCCGCCAACATTTCCTGCAGATTCCTGTATCCCTACTGGATGCCGCCCGCATTGACGGCGCTGGGCCCGTGCGCTTTGCATGGTCCATTCTGCTGCCCATGTCGTCCAACGTCATCGCGGCGCTTGCCGTCATCCAGTTCGTATACATGTGGAACCAGTACCTGTGGCCGCTCATCGTCATCCATGACAGTTCCATGCAGGTGGTTCAGGTTGGTCTGCGGATGATCTTCAGCGGGCAGGACGCCACCAACTGGGGCATCGTCATGGCCGGAGCCATCATCACCCTGCTGCCTGCACTGGTTACCTTCATGCTGCTGCAGGAGCAGTTCAGCCGCGGCTTTGCCCTGAGTCAGGAAAAATAGATTATCGATCTTCTCGATAGCATCCAGAGAAAGTCATCAATATTAGCTATGCGACACCATGCTGAATAAGGGGTATGTTTCGTACATGCGTGACATGTCCCTTCTTTCATACCAGCCCTCCGCCATTCCGCCCCACGGCCATTCCGAAACTCAGGTGCAGCCTGTTTTCAATGTCGAGTCCGTGCTGGAACAAGGCTCCGGTGCCCTCAACGAAGACGCCCTGCTCGATCAAGGCCCGGTGTTCGCCGTGTTTGACGGCGCATCCAGCCTGTGCGGGTGTTCGTATGAAGGCGGCACAGGGGCCTGGTGGGCGTCGCAGCTTGCACGCGAAGCCTTTGCCTCCTGCACCCATGCGGAGCTTTCGCTGAAGGATGTGGCCCTGCTCGCCAACAGTGCCATTGAAGAAAGAATGCAGACCATGGGCGTTGATACGGACATTCCGCTGAACCGTTGGTCCGCAAGCATGGCGGCCTTCCGCATTGCGGGTGACTCGCTGGAATTCGTGCAGATCGGCGACAGCCTCATTCTGTGCATCACGGATGACGGCTTTTTCCTGCCAGCTCCCTATGTGAATCACGACAGGGAAACGCTTTGCCAGTGGAAGCGGCTCTGCGCGACTGGCGAACAGGATGTGCGCAGCGCCCTGCATGAACGCATCTGCTCGGTGCGCGCCGACATGAACCGCACCTACGGCGCTTTGAACGGAGAAGCCTGCGTTGAGCACTTTCTGCAACACGGCACCGTTCCCCTTGCAGGCGTGCGGCAGGTTGTAGCCTTTACGGACGGCCTGCACCTGCCTTCCGCACACCCTGAAAAGGAAGCCGACTTTACCCCTGCCGTGAACCTGCTCCGCACCGGCGGCCTGGAGCATCTACGCAGCCATATCCGCCAAATGGAAAGCGGAGACCAATGCTGCCGCATCTATCCCCGCTTCAAACAACATGACGACATCGCTGCCGTAGCCGTACAACTTTCACGCTAAGCCGGAGCAGGCTCTGCGCCCGCTATTCCGTACACTCTCCGCCTGATTCCTCTCCGCCTGATTCGTCTCCCCCTCTGTCCAGAACAGCCGTGGCCCATCGCAGGGCATCGTTGGAGAGTTCTGCCGCCCGTTTGAGCGGAATGCCCAGCCAGTTCGCACACTCCGAAGAGACGTCCCATCGGGCCTCCTCCAGAGCAGCGAGGAAATCCAGCATATCGCGCACAAAATTCTTCTTCCCGCAGTAGGCATCCTTGATGATGCCGTCGAGGGGCAACTCCGTCACCAACTCATTCATGGGACGACCGAGCAGGAAGTCCAGACGGGAAAAGAGCCCGATAAGGAACATGGTTTCGGAGCCGTAGGTGGTGAGCATGCCGTCTTGCGCCAGAAGATACAGAAACCGCGCCCGCTGCACCGACCAGAAGGACACTTCCTGCGCACCGGGAGAGGGGTTGAGGTCTGCCAGCAGCACCACCATGAGCCAGTGTCTGATGACACGCTCACCCAGCACCACCAAGGCCTGATCCAGCGCACGCACAGATTGGCGCAGCCCCACAGAAGGAGAGTTCACATACCTGAGCAACCGGTAGCTTAACGACACGTCCTGCTTGATGAGCTCTGCAAGCCGGTGCACATCGTAGTCGCCATGCAGCTCCTTCATGATGTCCAGCTTCACCATCTCCGCAGAAGACACCTTGCGCCCGGCAAACACCTCCGGCTTACCGAAGTAGTACCCCTGAAAAAGTGAAAATCCCATGGAACGACAGAGCGAGTAAATCTTTTTGCTCTCCACTTTCGTGGCAAGCATCATCACGGGCCACTTGCGCAGTTCGCTGACCAGCGGAAAAAGCTCACTGCTCTGCAGGCTTGAAACATCCACCTTCACCACATCCATAATGGCAAGCAGCGGTTCCAACTCGGGCTGTCCGGTGTAGTTGTCCAACGCGAGCAGATACCCCTGCTCCTTGAGGGTCTTCAAGGCATCCAGCAGTTCGGGGGAGACACTCGTCACCCCGACAAGCTCCGGCACGCACCGCTCCGCAGGCAGGGCCAGCATGAGATTGTCTTTAAGCAACCCTTCGGGGACATTGATAAAGATACGTGCATCCGGCGGAATCCAGTTACGCGCCATGCTGAAGCCGTCTGCAATGACCCGCGCCGAAGCCAGTGCAGGGTTGTCAAACTCGGCCTTTCCTGCCTCCGCACTATGTCTGAAAAAAAGTTCAATCCCCCAGATTGCGCCATCCCTGTCGAAAACTGGCTGACGAGCCGTAAAAATCGGCTCATAGCAAGGCGGCACAGCCGGTGTACAATCAATACTCATCAAGTCTCCCCATGACCTTATGATAGTTCTTTCAAGCCCCCTGAGCGGAACGCCTGTTCCACCGCAGCACCATAACACGACTCCACTCTTTTGAACACAGCCTGCCATGTATAGTGATCAAGCACCTCTGAAATGCGCTCGGATGCTGGCGGGTGTCCCTCCGCTATGACATCATGAGCCATGGCTGAAAGGCTTCCGGCCAATGCCTTTACGAACTGTCCCTCGTCTTCCGCGTAGGGTTTGTCCGCACCGTGCAGGCGGGGAAGTTCAACCAGCCTCAATACGTTTTCCGGCACACCGTCAAATGCCTCCACGACTCCGGGCAGGCGGGTGGATACCAGACGGCACCCGCAGGCAAGGGACTCCAGCATGACGAGAGGGAGTCCTTCAAAGAAAGAAGGCAGCACAAAAATATGGGCCTGCTGCATCACCTGCGCCAATGCGGTGTGACCAAGGCTGCCATGCACCAGCACCCTGTCGCCCAGCCGGTCCGCGTGCTCCAGAATGGCAGCCTGCTCAGCGCCCGTGCCCGAACCGCACAGATCAAGACGGACGTTCCCTTCAACCATTTCCATGGCACGCAACAGCCACGGCACCCCCTTGGCCGCGGAAAGCTTGCCCGCGTAGCAGATGCGGACCGGAGGTGATGCAGGCTTGACCGCGCAACTGAACAGCTCATCATCATACCCGACGCCGGTCACCTGCACCCGGTCTTGCGCAATGCCGTATAGTTCGCAGATTTCGTGCTTCTGTCCGGAGTGCAACGCGCACACGGCATCCAGCGAGCGGCAGCCGGAAAGCACTCTTGGACGCAGGTGGGCATTGGTGCGGAACTGACGCAAATCGGAACCGTGGCAGCTTGCCACCACGGGAAGGGAAGGGAAAAGACGTCGGGCAAGGGAGGCGGCCAGCCACAGATGATTCACGTGAATGACATCGGGCCGGAACACTGCCACAGCCTCCTGCATACGCTCTGCAAAACAGCTTTCGTAAGCATCCAGCTGGGCATCGGAAAAATCGCGGAATCTGACGGAAGGATACGGCATCACGTCGCTCATGCCCGCAACACCGAATGGCAGGTCATGCCCGAAACGGACAAAGAAGGTACGGCAGCAGGCCCCTTCCTGCGGATGGCAATAGTCAGCGGGGACGCCTGCGAGCATGGCGTTCTCATGTCCCGCGGCATACGCCTGACGCATCATCTGCGAGATATAAACGCCGCTGCCGGTCAGTTCAGGGCGTTGAGAGAGAATATGCAGTATTTTCACAGTGCCAGCTCCGGCGACACTGTGCCTCTTTTCAGGACAACAGGCAACGCCATACAGGGGCGCCCGCCATCCTTAAAGCTTCTATGAGCTACTTGAATGAGGTGGCGTCTATATCCAGGCGGGAAAGAATTTTCTGCAAGGCAACGCGGGAAAGCCCGGAGATACGGGCAGCTTCAGAAATGTTCCCCCCTGTGACGGTCAGCAGGTCCCGCACATAGCCCAGGGTGAACTCGTCCGTTACACGCCCTTTGGCTTCCTTGTATGGCTCGGGCATGCCGCCTGAAAGAACAGGAACTCCCGCAGTGGCGGAACCGACTTGCGTCCCGTGCTCCACGTGCGCCACAAGATTCATGTCCACGGTATCCTTCATGCAGAACACCACGAGACGACGGATATAACTCTGCAGTTCACGCACATTGCCGGGCCACTGTCTGGAAGCAAGATAGGCAATCACATCCGGAGAGATGTCCTTGTCTTCCAGAGACATGTCGCGGCAGGCCTGCCGCATGAAATGGTGGGCAAGCAGGGGAATGTCTTCAATCCTGTCCCGCAGGGGAGGCACCATGACGGACAGAACGTTCAGACGGTAATAGAGGTCCTCGCGGAACTGGCGCTCGGCAATACGGGCTTCCAGCTCCTGATTGGTAGAAGCCAGCACACGGGTGGATACGGCGACATTGGCATTGGCCCCCACAGGACGAACCTCGCCTTCCTGCAACACACGCAGCAATTTTGTCTGTATGTTGGCAGAAATATCACCTACTTCGTCCAGCAGCAGCGTGCCGCCGTCCGCAGCGGCAAAGAGCCCCTTTCTGTCCTGATCGGCTCCGGTGAAGGCTCCCTTCACATGCCCGAAAAGTTCGCTTTCCAGCAGATGCTCGGGAATGGCGGGACAGTTCACGGCCATGAACGGCTTACGCGCCCTGTTACTCATGCGATGAATGAGGCGTGCCACCACTTCCTTGCCTGTGCCGGACTCTCCGCGAATAAGCACCGTGTAATCGGAATTGGCCACAGCCTGCACAGCATAACGCAGCCTCTGCATGGCCGGTGATTCGCCGACCATCTCTCCGCCGGCGCTGGAATCCACCAGTGCACGCAACCGCTTGTTCTCGTTAAGCAGCGAAGCGCGCTCCAACCCCTTCTGCACGATATGGAAGAGTTGATCCGGCTCAACGGGCTTGGTCACGAAGTCATAGGCCCCCACCTTCAACGCCTCAACAGCGGTTTCGATGGTGCCGTGTGCCGTAAGCATGACCATGCAGAGGTCAGGCTGACGCTTGAAAGCTTCGTGCAGCAGCTCCATACCGGTCATATCCGGCATACGCAGGTCGGTCAGCATGAGATGAAAATCGCCTGAGATCAGTTTTTCAAGGGCTTCCGGACCGCTGTGCGCCATCTCAACGCGAACATCCTTGAAGCGCCCGGAGATCAGACGCATGAGACCACGCGCAAAATCCTTCTCATCGTCAACGATAAGAATACCCAGCCCGGCCACAGAACCGGCAATCCGTGCTTCCGCCATATTATCCTATACTTCCTGCTGCTGATTAGCGAATCGAACCGAGGGCAGGGTTATCGTGAATCTGGCTCCCTCGAGCAAAGGATCACGCATAACCTCTATGGTGCCGCCAGATTCAGTAACCATGCCGTACACAATGGCAAGCCCCAGACCGGTTCCGGCACCGGGGGCCTTGGTCGTGTAAAACGGATCAAAAATCATGCTTCTGTCAGACTCGGACACGCCCGGACCGTTATCCCTGACAATGATCTTCACCTCGCCTGCTTCCGACACCACGTCCACGAACACCTCGCCCTTCCGTTCGGGCACGGCGTCCAGCGCGTTCAGAACAAGGTTGGAGAGCACCTGTTCAAGTTCGTTTTCACCCATGCCCACGTATACACGTCCGGCCTTGGCGTTTGTGGAAAGCATCACGCCCTTCTTGGTGGCCTGCACAGTGAATATCTCGGCAATGGCCACGGCAACCCGGCCTGCATCGCACTCGCCGTATGACGAAGTCTTGGGACGGGCAAAGTTGAGAAGATCCTTGAGAACCCGCTGAGCCTGACGGGTGTGGCGCAAAATGACATCCAGGTCCTGCAGTTGCTGCTCGTCTCCCAGATTCTGGCGCAGCAGCTCGGCATAGCACAGGATCACCCCAAGAGGATTGTTGATCTCATGCGCCAGCCCTGCCGCAAGCTTGCCCACGGTAATCATCTTCTCGCTCTGCTGCATCTGGGAAAGCATGCGCTTTTCACGCGTGGTCTCCCGTGCGTAGACAACGATACGTCCCTGCGGTCTGCCTGTGGGGTTGCCGGCTTCAGCAACCGGCAACGGGGAAACGATGGGATACATATTCAGGGCAAAACTGCGTCCGCTTTCCAGAACCACCTCCTCCACGTGCGGCCTGCCGCTGGCCAGAGTAGCCGAGACATGACAATCGCCCTTGGGGGAGTTGCAGCCGAAGAGGCCCAGCAGAGCGCCATCCAGCACTCTGCCGCCGGAAAGCTCGCTGGCAAGATCACGGGCGGCCTGATTCGCCGTCACCAGTCCGTACACGGAATCCATGAGCACCAGCGGATCGGTAATGCCCTCAACGATGGACTGCAGTGTGCCCTTCTGGCGCATCAGGTTATCCAACGCAGTCATGTTCTCGGCCGCCATGCCCAGCTGCCTGCCTAGGGCCTGCAGCAGGTCATGGTCCTGCCGTTTGGCAACACGCGGGTCATCCCAGCGGATGCATAGCAGGCCCTCGGCCGTGCCTTCGCTGGATTCCACCGGAATAACGGCTGTATTATCGCCGAGATACGTACGACTTTCGGTCAGCAGGTCAACCCAGTTATGCGGCAGAGTCGGAAATGCCCCCTGCTCCGGCCACGAAAAATGTCTCTGGGACGCGAACGTGCAGACATAGGAAACGCTGGCCGCCCCGAAACGCCTGCCGATTTCCGGCAAGGTCAGCCGCCACAGGTCCGCCCGAGTGTTGCTGGAGCGCATATCTGCCAGCAGATGCACGAAAAGCTCCACGTCCGCACGACGCTCCTGCGCCTCCTGCAGCAGTTCGCCGGTCCGGTCCTCCACCATGCTGCGCAGATTCTCCGCATAGCCCTCAAGCTGTCGGCGCGCATCCAGCAAGTGGCTGTTCAGCTCCTGCATACCCGCCTCAAGCTCTTCAATCTCGTCGCGTTCCACCAGCTTGTTCAGGAGTTCGGTGCCGCCGGTGATTTCAAGATTATCACGGAACATGGCGGAAAGGCGCTTGATGTTGTTCATGACAAGCACCTTGAACAGCAGGTTGGTGATAGAGAAGAAGACCACCGCTCCAAGGGCGAAGAAGCCGAAATAGCCGAAGATGGTCCGCTGCAGTCTTGCCACGCTTTCCGTAACGGAAAGCCCCACAAGGTCAACGCCGCCGATGGTGTCCTGCTCATGGTCAAAGCCGCGATCTCCGTACAAGGCCAGCAGCTCCACAGGCGCTTCCTCACGGGCACCGTGGCAACGCATGCACTCTTCGTAGAACACGACAGGGCGTGCCATGATGTAGAACTCTTCGCCGTCCACATCGCGGTAGCCCTGCCAGAGAGATTCATCATTATGGGCACGGAAGTATCCCACAAGCTCCTGTTCCAGAGCATTCGCCTCAAACTTGGGGTTACGGGCCGAGATAGCGACACGCCGGTAGATATGACTGTTGTCTCCGCCCATGCCGTCCATGATTTCACGCGAAATGAAAGAGGAACTCATGGCCTCTATGACGAACTGATCAGGCAGAACTTCAAACATGCGGGGACGCAGGGTGGAACGAACATATCGCTGCACGGAGTCAACCTGCAGGAAAATGAGACGAGCCTTGTCGCGCACCTCGTCTTCAAGAACGGTCCGCATATGCAGGTAGAAGCCCACGGCAAAACACATGCCGAGGATCATGGTGGCAGCGGCAAGCCCGGACAGGAACTTCGCCTGCAATGTGGAAGGACGGGAAAAATGCATGAAAGACCTGTGCACCTATGCACTATGGATACGGGTGAACTTCTTTACGCCACCGCAGCAACGCCGGAACGCTTTCTAACCCGTACGAGAGGACAAGTATGCCGGAGCAGACACCCTGCATCAGGGTTTGGAAACAGGTCCCTGCCCATGAGGCATGAATCGCAGGGTATTGCTGATTTCATGGTTGGCGTCGCCAACGGCTTCAATGTCCGTATAGTAGTAACGGCTCGGGTCGATATTCTGCTCTTCCAGAGCCTGATTCATGTATTCAAGCTTGTCGCAAGAACGGGTCAGGGCCGGAAGAAACACATTGGAGAAAAAGAGAAGTGCCACGGCACCAATCACCAATCTACGAATCCTGATTGCCAGTGAAGGCTGAGTCATACTCCATCCCCTATCGCGGAAGCAGCGGTTCGGATTTATTCCTATCACCCCGCGTATAGATAATGAAGGGGGAGGCATTTGCCTCCCCCCGCTTTCTCAAAGAGAGGCGCTACTAGATCTGCGCGGTGATCTCGGGGAACACCAGGTAGAACATGATGTAGGCCATGGTCAAGGTCAGCACGAGGTTGAAGGACTGACCGCACACATACAGGATGAGCGGCTTGCCGCCCTTGAAGTAGTGGGCCAGTTCGCGGAAGTTCGTGGCCAGACCGATTGCGGCAAAGGACAGAGCAAAGAACCAGCCGCGGAACAGACGGGTAAAGCCGCGCACAACACCCTGGTCGATCATGGAGTAGCCCATGTCGCCGCCCAGGCTGCCGTCAATGACGGAGAACAGGATGGAGGCGGACAGGAAGCCCAGAACGAACTTGGGGAAGCGATGCCAGATTTCCATCCAGCCGACGGACTTGCCGGCTTCGCACTCAACCTTGGTGCACCAGTATACGGCAACGCCGAATGCGGTCACACCGATGAGCACGTTCTGGATCATCTTGATGGTTGCAGCTACGTACAGAGCCTTTTCACCGAGGAACGCACCGGCAGCAGCAACGGCACCGGTTGCGTCGATGGTGCCACCCATCCATGCGCCGCCGAGGATTTCAGGCATGCCCACAGACTTGATAACGGCAGGCATGACGATCATCATGATGGCGGTGAATACGAGGGAAAGACCAACGGAAAGGGTCAGCTCTTCCTTCTTGGCGCGGCAGGCGGCGGCGGTTGCGATGGCAGCAGAGGTACCGCACACGGACATGTCCGCGGAAATAACGATGTTCAGAGTCTTGGAAGGCATCTTCAGTACTTTCTGACCGAAGATGAAGGTGGTGATGAGAACGATGGGGGTAACAACCCACGCAACGAAGATACCGGGAACCCCGATGGCGACGATCTTGTTGAAGAGAACTTCAGCACCGAGCAGAACAAGACCGGTCTTGATGAAGTATTCTACTTCACAAGCCTTCTTTGCGATATTGGGAGTGCCCACGGTGTTGGCGATCAGCATACCGAGGAGAACGCCCCAGGCTTCAGCACCAATGCCATACTGCTTGGAGAAGGACTGGCCGCCAAGGGTGTATGCAACAACGGCTACACCGAATACCATGCCGAAGCCCTTGATAAAGCCCAGGGTATCCTTACCCATGAACTTGATGCCGATGGCAAAGAACAATGCCATGACGATGCCCAGAACCAGCAGAGTGGGAATATGGTTGTAGGGCTTGTGGCCTACCTTTTTCTTGGCATCGCTGGCCTTCTTGTGAAGAGCGCGCCAGTCGCCGATCTTTGCCTTGGCTTCTTCATTCAGGGTGGCATCCTGGAAGTTCACGGCAGCGGCAGCGGTTTCGGCAGCCTGAGCAAGAACCAGGGCATCAGCCGCCTTGGTCTTGGCTTCTTCGTACTTGGGCTTGGCCTTTTCGTTCAGCATGTCCGCGCGATCCTTGGACATGATGAAGGCGTCAATCGGATTATCCTTCCAGGAACCGGGCTTGTTGGTCCAGTGCTTGGCAAACTTGCCCACGGCAGTATCGGAAGCCTTCAGCTTCTTCTTGGCGTCAGCAGCCTTATGCCATGCAACGGTCTTGAAAGGCGCACGGGCAGCTTCGGTTTCCATGATCGCATTTTCCTTGGCAATCTTCTCCTTGTACTCCCCTACCGGAGCAAAGTTGAAATACAGGAAAAATGCAGTGGCGATGATGAAGAAACCAAGCCAAATGGCCCAGTAGTCTTCCTTGGTCCACAGGTCAGACAGGGAAGATTTGCCCTTGTCGACTACTACGTTGGAATCCTGAGACATAGACGAAAACTCCTCCTTTACAGGATCAATTGCCCGGTCGGCACAAATTCGCCCACATCCTCGCAGTGCGACGCCGACCAGTTCTCACGGTGTCATTTCGAACGATCCCCTTTTCTACAAAAGCCATGCCAAGCTCTGACATGAATACAACCTATCGAAATAACAACGCAAACCAATATGCCATTTTCTTTCTGCTGCAAACTTCACATATCACTGATAACTGATATTTGCACCCCTAAATGCAAAGAAAAGTTTGCTCTGAACAAAAAAAATTCAAAACACCAGAGCCAGCCACATCTGTTTCGACCATCAGTCGCTACTTCATCGCCCTCAAAAACGAGTGATCATGCCATCACAAACCTCGATACACGTATCCATCTGTCCACCACCACAGAGGCAAACAAAGAGAGGACAAAGACGGAAGATTACATGACGCCCCCGGTGCTCTCAATAATATCCGTATGCCACCGCACAACAACCAGGAGCATCCGCAACGAGGCACTACCAAAGCATAACGACAAAGAAACACGCAGCGACAGCACCAAGCAAAAACCAAAAAATAGTTTTTCAATGAATAGTGACACAGCAAACAGTGCAAGCATCAGAGCAGCAATCGCTTCATATTCAGAACCAGGCCCCAGGAGTTGAACCTTGCCATCACGTGAAGCGCCACCGACAACAGACCATCCAGAATTCCGACAAAGTATACGGCAACCTGCCTCAGGCCTTTCACTTCATACCCCACACCAATCAAGGCCAAGTTACTTACCGGAAAACAAGACGACGTTAGCAGTACCGGTTATCCCCCCCTACCGTTCCTCCCCCGTAGCGCAGCCGTCCCTGTTACGAACGAAACGTCGAAACACTTTTTTTCATTTCCCACGAAATTTCCCTTGCCAAGCACAGAGCATTTCGCTTAAGAATCCTCCTCGACGAAGCGATTCGTCTTTCCGTGCCCAAGTGGTGGAATTGGTAGACACGCTAGGTTCAGGGTCTAGTGAGGGTTCCCTCATGGAGGTTCGAGTCCTCTCTTGGGCACCACGGAAGCAACTAAAGGCTCCGGCAAACGCCGGGGCCTTTTTTGTTGCCTTTTTTCACCCTGAAACCACATCGCTGGAACGTTACCATGAAAAAAGGGACACCCCTTTTCGGGGCATCCCTCTCTGCTTGCTCTGATACACGTCCCAACTACATGGTGAACATGAGCATGTTGGGGCGTTCGGAAATCTGCGGCACCGTTGCGAATTCACGCTCCGCGTTCTCGCGCATCCTCTCCATGGTCTCTCCGGCGATAAGACGCCCGAAAAGGCGATTCCCGTAAGTGAAGTTTGCGGCATAGTACAGCACGAACTTCTTGTACATCTTGATGGCGCGACTGGGAATGTTCCACTTTTCGATGGCATCCAGAAAAGCGAACAACGTCTCCCTGTACACCTCTTCAGTGGGCTCAAAGCCACGGGTCCACTCGGCAAAAACCCACGGACGGGCTATGCCTATACGTCCCAGCGAAATACCGTCGCACCCGGTGGCATCAAGCACGCGCTGACAATCCCCCGGCGTGAACACGTTGCCGTTGCCGAACACGGGGACGGAAACAGCCTGCTTCACCAGCCTGATATGATCGGTACGCGGGGGCCTGCTGCGTCTGTCCGGAGCAACGCGGGGGTGGAACGTCAGTGCATCAGCTCCGGCCTGCTCCAGCATTTTCGCAAAAGCCACTGCGGGCTCAGGCTCCGTTTGCCAGCCGGTGCGGAACTTGACCATGACAGGAATATCCACGGCAGCGCGCACCTTCTCAACCATGCGGCAGGCCCGTTCAGGATCGCGCATGAGGTCCGCACCGCACCCCTTGTACACAATAGGGGCCACGGAACATCCCATGTTAATGTCCACGCCCCAGAACCCTTCTGCCTGAATACGCTCCGCCGCCAGCGCCATATCATCGGGGTCGGCCCCGAATATCTGACACACAAGCGTTGAGAGTTCCTCCTGTCGCCAGCTGAATACCGACGAAACGGCAGGGTTCTCCGTGGGAACGGCCCGGGCACTGCACATACCCGTCATCTGCAGGCCCCAGCCGCCGAAGCGAGCCGCAACCTCACGAAAGGCCACATGCCCGAGACCGGCCATGGGCGCAAGCCACAGGCGATTCTTCACGGCCCTGCCACGGATGGACAGGGGGGTGTTCAGGCGCTCGGCAAGCGCCGCAAGATCAGTTCCGCTCATACGTCTCCGTTACGCCTTGGCGCACAGTCCATACAGACAGCGTTCCAGCACGACTTCGCCATCCAGTGTCAGCACACGGAAAAAACCATCTTCATACAGCCCGTAAGAAGGCTCGTTCCCTTCCTTGGGCAGGGAACAGGAACCGGGATTCAATACGCCGATGCCGTTCACCACGTGCGCACGCGGAATATGCGTATGCCCGTAGGCAAACGCGTCTCCCGCAGCAAGAGGAGGCAGATTGGATTCATTCCAGAGGTGCCCGTGGGTCAGGAATATGCGCATCCCGTCGAGAAACAGCCAGGAGTAGTCCGTGCGGATGGGAAATTCCAGCAGGGTCTGATCCACCTCTGAATCGCAGTTGCCGCGAACGGCGATAATGCGCCCCTTGTAGCCATTGAGAAAACCCGCAGTCGCACGAGGGTCATACCCCTCCGGAAGGGGATTGCGGGGCCCGTGATAGAGGATGTCGCCCAATATCACGATAGCGTCCAGCGAGTCGGGATCAGCTGCGGCAAACACGGTCTGCGCTCGGGGCAGCGAACCATGGATATCCGAAATAAAAAGAATCTTCATAATCTGTTACAACTTCTTTACGAGATTTGGCGGACGGATGGCCGCACGATGCAGCAGCCACGGCCCAAAAACGGACAAACCCGCCACCCAACGGAGGCGGGTCTATACCCGTTAAGACATCAAGGCAACCCGAAATACCCAACCCCATGACCGGCTGATGCCAACAGACACGCGTCGCCACCTGCTCATGCCCGGAGCGGGACAGAACTGTCCCCGGAGGATCGGATCGTCCCCTACAAAACTTCTATCTTGATGCGCCTTGGCACCTGCTCTTCGCGGCGGGGAATGAATATGCTCAACACCCCGTTCACGAGCTGCGCCCCTATGCGCTGCTTCTCCATAGTATCGGTCAGCGAAAACTGCGCATGATACTCGACGTCGCCGAACTCCATGGCATGAACCCGCTCGCCGTTGCAGAGCTTGTGGCTGGTGGGCGCCTGAATGGTCAGCTCATCGTCCTCGATATGCACCACAAGGTTTTCACGACGCACACCGGGCATGTCCAGATACAGGTAGAAACCGTCCTCACGCTCCACAAAATCTGCCGCGGGACGAATTCTGGGAGCCTTGCCGCAACGATCCGGAGTCTGATTATGATGCATGGCTTGCCCTCTACCGCGATTCGATATGAATGGTCTGGGGACGCACGCACGCCGCCTTGGGCAGCACCACCTCAAGCACTCCGTCGCGCATGGTGGCGCGGACGTGATCGCCGCTGACGGGGACATTAAGCCGCACAACCCGCTGAAAAGGCCCCGTAGGTCTCTCCTGCCGGTAATACTTGCCCTGCACATGCTTGAGCTCACCCTTGAGCACAAGAGTCTTGTCGGTCAGGGTCAGCTCCACATCCTCCAATCCTGCGCCGGGAATCAGCGCGCGGACGAACAGGGTGTCATCATCCTCTCCGATATACAGCGGGGGGAAAGCCGTCTGCCTGCTGCCCGCAGCGTAGGGCTGAGCCATCTCACCCATCATGCGATCCAGCAAGTGCGGGAAATCATAAAACGAACCGAAGTCCATGACCATGCATCTTCTCCTGCTACGTTTCAGTCGGTGTTCTACCCAGCATGTCCCCGATGCGAAGACAAGGAAACACGTCAGGTCACAATTTCCCGACACATGGTAAACAGCACTCGATACCTGTCAACCGACGAGAATCCACGAATCAAACGACGGCTTGCCGCTTAATCCTTGGCGTTGCGAATACCTTTGGCCCACTTTTCCGCAGGCACAGCTTCTTCTATGAGCATAACGGGAATGTCCTCGCGCACGGGATAGACCACTTCACAGGCGGCACAGGCAAGGCCGTCCTTCTCGGCAACCATGGCAACAGCGCCCTTGCACTTGGGGCAGGCGAGTATATTCAGCAATTCCTGATTAATGGGCACAGGGATTCTCCTAGAAATGTGAAATGTCCGCCCGAATGGAACCATCACGAACGGCGGTCATGAGCATACCCGCATGCCCCACTTTGCTCAAGCGGTGTATTCTTCACCACAGATTATAGAGTTCGGGCGAGAACCGTCCCAATTTGACATTCATGCACTCCAGCACGTACATCTCTGAAGCAGAACAATATAACAACCACGGGTGCTCCATGACACGCACATATATCGACCTGCACACCCACTCCACCGCCTCAGACGGCAGCGACACCCCGGAAGAACTCATCGTCCTTGCACACAAGGCCGGCGTCACCACCCTCGCCCTCACCGACCATGACACGACCGACGGACTTGAAGAGGCCATGGACGCAGGCAGGAAGCTTGGGGTCAACGTCATCCCCGGATGCGAACTGAGCGTACGCACGGAATACGGCGAATTACACATCGTCGGCCTGTGGCTGAATCCTGAAGCCCCCAAGCTGCGGCGCGCCATGCAGGAACTGCAGGACCACAGAACGACCCGCAACGTCCGTATCGTGGAAAAATTGCAGGAACTGAATATCCCCATCACGTACGACGAGGTGCTGCAGGTAGCCGGAACAGGTTCGGTAGGCAGACCGCACATAGCGCACGTGCTGATTCAGAAAGGCTTTGCGCACTCCATGTACAACGCCTTTGAAGTCTACCTCGGCGACAAGGGGCTGGCGCACGTTCCCAAGAAAGTTCTTTCCCCGAAAGAGGGCGTGGAACTGCTCAAGGAAGAAGGAGCCACCGTCTCACTCGCCCACATGTTTCTGCACGGTTATCCGCGGGAATGGCTTGAGGACATGATCGCAACGCTTTCCGGATTCGGCATGGATGCCATAGAGGCCTACCACAGCGAGCACGACGACCGCTCCACCCGCAAGGCCGTTGATCTGGCCGCGCGACACGGGCTTGCCCTTACGGGCGGTTCGGACTATCACGGCGCCATCAAGCCGGACATCCGGCTCGGCCGTGGCAAGGGCGGACTCTACGTCCCGCCGTTCGTACTGGCCGACCTCATCGAACTGCGTAAAAGCCAGGGTCTGCCGGTATAAACGGCCCCGGGTTTCCTCGCAGAACCAACGGGATACCCTGAACATGCCAATTTCATTACCGGAACTGCTCTGTCCCGCAGGGGACATGGATCGTCTCGACGCAGCCCTGACCTACGGGGCCAACGCCTGCTATCTTGGCGGCACCTCTCTCAGCCTGCGTGCAGGCACCGGCGGTTTCGACAAGGACGCCCTCGCCGTAGCCTGCAACAAGGCACACGCACGCGGTGCATCCATCTATTACACCCTGAACGTCCTGCCGCATGAGACGCATCTTTCCGGCATCGCCGCCTCGCTGGAAGCGCTGGCGGAATCAGCCGTGGACGGCCTGATCATTGCCGACCCGGGCGTGCTGCGCATGGCCCGCCGCTATGCCCCCGACAAACCCGTGCACCTGAGCACGCAGGCCAACACCGCCAACAGCGAGGCCGTGGGCTTCTGGTACGATCTGGGCATCCGCCGCGTGAACCTTGCCCGCGAACTCGGCGCGCGCGCCATGCGCGAACTGGTGCGCAACTTCCCCGACATGGAGTTCGAAGTCTTCGTGCACGGGGCCATGTGCCTTGCCCTGTCTGGCCGCTGCCTGCTCTCCGCATGGCTGAACAGACGCCCCGCCAATCTCGGGGAATGCACCCATCCCTGCCGTTTCGAGTATCGCGCCACCGATCTTTCCGGCCGCTGTCAGGACTGCGCGGACGACGGCCATGCCCATATGGGAGAATCCCGCCTCGGCGTGGAAGAAAAGACCCGCGACACCGGCACAATGTGGGAGGTTACCCGTGAAGAACCCTACAGCGCCTTCTGGGCCCCTGAAGACCTGTGCCTTGTCAAATACATGCCGTGGTTCGTTCGCACCGGCATTGCCTCGCTCAAGATCGAAGGCCGCATGAAAACCCCGAGCTACGTGGCCCATGTGACCGACGCCTATCGAACCGCGCTTGATGACGTGGCCGCTGGGTGCTTCCGCCCTGAAAAGTATCTTTACGAACTGCGCAACACCGCCTCGCGCAACCTGAACACCGGTTTTTTCCTGCCGGACGGCAACCGCATTTCGCTCCCGCCCCTGCCGGACAAAGAACGCCTGCCCATCGTCGCGCAAGTGCGCGAACGCCTCGGCGAGGATGCATGGAAAGTTGCCGTGCGCTCTCCATGGCGGAGCGAACGCAACATTCAGATCATGCAGACCGGGCTGCGTCGCCCCGAGCTGCCCGCCGGAGCCTATGCGCTGGAAAACCACAAGGGCGAAGCCACCGACCAGCTCCACCCCGGCATGGACGGCGTGCTGCGTTGCGATCCTGCAGCCTTGCCCTCAGGCCCCGACACGCTGGAGCCGGGGCTGTTCCTGCGATAGCACGAACTTTCCCACACATCTGCTACCCACACAAAAAACACGGGGCGGCCTGAGCCGCCCCGTTTTTTTTGTAATCATCGCTGGCTGCCCCCCCTCGCCACCTCAACGCTCCACTCCGGAGACACCAATGGCAAAACCATTTCTCCTTGCCGATTCCCACCGGTCAACCTATAGTGACAGAGGCTAACCTACATGCAGCAAAGGAGAAACATTCATGAAAAAACTGCTCATCCTTGTGGGCGTTCTTGGCGTCATTGTTGTGGGACTCGTTATCGCCACGTTCATGTCCATCAACCCCATCATCGAGAAAGCCGTTAATACGGCAGGGCCGAAAATCCTGCTCACCAACGTGCATCTGGACAAGGCTGACGTCTCGTTCATGTCCGGTTCCGGCAAACTGCAGGGACTCGTTGTGGGCAGCCCCAAGGGCTTTTCCGCACCACAGACCATGAAGCTGGGGGCCATGGAAGTGCAACTGGACACCGGCTCGCTGACCAAGGACGTGATCATCATCGAAAAGGTGCTCATCGCCAATCCCGAGCTTACCTATGAAAAATCCGGCAAGCTGGACAACTTCACCGCGCTGCTCAACAACGTGAAACAGACCGTTGGCGGCAACGGCGGCGCTGCCGCACCTGCCAAGGAAGAAGCCCCTGCCGAATCCGGCACAGGCCCCAAGGTTGTCATCCGCGACCTGCTCATCACCGGTGCAAAAGTAAACATGGCTCTCACTGCGCTGGGCGGTCAGGGCATGACCCTCACCCTGCCTGACATCCACCTCACCAACATAGGTGAAGAATCCGGCGGCGCAACGCCTGCCGAGGCAATGCAGAAGGTTCTGGGTACCCTGAACGGTGAAATGACCACGGCCGTGACCGGTGCTCTGGGCGAATCCGTCAAGAAGCTGCAAGAATCCGTGAAAGGAGCTACCGACGCCCTGAAGGAAGGCGATGCCTCCGGCCTGCAGAAGCTGGGCGAAGGCCTCAAAGGCATCATGCAGTAGCTGCCTGCACATCCCGATCAAAGAAAAGCAGACGGGCCGGAAGGCATAAACCCTCCGGCCCGTCGCAACCACAACAACAAACCACTCGGGAGTGGAATACGTTTCACTTGCGAGAACGCACCCTACTCTATGTTCACCGCGCACGGCGCGGATGAAATCCAATCAGCCTCACTGACAGGGCATGCCTGCCCGGATCTTATCGAACCAAAACGGAACGTAGCTGGCGAGCACCGCAAAGAACGCGTAAACAACACGCAACCTTGCGACAGAATCGCGATTGGAGATTTCCTGCAGTGGAAGCACGAAGGGCGGGATCAGAGGATGGAATGCGGGCGCAATGCGCCTGCATAATGGGTCACTCTGTCCGGGTACCTGAGAGTTTCACCGCTACTGGGATGCGGCTTGCTCCTTCGGTGCTCCCCACTGGGAAGGGAGACTCTCCAGAGGCTCGTCCGTACAACAGTCCTTTTGCCTGAAAGAGTTACATCTTCGGCGCCTTCTGCCCCGCTTGCGCGGGCGAAGGTCTCTCCTGCTGCCGTCATTCGAGATCCATATGTTGAGGCAAGACCCGTCTACCTTTCCCTTGCGGAAATAGCAACTAAAAAAACGATGTGGTCAATCAACAAGCCGAATTCTGCTGCAGCCCCGGATGACTACAAACAAAAAATCGGCGTTTACCGCCGATTTGATGTCTGCCTCAATGCAGAACGCCGTCTCCTCCGGCACTGCAGAAATCCGCAGTTCCGGCTTCGGAACATGTTCAGCCAGCCTGAGCGCCGGCCCCGTCCTGAGACCTGAAGCCACCGCCAAGCATGTAGTAAAGAGTCTTCATGAACTCAAGCACCACCTCGCGGGCAGCGGCCTGAGATGTCCACCAGCGTTCGGGGAAAGGCTGATTCGTCGCGCCGCTCATCATGACGGTCCACCCCGGCAGGGCATGCCTGAAGATGATACCCGCGCGCCGCACGTGCGTGGGCGACGTGACCACGATAAGCCTGCCGGGCCCCTTGCCCAGCTTTTCGGCAATGGACTCCGCCTCCTGCAGGGTGCTGAGCAGGCTGCTCCCGTGCAGACGGATGGCTTCCGGCGGAACGCCTTCGGCAATCAGGATGCGCTGATAAATGGACTCCTGCAACGGTGGAACCACACCGTAGCGTTCCAGAAGCTCCTCGTTCGCGGAACGATTCACTCGACTGACATAAATCACACGGGCATAGCCCTTGCGGTACAACTCCGCAGCGTAAACCGGACGATGGTAATCCCCGCCCAGCACAACAATGGCATCCGCCACGGATGGGATATCGTCAGAGGTCAGCCAATGCCCTGCAAACAGAAGCCCGGTACCGAGCAGCAGCATACCAACCAACGCAAACGCGCCGAGCAACCGTAAAAAGGCATTCAGCCAGCGCATTACACCACTTCCTGAGGATAGATCTCTTCGTACTGCTTCTTGTAGGCCGCAAACGTTCCGTCCGTGATAGCCTTTCGGGCTCCCCTGACAGTATCAAGGAAGTAGGTAAGGTTATGGATGGAGTTCAGGCGGAAGGAAAGGATCTCCTTGGCATGGTACAAATGCCGCAGATAGGCTCGGCTGAACGTGCGGCAGGTGTAGCAGGAGCAGTTGGGATCAAGCGGGCCGTCGTCTTCGGCATATTCCTGCCGCTTGATGTTGATCTTGCCCACGGAGGTATAGAGCGTGCCGTTACGTGCGTTACGGGTCGGCAACACGCAGTCGAACATGTCGATACCCGCGTTGATGCCGTTGATGATATCAAGCGGCGTTCCCACGCCCATCAGATAGCGCGGCTTGGCAGCAGGCAGCAGCGGAGCGCAGTGATAGAGCATCTCCATCATCTCCTGCTTGCTCTCGCCCACGGAGAGACCGCCGAGCGCAAAGCCGTCGAAATCATCCATGCCGGTCAGCTGGGCTATGGAGCGCTCGCGCAGGTCCTTGAAGAAACCGCCCTGCGTGATGGCAAAAAGCAGGTTGCCCGCCGTACCCTGAGGATACGCATCGCGGCAGCGTCTTGCCCAGCGGGTGGTAAGCTCCAACGAGCGGGCCGTGTATGCCTTATCCGCTCCGTAAGGTACGCACTCGTCCAGCACCATCATGATGTCCGAATTCAGATTGCGCTGAATGGACACAACCTTTTCAGGCGTAAAGAGATGCTTGGAACCATCAAGATGCGACCGGAAGGTGACGCCCTCTTCCTGAATCTTGCGCAGTTCGTTCAGGCTGAACACCTGAAACCCGCCGCTATCCGTCAGGATGGGCTTGCGCCACGCGTTGAATTCGTGCAACCCGCCACGCCGCGCCACAAGCTCGTCGCCGGGTCGCAGGTACAGATGGTAGGTATTGCCGAGAATAATCTCGGCTCCAATAGCCTCTAAATCGTCAGGAGCAATGGCCTTTACGCTTCCCACCGTGCCCACGGGCATGAAAATGGGAGTCTGTACAGGGCCGTGCGCAGTATGCAGCACGCCAGTGCGGGCCGCTCCGTCCGTTGCATGTATTGTAAATTCACCAATGTTTGCCATAAGCGCACCATACCTTCGGGGCAGATATTTGAAAAGGGGGCATACGGCTTCATGCCCTGCAAGGCAAGTGATTCCTTGCCCACTTTTCCAGCTGCAACCGTGCGACACGGAACTGGAAGAAAAATTTTCACTTCCTGCAAAATATACTTGCCCTTCCCGATGAAAAAATGCAGTACAATAAAACTAGAACTATCACTCTCGCGCATGCGAGGATTACGACAGATACTGCCACATCGGCCTTGCACCCCCAACAAGACGGAGGGACCACATGAGAGAATATTCAGTGAAGCGCAACGGCAAGGAAGAACTGGTTTTTACGGGCGATCTTCTGGTTTCTCTGGATGACCGCGAGTTGATGGGAGTAACCCCGAACTGGTGGGAACTCACCCTCTACAAGACCAGCGTAGGCAAATATATTCTGGCGTCTACCTTCCATATCAATTACCCCAGCCGTCGCAAAATGCACGGGGCCATCTGCTTTTCTTCCGCAGAAGCCGTGCGCGAATATCTTCTCCATGACTGCAATGGCCCTTCCATGATCGCAGAAGCGCTCCTTGCCCGGGCCGCCCGCAGGGACGACGCGTTCCGCACCAAGCCTGTAGCCTCCAGCCCGCTGCCCGTAATCCCGCCCGCACCCCATACAGGCATGGGCATGGCAGGCACTGCCTGATATCCGCCACGATACGATTGCTTCAGCAACAAAAAAAAGCCGGACACATGGTCCGGCTTTTTTCATGTTCATCAGTCAGGCAACATCATTTGCTGCCGCGCATTTCTTCAATAATGGCATTCAGTTCCTGCGCAAGGCGGGCCAGATCGGCAACGGCCTTTGCAGATTCCAGCATGGCCTGTGCCGTTTCGGTGGAGATAGTGTTGATCTCTTCAACGGAACGGCTGATTTCTTCACTGGCCGCGGACTGTTGTTCGCTGGCCGTGGCGATGGCGCGTACCTGATCGGCAGTGCTTTCAACCATGCCTACGATGGTATGCAGAGCCTGACCGGACTGGCTGGCCAGATCCGTGGATTCCGCCACAAGCGTAACCGCCTTGTCTGTGGCGGCAACGTTCCGCTTGGCGCAATCCTGAATGGCACCGACAAAGTCTACAACTTCGCGCGTGGCGGACATGGTCTTTTCCGCCAGTTTGCGCACTTCGTCAGCCACCACGGCAAAGCCGCGACCGGCCTCGCCCGCTCTGGCAGCCTCAATGGCGGCGTTCAGAGCCAGCAGGTTCGTCTGGTCGGCAATATCTTCAATAACGGTGATGATCTGGCCGATACCCTGCGCCTGCCTGCCAAGCTCGCCCATTTCATCCTTGAGCATGTTGGCCTGATCGGCAACGCTGTTGATCTTCTGTACGGCCATATCGACAACCTTTGCACCTTCAATGGCCTGATGCTGCGCTTCGCTGGCCGATTCAGCCGCGAGCGATGCGTTCTGGGCCACCTCCAGCACGGATGCGTTCATTTCAGTCATGGCGGTCGCAGATTCGCCGGTCAGCTTGCGCTGCTCATCAGCACCGGCGCTGGACTGCTGAATCTGAGCAGACAGCTCCTCGGAAGCCGAAGAGACCTGCTCGGAAACCTGCCCTGCTGCATGCGCCGCGTGCGTGATCGTCTCGTTCTGGGCCTCAACCAGCGCCTGTTGCCTGCGTACTTCGGTCATATCCGTACAGATCGTAAAAGCACCGATAAGCTTTCCATCCAAGTCATAGATGGGAGAAGAGTCCACAACCATGGTCACCTGATCGCCGAGCCTGTTGGTGAACGAACTTTCGTGCCCGATGATGGGTGAACGACTACGCAGCACCTTGTGTGAAATGGTTTCACGACCGGGATCACTGTACATGAACTCGCCCACCAACTGCCCGATAAAGTCCGAAGGTTTGCCAGTGCGCCCAACAAGCTTGAGCAATGCGGGGTTGGTAAAGGAGATACGACCGTCATTGTCAACAACCAGCGCAGGGGTGGTCATACCGTCGAGAATCCCCTTGGAGAAACCGAGCTCTGTCTTCAGCTTGGCAACCATGTCACCAAGGTTGCGGGAAAGAGAACCGAGTTCATCCTGCGAATCCACCACAAGATCTGCGTTAAGGTTGCCCTTGCTGACCTCTTCACTGCCGTGGGCGATGTGCAGCAAGGGACGAACTACGCTGCGACGAATAAAGAAGACCACCGCGCCGATAAGCGTCAGCAGGCCGCCGAAGGAAATGGCAAGATTCTCATAGAGCTGAAAATCGATCGCCGCAATGGTGGGGGAGATATCCTGCATCACCACCATCTGGCCGAGGATAGGCTGTGAGCCGCCATGACAATGGTGGCAGGCCTGCTCATTGGGGATACTGGTGACACGAACAAAGTGCGTGCCGCCTTCGTATTCCATGATCGTGCTTTCGCGAATCTCGGACTTCAGGGCTTTGGAAGCAAGCGCAGAAAAGGCATCATGCTTGACTATGGAATCAAGGGCCTTACGCTCGGATGCCTTGTTGGTACTATACGTAATGTTGCCCTTGTAGTTGGTGAGATAAATCACCATGTCCCTGTATGTTTCGGAAAGAAACTTGAACTCCTCGCGAGTGGCCTTGTCGTTACCTACCACCATGGGTTTTTCAATGGAAAGCTGGACCAACTCGGAAGTGGTGGTCATGGCCTTGTCCAGTTCCTTCATCATGCTTTCACGCTGCATATAGCTGCTTATGCCCACAAGTCCGGCAAAAATGATGAAAGAGATGAGAGAAACCAGCAGAGACGTTTTGGCTCCTATGGAATTACGGATAAATTCTGGCATCGCCACCTCCTTAGTGAGCCCCGCTATGGATCAGCGGCCTGAAGTCGAACGCACCAATGCGGCTCTCATTATGACAGGATTCGCAGTCAGCCAGTTCCGGAGTCTTGCGGATCGTTTCGGGATCGCCGCCCGATTCAACATGTTCGCCGCCCGGGCCGTGACATGTCTCGCACCCCACATCAGCAAGATGCGGCGTCTTTTCGTAGCTGATAAAGCCACCTTTGCCATATCCGGTGGTATGACACTCGTAACAGCCTTCCTTTTCCTCGGCTGTCAGGTCGCTGGCCATCACGCTGATACTCTTCCAGGAGTGCGCCTTCTTGGAGTGCTCCATAAAGCGGGCATACTGCCCTTCATGACAGTCTGCGCAAGCCTTGGTTCCAACATACTCCTGTGCCAACGCCAGAGAGTTTGCAGCGCACAGTACCCCGGAACACAAAAAAAGAACCAACAACAGCCTACCAACTCTCATTCTTCCCTCTTGCATTAGCACCTCACGAAACAGTCAGCTCATTCTTCGCCTTGCAGGATCAACCCCCAAGCACAATGCCGCTTTGACACCCACACCCTTTGACAATTGTTACAGCCAAGTTACACCATTGCACTTCGCATTAACGCGAAAACATGCCTGCGTCCAGCACGCACACTAGATTGAATGCTCACACACCCTCAAGACTGCATTACACAGGCACACTTCCGCAATCATGCGCACTAAAAGCATTCAAAAACGCAAAAAATCGTCAAGTTAACAGTCATCACAGCATTCAACTCTATTTCTCCCGCCCTTCTTTGCCTTGTACAACTGTTGATCTGCACAATTCAAAGCACATTCCAGCGCTGTTACACCACACACACCACCATCTTGCAGTCCGCAAATTCCGACACTCATCGTACACGAAAAGTCTACTCCTCCGGATGAAAACTGCAGGGATGCCACGGAAGATCGTATACGTTCAGCCAGCAACGCACCCTGTTGCTTATCCGAATTCGGTGCAATGATGGCGAATTCTTCACCTCCATACCGCGCAACGATGTCTGTTGTGCGCACGGCCTGCATTATGGCAGCAGCCACTTTGGCGAGAACTTCATCACCCGTCACGTGTCCATAGGTATCGTTCACTGTCTTGAAGTGGTCTATGTCCATCATGAGAAATGCACAGGGAACGTTACCGCGGATACACTGTTCGACAACTCTTCCGCCTTCCTTCATGAGGTTTCTTCTGTTGTACACTCCCGTCAGCAGGTCGGTATGTGACGCGTGTTCCAACTCCTCAATAGTCGTCGCAACTCTCTCACTCATCTCACAAAACGTATCGTACAAAACGCGCACTTCAATAGGGGCGTTTTTCACATCGGGCAGCGCGCACTGCTTTTCATACTCGCCACGGGATATGCCTTTTGCAAAATCCGCAAGCCCCTTGAGAGGCTCTTCTATGGAACGGGAGAAACGAATAAGGACGGGCAGAAGCAAAATGAAAGTGCCGATACATATGGCAGCAAACAGCCATTTCAGCGTATAAAAGTCTCTCAATACATCATCAAGAGGCTCCTCCGCCACCAAAAGCCAACGATTTCCGTTCACCCAGGCGTAAGCGCCGATGACCTCCATTCCATGATAACCCGTATAAACATCCTGCAGCACCTCCCCCCTCTGGGCGGCCATGAGCAACGGCGTATCAATCTTGAGATTTTTCACGACCGATTCACCGGCGAAGCCACGTTTCTTCAGTAGCCCAAGGTAGCTGGATTCAGTCAGCATTTCACCGCTTCGCCCCACAAGATAACTCTCGCCCCTGTCCATCTCTGAAAAGGTGTTGAGGAAAGTCTGCACGGTAGACATCTCAACCGGCAAAAGAACCGCCCCGCCAAAGCGGCGATCCATGGATGTGACGGGATGGGAAAAAACCATGATGGGCCTGCCGTGAGGACGCCCGATCAACACATCAGACACCCACCGATCTCCTTCTTTCGCGGCGTTGAAATATGCCCTGTCCCCCAAATCGAGACCGGATGGAGAGGAAGTATCTATCGTTGTGTGCCCGTCACCTGCTACCCGCACCACGGAGAACACGTCGTCATGCTGCGAAAGATACCGGCCGAAAAGGTCGCGCATCCCTACCTCATCGTTACCTCGCACGTCCGGATCGCGAGCTATGACAGTCACATCCCGCTGAAGACTCTGCAGCCAGTTTTCAATAAACCGCTTCTGATAGGCCACATGCTGCTCAAGTCTGCCGCGCTCGCGATCCAGCACCATCCCTCTCAGAAGAAAAATGGAAAACAACACGACAATCGCAATGGGTATTAATTCAAGAAGGAGAGAGTACAACCGGATATGCATCCGGATACTGGGCCCCCCAGCATTATCGCGCCTGAAAAAGTGTAACATCAGCCCACCGGTTAGCCTTTTGTTTGTAACCACCCAAGCACATCCCCACCGGGGCAGGGGGCAAAATCCATCAAGCCTATTTATACTCCTCGTCAGGGGCGCTAACAACAACAAACTCTGCAATCACTTCAACACGCTGATTCAATGGCAGTCGTCTTGCCAAGACATGTAAACACCCACCACACCGTGTCGGGCAACTTTACAGAAACCACATCCACAATAACATTTTTATCAAACAATAAAAGCCGGTTACAATAGGACTGCTTCTTGCAACATTACTGGCGTATAATTGTTTCGAGTTAGCTTTAGCCGTTGGAGGCAGCCATGAAACGTATACTGATAATTCTCAGCTTGCTAGGTGTGCTGTCAGCCGCTTGGATACCTGCTTCGCAGGCAGCAGTGCTACTGCCCCCCGATGTGTTCGGGTTGCAATATGACCAGTTCCGTTCATTCTCCATTGCCCAAATGCTGTATGACGGCATTGTGAGTGGAGACCCATGGGACACCGCAGCCGGAACAGGCGGGCTGGATGTGCTGGCATACACCGGGGCCACAGGCCAGAATAACGTGAACGTAGGGATCGCTCCCAACCTGTATTCCTTCCCGGATCCGCTTGCAGCCCCGTCCGGGAGCACAAGCACTTTCTCGGGAATATGGGGGCTTGGCGGTACCATTTCAGTCGACTCGCTGTATGGCTATTTGCAGGACACGTTCGCCTCATCCATTCCTGTCTTCCTGTTCGACATGAACGAACCTGGAACGGCAGCCAAAAGGGACCTGCAGATAACAGCTGAAATCCGCATCATGGATGGCACAACAGTTGTGGACAGTTGGTCTTTTGACGGAATCAATGACGGCGTATACCAGTCCACCGCATGGGCAACCGCATACGGGCTGATCCCCTCTTTCTTTGACCCGACAACGCTCATCTCATCAAACCGCGGTAACGGTAAAGTCGACTTCGTTGCTTACGCCATGGGTCTCGACCTGGCAGACTTCCAGGGAATGGGCTACACCTTTGAGGGTGAATTCAACATGCAGGGTCTGGACGGTTCCTTTGAAGAGCTGTACCTCACCGGTGCCTTTGCGCCCCCCACCACCATCCCCGAACCGGCAACCCTTCTGCTGATGGGGGCTGGCCTGCTGATAGCCACACTCGGCGCAGCGCTCAGGAAGCAGTAACATTGTTGCAACTCAAAACGCCCTGCCGCCAGTTGGCCGCAGGGCGTTTTCTATTACGCGTACAATGGAATCCAAAAAGAAAAGCCCCTGCAAAGCAGGGGCTTTGTCATCGTGGCGGAAGGGGTGAAATTGGGAAGCAACCACACGCCACAAGGCAAAAACCTCGTGATCACATCACATTATAAAAACAACTAAGACAACAACTCATTGTATTCATCGTTAGCTACCTAGCGGCTCCGAGATCAATGTTTATTTAGCTGGTCCTATAAATCGTTGTATTGTAGAGTGGCAAGATCCATATTGTCTTTAGGAGAGCTAATATGAAAAGCAAGCTACTCGTTATGGTTATATCTTTATTCATTTGCACCGGAATAAACATACCTTCTTCGTACAGCCAAGAGCCTGACAAGCTTCACGTTATGGTAGATGACAATCCTCCATATAACTACGCAGAAGGAGGCGAACTGCGTGGAATCTCGACAGATTTACTCAGCCTGATCTTTAAGAAAATGGGCTTCCGTTTGCGCAAGGAAGACATTGAGTTCATACCTTGGGCGAGAGGCTACGAAGAGGCACAGCGTAAGGCTGGCACATTGCTTTGTACTACAGCCCGCATTCCAGAACGAGAGAATCTTTTCAAGTGGGTTGGCCCCATTGGCGTAAGCCGTATTGCATTGCTTGCCCGCAAGGGGAGCGGAATTACAATTTCCAGCTTGAATGATGTTGCTCGATATGGTGTTGAAGTCGTCAAGAATGACACTGGTGAGATCATAGTGCTTCGTTCAAACATTCCAAAGAACCTTGTAGGACAATCACTTACAGTCTGGAGTTCTTTGTACAAGCTTCTTCATGGCGACGTTAAACTTGTAGCTTTCGATGAAACTATTGCCAAGAGCGTTGTTGCCAGAATGGGACACGACATTGATGTCTTGGAGGTTGTCTACATACTTGGTGAAGAGAATTTGTATTACGCATTAAATCAACGATTCCAAGACAACTTCATCACAGAAATGCAGCAAACACTGGACGCCTTAAAACAACCAACCGCTAACAACCAAAGCGAGTACGAGCGCATCATGAAAAAATACGGAATCAGCAGAGAGGATTAGAACAAGACATACATGCCTACGACGCATTGAACCTGCAAATAAGCTCTATTCAATTACACCAATAATAGAAACACACAGACTCCATCCATGAGTCATGTAACATTACTAGCAGATACCTGTGATTCATCTGTCGCAACTGCTGTGCATCCAATAATTATTGCCCCCTCTCCCGACAACATGAAGGGCATTATCAGACAAGCGAAGCTTAAAACATAGCTAGTTGCTAGCCGCAGAAGGCAATAGAAAATAAAAAAAGCCCGCCATGAGGCGAGCCTTCGAATCATAAGTCGAATCCGTTTAGTAGCGGAGACGGAAACCACGGGGCTGCGATTCATTAACCTTAATATTACGCCCCTGATAACTAGAGCCGTTGAGCGAGTTCATGGCATCTGCCGAACCTGCGGTTCCCATTTCAACATAACCAAACCCACGGGACTGACCAGTTTCACGATCCTGAACTACACGCGCGGAGACAACTGCCCCATATTTAGAAAAAAGAGCGTGAAGGTCGTTATTAGTACATTTCCAAGACAGGTTCCCGACATAAAAATTCTTATTCAAAAAAACTCCAAAAAATTAAGATACCCCGACTAACTACAGGGAATTCATGCAAACAAAATCTGCATACATATTCAAACAATTACACAATAAATACACAAAACATTCACGGCTGTCAACAGCTATTTTCAATTTAATTTAACTCAAACTACAACTCAGCAAAAAACACAATACATTTCTTATAAAACCACATCATTGTTCGCATATTACGAAACATTTTTCGCAATACGCCACCCCTTACACCAAAATATCCATCTAACCATATAATTTTGCAAAATGCATGAGCACATTATGTTACCTTATGCCACACATACTATTACACAATATATAATCGGCACAGCATCCACGTGACACCCAAAGAAAACAATGATGGCATTACCCATCATCTTCCAGAACTGCAAACACATCCCTGCACAGCCCCAGATGTAAGCACGAACGGACTCCAGAACAGACAGGACTTCACACCGATCTCGAAGCCCACAACCTGCCCCTGGGCAACCTATAGATGGTACACCCTCCAGGCAGACAGAACTCGATCATGGGCCAGCTGAACACTGAAACAGGTATGGGAGAGCTAAAAATGACAAGGCTTGCACCTCACATTGCGTACCACCCAGATGTTCCAAGGCGGTCCAATTGACGTACAAGCCTGAAAAAGATTGCCATTAAAGGCAGTTATGAGCGATGGCGGAAGGGGTGAGATTCGAACATCACCCTTGTACCACACTCGAAAATACCATGGAATCTCAGCCCTGTACGAAATTAAGGGGATGGGTTCCAGTCGATGTGTTCCACACGCTTGTACCATACCTTCTGGGCAATTTGGAAGCCTGTTTAACGCACCTCGTCCCCCAGCTAACAACCCCCTGATACTGCTTTATTTGTTTGCCTGTATGCTGTAGGTTCCTTAAGGCTTCGTTCAACCAGCCGAGGAGTGACTATGCACGAGGCAGCCGAGACCATAACGTCCCCGAATTTCTGGTTCCTTGCTGAACACGACGAACTGCTCCTGAAGTGCGCCGCACAAGCAGAGCGCCTTGTATTCAGTGATGCTAACGCCGCACTCTTCAAAATCCGGCTCTTCAGCGAGTTGCTCGCCCAGCAAATTGCCGCCCGTTCCGGCATAGCCATTTACGAGGAAGACACCGCCGTAAAGGTACTTCGCAAGCTGGATGACGAAGGCGTACTCAGCCCAAAGATAAACCAGATTTTCCACATCCTCAGAAAAGCTGGCAACATCGCCGTTCATGGCCTCGAAGGCGAAGAACAGAATGCGTTGGATGCCCTTCGTTTTTCCAGGATTCTTGCAACTTGGTTCCATAAGGTTTTCGGGAAGGATAAGGAGTTTGAACCTGGCCCCTTCCTTCCTCCCCCAAAGCCGACTCAGGCTGATGCTGCTCTTGCAGCCGAACTGGAACGACTCAAGCAGAAGCTTGCCGAAACGGAAGAGGCACAACAGGCCGCCCTCAAAAAGGCGGAAGTAGCATACCTGCACCTCGCTGAGAAAGAGTCTCTGCTTCAGGAAAGCAAGCAACAGCAGGACGAAGCAAAGCGCTCGTTTGCCCTTCGCGTTGAAGAACTTCGCATTCAGGCAACCAAAAAATCCAAGACCGAGATCGACAGCACAAAGCAAGCCCTGAATCAGGTTGGCGAAGCCTCTGTTGACCTAGACGAAGCAGACACCCGGAAGATCATCGATGCACAACTCCGTGATGCCGGATGGGAAGCAGACTCTACCCACCTCACATACCAGGCCGGAGTTCGCCCGCAAAAGGGAAAAAACCTCGCCATTGCCGAATGGCCTACCAAGTCTGGCCCAGCGGACTACGTGCTTTTTGTCGGCCTTACACCTGTAGCCACTGTCGAAGCCAAACGCCGGAACAAAGATGTTTCGTCAGCCCTGAAACAGGCACAACGCTACAGCAAAGACTACACCGTGCGAGGAGAAGAAACCCTCCCGGAAGGCAGCGCCTGGGACGGGCATGTCCTTCCCTTCCTGTTTTCCGCCAATGGCCGCCCATTCCTCAAACAGCTCCGCACCAAGAGCGGCATATGGTTCAGAGATGCTAGGGTTACAACCAACATCTCTCGTCCTCTTGTAGGCTGGCCTACGCCGGAAGGCCTCATGGAACTATTGGGGCAGGACATTCCCGCTGCGGATGCAAGCCTGGAAACGAATTCCTCAGACTATCTGGATCTTCGCTATTACCAGCACGATGCCATCCGGGCAGTCGAAGCTGCCATTGCCGAAGGGCAACGGAACATACTCACGGCCATGGCAACAGGCACAGGGAAAACCCGAACCTGTATCGGCCTGGTGTACCGATTCTGCAAAGCGAAGAGATTCCGCCGTGTGCTCTTTCTGGTCGACAGAACATCACTGGGCGAACAGACCGCAGACGCATTCAAGGACTTCCGGCTTGAGAGCCACCAGACCTTCAACGAAATATACGACGTGAAGGAAATCGGAGACGTAAAGCCGGACAAGGATACGAGACTCCAAATTGCCACCATCCAGGGGATGGTCAAGCGTCTGCTCTTCCCTGCGGACGGTGACACTCCCTTGCCCGTTGACCAGTATGACTGCATCATCGTGGACGAATGCCATCGGGGCTACAATCTCGACAAGGATATGAGCGATACGGAACTCACCTTCCGCAGTGAAAGCGACTACATTTCCAAATACAGCCGCGTCCTCGACCATTTCGATGCTGTCCGTATCGGCCTCACGGCCACACCAGCGCTGCACACGACCGACCTCTTCGGCAAGCCTGTATACACGTACTCCTACCGCCAGGCTGTCATTGACGGCTACCTTGTGGATCATGAACCGCCCATTCGCATCGTTACCGAACTGGCGGAGGATGGCATCACATGGAAGGCCGGGCAGGACATTGACATTTTCGACGCACACAGCGGCGAAGTGGATACATGGAACCTGGCGGATGAAGTCTCCGTTGAAATTGACGAGTTCAACAAACGCGTCATCACAGAACCGTTCAACAAAGTTGTCTGCGGCCAGCTTGCAAAGCACCTAGACCCGACACTGGATGGAAAGACCCTCATCTTCTGCGCTACGGACAGCCATGCCGACATGGTTGTTGACCTGCTTAAGCAGGCCTTTGCATCCGAGTATGGCGAGGTGGAAGATGATGCTGTGATCAAGATAACGGGCAATTCGGATAAGCCGTTGCAGCTCATCCGCTGCTTTAAAAATGAACGACTTCCGAATGTCGTCGTCACGGTTGACCTCTTGACCACAGGCATAGACGTACCGGAAATTTGCAACCTTGTTTTCCTGCGGAGAGTCAGAAGCCGCATTCTGTATGAGCAGATGCTGGGCAGAGCAACACGCCTGTGCGACGACATCGGCAAGGAGTGGTTCCGCATCTTCGACGCCGTAGACCTATACTCTGCTTTGCAGGACTACACCGAGATGAAACCTGTTGTGCAGACTGTATCCGTCACCTTCCAGCAGCTTATTTCCGAATTGGAAGGAACCACGGATGATAACGTGCGGCAAACCATCGTCAACCAGTTCCGCGCCAAGTTCCAGCGCAAGAAGCGCCTGATTAAGGATGATGCCCTTGAGAAGTTCCAGACGCTCACAGGGCATGCACCGCAGGCCTTTGCTGACCAACTTGGGGGCAAGGATATTTCCAGCACCACAGCCATGCTTCTCGGCCCTCAAGGCCTTGGTGCGTTCCTGGATGGTATCCGATCCGACATGAGAGGCAAGCAACTCATCTCCCATCATGAGGATAAACTCCGGCGTGAGGAACGCGGCTACGGTACGGCTAACAAACCGGAAGACTACCTGGAATCCTTCCGGCAATTCATTCTGAACAATCAAAACGATATTGCCGCCCTCAAGGTTGTTCTGCAACGCCCAGGCGAACTCACCCGCCAGCAACTGAAGGAGCTTAAGCAACTCCTTGACGAGCACCAGTATTCTGAGGTCAAACTGCGCACCGCGTGGCGCGAGTCTAAGAATCAGGACATCGCTGCTTCCATCATAGGATTCATCCGCCAGTTAGCCCTTGGCTCACCGCTCATGTCATATGAAGAACGTGTGGACAGGGCTATGAAGCGCATCCTTTCAAGCCGCCAGTGGACAGCCCCACAACGACAATGGCTGAACCGAATTGGTGAGCAGATGCGCAAAGAGATCATCGTGGATCGCGAAGCCCTCAACAGCGGACAATTCCAGGCCAACGGTGGCTTCCCAAGATTAAACAAGGTGTTTGATGGCAGAATGGAAGAAGTTTTAAACGAGATCAATAAAGCCCTATGGGCTGAAGCTGGATAGTGCATGATGTGTAAGAAGTCACTTAATAGAATTCTATGCACTGTTGTGATAGGCATTATACCAATATTTGCATATTTATCCTTTCTTCACTACTTCGGAACCTCCATCGAGAACAAACTTATTAATGAGTGTGCCCTCATATATATTGGAGTAGTGACAGGACTATGCTGCAACTTTTTATTCTACATATTCACTCAAGAGTTTGCAATAAAGATACACAAATCTAATAACATGATGCATATAGAATTCGGCAAAGACTTTTCTTGCGTGCACAAAGCAAGAATAATGATACACTACAAGAACGATAACGGCTCAGCAGAGTGCTTTGACTACATCGTTCGAGACAATACAAAATCGTAATCATATCATGAACACTACAACCGACATAGTCCAGCAACTCTGGAAGCTCTGCAACACCCTTTGGGGTGACGGCGTTACTTACCATCAGTACGTAAACGAACTGACCTACCTCCTCTTCCTCAAAATGGCGGAGGAGACTCAGACTGAACACCAAATTCCAGAAGAATACCGCTGGAAGAAGCTCGTCAAACAGGACGGGGTTGAGCAACTTGTCTTTTACAAGAAGATGCTCATTGACCTTGGCACCAGTGGTTCAAAGCTTGTGCAGGATATTTTCGCCAACGCAACCAGCTTCATCCAGCAGCCGAAGAATCTGCGTAGGCTTGTGGACGCCATCGACAAGCTTGATTGGTACAGTGCAAGAGAAGAAGGCCTTGGCGACCTGTATGAAGGCCTTCTGGAAAAGAACGCCACGGAATCGAAGCGCGGAGCTGGTCAGTACTTCACACCTCGACGACTGATTGAATCCATGGTGGACCTGATGCAGCCGAAGCCCGGCGAAATCATCCAAGACCCGGCAGTAGGTACGGGAGGCTTCCTGATCAATGCTGACAGGTACATCAAGGAACGCACGGACGACCTCTTCACCCTGAAAGAGCGTGAGCAGAACTTCCAACGCCGCGAAGCCTTCCAGGGCATCGAGCTGGTGCAGGACGTGCATCGCCTCTGCCTGATGAACCTCATGCTGCATGGCTTGGAAACGCCTGTTTTCCCTGGCGACACGCTCGGCCCGCAGGGCGCATCCATGGCAAAAGCAGACCTTATCCTCACCAACCCGCCCTTCGGCACTGCAACAGGCGGAGGCCATACCCGCCGGGATGACTTCACTTACCCCACCAACAACCGCCAGCTTGCCTTTTTGCAGCACATCTACCGAGGCCTGAAGCCCGGTGGTCGTGCGGCAGTGGTGCTGCCCGACAACGTATTGTTTGAAGACAACACAGGCCGCAGCATCCGCATCGACCTGATGGAGAAGTGCAACCTGCACACGATCCTCCGCTTGCCCACAGGCATTTTCTACGCCCAGGGGGTGAAGACCAACGTGCTCTTCTTCCAGCGAGGAGAAACCGACAAGGGCAACACCAAGGCAACATGGTTCTACGATCTGCGAACCAACATGCCCAGCTTCGGCAAGCGCACCCCGCTTACCCGCGCCCACTTTGCCGAGTTTGAAGCCTGCTACGGTGGTGACCCTAACGGCAACGCCAAGCGTGTTGACCAAGGCGAAGAAGGGCGTTTCCGCTGCTTCACTCGCGAAGATCTTGCCAAGCGCAATGACAATCTGGACATCACCTGGCTGCGCGATGAAAACGCCGACCACGCCGACGACCTGCCTGAACCGGAAATATTGGCTGCCGAGATCATGGATCAGCTTGGGATTGCCATGCAGGAAATGGTAGAGTTGAAGGCTATGCTGGAGAATTGCGGGGAATTGAATGACTAAACAAGCTGACAAAGGCACCTGGAGTTGCAACCAGCTACCTCCCACATGGGTATGGGCAAGCTTTAACGCGTTATTTAGTGATACAACTTCTTCTCACAAAAAGTTAAAGCAAAAGGACTACGACGAAGACGGCAGCCTACCAGTTATTGACCAAGGGGCGTCCCTGATTGGGGGAACCACCCACAGATCGGAACTTCAATACGATGAAGAACTGCCTGTAATAATATTTGGTGACCACACCCGCTGCGTAAAATTCGTTGATTTTAACTTCGCCCAGGGAGCTGACGGGGTCAAGGTACTTAGACTATTTCAAAAGCTTTATTCTAAATTTTTCTACCATGCATTAAAAACAGTCACCTTGCCAGACAAGGGCTACAGCAGACACTTTAAATTTTTAAGGGCCACAGAATTCCCCCTCCCGCCCCTCAACGAGCAACGGCGCATTGCGGACAAAATCGACGCACTGCAAGCCAAAAGCCGTCGCGCTCGAGAGGCTCTGGAAACCGTAAAGCCGCTGCTGGAAAAGTTCCGGCAGTCTGTGCTTGCGGCTGCCTTTCGTGGTGATCTGACTGCTGAGTGGCGCAAGCAGAACCCAAATGTGGAGCCTGCTTCCAAACTCCTTGAGCGCATTCGTGCTGAACGCCGCGCCCGCTGGGAAGAAGCCGAACTTGCCAAGATGCAGGCCAAGGGCGTGAAGCCCAAGAACGACAAGTGGAAGGAGAAGTACGAGGAGCCTGCGCCTGTTGACACAGAAGGTTTGCCGGAACTGCCTGAGGGGTGGTGTTGGGCAAGCACATCAGAATCTTGCGCTATTGTTGTTGATTGTCATAACAAGACAGCCCCTTATAAGGAAGATGGAATCCCTTTGATCCGCACTACAAATGTGCGAAACGGAAAAATCAACTTGTCAGCAACAATGTTCGTTGATGAACCAACTTACCAGTATTGGTCACGGCGATGCATTCCCCTGCCAGGGGACATCATTTTCACTCGCGAAGCCCCTATGTGTGAAGTCGGTATGATTCCAGAAGAAGTAATGTTGTGTATGGGGCAGCGAATGATGCTATTGCGAGCTGATGATAACAACTTACGCAAGAACTTCCTCCTTTATGCACTCCAGGCTCCACATATCATTGAGTTTGCTCAACGAGTTGGAGTCGGAATGGGCGTAAAGCACCTCAGAGTAAGGGATGTTGAAAATTTACCAATCCCGCTCGCCCCAATTGCAGAACAGAAGCAACTCGAAATCATCCTCACCCGTACAATTGAACTGCATGAAAAACTCCTAGAGATAGTCGAAGGAACGTCTTCTCCACTTAACGACCTAGACCAGTCTATCCTCGCCAAGGCCTTCCGAGGCGAACTCGTTCCACAAGATCCGAATGATGAACCTGCATCCGTTCTGCTGGAGCGCATAAAAGCGGAACGGGAAGCCGCCCCCGGAAAGAAGAAACGAGGCCGAAGAGCCAGCTAGGCACTGCAAACACAACAACAAAACAGCCCTCCCGTACATCCAGTTAAGGACATGCAGGAGGGCTATTCGTTAGGCAGCTTTTCGCCCGAACTCAGACTTTACAGAGGGCAACCTTATCTCGCAATTGAACGCATCATACAGCGCAGCCAGCCCCGCCGGGGTGATGCGGCCCTGAGGTTCCACCAAGCCTCTCGCCAACCGCCGCTTTATCACCTTCATATACCCATTCCTTACAGCGTAGACTCTGGGGCGGACATATCGGTCTTTCGCGTAAAGCCAGCCAAAACGGCGAAGTGCATTGCTCAACTCGAATACAGACAAACCTAACGCCAGCGCGGCATCTGTCAGAGTAAAGGTGCCTTTGGCGTCAAGAAAGCTGTCGTACTTCTCTGCCTTTGGGGCAAGCTCTGCCAACCTGGCTTCGACAGCTTCAACCTGGATCTTCAACCGCTCTGCTTCCCGCGCCTTCTGCGCTGCCAATTCAAGAGCCTTGGCGAGGCTATCCGGTGTGACAACCGCAGACCGAACAGCTGGATTGCTCCGCAGTCCCTGGCGGAACCATGCGTCCAGCGCAAGAAAGCACTCCGTGCGGTACAGGTTCAACTTTGCCTGCTTGCCTGCGGACACTTTCTTGATGGTGAAAAGCCAAGCGCTGGCATACTCGATGGGGAGCATGACGGTCTTCTGGCTGCCACCCGTGGAAGGGATGTCGATTATCGACACACCTTCTAACAGCACTGGGTCAGCCATAATTTTCACACGCTGACTTGCCCACGCGATCCCAAGCGCATCGCACACATGGCGGGGCGAGAAGTACGCCTTGCCTTCTTCGGTTACGGCAGCCAGTACGGTGGAGCCAGCAATGGTCACTTCTTCGTGACGGACAGGGACGATAGCGGAAATTTCATGTACGTTTTTCATTGTATTTTTCTCCTTAATGAAAACAGGCAGGCCAACCCTATGACCCGCCTGCTTCCGTTTGTTTTGTTCTTGTATTTGTTGTTGATGGTGAAAAATGCGCCCGAAGGCGAACGCCATAGCCACAAAGCCGGACAATGTTTTGAATCACTTCTTCTTTGCTCTTCCTCCATGGAGACGCAGTGCAATGGCCTCCCTTTCTTCCTGGGACAAATCCCGCTTCTTCCTGAAAGGACTCTTGCCGAACCGATACGGGTACAGCGAACATTCAGGCATGCAGCAAAGGCTTACTTCCTTAAGGCTCCAGCCAGAACAGTCGATGCACTTCTCACGGATCGCCTTGAGTGGCGTGGTGTGGTTTTGAACCTGATTTTCCATTGTTACTCCTTTGAAATTGAACGCGCTTTCACCAGAAATGAAAAATGCGACTCAATGGTCGCATGTCGCTGTCTCCTGATGAGACGCGTTGATTATTGTTGGTTAATGCACTGTGCCGGATAACGCCGTCATTGTGCGGCATGAATCTGCCTGTTCTTCTGCGCACTCAGCTACATCAGCGTCTGTCACTCCGAGTTCCTCTTTCACACTGTCTGCGTTGAAATAGAAATTGCCATCTGCATCGTGATGAGATGGTGTCAGGCCAGGAAAACACTCAAGTGCCTTCTCAAACATCCTGTCTTTCACCTCTCTCGGCGCCAACGCAAGGAACGCCTCCAGCGCCCGTGAAAAGAGAGGGCGATCAGACCAGCCAGCTTCATGGAGACACATGACTATTGCCGCCGCCTCCTTCTCCGATTTGAATAACAAGGTGCCATTAAGTCGGCATTTTTCAGCAACAACCACGGACTCCCAATCGGCGAGGGTGGCTTTTATTTCATCCAAATCCGCAGTAGCCATGTTGACACGCTCGACTTCACTAGCGTTCAACATTCGGTTTGGACGTCCCTTACGCAGCTCTTTTGCAAGCTCCTTTATAGCCTCATCCTGATCAGGTTCAGCAACTTCATCCATAATCAGCCCATACCTAGAGCTGGCAAGCTGAAGCTCTTCAACAGAACAGCCGATAATCTCTGCGGCTTGCTCAGCGAACGATTCAAGAACCTCTTCGTAGCCATCATAAACAAAATTGTACTCCTTGAAATAAAGGTCCAAATCCGTTTCGAACATGTGTTCAGCATACTCACGATTCATTTCCATTTCCTCGACATTTTTCATTGTTTTCTCCTTGTGTTTGTTGATTTCATTGAACAGATACATGCAGAATATTCTGCGTCCTTTGCCAATAGGGTATCGCTCTGAACGCCGTCAGCATCTGTCAGCATTGCCATGTTGACTCACCAGCAATACAAAACGACACCATAGAAAAATGAAAGGGCAGACACCGACAGCAATAACCGCTGTCCACATGTCTGCCCTTGTATATTGTCCGGCTCTGGCGGAGTGCGTCCGCTTCCCGGTTGGCGATGTGAAATTTGAACTGGAAGTGATGAGGAAGTGAACTTATGCTTTACGACTCTGCCCACAATCCCAGCGAATCAGTCTTCCTTGATGACTCTGTACAGCGTCTGCCTGCTGATCCCGTATTCCATGGCAAGCTGCTTCTTCTCTTCTCCGGCCATCGCCCGCGCCTTGAGTTCCCGTACCTGCTCCGCATCCAGCTTGGCTGATCTGCCGCAGTGCTTGCCCTTGGCCTTTGCCTTGGCGATGCCCTCACGCTGACGCTCTTTGATGATCTCGCGTTCAAACTGCGCCACTGCACCAATGATCTGTAGTTGCAGAGTCTGCATGGGATTGTTCTGTTCGCCTGTGAACGAAAGTCCTTCTTTATGGAAGCGAACCGAGACACCCCGCGAAGTCATATCCTGAAGGAGGCCGAGCAGGTCGGAAAGGTTCCGCGCAAGACGATCTATGCTGTGAACGTGGAGCGTATCTCCTTTGCGAAGATACCTGAGACACTCCTTCAACTTCGGGCGCTTGGTTGTCGCTGCGCTCACCTTCTCTTCAAAAACCTCATCAAGCCGGATGCTATCAAGCTGGCGGTCTGTATTCTGATCCACACTGCTTACGCGAACATACCCTATATCAGCCATCTGGTGTCCTCCTTGGTTCATGCGATGTCACACAAAACATCTAGACCTTATGAGAATGTGTGTCAACTTTTCTGATCACAAGGTTTTGTTACACGAAACATCAGGGCTTGCCAGGCAGCTTGAAGACGTATTGAAAGGTGTACCTTCTGAGACACCGCCAACGAGCACATGAACATGGCTGAGCAAAGCGCCCAGGGCAATGTAGCTGAAGCTCATGTGCTGAGCGGCACAGAAGAAGGATAGGGTATGGGGGAAATTTCAATGCACCTATAGCGTTTAAGGCGCTCAGATTTTTGCACCAAAACCAGGCGGAGAGAGATGCCTACAAGCGGACATCTTGAAGACTCTTAATGATAACTCAAAGAGTTACTCTTTCTTCTACTCTTTCACTAACCCAACTTAGCGAATCACTAAGTGACTCTTAATGTGCCCCCTACCCCCAGATCTCCGAAGTGCTATGCCCCCTATCATAGCACCAGGGACTGCCAAGCAGTCATAAAATCTGAGAAAAATGAACAAAATTCGGCAATGACCAAACGATACGATGCTATGGGCACCTAGCCACATCGCCGCCGTATCTATACCTTTAGTGTCGGCTAATTATTTTCACATATGAATTCAGCCAATTACATGAGTAGAGAACACTCACGTAAAACCACATCCCCCAGCTTGAAAGACATACACACGACATCGGCCTACTTTTGCAAATCGACTCGGCAAGGCGTTTGTTATACCTTTAGTGTCGGTTAATTATTCGTCTGTAAAATCGACAAGTTGGAGACATGCTTCATCCTACTTCAAGACTGCCACCGCTAGGTCGTCTTGTTTGGGAGCAAACCCGCCCAACCGCACCGACCTTGCGCTTCTATACCTTTAGTGTCGGCTAATTATTCTCACGCAAAATCAGAAGGTTGTGGATGACTCACTGATCCATCCCTCGCACGCGCAGGTCGATCACGCACACCTGTAACCAAGAATTCCAGCCCTGTGCGTTACTATACCTTTAGTGGCGGTTAATTATTTTCCTGCAATATCAAGACATTATAGCGATCACCAGAATCCAGCCCCAAAAGGCGCAGGAAGGAGTCCTCATATCCAGCAAGTCCAAAGGACGACTTCCTACGCCCCCTCAGTTCTCCAAGCGCGTCCTTATACCTTTAGTGTCGGCTAATTACCCAAAAAAACACCAACACACCAATATAACTACACTTTCACTTTATCTACTCAAACTTCCTTACCCACTCATGCGACTTCAAGAAGTCCAGCCCAAGCTTCGTATGGAAGTCCACAGGCTCAATCACGTCTTTCATGAGCATGGAAACAGGATAGCGCCCTTCATATATGGATGTAACGTCGCTCAGATCAGCTTCATGCCCGACAACTTCCTTGAGCTTCATACGGTCAATGTCGTGCAGCTTAGCCCATGTAATGAATGTGTGCCGGAATGAATGGAAGGTAACATCGCTCACATCAGCTGACCCAGCTCCGACGCCACAACCTCGACGGTAACGGGTAAACCACTGCGTTACGTTGGCGGAGACATTCACATGCCTCTGGCTGAGAGTAGCGCGAGAAAACAAATGCTCCTCGCCCATTTCGCGCCTGACTTTTACCCGGTCAAGGAATCCCAGTTCGACGAGGAATGGATGGATTGGAACACGCCGCTTACCAGCCTCTGTCTTAACGTCCTTGTCGCCTTCGGCATTTATGTCGATATACGGTACTCCATCCTCTTCACGGATGTCATCAAGATGGAGCTGACATATCTCCTCCAACCTCGCCCCGGTGAAAAGTCCTAAAATTGGTGCCCAGAACTGCCAAGCGGTTGTTAGCCCCTTCCTGCCCTTCGCTGTTCCGTAGAATTGAGGAGTGTGAAAGAGTGCCTTCAGCTCTTCGTCTGTAAATCCTCGGCGGACGGCAGCCTTTGCCTTCATATTCAATTTCTTGAGTGACAAGGCCGCATTGAGCTTCTTGGCCGACACCACATACCCTTCCAGCTCAGCCCAGTTGATAAACGACCGAACATTATCCACACGGGATTTCAAGCTCTTCGTCTTTAAAAGATGACGTGGATCAATCTGCATCTCCAGCAGCTCCTTTGTCGTCTTTCCCTCGTAATACGACTTGTAGCGAGCTGAAGGCAGCTTATTGAGCAACGCATAATACTGGCGCATATGATCGTTTGTTAACGCATCCATCCGCATTTCTTCGCCAACCAACTCGGCAAAACGACGCAACTGTGGAGCCATATCTCTGGCGCTGGTGGCCTTCCATTCGTCATTGTCCATTTTAATTGCAATGTATTTTTCAACGGCCTCTGCAACCGAAGGGCAAACGGTGGCAGAGAGCTGCTCAGGAACGGAAGTCGTTGAATTTAGAATAGGAGCTTGCTGAGACTTCAAAGGATTGAAGTGCGGAGAACTGGCCTTTCTGTGAAATGAGGCAACAGCGTGGAGGAGAGAGGCACACAACCTATTATAGTCGGTTGACCCAGCATCGACAGGCAAGCCATGCTCTTTGATCAACCCATCGGCAATCACTTTTACTGAGCGATAGTTGGATGTCTCAATATCGGCCAACGCCTCATGGAAAAAAGCATCATGCTGCGCGAGGTGCTCTTTCAAAGCATCTTTGTTCCATGGAGTCTTTCGATCAACACGCATCAGGTATTCATCCGAAAGAGCCTCCTGAAGCCATTTGTGTACCACCTCTTGCAATTTGGATTCAGAAATCCTACCCGACATAGACGTTCTTAACCTCCTGATTTCATCTATGATTTCGACAAAGGTTGCGGCAAGACGTATCGCTTTTGGACGCGCCTGTCGCAAGTACTGTGTACCAAGCGACTTTCGCACCTCTTTTCGCCCAAAGTACGGGACGACATCTTCGGGCAAACGAATCCTGAAATATAGACCACTTGGACGCTGAAGCAAGTAGGAGGGAGCAGAAAATGACACAGGCTTGCACCTCGCATTGTGTACCACCAAGGTGTCCCAAGGTAGTCCAGCTGCCGTACAAGCCTGAAAAAGATTGCCATTTAAGGCATTTAAGAGCGATGGCGGAAGGGGTGAGATTCGAACTCACGGACGTCGTAAAACGTCGGCAGTTTTCAAGACTGCTGCAATAAACCGGGCTCTGCCACCCTTCCACATATAAAGAACCGGTGCGGCCATGCCGCGCGGGAAGGGAGATATATATGCTTCCCGCAAAAAGTGCAAGGCCGGAAGCTGCATCCTTCCTGCCCTGCCTGAATATTACGCTAGCCCTGATTCTGCAGCAGATACTTCAAAATCAGACTGAGCAGGTTATCTGAATTGATGGGCTTGCCGATGTAGTCATTCATGCCCGCCGCAAGGAACTGTTCACGGTCCCCCTTCATGGCATGGGCGGTCATGGCAATAATCGGAACGCCCGACGGCGTCTTGAGCCCTTCGGCAGCACGCACGGCCTTGGTGGCGTCCATGCCGTCCATTTCAGGCATAGCTATGTCCATCAGTATAAGATCAAATTCCTTTTCCCGGAGAGCCGGAATCACCTCGGTGCCATCAGAAACAACCTGCACCTCAAAGCCCTGTTTCTTCAGGAATTTTTCGATATACATCAGGTTGACCGGATGATCCTCGGCAACAAGTATCCTGCCACGGCAGACTGCTGCGGGGCGTTTCTCAGTACCCCCAGCCTTTCTGGCAACAGGCTTCTCTTCCAGATAGGCAAGCTGGAAGGGAATAATGAAGCTGAAACGGGCACCTTGTCCGGGCAAGCTGCTCAGTTTGATTCTGCCGCCCATGAGATCCACGAGACGCTTGCATATGGCAAGCCCGAGACCTGTTCCCTGATGCCTGCGCGAAAAAGAGCCGTCCGCCTGAGCGAAGCTGTCGAAAATGCGTTCCTGATGCGCCTCCAGAATCCCCGGCCCCGTGTCCGTCACGGAGAACTCGATCTCTACGGTGTTGTCGGGAAACTCCTGAATAAGCTCCACTCCCAGTTGCACCTGACCGGATTCGGTAAACTTCAACGCGTTGTCCAGCAGGTTCACAAGCACCTGACGCAGACGAAGCGGATCTCCCATCAATCCATCCGGCACGGAATCCGGCACGGAAAAACGGAAGTCCAATCCACGTTCTTCAGCACGGTGCACAAACATGGTGTGCAGGGCCGAAAGGCGCTTGCGCAGACGGAAGGCTTGATTATCCAGTTCAATGACACCGGCTTCGATCTTGGAGAAATCAAGAATGTCGTTAATGAGGGCCAGCAGGGATTCGGCCGAGTTCTGTACAGATTCAAGATACTCGCGCTGCTCCTCGTCCAGCTCGGTGTCCATGGCAAGATCAAGCATGCCCAGCACGCCGTTCATAGGCGTGCGTATCTCATGGCTCATGGAAGCAAGAAACTCGCTCTTGGCCTTGTTGGCAGCGTCTGCAGCCTCTTTGGCCACGCGCAGTTCCCGCTCCATTTTGCGGGTGGCGGTCACATCACGCACATACTCCGCCACCATGGAAAAATCTTCTCCGGTCCGGACAACCGGAAACACGGTTATGGAACGGTATTCACGCGTCTGGGGGTTATAAAGCTCAATGACTTTCTGCTTGCGCGTTTCAAAGACTTCTTCAACCTGACACTGGTCGCAGTATTTCTCTCCCCTGAAAAAACAGCCGAAGCAGACGGTTCCGTCTCTGTCGCCGCCGCGGTTTTCCCAGTAGGTGTCTTCCTCGCTCCAGTTGCTGAACACCACGTTTTCCGCCCGGTCATGCACCGTCAGCTTGTCAGGAATGGCATTCAGAATATCCTCAAGAAGCTGCCTTTCACGCTGCAGGCTTTCCACCTGCTCTTCCAGCCGGACGTGAGACGCACGCAACGCCGCCAACTCGACGCGCAACGCATCCAAGTCTGACGAATCCTCACCCACGGGGGACACAACTCCTGCGCCCGCCGCTCCGGCAATGTCACCTTTAACAACACTCATCGTTTCTAGTCCAATCCCTTGCCACAGTATGCGGGCGAGACTACCCCGTACCCCTTTTCGCCATCACGCCCCCCGACGTTCCGTTGCATACGAAGCGCATCCATGCGTACACGACGCGATATTCGGCAATCCTTATACCTATGCACACCACTCTTGGGAAGAGGGGAAACCATTTTTTTGCAGACCTATTACGCGCCACCGCCTCTTTTCAACAGAAGGTGGTTCATGTACAATCTACACAGCTATTCATTCTGGCACGTTACCCGTGCATTTCACCATACACCACTTGCCAAGGAGACGGGCTTGCAGATTGTACAAACCGGCATTCCCGGACTGGTTATTCTGGAACCCAAAGTTCACGGAGACCACCGCGGATTCTTCATCGAAACGTTCCGTCGGGATACACTCCAGAATGCGGGGCTGCCCTTCGACTTCGTGCAGGACAATCATGCCCGCTCCGAACAGGCCGGGGTTCTGCGAGGGTTGCACTTCCAACTGCCTCCGGCCACGCAGGCCAAACTGGTCTGGGTTACCAGCGGATCAGTCTTTGATGTGGTCGTGGACCTGCGCGCCGGTTCCCCCACCTTCCGGCAGTGGTACTCGGTGACCCTTTCCGCACAGAATTTCAAACGCCTGCTCGTTCCAAGGGGATTTGCACACGGCTACATGACGCTGGAGCCGGGAACCGAGTTCCAATACAAAGTGGATGCTTATTACGCCCCGCAGATGGAATCGGGTATCGTATGGAATGATCCGGACCTTGCCATTCCCTGGCCGGACATCACCCCGATTCTTTCTGAAAAGGACAACCTCCTGCCGAAGCTGGCTGAGTTCAACACGCCGTTCACGTTCTGATGACGTGATCCTCGCATGGTGGACAGACGCCCGACCCGCAACAACGCGTTAAGCCATGCCCCCCCACTGCGGCATATCTCTTTGCGCGCACAAAAGCTGGCCACTATATCATATTAATAGATACAAATGCGCAGCCACGCGCCATCGCAAGCGATGCAGGCGACATTTATCCTTGTCCTGACAGGGTGTTAGAAACAGGTTTGAGATTGTATCAAACAAGGACAAGAATCCACTTATTCCCGAAACCCCACGACCTGCCCCTCGGCAGACAATTCTCAGGCGCACCGGCATCCGGATGAAAATCTCTTGGAGATTATCTGGATAGGTGCGCTGTATTTTTACGCGGGAAACGCGCCCCTCCTCCAAAACGGTTTTCCGGAAGAATGGCTTCCAATTTTCTACTTTCAATACATACAGCCAGTTACCACGGCAGGCCCTGAGTTCGTGAATTATTTCACCTTGACACAGCAATTGGCTTCCGCTTAGGTAATGGGCGTGGCAATTGTGGGCATTTTTTTTAATTTTTCAAACCAGCTATGAGGCGAAGGGTTATGGCGGACAGGCATTTACATCCTGCCAACGGGAACAGCGCGTCCAGCCAGTTTGGCGGCGCAGCCCCGTTCTTCGTAGGTCTGGTAGTGGCACTCATCTTGGGCTGGTGGGCGTTCCCGCAGATGCTTTATTCTCAGAAGCATCAGCCGGTACGATTCAGCCATAAGGTGCATATGGAGGGCGCAGGCATGGAATGTTCATCCTGCCACTTCCTCCGTGAAGACGGCTCTTTTGCAGGTCTCCCCACCACGGAAAGCTGTGCTGAATGTCACAGCGAACCTCTGGGCAGCGACCCTGAAGAAGCTCGTTTCATTGAAGAATACGTAAACACCGGCAAGGAAGTTGAGTGGCTTGTCTACCAGAAGCAGCCGGACAACGTATTCTTCAGCCATGCGGCTCACTCGATGAATTCGTGCAATACGTGTCACGACTTTACCGAGACCGAGCTTTGTTCTACGTGTCACCCCAATGTGGCCGAAACGGACGAAGCCCCGGTTTACTATGAAAACAAGCTGACCAAGTACAGCAAGCAGACCATGAAGATGTGGCGCTGCGAGGAATGCCATGCTCACCCTGAGCATTACGGCACCACTCGTTCCAGCAACGCATGTTATGTCTGCCATAAGTAAAAGGGGTGGTTTCAATGGCAGTTGATAGAAGAGGTTTTCTCAAGTTCGTCGCCGGTGTCAGCGCAGGCGTTATGGTAACTCCCATTCCGTGGAAACTGCTCGACGACGCTAGTATTTGGACCCAGAACTGGCCTTGGATTCCCTCCAACGTCGACGGCGCGACCAGCTACGTCTCCACCGTGAGCAAGCTGTGTCCCTCCTGCGTCGGCATGAAGGTCCGTCTGGTGGGCGATCGTCCCGTACGCATCCTCCCCGACGAGAATCATCCGCTTTCCAAGGGCGGTATCTCCCCCCTGGCTGTTGCTGAAGCACAGATGCTCTACAGCCCCGCACGCGTTAAGCGTCCTTTGAAGCGGGCTGCAGACGGCGCATATGTTGCCATCAGCTGGGAAGAAGCCGATGCGCTGCTGGCTGAAAAGCTCGGCGCCGCAAAGGGCAGCATCGCATGTGTGTCCGGTGACGAAACCGGCAGCATCAACGAAGTGCTTTCTTCCCTCGCCGTTCAGGCGGGTTCCGGCAACTTCTACCTGATGCCCACCGAGGCACAGCCCGCAGCCAAGGCTCTTGCAGCCATGGGCGGCAAGGGTCAGCTCGGTTACGACATCGAAAACAGCGACTACGTTCTCGCCATCGGCGCCAACGTACTCGAAACCTGGGGCCCGGTTATCAGCACCCGTGCAGCTTACAAGGCAGCACGTCCCCATGGTGAAGATCCCGCTGTCCAGTTCGTGTTTGCAGGTCCGGTGCAGAACAGCACCGCCGCAGGCGCTGACCAGTGGGTTCCCATCAAGGCCGGCACCGAAGGCGTTTTCGCCCTCGGTATTGCGCATCTGCTCATCAAGGCCGGGGCAACGGCCGATGCAGCTGATTTCAGCGCATTCAAGAGCCTTGCTGAAGCCTACACCCCCGCCAAGGTTGCGGAAATCACCGGCACCAACGCCGACCAGCTCAAGGCCGTAGCCGCAGCACTGCTGAAGGCACGCACCCCGCTGGTTGTATGCGGCTCCGACTTCGGTCAGGGCACCGGCGCCGGCACCGTCATGGCAGGCATCGCAGTCAACATGCTGCTCGGCGGTCTGAACCGCAAGGGTGGCCTTAAACTGCTGCCCGTTGCCGAGCCGGTAGTTTCCTCCGCCATGTCCCGCGCAGAGATGATGGACAAGGACTTCGTTTCCTACATGTCCCGCATCAACGCAGGCAAGGAAAAGGCCCCCAAGGCCATGGTCTTCTACGAAGCCAACCCTGCCTACGCTCTGCCTCAGGCAACCAAGATGTCCGAAGTGCTGGGACAGGTATCCTTCAAGGTTACCTTCACCACCTTCCTTGACGAAACCGCAATGCTCTGTGACCTCGTGCTGCCCGTTCCCATGGGCCTCGAGCGTCTGGATGACGTGGCGACCCCCTACGGTTACGGTCAGGCGCTGTACTGTCTCGCACGTCCCGTGGCTCCCATGCCCGCAAGCGTCAAGCCCGCAGGCGACTACATCGTCGCTCTTGCCGGCAAGCTTGGCTGCTCGCTCGGCGTCAGCTCCTGGGAAGAAGTGCTGCAGGCCAAGGCCAAGGCCATGGATGCAGATTGGGACAGCCTGATGGACGGCAACGTCTTCACCAGCGATGCAACCGTAAGTGCCAACCTCTCCTTTGCCGCAGACCTTCTCGCCAAGAGCGTGAACGTCAAGGCACAGGAAGGCAACTTTGCTGTTGCACCTGTTTTCAAGCTCGGCATCGGCACCGCAAAGACTGCCATCCCGCCGTACAACAACAAGCTCATCCGCCGCTGGGAACTCCAGGGCAATGAGCTGTACGTTGCGATGAATGGAGCAACCGCCCGCAAGCTCGGCGTGATGATGCACGACAAGATCGTCATCAGCAACAAGAGCGGCAGCATCAATGCCCGCGTGAACATCTTCGAAGGCATCATGAACGATACCATTACCGTTCTGATGGGCCTCGGCCACACCGCCTTCGACCAGTTCAGCAAGGGCAAGGGCGAGAACGTCATGCAACTGCTGACCGTCGGTTTCGAAGCAGGAACGGGCCTTTCCGTCTGGAACATGGCCGGCGTCACTATCAGCAAGGCATAAGGGACGATCGTCATGCAAGCAAAAGAATTCAAAGTAAAATGGGGGATGGCAATCGACATCGATAAGTGTACCGGTTGCGGTGCCTGCATGGTTGCATGCCAGGCCGAAAACAACCTGTCGCCCATCGAAGATGCCTCCAACAAGATCAAGGTGATGAACTGGCTGGTGGTTTACGAGCTCAGCAACAAGAAGCCTTTCCCTGAGCACGATGTTGCCTACCTGCCCCGCCCCTGCCAACAGTGCGGTACCCCGCCCTGCGTATCGGTCTGCCCCGTTATCGCAACGGACAAGAACGAAGAAGGCGGCATTGTCAGCCAAATCTACCCCCGCTGCATCGGCTGCCGGTACTGCATGGCTGCGTGCCCCTACCATGCACGCTACTTCAACTGGCTTGACCCCGTGTGGCCCGAAGGCATGGAAAAGGCCCTCACCCCCGACGTATCCGTACGTCCCCGTGGTGTGGTCGAGAAGTGCTCCTTCTGTCACCACCGTTTCATGATGGCCAAGGACAAGGCTATTGTAGAAGGTCGCGATCCCGAGGCTCTGGCCGACGGCGAATACGTGACTTCCTGCACCGAAGCCTGTCCCAACGGTGCCATCGTGTTCGGCGATCTGAACAATCCCGATCATCAGGTATATGAACTGGCACGCTCCAAGTATGCCAGCCGTCTGCTTGAGCGCCTCCATGCCGACACTCAGGTGTACTACATCAGCCGCCGTGAGTGGGTACGTCGCCAGCTCGACAACTACCTGGATAACGAAAAGGTCAAGGGGTAGAACACCATGGAAAAGAACTACTCTCTTCCCGCGGATCATGATCTCTTCCCGGAAGGCGCGCAGCGCTGTTCCCTGATGAAGTTCACGGTCTGGATGGGCTTGGTCGGCGTTGTCGCTGTCTGGGGTCTCTATGCCGCGTATAAGGTGCTCAGCACCGGTCTTGGCGTAACCGCTCTGGACGACTACTTCGGCTTCGGTCTCTGGATCACCTTCGACCTTGCCGTCATCGCCCTTGGCGCTGGTGCCTTCTTCACCGGTCTGCTCAGATACATCCTGAACATCGACCCGTTGAAGAACATCATCAACCTGACGGTTATCGTAGGCTTTATCTGCTACTCGGGCGCCATGCTCATTCTGGTACTCGACGTAGGTCAGCCGGTCCGCGCATGGTTCGGTTACTGGCACGCAAACGTACACTCCATGCTTACAGAAGTTATTTTCTGTATCACGTGTTACCTTATCGTGCTGATCATCGAATACGTACCGCTCATCCTTGAACAGAAGCAGCTGAACCGCATTCCCCTGCTGCATCATATCGCGCACAACCTGCACGTTATGATGCCCCTGTTCGCCGGTGTGGGCGCGTTCCTCTCCACCTTCCACCAGGGTTCTCTCGGCGGCATGTACGGCGTGCTCTTCGCCCGCCCCTATGTCTTCCGTGACGGCTTCTTCGTATGGCCCTGGACCTTCTTCCTGTTCGTTATTTCCGCTGTTGGCTCCGGCCCGGTATTCACCGTGCTGATTGCCACCCTGATGGAAAAGATGACCGGCAAGAAACTGGTAAGCTGGGATATCAAGTCCCTGATGGGTAAGATTGCCGGTTCCATGCTGTTTGTGTACCTGATCTTCAAGTTCATGGACACCTACGGCTGGATCGCACACATCCTTCCCAATGCAGGTCTGACTTACGACCAGAACTTCTATGGCAATATCTACGGCCAGTGGCTGCTGTGGGCTGAACTGGGTGTATGCGGCGTTCTGCCCTGCATCATCCTGCTCGTACCCAGCCTGCGCAACAACCCTGCGCTGTTCTACTCTGCCGCCATTCTGGACTGCATCGGTGTAACCATCAACCGCTACGTCTTCACGGTTCAGGCTCTGGCTATGCCGGTTATGCCTTTCGACACCTGGGAAACGTATGCACCGAACTGGGCGGAATGGGGCTCCAGTGCTCTGGTTGTCGCTTACGGCGCCATCGTACTCTCGCTCTCCTACCGCTACCTGCCGGTATTCCCGCAGGAGAAAAAGCTGAATGCGACCAAGGCATAACGCCTGAGTCACATATACGGTTAAAGCTCAAAGTAGTTGAACCCCGGCACGGCCCCCACCCGTCCCGGGGTTCTTCTGTTGGTATAGGTAAAAAGAGGCCGGTCGCCTGTGGCGACCGGCCTTTCTCTTCATGACGCTAACAACCAATGGTGCCCTTAATTTATATTGGGGAAACGAAACACACATCACATCATACGGACTGACAATCTATGCGTGGGCGGAATGTCAATGCCTCCCACGATACCAATGCCATCCTCCAAAGATCATGAACAGCATACCTGAACAGCCGACGGCACTGGATCGAGCGCTTCGCGCTCTTACATCGTCCACCAGAAGTAGAGACATGCCATAAGGGCGATGGAGAGCGCTCTGAGCACCTGATTGAACCCGATAAGGAAAAGCGCCAGTCTGGGCTTGAAAATGCCCGCATAAGATGGAAACTGGTGTCTGAATGCCCGCATGGGAGAGGAAAGAATATTGCCTACCAGCAAAGTCAACACGACATCGCGTGGAGTAAGGGTTCCTGCATGTAAAAGCTGGCCTGCTGCAGCGAGAGCCGCCGCAAACTCAGCAGCAAGGTGCAAAAGCACCACGCTGAGCCCTGCCGGATTGAGAAAGCTCAAGGCCCCCACGTTGTCCTCCATTACCCTCTGTACCGTAGTAAAGCCTCCCGTCCTGTTCAGCGCGTAGATCAGCACGTAAACCGGAATGGTGATGTACAGAATACGCGGCAAGCGCTGCAGCAATCGCTGCCAGCTCTTGCGCAGTGCCTCCCTCCAACCGCTGCTGCGCTCTTCTTCAAGTCGGCAGGTTATGCAGCCTTCCGGTAACGGGGGCAACATGATGCGCCCTGCAGCAACCGTCCCCAACGTACGGAGAATTGCCGCAGCAAGTACGAGTCCCACATAAGTGAAGGCTGCATCGCCGATGAAGGGAACCGCCATGAAGAACATGGTGGGCAGATGCAGAAAGAACGCCGGAGTACTGTTGAAAAGATTGGCGAACACCAATTCACGACGCGAAATTTCGCCCTTTTCATAGCTGCCGGCCAGCATTGTATTTGCCGTGATGGTTGAGAAGAAAGCCATGGAAAATGAGGCTCCCGAAATATCGCGCAAATGCCCTATACGCACCAAGGGAGTGGCAATGCGTGCCACCCCGTGCGTCCAGTTAAAAGCTTCGATGATATTTCCGAGCATGAGACCGGTCGCAATGAAGGAGACAAGCCTGAGAAGAGGCTTTAACAGACCTGGCCACACCACAGCCCAATCTGAAAGCCCCAACTGATGCACGAGTGTCATGAATTGTTCCATCCTCACAGAATACGCCCCTGCGGCAGGCATGTAAACAACCGACCGGACGGAACTTTCGCGTCAATTAACAAACTATTATCCCACAAAAAAAGGCCATGCGGCGCACAATACGCGGCATGGCCTATACGAAACAAAATGGAAAAGCCCTACAGGAAGGTGGAAACCGTCTCGATATATTCCTGCAGGCGTTTTGCAACGCCATCTTCAAGGCCCGAGAAAGCTGCTCCCACTGTCATAGTGGACTTGTCTATCTCCACATTGCGGCAGATGCAGGACAAAGTGGAATCCTCTCCGGCAAACAGGTTGGCCTTGATGACCAGCATCTCCTCCGTGGCGAGCTTGCGAATGCTATCAGAGCTCTTCACCTCGAAGCAGAGCTTGCAACCTCCCGCGGAAAGATCGACGATGGCGGCCTTCTGCACTCCGTGAGAGGAATGAATCTCGGCAGGAATAAGACACTTCAAGCGCTTGTATGAACGCAGTTCATACTGCTCAAGCGTATCGGGGTATTCAACGAACACCAGAGCCGACGGCTTGGTAATCTGCGTGATGACGTGGGTCTTGAACCCGATGATGGTGCCCTGCAGCATGTAGCGTATGGTTAGCGCTTCACCGGGCATCATGCGATTCCGGATACCGGGAACCATGGGCATCTTCAGAATCAGGTATTCATAAGGATTCAGCCCGATAAGCTCCGTACCGTGCTTGCCGTCCGAGCCGTTCAGGCTCATCAGCATTCTGGTGCCGAGCTTGATGTCGAGCTTCATCCCGATATTTCTTATACGCGCGGGCAGCGGCTGCTGCATGTTCACATCACTCCTCAGGACTGGCATATCGCCTCGATTCCCATTTCATAGCCACCCCAACCGGATGCATGCAACAAGAATCGCACCATTTATAATTTTACCTCCGGCACCCACGGCTCGTCTGAACGCACCATGCCGGATAGGCAATACTGCCATCCCTGTGCGACCCCACAGAATGCCTTTCTGCCAGCATATCTGATGATCGCCTCACTCACGAAAACAATCAGGCAACGTGTCCGGGATCTTCCGGCTGGCCCTTGCGCTCCGCCTCGGTACGGGCAAGCACATCGCATCGCTCATTCTCGGGATGCCCGCTGTGCCCACGCACCCAATGGAACTGCACGGCATGCAGTTTGAGGAGCGGCACGAGGCGTTCCCACAAATCCTTGTTCTTCACCGGCTGTTTTCCGGCAGTCTTCCAACCATTCTTCTGCCAGTTTACCAGCCATTTCTTCTCAACCGCGTTACGGACGTACTGGGAATCCGTGTACAGATCAACCTTGCAGGATTCTTTCAGAGCGCCAAGTCCTTCAAGGACAGCAAGAATCTCCATGCGGTTGTTGGTCGTGAGCGAAAACCCTCCGGACAACTCCTTCTCCACGCCATTGCAGCGCAAAATGGAGCCCCAGCCACCGGGACCAGGGTTGCCGAGGCAGGAACCATCCGTATAAATCTGAACTTGTTTCATACTGTCATGCACACCTTTATCCTGCCCGCATTCATCCCAAATGAAGACGACAGGCACTATCAGGGGGCAGAACTGACACCGCCCCGCCCCCTGGAAAATACATCAAACGAACGGCCATACCGGCCGGCATTCCACATGCGGCACGGTCTAGCCGCCCATATCCAGCCACAACTGCGTCAGCGCCTCGGCCAGGCCCTGCTGCCATTGATCCTTTTCGAAATACGGGCCGAAGTGCTCATTCTGCAACCGGTACATATACTCATCGCCCAGCGCCTTGCGCAATAAGGTGGGGAATTCGATCAGCACCTGCCGCGTCTCGGGATTGATTCCTATGAACAGCGTCTTGTTGTCCAGATCCGGCAACACCACGGGAGATTTGCGGATCTGAAGACGCAGCTTGATGCCATAGGTTTCCTTGAGCTCAGCGGCAAAGTCACGCAAGGCCTCTCGCTGATCTCTGGAAAGAACATTGGCCTCGTCCCACACGGCACCACGCGAGTTTACCTCGCGGAGGTTGGCCCCAATCTGATACCAGAAGGCCACCCCGACCAACGCCACCACCGAGAGCAGCAGCACGGAACGGAGGAATAGCTCCGATCCACTCTCCGCCTTGATGAGCGGTCCGCCTGAGCGAAACAGCATCAGCCCTCCTCTCCGCCGGAGACAACGGGCGCAGCAGCGGCCATATCCAGAATGGCCTGTGCATATCTGGTGCGGACGTCATCCATATAGCCAACGTCAATGCCACCCTTCCATGTGACCACTTCCGTATAGCGCTTGGGGATGCGGACTGCATGCACATCAAATCCGGTGCGGCACTTCAGGTTCCAGCGCAGGGCCTGCATGGCCTTGCCTGCGCTGCCGAGATTGGCCGCCACGTCCGGCAGCCCCACCGATTCAAGGCACTCCCCGATGCGCTCCGGACCATACGATGCCCGCGCGAACATGCAGGAGACCATGCTGTTGATGAGGATGCGCTTGTACTCGTCATCCACGAGGAAGTCCACCGCCTTGCCCGCGTCCTTCTCCTTGGCGCTCTGATCCCATGAATAGCCGCCCGAATCGAGATGCGAGTGCCGGAATCCGTAGGCCTGCGACACAAAGAAGACTTCACCGGTGGCGTAGCCTGCCATTTCCTGTCCCAGAACGCAGGCGTAATCGGAGCCGCCATAGACGTCCGCCGCCTTGAGCGTACCCGTTCCGAGCACACGATAGAATTCGTTGCTGCCCAATGCAAGATGACGCAGGGCATCCAGAAAGCCCTGCACCTCGCCGAAGCGGACGGGCACGATGGTCTCCGCCTCAGTCAGCACGCCCTTGTCCACGGCCTCTGCCACCCATGCCAGCGCCACACCGGAGCTCATGCAATCCAGCCCCAGCTTTTCGGTCTCGTCAAGCAGGGCCAGCACATCGGAGGCATTGGTCAGCCCCAGCATGGTGCCCTGCGAGAAGATGGACTCGTAATCGTAGGAAACCTGCTTATAGAGGAATTCATGGTCGCTGGCGAACTGCTGCCGTAACAGGCCGATATGAATGCAACCCACGGGACAGCCTGCGCAAGCCGTCTGGCGCAGCAAGAACTTGTCGGCAAAAGTCTCGCCCGAAACACCGTCAATGCGCTCGTCATACGTCTTCTGCAGGTTGTTCCACGGCAGGGCCTTCAGCTCGTTCAGGGCCAGCAGGTTGGCCGGAGTCCCAAGGTCGTGATACTTGCGCATCTTGTCCGTGGCGGTGATGTCCTTGTAGACCTCGCGCATGAGCTTGGCATAGGCGTTTCCATCCGGCAGGGGGAACGCGCCGTCCCCCTGCACCACAATGCCCTTGAGATTCTTGGCACCCATGACGGAGCCTGCTCCGAGCCTGCCGAAATGACGGAAGGAATCCACGTTGATGCAGGCGTAATGCACGCCGCGCTCGCCTGCAGGACCGATGCGGATGCAGGACCGGTGTCCGGAACTGCTTTTGCCGAATCGGCGCAGGTACTTGCCCGCGGAGAATACATCCGCCCCGCGCAGATAGTTCACATCGTGCACATCCACGGTACGCGCGCCCACAACCAGAGCAGAAAGACCACGGGCCGCGCCGGTAACCATCAACGCGTCATAGCCTGCAAACCGCAGGGACAGGGCCAGCCTGCCGCCCGCATGGCTCTCTGCCCACTCGCCCGTGTACGGGGAACGGAAGCCGCAGACCACCTTGCTCATAAGTGGAAAAAAGCCCGTAAGCGGCCCCACGGCAAAGATCAGGGGCTGACGCGGGTCAAGCGCGGGGGCTTCATGAAGGCCGTAGGTGGCATACAGAGCTGCGGCAAGACCGCTGCCCCCCAGATGCTCGGCCCTGCTGCCAAAGCGCAGAACGCGGGAGCGTCCCGTTTCCAGATCCACATGCAGCACGCGGGAATAGGAATGATCAGTACGCATCGTTCACCCCCTTGCCATCAGCCGGGGAATCGGAAGCCTTGCCGGAGCCTGTCGCATGCACCGACTCCGGAGCATCTGCCAGATCAAGACAGCCATGCGGACAGAAGGCCACACACCTGCCGCAATGAATGCACAGGTACGGAGAATTCGTTTCGGGATCCATATAGATGGCGTCCACCGGACAGGCATCGGCACATTTGCCGCAGCGTATGCACAGTTCGCGCTCCTGCTTGACGCCGCCGCCCTTGCGCTGAGTCAGCGAACCGGTCGGGCAGGCCTGCGCACAGGGAGCGGGATCACAGCCCACGCACAAGTGCGCTTCAAAGCCGGTGGAAAGCCCACCCGCTGAAGCAATACGAATACCTGCGGTATTCCAGGATAATTTCTTGTGAACAAGCCGGGCGCACGCCAGTGAACAGGAATGGCATCCTATGCAGCGCTCCATCTTGTTGGCACGCAATAACTTCATGCTAGCCGCCTTTTAACCCGCGCCACGCGCGGCAGGTTATATGTGTTCAGACGCTTCGGCTATCCAAGCCTTGAGCGGCGTTTCAATCATCAAACGTATCTCTTCCAGCCGTTCCGCCGTCTGCGCCTCAAAGCGCAGCACCAGCACAGGCTGTGTATTGGAGGCCCGAACCAATCCCCACCCGTCGGGGAAATTCAGCCGGACACCGTCTATCACTATAACATCATCGCAACGTGCACGGAAATATTCCTGCGCACGATCTATCACGGCAAATTTCACGGCATCGGGACAGGCAACATGCAGTTCCGGCGTGCTGAAGGCCCGGGGCCACCCCGGCAGCTCGGTCAACGGCTTCTGCTGCGCGGAAAGGATGGCCACGATGCGCGCTGCCGCGTACACGGCATCATCAAACCCGAACCAGCCCTCATTGAAAAACATGTGGCCCGACAGTTCGCCAGCCATGGGGGCATCCTCTTCCAGCATCTTGGCCTTCATGACGGAATGCCCTGTTATCCACATCATGGGCCTGCCGCCGCAATCGCGAATATCATCAAACAGGCGGTGCGAGCATTTCACGTCGCCTATGAGCAGGCTACCCGGCAAACGGGACAGCACATCCCGGGCGAACAGGCAGTACAACTCGTCGCCGAGCAGCAACCGCCCCTCCGCATCCACCAGCCCGAGCCTGTCGGCATCGCCGTCAAGTCCGATGCCCGCATCCGCCCCGCTCTCGCGCATGCGCCCGATAAGGTCCTGCATGTAGGCCTCTATGGTCGGATCGGGGTGGTGGTTGGGAAAATCACCGTCCGGCGCACAGTACATCTCCTCCACCTCGCATCCCATGCGACGCAGGATCTCGGCACATACCTCACCACCGGCACCATTGCCGCCGTCAACCACAACCTTGAACGGGCGGGCGAGCCTGTTGCGCTCCAGCACCGCATCCATATAGGCCGGAAGAATGTCGTGTTCACAGCCGATGCCCTGACCAACGGCAAAGTCGCCGGAAGCCATGATCTCGTATATCTCGCGGATGGCCGTGGTATGCACGGTGCCGCGTCCGGACCAGACCTTGAATCCGTTATACTCCGGCGGATTATGGCTTGCCGTGATCATGACTCCGGCCAGCCGGTTCAGATGCACGATACCGAAATAAAGCAGGGGGGTGGCCACCATGCCCAGCACGGTCACGTCCACACCGGTGGCGAGCAGTCCGCGGATCAAGGCCCGCTGGTAGGCAGGCGACGAATGCCGGCAATCGTATCCCACCACGGCATCCCTGTGTCCGCGCCGCAGAAAAAACGTACCGATGGCCATGCCAAGGCATTCCACCCATTCCTCATCAAAATCCATCCCCACGACACCACGAATGTCATAGGCACGGAACACGCTATCACGCACTGGTTTCATATTTCGGGGAGGCATCCTGAATAAAGTTTTGACAGTTGGCGTCTATTTGCTGTGATGCGTCTTGACCTATCACAGCAACTGCCATATTTTTCATGCATTATGAACTGGGATTGGGAAAAACTGCAAGAAAAACGGCAAAGGCAGTCCGGTGGCGGACAGGGCCCCGGCCCCGGTTGGGGTCCCGGAGGTCCTAACATCGACCCCATCGGCGACAGCCTGAAGAAGCTTCGGGGCTTCAAGTTCCCCGCGGGCAAACTTATAGTTGGCCTGGTCTTTCTTCTTTGGCTGGCTTCAGGCGTATTCATCGTGGAGCCGGATGAAGTGGGTATCGTGCTGCGATTCGGTCAATATGACCGCACCGTGGAAGCCGGCCCCCATTACCATCTCCCCTTCCCGATAGAAAACGTCTACAAACCCAAAATCACGGAAATCCGCCGTGTGGAAGTGGGCTTCCGGTCCATTGAACGCGGCTCCTCCTTCCAGCAGGGCTCGTTGCGCTCGGTCAAGGAAGAATCCCTGATGCTCACCGGTGACGAGAACATCGTGGATGTTCAGTTCATCGTGCAATATCAGATCAAGGATCCCGTGGAGTACCTCTTCAACGTCACCCAGCAGGGCTGGACCGTGAAGAGCGCTGCAGAAGCGGCCATGCGTGAAATCATAGGCCACAACGTCATCGACAACGCGCTGACCAAGGGCAAGACGCAGATTCAGAGCGACTGCCGCGATCTGCTGCAGGTCATTCTGGACCGTTACGGCGCGGGGGTCCGCGTTGTGGCCGTGCAGATGCAGGACGTGCATCCGCCCAAGGAAGTCATCGATGCGTTCAAGGACGTTGCCAGCGCCCGTGAAGACCGCAGCCGAATCATCAACGAGGCGGAAGCCTACAGAAACGAGCTGCTCCCCAAGGCCCGCGGTAATGCCGCACAGATCGTGAACCAGGCGCAGGCCTACAAGGAAACCGTGGTCAAGAATGCAGAAGGTGAAGCCAACCGCTTCCTTGCCGTTCTGCAGGAATACAACAAGGCCAAGGACATCACCAAGAAACGCCTGTACCTTGAGGCCATGGAAGAAATCCTCGGCAACTCCGAGGTGGAAAAGCTCATCATGCCTGAAAAGGGACTCTCGCAGGTGGTACCCTACCTGCCCCTCGACAAGCTGAAGACGAAGAAGGGAGGCGAGTAATCATGTCCAACAAATCGCTCACCCTTATCATCAGCCTGTTCATCGGCCTGGTGGTCGTGTTCCAGTCCGCATTTACCGTGCACCAGACCCAAAAGGCTCTGGTTCTGCAACTGGGTAAGCCTGTGGGCGGGGTGCGTGAACCCGGCCTGCATTTCAAGCTGCCCTTCGTGCAGAACGTCATCTACTTCGACGCCCGCGTGCTCGACTATGATGCACAGCCTGCCGAAGCCCTGACCAAGGACAAGAAGGCGTTGGTGCTGGACAACTATGCCCGCTGGCGCATTACCGACCCGCTGCGCTTCTACCAGACGGTGCGCACCATTCCCGGCGCACAGGCCCGACTGGATGACATCGTCTACTCGCAGTTGCGCGTATTCCTGGGCCGGTACACCCTGACCGAAGTTGTCTCATCCGAACGTAGCGCCATCATGGAGATGGTGACCAAGCGCTCGTCCGAGCTCATTGCCGACTACGGCATCGAGATCATCGACGTACGCATCAAGCGCACCGACCTGCCGCCGGAAAACCAGCGCGCCATCTTCGGTCGCATGCGTGCGGAACGTGAACGTCAGGCCAAGCAGTACCGTTCAGAGGGTCAGGAAGAATCCACGACCATCAAGTCCACTGCAGACAAGGAGCAGGCTGTTATCCTCGCCGAGGCCAGACGGCAGGCTTCCATCATCCGCGGTGAAGGTGAAGCGCTCTCTACCAGAATCTTCGCGGAGGCACTAAGCAAGTCTCCCGAGTTCTACGAGTTCCAGCGTTCGCTGGAAGCGTACAAGAAAAGCCTTACAGGCAACACCCGCATCCTCCTTTCACCGGATGATCCGTTCCTGAAGTTCCTTAAGTAAGCATTAGCTTACAAATTCAATAGATACGCGGCAGAGAGCTTATAGCATTCTGCCGCGTTTTTTTATTTCGGAGACGTAGAGAAACGATATGTGTAACATACGCAAAGCACAGTAAATTCTGAAAGAAATAGAGCCATACACATTGGCATTTGATAACATCATAGTTTTTGTATATGGTAATGTGCGTTTGTGTGTGCACTAACAACACACTACAACGGTCGAAAAAAGAATTAGGATTCCGTCAACGGAATCCCTGACCATGAAGTCAGGTTGTTTTTACGAGGATGTTTCGTGCCCTGTTTGCATGCCTTCGAATGCAAGACGATCACAGGGACTGGCGGAGATACCACTTCGAGGAAGGACGAAACGGAGTACAGGGTGCACCAGAATTGTTGGTGCATACGACTCACCGTCATGAGGCGTCCCCGTACTGAATCGAGCCGGTACTGTTGCATTTCGCGGGCGCAAGAACAGCACAACTTCATAGCACATCTTATATAAGAAAAAACATTCTGTCAACAGGTCACTGCCTTTCCTTCCGTGGCATTGCCGTGACAGGCGGGAGAAATCACGTGTCTACCTTTGATGAAGTCTTTGAGCGCATCAAGCTCTCCACCCACACCAGAACTCAGGTTGAGTTGGCAGAGGTACTGGACATCCGTCAGTCCAGCATTTCCGATGCCAAGCGCCGTAATTCCGTACCCTCCGACTGGTACATGAAGCTTTTCGAAAAGTTCGGTCTGAACCCCGACTGGTTGAAGAAGGGCGTCGGCCCCATGTACCTGCGCACAGAACAGGGCTATGAGCCTCTGGAAGGTCCCGCCGCAGGCCGCGTGTTCGAAGATTCCGCCAAATTCGGCGATCCTGACGCCCGCAACGCCGTAGTCACAATCCACTCCATGCAGTGCGATACCGACGAAAACGGTCAGCGTGTACTGAAGGGCATCGGCAAGCTTTGCATTCCCCAGTCCTTTGCAGGCACCAATATTCAGGTGCTGCGTATGGAAACTTCCGGCATGGAGCCCCTTATCCACAAGGGTGCATACGTAGGTCTGGACTCAAGCCAGAAGAACGTACTTTCCGGTGAAATTTACGGCGTATTCGTCCCCTACGAAGGCATTTCCCTGAAGCGCCTCTTCCTGGACGCCGCCAACAACCGCTTCATCATGCGCAGCGAGAATCAGTCCCACCCCGAACAGTACCTGCCCGTGGAAAAGCGCTCCGAAGCCATTCTCGGCCGAGTGGCTTGGGTTTTACAAACTTTGTAAGCAATAAATACTTACAATTACGCAACGCAACGAAAAAGGGACGTTCCATGGAACGTCCCTTTTTCGTATGCATTTCAGCCTGACAATTATGCAGGCTGCTCTTCCGTTTTTGCAGAACCATCCCCCACAGCCGCCTTTCCGGGCTTGCGCTGTTCGCGCCTGCGCTGACGCCGCACCCGCAGGCTGTCCTGCAGCGAGCAGAGAACTGGCACAACCAGCAACGTCAGCAGGGTTGCCACCAGCAGGCCAAAGATAACGGCCACTGCCATGGGCCCCCACCACTGCGCGGATTCAGACTCCGTGATTAGTTCCATCTTGAAGAAGTCAAAGCTCACACCGATGGCCATGGGCAACAGCCCCAGAATGGTGGTTATGGCCGTAAGCATGACAGGACGGAAACGGGTTGTGCCCGCCCGCAGCAGAGCCTCTCTGGTTTCCATACCTGCCTTTTTGAGCTGCTCAAAGTAGTCAATGAGCACGATGGCGTTGTTCACCACCACCCCGGCAAGGGATATGACGCCCACACCGGTCATGATGATGCCGAACGCCGTTCCCGTTATAAGCAGGCCAAGGAACACCCCGATGAAGGACAGCACAACCGACGTCAGGATGATGAAGGGGGTAAGCATGGAATTGAACTGGGCCACAAGCACCATGAAGATGAGGAAGATGGCACCGATGAATGCCTCGGTGAGAAACTCCTCAGCCTTGCGCTGTTCTTCCTGCTCGCCGCCGAAGCTATATGAGTAGCCCCGGGGCCAGCTCAGGGTCTTGAGCTTGCTGTCCAGCTCGCGGATGATATCGTTGGCCAACCTGCCGTTCACGTCGGAGGAAACGGTAATCACCCGCTTCTGGTCCTTGTGGTTGATGGCGCCAAGACCGCTTGCCAGATGGATGTCCGCCAGCGTGGTCAGGGGCACGGGCTCGCCGTTGGGGCCGGAAACCGTGATGCGTCGCAACGCCTCGATGGACTGACGGTCTTTCTCGGGCAGCTTGGCGATGATATCATACTCGTCCTTGCCTTCGCGGTACACGCCGACCTTGGCCCCGTTGATGGCAGCCTTGACGGTATATGCCACATCATAGGTATCAAGTCCGAGCAGGGCGGTCTTTTCCTTGTCCACGCGAATCTGAATCTCCGGCTTGCCGTCCACGAAGTTATCCTTCAGGTCCACAATGCCAGGGATGTCGCGCATGATGGTACGCACCTGCTCGACAATCGATCCCAGCACCTGCATGTCGGCACCATAGATTTCAAGGCTGACCGGGTCACCGGTAGGCGGACCTTCCTTCTCTTTTTCCACGCGCAGCTCAGCACCGGTAATCATGGCGGCAAGACGCTCACGCACCTCCGCCACCACGCTTGAAGAATCCCTGCTGCGTTCGGCAATAGGCTTGAAGTCAAGCGTCACTGAGCCGAGGTGGGTACCGGTTCCGCCGCCGCCAAAATCGCCGCCCGTGCCTGCGCCGCTGCTGCCGATGACAAATCGCACATCGTCATATTCGGACGAAATGCGCTCAATGACCCGCACCTGACGGTCCGTGGCATCAAGGTTGGTCCCCACGGGCAGCTTGATGTTCGCATAGGCGCGCTTGGGCTCCGTATCAGGGAAGAACTCCACCCCTTTGCCGAACATGCCGAAGGCCATGGTGGAACCTATGAACATGGCAAAGGAAAGAGCTATGACCAACCAGCGATGGTCCAGCGACCATTCCAGCAGCTTGAGGTACACCCTGCGGGAACGGGACGTGGCCTCCGAACCGTCATCCGCAAAACGAGGCGGCTTGGCCGTCTGGTACCGGGCAGAAAGCACGGGGTTGACCACCAGTGCCACGAACAGTGAGCCCATAAGCGCCAGAATGACCGTTTTGGGCAGAAAGGACATGAAACCGCCCATGATGCCCGGCCAGAACACCATGGGGAAGAAGGCCCCCACCGTGGTCAGCGTGGAGGTGATGACAGGCCATGCCACTTCACTGGTGCCGTCCATCGCCGCCTGAAAACGGGATTTGCCTTCCTGCATGTGGCGGTAGATGTTTTCGACGATAACGATGCCGTTATCCACCAACATACCCAGCGCAAGGATAAGCGAAAAGAGCACAACCATGTTCAACGTGATGTCCAACACCCTGAGCATGGCAAAAGTGATGAGCATGGACAGGGGAATGGCCACGGAAACAAACAGTGCCGAACGACCGCCGATAAAAATGAGCACCACGCCCAGAACCAGCAGCAGACCGGAAAGGATGTTGTTTTCAAGGTCGGCCACCATGTTGCGGATATCTTCCGCCATGTCGGCGGTAAGACTGATCTTCAACGTGGGCGGCAGAAAGTCGCGCATTTCCTCCACAACGGCAGTGACCTGATCGTTGATGAAGATGATGTTCTCACCGCTACGCTTGACGATCTGCAGCGTCACCGCATTCTCGCCATCCAGACGGCTCAACGTCTCGGGGTCCTTGTAGTGATCCCGAATGGAGGCCACATCGCGCAGATACACGGGCCTTCCGTCACGGACAAAGGCAACGATATTATTGATCTCGGAAGGATTCTGAAAATCCTCCGGCACACGTACCTGATAACGCGCGTCGCCGATATTCATGGAACCGCCGGGCATGTTCACGTTGCCCCGCTCCACGGCCTTCAGCATCGTGGTGAACGGAACATTGTAAGCGCCCACCCGGTCCAGATCGAACTCGACGTGAATCTCACGCTCAAGCCCGCCGATGATGCGGGCATCCAGCACCCCGGGAATGGCCTCGAATCGATCCTCCAGCTCTTCAGCAAAGACCTTGAGCCGCTTGAGGCTGAACGGACCGGAAAGCACAACCTGCAGGATGGGCTGGTCCGAGAAGTTCATTTCACTGATGATCGGATCATCCTCAAGATCCGACGGCAGGTCGCCCTTGGCCTGATCCACCTTGTCGCGCACCTTCTGCAGTGCATCATCAATATCCACGCTGGGCAGAAACTTGATGGCAATGGTGGATCTGCCGTCATCGGACTGGGATGTCAGCTCTTCAACGCCTTCCAGCCCCTTGAGCTTGCGCTCCAGCGGAATGGTGATGAGCTTTTCCATATCCTCCGGCGCCACACCTTCATAATCAGTACTCACGAAGATGTAGGGAATCTGGATATCGGGCGCTGCTTCGCGGGGCAACTTCACATAGCTGTAAAGACCGGCCACCACGATGAGGACAAGCAGCACCATGACCAGAGACTGGTTCTTCAATGCCCCTTCGTTCAGAATCATCGCACGTTCACCTTTGTACCGTCTTCAACCTCGGTATGGCCGACAATGATAAGCCTGTCACCAGGGACAAGGCCCTTCAGCACCTGCACCCTGTCGTCTTCAATGACCCCCAGTTCAACAGTGCGCGCCTGCGCCACGCCATCCTTTTCAACGAACACTATGCGCTCGCCGCCCTTGTCCTGCACGCAAAACAGGGGAGCAGTGACGGCATCGGCAAGCGCGCGGCGGACAAACGAAGCGCGGGCGATCATGCCGGGCCTGATCTTGCCTTCCCTGTTGTCCACGACCAGACGCACCTGAAAGGTTCTGGTGGCGGTATCCGCCTTCCATGCCACAAAGTCTATGGTTCCGATCCACGCTTTGCCAGGATAGGTGTCCACACGCACTTCAGCCTTCTGGCCTTCGGCAAGGAAACGTACGTCCGCTTCAGGCACATTGAAATTGACGCGCAGGGTGCTCACGTTCACGATATCCGCCACGGTAGCGCCTTCGCCCACATATTCGCCGGGATCCACGTAGACCTTGTTCACCACGCCGGAAACAGGCGACGAGGTAATGCCGTAGTTGAGGTTCACTTCAGCCTCGCGAAGGTTCGCCTGAGCCACGGTCTGCTCGTTCTCTGCCTGCTCCAGTTCCTCGCGGGAAAGCACCTTTCGGGCATACAGGTCACGTCTGCGGCGCAATTGCTCTTCAGCTAGCTTGAGATTCGCCCGGGCACGGTCCAGCGCCGCCTGCAGTGCGGAAAGGTTGATCCGCACGACCTGCTGACCTTCCTTCACCATCTGCCCTTCGGTCACCCCTACCCATTCAACAACACCCGCCCGCTCTGCAGCCAGCTTGATGTCATCAAGCGCCTCGGTCTCGCCGGGCAGAATCAGCATATCCTGCATGCGAACCGGCACCACGGTTTCCACCTTCACGTTCACCACATATTCGGGCTTGGGAGGCAGATCCGGCGTATCCGCCATGGCTGAACTATTGCCAACCTGCGGAGCAGCCGTTGCCGTCCGTGCAGAAGTTTCCTCCCCGGATGCCGCAGAACTGTCATCACAGCCGGTCAGCAGGCCCGTCAGTCCCAGAAACGCGGCTAACAGCACCCCAGCCGCAAGAGGTTTAATTCGCATTACTCGCATAACAACTGCTCCGAGATATGTTTGACCCCACCCAGAGAAAACAGGGTGATATGTTGTGCCACAACCGCCAATTCGTCAGGGGTGAAGCCCCTGCCGCCCCGCTCCGCGAGAATCTTGGCCCTGTTGGCGTTGTACATCAGTATCTGCGCTACGATGGAGCGCACCATAAGCACGAGGGTTTCTCTCTCCACCTTCGCACCGGCAGGTGCCGACCGGCTGACAAGCACTTGCAGAATCGGAATCACGAACTCGCCAACGGCCTTGCGATGCGCATCCGCATACTGTTCAAACGGCGGCATGGGATGCATGAAGGCATCGGAAAGCATCTCGCCTAACCCCTTTTCCTCATCCCGGCCAGTCGCCAGCAAGATTCGACACAAAAAAGCGAAGACGAAGCCGAACAACTTGTCCTCTGCATCCGCATCCTCAGGCACACCGCCATCCATCGGATACATCTGCAGCAAATCCTCCAGCACCGAAGAAAGCACCGCAGCCAACAGCCCGTCCTTGCTGCCGAAATGGTAATTCACGGCAGACACGTTGGCCCTTGCGGCATGGCAGATGTCCCTCACCGTAGCCCCTGCGCCCTTTTCGGCAAAAACTCCCCGGGCAACCTGCAGCAGTCTGCGCCGGGTCAAGGCTTCTTCAGCTTCCGCTCTGGAGGAAGGCATGCCGCAACACGCACGGTGGCGTTCAAACACCTCGCGCGCCGTCTTCAGCAACCGATCACACAAACACTGTTTTTCCATGGCACCACCTATTTCAAACAGTGTTTGAAACAAAGAATACACCATGTCAAGCTGCAAGGTTCCGTACACCTGTAAAAGTTTGTAAAACATTATTACAAGATAGCGCGCACCAACATCAATTTCTTGACCGATCTTGCTATGTTGCCTCCCGCCGCAATACGGTTTTTCGTCCTCGCAGGCTGAGAGAAAGGTTGATCAAAAACCCCAAAGTGCCTTAAGATACACTATAATCACGTTCGCAATCCGGAGGCCTCGCGAGAACATGACAGACGAAGTCGAAAACGATCAGCACAGCTGCAGCCCCGAACCCTTCTGCCAGTTCATCGACTTAGCCGGAGACCCGGACTATCCCGCAATGGCCGGAACCCTGCTGGGCGTCGCAACCAATCTTGCCCCCTTTGCGGCCGGCAAGGCCGCCAATGGCGAGGCGCCCGGACCTCCCTTCTACTCTGTGGACATGACAACCCGAGAAGTGCGGGCAACCGCTCCCGGTCTCATGTCCATGCTGGGCGGTCAGCTTCAGATCTCTCCCCTCGTGCATATTTCCAAGGACGCGCTCTCGGTTCAGGCTACGGTCTACGCCACCGGCTTTCAGGGGCACCCCATCCTTCCCATCGTCTATCAGCAGGCCACAAAAGACCTGAAGGTTACCCTGCCCATAGACATGCACCGGCTGGATGAGGCCCTGCACCGGGCGCAGGAGACGGGCGTTCCGCAAAAACTGGTACTGTGCGAAGGCACTGCCCCCAAGCACGGTGTAAACGGACGGCTGGAGCGCCTGCTGACCGAACGGGAGAACGTGGGAAAGGAATCGGAAGACGGCTCCATCAATTTCCGTGACCGCGGCGCACACCCTCATGTTACTGAAGGAACGCCCATTGCCCGCTACCATCCGCCAACCAAGGGAGTGCGCGGACTGGACGTGTTCGGCAACGAACTTCCCGCCCGGGATGGAACAGACAGGCCGGTCCGGACAGGCGACAACATCCGTGAAGTCGAGCAGGAAGACGGCACCATTCTTTACGAAGCCACAACAACGGGTCTGGTGGACGTAAGCACGGGCAGCATCGGAGTCTCCACTGTCCTGCAGATTGCCGGGGACGTGGACATGACCACCGGCAACATCCTCGTGGAGACAGGTTCCGTACATATCAAGGGAACCATCCGCTCAGGTTTTTCCGTCACCGCCGCCAGCCACATCATCGTTGACGGCGTAGTGGAAAGCGCCATGGTCACCTGCGGCGGAGACCTTGAAGTACGGGGCGGCATAACCATGGAAGGTCGCAACCTCATCCGCACCGGCGGCACCATTCAGGCTGCCTATGCACATGACGCCGTACTGGAGGCAGAAGGCGACGTATCCATCAACGGTGGCATCATCAACTCCTTCATCACCACCAAAGGAGCCATTTTCGCCACCAAGGGAAAAGGGATTGTCATGGGCGGCTCCCTCATTGCAGCCCGCGGCATAGATATCCTTGAATCCGGATCGGACATGGGCACGCAGACGGCCCTGACCATAGCACTGGACATTCCTGAACTGGACACCCTTACACGGGAGCAGGATGCCATCCGGCGGCAGCAGCAACGCCTGGACCAGTGGCTCGGCAGCGGCACGCCGCGCGCCATACTCCTCAAAACCCCGGAAGGAGACCGGCGCATTGTGGCCGAAATGCTCAGAGTTCGCGCACGGCTTGAGGAGCGGCTCAAGGAGATCCACACGGAACTGGGCAGGCTCAAGGCGCTGAATAACCACTCCCTTGCCCGCTCCCCGATCACAATCCGCAAGGATGCCCATCAGGGCACGCGTATCAAGATCGGGGACAGGGCCATCAGGCTCGACAAGCCCAACTTTGCCGTCAAATACCAGTGGACTCCGCAGGAACGGCAGGTACAGGAAATATCACTCATCTGACGGAGGCTCCCTTGCTGGCGCACGAAAAGATCCTGTTCGTGGACGACGAACCCAACATTCTGGCAACCTTCCAGCGCAACCTGCACAAGAAGTATGTCATTGAGGTAGCTCCGGGGCCTATGGAAGCTCTGGAGATGGTCCGCACCAAAGGCCCTTTCGCCATGGTGGTTTCCGACCTCAAGATGCCGGTCATGGACGGCATTACCCTGCTGGAACGCGTTCGCGAACTTGCTCCCGAGACGGTACGCATCATACTCAGCGGACAAGGAGACTTTGACGCCGCCATAGACGCCGTGAACCGCGGAGCCATTTTCCGTTTTCTCACCAAGCCATGCCCGCCGGACATCCTTCTCGCCGTATTGCGCGACGCCATTAAACAGTACCGGCTCATCACGGCGGAAAAAGAACTGCTTCGGGGCACCCTGCTCGGCAGCGTAAAGGTTCTGGTGGATGTGCTTGGCCTTGTCAGCCCGGAGGCGTTCGGCCGCTCAGAGCGCATTCGCACCCTTGTGGGCGAACTGGGCAAACGAATGAAAGACCCCAATCTATGGCAGCTTGATGTAGCCGCCATGCTCTGCCAGTTGGGCTGCGTGGGCCTGCCGGAGGAATTGCTGGAAAAAGTGATGCGTGACGAGCAGCTTGGCGCAGAGGAACAGCAGATATTCCGCATGCATCCCGACATCGGTGCAAACCTGCTTTCCAATATACCACGTATGGCTCCGGTGTCAGAGCTTATCGCCCACCAGCTTGACGACTTCTCGGAGACTACGCCGCTCGGTGCACGCATTCTGCGGGTTGCCCTTGCCTTTGACCGGCTGGAACAGCAGGGGATTTCCGCACGCGAAGCCGTGGACCAGCTCATAGCAGGCAACACCGCCGGCAGCTACGACCCCGCAGTGCTTGCCGCACTCAAGGCGCATATCACCGAGCAACTCGGCGGCGAAATCAAACCAACCCGTCTGGAGCATGTAGAGGCCGGCATGGTGCTGGCCGAAGATCTGGTGAATGCCGAAGGAACTGTGCTGCTTCTCAAGGGGCAAAGCATTTCAGACAGCGCGCTCAAGCGCCTCAAGGCCCTGCCGGATCTGCTCAAGATCAGCGGACCGATCCCCATCCTTGTCGCCCTCAAGCCCGACGAAGCACCTGCCGCCAGACCGGGAAGCTGATCGTTCCGCCCCACGCCCGGCCAGACGGGACGGCGGGACGGACGGCTTCAGCGTCGGGCCATCCACCAGCGTTTTACCGCACTGCGCAGCAACCGGAGAGGATGAAAGGTTTCCGGCGTCAATGAACCGGGAAAACGAAACGTCGTGGCATCAATATCCGCAGGAGAGAGTAGCGGAAAGCTCAGGTTCTCCGCAAATGCCCCCACTGTGCCGCGACTCTGCAGCTCTCCCCATAGCGGTATCATCGCAGGCTTTGCCCCCAGCATCGTATATACGGCCGAATCAAGAGCCACGGCTTCACGGGACGCGCCCACCACTCCCAGTGTGCAGGCATCACCGCCGGACGGCCCTATCCTGTCCATGGCCACAATGCCGTCCACCAAAGCAGCTGTCTGCGGAAGCGCCGCCGCCACCTCCACCAGCATGGCCCGGAAGGCATTGCCCTTGTCACCGTGCACAGTGTGCGCCAAAGCCTTGCGCACGCCTGCCACGCAGCCGAACATGTTCTTCACGGCGCACGTGACGCGCATCTGGGTATGCGCCTTAATTCTGGGAACGGAGAGCAACGCATCCGTTTCCAGCGCATGCCGTGAAATGCCCACCGTCATACCGAAGGGCAATTGTACGTTAACAGGAACATCAAGCGTGATAATGGGAACGCCCAGAGGCGCCAACGCCTCTGCAAGACCTATGGCCTGCGCAACTTTGGCCGCGGATCCGAAGGCAGGCGAATCCCCCACCGTTACACGGCAGCCGCAGTCCATCAGATAGGTGCATGCGGCGCGCACCACCTGCGGGTGGGTGCAGCACAATCCGCCGGGCTCAGCCTTGAGCAGGTTGGGCTTGACCAGCACACGGCTTCCGGCCGCAGGACGGTAGCCGCAGGCATCCAGTACCATGTGCACCGCCTGCTCCACAGCTTCCGGCAGGTAGTCGTGACAGCGTGCAAGTGCAACTGAAAGACAGTCACTCACGCCTTGGGCTCCTCAAACGCCGCCATTCTGCTCATGATAAGACGGGCGTGATGCTTTTCCTGCGAGGCGAGATCAAGAAAGATGAGTTCCGCATCAGCACCCAGCCCGAAAGCGCCGTTGGATGCCGCAGCCTGACGGGCAAGCGTGCGGTACAGATCGTAGGCGTTCAGCTCCACCTCAAGGGCCAGATCGGCAAGCTCTACACATTCGCCCTGAATGGCGCCACGAATCCACGGCTCCAGTTCATCCACAGTCAGGCCGCCTTCGAGTACGCGCCCCTGCAACGTGTCGAAAAGCACTTCAAACGGCGGCAGTTCGCCCGAATCATCGGTCCAGTAGCGGCTCAGGTACCTGTAGACCATGCGGGCATGCGCCTCTTCCACACCGATGAGCTTATCCATGAGATTGCAAAGAGCGGTTCGCTGCGAGGAGGCACGAACCATGGTGTACATGGTATGGGCCGCCTTCTCCAGCTCCAGCGCTTTCATCAGCAACTCGCTGGCAGATCGGACACCGGCGAAGACCTCCACCCGCGGCAAGCTGCCAATGGAGCCACCTTCCCACGCCAGAATCCCGCCATGCAGATGCATGATGCTACCGCGAATCACGCCGCTGTCCTGCGCTATGAGCGCAGCAGCGGCAGAGCGTGCCCCGCTCTTGCAGTAGAACACCAGATCCTGCTCTGCCGGAAGCTCACCCAGCCGTGTTTCCAGCTCGGAAACCGGAATCAGCTGGGCTCCGGGCAGGTGCTCCTGCCGATACTCCTGCGGCTGGCGCACATCTACAAGGGTATATGCGCCCTCTTCGTGTTCCGCCATGAACTTGCGCAACTCTTCGGGCGATATTGCCCGCACTGCACGTGGAATTTCCATATTACCTCACAAGCGTCAGGATTTCAGAGAGTTATCTAAAAACACAGTACACAAAGCAGCGAAAAAAGTAACCACCCTCCAGCCCGAATTAAAAAAATAGTGCCTAATTTGAAATTTTTTGTTGACGACACCGGCCACAGCATATAAACACCCTCTTCGCAACGTCGGGATGTAGCGCAGCCTGGTAGCGCACTTGAATGGGGTTCAAGGGGTCGAAGGTTCGAATCCTTTCATCCCGACCATTACCGCGAACCCTCAGCCCCTCGAACGAAAGTTCGAGGGGCTGGTTCTTAGAAGGCCACCCCACACGGGATGGAATTCGCAATGCGAGTCTCCGGCACGATCATAGTGACCGTTGAGACTGATCATATATAGGCTCTTGTAGCTCAGTCGGCAGAGCGCGTCCTTGGTAAGGACGAGGTCAGCAGTTCAATCCTGCTCAAGAGCTCCATAAAATCTAAGCCCCTGCTTATGAAAATAAGCAGGGGCTTTTTCATATGCAGCAACCGCCCTGATTTCGAATGAAGTCAGGGCGGTGTTTTTGTTTCCGGATCACGACATTCAGACTTGTCCCGAACAAATCGGATTTGCAGAGCCACGATTCAAAATCGATCAACCTACTATGCTAATCTTTATGACAACAAGCCTCAGATCACAGCAATCAGAATTTTACATCATCCAAAATACTCCGAGGAATCCAGATTATCTTACTAAACTTTGACACCATAAACACCATGCGCTAAAAACTATCGGAAAGCACTTACCGAGCCCCCCCGCTCCATACCACCTTACAATGACGCCTTCAGAGGATTCGATAGCCATGCCATCAACAGATCACCCTTTTTTTGACTTCAGAAATGCTGTCGAACAAATAGCCACCCCTGAAGTTGAAAGAAAGCCACTCCTCCCAATATTTGAAGCAATACATAATTCTATTCAATCTATACAAGAAGCCAACAGAGACCATGGTAATATCACAATTGATATAGTTAGAAACCAAAACGATCTCGACCCAAAAGCTATTACAACCATATCAATAAGTGACAATGGACTTGGATTTACGACTCAAAACAAGAATTCTTTCGGACGCCTGTTCACAACACATAAAAAAAATAACTTCAACTGCAAAGGAATTGGCCGCTTATCATTTTTTCTGCATTCTATGAAGTCAACATCGACAGTATCTTCGAAGAAAATGATACTTTTTTTGAACTCAAAACAACATTAACTGATAAGAACTTCAGCAACATCACCAAAATTACTCCGAAGCAAACAACTCAGAAAGCCTACAACACGAGGATAACACTCAAAAACCCCACACCAAAGTTCAATGAATTTTATAAAATCACAACCGAAGCAATACATAATGAAGTATTAAATCACTTCCTTCCTTCACTGCTTTCAATAAAAAACGTGAACATTGTTATAAATGACAATGGAACTTTTCACGTTGGAACAAACTCCCAAGATGTCAATTCTGGAACAAGTTTCATCATAGAGAACAATAAATTTGACATATACCACATCAAAAACAGAACCCCTCACAGATCAACCCACAAGATAATTTTATCAGCAGACGGAAGAACTGTAAAAGAAAGAAAGATTGACTTTTTGCCAAGTAGCAAAATTGGAGACAACGACGATAAACACTATATAAACTCAGTTGTTATATCTGAGTATCTCAACAAAAAACTCAATCACCAGAGATCAGATTTTAACATAGCGCAATCAAACTCAATTGAACCTAGCTCTGTAACATTGGATAAAATATATGAAAAAGCTTTCGAGCAAGCAAGGTCATTCGCCAAAAGCAGCATATCTACACTTGAAGACACCCTCGATAAGTTCATAGACAAAACTTTTGAAGATTTACCACACCTTTCTTTTTTAAAGGACGACACATCGATACGAAACAGCTTTAAACTTGGCGAAGACGAAAAAGCTATTAAAGAAAGATATGTTCGAGAATTTGCAGCAAAACAAGTTGAAAGCTTCAATTATGTAAAAACCATCTCAAAGAAGTATGAAGACAAAGACATCCCAAACTTCGACACATTTAAAAAAGAATCATTAGAAAAATTAAACAATGGAATGAAGCTTAACCATGCCCCCCTTGTTTCATACATCAAATACAGAGACTTCGTATTAAATCTATACGAAAAACTTCTTGAAAAGAAAGAAGACGACAAGTTTCAACCAGAAGAAATACTTCACAACCTCCTATTTCCAACAAAGACAGATAGCACAAACTGTGATGCAGATTATTTTAGACACAACCTATGGATAATTGACGACAGATATGCGCTATATGACTTTTTAACATCAGACCTTTACGAAAAATCAACATTGGGAAAACCACACGAACGCGGTGACAAACGTTATGATATTTGTGCTGCATACTCTGACCCTCTCGGAGAAGATCACAACGTTTTTATAATTGAGTTAAAAAAGACAAGCCTCGAGTTAAGCGAGACTAACGATCCCATAGCTCAAATCAAAAACTATGTTCAGCGAATGATTCACCATAAAAAAACAAAGCACAACGGAAAGCGAATAACAATTACCGACTCGACTCAATTTTACGGAATAGTTCTTTGCGATATTTACTGCGAATATTTTACAGATTACATGGAATCAGGACATAGCCTAAAAAAACGCCCTGACGGTAAATCCTATTACGGAGTCTTCCTTAAAGACAAATTCTTCTTAGAAATTACTAATTATGAAAATTTACTATCAATCGCTCATGCAAGAAATAGGGTCTTCATTGACAAACTAAACCACAACGACGCCTGACACAAAGCCAGCCCCGACTCCAAAACGGAAATTTTGGCTGTTCAATTTCAAATCGATATCTGCACAAAAGCTATCTCATTAGGGTAGCAAAAATCTGGTTCAACGCCTGCCCGTTGTCGAAGAGGACGAAATGATCACCTTCGGCAGAGCGCGTCCTTGGTAAGGACGAGGTCAGCAGTTCAATCCTGCTCAAGAGCTCCATAAAATCAAAGCCCCTACTTACAAGCGTAAGCAGGGGCTTTGAGCGCGGCGTGTTAATCTCGTGGGGCAGAATCGGAATCAGTGCCGCCCCTATCCTGACACTTAGGCAGTCCGGCTTTATCCGCCACCCAGCCTATCTGATTACAGATACCCATGAGCATGGAAAATTCGTGGCGGCGCAGGGCAATCTTCTGCAGGAAGCGGCGCACGGGGAGCATGAAGTAGTCTGGATTATTCTTACGCAAAAAGTCGATACGTAAAAGCGTGTCGCGCAGGGTGCGAATGACCATCTCCTGTTCGGCGTGCGTACACAGAGGCGACTGCGCGTCACTGGCGACGGACATAAGCGGGGCACGCGCCCCCACCTTGAAGCATTCATAGAGAACTATAAGCACGGCCTGCGCAAGATTCAAAGAGCTGGCCTGCGGGTTTACAGGGATGGTGAGCAGATGGTTGCAGATTTCCGTCTCTTCATTGGTCAGCCCCTTATCCTCCGGGCCAAAGAGCAGAGCAACCTTACCACCTCCGGCAAGCTGCCCGGAGATCAGAGGGGCAGCCTTTTCCGGTGAAAGAATCTCACTGCGCCAGCCGCCCGTGCGGGCTGTAGTGCCGTACACCTGCGTATATCCTGCAAGCGCTTTGGCAAGATCATCCTCCACACGGATGGAACGAACCAGATCGGCCCCCTTAATCGTGGCAAGAGAATGGATACGATCCATGTCCCAACGCTCTGGCTGCACCACGACAAGCTCATTCACGCCCATGTTGACGCAGGCGCGAGCGGCCATGCCAATATTTTCCGGGAAACGGGGCTTCACGAGGACGACGGCAAGATTGTCGAGCATGACACAACTCTTTTAATACAGCTTTGGGTGACGGGAACTGGGCTCTGCCTGCCCCGTCCTTACAAGCCGCTGGGCTGCGTGTCTAGCAGCAATAAAAGCTCTGCCTGCGAAACACTCCCCCCATGAAAGCCCCCGACACCAGCATAGTGCAAACTCACGAGAATCGCAGTTCATCCCTCCAAATAGCCGCCGGAAACAACAGCCAAGAGATACGTTTCAAACGCGGAATACTCCAGCTGCCCCATCCCTCTCGGAATGGAATTCGCAATGCAGGTCTCCGTACGATTACAGCGACTGTTAAGACCGATCATATATAGGCTCTTGCAGTTTAATCCTGCTCAAGAGCTCCACACAAATAAAACCGCCCTGATTTCGAAAGAAGTCAGGGCGGTTTTTTGTTTTCCATCTTTCACCCACTCCACCACACCTCTTCAAACAACATCTCCCTTGCCTTCAGACGAGACAGAACAAAGATCGCCCCTACATACGCTGCCAATATTAGTCGACACATGTATCCAAAGCAGGGCTACTCCACACATGCCAAAAGCGCTCCCTACTTTTTATTGAATAACAGTCATTTTTTACGCTTCTCGGAGTTCTTGTAGACCCCCCTAGATGAACGCAAGCCCCCACAAATAAAAAATGTAACAAGGGAATGCGATTAGCACAGGAGAAGCTTGAAGCCTGCCCCCTGCTGGTGTGTATGAAAAGGGGGTGAAGGAGGGGGCGAAGCCACGAGAGGCGACCTTGCACTATCCGCATGTCATTCTTTTGAATGATATAGGCCAGAGAATATATTGCGCCACACCACCCCATCTAACATCCTAATTTTATACAGTTTTAAATATTGGGTTCGACTTTTGCTTATGTGCCTACGCACGGACGATAGCATGGCCGATGTGTTCATTATCACACTTAAAAATGGGATGGATGTTTAACCACCCGCTCCTGCTGATTTTATCGTCACGGATTTCTGAAACACCTAATTGGGGAATATAGCACTTACATACGTTTCATCAATAAACACATAACTTCCACAACAAACAATCAGGATATTTGATGGTGAATGCAATGCTTATGAAGACAAACAATCAGTTTATCGACATTGAAGAAGTTAATTGGCTCACACTCACATCTGTTTCAAGTATTGATGTTGTAGGGAAAGTATTTTCATACAGAGGCAAAGTATTTCGAGCCATAAATGAAGAAATGACCGATTATGTTCACGAACTTTTTGATAAAAATATTGTTCGTAAACTTGTGGAACGAGGGCTTCTTATCGACACAAGACGAACAGAATTGCAGTTAAAGGATTATCCTCTGATTCTGTGGCATGAAAAGATCCCACACATAACAAAGCCTGCTTTTTGGCCTTGGGAATTCTATAGAAAGGCAGGAATGAAATTTATTGAGTTGAATGAAGTATTGATGAATTGGGGACTCGCAACTTGCGATGGGCATCAGGAAAACATCATGATGCACAACAACTGTTCACCAGTTTTTATCGATTTCGGATCTATCCTTCCTCTCAACATGTCCAATAATGGCCTAACATCCCTTAAACAATTCAAGGGATGTTTTTTTAACATGATGCTTTTGCGCGCCCAAAAACCAGAGCTAGAGAATATACTAAGATATATCTGCTACCATAAAGGATCTATCTTAGACAATGAATATCAGGCTATTACCGGAGATCTGATTGAAGCACCATATCATGATAGAGAAATGTGCCTGCGCTTTTATAAAGCGCTACTACCAAAGCTTCGGTTCGAAAATACAAAAACTGTTTGGACTGGGTATCATAAAGAAAATGATTTCGACTTTGAAAAACTTCAAGAATCTGAAGACACACGTGCTTATACGGTCCTCAGATTGTTAAAGGCGAAGCAACCCAAAACGCTTGTAGACATAGCCGCTAATGCAGGCAAATTCTCACTCATGGCTGCTTGGCTTGGGGCTAAGGTTTATGCCTTCGATATTCACGGTGCAGCAATTGAGAAATTGTATTCGAGAGTTGCTGGGGAAGAGTCTTCTCTAGATGTCTCTGTGGGAGTTCACGGAATATACCGCGGAGATCGGTATAACTTCTGGCAATTGCCTCTTGCCGCAAAAGGGGAGGTGGCGCTGTCCTTGGCAATCTCTCACCACTTATCAATTACTCAGAAAAAGCCTATGAACTTTATAGCTCAAACACTGGCTGCGTATTGCGATAAAACCTTGATTAGCGAGTTTATGCCGTATGGACTTGGAAATACAAAGTACTATCCAGATCCGTTCCCTGAAGACTATAGCTTGAGCAATTACCTCACCGCCTTTGACAGTTTGTTCGAGAGAGTTAAGGTTATTTTCTATCCAACACGGAAACATTGGTCTTTCAGGATTATGCTTGTCTTCGAAGGAAAGTTGACCTCTGGCGATTCCGCTCGGGAAATCGAAAAGTCATATTTCGTATGTCACACTGACAAACTTGATCATGACGACTATATTTTGCGTGTGCTTTGCCCTGAATGCAATTCCATATTTCACGTTGAAGACAAAAGCCACATCTCTTGCCCCATGTGCAATGGCAACACTGCATACAACCAAGATGAAGAACTGCTATTTTCATCTATGTAAAACTCCTACTGTTTCTTCATCCACTTGGCTAGTAGCACAGTCACTACAGTAGCACTTTCTTGGAATAAACCCGTCATTTGGGACAGGAGCGCCAGTGCAAACTTCCCATAATATTTAACCAGCAAAGGACAGAGCGCATCCTTGGTAAGAACGAAGTCAGCAGTTCAATCCTGCTCAAGAGCTCCATACAAATGAAATCGCCCTGATTTCGAAAGAAGTCAGGGCGGTTCTTCTATTTCCAGACCACGACATTCAGACTTGTCCCGAGCAAATCGGATTTGCAGTGCAGTGTTAAACGAATCAAGCAGGCCTGATTCTGCTTTGCCCCCCCCTTTCCAACTCCATGGAACACTCCGGAACTCCATCGCAGAGCAGTAGATATTTCTCCAGCTAGCGCAACCCCCTGCTTTCATATCACTTCATACACAGATGTTCTCCACCGAAAGACTCCGTGCCAGACTTCGCTCTTGACAATATAGCAAGCCCACCCTAATTCATCTCTATTGCGGATAACGAATATCCAGATTAGACACAATTAGCCTAGTAAGGAGATCTTACATGTTCAATGAAAACTTCATGACCGTGGTCGGCAAAGAAGGAGTCGTTTCCATCGTAACCTGTGACGACGAAGGAGCGCATGTTGTAAATACTTGGAATTCCTACCTTGCCTTCCCCGGTGAAAACCGGATTCTTATACCGGCATTCGGAATGAGAAAGACGCAAAGGAAGATGGAAAAAAACAACAACGTGCTCCTCACCTTGGGCTCCAAAGAGGTCGAAGGTAAAATGGGGCCGGGAACTGGCTATCTTATCAAGGCCACTGGCATCTTCAAAAACAGCGGGCCGGAGTTTGACCTTGTAAAAAGCAACTTCTCGTGGGCCAACCGAGTCCTTGAAATCACTGTCTCTGAAGTGAAGCAAACCATTTAGTCCGAACGCCTGTCATCAGCACGAGAGGCTCCCGAACCGTTCTCTGACCAGCAGCCGCTTTTCATGAAACGGAGGGAGCCATTCTCTCTAAAGGGTTCCCAAGCACTACATGCGCCTTAAATCCTTGCAGACCCTGCAAGCCTAGTGGTAGATGCCTAAAAAACATTCCACTTGATATCGGGGTATCACATGCAGTTCAGCGTCGGGGTGGAGTACGCATTCCACTCATTATTTTATATGACGGACCTCCCGGAAGGGAAAACCATCGGCATAAAGCAGATAGCTGAATTGAATGCGATACCAGAAACATATCTTTCCAAGGTCTTCGCCAAACTGAGGAAAAGCGGGATCGTCAGGTCAGTACCCGGAGTCAATGGCGGTTACGAACTGGCCAGATCTGCAAGCGACATTTCGTTCTGGGATATTATCGAAGCAATTGAAGGCCCTTCCTATTTCTTTCAATGCGCTGAAATACGAAAGAAAAACATCTTTACGGAACCTTCTGCCGAGTTTTCTTCCAAATGCCCCTGCCTGATCAAGGTGGTCATTCAGGAAGCGGAGGAACTGCTTAGAGAACAGTTACGCTCAAAATCTCTGCGCTGGCTCCGCGAAAAGGTATATAGCGACTTCTCAGACAACAAAAAGCTCGCAATCGAGCATTGGATCAAATCCGTATAATCCCGCACAGCCGCCTGCTGGTCACACGTCAGCAGCACATGGCATTGAAAATGGCATCAGCCCATAAAACAGACAGCCCTGATTTCGAAAGAAGTCAGGGCTTTTCAACAGCCAGCTGGCTGGTGCTCCACAAATTGAAGACAGAATCAGTTTGCCATTATTATCACGTTAGCTATCAACGTATGCAGGATTCCCCTCCCCTTTGGGATACATAGATATATAAATGCACAACAATTCATTACAACTGTTATCCAAAACGTTGTGCGGAAAGGTTGTTTTTTTGTTTTATGACGAAGCGTTTGTTGTGCAAAGAGCGCGCCCGGCCACCCACCAACTAAAGACAATAAATGCAATGTACTCTCAGGAACACGCCAATCACCTCTTTGGGCTGTTGATTTATCTACGGCGTAGACAAAGAAACTTACCAAGCTAGTCAAAATATAACCTGCCAGTATTTCTGGCATTAATTTTCCAGCAAACGCAAAGGCACCTATGATACCAAAAAACACAGCAATGACACCCAAATACAACTTATCCTTCGCTAGCATAATATTTCATACCCCTTACACGGACCTAGTACCATCCGAATGCCCCTGTATTTCCGTGAATCGAGACTTCCGCATCGCTTCTGTCTTCTTTGTGGATATACATTAACGACAATTGCTACTTTTAACAGATCCTATCATACGAGGTGATTACCCATAAGGCCATGATTAACCGGCGAATCAAATGCAGAAACAGAACGTTGCTTTGCTTTATGTCAGCTAATTGACTTGACCATTTTTCTGTAATCCGTCTCATACAACCTACATGCATTCAGGTATGGTTAAAAAGCGAAAGTATTTAACTAGAACATGGATAGCAGTTCAATAATGCCCATGAGCTCCATATAATTGAAGCCGCCCTGACTTCTAGAGAAGTCAGGGCGTTTTTCTCTTCGACCTCCAACTCTACCCTCAGACGAAGTCAGCTTATTATTTATCCAATAGCTGGATTTACACATCCCGAGAAAGTATACTTCTATCTCATTCAGCCTGCAGTCGAGCCGGGACACAGGCAGCACGAGCCTCACGCATCCAAGAGGAGCATACATGACGCTGGAAGCAGCCATATCCACTTATGGCTATCTCGCCTTATGGTTAGGAACCTTCCTCGAAGGCGAAACCATCCTCATTTTCGGCGGCCTTGCCGCTCATCAGGGTTACCTCAGTTTCCCCAAAGTGGTGCTGGTGGCCTTTGCGGGTAGCCTGATGGGCGACCAGTTGTACTTCTATCTCGGACGACGCCACAACGACTTCTTTCTGTCACGCTTTCCACGCTTGTTCGCCAGCATTACATACGCACGAAAAAGAACAGAGCACTATGAAACCCTGATGATTCTTTTATTCAGGTTCATCTATGGTATACGGACAGCAACACCGTTCATGTATGGAATGAGCAACGTCAACGCTTCAAAATTTGCCATACTCAACGCAGCAGGCGCGATGCTATGGGCGATAGCCATTACAGCAGGCGGCTATTATTTCGGGCATGCCATTGAATCGTACATTGGCCAAATCAAGAAATACGAATTGGAATTAGGAGCTGCAATCATTGCAGCAAGCGTCTCAATATCCATCTATCGACACATTGTAAGGCGCAAGAAACATACGCACAGCAATGAGACAAACGACGATTCAACGGCCAAAACCAGAAAAGAAAAATAATAAACGACCAATCAGGTATCCATATCCACCTCCGGATAATCACCGCAGAAAGACAAGCTGCACTACCAGAGTTTTTCAATCCAGCCCCCAGAGCGCGTCCTTACCTATAACAAGGTCAGCAGTTCAATCCCGCTCAAGAGCCCCAGCAAATGAAACCGCCCTGATTTCGAAAGAATTCAGGGCGGTTTTTTGTTTTCATACCCAACATCGCTAGCGCCCCCCGGAGACTCCTTTCACCCAACCACAAAACAAATTCGGCACTGACTCGTCCAAAACATTATGAAGAACACCAGTCTTGGCAGTCACACCGTATAACTCCAGAAAAGCTGCATAATCATCAAACCACGCGCTTTCAGCAGAAAAAGAATGCACCAGCATCACAGCGTTCTTTGCACAAAACCGCTCTGCTACAATCAAGGCAGAAGCCGTCCGGTGCAACAATTGATACCGCATCTTTTCTGAAATCTCCCCACGTATACGCAAGACGCTACGCAGGTAGGACAAGCGCTTCACCTTACCGGAAGTCGTCTCGGCAAGCCAATCGCCAAGAGTTGGACCAAATGGCTCCGATACTTTTCCTTCAACCATAATCACAACGAGCCCACCGCTATTCCTTGCCAGCACAAAAATATCATTCTGAGACGGCCTGGCTCCACCCGGCAAGAAAACTTTATATTCAGGAACTGCAAAAAGGATTTCCAGAGAAGCAAACTCAGGCTGCGAACGCAACACCGCTTCAACTTCAGCAGGAAAACCTTCCGCCATCTCCCAACAATACGCCAACTCTTTTGCCGAGCATCCCGTTTTCCATTGCTTATCCGGTTCCGCGAGCAACTGCCGCCAGTCATCCGGGCCAGTTGTCGGAACAAAAATTGACTTGTATTTGCCTACCATTGCGTCCCCTTTCCCTTATGAAAATCCGGCTTCAATTCTGGAATATACCACACCATAAAACAGGCATACAACCTCGCTCCCTCGCACCATGCAAAACAGCCCCGACATCCAAAACGGACATCGGGGCTGTTCAACTTCAACGCGTCGTTTATCCATTCCAATCTTGAAGGTACTCAATTCAATACTTGATGAAAGCCGAGACGATTTATACCTTGTTCACACACACTCACCGGTTACGCTCAGGAGAAATAGATTGCCAGCCTTCGACATGAGGACAGTCCTCGTCATATTTGTGCTCGTCAACTACATATGCGCCTTCCTGATGGTGCTTACCGTCAGGGTCAGCCAAAAGCGTTTTGACGGTGTAAAATACTTTCTGGCCAACTTCATCTTCCAGTCCGCAGGTATGACACTCGCCCTGCTGCGCCCCCACATCTCCCCGCTGTTTTCCGTCGTCCTTGCAAACGCGCTCATGTTCTCCGGCGTCATTGCGTTCTCGCTCGGAGCAGGCAAATTCACACATCGCCATATTTCGCGTGCGCCTCACCTCATATACACGGCAGTCTTTCTAAGCGCGTATTGCTATTTCACCTATGTCATGCCTGACATACGAATACGAACCATGCTGTTCTCCGGCATGCTCATACCGGTATTTGCCTTTATAGCGCATACGCTCCTCGCTCCCTCTGACAAAAAATTCGCCCCGCACTGCATATTCCCGGGCATATCATTCATTCTCTTCACGGCATTATACATATTCAGATTCTATTACGCGTTCAGCGGAAACGATATCAGCAACTATTTCAGCACGCACTCTCCGGATGCCGTTATCAACATACTCACAATGCTTTTGAGCATATTGCTCATGTACTCCATACAGCACATGATAAGCAGCAGACTGTTTGCGGAATTCGAACAACTCGCCGCCGACCAATCGAAATTACTGGTTCAGATGGAGGAGATGGCAACAAAAGACCACTTAACCGGCCTATACAACCGAAGAAAAATTGAAGAAATTATCAAATATGAAATAGGACAATACAACAGATACGAAATACCGCTCTGCCTGATCCTGTGTGACATTGACCACTTCAAGGACATCAACGACTCCTACGGCCATGATGTCGGGGACACGGTGATAACCCACACCACCAGGCTCCTTTGCGATAACAAACGCGACACGGACAACGCAGGACGCTGGGGAGGCGAAGAATTCATCATCGTCACCCCCCACACCTCACTTGAACAGACCATGGTTCTTGCGGAACGGTTCCGCCGGACCATCGAATCAAGCCAGCCAGCCACTGCAGCAGGACACACGGTAACCCTCAGCTTCGGCATTGCCCAGTATAGCCGCGGCATGTCTGTAGAGGCGTTTATCAAACAGGCTGACAAGGCACTGTACCGCGCAAAGCAACATGGCCGGAACAGGGTTGAGGCGACATGTGCTCCCCCTGTTTGTACCGACCCGCTCCCTGCCTGATACCCCCACCTACCCACTGAATGAGCGTACGAGAGGCTGGGGGGCAACAGACAGGTGCCATCACCCTGCCGCATCTTTCACCGCGAACGCCCAGTAACGTTTTCCGCTTGCAATCAGCGCAGACATGGCTAGGCTCAATTACTGTTACAGAACACAGCCATATTACAGCCCCCTCTTCAGCACAGGATTCCGCCATGCATGACGCTTCGCTCCACAATTTTATCGAAAACGAGTTTCCCTTTCATCTTCTTCTCGGAGTACGGGTGGACCATTTGGGAGAAGATGCTGTCCGCCTGTACATTCCCTACAAGGATCAGCTCATCGGCCACGCCAACCGTTCCATGATCCATGGGGGAGTCATCTCCAGCCTTGTGGACATCTGTGGCGGTTTTGCCGTGTGGACGCATTGCAAACCGGAGGATCACATCGCCACTATTACGCTGAGCGTTGACTACCTGCGCCCCGCCAAACCTCTTGATCTGTATGCGGAGGCCAGAATACGGCTGCTGGGGAACAAGGTAGGCAACGCACATGTTGTGGTCTGGTCAGCGGGAAACCGGAACACGCACGTTGCCGAGGGACGCGGCGTATACAACATCAAACGGGGCTAGACGGATCTCTTCCATTGTGCCGATTCCAATACGGCATCCGTCCCGTATTCCGAGGCTCAGTCGGCAAAACGCCCCCGTGCCAAGCACAAAGCCGGAAGCACCACTCCGCTCGCGAGTTTGACACAAACAAAGGGCCTGTTCACACATCGTGAACAGGCCCTTTGTCATATCGCGAATGTCCCGTAGCGGGACAAAGAAAGGATGCACGCCGGACAAGGTCAGCGCAACACCACTACCGGTCAGCCTGCGGCACCGCCACATACTCCCGCATCATACGTAACGCATCATCACAGGAGTAATGGCCCAGCCACCTTCGGGACTATTTGAACAAAGCGGTTTGCACTTCCATATCCCACTGGGAGGAATCCTTTCCCATGGCGGCCTTACGGTAGTTGCGCAGGGCTTTCTGCGATCCCTTGCCGAAAAGACCGTCTATGGCCCCCTTGTAGAACCCCTTGGCAGCCAGAGCCTGCTGAATCAGCTTTGCATCCTCGATATCTCGAGGGTTCAGCAACCGAACAACCTCAGGCTTGCGCTGCTCCAGCTTTTCTGAAACCCACTCGCTGTCCGGGGGTACCGACAGAGGTTGCATGTCCGCTGAAAGCTTCTGGTTGGAGAACATGCCCACCCGGGTCTGAGAGCCGACACCTTCATATTCCTTTGCATACATGGCGTGAATGTAGAAGGGACGCAACGCATCGAAGAGCTTGCCTTTCCCCTGCACGATACCGACAACATGCCCTTCTTCAAAGAACTTGTAATGAGGTTCAATATCCGAGTTGCCCTGACTATTGGTCGAGCGGTTGACGAGCAACGAAAAGAAGGAGTGCGGAGACACTCTGTCCATGGTGAATGCAAGAAACGCGTACTCGTCCTCCATTGACTTGGGCAGCAGTTCGGAGCCGCCCATCTTATCAAAGAAAGACAGGGCGTTATACTTTTCAAGATTTCTGGTCTCTTCCTCGGTCGCCATCATCGATATGCTGTTACCCATGGCAAACAGATAGAAATCCCTGAACGTATTCAACGTCGGGGCAGCTTCGGCAAGCGCCTTCCGCTTCACGAAAAACCCCGTAACGCTGGGATACTCCGTGAACACGGGAGAGGTGACGCAGTCCTGAATCACGATGGGCTTACCCTTTGCAAACACATAGTCCACAAAAAAGCTGTCCGAACGGGTTTGTCCTATATCGTTCACAAACGTGAAGACACCCTGAAGGGCCACACTCACCTTCTTGCCCAGCGGAGGAGCAGAGGCAACCAGATCAATCTCGGTCAGCGCAACGCTGTATCCCTTGAGGTCCGCATAGGCATCGCGAACGTCATGTGTTCCTTCAGGACTAAACACAACGGCTGGCTTGGCGGGGGCCGGTTCTCCCCTCATGGCCCCCAGCAAGGCGGCAAGAACAACCTTCACATGGCCGGGAAGGTTCTCTGCTTTCATCACTTCCACATCTTTCAAGTAGGCTTCATTATCAGCCGACTGAACCGGAACCGGGGCTGCGGGCTGCTTGGAAGAGACGCAGGCAGAAAGCGCGACCGACATAACCAGAACAAGACTAATTGCAGTAATACGAATCATGGCATTGCTCCCTGCTTGCTTACAAATGATACCCTGGCTTCATCGAGGAGGGACTGTAGTTGGGTGCGGAAGAAGGCGGCCCGGAATGAGTAGGAGCTTCCGCATCCGAAATTGCGCTCTGCAGCGCATCCATTCCATAGGCCTTGGAGAACTCCACCAGAGAATCCGCTATCCCTGAGGTCGTGCTGGGAATCTTGCCCAACACCCTGCCGGCAATTGCCTGCAAGGTTGTTGCAGAAAGCGATCTTATAATGACTTCCTTCCAGGACTTGTTCTTGGAGTAGGCATCGGCCCCCGCACCAACCCCGGCGCCTGTCGCATCCAACACACCGCCTATGGCTATGAGCTTTGCGGCTTCCGCAGTGGTGAGTGTCGCAACACCGGCTCCCCCGATGGCAGAAGTTCCCACTATCGAAACCCATTTGACCAGTTCCATGCGCTTTCGATTTTTCTCGTGTTCGTCAGCCTCGTCCATAGCCGCCTGGCCCCGCTCAAGCAGCTTATCAATCATGCGTCGCTGATTTCTTTTTATATTCGCATCAGCCTGCTTTTTCACGGAATCGCGAATCTGCTTTTCACGGGAATCAGACAGAGAACCGTTCCCCGCTTCCGCACGTTCTGCATTTCGATCAGCAATAGCTATCTCACCCTGATTCTTATCAATTTCGTGCTGTTTCTTAATAACTCTCTTCCACATGTTGAAGTAGTCATTTTCCTTCTCGACGGAAGAGTCGCCATCCTGAATCTCCTTTTCAATCTGAGACATATGCTTCCGCATCAAATCCAGCTGCTTGCGCAGTTGCTCCCCACGGCGCCTGGTCGCTTCTGCCCGCCTCTTAGCCTCTTCGATCCGTCTCTCCAGATCTTCCTTCTGCAAAGGCGTGCCATAGGCCCTGACCAGATCAGCTTGTGAAAGCGCACCAAAGCCTTCCGACTTCTTCCCGCCGCTTCCGCCGCCATCGCCTCCACCTCCGGCACCACCACCGGCACCGCCACCTCCACCACCGCCGCCTCCGTCGCCATAGGCAAACGCGTGGCCGCTGTGCGCCAGAACCATCAAGACCACCAACAAGCAACTCAACCCACGTAAAACACCTTGCTTCAGCATACTCCCTCCTCAACTGAAAACGGAATGTTTTGGGGCTCCCCCCCGAATTTACCTTGTATTACCTGACTTGACCTGTCTGCTCCCATCAAGGGGGAAACCGAATCGAACAGTCTGCAAGCCCGAACATGACTCCGGTACGAACTCCGGCACCATGACGGCCTGCCCCCCAGCGCTGTATCTGAACAACCGTATCGCCGGACTTGCGACGCCCTCCTCACTGACATGCGTAAGGAACAGCTCAGTCTCCGGCGAACGGGATTTCCCGGAAAACACCAGCCAGCGCCCGTTTGGCGACCAGCTGTGCCATGAATTCATTCCGTCGACATTACCTGCCAGAGGGCGGGCTTCACCTCCCCCGGCAGGTACAATCATCAGGCGGCTGCGTGGTTGCAACACAAGGCCCGTCGGACTCTGCGTAAAGACGATCCATTTGCCGTCGGGCGAATAGCGGGCGAAATAATTGCTCTTGCCATTGCCCGAAGCCCCCTTCAACGGCTCAGGAACCCCACCCTTCCCTTGATTGAACGGCACCGTCCATATATCGAATTGAATCGGATACTTTTTATTCAAGGCATGTATGCTGGAAGAAGAAGGCTCCCCCTTGACCTGTCCACTCAATACGGCCTGAAGCAGGGCATCATCGACGGGCGCACGCGAAAAGGCGAGGGTCCGGCCATCCGGACTGAATGCCGGAGCTGTCTGCACGACGCGGTCGTCGTTTGCCCCGCTAAGATCGAAGTGCTTCTTTGCGGCAGTATCGTAAACGCCTATGCGACCGGTCACCGGAAAAAACAGCTGAGAAAACGCCTTGTCTTCAAGGCTCACAAAAAGCGAGCTCTCTCCGATGGTCGAAGCGGCGAACCTGCCGTCGTATGATAGTGCGGTGAACAATCCGAAACTATATTGCGCGGGAGGAGGCGTGGGACGGTTGTTCCATGAAATGACGTCCCCCTTGCCCACCACCACATCCTTGGACGTTTTCACAAGGAGATAGCCCCCCTTGTCCCCGTCCACATCCACGTCCATCCCAAGTAACTGTCCCCCCGGTGAAAAGGCATGGCAATTTCCGCAGATAGGAAGACCATCCATCACCTTGGCCGCACTTCCTGCGCTGGCAACATCCGCAAGCAACCATTGCGTATTTTCAGGATGTGCCTGACCTACGGCAAAAGGAACGGGTTTGCGCAAAAAAAAGACACTCGCCCCTACAGGATCTTCGCTGAACGAAAAACGGGCAGAGACCTCTTGTTCAATGGTCCTTCCGTCCCACCCGCCGACAGCTGACAATGCCACACTGAAAGAACCTCCGGAAACTGCCTGCGCCTGTTCCCTGATCATACTCCAATGATGGGACTCCGGTATCCACCGTTCATTCGAAGTCACCAGACTCAGAACAGGGGAGTCCCCCACAGAAACCGTAAGCAGCCATGCGTTGGGCTTATCACTGGCCACACTCCACCAGAACAGAGGCGACGCAAGATCCTTCGGAAATACTGTCCCCTGCAAAGGTTCAAGCAGTCTGATTCGCCCTCCGGCATTGTTTTCAGCACCGGAAGCTTGTTCCGGCACTTCTTCCGGTTCCTCTGAGCGATGAATGGATTCTGCAAAAGACTTTGCTTCTGATGCAGAAAACTCAGAGTAGGCTCCCTGATAGGCCCAAATCCCGCCTGTTTCCGCGCAAACTGGAGAAACTGCAGACAACAAAATTACAACACCCGACAACATAACAAGAATCAAGAACGTTGAAATACGCACCAACCCCTCCCATTCTGTCCAACTAGACGTAAGGAGACCCCCTCCTGAAAGCGCAAGACACACTACGACGTACAAACATCAACCATCTGGATGCATAACCCCATACAGGAGTACAACCACTCAGCATAATAGTAAAGCACTCACCCTGCAGCAACGTAGCTGTTTTCAGCCAACCATATCTTGTTCAAGCAAGGCTTCCTTTCTTTTGCCTGCTCCAGCCCCCCCACGAACAGTATAATCAGCTGATTATACACACAAACAACACCCTCAACATTCCCCTTTAGGGAAATGAGAAAAAGCCTCTTGTGTAATACCCCGAATACACGTTGCTACGACGGACCATCATACAATCACCTCCTCTTGTCTGGGAGTTTTCCTGTAAGCAAGCCCGCTCCAGCCCCTTTCATCCACGCTGTCCACCCGATTGCATCCTGCTGAAAGAACTTCACGATCTCCCCCTTGACCTTGCCCTTAAGGGAAACGCCACACTCAGCCTTGGTGTAAGCAACAACAGACACAAGCGTCATGCGCGCACATTTTAGAGCAACACATCACAAAACACTGCGCCAACCATGCTTGCAGCCCTTGCAACAGGGACCAGCCGAATTCAATGGCATTGTGCCAAACTCATACAACAAAGGACGATACATGAAAGTCACCAAACGCAGTCTCAACAGAATCGGCACCCTGCTGCTGTCAGCATCCTTGTTGCTGATGGCCACCGCAGCCTTTGCGGCAGCTCCCAAGTATGTGTTCTACTTCATCGGCGACGGCATGGGTCCCGTGCAGCGACAGGCTGCGCAGTATTTCCACAAGATCGAAACCGGCAATCCTGAAGCCCGTCTGATCATGAACAGCTTTCCCATCTCGGCACTGGTAACCACCCATTCCGCCAACACCCTGATCACGGACTCTGCAGCAGGCGGCACCGCTCTCGCCACCGGTTTCAAGACCACCAACGACATGGTTTCCAAGCTGCCTGACGGCACCGATGTGAAGACCATTGCCGAAGCCGCCCGCGATGCCGGTTACGCAGTCGGCATTGCCACCACCACCCGCATCACCCACGCCACTCCTGCAGCTTTCTCCGCACACAACGTGCATCGCAGCAATGAAAATGAAATCGCCATCGACCAGTTGAACTCCGGCTTCGACTATCTGGCAGGCGGCGGCTACCGCAACTTTGTGGCCAAGAACAACGCTGAAGGCCTCAAGTCCAAGCGTAAGGACGACCGCGATCTGGTAGCCGAGTTCAAGGCCAAGGGATACACCACCTTCATCGGCGACAAGAACCGCGACGCCTTCCGCGCCTACAAGCCCAAGAAGGGCGACAAGGTACTGGCTCCCGTTTCCTCCAGCGCCATGGACATGGAAATCGACCGCCGCAACAGCGGTGAAGCCGAAAACGCCATGCCCTCCCTCGCCGAACTGACCGCCAAGGGCATTGAAGTGCTTGCCGCACAGGAAAAGCCCTTCTTCATGATGGTGGAAGGCGGCCGCATCGACTACGCCGCTCACTGTAACGACGCAGCAGGCACCATCTGGGACACGCTTGCCTTTGATAACGCCATCGCCAAGGCCTACGAATTCTACAAGAAGCACCCCAAGGAAACCCTGATCGTGGTTGCCGCCGACCACGAAACCGGCGGCATGGCCATGGGTATCAGCCTTGATTCCAAGGGTTACTTCCTCAAGCTTAACGAACTGTTCAAGGTCAAGGTATCTGCCGAAGACGTGCTGATGTACGTCTACCCCCAGATGGTCAAGGACATCCCCGATGTCGCCGCACGCCAGAAGGCCTACTACGATTACATTGCAGAAAACTTCGGTCTGAACGACCTGAATGCCCGCGAGCAGAAGATCATCGAATCCGCCATGGCTGTGGAAGACAAGAACCAGGGGCTGCCTGAAGAACAGCAGACCACCTACGGTTATGCCTACACCCCCACTATGATCGCCGTAGCCCACGTGGTTTCCGAGCGCGCCCGCATCAGCTGGACTTCCTACGTGCACACGGCCTCTGTGATCACCCTGTCCGCAGAGGGCTTTGGCGCCGAGCAGTTTGCAGGTTTCAAGGACAACACCGACGTGCCCAGAATCATGGCCAAGATCATGGGTGCCAAGCTGTCCCCGATGGAACGTACTCCTTCCGCAGCCCTGCTGGGCGAGACCACCGGTCCGGCCAAGAAGTACTCTGAGATCCCCTTCGGAGAAACCCAGAACGTTCTCGGCAAGAACTAGCCACAACCTTGGGGAGGGCGGGTCACCGCTCTCCCCCATTATCCGGAATGCCCATGCCCGACCTGAAGAAACTGCTCGTTGAGCTTACGCTTGCTGTGGCCCTGATTGCCGGCCTTTTTTGGGTCGGACAATCATCCCTGTCCGATTCGGATGGAGAGAACGTGCAGGAGGTGACCGCAACGGTCCTCGCCGCAGACAACAGCGAAGTGCTGCAAGCCGGAGCGGGAGCCGTGGGCCCGCAGCACCTGCGCGTCATCATTGACGGCGGCATGTGGAAGGGAACCGAGACGAAAGCGCTCAACCACCTCAACGGGCAGCTGGACATGGACGAGATCTATGCACCGGGCGACCGCATTCTGCTTGCCGTGCACATTCAGGACGACAGCATTACAGACGCCCGCGCCATAAACTCCTTCCGACAGAACTGGGAACTGGCGCTCTTTGCCGTGTTTGCGCTGGCCCTGATCGTTTACGCCCGTCTGATCGGCCTCAAGGCCCTTGTCTCGTTCGTCGCCTCACTGGGAGTGCTCTGGTATTTCTACATCCCCAACCTGCTCAAGGGCGCAGATCCGCTCCCTCTCAGCCTTGCGGTACTGGTGCTGCTCTCACTGGTAATCATCATTACCGTTGCAGGGGTGACACGGCAGGGAATAGCCGCTTTTCTGGGCACGGTATGCGGCATGGCCGTGACCCTGCTGCTGACGCTCTTCTTCGGCGACAAGTTCAATCTGCTGGGCATGACCACCCCCTTTTCCACCACCCTGCTTGTGCAAGGGGCATACGGGCTCAATTTCCAGCACATCTTTTATGCGGCTGTCCTGCTGGGTGCCTCGGGTGCGGCAATGGATATCGCCATGGACGTCAGCGCCTCCATGCACGAGATAAAAATGAAACGGCCGGATATCGGCATGAAGGAATTGGTGGAGTCCGGCTTCAATATCGGGCGCATGGTCATCGGAACCATGTCCACCACGCTGTTGCTGGCCTATTCCGGCGGCTATCTGACCATGCTGATGGTCTTTGTGGCGCAGGAAACCAGCATAGCCCGCATTCTGAACATGAAGCTGGTTGCGGCTGAAATCTTCAGGGTGCTCATCGGCAGCATCGGACTTCTCATCGTCGCCCCTGCCACCGCAATCATTGCAGGCGCCCTGCTGACGTACGAATTCGGCAAAGCCAGACAGCCTGCCGCCACAGCCGACGCTGTGTACCAGACGGAAAATCGTTAGACGCCGCAAGACGGCAAGAACCGCCCCACGGACAGAAACGGCGGGCAGGAAAAAAGGACGGAAAAGTTCGTCACCGTCCGCCCCCCCTGTCGTTATGGTTAAAGCGCCTTGATCCAGAATTGCATCACATGGTCGACGCTTACTCCGTCCAGCTCCGGCCACGCCAGATTGGCGGTCACTCCTTCCATGCGCAAAAAGGCATTACGGAGCAGAAAGCGATCTATGGGAACATAGCCTTCCGGCTGCAAGGGGTGGTCAGGAGGACGAACAACGGTGGCGCAGGTGAGATACCTGAACTGCGGCATGGTGCGCACATGCTGCTCCGCCAGTTCCAACAGGGCTGTTCCGTGCCCGCCGCTGCGGAATTCAGGATGAAACAGCAGCTCACCGACATAGTACACTTCGTTCAGAGAGTATTCAGTGCCGGCAAAACAGGCCCTGAAATCCTCCATCTCATCCTGCAACGGGATACCGGTCACAGCACCGGCAACATGTTCCCCATGCCAGGCCAATATGGCAAAGGCGTTTGCCGACTCGGCATACACCTTCAGGTATTCAAGCTCGTACCGTTCTTCCCCGCTGTACAGATAGGGATACTCTCTGAATATGCGTATTCTCAGATTAGCGATGGAATCCAGATGAGGCAGTAATTCAGCCCCTTTCAAGAATTGCGTTCTGGTAATCATAACGTTCGACTTTCCTGTAGCATCTCTATGAAATCCTCAGTACTGCGATGCACATGCACCGCCGGATTGAAGCCGATAGACCGCTACAGCGTCACCTGTCAACAGGCCGGACAACATGCTGCGGCATACAAAAGAACGCCTCCGGCCGAGACCGGAGGCGATACATTTTCTCTCTGGCGATGCAGGGAGCAACTTTCCCTACTGCGCATTCTGGACCTGACGCTTGCCGTTGCGCTGGCGCTTCTGGCCATTGGAGCCGCCCACATCGGAATCCTTCATCATAGTCATGAAGGCATCGACACAGTCCGGACAAAGATGCCCGCCCCGCATCTCCTTGATAACAACGGATGCCTCTTCGTAACTCATGGCCCTTCGGTACGGGCGGTTGCTGGTCAGGGCATCATACACATCTGCCACTGCAACAATGCGTGCATCCAGGGGAATGGATGATCCTTTGAGCCCCAACGGATACCCGCTGCCGTCCATACGCTCATGATGGTACATGACGGCGTCCAGAATGGACTGCATGGAAGGAATGGGCTTCAGTATCTGCGCCCCCTTGAGGGGATGCGACCTGATGTTGTCATACTCCTCGTCAGAGAGCTTGCCCTCCTTGAGGAGCACCGAATCTGCTATGCCGATCTTGCCAATATCATGCAGCCGTGCCGCCAGCACGATTCTCTCCACATTGTCGGGAGGAAGCCCCATATGCTCTGCCAGACTTTTAGAGATGGAAGCCACTGATTCGGAATGGCCCCGGGTATAGGCATCCCTCGCTTCAAGAGCCTGAATAAGACTGGCAATGGCGGAGAGAAGCATGGTCCGCTCCCGGGTAAGCCGACTCCGCTCCTGCAACAGCATCATGCCGTGGTCCGAAAGGAGTTTTTCAGCCAGCAGCACCACCTCTTCCACATTGAAGGGCTTGACGAGGTAGGCATCTGCACCTTTTTCCGACATCTGGCGAAGCATTCTGCGGTCCGAACTGCTGCTCATGGCCACAAAAGGGATGCTCTGGTACAGTTCCATGGCCCGCACGGCCTTGCAGAAAGTCTGTCCATCCATGACCGGCATGGCTATGTCCGAGAGAATAAGGTCCGGCTGAAACGAAGAGAGACGGGACAACGCTTCCCGTCCGTTTTCCGCCTCGACCACACGAAAACCGGCCTGCGCCAGACTTCTACACACAACGGAACGAATGCTGTTCGAGTCATCCACGACAAGCACCCCCTTGCCACGAAGCAGCGCCGCCCTCTCAAGGGTGCGTTCAACCCGCTGGAGCAACTCGCTCTTGCATTCCGACTTAGCCAGATAGCAAACGGCCCCTACATCAAACCCCTTTGTAATATCCTGATCAGACTCCAGGTTACTGAGAATGATGATGGGAACCCCCTGGGTGGTCGGGTCATCCTTCAACTTCCGGCAAAGAGATAGTCCGTCCATTCCGGGCATCTGGACATCGGTTATGATCAGGTCAAGATACTTGGAACAGGCGATCTCCAAAGCGTCAACACCATTCTCCGCTTCATATATCCGGGGACGCAATGCAGTCAGCTGGCTTTTCAAAAAATCCCGCGCCGACAAACTATCGTCCGCAATCAGGATACGAGGCTCGGCTTGCTCGGCAGGCATATCCACACCTCACTTTTTTTACAGCTCACATTCCACAGCATAGCCTAATGCATTACGACAGCCATGTAATTATATCTTGCATCCTACGAAGGAGTTCTTTCTTCCCAATACATAACTATCCGAAGTACGGAACAATATTCGGACAACCCGCAATGCGTTCTCAGTTTCACCACAGGGCATGGCTATGGCAATCTGCCATCTCCCACCAGCAAAACGATTTTACATTCCCTGACACCATCCAAAAGCCGCCAACAGAGGCAAAAGGTGCATCAAGAACTACCAAACTATATCAACTTCCCGTCGCCGCAGGCCACTTTACAGGGCTTGCCGTCTTACGTTATGAAAAAATAGGTATAATCTCCATTTTGCCCGCAATTCACTCCGTACATTAACAGACGGCAGGAGAAATCGATGGAACGGCACAGCCATATGAAACGCCCGACCAGGTGCAACCTTAGCGTCAATGGGATTGCCTTGTTACGGCTGTCTGCCCTTCTCCTCATGTCATTACTTCTGTTTACCGCCCTTCCTGCCCGGTCATCAGCACCCGCCCCAATCCTCATAGGCGCCTGCTTTGCAAAAACCGGAACCGGCGCCATGGAGAACTCGCCCAATTTCCGCATTACCCAGCTTGCAGCAAAGGCCATCAACGCCGCTGGCGGAGTATTGGGAAGACCTCTCAAAATAATCGAGTTCGATACCATGAGCACACCTCTCGGAGCCAGACAGGCCGCTCTTGGTGCCATTGATGCCGAGGTCGTGGCAGTTGTAGGCCCGTCGTGGAGTTCTCAGGGCATTCCCATGGCAAAAGAGCTCCAGAAGGCCGGAATCCCCATGATCGGAACGACTACAACCGCAGCCGAGGTAACGCAGGTGGGCGATTTCATCTTCCGGACCTGCTACACGGACAAGCAGCAGGCAAAAGCGCTTGCCACCTTTGCCCGTCAGGACCTGAACGCCACCCGGGCTGCGGTTATGACCATAGCCGGCGACGTATACAGCGAAGGGTTCAGTGCAGCCTTCATCAGCAAATTCACTGAACTGGGCGGCACCCTGACCGTGCAGTCCCGCTATCTGCAGGATGCCATGGACTTCACCCCGCAGGTTAACGCCATTCTTGCAAACAAGCCGGACATCGTTTTCGCGGCAGGCTTCACCAGAGACTCCGGCCTGCTGCTGAAGCAGTCACGCAAATCAGGAATTGCCGTGCCCTTTCTCGGCGGTGACGGCTGGTCGCCGCTGGAGCGTTACCCCTATCTCAATCCCGCAGACGGCGATAACTACTATTCATCCCACTGGCACAGGGACATGGATACGCCGAGCAACCGTCATTTCATCGCGTTGCTGAAACAGGAACTGGGAGAAGAAGCCCCTGCCACCATAGATGCAGGCATACCCAACACTTTTGACGCGGTGGGCCTGATCGCCGAAGCCATCCGCAGGGCGAAAAGCACTGAACCAGCAAAAATCAGGGACGCGCTGGAGACCATTGAAAACTATGAGGGAGTTACCGGAACCATTTCGTTCAGGACCTCCAGAGACCCTTTGAAATCCGTCATAATTCTCCAGATCACCAACAGAGGCGCAGAATTTGTCAAAGCAGTCACCTCCCCCTAGCTGCAGCGGTATCATTCCTTTCCCGAGTTGTCTGACCGCGGAGTATCCAGCGTGAGCAAGAGCATTACCAATCACCTGCATAGAGATGTGCTGACCACATTCATGGTCATCGCTTTGCTTTTCATCGCGCTTGGCGGTTTCATGCAGGTACAATGGAAAGACGACAACATTGATACCGTATGCCGTCATCTGGACACGATAATCGCCCGCGAGCAGAATGCCCTTGCCAATGAGCTGTTCGAGAGAAGGACACCGGCCTTAACCCTGCGCATAGGTGAAATCAGCATGGTGCAGGACGTGCTGGAGGTCACTCTGTATGATGCGCAGGGAACCCCCCTTGTCCACGCGACAAACGGCTCAACGACCATGACGCCGGGCCATCTCGAAAAACTTGATGTTTCCCTGCTCGACACCTCTCTGCCCTATACCTTCACCCACAACTTCAACACGCTGCAATTCCGCCGCCCCATAACAGCCATCGGCGAAACCCTTGGCTGGATCACACTATCCTTCGACCTCAGCCAGTTAAAGCGTCAGGCCATCGGCTTTTTCGCCTTTTTCTTCTGCCTGCTGCTCATCACGCTGGCCTGCATGCAGCTTCTGCTGATCAGAAGATTACGCCATTCCGTAGTCACTCCCCTGAAGCAACTTGATGCCGCCATGCGGGAAATGGATGCCTCAACACTCTCCGTCTCCATTCCCAGCTTGGGGGCAAGCCGCGAAATCGACGTGCTGGCAGCCTCGTTTCAGGATCTCATTGCACGCCTGAACAACTCATATCTGGAACTCGACCGGAGCAAGGAGGCCCTCGCCCGGAGTGAAGAACGACTTTCCAGAGTGTTTTCAGCCACCTCGGATGCCATATGGGAATGGTCCTTCAAAACGGGCGAGACCTATTTCAGTCCCCGCTACTATGAAATGCTGGGATATGAAGACCAGGAACTGCCCATGACCTACGAAACATTCAAGGATCTGTGTCATCCGGATGATTTCCCCATGACAGAACAACGCATGGCGAGCTCCTTGCAGACACATAACGCAAAATCCTACCATGCAGAGTTCCGCATGAGGGCCAAGGACGGAAACTGGCGCTGGATACTTTCCCGCGGCAGCGTCATAGAACGCGATGAAGAGGGCAATGCGGTCATGGTCTGCGGCACCCATACCGACATCACCCGCCGACGATACAACGAAGAAAAACACCGGCTTCTCTTTGAGGCCTCGCCGGAAGCCATTTTCATAATCAAGGATACGCTGATAACAGACTGCAACCCCAAGGCGCTGGAGTTCTTCCGCTGCACTCGGGACATGTTGCTCAACAGGCCCCCCGAGGACATCTCGCCTGCACATCAACCGGATGGGACGCCCACCCCGCAGAAGGTGCTAACCATTCTGGAACAACTACAGCGAAACGGACCACAGACGTTTGAATGGCTGCACCGCCGATTCGACGGCACCCTGTTCTACGCGGAGGTCTCTTTGGCCGCCATGAACCTGCTTAACGAAATACATGCGATTGCCTTCATACGCGACATTTCCGAACGCAAACAGGTGCAGGACATAATGATCCAAAACGAAAAGATGATCTCCGTCGGCGGACTTGCCGCGGGCATGGCGCATGAGATCAACAATCCGCTTGGCGGTATTCTGCAGGGCGTGCAGAATATAAAACGACGCTTCCAGCCCAGCTTGCCCGCCAACCGCAAAGCAGCAGAAGCTACAGGCTGTGACCTTGAGGCCGTACAGAATTACATGCGGGAACGACGAATCGACATGCTCATGGCCGGCATTCAGGAATCCGGCCAGCGTGCAGCGGACATCGTTGCCAGCCTGCTTACCTTCAGCCGCAAGAGCGAGGGGGTGTATGCAACATGCAATATGATAGAACTGGTGGAACGAGCCATCGGCCTTACGGAATCCGATTATGACCTGAGGCGCAACTACGACTTCAGGAATATTGCAATCGTTCGCAACTATCCTCCGGAAGAATTCCCCAAGGTGGAATGTGCGGCAACGGAAGTGGTGCAGGTGCTGTTCAACATTATCCGCAACGCGGCGCAGGCCATTGCCCGCCAGCCGGACAGGCCGGAAAAGGGAATCATCACGGTATCGCTGTGCCATGACGATATTCAGTGCGCCATAGACATCACCGACAACGGTCCGGGGATGGATGCAGAGACCGCACGCCGCGTGTTCGACCCCTTCTTCACCACCAAGCAGCCCGGAGAGGGAACGGGACTCGGCCTTTCCGTCTCCTTCCAGATCGTGACCATCAACCATGGCGGTACGCTGAGTGTGGACTCCACCCCCGGACAGGGCACCACCTTCCATGTCCGCCTACCCCTCAGGCATCAACTCCAGCGCACCCTGAATGACTTGATGGTGTGATGCTGCCGAGCCGGAAACACAATACGCCGCCTGTCAGAAACGACTGGCGGCGTCTGTATTTCGCGGAAGACCACCGTCCTAGCCGAAGAGCCGCTCCAGATGCGCCGTGTAGCGTCTGAAGTCCTCGTCCACTTTCGCATTCTTCAACACGTCATAGCAGACAAAGGTCTCCAACGGCGTCATGCCGAAGAACCGGTAGTTCATGTGCATAGGCCAAAACAGGTCGTCCACGTCCTTGCCCTGAAACAGGTACTGCGTGGCGTCGCCAAAGGCTTCACGCGGTGCGTTGAAGGTGAGGGAGAACATGTACCTCTTCCCCTGCATGGTGCCACCCGTACCATACTGCTGCAATACATCCGAACGGGTTCTGCCATCCCCTGTGCACAGCCTGCCGTCCATGCCCGCGGAGAACACCTGATCCATATACTTCTTGCAGCTCCACGGAAATCCCATCCAGTTGACGGGAGACTGCACGATAACGACATCCGCCCACACATGCTTGTCCACTTCGGCACCCGGATCATAGTCATCCCGCATGGTGGTCACCTTCACCGCGTGCCCCAATGCGGAAAGAGTCTTCTGCGCAATATCCACCAGCGAAGCATTCAGCCTGCCTTCTGAAAAGGGGTAGTATTCATGACCATTGATGATGAACACGTTCGACATATCTCATCCTCCGGTTTTGTATCGTCGGCAAGCGGCAGGTCGAAATTCCGTGCCGCAAGAAACGGTTCCCATGTTCCATCATGCACGGGACGGAAGGAAGGTCAAGACGGCAGCTGGAACTAATCCGCTGTCGATAGGCAAACGGACCTTTACAGCCCGTAAAGCACAGTGACATCAAAGCCGCAAACAGCCCGGCTCAGAAAACAAGTTTTTACTGATATATCAGTAAATTGTAGAACATTCAGATTTGGCACATTCCTTGTTATCCAACGCCTGCGGAATTTGCGGGGCTCAGACGACAGGGAGAGATAATGGCCTTTCTACATGTGTTGCTTGCGGGAGAATGCGGCAACAAACTCGATCAACTGGCAGCGGCACTTGCCGATCTGGGATATGATACGACCATGGTCACAGGCAGGATTGCGACCATGCAGTGCCTGTTTTCGAACATCTATGATGTGGTGGTGCTGGACGAAAGCATAGCGGATGCGCACTGCCCGCACTGGCTACATCAAATCAAGGTGCTCTCCCCGCAAAGCCAGATCATCCGCCTGACGGCTACGGACGGCAAAACGGACGCGGTAACCCTTCAGAGCCCGCAGTCCATGGAAATATTCGAGCAGCTCCCCTGCCCCGTTACCGCGCAGCAGCTTTCCCGCTCCATTCTGAACGCCTGCACCTGCGGGCACCATGCACAGCCGGGCCTGCACCCCACGGGCTAACCCCGGGTATTTCCCTCTCCCCCCGGGCCCAAAGGCTTTACGAAGACTGCAATAAAAGTTGCAATGACAACTTTTATTGCAGACGTAACCGCTGCAACTTATGACGCTCCCTCCCCCTGTGCGCCATGACAATCACGTCAACAAAAGTTGCGACACTCCCCCTCCTCCCCTCTTGCCTCCGCTCATCAAAGGGCCTGCGAGGCATACCCAACCCCGTTTTGAGAATAACCATATTCACCTGATATAACGTATATTTTCACGAAGAGTGCAACTTTCGTTTCCCATTTCCAAGCTCCTGCGCACCATACAGCACATCTTGGCACAGTCCTTCCATTACGACCCGACACACCACTTGCTTCAGGAGGAACCCAAGCATGTATGTCGGGTTGAAGATGCTGAAGAGCTTCATGCCGCAATCGCCGGATACGCTGGCGGAAAAAGCGGCGGAACTCATGGAAACGAACATGCTGTGGATGCTGCTTATCGTTCAGGATGACAAGGTGATAGGCTATGTCCGCAAAGAAGATATAAGCGCCGCCATGCCGTCCAAGATGACCGGCCTGGATAAACACGAAATCAACTACCTGCTCTCAAAGCTGACCCTGCGCAAGATAATGCGCACCGACATAACCACGGTCCGGCCGGAAACGGAGATCGAAACCGCCGCCGTGATCATGCGTGAAAAGAATGTTGCGGGCCTTGCAGTGGTGGATGCCAACGACAAGGTCATCGGCTTCATCAACCGCACGGTGCTCCTCGACGTGCTGGCCGAGGAAATGGGCTACGGCACAACCGGATCACGCATCGTCTTCGAAGTGGAAGACCGCCCCGGCGTTCTGAAGCACGTTTCCACCCTCATCGACGAGATGGGCTACTCCATCATCGCGGCGGGCACCTTCAACCACGGTCCGCGCCGCATGGTGGTCATCCGTATAGACGCGGAAAACCCCTCATCCGTAGCCGCAGCGCTGCAGAAAAACGGCTACGACGTGGTCGGCCCCGAGGACTTCAGGCATGAGTGGGAATAACGGCACCCTGCTTGAGGTGAAGGACGTCACCCTCACCTTCAAGGGACTCGCCGCCCTCTCCGGCGTCTCCTGTTCCGTGCAAAAGGGCAGCATCACCTCGCTCATCGGCCCCAACGGCGCGGGCAAGACCAGCATGCTCAACTGCATTTCCGGCCGGTACAGCCCCGATTGCGGGTCCATTGCCATGGACGGACGCGAAATGCTCGGTACCAACGCCAGCAAGCGGGCAGGCTTCGGCCTTGCCCGAACCTTCCAGAACATCGCGCTCTTCAAGGGACTATCAGTGCTGGACAACCTGATGGTGGGCCGCCATTCGCGCATCGGCTACGGACTCTTGGCCTCGGTCTGCTACTTCGGCAAGGCCCGCAGGGAAGAGGCGCGGCATCGCGCCCGCGTGGAAGAGATCATCGACTTTCTGGGCCTCTCGCCCTACCGCCACCAGACTGCCGGGCACCTGCCGTACGGCATCCAGAAGAAGGTGGAGCTTGGCCGCGCCCTTGCTGCCGAGCCGGAGCTGCTGCTTCTGGACGAGCCCATGGCGGGCATGAACCTTGAGGAAACAGAGGACATGGCCCGCTACATTCTGGACATCAACGAGGAGTGGGGCATCACCGTATTCCTCGTGGAACACGACATGGGCGTGGTCATGGACCTCTCCAACCACGTGGTCGTGCTGGACTTCGGCCGGATTCTGGCCTGCGGCACCCCGCACGAGGTGCAGAACAACCCCAAGGTCATCAGCGCCTACCTCGGCGATGAGGACGCACTCTATCAGGGACGCTGAACCATGGCGAACGCATATCAAACCACCCTGCCCGCCCTGCTGCTGAAGAACGCCCGGGAACGCGGCACGCGCACGGCCATGCGCGAAAAGTATCTGGGCATCTGGCAGGCTTTTTCCTATCAGGAATATCTGCAGGTCACCTCCGAATTCGCCGCAGGCCTGAAGCAGTTCGGGCTCGGCAAGGGTGACGCCATTGTCATCATCGGCGACAACCGGCCCGAATGGCTGTGGGCCCAGTTGGCCATACAGGGCATCGGCGGTTACTCGGTGGGCCTGTATCAGGACTCCCCCGCCGAGGAGATCGGCTACATCTTCAACCTTTCCGAAGCCAAGCTCGTGGTGGCCGAAGATCAGGAGCAGGTGGACAAGGTGCTTTCCATCCGGCACGAGCTGCCGCACCTGCGCCACATCGTCTACCACGACCCCAAGGGACTTGCCGCATACGATGCCGAGGGACTTGTCTCCTTCGATCAGGTGCGCGAAGCCGGACGCGCCGACGCCGCCCGCTACCCGGAATGGGCAGAAGCCATCCGGCCCGACGACCTTGCGCTGGTTGCCACTACTTCCGGTTCCACGGGCAGGCCCAAGCTGGCCATGCTCTCACACGCCAACCTGCTTTCCATGGCCTGGAACCTCGGCCAGTCCGATCCCAAGAAAGAGTCGGACGAGTTTGTCTCCTTCCTGCCGCTGGCATGGATGGGCGAACAGATGATGGCGGTCGCCTCCGCCCTGCTCTTCGGCTTCTGCGTGAATTTTCCCGAAGAGCCGGACACCGTGCAGGAAAACATCCGCGAGATCGGCCCCCACCTCATTTTCTCACCGCCCCGCGTATGGGAGAACATGGCGGCCAAGGTGCGCGTGCGCATCATGGAGACCACTCCCATCAAGCGCCGGCTCTTCAACCTGCTCATGCCGCTGGGCCTGCGCCATGCGGAAGCCGTGCTGAACAAGAGGAAACCGGGCATGCTGCTCTCCCTCGCCAACCGGATTGCGGACCTCTGTCTGTTCAGCGCCCTGCGCGACCGCATGGGCTTTTCGCGCATCCGCTCGGCATCCACAGGGGGCGCACCGCTGGGACCGGATACCTTCACCTTCTTCCACGCGCTGGGCATCAATCTCAAGCAGATCTACGGTCAGACGGAAATCGCGGGCATATCCTGCATCCACAAGGACGGTGACGTCAGCTTCGACACCGTGGGCGAGCCCATTCCCGAAACCGAAATCATGATATCCGGCGCTGGCGAAGTGCTTTCGCGCAGCCCCGCCGTTTTCATGGGCTACCTGAAAAACGAGGAAGCCACGGCGGAAACCCTTGAGGACGGCTGGCTCAAGTCCGGCGATGCCGGGTACTTCAAGGAAAATGGCCAGCTCGTCATCGTGGACCGCCTGAAGGACGTGATGACACTGAAGGACGGCACGCGCTTCTCGCCGCAGTTCATCGAGAACAAGATCAAGTTCTCCACCTACGTGCAGGAAGCCGTGGTCATAGGCCGCGACCGCGACTACATCACGGGCATCATCTGTCTGGACGGCGACATTGCCGGACGCTGGGCCGAACAGCAGCAGATTTCCTACACCACCTATCAGGACCTTGCATCCAATCCGCACCTCTACGACCTGATCGCGGACGAGTTGCAGTCCATCAACGACACCCTGCAGCAGGGCACAGCCATCCGCCGCTTCGCCCTGCTCTTCAAGGAACTGGACGCGGACGACGGCGAACTGACCAGAACACGCAAGATACGCCGCAAGGTCATAGAAGATCGCTACGGCGACCTCATCGCCTCGCTCTACAACGGCGCGGGCACCATGAACCTGACGGCACGCATCCGCTACCAGAACGGCACGGAGCGCACCATGTCCGGCCCCATAGCCATACGCGAACTCGGCACAGCCCGTACGGAGGCACGCTAATGGAATATTATCTTCAGCTTGCCATCAACGGACTGGTGGTCGGCTCCATCTACAGCCTTGTGGCGCTGGGCTTCGTCATCATCTTCAAGGCGACCAAAGTGGTGAACTTTGCGCAGGGCGAAATGGTCATGGCAGGAGCCTACGTCTGCTTCGCACTCACCGTGCAGTATCAGCTGCCCTTCCTGCTCTCCTTTCTGCTCACGCTGGGCTTTTCGCTGGTGCTGGGCATGGCCGTGGAACGCATGGTGCTCAGGCCGCTCATCGGCGAACCCATCATCTCGGTCATCATGGTCACCATCGGCCTTTCCTCCATTCTCAAATCGCTGGTGCAGGTCTTCTGGGGCACACAGATCCGCGTGTTTCCCCCCATCCTGCCGCAGGAGCCGTTCATGGTCTTCGGGCTGCCCGTAGCGCCGGTCTACATAGCCGCCTTCGTCCTGTGCCTGCTGCTCTTTGCAGTGTTCTCGCTGTTCTTCAAATATTCCTCCGTGGGCATCGCCATGCGCGCCACGGCGTATGACCAGCAGGCCGCGCAGTCCATGGGCATCGGCATCAAGAACATCTTTGCGCTGTCGTGGTGCATCGCCGCCGTGGTCTCGTCCATCGGGGGCATCATTCTGGGCAACATCAACGGCATCAACTCCCAGCTCGGGCATCTCGGACTCAAGGTGTTCCCTGCGGTGATCCTCGGCGGGCTGGACAGCCTGCTCGGCGCGGCACTGGGCGGCCTGATCATCGGCGTACTGGAAAACCTGTGCGAAGGGGTTGCCCGCGAGCTGCTGAACCTCGGCGGCGTGAAGGAAGTGGCCTCATTTGTGGTGCTGGTCGTCATCCTCATGATCAAGCCGCACGGCCTGTTCGGAACCGAAGAAATCGAGAGAGTGTAACATGCAGAACTGCGGTCTCTTCTTCACCTCATACAACGGCGAAAAGCAGCTCTTTGCTTCCGGCTTCCAGAAGGTCTGCCTCGGCCTCTTCATGGTTGCCATGCTTGCCGCACCGCAGGTGCTCAACCTGTACCATGTCTCGGTGCTCAACCTGATGATGATCTCCGTCATCGCCGCCGTGTCGCTGAACCTGCTCACCGGCGTGTGCGGACAGATGTCGCTGGGCCACGGCGCGTTCGTGGGCGTGGGAGCCTATGTCTGCGCGGCGCTGGCCGCCAAGGGGCTGCCCTTTGTGTTCTGCCTGCTGGGCGGCGGCTGCGTGGCAGCCGTGGTGGGCATGTTCTTCGGCATCCCCTCGCTGCGGCTCAAGGGCATCTACCTTGCCATTTCCACGCTGGCTGCGCAGCTCATACTGGAATACCTGTTCCTGCACATGGACTTTCTCACCGGCGGGGCCAACGGCATGGCCGTGGATTCGCCCTCGCTGTTCGGCTTCGCCTTCAATTCAGACACGCGCATGTTCTACCTCATCTTCGCCGTCACCACTCTGTGCGTGCTGGCCGTGAGCAACATCGTGCGCACCCGTTCCGGCCGTGCCTTCGTTGCCATACGCGACTTCTACCAGTCTGCGGAGAACGTGGGCGTGGACCTCTTCCGGTTCAAACTGCAGGCCTTTGCCACCAGTTCGTTCCTTGCGGGCGTGGCTGGCGGTCTGTGGGCCTACTACACCATGTACATCACGCCAGAGCAGTTCTCCATCGCCCTGTCCATCAGCTATCTGGCCATGATCATCATCGGCGGCATGGGTTCCGTGCTCGGCTCCATCCTCGGCGCGGTGTTCCTCACCCTGCTGCCCGAGGCCCTGAACATGCTGACCTCGTTCATAGGCAGCTACGCGCCGGATATCAGTTCCATGACAGCCCCGCTGAAGGAAGGCGTATTCGGCTTGACACTCATCCTGTTCCTCATCTTCGAGCCGGAGGGACTGGTGCGCAAATGGCGGCTCATCAAGGCGTATTGGAAGCTGTATCCCTTTGCCTACTAGCAGGACCCGGGAACGGCACAGACTACAAGGAAACAATGTGCACCCGTGCACATCACATTAATCAGCATGGAGAGGAGTAAACGACCATGAAAAGAATCATGATGACGATGGCGCTGGCCACCGCCATGTTTCTGGCAACCACGATGGTGGCAACAGCGGCGCTGAAGGTCGGTGTGCTCTCCGACCTTACCGGTCCCACGTCCAGCGTGGGCGTGCCCTACGCGCAGGGCGTGAAGGACTGCATTGCGCACGTGAACGCCAACGGCGGCGTGAACGGCGAGCAGATCGAGATCATTCAGGTGGACTATGCCTACAACGTGCAGCAGGCCCTTTCCGCCTACAAGCGTTTCATGTCCGAAGGTATCGTGGCCCTGCAGGGCTGGGGTACCGGCGACACCGAAGCGCTGGTAAAGTTCGTCTCCCGCGACAGGATTCCGGTCTTTTCGGCCTCCTACTCGTCGCACCTGATGGACCCCTCCGCAGCCCCGTACAACTTCACCGTTGCGCCCGATTATTCCACGCAGGGCCGCGCCGGACTCAAGTACATCAAGGACTCCTGGAAGGAAGCCCGCCCCCCGCGCATCGCCTTCGTGTATCCCGACAAGCCCTACGGCCACGTGCCGCTGCCCGCCATGAAGGAATACGCCGTCGAACTGGGCTTCGAAGTCACCGGTGACGAAATCCTCGACCTGAAGGCCATGGACGCCACCCCGCAGGTACTGGCCCTGAAGCAGCAGAAGCCCGACTTCGTCTGGGTGGGCGGCACCACCCCCAGCACAGCCGTATTGATGAAAGACGCCAGCAAGCAGAACTTTGGCGGCACGTTCCTCGTGAACATCTGGGGCAACGATGAAAACCTGCACCAGATGGCTGGAGCCGCCTGCGAAGGCAACCTCGGCATGCAGGCCGCTGCAGTCTACGGGCAGGATGTCCCCGGCATGGCACTCATCAGGGAACTGACCAAGGACCAGCCCCAGATGACCCACTACATCCGCGGATTCGTCTCCACGCTGGTCATGGTGGAAGGCATGAAGATGGCCGCAGCCAACGGTGGCGTGAACGGCGAAAGCATCAAGAACGCCCTTGAATCGATGCGCGACTTCGACCCCATGGGTCTTGCCCCCGCCATCAGCTTCTTCTCCGACGACCATCGCCCGAACATGGCGGTGAACGTCTGTACCGTGAAGGAGGGCAAGATGACCTTCCTGCAGACCGTTTCCCTGCCCCGCGAAGCCAAGTGGCTGGGCAAGTAGCACCCACAATTGATCCGGGCCGGAGGAACGGCGTTCCTCCGGCCTGCAAAAAGCATCTGAACTGTACATCCAGACCGATCAGCAAGGCAGCTTGATTCATGAACACGACCGCAACATCCTCAGGCCACACCGCCCCCGCTGCCGCGCCCTTCCCTGCCGCAGATGCAGGACCGGCCGGCAACATCCTTGAAGTGCAGAACCTTGAAGTCGTTTACAACGACGTGGTTCTGGTGCTCAAAGGCCTTTCCCTGAGCGTGGCCAAGGGCAGCATCACCACCCTGCTCGGCGCCAACGGCGCAGGCAAGTCCACCACGCTCAAAGCCATTTCCGGCCTGCTTGCGGGCGAGAACGGCAAGGCCACTTCCGGCACGGTGCGGTACGAAGGTGAAGCCGTGCACCTGCAAAGTCCCGAACGCATGGTGCGGCGCGGCATCTTTCAGGTCATGGAAGGCCGCCGCATCTTTCAGGACCTGACCGTGGAAGAAAACCTGCGCTGCGGGGCCTACACTCAGCCTGCTGCCAGCTACGCGGACAATCTGGAGAAGGTGTATGAGTATTTTCCGCGGCTCAGGGAACGCAGGAGCCAGCTTGCGGGCTACATGTCCGGCGGCGAACAGCAGATGCTGGCCATAGGCCGCGCTGTCATGGCCTGCCCGCGACTTCTCTTGCTTGACGAACCATCGCTCGGCCTTGCCCCGCTGCTGGTGGAAGAAATTTTCGACATCGTGCGCAGAATCAACCGGCAGGAGGGCGTCACCGTACTGCTGGTAGAGCAGAACGCACGCATGGCCCTCTCCATGGCCGATTACGGCTACATTATGGAAAACGGCCGCATCGTCATGGACGGCAAGGGCAGCGACCTGCTGCATAACCCCGATGTGCAGGAGTTCTATCTTGGACTCACCCATGGCGGGGAAAAACGCAGCTACCGCGACGTGAAGCACTACCGGCGCAGGAAACGCTGGCTCGGCTAGTTTCCGGCATCTCGTTACCCGACCCGCATCCGTCATCACAGCCTATTGCCAGACAGGACAGCAACATGGACAGCAGCATGGACAGCAACAACAGCTTTCATTCTCCGGTAGAAAACGCATCCCCGGAAGCGCGGGCTGCGTGGCAATTCGAAAAAATCATGCACGTGGCAGGCAAGGCGGCGGAAGCCTCCGGGGAATTCCGTTCCCGCCTTGCCGCTGCGGCTATTGATCTGCGCGACATACGCACGCTGGACGATTTTGCGCGCATTCCCGTGCTGCGCAAGAAGAATCTGCTCGGTCTGCAGCAGGAAAAAGGGCTGGACTGGCTGCTCACAGCCGCCCCCGGCAACCTGAGCCGCATCTACCAGTCCCCCGGCCCCCTATACGACCCTGAAGGCAGGGAGCAGGATTACTGGGGCTGGACAGAGGGCTTTCGCGCCGCAGGTTTCCGCACCGGCGATCTGGTACAGATGACCTTCAGCTACCATCTCACCCCTGCGGGGCTGATGCTGGAAGAGCCGCTGCGCGAAATCGGCTGCGCGGTCATCCCCGCAGGTCCCGGCAACACGCCCGCGCAGGCGCAGCTCATGACCTCATTGCCGGTAACCGGCTTCGTCGGCATGACCAGCTACCTGAAGGTCATTGCCGAACACGCCCGCAACGCGGGGCTGGACCTCAGAAAGGACTTCAATCTCAGGGTGGCTTTCGTGGCAGCGGAGCGCCTGCCAGAAAGCCTGCGCAGCGAGGTGGAGGAAGCCTTTGGCATGCGCGTCCGTCAGGGCTACGGCACGGCGGACGTGGGCTGCATAGCCTATGAATGCGCCGAACTTGGCGGCATGCATCTTTCCAGCCGCTGCCATGTGGAAATCTGCGACCCGCATACGGGGCAGCCCCTGCCCATGGGCGAAACCGGCGAAGTGGTGGTTACTCCCCACACCCTGTCCTACCCTCTGGTCCGCTTTGCCACGGGCGACCTCTCCCGCATGGTGGACACTCCCTGTACCTGCGGACGCACCGCCCCCAAACTTGCGGGCATTCTGGGCCGCGTGGACGATACGGCCAAGGTAAAGGGCCAGTTCATCTACCCCGCGCAGGTTGCGGAAGTGGTCAGGACCTTCCCGCAGATTGCGCGGCATCAGGTTGTCATCACCAACGACAAGGGCAGCGACTGGCTGCAACTTTTCTTGCAGCTTGACGGCCCGCTTGATCATGCCGAATTCATTGCCGCTTTCACGGGCAAGATCAAACTGCGCCCCGCCCTGCATGTCCTTTCCGGCGGTGAAGCGCTGCCGGAGGACTGCCCCCCGCTTGTGGATAAACGGACTTACGAGTAGACTTCAGAAACTTTTGTTGCACACCGGAGGCAAAACGCCCTCCGGTCAGTGCAGCGCAACGGGCGTCTTCCCCGCCGTACAGGGAGGCGAACACGCCCGCCGTGTTGTTTTCAGGTGCTTTTTCAATCGGGCGCAGAGGATTTCCCTCTGCCCGCTGAAGGCCATACGCCGTTGTCATCAGCCTGCGCAGGCAGTGCCCGCTGCCTGACCGCTGCGAGGACCCCCATGATCAAGAGCACCTTTCCGAGCAACCCCGTCCTGCTCGTTGATGATGAAGAAACGTGGTTGCGCTCGTTTTCGCTGGCGCTCAAGTCCGCCGGCATAGACAACATTCTCTGCTGCAACGACAGCCGCGAGGTGGCGTCCATTCTGGAAACCACGCCCGTGGAGGTCATTGCCGCAGACCTTGCCATGCCCAACGTCACGGGTGAGGATCTCATCCGGCTGGTCACGGCGCAGCACCCCGACATTCCCATTCTGGTCATCACCGGCATGAGTCAGGTGGAAAAGGCCGTGCAATGCGTCAAACTCGGGGCCTTCGACTTCTTCGTCAAAACCTACGACAAGAGCAGCCTCGTTTCCGGCATCCGCCACGCCATCCAGATTCGCGAACTGAAGCGCGAAAACACCTCGCTGCGCACCCGCTTTCTGGACGACAGACTGGAAACGCCGGAAGCCTTTGCCCACATCGTCACGGCCAATGCGGCCATGCGCTCCATTTTCAAATACATCGAGGCCATTGCGGAATCCTCCCAGCCCCTGCTCATCACGGGCGAAAGCGGCGTAGGCAAGGAGCTCATCGCAGGCGCAGTCCACAGCCTGAGCGGCCGCAAGGGCGAATTCGTCACCGTGAACGTTGCCGGTCTGGACGACAACATCTTTGCGGACACCCTGTTCGGGCACAAGAAAGGGGCCTTTACCGGCGCCGATCAGGCCCGCTCCGGCCTTGTGGTGAACGCGCAGGGCGGTACGTTGTTTCTGGACGAGATAGGCGATCTTTCGCAGGCATCGCAGCTCAAGCTGCTGCGGCTCGTGCAGGAACGCGAATACATGCCGCTGGGCTCGGACCTCATCCGCAAGACGGATGCCCGCATCATCGCCGCCACCAACATCGATCCCGCCGCTACGGACTCTCCGCTGCGCCGCGACCTCTATTTCCGCCTGAAGGCCCACCACGTGCACATTCCGCCGCTACGCGAGCGCAAGGACGATATTCCCCTGCTGGTGGAGCACATCATACGCAACGCCTGCCACCCGGAACGCGCACAGGGCAGGCAGCCGTTGCGGGCGATTCCCAAGCTGCCGCCGGAACTGCTGCCCATGCTCATGGCTTACGATTTTCCCGGCAACATCCGTGAACTGCAGTTCCTGATCATCGACGCCATCAGCTGCTCCACGGGCGGCACGCTCAATTTGGACCGCATCCGCCGCCATCTGGGTAATCCGGAAGGCAGAGGCATGATACTGCCGCCTCAAGGAACGTCTGACGGTACAGGCATCACAGGTATTGAAAAGGTCGCGTTCGGCCCCGTGCTGCCAACCCTGAAGGAAGTATGCGCCGAGCTGGTCGGCGAGGCCATGCGACGTAGCGACGGCAATCAGGCGCTGGCGGCATCGGCCCTCGGCGTATCCCGTCAAGCCCTGAACAAGCGGCTGCATAACATGAACGGACAGGACGAGTAGTCCCTTCCCCCCCCCAGCGACACCGGAGTGCAGACATGAAGCGTCAAGCCCGACCTTCCGATTCGCCCGACAGGGGCCACTCTTCATCGGCTGTCTCCGCAGGGGCTGCGGATACGGCGCAGGATAACGCCGCCCTGCGCGAAGAGGTACGCCAACTGCGCCTGCTGCTCGATACGCCGCAGAACGTGATGCACTTCTCCTTTGACCCTTCGTACCGCTACATCCGTTTCAATCAGGCCCATGCCGACTTCGTGCGCCACAACTGGGGGCTGACCATCCGCGAGGGCATGAACATTCTGGATATATTTCCCGATGAAAAGGAACGCATTTCCGCAAGGGGGCACTTCGACAGGGTGCTGCGCGGCGAATCCTACATCCTCAAGCGCACCTATCGCAGACTCAAGGGCGAGATACGCTACTACGAAAACACCTACATGCCCGTGCTGGAAGACGGCCGCGTGGTCGCCGCCACGGTTTCTGCCCACGACATCACCGACTGGAACGAAAAGGACGAGGAGGGTCGCAAGTACCGCTCCTTCTTCGACAAGGCGCTTGAGGGCATCTTCCGCTCCACCGTGCAGGGCCGCTTCATAGAGGCCAACCGCGAAATGGCCCGCATTCTGGGCTATGAATCGCCTGCCGAACTCATGGAATCCATCACGGACATCAGTTCGCAGCTATACTGCGACAAGGATGCCCGCGACAGGGTGCTTGAAATCCTGCGTCAGCAGGAGGTGGTGAAGGACGTTGAAACGCGCATGTTCCGCAAGGACGGCACGCCGATATGGGTAGAGTTCAATGCCCGCTGCGAAAAGGACGAACAGGGCCGCACCCTGTTTGTGGAGGGCAAGCTGACCGACGTTTCCGCCCGCAAGGAGATGGAACAGCGCCGCCAGCAGATGATGCAGGCGGAAAAGATGGCCTCGCTGGGCCTGCTTGTGGCGGGGGTGGCGCACGAGATTAACAACCCCAACAGCTACCTGACGCTGAACCTGCCCCTGCTGCGCGACGTGTGGCAGGACACGCAGGCCATTCTGGACGAATACAGCGACGAGAACGGCGAATTCGTGCTGGGCGGCCTTGAATATTCGGAACTGCGCGATCACCTGCCCTATCTGTTGCGCGAAATGATGGAGGCGGCCAGCCGCATCAAGGACATCGTTTCACGGCTCAAGGACTACTCGCGGCAGGAACCGGAAAACGGACACGAATATGTTGATACCAACGAGGTTGTCCGCAGCGCCCTCACCTTTATCCGCCACAAGATCAAGCAGTCCGCGAGACATTTCGAGATAGTGCTGCCGGAAGAAAGCCCCGCAGTGCTCGGCATTCCGCAGCGACTCACGCAGGTGCTGCTGAACCTTCTGGATAACGCCTGCGACGCCCTGCCCGAAGAAGACGGGCAGCTGTCGGTCGCTTTGCGGACCGTTCAGGAAGAGAACGGCGCATGGGTCTGCATCACCGTGCAGGACAACGGCAGCGGCATTGCCCCTGAAGACATGAAGTTCATTGAAGACCCCTTCTTCACCACCAAACGCGCCAGCGGCGGCACAGGACTCGGGCTCTCCATCTCCGCCAGCATCATGAAGGAACACAACGGCGCGCTGGAGTTCCGCTCGGTACCGGAACGGGGTACCATTGCCACCATGCGCATCCCACTGGCGAAATAGACCTCCACGCTTCAGAAGCGCCTTTCCACCCCTGACCTCACGGCACCCCGTCTTGCTCTATTCATATCAGCATATTGACAGAAAAGCCCCACTGCTCAATCATACCCCCCGTGCGTACACGCTTTTCCACACTGCATTCCGCCGTCATACGGGCGTTTGTCTTCGTCTGTACCATCATTTTGGGCACGGGGTCTGCCGCGCTGGGCGACGACAATGCGCCACTGAAGGTTGCCACGTCCATAAAACCGCCCTACTGCACCGAGCAGCTGAACGGATCATTGGACACCCTGCTGGCAGACCTGATGCATCGGGCAGAACGGCAGTTTACAGTCGTCCGGCTTCCTGCGGAACGCTCCCTGTGGATGCTCAACAACGGCCAGACAGATGCAGACCTGCCCCGCATTGCCGGACTGGAAAAACAATACGAGAACCTGATACGCGTGCCTGAGCCGGTCATGCAGTACCGCTTCACCGCCTTTACCGTCGAGGGAGCCCCGAATATCGCCACCTGGGATGACCTACGCCCCTTCAAAGTAGCCTTCATCACTGGCTGGAAAATATTCGAAAAGAACCTTCCCCCCGGGACACAGCACTACAAGGTGAACAGCAATGAATCTCTGTTTGCCATGCTCCGCGAAGGCCGCGTGGATGTCGCTCTGCACGAGCGCTACCTTGGCGCGGAGGCAAGTCTCTGTGCCATGAAACCGGCTCAAGCGTCCCCGCATGATCTGGCCGTGCAGGACATGTATATCTATCTACACAAGAACGATAGAGATCTGGCCAATACCCTTGCACGGATTCTCAAGAAAATGCGCAAGACCAACAAGCGCGTTTCCAACGCTCCATCCCGCACCACGCGTCAGCAAGCCACACAGCCAGACGAAACACATCTATAACTGCCTCTGCACCTTCCTTCCTGCTATCATCACGCATTCCCTGAGGGCCGTCCGCGTGTCGCCCGTGTGCCTCATGTAGCTCATTAGAGGCCTCGCATGGCAAAGCACACGCGCCTTCCGGCTCCAAGGCAAGGAGGAATCATGAACAGACGACTCGCAATTTCCCTGTTTCTCGCAGCAGCGCTGCTTCTCACGGCCTGTGGCCGTTACGGCGGCGACACCTATTCACCTGATCAGGCCCGCATGGAACACACCGTTACCTACGGCAAGATCACGGGCATCAACCATGTGACCATCCAGAGTGACCAGACAGGGCTCGGCATTCTTGGCGGTATTGCTGCCGGTGGCGCAGTGGGGCAGGCCTTCGGTGCCGGAACCGGCCGCATCATCGCCATTGTGGGCGGCGCCATTGTGGGCGGCATTGCCGGTGGCCTGACCGAACAGGCCATAAACAAGCATGACGGACTGGAAATAACCGTGAAAAAGGACAGCGGCGAAACCGTGGTCATCGTGCAGGAAGCCGGTGACGAGGCCCTCCTCACAGGGGACAGAGTACGGATTCTGACTGCCAAGGACGGCTCTTCCCGCGTACGACCCATGCCATAGTCCGCAACACGCCCGTTTCAGGCACACTTGTTCAACTCTTGCCGGAGCACGGGGCGAACAAACGATGCATGCCCGCCCTTATGCCCTGTGCTGATCGGCGGGCAGCATCCTTTCCGGCCTTCCCTGGGCGGACAATGCGCCCGCAAAGGCGGGAGCATCCGGACAACCATGCGGTTCGCCTGACGTTTCTGAGTCGGCCCGAAGACGGCACGGGGCCGACGTCAAGTCTTGACATTTCAACGCCGGAGGAGGAGGGGAAAAGAATGGAGCGGGTAACCACTCCTGACGACAACACATAACCTTCGCCGCCCACACCGACGCCTGACAACCGGACGCAGGACACCACAGACCCGCGCAACCAGCCCGATCTGCCGATTCCCGCCCCTCTGCCCGCGACCGGTATCGCAGCGGCCAGCCCGCGAGTCATTCATGTCAGAGCGTTTGCATCTCCCCACGGACCGTATCATTGCGATAATCATCACCATTGCTGCAACGGCCATATGGCTGCTCAAGCCCGTTGCCGCCTCCGGCATCGCCACCCCGAACGCCGACAGCATTCTCAGCGTTATGGTCTTCACCATGGGCATGTGGGTCTGCGGCGTATTGCCGGAATACCTGACCACGCTCATCTTCTTCAGCATCATGATGCTCGGCGGCCTTGCACCTGCCGCAGTGGTCTTTGCCGGTTTCAGCTCCTCCGCCTTCTGGTTGGTATTCGCGGGGCTCGTCCTCGGCCTCTCGGTCCGGGAAAGCGGACTCGGCAAACGCCTTGCCGTGCATCTGGGAGCCTTGTGCGGCTCTTCCTATCTGACCATTCTGGCCGCCATGGCCGCCTTCGGACTGGTGCTCTCCTTTCTCATGCCCTCTGCCGTTGGCCGCGTTGTGCTCATGATCCCCATACTCAACGCCTTTGCGGAAAGCAGAGGATACAAAGCAGGCTCCAAAGGCGCAGGGGGTATTCTCATGGCTGGCGCAGCAGGCACCATGCTGCCCGCCTTCACCATCCTGCCCTCCAACGTGGCCAACATGGTTCTGAGTGGCACCATGGAAGCCCTCTACGGCACCGTCCCCACCTACGGCCAGTACATGCTCATCCACTTTCCGGTGCTGGGACTGGTCAAAATGGGACTCATCATCGCCGTGGCCGCATTGCTCTTCCGTGAAAAGCCCTCAGGCCCGCCTGCACAACAGGAAACGCTGCCTCCCGTCTCTCCGGCCGAACGCAGACTCATGCTGCTGCTCATATCGGCCCTGCTGCTCTGGATGACCGACGCAGTACACGGCATTGCCCCCGCGTGGGTGGGCCTTGCCGCTGCCGTCCTCTGCCTTGTGCCCAAAGCGGGCATGCTGAAGGAAGGAGCATTCTCCCGTCTCGGGTTCGCTTCTCTTTTCTATGTAGCCGGGGTTATCGGCCTTGGCGCAGTAGTGCGCGAATACCAGCTCGGCGTCCTCGGGGCGCAGGCCGTGCTGGATGTCTTTCCGCTCACCCCCGGTGCAGATGCCTGGAACTATGCGGTGCTTGCAGGCACCAGCACCCTCACCTGCATGCTGACCACAACGGTCGGGGTGCCTGCCGTCATGACCCCCATGGGGCCGGAACTGGCCGCCGCTTCAGGCCTTACGCTCATGACCGTGCTCATGACCCAGACCATCGGTTTTTCATCCATATTCCTGCCATATCAGGCTCCGGCCATCGTGGTGGCAGCCCAGATGAGCAACCTGCCCACCCGGGCGGTGAACAGCTATTTCGTTACCCTGTTCCTGCTGACCATCCTCCTGATTGTTCCGGCCAACTATTTCTGGTGGAAGCTGCTGGGCATGCTGTAGGCAAGGGCACTCGCCTTTACGCCCTGTAAAAGCGGCTGACACCATACCGCCTGAAACAGCGTGCAACACTGTCGACAGCACACTAAAAATCAAATTATTACACACTGATAAAAAACACCTCCATCTGGCCTGCTCCTTGCTAACACCTCTCCGTGTGCGGAAATCATACCGCACATGTCGCAATTCGTCGCGCCGGAGAGAAGCATGAAACACCACATTACAGGCCCCCCCGTCAGCAAGAAGGCTGACGATTCCCCCATCATCCCCGTTCTCACCGGGCTGCTGCAGGACTCCGTAGCGGCCTCTTCCCTGTTGGACGGCCTGCCAGTCGGCGTGGCCCTGCTTGATGCAGAGCGCCGCATCGTCAGGCTGAACAGCCGTGGCGAAGCCTTGCTGGGCATTGGCCCAGACGAGGCATGCGGGCTGCCGTGCCACAGTGTTATCCGTTCATCCCGCTGCTTCAAGGATTGCCCCCTTGCGCCTAACGGAAATAACAGCGGAAACGGCGGCATGATTGAACCCGTGGTCAGCGCCTGTCCCGTCACGCACGATGCAGACATCATAGACAGGCAGCGCCGCAAGGTTCCCGTACGGGCCTGCGTAGTGCCGTTGCATGACGGCCACGGCAAGCATGTAGGCTTCATGGAGGTGCTTGAAGAAGCACACCCCTGCCCTGTACCCGCTCCTTCCGCCAGCGGCGAATCCGGTCTGGAGGGCTTCATTTCCCACAGTCCGGCCATGCAGCCCCTGTTCTCAGCCCTGCGCATTATCGCAGAAACCGACTCCACCGTGCTTATCACCGGCGAGACAGGGACTGGCAAAGACCTTCTTGCGGAAGCCATACATAAGGCATCCGATCGCTCCAACGGGCCCTTTGTGAAGGTCAACTGCGGCGCATTGCCCGAGCACCTTCTCGAATCAGAACTTTTCGGCCATGTGCGCGGAGCCTTCACCGGCGCAGTATCGGACAAACCCGGCCGGTTCAGGCTGGCAGCGGGCGGTACGCTGTTCCTCACGGAAATCGGCGATCTGCCGCTCTCCCTGCAGGTAAAGCTGCTCACCGTGCTTGACGACCAGTGCATTCATCCCCTTGGCGCCACCCGCCCCGTCAGCGTGGATGTACGCATCATTGCCGCCACCCACCGCAACCTTGAGCAGATGGTACGCGAAGGCAAGTTCCGCGAAGACCTGCTGTTCCGGCTCAACGTGGTGCGTCTGCATGTGCCGCCCCTGCGCGAACGCGAAGGCGATGTACGCATCCTTCTGGACCACTTCCTGCGGCGCATGGGCAATTCCGGCAAACGCGGTGTGCAGGTTTTCAGCCCTGAGGCGCTGAAACTGCTCTGCGAATACGACTGGCCCGGCAATGTCCGCGAGCTGCGTAACGTTGTGGAATATGCCGTTCATTTTTCTTCCGGAGAAACCATCGGCGTTTCGAGCATTCCCAGATCCGTGCTCGAGCGCATTCAGCAGGGGCCGACCGGACGGCATAACTCTCCTCATGCCGCTCCGGTCCCGAGCCCCATTTTCAGCCCCGCTGCAGCCGAGCCTGCAACATCGTCGTTCCATGAACCAAGAAGGCTCCATGTGCAGGATGACATGCCCCGCCAGCCCGACAGACAGGTACCGGCATCCCCACGCAATGAGCCGGTCTTCCAGTCGTGGCAGGAAAAGGAGCGGCACATGATTCTGGACGCGCTGGAACGTACGGGCGGACGCAGACAGCAGGCAGCGGAACTGCTCGGCTGGAGCCGCAGCACCCTGTGGCGCAAACTCAACAGTCACGGCCTGGTGTAGGCCTTACTGTGGCCCCTCCCATGAACGACAGACATTCCAAAGGGACCATATGAAAAAGATACTCATCGCCCTGCATGGAGACGAGGTCTCCCCCCGCTTCGATCTGACCCGCGAAGCGTGGATAGGCAGCATTCATGACGGTGAGATCGTACGCCGCAGAAATGTTGTGCTCCCGCAGGCTTCATCGGAAGGCCTCTGTCATCTTGCGGTTACGGAAGATGTGGACGCGCTGGTGTGCGGCGGAATTGAGGACGAATTCTATCAATACCTGCACTGGAAACGGATTACCGTATACGACAACGTCATAGGCCCGTTGGAACATGTGGTACAGGCATACATTGACGGCACCCTGAAAGCGGGAGCCGTGCTCATCGAAGGAGGCCCGTCATGTCACGGTGGCAACACTGGCGTAAACGCATAACGGATATCTTCACCTTTCCGGAAGGGATGGACGAAGCCCGCTACCGGCACCTGAAGCGGAACATCGGGGTGCTCATGGCCATGGTTTCCATCGTGCCCCTGTGCCTGATGGCGCTCATCAACTTCCATATCTACCGCGCCTCGCTGGACAGGGAGCTTGAAGTGCCCATGCGCGGTCTGGTGAACAAGACCAAGCATTCCTTCGAGCTCTATCTGCGCGAGCGGCTTTCCGCCGTCAGCTTCATCGCCTCTGCCTATTCTTGGGATGAGCTTTCCAAGGAACAGACCCTGAGCCGCATCTTCCATATCGCCAAACAGGAGTTTGAAGGGCTTGTGGATTTCGGACTCATTGACGCGGAAGGACGTCAGGTGGCCTATGTCGGCCCCTACAAGCTCAAGGACAAGAATTACGCAGAGCAACCGTGGTTCCATGAAACCCGTATCCGCGGCTCGTTCATCAGCGACGTGTTTCTCGGCTACCGCAACGTACCGCACATCGTCATCGCCGTGGAAGGACACACGGTCTCAGGCAAAATTTGGGTGCTGCGCGCCACCATCAACACGGACAGATTTGACGAACTCATAGCCTCCATGGACCTTGATGCGGATTCGGACGCATTCCTCGCCAATACCAAGGGACTGCTGCAGACCCGCTCGCGCCTCTTCGGCGAACCCATGACCGAGTTGCCCTTCCCGCTGCCGGGCTCCAGCTATCAGGCCAGCGCCTTCCATGTGGACGCCCCTGACGGCAAACACTATTTTGCCACGGCCACCTCGTTTGTGAATCCGGACTACGTGCTGGTAGCCATGCGGCCCGTTACGGACCTCGCCAGCTCATGGTACTCCCTGCGGAGCGATCTGCTCATGGTGCTTGTGGGCGGCGCGATACTCATATGGCTCGTGGCCTTCAAGCTGACGGACATTCTGGTGCAGCGCATCATGGATGCCGACCGCAGCCGTGAAACGGCCTTCCGGGAAATAGAGCATACCCACAAGCTCTCTTCCATCGGCCGCCTTGCCGCAGGCGTAGCCCATGAGGTGAACAACCCGCTCGCCATCATCAACGAAAAGGCCGGACTGATGAAAGACCTGCTGGCGCGCGAGGCTGCCTCTCCCCTGAACGAACGCCTGCTCAAGCAGATTGAAGGCGTGCTCGGTTCAGTGGCCCGCTGCCGCACCATCACGCACCGTCTGCTCGGATTTGCCCGCCGCATGGACGTTTCCATCGAACAGCTCGACGTGAACGACGTGCTCAAGGACGTGCTCGGTTTCCTTGAAAAGGAAGTAGTGAAGCGTTCCGTCGACCTTCGCCTTGAACTTTCGGAAGCCTCGCCCGTCATCGCCTCGGACAGAGGACAGCTGCAGCAGGTGTTCCTGAACATCATCGGCAACGCCTTTGAAGCCATTCCGGACGGCGGTTCCATCACCATCAGTTCACGCACGGTTGAAGACGGCGTTACCGTCGCCGTGCGCGACAACGGCTGCGGCATGTCGCAGGAGACTCTCTCCCACATATTCGAACCCTTCTTCACCACCAAGAAGGGAACCGGCACCGGACTGGGACTTTCCATCACCTACGGTATCGTCCGCAGACTCGGCGGCAATATCGAAGTCTGGAGCGCCGTAGGCGAAGGTTCCATCTTTACCGTACACCTGCCGTGGGGCAAGCCGGAACCTCAACTCCCCCATGCAGAACAGGCCCACATCAGCTACACATCGCTTCCGTGGTCAGATCAGGAGAAGAAATCGTGAAAACCGTACGCATACTGTTCATAGATGACGAAACGGCCTTCACCGCCACCCTGCTGGAACGCATGGAACTGCGGAACATAGACGCCAAGGCAGCCCCGGACGGGCACAGCGGCATCGCCATGATGGATGAATCGGTTCGCAGCGGCACCCCGTTCGAGGTCATCGTACTGGACGTGCTCATGCCCGGCATGGACGGACTGGAAACCCTGCGCCACCTGCGTCAGAGACACCCGGGCGTTCCGGTCGTGGTGCTGACGGGCCACGGATCCACCCGCGACGGCATGAAAGCCATGCAACTTGGAGCCGTGGACTATCTCGTAAAGCCCGTGGACATAGATGAACTGGTCCGCGTGGTGCACAACGCAGCGGAATGCGCCGACGCAATGTCACCCAAAGCCTGCATGGAACAAGGCCCTGCAGAGCAAATATAATCAAACGCCGTGCAACGGGACCACACCCACCGTTGCACGGCGTTTCACCAAAGAGTTTCAGAACGTTTCACATTGTCTTCATGCAACATCCAGCAATGTGACTGAAACGGCACAACAAGCAATAACATATTAAAATAAAACACTCTTCCAGTTTGGCACGTGCTTTGCCTTAACACTGTCAAAGCGCAACACCAACTCCGGAACACCTTTCACCGGGAAAGGGCCGGGACAAGGAGGACACCATGACCGCCATCACCACCATACTTACCGACACCTTCGCTGCCACTGCCTTTGCGGAAGCCAACCTGCACGACCTCGCACGCGAGGTAGCCGGCCTCCCCGCCCCTTCCGGCAGCTTTGCGACAGACACCTTTGCCGCCGTGGCCTTTGCCGAAGCCAACATCCATGCCGCAGCCTATGAACTGACCGGCATGAGGGAGCCCGCCGAAGGCTACGTGAGCGACATCTTCGCCGCCACCGCCTTCACGGATGCCAACCTGCACGATGACGCCCGCCTGCTGCTGGATATGGAAGCCCCTGACGGCGAATGGCTCAACGATATTTTTGCCGCCACGGCCTACGCCGAAGAAGGCTTCCCCGATGCGGCCATGGAACTGCTGGGCATGCAGGCCGGACCGGAAATCGCACTGAACTGGAACACGGAAGCCCTTTCCGACACCTTTGCAGCCGCCGCCTTTGCCGAAGCCAACGAGCACACGCAGGCCGCCTCGCTGGCAGGGGTAACGGTTCCCCCCGCCACTCAGCGCGCCATCCGCATGCAGCGCAACCCGAACACCCCGCGCACGCTGGAAGGCTTCATGAACACCGTCGGCCTGCAGCGCGTCCCCGTCCGCTACGGCGTGGCCTGCCTGTAACCCGCATCTGCAAGATCAAGGAGAACTCACATGAAGAACATCAAGCTGCTCCTCGTCGATGACGAACAGGATTTTGTGGAAACTCTGGCGGAACGTCTGCGTCTGCGCGACCTCGGTCCCGACGTGGCCCTGAACGGAGAAGCCGCCCTGACCATAGTGAACGACAGCGTGCCCGACGTGATGTTGCTGGATCTGATGATGCCCGGCATTGACGGATGGGAAGTGCTGGAACGGGTGAAGATACAGTACCCCGATGTGCAGGTCGTCGTGGTGACCGGCCACGGGTCCGACGCGGACCGGGACCGAGCCATTGCAAACGGCGCCTTCGCCTACATGCGCAAGCCCGTGGACTTTGACCAGCTGGTTATCACCATCATGGCCGCATACGACCGCAAGCGCGCCATGGAAAGCAGCATGCCGCAGGCTGCAACTGCCTAACCATTCGTATTTACTCCCGCCACACAGAACGTTAAGGTGGACAGACCCGAAACAGGTCTGTCCGCCTTATTTTTACAACCGAGGTGCCCATGTCCTTATCACTCCGCAAGCGAATACTTCTGCTGCTGACCGCCATCGTACTCGTCAACATCGTCGGTGCGGGAGTAACCCTGTGGTATACCCAGCGAAGCAAGGCGCTTCAGTCCGGCATTATCGATATGGAAGTGGGGGCAATGCATGCCGCCTTCGGGCTTACCTCCGAGCTTCTTTCCCAGCGCGGGTACACCACCTACTTCTTCCTGAACAGCGACCCCGCATGGCTCACGCAGATGGAAATCCACCACAAGGCCTTTCAGGAACAGCTTGAACGGGCCCGCGAATTTTCCACCATTCAGGGCGGGCGGGAAATCCTGAACGAAATCGAATCGCAGTACATACGCTATGTCTATGCCCGCGAGCAGGTCATCGAACACTACAAGAACAACCGTCGTGAGGATGGAGCACGCCTGCACTGGACCATCCGCGAACGCTTCCACAATATTCTCTCCCTGTGCGACGAGTTCCGTGCCCTGCATGAGGAAAGCATAGAAAGACAACGTGCTGCCTATCTGGATGAATCCGCCATGCTCGTGGCCCTTGCGGTCACGGGCATTCTGCTTTCCGCCTTCAGCGGTGCATGGCTGGCCTCCGTGCTGGTACAGCGAGTGCTGAACCCTATCCGCGACATGGCCAACAATACGCTGGAGGCACTTGATCCCCACCATAAAAGCCATGCTGCCACCGTCAACAACGAGGTGGAAGCCCTTGGCGACAAGCTGCGCAGCCTTATCACCGACGTGGGTGATGTGCAGAAACAGCTTGATGCCAGCCGCGAATCCCTCATTCAGTCGGAAAAGCTGGCACTGGTGGGCAAGCTTGCCGCAGGCGTGGCTCACTCCATCCGCAATCCGCTCACCTCGGTGAAGATGCGTCTGTTCTCGCTGGAACGCTCGCTGGAGCTTGATGAACACCAGCGTGAAGACTTCGAGGTGGTCAGCGAAGAGATTTCCCACGTGGAAAGCATCGTGAAGAATTTTCTGGAATTCGCCCGCCGTCCCAAGCTGCGTCCCCGCAACCAGAGCCCCTCGGACGTGGTGGACATGGCCCTGCGCCTGCTGCGGCACCGGCTGGAATCCAACGGCACGGAGATCGTGCTCAACCGTCAGGCACGCCTGCCGGAAATTCCCCTTGATGCAGACCAGCTCAAGGAGGTGTTCGTCAACCTGATGATCAACGCCTGCGATGCACTGGTTACCGGCGGCACCATCACCGTGACGGAAGAAACCGGCCTCATTGAACCCATGGGCGAAGTGGCTGTCATCCGCATTGCAGATAACGGTCCGGGCATTCCGGCCGACATCATGGACAAGATATTCGACCCCTTCTTCAGCACCAAGGAAGAAGGTTCCGGTCTCGGGCTTGCCATCGCCCGCCGCGTTGTGGAAGAACATGGCGGTTGGCTGCACGTACGTTCCGGCGATGACGGCGGCGCAGTATTTGTCATTGCCCTGCCGGGCAACAGGAGGTCTACATGGCTACGATCCTAGTGGTGGATGACGATCCGCAGCTCCGCCAGAGCTTCGAAAAGCTTCTGAAAGCCGAAGGGCACAACGTGCTCACGGCGCCGAGCGGAGAAAAAGGCGTGGAAATCGCCGCGGAATCGGAACCGGACATGGCCGTACTGGACGTGCGCCTGCCCGGCATGAACGGACTTGAAACCTTCAAGGTGCTGCGCGGCATGTATCCCGCGCTTCCCGTTCTGGTCATGACGGCTTACGGCACCACGGAGACGGCCATTGAGGCCACCAAGATGGGGGCTTTCGACTACGTCATGAAGCCCTTCAACGTGCCGGATGTGCTCGCCCTCATCGGCCGTGCGGTGGAAGTGCGGGCCCCCAGACCCATGAGCAGCGATTCCGTCGCCACCTCCCACGCCCTGCTCGGCCGCAGCGTGGCCATGCAGGAAGTCTGCAAACAGATAGGCCGCGCCGCTCCCACGCAGGCTACCATTCTCATCCGCGGCGAATCCGGCACCGGCAAGGAGCTTGTGGCCAACGCCGTACACAAGCACAGCACCCGCTCCGAACACCCTTTCTGCGTCATCAACTGTGTGGCCATTCCTGAAACCCTGCTGGAGAGCGAACTCTTCGGCTACGAAAAGGGCGCATTCACCGGTGCCAGCAACCGCAAGGCAGGCAAGATTGAACAGGCCAACCGCGGCACGGTGTTTCTCGATGAAATCGGCGACATGCCCCCTTCCATTCAGGCCAAGATTCTGCGCCTGCTGCAGGAACGCCAGATCGAGCGACTTGGCGGCAAACTGCCCATTCCGGTTGATGTCCGCATCATCGCCGCCACCAACCGCGACCTGGAAAAAGCCGTAGCCTCCGGCGACTTCCGTGAAGATCTTTATTACCGCCTGAACGTGGTATCCCTGACGCTCCCCCCGCTGCGCGAGCGCCGCGAGGACATTCCCCTGCTGGCGGTTCACTTCCTTGAAAAGTACGCCAATGAACTGAACATGCCCAACCCCGGCCTCACGGAACGGGCCAAGGCCGCCCTGCAGGATTTCCCATGGCCGGGCAACGTCCGTGAGCTTGGCAACATGATACAGAAGGCCCTCATCTTCAGCCGCGGCCTTCCCATAGACGCCGAAGATATCGCCGCCCTGCTCGGAGAAGCCGTTTCTGCTTCCGGCGGACTGGACGAGAACACCGAAGAGTCGGTCGTCCGCTGGGTTCGCCATGCCCTGCTGGCCGAGCCGGGTGACGGTCTGTTTGAAGCACTGGGCGACAGGTTCTGCGCCATCGTCATCCGCGAAGCGCTCACCCTCACCGGCGGCAACCGCACGAGGGCTTCCAAGCTGCTGGGCATGTCCCGGCCCACGCTCATCGCCCGCATCGAAAAATACGGTCTCAAGGTGGAGGCATCCGTCAGTTAACCTTCCGCCCCTGTCTGTAAACAGACATGACACCCTGCCCTTTGCTGTCCATATCCGGACAGACAGATCGTAAAAAAGCCTGACACCGAAGGCGGCCCCTGCTTGGGGCCGCCTTTTTCATTGTCGTCACAATATGCTGTTATACAAGGATAATATTTTGCAAAAAGAGCGCACACTTTTGGCACGCCGGTTGCCTTTAGTGGGGCATGAACATGTATCAGGTCATAGACAAGGGTGCCTGCACCATACTCATAGCGGAGCGTAACAGCCGAATCGGCGCGCTGCTGGAGAAGGCCTTTCAGAACAGGGGCTATCCGGTACTGCTCGCCGCCAACGGTTATGAAGCCGCTGAGATTCTGATCAGGGAGAACCCCGCCCTGCTCGTGCTGGACCCTGACCTGCCTTACCTGTTCGCGCTTCTGGAAGCCGGCAAGGGCATTCTGACAGAAAGAGTGCCTGTCATCCTTCACCCGCTCTCCGCCGGGGAGGATATCGGAATTGCCGTGCCGACTTCCGGAACAGTGTACAAGGAAGCAGACCCCGAGAGGCTGCTTCTGGCGGTTGAATCAACACTGACAGGTCAGGCCATGCGGGAGGTTCAGAGATGACCCTAACCCAAAACCCACATGACTCCTTCCGCTGGCTGGCCGCCAGAGTGATTCTACTTTCCGCAACGCCGGTGGCTCTGCTTGCCCTTGTGGTCAGCAGCCTGCTGTTCACGGCGTACGGTAGCGATGCGCAGCGTCCCTTCGGTGCACTGGTTCATGCAGTGACCAAGCAGGCCCAGTCCGTGCCGGAGGCGCTCCGCAACGCCCGTGATGCCTTTCCGTCAGCAACCGTCATCTACATAGAGAACGGTGCGGTTGTGCAGTCGGAAGGCGAGGTGGTTCACCACCCCGTATCGGAAGAAGCAGCCCAGCTTGCCGCAACGCTGCAGGCAGATGAAGGACTGGGATGGACGATCAAGACCGTCACGCCGCCCTTCCCCGGCAGCATTGCCATGGCCGCAGTGGCTCTGCAGTTCGCCGCACCGGAGGCCCTGAGCCGCGCCGTTGTCGTGGCCACGCCGCTGGGTTCGCTGTTTCCGCAGATGGAATTCGCATGGGGCATGACGCTGATCGTTTCCGGCGTGCTTGCAATGCTGCTCATATACAACTCGCTGGTTTTCTCCGGCTACGTGCAGCAGAAGCTCTCTTCCGAGGAACTGCGCCGCCGCGCCCTTGAACGCCGCATGGTGGAGGCCAACCGGCTCTCTTCTCTCGGCACGTTGGCTGCGGGCATAGCCCATGAAATCAACAATCCGGTTTCCATCATGACGCAGGAAGCCGGCTGGATAGAAGATCTGACTGAAGACAATCTGCCCCGAGAAGAGCTGGCCGAGAAGGTACGCACATCCGCCCAGACCATCCGCACGCAGGGCGCCCGCTGCCGCGACATCACCCACAACCTGCTGCGCCTGTCCAGGCAGGGGGCAGTAGAGGCGGCTCCGGTGGACCTGAACCAGACAGCCGAAGAGGTGGCTGCCCTGAGCAAACACCGCTGCACCCGACAGGGGGTGACGCTGACTGTTCGCACCCAGCCCGGCATTTCAACGGCATACGCGGCACAGGCACATGTTCAACAGATACTGATGAACCTTGTAGGGAACGCGCTCGACGCCATGCAGAATCAGGAACACGGCACCCTTTCCCTGTTCACCTGGGAAGAAAGCGACAGGGTGTGCATTGCGGTAGCCGACAGCGGCCCCGGCATGAGCGAGGCGATACGTTCCAGAATTTTCGAGCCCTTCTTCACCACCAAACCGTCTGGCAAGGGCACCGGACTTGGGCTGGCCATCTGCTACGGACTGGCCAGGCGCAACAAGGGCACACTGAGCGTCCGCAGCGCGGAAGGAGAAGGCACCATATTTGTTCTGGCCCTGCCCCGCATGGAAACCGATGAGGACATGCTGGCAGAACAGGACAACGAGGACGAGAACAGAGCTCCCGCAGAACCGGAGCAGAACCACCGACCCGAAGGAGACTTGGCATGACCACCGAACCCATGACCGTATTGCTGGTAGACGACGAACCCGACTTTCTCTCCGTCGTGGCCCGCAGGCTGGAAAGGCGCGAAATGCAGGTCCATGCCGTAGGGTCCGGCGAAGAGGCACTGGCACTGCTGGAAAACCATCCGGTCGATGCTGTTGTACTGGATGTGAAAATGCCCGGAATGGACGGAATCGAAACCCTCAAGCGCATCAAGGCGGCCCACCCTGAGGTGGAAGTCATCATGCTCACGGGCCACGCCGACCTCGAAGTCGCCATCAGCGGCATGGCGCTTGGCGCTTTCGATTACCTGCTCAAACCGGCAGACATTGACGAGTTGATGTTCAAGTTGCGGGACGCGTCCCGCACAAGGCTGCGGGTCTGATCCTCAAATACGGAAGCGTGCAGTTCGGCAAATGTGTGGCACGTCGGCACGCTTCAATCTGAAGAAACAGACCCCCTTGAAACGAACGCTCTTACGGAGGAAGGTTAACGCGATGAGGAAGTTTTACTCAATGATGATGGCAGCATCTGCCGCCCACGCGCGGTGGGATTATGAACAGTCCATGAGCATTCTGAAGAGCCGCAAGAAAATGCTGTTCCTTATGCTTCTGGCGCTCCCCGCGCTGCTGGTTTCACTGGCAGTGGCCGGCGACGTGATGCCCTCGATGCTTGGCGGCAAGTCTGCATACAGCCCGGCGCACTACACGCCCTCGGTATTTCTTGTTTCCATCCTGATCGGCCTGTGTGCCGGTCTGATCACCGGCTGCATCGGCGCCGGCGGCGGCTTCATTATCACCCCCGCGCTCATGAGCGCCGGCATCAAGGGTATTCTGGCGGTTGGTACCGACCTGTTCCACATCTTCGCCAAGGCGATCATGGGTACTGCGGTGCACAAGAAGCTGGGCAACGTTAACACCAAGCTCGCCGTCGCCTTCCTTGTCGGCTCCGGCGTGGGTGTTACCGGCGGCGGTCTTATCAACCGCGCCCTGTACGAACTGAACCCCGTGCTCAGCGACACCTTCATCAGCGCCATTTACGTGGTTCTGCTCGGCTTCCTCGGCTTCTACTCCATGGCCGACTTCCTGAAGCTGCGCAAGGCTGACGACGGCGGCTGCGCTCACGGCGGTCCCGCTCCGACCGAAGGTACCGGCCTGCCCGCAAAGCTGCAGTCCATCAACATTCCGCCCATGATCACCTTTGACGAAGACCTCGTGCCCGGCGGCAAGAAGATCTCCGGCGTCATGGTTGCCATCAGCGGCGTGTTCGTAGGTTTCCTCGCAGCCATCATGGGTGTGGGCGGCGGTTTCGTAACCTTCCCCATCTTCGTATACGTGCTGGGCGTTTCCAGCTTCACCACCGTGGGTACGGACATCCTGCAGATCATCTTTACCGCAGGCTACGCCTCCATTACCCAGTACGCCATCTACGGCTTCATCTTCTACACGCTGGCCATGGGCATGCTGCTCGGCTCCCTGCTGGGCATCCAGCTGGGCGCACTGACCACCCGCGTGGTCAAGGGCATCTACATCCGCGGTTTCTACGCCATCGCGATTCTCGCCGGCTTCATCAACCGCCTGTTCGACCTGCCCTCCAAGCTCGTATCCATGGAAATCATCGACCTGCCTGCCTCGTTGGTAGCCAACCTCTCAACCGTGGGCAGCTATCTGTTCTTCGCAGTCGTAGCGGCATTCGGCTTCTGGGTTATCTCCACCTTCATCACCAAGATTCCTGCACTCAGGGAGGGCTAAACCATGTTGGTAAGAAACAAGAAGTCATTCTCTCTGGGCGGCATCATGCTTGTGGGCTTCTCTGTGGTGTTCATCTCCATGTTCACCCCGAACTTCGGTGACGGCAACAACGCCTTCACTGCTGCCGACAAGCTGTTCAACTCCATCTCCAAGGGTTCCACCTACTACATCCCCGCCATCCGCGAAGCGGCCAAGGGCGGCGACAAGCAGGTAACCCTGAACCTGCACATGGCAAGCGAAGCGGAAGCCGCCAAGGTATCCACCATCTTCGGTTCCGTGGCTGAAGCTTCCGCAAGCGGCAGCGACGTCACCGTCACCGGCAACCTTGCCGCCATCCTCGGCCGTGCCGTTGATGACAGCGACGCCATGTTCGCCAACAATGAAGAGCCCCTGAAGGCCGCGTACAATCTGGGCGGTCAGGAAGGCATGTACATGTGGTGGAAGGGCCTGAAGGCCGCTGAAAAGAACCTGAAGAAGCAGGAACTGTTCAAGGAAGCCGCCCTGGTGAACACCGTCATCAACCGCGGCGTGGAAGTGGGCTACAACTACTACGGCATTCAGCCTGAAAGCGCTTCTTCCCGTACCGGCATCCTTGCGTTCTCCCTGATCTTCTATGTAGTATACACCCTGTGGTTCGGTTATTCGATCTTCTTCCTCTGCGAAGGCATGGGCCTCGCCATGAAGGGTGGAAAGAAGAAGGAAGTATAGGACATAGGTAGATCCCGATGACGTCCCCTGACAGCGTTCTGGCTCGAGCATGGGCCGTCATAGCAGATACAGCCCGGCGGCTTTCCGGATCCGCACCCTTGTCGGGTGCGGACGAGGAGAGCCTCCGGGCTTCCTTTCGTGAGGCCTGCGGCCGTTTCAAACGCCTCATAAGCGCCAACAACAAAGCGCTTGAGGCCATGTCGCACATGGAACAGACATTGGAAGGCGCCACGCCCTACGATCTTGTCTATGTGCGCACCCAGAGCACCCGCATAGCCTCTGCCGTCTACCAGATGATCGAGGCCATGGAGACGTTGGCCCCCGGACGCTACCCTGCGCTCCGCGAACGGTTTGAGGCCATTCGCTCGCTGATCACCCCGCACCTCGAAACCACCCCGGAAACCACAGACGGCCCCTTGGTGCTCCACTTTTCCGCACTCGGCTCCGGGCACGCGGCACAGGTCGGGGGCAAGGCCGCCAACCTCGGCGAGTTGCGCAACAAGGCGAACCTGCCGGTACCTGACGGATTTGCAGTAACCGCACACGGATTCTGGCTGTTCATGCGCCACAATGGGCTGGATGAAGAGGTGGACAGACAACTCAGGCTTGCCGACCCCGACCGGTTGGACAACCTCTACGCCATGTGTTCCCGCATCCAGCAACTCATCATCAAGGCCCCCCTGCCCGAAGAGCTTGCCAAGGCCATTGCCGATGCGGAAGCCGAACTGCGGACCCGCACCGGCTACACCGGCAACCTTGCCGTGCGCAGCAGCGCGCTGGGCGAGGACATGCCCGGGCACGCTTTCGCCGGGCAGTACCGCTCGCTGCTGAACGTACCTTCGGATCATCTTGCGGAGGCATGGCGCGAGGTAGCCGCATCCAAATACGGAGCGGAAGCCGTCGCCTACCGCATGCGCTGCGGCCTGACGGACCGTGACACCGCCGTGAGCGTTGCCATCATGCCCATGCTGGGGTCCGTTGCCGGAGGCGTACTCTATACCCGCGATCCCGTGGATGTCCGTAACGGTGCCATCATCATCCACGCGGTGCAGGGCCTGCCCAGAGGCGTTGTGGACGGCAGGCTGCCCACGGACCGCTTTGCGGTGCAACGGGCTGAACCCTTTGACATTGTTCAGCGTCATGTAGCCTTCAAGAAGGAACGGTACGTCATCGCTTCCGGCGAAGGCGTGACCAAGACGGAAACGCCAGCGGAAGAAGCTTCGCAGCCCAGCCTGACAGACAGCCAACTGCAGCGCCTTGCTGCGCTGGCCGCACGGGTGGAAGTCCACTATGGCGCACCGCAGGATGTTGAATGGGCGCTGCTAGCCGACGATACTTTCATGCTCCTGCAATCGCGCCCGCTGAGCATGCCTTCTCCCGAAGACATTGCCCGCCGTCTTGATCCGCCCACCCTGCCGGAGGGTACCGTCATTCTCGTACAGGGCGGCGAGACCGCATCTCCGGGTACCGCGGCAGGACCCGTGGTGCAGGTGCGCAAGCAGGCAGAGGCACTGGCCTTTCCCGACGGAGGCGTTCTGGTCGTTCCCCACGCGGCACCGCGCTGGGCTCCGCTGCTTTCCCGCGCATCAGCAGTCATCGCAGGCACGGGCTCGTCAGCCGGACATCTTGCCAATGTGGCGAGAGAGTTTGGGGTACCCGCCCTGTTCGGCACCGGCTGGAAATCGGATGCGCTGGAAACCGGAACCGTTGTCACCGTGGACGCCGATGCAGGATTGGTGCTTGAAGGTCGTGTGGAATCACTGCTTTCCGCGCCCAAACCCAGAAATGTCATGCAGGGCACCTCTGTGCACGCGACCTTGCAGAAAGTTCTGTCCCACATCGCACCGCTTACGCTCACCGATCCGGACTGCCCCGATTTTCGCGCGATCAACTGCAAGACACTGCATGACATCACTCGCTTCTGCCATCAGAAGGCCGTGGAAGAGATGTTCCGCGACGGTAAGGATGCCAGATTCCCCAAACACCTTGCCCGCCAGCTCTACCACGGCAGGCCGCTGCAGTTCTGGGTGGTTGATCTGGACGACGCATTCCGCTCTCCCCCCGCAGGCAAACTCATACCGCTGGAAAACATTGCCTCGCCGCCCATGCATGCCCTCTGGCACGGCATGATGCACATCCCGTGGGGAGGACCGCCCCCCGTGCACGCGCGCGGCTTCCTCTCCGTGCTGGCGGAATCAGCGCTGGACCCCGGATTTGAGCCGTCCAGTGCCTCCATCTACAGCATGAAGAATTACTTTCTGGTCAGCAGCCGCTTCTGTACGCTGCAATCGCGCTTCGGATACCACTTCTGTACGGTGGAAACTCTGGCTGGTGACGTGGATGCGGAGAATTTCGCCGCGTTCCGCTTCAAGGGCGGTGCAGCGGATGCGGACAGAAGACTCATGCGGGTGAAACTCATTGCGGAGATTCTGGAAGAGAACGACTTCCGCGTGCAGGTAATCCGCGACAGCCTTGCAGCCCGCATGGAAGGCCTGCCGCTGGAACACATGCTGCGCGCCTTGCAGGTGCTGGGGTACCTTGTCATGCACACGCGGCAGTTGGACATGGTCATGTCCAGTCCTGAAGCCGTGCAGCATTACAGGGAAAAGATTGCGAAAGAACTGAAGGAAGTGCTGAGCAGCCCGCACACTGCGCCCTGATGCGTTTACCCTGATGTGTTAACTGATGTGTTAACGAGGACATTTCCGCTCTTCAGGATAGGTTTCCGGCGGCAACACATCGCCATATGCCCCGATCAGGCTGTGCATGGCGCTTGCGCCCCCCACCCCGCCGTTGCAGAGCATGGAGTCGTATGCAGACTGCAACGCCTTGTACTGCTCTTCAGACACATTCGGGTTCAGGGCCAGATAAAGCGGATAGCGGTGAAGTATCAGTCTCGCATCAACACTCTCAACCGGTTTGCCCATCACTTTCAAGACATGCAGGGTATTCTGCACACTGGCTACCAACACCTCGCAACGGCCGGCGAGCAGCATCTTCACAGATGCCTCAGGTGCCGGAACCAGTGAAAGAGCCTCCTGCTCAAAACCATTTCGCAGAAGCCATTCATGCCCCGCGCTCTTGTTGACCACACAAATCTTTCTGCCCCGTAACGCAGCTGGCGAAGACAGGGCGAGCGGACTCCACCTCGGTACCATCCCGCCACTCACCACGTACAGAATGGGGCCGACCCATTTGAAATGGGGCTCACGCTCAGGAAGGCGGGCCGTGCAGAACAACGCAGTATCAGCCTCATTCAGAACGATATGATACCCTCTTGCCCACGGCACCACATTGATGTCGGACTGTTGCAACGGGATGCCCGCCTTGTTGAACAAGGCAAGAACAATATCCACTGCAGGCCCTTTGATGCTGCCACCCTCCAGATGGTTGAAAGGGGGCAGGTCTTCCGTAAAGACATCTATGCCGCTTTCCGCCGCCCGCGCTCCGGCAAACGGAAACATCAGACACAGCAATGCGACACAGACCCCATACAGAACAGTCTGAAAGAACACTGGTGCTCTCACAAGCACACTCGCTGCATCGACTGTTCTCCGGTCAGCATTGGGTGAACTGCCACCTACTGCCATTATTTGAAACAGGAATCCCATATGGCATCAAACTCGCCGGTTTCCCTGAGTTTGGCAAGTCCCTGATTGAAAACAGCCGTATATCTGGCGGCATCGGGATAGGTACGGGAAACAGCCATGCCTGCGTTAAGGGTAACTACCGAGTTACGGCTCATGGCAAAGCTGCTTTCCTGCCCTGAAAAAAGACTGCGGATCATGTACCACCCTACATGCTTTTCAGTCAGAAGCACATCCGCCCGGCCCGAATGCAGCTTCCTGAACGAGCACTGCTCATCGGGAGCCAAATCCACTTTCACCTCCGCGTTCGCCAGCCGTTCCAGCAGAAAATGTCCCAAAGAACCGGCAACCACATATCCCCGCAAGGAATTGACGCCGTGATACTCGAAGGTCGGATATCGCTCCTTCATGAAAAAGACGTGTGTTTCACCACGATACAAAGGAAGGGAAAAATCCCACCTTCTCTTCCGCTTAACGGACATGGCATAGGGAAATGATCCGTAGGCGCTGCCTTCATCCAACATGGCCTCGCACCGCTTCCATGGAAAGAAACGGAACTCCACGTCCACGCCTTCCAGTTCAAATGCCCGGCGGACAATTCTGGCTGCCGGCCCGAAATCCTGCAATTCCTGAGAGACGTAGGGGGGCCATTCCCCGGTAACAATGAGTAACGGCTGCGCGCAAGACAAGGGAACGCGCAAAATAAGCACGCATAAAAGCAGCACTGCCTGCGCAATGAACCGAATGCAGACCCTACGCAACCCCATCCTCCAACCATCACTTTTTCTTATACAAGTACCGCACAAATTAATTGGTGCACAACAAAAAAATATAAAACAAACACCATCTACACAAGTAGCCACAACAACAACCAAAAGTGCAACATGCAGCCTCGTACCGATCTGCCAAAGGAGGATTGACTTTCACGCGACCCACGATAGCATGTGCAAAACTATTGCACGCTCTCTGACGATACCAACCTACACAGAATAGCAGACGCACATATGAACGAACGCACTTTTATGGATGAACTCTGCCTGCAGGCAAGCAGGCTCGGCCCCTGTGGCATTTCCCCCAAAGCCCCCGGCACGGTGGGCTCCGCCGCAGCCGTTCTTTTCGCTCCCCTGTTCTTTCTTCCCCTGTCCTTCGGCTGGCGCGCCGTCGTGCTCGCCCTGCTGTTCATACTCGGCAGCATGGCCGTAACCCGCGCGGAAACCCTGCTCGGCAAAAAGGATCCCGGCGAAATCGTCATCGACGAACTGCTCGGCATGTGGCTGACCATGCTCCCCTTTGCCGACCTCGGCTGGGGCTGGATGCTCGCCGCCTTCGCCCTGTTCCGCTTCTTCGACATCCTCAAGCCCTATCCCATCAGAAACGCGGAACACTGGCTGCCCGCGGGCTGGGGCGTCATGATCGACGATGCCATTGCCGGAGTATATGCCATGCTGAGCCTGTGGGCACTGCGCCTGTTCATGATGTAATGTGCATAACGCCAACAACAAACTGAATTCAAAGAAAAAGCCCTGAAACATTCAGGGCTTTTTCTTTTTCTCGCATGCAGGTGTCGCACGCTTCATGCATATCTGCGCCACTGTTCACGGGCAATGTTACCTACACCCTGTGGAAAATGTGTATAACAATTCCATCATGCTAAAATTACTATATTACATAGAAACAAGCCGTGTTCTCAATGTCCTTGCACGGCCACGCTCCTCCCTGCAGCAAGGCACGGTAATCCACAATTGGAACGCCCCTGTTCGCAAAACTGTTCATATCGCACATAAACAACTGTAATACATAAAAAAGGCAGAACTTGCATTCTGCCTTTCAACGATCCGGTCTGTGCCTTTTGCCCAGCGTTACAGATGCCTGTTCTCATCATCCCCCACGCAGGAGGCAGCGTCGCCATGCTGGCGTTCAATCCACGGAATCCGAGGCAGGATAAGCCGCACCGAACGTTCGAAGAAGAGATAATCCCACGCCCAGTTGATCATGACGAACAAACGGTTGCGGAAGCCGATGAGATAGGCAAGATGCACAAACAGCCAGAGCACCCATGCGATGAATCCGGTGGCTGTGCGTGTGCCGATGCGGACCACCGCACTGGACCTGCCGATGGTCGCCATGGCTCCCTTGTCCCGATAGGCGAAAGGACGAAGCTCCTCACCACGCATGTGCCGCAGAATGTTCTCGGCAGCCAGCGCGCCTTGCTGGGTGGCATTGGGCGCGATCATGGGAGATTCTCCCGTAGCGGGCAATGCAAGGTCACCGGCTGCAAACACATGGGGATGCTCGGCAATCTGCAATGACGGCAACACGGCTACGCGCCTACCCCTGCCAAGCTGCAGGCCCATGACGTCAGCGGTTCTGTTGCCGCGAATACCTGCAGACCACACCACAGTGTCCGTGGCCACGGGGGCAGCCCCCTTCAGTACCACCTGATGGGCCTCGACCTTGGCGACCGTACTGTTCAGACGGACATCCACCCCCATGCGGGCGAGACGCCGGAACGTGTACTGCCGCAGTTTTTCAGGATACCCCGCAAGCAAGCCGTTAGAGGCTTCCAGAAGAACCACACGGGCCTGCCCGGTATTGAACCCTCTGAAGTCCTTGGCAATGGGGTTGCGGATCAACTCCGCCAGCGCACCGGCATATTCCACGCCGGTGGGCCCGCCTCCGACCACGGCAAAGGTAAGCATGCGCCGCTGCGCGTCTGGATCGGGTTCGTGTGCCGCAAGCTCGAAGCGGGTAAGAATATGGTTACGCAGGGCAATGGCCTGCTCCAGCGACTTGAGGCGGAAGGCATGCTGCTCAGCCCCGGGCACCCCGAAAAATTCCGTATTGCTGCCCATGGCGAGCAGCAGATAATCGTAGGACACGTCGCCGCTGTCCGTGTGCACAACATGAGCGCTGAAGTCAGCCCCGGTCACGCAGCACAGCCGGAAGTCCACGTTATCCAGAGAACGGAACACGCCGCGCAAGGGATAGGAAATCTGCTCCGGCTCAAGCTCGGCTGCCGCCACCTGGTACAGGAGCGGCAAAAAGGTGTGATAGTTGTTTCTGTCCAGCACCAGCACGTCCACGGCTTCCGAGCGGGAAAGGGCACGGGCCGCCCACAGTCCGGCAAATCCTCCCCCGACTATGACAACGCGCTTGCGGTCCGGCGAGTGATACGCACTCATGAGCTCTTCCGTACCTTGGAGGAAAGACCGCCGTCAGACGCCTTGAGACGGTCTATGAGATTCTCCACGTCCACGACGAGGGCATCTGTCTCGCCAAGCATGCCGAACCCGAGAATGGGGATCTGGTAAATATTCTGAACGGGTATGGTGAACCCCGTCACCACGGCCTGCTGCTGCGTGATGACCTCGTCAATAAGCAGGGCCGCGCTGGCATCGCCCACGCGAACCACAATGGTATGCAGGTACCCGTCCGCGTTGGGGTTGGCCGTCAGACCGAAATAGTCTGCCAGCGGAATGATGGGGAAGGTCTCGCCGCGCACGCTCACGGCTCTGGAACCGTCCGGCAGTTCCACGGTATCCGACTTTCTCGCTGCAAAGACTTCCAGCACGTCGCGGCTTGGGATAATGAAGGTTTCCGTCCCCACGCGGGTTATGAGGGCATCCACAATACCTTCGTTCACGGAACGGTCCAGCGGGATGGAAATGAGGAAGGTCGTGCCCTTGCCCAACTCGCTGTTCACGCGCACGTCGCCGCCCAGCTGTTCCTTCACCGCGGTAACCACGGCATCCATGCCCACACCGCGCCCCGAGATATCCGTCACCTTCTCGGCGGTGGAGAAACCGGAGGCCATGATGAACTGATACAGTTCCTCGTCCGTGTAGTCCCTGCTCTCTTCGAGCAGCCCCTTTTCCCGCGCCTTGTTGCGGATACGCTCAGGGTTGAGCCCGCGTCCGTCGTCACGGATGGAAATGTATGCATGGTCGCCCTTGCGATACGCATGCAGCCTGATCACGCCTGTAGCAGGCTTGCCTACCTGCTCGCGTTCTTCCGGCGTCTCAACACCATGGTCCACAGCGTTACGCAACATGTGCACGAGCGGCTCGTTCAGGTTCTCCACAATCATCTTGTCCAGTTCAAGGTCGTCGCCTTCCACCACCATTTCGATCTTCTTGTTCACCTTCTGGGCCGTGCTGGTCACAAGACGGTGCAGGGGAATGAAAATCTGTTTCAGCGGCACAAGCCGGATGTGATCCACCTCGCTCTTGATGCGGTCAATAACCACATCCATTTCACGCAGGCCGGAAATGGTGGCGGAATCAAGATTCTTGTTCTGGGAAATGACGGCGTAGCTCACCATGAGCTTGCCGACCCAGTCGATGAGGTTATCCAGCTTTTCCGTATTCACGCGAACCGAGAAAATGCCATCGCGCTTGGCGCGAGCAGGAGCATTGCCGTTGCCCCCTTCCTGCGCCCCCTTTGCGGAAGCATCACCATCGGCCGCCTGTTTTTCCGCCTGCGTTGAAGCCTGCTCCGGGGAGGGACCGGCAGCACTCTGCCCGCCTTCACCGGCAGCCTCTACAACAGCATGCTCATCGGAGCCGTCCCCGGCGGCATCCTCTGCAGCAATGACCGCAGGCCCGGCCGCAGCCAGCGCCGCAGCCTTGGCCTCAATCTCTTCCGCCCGCTTGGAAACAAAACCGCCAAGGGCATAGAGCAGCCGCTTATGCGCTTCGCAGATTCCGAGCAGGGAGGTGACCAGCTCAGGTGTCACCGGCTGTATGCCGTCCTTGAGCATGTCGAACAGGGTAATAAGCTGGGCGGACGGCAACTTGAGGTGCGAAAGGCCAAGCGTGCTCAGCACGTTCGACACGTCTTCCGGTTTGGACGCTGATCCCTCGAGAGCTATCACCGCAGCTTCCATCTGCTCGATGCTGGCCTGAATCACATCCTTCATGCGTCACCTCCGCCGGCCTTATCCTGTCCGAAAAAGGCCTCGACACTCGGGTGGACAGTAAAAATGGCACCATAGCCCCAGCTATGGAACAGCCCCCCCACGAAAGGCTGCATGCCCGCCACATGCACCGGAAACTTCTCAGCAAAGGGCTCAAGCGCGTCCCACACGGATGAACTGACGGAAAGAACGCCGGAAAAATCAAGCACCAGAGGAACCCCCGCCCCCTGTTTCTGCAATACATCCAGCAACATCTGCTTCTGTGCAGGCAGGTGCACGCGGGACATGACCACCGAAGCCACGATCACGCCATCCACCACGGAAAGGCGCACGCCTTCTTCCACGACGACCTTGCTCTGCCCCTTGGGCTCGCTCAATTCACTGATCCGGGCGAGCACTTCGTCCATCTCACCCTGCGGTCCGCTGCCGGTATCGCGGATCTGCTCGATAACCTGAAAAATCATGTTCACGGAGGTGATGGCCGCGCTGGTTACCGCATCATCCAGCGCCACATCGCCCGCCTGTATCTTTTTGAGGAAGCTTTCCACCTTGTGCGTAAAGCCAGACGCAACTTCAAATCCCCCCATGAAGCCGGTAACGCCTTTGATGGTGTGCAACGGACGTGAAAGATTCTCTATGCCGGAGTGCACATCCCCTTCTTTCATGCGCTCCAGTCCATCCATTACCTGCGGGTAAAACTTGTCGTAGAGTTCCCCCATGAACTCTTCAATCTGGTCGTCATCATGCATGATGTACGCTTCCTCTGGGCTTGTCCGGGAACGATCAATCGTCGATAAGCGCCAACGCCTTCAACTCCCTGAACAGCTTTTCTTTATCTATGGGCTTTACGATGTAGGCAGAGGCCTGCCCCGAATCAAAGGCCCGTACCACGGTCTTGATATCGGCAAGCGCCGTAGTCATGATGACCTTTGCCCGCGGCAGTCCACGGCCGTCCTCACGCTCCCGGATGATCTCGAGCGCCTCAAGGCCGTTTTTCACCGGCATCATGATGTCCATGAGAATAAGTCTGTAGGGGCGCTCCTGGCTATGAGCCAGTTCAAAGGCTTCAAGCGCCTCACTGCCGTTGACCACAACATCCACCTCGAAAATGGGAGCCAGCATCTTCTCGAGCACAATTCTGCTTATGAACTCATCTTCCACAACTAGAGCGCGCATATCATCTCCAAGAGGTTATCCGGTAACACCATGGCCCGGCTTCAAAAGGGACTACTTCTGGCGTATCATGTAGTTACTACACGGCCTCATTTGCAGGAAGTATTTTTTATCCCGCGGCAGTACTTTGAAAAGCAGCCTCCTTCCTGTATCATCAATGAACCTGATTTTTACAAGGAGTCTTCTGTGGGCACACTGCATATCGACGAACTGCTCCCCGGCATGAAACTGGAAGCCGAAGTGCGAGGCGTGCACAACCGCAAACTCTTTCCTGCAGGCATTGTGCTTGGTGAACAGCAGATTGCCATAATGAAGGCATGGGGCGTAACGGAGGCCTCTGTTGCCGGAGTGAGCCGCAAGGATATATCGGATCAGACGCCCAAGATGATCTCACCGGAAATAATGATAAAAGCGACCCAGATTGTGGACGACTCCTTTCAGGGCAAACATGTGGGCAACGCCTTTCTCGAAGAATTTCACCGCCTGTGTGTCTTGAGGACAGCAAAACGGATTCAGGACAACACGCTGGCTCCCATGTCGGAAGCACGTCTCAAGGCCCTGCGCGCCCGATGCGAGATGCCCACTCCAGATGAGGAACAGCATACAGCCGCCTCGCTGGTGAAAAGCGAAGTGACGCTGCTCTCTTTTCCTTCCGTCTACACCCAGATTCTCAAGGAGTTGCAGTCTCCCGCCTGTTCCGCCCGCCGCATGGGCGAAGTCGTCAGCCGCGACCCCGGCCTCACGGCCAAGATCCTGCGTCTGGTGAACAGTCCCTTCTACGGGTTTCCTTCGCGGATCGACACCATTGAACGCGCCATCACCATTCTGGGCGTCAATGAGCTCACCACGCTGGCCATAGGCATTTCCGCCACCAGCACTTTTTCGAACATTCCCTCTTCCGTGCTCAACATGCAGCACTTCTGGGAACACTCCGTTTCCTGCGGCACGCTGGCACGCCTTATTGCCGGAACCAAACCCGGCCTCTCAGAAGAGCGTTTCTTTGTGGCCGGGCTGCTGCACGACATTGGCATGCTGCTCATGCTGCGCGCCATGCCGCAGTCATTCTGCAGGGCTTTGCTGCTCTCAAGGGACAGAAAAATTCCACTGGAACAGGCCGAGCAGGAAGTCTGCGGCTTCGATCACAGCGAGGTCGGAGGCCTGCTGCTGGAGGCATGGGGCATTCCCGACAGCCTCACCCACATGGTCCGCCACCATCATGCCCCGCTCAAGAGCCAGCCACTGCTGGACGCCGCCATCATCCAGCTTGGCGACATGATCGCACTGGGACTGCGCAGCGATGACTACGGCGCGTTCTATGCTCCGGACATCTCTCCGCAGGTGCTTGAGGCCATCGGCCTGCCACCCAGCTCCCTTGAACCCATCATCCTACAGCACGGCAGGCAACTGTCCGAAATGATCAGCCTGTTCATCAAAGAATCCTGAGATGCCCGATACCCTCGACGCCACGAACCCCCTGCCGGCGGATCGCCGTGCCGCCCTGCGCGCTCTTGAGCTGGCCGCCACCCTTGGTCATTTCGGCACCAGCCTTGATGCAGTGGAAAACGAACGGGCCATTCTGACTGACACCGCAAAGAAGCTGGAAAGCCTGATGAGTTTTTCCAGCCAGTCCTTCTTCATGGTGGATGAGGAAACCTTCGCCTTCCAACTGGCATGGGCCTCGGAACCGGAGGCTGGTGACAGAATCGCTGATGAAGTAGCCATTCTCATAGAAGACCGCACGTTCGCATGGGCGCTCGGGCGGAACAAACCCACCGTGGTTTCCACCTCGCAGGGCGGACAACTGCTGTTGCACCCCCTTACCACCGCAGCAGGCCCCGTGGGCATGTTTGCAGGTCTTGTCGAGGATAATCCGGCCGACCTTTACGCGGACATCGGCTACTATCTCATCACGGTCATTCTGTTCGCATCTGCCACGCTGCTGGAAAACTTCCGGCTGTTCCAGCACCTTGAGCAATCCAACGCCACTCTGGAACAGCAGGTTGCCGAACGCACCAAGGCCCTTACCACCTCAAATGCACAACTCACAGAAGCGCTGGAAGAAAACCAGCGTTACCGGCAATATCTTGAAACCGTCTTCTCCTCCATGCTCGACCCTCTGATCACCGTGGACAGGGAACGGAACATCATCAGCCTGAACACCGCTGCCGAGCGATTTTTCGGCCAGCAGAGAGAGAACCTGATAGGCATGCCTTTCGGCAAGGCCTTTCCCCATGCTGCCGAGGCCTTCACACAGGTCTTTGCAAGCGCCATACATAAGGGCCAGGCAGTGCGTGAATTCCGCACCCAATACCGCACAGAGGGTATGGACAAGGTACTCATCCTGAGCTGTGCCCCGCTTATTCCCCAACCAACCGGCCAGACGCAGCAAGGAACCGAGACCACGGAAGGCGGCGTCCTGCTCATCCGGGATATCACGCGCATCGTTTCGCTGGAAAAGCAGCTACAGGCACGCCACTCATTCAGGAGCATCGTGGGCAAGAGCGAGCGCATGCAAAAGCTCTACACCCTGCTGGAAAGTCTTGCCGAGGTAGACACCACCGTGCTTGTCACAGGCGAATCCGGCACCGGCAAGGAGCTTATCGCAGAAGCTCTGCATCATAACGGAGCCCGGGCACACGGACCACTTATCAAGGTGAACTGCACGGCCCTTTCGGAAAGCCTGCTGGAAAGCGAACTCTTCGGCCATGTACGCGGCGCGTTCACAGGTGCAGTAGCTGACAAGGCTGGCCGATTTGAAGCCGCCGAGGGCGGAACCATATTTCTTGATGAAATCGGCGATGTTTCCCTGCGCATCCAGATTCTGCTGCTGCGTTTTCTGGAATCAAAGGAATTCGAGCGAGTGGGTGACACCGTCACCCGCAAGGCGGATGTGCGCATTGTCGCCGCCACAAACGCCAACCTCGTCCAGAAGATTCACGATGGCACGTTCCGGGCCGATCTATACTACCGCCTGAACGTGATGCACGTGAAACTGCCAGCCCTGCGGGAGAGGCGTGATGACATTCCCCTGCTGGCGAGCCACTTCATCACCCTGTGCAACAAAGAGCTGGGCACCCGGATTTCCGGCATATCCGAAGACGCCATGCACTTCTTCATGCGCCACCAATGGCCCGGCAACGTTCGTGAATTCAAACATGTCATCGAGCATGGCTGCATTCTCGCGCGGCAGGGCCTCATCGGCACGGAACATCTGACCCCCGAGATGCTTGAGCAGCCGCCGCTGCCGGGCATGCCCCATACACCACACCTTCCCGTGGACGGATTCCCCCACGCGGCCCATCCCGTCATTCCGGCCCATCCCAGAAACCACATGGAGCGCCCCGTACCTGCGGCACAGCCCCCAGTTCCGCAGTACGACCGTGCCGGGATGATGGCGCCCCCGGCTCCCCGTCCGGCCTTTCACGACCTCACTCCCGAGGACATCCTTGATGCCATCCGCATCGCCGGAGGCAACAAGGCACAGGCCGCCCGTCTGCTGGGCATTGGCCGGGCCACCCTGTATCGCAAGATGCACGAGCTGGGCATGCCGGTTTAACCACATGTCTCATGAGACATGCTTTGAGACACTCAAACCTGTCTCACGAGACATCAACGAGACACACCAAGACACCCTCTCATAACACAGAATTCTCTCAACTGTTCGTTTTCAATAAGAAAACAAAATATGGCACCACCTTTGCCTTAGTCAGGACAGACGACAGCAAAGGACGCAGCCATGATACGGACAGTTACCCCCTCAGAATTCGCCACCCTGCTCAATGAAGAGCAGCGTCCCGTATTGGCAGGCTGCCTGGAAAACGACCCTTTGCATGCCGATCAGCTGACTACGATTCTGCATATTGAAAAGACATTCAGGGAACAATTTTCGGTCTGTCTGCTGGATCCGGAGTACTTCTCCGAATTCGCCAGAACCTACGCCATAGCAGGCACCCCGTCGTACCTTCTCTTCTATTTGGGGGAAGAGAAGACCAGATTCATCGGCTTTGCAGATGCTCTCAACCTTCTGAACATCCTGCTTATCGATGACTACAGCGAACTGGATACGCTGGAACCGGCCTTCGGCCACAGCAGCGACACGGTCCATCCCGTACCGTGCATGTCCGGACTCTTCCGCAGCTGGAAACGACAGTAACCTGCGAAACAGCGTTCCCATGGAACGCTGCGGGGGAAAGAGCGGCAATGCGAGCGCGGGGGCGCTCCATCCGCAAACAAGGTCGACGCACGCCACAGACGTTTCGGGACGTTTAGGCGGCAAGGGATGAAGAGATGAAAGACAATTCCACAGCATCTTGCTGTGGCGCCGGACACGAGGCTGCACACTCTCGCATACGGCCGCTTTTGGGGAAAAGTGGAAAACCCGCCTTCCGATAATCGGAAGGCGGGTTTGTCTTTTTCCGGAATAATGGGGAGTTGCAACCAGCTCCACCCAAAGGGCTATTTCCTCTTGGTCAACCGCCCCTCATCAAATTCCGCAGTGACCGGAAAAAAAATCGGCGCGGAATGCTCCGCGCCGATTCTCTTCGTTTTCGTTTCCAGCAGAACTAATAACGTTCAAACTCACCATCGTCATCGTTCAACGCGAGCTGCACTCCGGCAACCGGCTTTCTGGCCGGAACGGACTGGGCAGCCGCGACACTTCGGGCAGGGGCTGCAACAAGTTTCTTCTGCCTTCTGCGCGCGCCGTTCCCGTTTCCATTTCCGTTCACCTTGAAAAAGGCAATGGCCTGCTGCAACTGTTCGGCCTGCGCGGAAAACTCCTCAGCAGTGGAAGCAAGCTCTTCAGAAGCGGAGGCGTTCTGCTGGATCACTGAATCAAGCTGGTTTATCGCCGAATTGATCTGGCCTGCCCCCACTTCCTGTTCCGAACAGGCGGCGGCAATCTCGCGCACCATGTCCGCGGTCTTCCGGATATCCGGCACAACGGAATTCAGCATGCTTCCTGCCTCTTCAGCCACACCGACGCTGGACAACGCCAGCTCGGTTATTTCACCGGCGGCCTCGCGCGAACGTTCCGCAAGCTTGCGCACCTCTGCAGCCACCACGGCAAAGCCCTTGCCGTGCTCGCCTGCACGGGCAGCCTCAATGGCTGCGTTCAGGGCAAGCAAGTTGGTCTGGCGGGCAATCTCCTCAATGAAGGAGATCTTGTCGGAAATCTGATGCATGACCTGCACGGTTCGCTGCAACGCCTCGCTGGAACGCTGGGTTTCATCGGAAGCCTTGGTCGCAAGGACCTCTGTCTGCCGGGCGTTTTCCGCATTCTGGCGCACGCCGGCCAGCATTTCGGTCATGGAGGCTGAAACCTGCTCCACGGACGACGCCTGCATGGTGGCACCTTCTGACATGCTCTCAGAAGACGCGGCCAATTCTTCCGAACCGGCGGCCACCTGCTCCGTGGTGTACTGGATATCCTGCACCACATTAATCAGGCGTTCCACCATGGCCTTCATGGAGGCATAAACGCCCCGGGCGTCCTGATGCTCAAAGGCAATGGTCAAATCACCCTGCGATACCGTACCGGCAATGGAGGCCATCTCGTCCGGCTCACCGCCCAGCGTATTGGTTATGTTACGGGTAAACAGCATGCTGACGGCAACGATAACGACAAGAATGGCCAGCGACAGGATGATAACAAGCCGCACCACCCCGGAAATGGCGTCATCCATATCCTGCTGGCGGGCAGCTATGGACTTTTCCACGCCGTCCACATAGATGCCCATACCCACAATCCAGTTCCAGTCCTTGACGAGCCGCACATAGGAAAGCTTGGGTTCGGGCTTGTCGGAACCGGCCTTGGGCCAAACGTAATCAACCATGCCCTCGCCCTTGGCCTTGGCCACGTCCACCATTGCGCCGAAGAAGGCCTTGCCGTTCTTGTCGCGCATATCAAGCATGCCCTTGCCTACAAGGGATTCGGTGGGATGGCTGATCATCACGCCGTCAATATCGTTAATCCAGAAATAGTTGCCATCACCCAGCCGCATCTTGGCCAGCTGTTTCATAGCTTCGTTTTTCATACCCTCGGTAATGTCTTCAAGCCATGCCCCAGTACCGATGATCCAATCCACCCCCGGAATCAGGCGGACGTACGAAATTTTCAGTGTCGGCACCTGCTCGCCCGGCTTGGCCCAGTAATAGGAAACCATGCCTTCTCCGTTGGCCCGACAAACCTGCACCATATCCTGAAACATCAGGTTACCCTTGGCGTCCTTGTACCCCCCAAGGTCGGCACCGTTCAGGGCGGCGTTCACGGGATGCATGATCATCCGCGGACTCATGTCGTTTATCCACAGGTAGTTCCCGCCATCAAAACGAATGGACCGGACAAGAGCCGTTATTTCCTGCTTCAACTGCTCTGCAGGCAGATGCCCCTTGCTTTTCTGCAGTTCAACGATCTGACTATATGCCGCATCGACGACACGCTTGAGGTCTTCCTTGCGCTCCTTCTTGAGGCCTTCGATATCCTTGGAGCGCTGCACATAGGAGTCCACAGCCCCCACTGCCATGGAAACATAATCCTTAAGGCGCGACTCTTCCTTTTCCAGAGCCTCGGTACGGTACGCCGCGGATTCCTTCTCGCTATATGACAGCATCTGCATGACGCACACCACGCTCAACAACGACACGGTGAGTATCGTCGCGACAATCTGAAACCCTGTCATTTTAGTACGCAATTTCATGACTTTCTCCATATGACACTGAGTGTGATCTATTACTGATAGTTACACCATCCCCGCCCCATCACAAGGGAACAATCATTATCATCGTCGCCTACCAAACCAGCAGGCAACCGCACCGCACACCATCAAGGCATTACATCAAAGAACAGGCGTATTCCACAACTTTTGAGCAACAAATACAAAAAGCGGCCTGATTATCATCAGGCCGCCCTTTCTTGTAACACTTGTCTTATACGGGATTAAACTATCTTCCGGTAAGGTCCATCTTTCCTTCGATAAGATCTGCAATAACCCCCGGATCCGCCAGGGTGGAAGTATCCCCGAAATCGCTGGTGCTGGTGCTGCCGCCGGCAATCTTGCGCAGAATACGCCGCATGATTTTGCCGCTTCGGGTCTTGGGCAGACCGTCTGCGAATTGCAGTACTTCCGGCGATGCAATGGGACCGATCTCCTTGCGCACCCAAGTTCTGAGCTCAGCGCGCAGTTCCTCGGACTCCTCGGCATCCGCGGTCAGCGTCACGTACGCGTAAATGGCCTCGCCCTTGATGGCGTGCGGCATACCTACAACGGCAGCCTCGGCAACAGCGGGGTGGGAAACCAGCGCGGATTCGATTTCCGCAGTCCCCATGCGGTGACCGGATACGTTGATAACGTCGTCCAGTCGTCCCATGATCCAGAAGTAGCCGTCGTTGTCCACACGGGCACCGTCGCCGGCCTCGTAGCAGCCGGGGAAGCGCTCGAAGTAGGTACTCTTGTAACGGGCAGGGTCGCCGAACACGCCGCGCAGCATGCCGGGCCAAGGCTTGCGGATCACAAGGTGGCCACCTTCGTTAGGCTCGGCATCCGTGCCGTCGGGACGAACGATGCGGGCATCGACGCCGGGCAGCGGACGAGTCGCGGATCCGGGCTTCAGGGTCGTGGCGTAAGGCAGTGCGGAAATCATGATGCCGCCGGTTTCCGTCTGCCACCAGGTATCAACGATGGGCAGATTTCCGCCGCCCACATTTTCATGGTACCACATCCATGCTTCGGGGTTGATGGGTTCACCCACCGAACCGAGCACGCGCAGGCTGCTCATGTCGTGCTTTTGGGTCCATTCAACACCTTCGCGCATCAGAGCACGGATAACGGTGGGAGCGGTATAGAAGATATTCACGCGAAACTTTTCCACCACCTGCCAGAAACGGTCAGGACCGGGATAGCTGGGCACACCCTCGAACATCAGGGTGGTAGCGCCCAGAGCAAGGGGACCGTAAACAATATAAGAATGACCGGTGATCCAGCCCACGTCTGCGGTGCACCAGTAAACGTCACTGTCCTTCACGTCGAACACCCACTGGGTGGTGTGTGCGGCATAGGTCAGATAACCGCCGGTGGTGTGAACTACGCCCTTGGGCTTGCCGGTGGAACCGCTGGTATACAGAATGAAGAGTGAATCTTCAGAGTCCATGGGCTCACAGGGGCAGCTGGCCTTGATATCGGGGTCCTTCATCAGGTCATGCCACCACAGGTCGCGACCTTCCTGCCACTCTACGGACGAGTTGGCGCGGTTCACCACAATAACCTTCTGCACACAGGAGCACTGACGCAGCGCTTCGTCTGCGTTCTTTTTCAGCGGAATGCTGCGACCGGCGCGAATAACGGCATCTGCAGTCACAACAACCTTGGCCTCGCAGTCCTGAATGCGGTTCTGCAGGCTGACGGCGGAGAAACCGGCAAACACGATGGAATGCACAGCGCCGATGCGCACACAGGCAAGCATGGCAATGGCCAGCTCAGGAATCATGGGCATGTACAGGGCAACGCGGTCTCCCTTGCGAACGCCTTGCGCCTTCAGCACGTTGGCGAACTTGCATACCTCGTCATACAGCATCTGGTAGGTGTATACCTTGACGTCCTCATCAGGCTCGCCCTGCCAGATGATGGCAGCCTTGTTGCGACGGCCGTTGGCAATGTGCCTGTCGAGACAGTTGTAGGAAACGTTCAGCGTGCCGCCCACAAACCACTTGATGGATGGAGTATGCATGTCTGCATCCAACACCTTGGTGAAGGGCGTGAACCAGTCCAGAAGCTCATTGGCCCGCTCGGCCCAGAAACCTTCGTTGTCTTCCATGGAACGCTTGTACAGCGCCTCGTATTCTTCCATGGTTTTGACCTGCGCCGTATTCCGTCCTTCCATCGGCGGCTCGAACAACCGCTTTTCATCCATCATGCTCTCAATGCGTGCCTGACTCATGCTACACTCCTTATCGATTTGGACGGGTCGGTGCCTGAATCCACTCTTGGCCCGTGCGTATTAAGCCTGCTTCGTGTACCGCCCCGGCCTGTGCCTTCTTGCTAAAAAGAAACACACTGCGGCCGGATGCCTAGCTTTATGTATACATAGCCATACGGTTTCTTTGAAGCCCAATACCATCTCTTTTCGGTGAATGGTCGAATATTCCCGATAAAGGAGCGGAATTCCGGTGAACGGCGTTTCACTCCCCCCCTGTGCAGACATAGAAAAACAAGTTATTTAAGAATGATATACAACAAAACCATATTCCTCGCTTCTCAAACGCCATTTTACCGTTCACCGGCAGGTGGCAGGAGATGACTACCGTTCACCGCTCCGGTGAACAAAAAACGAACAGAGCAAAAATATTGCAACCAAGCGGCATTTCTCTGTCATTTGTAAATTGACTTTAACGCACATGACGTGAAAATATGAAAACTCCAAAACAGAGCATACCCGCAAACCCGCGCCCGTGGCATCGACAAGGGAGACACCGTGAGTCCGGCAAAACTAGAGCACATGTTCAAGCCCACCTCCGTTGCGGTCATCGGCGCAACCGACGAACCGGGAGAACCCGGCAACACCATTCTCAAGAACCTGCTGGGCGGGAAATTTCTCGGCCCTGTGCTGCCGGTGAACCCCGACGTGGACAGCGTGATGGGCATGCCCTCCTATGCTGCCATCGACACGCTTCCCCTCACGCCGGATCTGGCCATTCTCTGTTCACCACCGGAAACAATTCCCTTTTATATTGAAGAACTTGGCAAACGCGGCACCCAGCATGCGGTGATCATGTCCCGCGGCTACTTCCGTTTCAACCGCGACAAGCTGGAAGTGCAGAAAAAGGCCCTGCTCACCGTTGCCAGAAAATACAACGTGCGGGTGCTCGGCCCCAACTGCCTCGGCTACATCAACCCTTCCGTGGGGATCAACGCCAGCCTCGCCGCGCGCGACGCCCTGCCCGGCAAGGTGGCCTTTGTCACGCAGTCCGACTCCCTGTTCACCACAGTGCTGGACTGGGCCGCATCAAAAAACATCGGCTTCTCACACTTCATTTCTCTGGGTGACCGCTACGACATCCATTTCGAAGATGTGCTCAACTACCTGAACAACGATTTTTCCACCCGTGCCATTCTGCTCTACATAGAGACCATAGAGAATGCACGGCAGTTCCTTTCCGCCGTGCGCGCACTGGCGCGCAACAAGCCCGTGCTGGTCATCAAGGCAGGCCGGTCCGAAGCCGGTGCTGCGGCTGCGGCTGCCCATTCCGGCATGCTGTTGGGGTCGGACGACGTATATGACACGGCCTTCCGACGCGCGGGCATGCTGCGAGTATTTGACATCGACACGCTCTTCGACACCGTGGAGACCATTGCGCTTGCCCGCCCCCTCAAGGGGGAACGGCTCGCCATCATCACCAACGGCGGCGGCCCCGGCTTCCTTGCCACGGACATGCTGCTGGAAGGCGGCGGCAAGCTGGCTGAACTTTCCGACGAGACCTGCCAACAGTTGGACAATGAACTCGGCAGTGGTTGGTCTTACTGGAATCCGCTGGTCATGAAGAGTGATGCGGACGGCGATATGTACGCCAAGGCGATCCGCCAGCTTTTGCAGGAGTCTGAAGTGGACGCCCTGCTCGTCATGCACGTGCCCACGGCGGGTGTAGACAGTGCCGCCATTGCCGAACAGGTGATCAAGGCCTGCAAAAAAACCAAGAAGCTCGTGCTGACAAGCTGGCTGGGCATCGATGATGCGGAAGCGGCACGAAAGCGTTTCACGGAGACGGGCTTTCCTTCGTTCTTCACGCCGGACAAGGCTGTACGGGCATTCCTGAACCTCGTACAGTACCGCCGCAACCAGGAAATGCTCGTGGAAGCTCCGGCATCCCTGCCGGATGACTTTCAGCCGGACGCCTTCATGGTCCGCAACATCATCGTCGAAGCGCTGGAAGAAAAACGGCAGATGCTCACGGGGAAGGAAGCAGGGGCCATCCTCAGTGCCTACGGCATTCCCATCGTGGAAACCCGCACCGCAGCAACCTCCATGGAAGCGGCACAGGCGGCAGCGGCCATCGGCTTCCCCGTAGCGCTCAAAGTCAATTCACCGGACATTTACCGCAAATCTCTGGCGGGCGGCGTTGCACTCGACCTCGAAAATGAAGAAGACGTGCTGGTGGCGGCCAACACCATTGTGGACCGCGTCAGACAGAACCAGCCCAACGCCCGAATTAACGGTTTCAGCGTTCAGCGCATGAGCCGCAGGGCCCGCGCCCGCGAACTGGCCATAGAAACGGCAACGGACCCCATATTCGGTCCCATCATCCGCTTCGGGCAAGGGGGATCGCTGGCCTCCATCACCCACGACCGGCAAACCGCTCTGCCGCCGCTGAACATGAGCCTCGCCAACGAACTCATCCAGCGAACCAAGATAGTCACCCTGCTCCGCGGCAACCGCGACATTCCCGCGGCGAATCTGGATGCCGTACGCTCGACGCTGGTCAAGATATCCCAACTCGTCATTGATATTCCGGAAATTTTCGAACTGGAGATAGACCCCCTGTATGCCGACGACGCGGGGGTTGTGGCGCTGGATGCAAACATCCGTGTGGCATGGAGTCCCTCGTCGGGCACGGATCAGCTGGCCATTCGCCCCTACCCCAAGGAGCTGGAAGAATGCATCCAGCTGCGCAACGGCTCCAAGGTGGACCTGCGCCCCATACGCCCCGAAGACGAGCCCGACCATTGGGACTTCCTCGAACACATGTCGCCGGAAGACAAGCGCTTCCGTTTCTTCGGCAATGTTGCCACGCTGCCGCGCTCCGAAATGATCAAGCTTACGCAGATCGACTATGACCGCGAGATGGCCTTCATTGCCAAGGGAGAAGCTCCTGACGGTTCTATCAAGACACTCGGCGTGGCGCGGGCCATGATCCAGCCCGACAATACCAGCGCGGAGTTCGCCGTGGCTGTCCGCTCAGACCTCAAGCGGCTGGGTCTCGGCAGACTGCTTATGGAAAAAATCATCCGCTATCTGCAGTCGCGCAAAACCAGACGCATCGTCGGTGCCGCGCTCAGTGACAACAAGAACATGATAGAGCTGGCCCGCAACCTCGGTTTTGAGGTAACAAAAGATCTAGACGACGATGTACACCATTTTGAAATGATCATGGAAGAGAAGGAGGAGGCATGACCATGAACAGCGCCCCTGCCGGACAACCAGACAAATTATGCATCATATGGAGCCACCGGGATCCGGAAGTGGCCCGCAATCTCGTTTTCATGTACGGCGGCAACGCCCTACCTAAAGGATGGTGGAGCGAAGTAACCCTCCTCATCTGGGGCCCGTCGCAACAGCTGCTGGCCTTTGACAAGGGCATGCAGCGGGAGATTGAACTGCTCCGGGAACGCGGCGTACACGTCATCGCCTGCCGCGCCTGTGCCGAGCGATACAACCTGACCGCCGTGCTTGAGGATATGGAACTCGAAGTGACCTATGTCGGCGAGTTTTTCACTTCCGTCCTCAAATCACAGGAGTGGCGAACCGCCACCTTCTGATCCTCTCACGGACTGAAACGCGTACCCGCGTAAGACCATCGTCCACACTATGCGGGTTTGCTAGGAGATTAGCCGATGACCTTTGCAGAACTGCATCCGGCATGGCAGGCACTTGCCGCCACCACCTTCACCTGGGGCATGACCGCTCTTGGAGCTTCGGTCGTCTTTTTCACCAAGAATGTCAGCAAGAAGACGCTTGATGTCATGCTCGGTTTTGCCGCCGGCGTCATGATCGCTGCAAGCTACTGGTCGCTTCTCGCACCGGCCATCGAAATGAGCGAACATCTCGGCTCCCTGAAGTGGATGCCGGCTCTCGTAGGTTTTGTGGGTGGAGCCGCCTTTCTGCGCCTTGTGGACATGTTCCTCCCCCACCTGCACGTCCACGCGAAGATGGATGAAGCCGAGGGCGTTTCCACCTCGTGGCAGCGCTCCACACTGCTGGTGCTGGCAATCACCCTGCACAATATTCCGGAAGGACTCGCTGTCGGCGTTGCCTTCGGCGCAGTGGCCGCAGGCTATCCTTCCGCCACGCTCGCGGGAGCCATAGCCCTTGCCATCGGCATCGGCATACAGAACTTCCCTGAAGGCACAGCAGTCTCCGTGCCGTTACGCCGGGAAGGAATGTCCCGCGGCAAAAGCTTCTGGTACGGCCAGCTTTCCGGCATCGTGGAGCCGGTTGCCGGTGTGCTGGGAGCTCTCGCCGTTGTAGTGGCACAACCCATTCTCCCTTACGCGCTGGCCTTTGCGGCGGGAGCCATGATCTTTGTGGTGGTGGAAGAGGTTATTCCCGAATCACAGGCATCCGGCTACGGCGACCTTGCCACCATGGGCTGCATACTGGGCTTCGGCGTCATGATGACGCTTGATGTAGCGCTGGGCTAGCCAGCACTCCTGCCACTCACTCAACCGGCGCCCCACTGAAGCGCCCCCAGTTCTCCTAACTTGCCGGCACCGCAGAACATTAATCCGATACACCTTGCAGCCTTACGGAATACTCCGTAAGGTGTCGCGCAAGGACACCCCACTTCATGACGGCACCCCGCAATCTGTTCCCCATTCTGCTTGTTGCGATCGTTATCGCTTCTCTCTGCACGCCTTTCGCAGGTCGCGCGGATACACGCCCGCAGCTTCTGGTTCTGACAGAGAATCTTGCTCCCTATAACTACGTGCAGGGGCGGGAACTCAAAGGGGGATGCGCAGACATCGTCAAAGAGATTCTACGCAGAACGAACACCGGCATACCGCAAGGCATACGGATACTGCCATGGTCCCGTGCATATTCCATGGCCCAGCAGCATCCCGACGTCGCCCTGTTTTCCACGGTGCGTTCTCCCGAGCGGGAAAACAAATTCCGCTGGGTAGGCCCCATCTACTCGGATACGCTGGTCATGATGAAACGCAGAGGCAGCAATGCTCGTGCCTCCAATCTGGAAGAAGCCAAGAAGTTTACCGTGGGAGTCATGCAGGATTATGCTGCGGAAGAGGTGTTGCGGACCAATAAATTCCCCCGGATATACAGCATTCCGGGCGCACCGGAGCAAATGATTTACATGCTGGCCCACGACAGGGTGGACATGTGGCTTGAATCATGGCCGAGCGGCGTGTTTTACGCAGCCCGCGCCGGAAAACCCGTCAACTGGCTTGAACCCTTGTTTCCGGTGTCGCACGAAGAACTGTATATCGCCTTTTCACCCCAGACAAATCCCGAAACCATACAACGCTGGTCGGATGCCCTTGAGGAAATGCGCAAAGACGGGACGTATGCCGCTATCCTCAACCGTTTTGAAGAACGGCTGGCAACCCACAAACTCCAATAGCTCCGGGACAGCGGACAATTCATGCCCTGGACGCACTGCCACCACCGGTAGCCGGAAATAAAAGAACGTCTGAAACGAGCTTGCAGCGCAGGCACAATCAAGACGGCAGGCATCAGGAATCGGCAGTTTCCATGACCATACGAAGCGTATTGATCAGATCAGCCTTGCGCACGGGTTTGGCCAGATATTCCGTACAGCCGGATTCAAGACAGCGCCGCCGGTCCTCCGACATGGCGTTGGCGGTCAGCGCAATGACGGGAACTTCCGCTCCCTTCTCATACTGACGCAGCGACCGGGCAACGGAATAGCCGTCCATGCCCGGCAGTTCCATATCCAGCAATATGGCGTCGTAGTCGCCGTCCTTGATCATCTCCAGCCCGCTGATGCCGTCATCGGCAATATCCAACGTGATGCCGGTGTTCTTCAGATACAGACTTACCAGCAGACGGTTGCTTTCGGAATCATCCACATAGAGCACCTTCCTGCCCTCACTCCAGCCATCGCCGTCGCCTGATGATACCGCCCCGAGCTCCACTACCGGACCATTCTGGCGAGGCTCATCCGTCTCTTCAAACAGCAGGGTAAAGGTGAACTTGCTCCCTTCGCCAACCATGCTTTCAGCCGAAATATACCCCCCCATGAGCGCCACAAGACGCTTACTAATGGCAAGGCCAAGCCCGGAGCCGCCGAACTTGCGGGTGGTGGAACCGTCTCCCTGCACAAAAGCCTCGAAAAGGTCTGAAGCCTTTTCCCCAGCGAAGCCGGGACCGGTATCCTGCACAGAGCAATTGAGCACAACCTGACGCCCGGCCCTCTCCTCAACGCCAGCCGTGATGGTAACGCTGCCTTTCTCCGTAAACTTGACCGCGTTGCCCACAAGATTGAGAAGCACTTGCCTGAAGCGTGCAGCATCTCCCATCACATACTGGGGCAACCCGTTTTCCATGTAATAGTTCAGAGAAATGCCTTTTTCCTTGGCTTTCACGGACATGAGCCCCGCAACACTGCGTATCTGGGCCTGAATGCTGAAGGGTTCACGGGCGAGGCGCACCTTGCCTGCCTCGATCTGAGAAATATCCAGAATATCGTTGATAAGCACCAGCAGATGCTCGCCCGAAGTACGCAGCAGGGAAACAAGGGCCCTGCTGTTCTCGTCCAGCTGTCCCTCCTGCAGCAGTTCGGAAACGCCGAGAATAGCATTCATGGGCGTTCTGATCTCATGGCTCATGTTGGCCAGAAAAACGCTCTTGGCCTGATCCCGAGCCTCCGCAGCCTCCCTGTTGCGTTCAGCCTCTTCCATATTCTTGCGGCTGGTGATGTCACCCACCATGCCTTCAATATACGCTATCTCGCCATCTTCGCCCTGTACGGCGCGGACGTTCGTGGAAAGCCAGATGGGAGTGCCGTCTTTCCTGCGGGCCTTGAATTCGAAGTTGCTGATATAGCCTCGGGTCCGCAGCACATCCAGAAGCCGCTCGCGATCCGCAGGGTCGTCATAGTGCTGGTTTGCGATGTTCTGCACGGCGCAGAGCATTTCCTCTCTGCTCTCATACCCGAGCATGCGGACAAGAGCCGGATTCACATTCAAATAGCGGCCTTGGGGCGTGCTCTGGTAGATGCCTTCCACGGCATTCTGAATCACGGCCCTGTTCTGTTCTTCCGCCAGCTTGAGATTTGAAACGAGCGTACTGATAGTTTCCGCTGTTTCGTTGAAGGCATGGCATATCTCGCCGATTTCATCCTTGTCCTTCTCTTCCAGCCGGTAATCAAGCTCCCCTTTCTGAAACCGCCGGATGCCAGCGATAATTCTGGTAATCTTGCCCGTCAGGATCGTTGCCATCCAGACAGCGATGATCACGACCGCCAGCACCATGGCCCCGGTGGACAGGGAAATCTCGAAGGACGTCTTTTTCAGGGAATTGCGCAGCATCTCCTGCGTCTTGGCATCTTGTTCACCGAGGTTTTCGGTGAACGTGGTCACCATGGCCTCCAGCCGCTCCGCAGTCTTGGTAGCGGCAAGGTGAAACTCATCCACATTCGCGCCGATGGTCACATAGCCAAAACCACGTGGCGAAGCGCCATACTGCCCCGTATGATAGGGAATTGCCGCAGCCGTGGTCAGCTTCCACAGGCCGCTCCAGAAAATGACAAAGGAACCGGAACCGCCATGCTGCGTCAGGTTATGCCAGCCGGTGCACTGAGGGGCAAAATTGAGGTAGCGACCGTCAAGGCCCACATAGCCTTCCCGAATCAGTTCCTTGGACGGTTTCTTGCTCAGGGACTGATAATCGAAGAGCGGTGCCTTTGCCAAAAACTCCGACGCACTCAGCCCGCTGGCCTGCCAATCCTGATACATGTTCTCTTCAAGCCATGGTACAGCCGGCTCTCCGGTCTCGGAATCATACCCCACTATGAAGTAATCGCGGGGGTGCGAAATGTTCCTCCCCTTGTAGTCCCACATGAAGGCATAGTTGCCGCTGGCGGCATCCGAAATGTCCGAATAGCGTTCTTCTGTCGGCAGGATATGATCGGTGAACTCCATCACATGGGTATGGTCAAGTGCCAGCGTCACCCACCCCAGTTGCCTTCCTCCGCGGAAAACCGGCGTTGCCCAGCGGATAATACCTTCAAAACGCCTGCCTACTGGATTTTCCTTGCCCGCATAACCGGCTTTTTCCGGCTCGAAGGGAACCCCGAGCGCCTTGGCGCGCTCACGTGTATACGGTCCGATAATCGGACTCGGAAGATACTCGCCTATGACATCTGAAACATATATTTCGCCGGGCTTGAGTTTCTTGAGATGCCCGAAGTACCGTTCCGCCCTGCAATAGGTGTTGGCCGGCTTGCTGACATCGCGCAGTTCCGGTGACATACGGTCAGAAGTCACAACCTTCACGCGCTCACGCCCGGTCATGTCCACAAAGGTCATTTCAAGGTACAGGGGGCGATCCTCACGGATGAAGACATCCGGAGGTCTTGAGTGAAAATCCTTGGCATTGTTGATATTAACCGGAGAGACAGTCGGCCCCTTATCGACACTGTCAGCAGGCCCCCACGCCGTCCCGTCTTCGTTCAGTTTCCAGGGCGCATGCAGAGTGACAGGCCTTTTTCTCGGAGCAAGGAACTGCCGGTAAAGCTGCGCATCCGGCTGCAGGGAGGCGGCCTGAACCAGATCGTCGTCACGCTCGTACAAAAAAGCTGCGACCTGCCGCGCGGTGTCCGTTGTAAGGCGCTCAATGGCCTCACGGGCCTTCAAATCGAGTGCGCGTATGGAACTGTCCGTGGCAATAGCTCCTACCTCGCCCACGTTTTTTTTGGTTTCGAACACGAGTTGCTCTACCCGCTCGCGCACCGTCCAGCCAAGACTGGCTATCTCGCTCCAGGCAAACCATGCCAGCAGAACAAGAGGCAGCACCTTGATCAGGACAAAGATACCGACAAGCTTTTCCCGTATTCCCCAAAAAGGCTTCATCATGCACTCACCAGCTTCGATGGCTCCAGTTTCAACAGTATTTTCCTTACCCGGCCAAGGGTATCACTTCCTGAAAAGACCGCAACACCTTACGGGCCTGTTTTCAGACCTTATCATAATCGCCCAATCAGGTTACGCCACAAATGGCCTTGCTGAATTCTTGCGACAAATCAAGAAAAATACACATATCTATTTGATATACATTTTATTTAATAATTTCATGTGAAATTTTTTACAAAGTTAGCGCAGTTATCATCTCGAAAGAGGCTGTTACTTGTGAAAAAAAGTGATACTTTTCCCATAAACAATTATCCTTGCGGATGCTGTGCCCTAAAGCTAAAGGGCGTTTACTGGAAAATGCCGTCCGGAAAACAGGATACTCCGACGGCATACGCCCCGACATTCTGGCCATAACGGCACGGGAACCGGCCGCAACGACACGCCACACGTTCGCAAGGCCGCCCCGACTGACGCAACCTTAGTGGGTTTCGGGCGAAAGGACTACGTTTCCGGCGCGTAGGGAAACAAGGTCACCTGTATCACAACCGATTTGCTGCAATTGCAAGGAGTACAACGTGTTCAAATCCAAAAAGACCATCTTGATGCTGGCTTTGACAGTTCTGGCAGTTTTCCTCTGCATGGAACCCGCATGGGCCGACCGTCTGCAGGATGCCATCAACGCCGCCCCCAAGGGTGCCGAAGCAGGCCAGATCAACCCTGAATCCCCGCTGGGCTTCCTTGGCATTCCCGGCGCACCCGACATCAGCCTGATCCTCGGCTTTGGCTGGGCAGTGTGGGTAGGCTGGATCTTCTCCACCGTAGGTGCCTTCGGCGGCATCATGGCCGGTGTAGGCCACATCACCATTTTCGGTCTGGGCAACTACGCTTCCGGCTTCAAGAAGACCGCTCCCGACCTGAACAAGCTGATCACCGACTCCATCCGAGTATCCAACCAGTGGCTGGTTGGCACCTCCGCCGGCATCTCCTCCTATAACTACTACCGCATGGGCCGTCTGGTGCTGCCCCTGGCACTGGCGCTCGGCCTCGGCTCCATCGCCGGTTCCACGCTGATTCCCTGGCTCACCGCGGGCAAGATTTCCCTGAAGTCCTACATCGGCTACTTCGGCCTGTTCGTTCTCTTCCTCGGCTGCTACCTGCTCTATGAAACCACTCCCAGAGGTCAGGCTTCCAAGAAGAAGGCCAAGGAAGCCGCCAAGGCTTTCGAAGCTTCCATCAAGGGCGAATCCAAGGTCGACACCTCCGCCATGGGCGTTAAGGTTGTTTCCTTCTCCCCCACCAACTGCACCTTCACCTTCTACGGCGTCGAATTTTCCTTCAACCCCCTCATTCCTCTCGTAGGCGGCTTCTTCATCGCTGCCATGGCTTCCTTCCTCGGCGTGGGCGGCGGCTTCCTGCTCGTACCCTTCCTGACCAGCGTTGCCGGTCTGCCCATGTACCTCGTGGCAGGCACCTCCGCACTGGCAGTTCTGATCGGTATGATCACCTCCATCTTCACCTACATGTTCGTGTCCGGCACGCCCATCTTCTGGCCTCTCATCGGCGCGGAACTGGTCGGCATCTTCGTGGGCTCCATCATCGGCCCCCGTACCTCCAAGTACATCCCCGAAGTGTGGCTGAAGCGCATCTTCATCGTGCTGGCCTTCTACGTAGGTATCCGCTACGCCTCCAAGGGCCTGCTCGGCCTGAGCCTGCTGCCCCCCTTCTAAGAAACCAAGGGCAAGCAACTGACAACCATCCGGCGGTCCGCTGTTCCCACAGACGGGCCGCCGGTCACAACTTTCCGATCCGCATCGGGCGGAACCACGAACCGTCCGATACGAACAACGCTTCCGGCAACACCCGTGGCGGGATAGCCTGCAACAGACTACCGCCCTCCGGTGGAATCCGCACAAGGAGCACCGAATGGACCTTACCTCACTGTACCTCGCGGCTGACGCCATTCTCATAGCCCCCTACCGCTGGTTTGCCTCCGCCACGGCCGGAATGTGGGCGGGAACGTCCATTCTCTCCATATGGGCCATCATTGCCGGCGAACTGGCGCTGACCCTGATCTATCTGACCAACCGCAGCTATTATGCCTCCCTGAACACCAAGATGGTCAAGATGCACAACCTGTCCATCGAGGCCATACAGTGCAAGGACAAGGAAAGCTTCAAGGCCACGAACAAATGGGCAAACGAGTATTTCGGCAAGATGTTCTTCTCTCACGCCGCGCTCTTCGCCGTATCCATCTGGCCGCTTCCTTTTGCACTGGGGTGGATGCAAACCCGCTTCGAGGGCATCACCATCCACACGGTGCCGTATTTTGAGACCCCGCTGGGCTATCAATTTGTTATGCTTACGTGTTATATTCTGCTCCGCCTCGCGTTCAGCAAGGTGCGTGCGCACGTACCACTGCTCAGACGTGTGGACCGTATGCGCAAAGAGGATTCGAATTCCGCCGGCAAGATGCGTTCATGGGCTGAACTCGGCGCTTCCGCCCAACGTGTCGGCACGGAACGAACTCTGGTGCTTTCGCCCGTCGGCAATACCGTCATCGAAACCTCCAGCCCCGCCATTGCCCCCGAAGCATCGTGAAAAGAGCGGGAGGAACCGCATAGTTCAACGGAGTACCGCATGAACACACGCCACTTCACGGCCCTGCTTGTTTTTCTGCTGCTTGCGCTGTTCGGGCTGCAGGGGTGTGGCGAAGATGAACCCGTAGTCTATGTGGACATGACCAAACGGCAGGAAGTGCGGGTGCCCGAAGCACTGCCCGCCATCACGTATGCCTATCTGCCCCAGTACTCGCACACGGTTTCCTACCGCAGACACAACCCGCTCATCGAATACATAGCGGCCGAGACGGGGCTTTCCCTCCGGCAGGTGTTTCCGGACACCTTCGAGGAACACCGCAGGATGGTCGAACGCGGAGACATAGACATTTCCTTTTCCAACCCCTTCACCTACGTGAGCATTGCCAAGACAGGCGCACGCGCCTTTGCCCGCATTGTGGAACCTTCCGGCAGCACCAACTTCCGTGGGCAGATCATTGCCCGTACCGACAACTTACTTATCCAGAACCTGCAGGACTGCCGCGGCAAACGCTGGATTGCCGTGGACCCGCTCTCCGCCGGCGGCTACCTTTTTGCGCTGGGCCACTTTCTTGATCACGGCATACATCCCGAAGATTTTGCGGAAATCGCCTTTGCTCCGGGGCCGGGCGGCAAGCAGGAAAAGGCCGTTCTCGCCGTGTATGCCGGAAAGTACGACATCGCCTCCATCCGTGAAGGCACGCTGGACGTGGTGAAGGACAAGATCGATCCCGAACGGCTGCGCATTGTCGCCACCACCCGCGACTATCCCGGCTGGGTCTACGCTGCCCGCAAAGGCCTGCCGCAAGAGGTTGTGAAGGCCATCGCCGACGCGCTGTTCAAGCTTTCCATGCAGAAGCCCGAACATGCCGCCATTCTTGCCGGTGCAGGCATGAGCCGCATCATTCCCGCCACGGACAGGGATTATGAACCCATCCGCGAACTCGTTGCCAAGACCCGCTTCAACGAAGCAGCCTATGACGGCAGACAGGACAACGCTGAGGGAGCTCAGTAATGTCTCCCATCCACTTTTCCCTTTCGCGGATGCGGTTCCGCAACAAGCTGAATCTGGGCATCACGCTCATTGTCGTGTTCACATCCATTCTGCTGGCCACATTCGTCACACGCATCTCTGCAGACGCGCTGTTGCAGGAATCCAAGCGGCGCGGGCAGGTGCTCGCCGGCAACCTTGCCCTGCGGGCCGCAGACCCCATGCTGTCGCTGGACCTGCTGGTCATGAAGAACATGGTGGATGAACTGCTCACCGTGGATGAGGACATTGCCTACGCCTTCATTCTGGATGCCCAGAACCGCATTCTCGTGCACAGCTTCAATTACGGTTTTCCTGTTGATCTGCGTCTGGCCAACCTCGTTCCCTTCGGCGAATCGCGCAGCGTGCGCCTGATAGATACCGGCAAGGACCGCATCTACGACTTCGCCGTCCCCGTAATTGTTGCCGACCACACGGTAGGCACCGTCCGCATCGGCCTCTCGCGCACCAAAGCGCAGGCCGTGGTGCAGGGCCTTATCTTCACCATCTCCGGCCTGACAGGCATCGCCCTGCTGGTGGGCATTTTCATCTCCACCCAATTTGCACGACGCATCTCCATGCGGCTCGGACAACTGCGCGAGCATGCGGAAGACATGGTACGGGGCAACCTTGACCTCAAGACCGGCATACGGCTCTCGCGCAACTGCTGGGAAATCCAGAACTGCACCGGGCAGGGCTGCCCTGCATACGGTGACACTGAGCGCCGCTGCTGGTACCTTGCCGGAACCATGTGCGCCAACTGCAACCCGGAAGACTATCCCGGCAAGATGGACAATTGCCGCGAGTGCCCCGTGTTCATAGAAAACGCCGGAGACGAGATTCAGGAACTCTCGGAAACCTTCGACGTGATGGCGCTTTCATTGCGCAAGCACATAAGCGACCTGCAGGACGCGCAGAAGGATCTGACCCGCCAGCAGGAGCTGATGCGCACCATTCTTTCCGTCAGCCCCGACCATGTCTCGCTGGTAGACCGCGATCTCAGGTACCTTGCCGTAAACACCGCCTTTGCCAGATTTGCAGGCATTGCGGAGCAGGACATCATCGGCATGCCTGAAACCATGGTCTTTACGGAAACGACAGACCCCAAACGCCGCGATGAGACGCTGACCATTCTCGCCACCGGCAAGCCGGTCAACCGCGAAGCCCTGATCACCTCGTCCAGCGGAACGCGACACTGGTTCCACATCCTGCGCGTTCCCGTGCATGACGAACAGCAGCGCATCATCGGTGTGCTGACCACAGCCCGCGACATCACGGACCTGAAAAGCTTTCAGGATCAGCTCATCCATTCCCAGAAAATGGAATCCGTGGGCAAGCTGGCAGGCGGCGTGGCACATGAAATCAACACCCCGCTGGGTATCATTCTCGGCTACGCCCAGCTGTTGCAGGAAGATGTTCCGGCGGACAGCCAGATTCATTCCGACCTTGCCATTATCGAAAAGCAGGCCAAGTTCTGCCGCAAGATCGTGGCCGACCTGCTCGGTTTCTCCCGCCAGACCGGCAGCGAGAAGAAGGAGATGTGCTTCAACAACTCCATCATGGAAGTGGTGCAGCTCATCCGCCACGCCTTCAAACTGGACAACGTGGACATCATCACCGACCTTGACGACAGGTTCCCCATCATCTTCGGCGATCCGGAAAAGCTGAAACAGGTATGGATCAACCTGCTCTCCAATGCGGCAGAGGCCATGGAGAACGGCGGCGGCATAATCAAGGTCGTCACGCGGCTGGACGTGCAAAGCTTCACCATCAGCGCCACCTTCATGGACAGCGGCAGCGGCATCCGTCCCGAGGACCGCTCCGCCATCTTCGATCCCTTCTTCAGCACCAAACCGGTGGGCAAGGGAACGGGATTGGGCCTGTCGGTCTCCTTCGGCATCATTGAAGACCATCAGGGAACCATCGAAGTAATGAGCCCGCTGCCCGTGGGCATGATAGACAGGGACATGCTGGAAAAGGTGCCGCACGGCCCCGGAACCGCGTTCATCGTGACCCTGCCGCTGGAATCGTCCGACGGTGAGGCCCCCAAGACCTGTCATGATAAAAACCGGCCCGCACAGGCCGAAAACGATACGGAGTAACCCATGGCCTCCATAATGGTACTCGACGACGTCATTGACGCCGGTGTGCTGATCAAGCGCATTCTCGAACGCAAGGGGCATGCTGTTTCCGTCTTCACAGACGAGGACGAAGCCATTAACCATGCTGCTTCCGCCAAGCCCGACCTTGCCATTCTGGATATCAAGCTGCGCAAGATGACCGGCGTGCAGGTGCTGGACGAACTCAAAAAACGCTGCCCCGACATCCGCGTCATCATGCTGACCGGCTACCCCACTCTGGAAACGGCACGGGAATCCCTGCGCCTTGGAGCCAACGAATACTGCGTGAAGCCCATTGACAAAGACGAGCTGGAAGGCAAGGTGGACGAGGTGCTGGGGCTCTGATCGGGCGGACAACGCAAGGCCCGGGCTCTTTTCATCGTATTCCACGCCACAGTTGCAAAACCGATATTCCTCAAGGGAACGGCATGTCTTTCCGTGAACTCTTTCTGCATTGGACCTATCAGGCATTTGCCCCGGGTACCCTGCTGCGCAACAAGTACAACGCCTTCAAGGAGCTGCTGCACCTTGATGACCAGTGCCTTGAGCGCATAGCCGATCTCGAGGAGATCCATTACGGTCGCGAACAGGCAGACTGGGCCCGCGTCACATGGCTATGCGAGGAACTGGGCACCACGCTGCGCAACCTTATCGAGCAGCTGCAGTCCATGGGCCCGACCCGCTACATGGATCTGCTGGACTATTTTTCCAAGATCAATTTCTACGTCCGCATGGCTGTCTCCGTTCCGGATGCCGAAATCGTTCCCCCCTTCGTCTTTCCTCTGTCAGAAGCCATGCAGCACGCAAGTCAGGCGGGCGGCAAGGCGCTGCATCTAGCACAGATCGCACATGCCACTGACCTGCCGCTGCCTCCGGCCATGGTGGTTTCCGCCAGCGCCTTTCACTATTTCATAGAGGCAAACGAACTACGCCCGCTGCTGGATGAACGACTGCGTAAGGTACGCCTCACCGACCCTGCGGAACTCGCCGCCCTTGCGGATGAAATGCAGCAGCTCATCCACGAAGCGGATATGCCCGACCCCATCGCCAACGAGATTGAAATCGCCGCGTTGGAACTGGGCTCCGGCGGCAAACCGCTGGCCGTGCGTTCCAGTGCGGTTGCCGAAGACGGCGAAGCGTCCTTTGCGGGCCAGTATGCCTCCATGCTCAACGTGCAGGCCACCAGCATCATGGAAGCATGGAAAGAGGTCGTTGCCTCCAAATACACGCCGCGCGCCATTGCCTACCGCATCATGCACGGGCTGGCTGATTCCGAAACTCCCATGGCGGTGCTGATCATGCCCATGATCGAACCTGCCTGCGCAGGCGTGGTCTACACCCGCGATCCCGAGATGCATGCCAACCTGCCGGTACCGGACAGGGAGCACGGAGCCCTTGCCGTGTTCGCTGTGGAAGGACTCGGTCAGGCGTTGGTGGACGGCAGCGCCACGCCGCACACGGCCCTGCTTTCCAGACGCCCCAGCCACAGACTTATCGATAAGCCTGCGAATTTTCCCGTCCCCACGCCCACCCTCAAGCGGCTTGCGGAACATGCCATGCAGCTTGAAGACCTGTTCGGCTCCCCGCAGGACGTGGAGTGGGCCATGGACAACCGCAACCGCCTGCACATTCTGCAAAGCCGCCCCATTCAGGCGGACACCACGGCGGAAGCCATGCTGCACCATGCGCCGCCGGACCTGCCCGTGCTGCTGACCGCTACGCCAGCGGGTGCTTCGTCTGTCGCCGCAGGCAGAACCACCATCATCCCACAATGCAGCGACATACAAGATATGCCGCGCGGCTCGGTGCTGGTGACCCGCAATCTCGGCCCAGCCCTGTCCCGCGTCATCGACAGGGTTGCCGCCGTCATCGCCCTCAAGGGCAGCAGGGCCAGCCACTTCGCCTCGGTAGCCCGCGAATTCGGCGTGCCCGTTCTGGTGGATGCTGAAGGCTGCTTCGAAACGCTTGAAGACAACGCCATTGTCACCGTGGACGGCATTGCAGGCAGCGTTCATGCCGGACGTCCGGATTTCCTGCCGGAAAAACCGCCGGTCATGCATCGCCAGCTGGGCGCCATGCGCCGTCTGGGCATGGCCATGCCCCGCATTGCCAAGCTCAACCTGACCGATCCCATGGCGGACAACTTTGCACCGGAATTCTGCCGCTCCATGCACGACCTTGTCCGTTTTGCACATGAACGCGGCGTGGAAGAAATGTTCACCCTTGTCGGCCGTTCCGGCCGGGGCCTTTCCGGCGCGCGCAAGCTGAAGACGGACATTCCCATCTCCCTGTACCTGCTGAATCTTGAAGACGGCCTGTTCCATTCCGCCGCAGGCAAACCGGACGTCACACCGGACGACATCCGCTCCGTGCCCATGTGGGCACTATGGTTCGGTCTCTCCTGCGACCGGGTGCAGTGGCCCACCAACCTCAAACATGTGGACTGGAACGAGCTGGACCGCGTGAGCGCGGGCATCATCAGTCCGGATTCGCCCCAACTGGCCAGCTATGCCGTGCTCTCGCAGACCTATCTGCACATGATGGTGCGCTTCGGCTATCACTTCTCGGTCATCGACACCCTGTGCGGACCGGAAGGCAGGCAGAACTACATCAAATTCCGCTTCAAGGGAGGCGGCGGCAGACCGGAACAGCGCATTCTGCGGCTGCAGTTCATCGAGCGCATCCTTACCCGCTTCGGCTTCTTCGTCACCACGCGCGGCGACCTGCTGGACGCGCGCCATCCGCATGAGGTCGATTCCGAGATTCAGAAACGGCTCGCCATGCTGGGCCTGCTGCTTGCCCGCACCCGCATGATGGACATGGGCCTCACCCGCTATGAACAGATTGACGAAGCGGAACAGGCGTTCCTGCAGGATCTGGACGCACTGGAGGGACGAGACTAGCCATGGCGGATGCACCGGAACGGCCAAACGGCACAGCAACGAGCCTGCTCCAACGGCTGGGCTGCACCGTCAGGCGCTGCCTTACGGACTTCATGCGCGCCGAGCCGCCTTCCGCCGCACCGCCGCCGCACCCGCTGTTTCCGGTACACTGGGTCACGGCCCACCTCGGCGCAGGTCCCGCACCCCACCAGCGAGCCCACCTGAAGGCCCTGCGGGAACAGGGCATCCAGTGCATCCTCAATCTCTGCGATGAACTGGCCGAACTGGCTCACATAGAGCGGGAATTCGGGTTCGAGGTCTACCATATGCCGGTCATCGACGAAGAAGCGCCGGAGCTTGAGGCGCTGGACCTTGCGCTGGAATGGATGGACGAAGCCCTGTTTCTGGGCAAAACGGTCTACGTGCACTGTCGTCACGGCATTGGCAGAACCGGCACTGTGCTGAACGCATACCTGCTCCGCAAAGGTATGGGACAGCAACTGGCAACCCGCACCCTCAAGCGGCTGCGATCCCAGCCCGCTAACTATGATCAGTGGCGCACGGTCAGACGATACGGCAAGCAGAACCCGCCGCTCATGGTGCGCGAGCCTTCTCTCGAATTCGGCAAGACCGTGGATCTGGCCCCCTTCATCGGCAATTATCTGGGGCTGGAAGCGCAGATGGAAAAGGAACTGGAAGCCCTGCCGCCCGTTCCCCGCTGCGGGCGTGACCACGGCCTCTGCTGCAGTTCTCCCGTTTCCCTCACGCTCATTGAGGCACTCGTACTCAGCAGCCGCATCAACACCCTCATTCCCGGTGCAGAACGGGCGGAAATCATCCGCCGCGCCGTGGAAGCATCGCGCAAGGAACGCGAAGCACGAAAGGGGCTGCAGGGAGACTACTGCCTCTCAGCCGCCGACACCCTCTGCCCCCTCAACAGGACAAATCCCGTCTGTGCTCCCGCTTCGGAAGCCGATCCCACCATCGTTTGCGAAGATTTGTGCATCCTCTACACCTACCGCCCGCTCAAATGCCGCCTATTCGGCCTGAGTGAGGAACAGAGCGGGGGCCTGTGGCAAGGTACCCTCATCGAGCCTCTCAAGGAACTCTCCGCACAGGTATTCCTTACCCTGTCCGGCTCCATGCCTCCGGATGACGCCCTGCGCTTTCCGCTGCCGGAGGTACTTTCCGGCAAATACGTACAGACCGTGTTCCGCCTCATGCTCGAAGCCTCTGCACCGACACCGGATTCCGCTGCCGATTGACCGTCGCCGCAATCCCCCTTCCGCCTCTGCCGAAATCTGCTATACTGTCCGCAATTCATGCATTCAGGAGGTATCCCAATGCAATTCGATCCCCGCAACTACCCGGCATTACTGGCCGCCATATTTCTTCTCGTGCTTTCCAGCGTCACCCCCATCCGGGCTGGCCTGCTGGATGCCGTAAAGGAACAGGTGCTCTCCGGCAGCACCAGCACAACCACGTCGTCCCCCCTTACGGACAGTGAGGTCATCAAGGGGCTCAAGGAGGCGTTACGTAAAACCGTGGACAATTCCGTGTCCATGCTGGGCAGGGACGGCGGCTTCCTGAACACGCCCTCCGTCCGCATTCCCATGCCGGACTCGCTCCGGACCGCAGAACAGGCGGCACGCGCTCTGGGGCAAAACCAGCTGGCCGACGAGTTCATAGCCACCATGAACCACGCTGCGGAACAGGCCACCAAGGAAACGGCCTCCATCTTCTTCAATGCCATCTCTACCATGAGCTTTGAAGATGCCCGGGCCATTCTCAACGGGCCTGACGATGCGGCAACGGCCTTCTTCCGCAAGACAAGCACCGGCGACCTCACTACGCGTATCCGCCCCATCGTGGAGAAAGCCACCGAAGCCACCAACGTAACCGCCTCATACAAAAAGTTCACGGGAACCGTTTCCCAGCTCAACCCTCTGCTCCGGACCGGCTCCGCCGACCTTGACGGCTACGTCACCGACAAGACCGTCGACGGCATCTTCACCATCATGGCACAGGAGGAAGCCGAGATCAGAGCGAATCCCGCAGCCCGGACAAGCGACATTCTGAAAAAGGTTTTCGGTAGCGTCGCAAGGTAAGCAGGCCCCGTGCCGCCCCGGTCCGACGCCCTTAAATGTAGCAATGGAAATCAACCTACATTTCTGTAGGTTATACCCCATTTTATTGACACGACACCTAACCTCATACAAAGTCTGCACTTCACATGCGGAATTTTGCAGGGGGCTGCATTGCACAGGCAGGATGGTGGCATATGACGCTGAAAAAACAGCTACTCGTCAGTTTTCTTTCGGTAATGGTCATTGGCATGACAGGCGTTGCAGCCATCATGTGGAGTATGGGGTCCGGCGGCATGTCCGACCTCGGCGAAACCAGTTCCAAGGCGCTCAGGCTGCGCGCTCAGGACCAGCTGGCCACATTACGCGGGGTCAAGTCCGTGCAGGTTCACGACCTGCTGGACAACATGGCCGACCAGCTGGCCACCTTCAGCCGAGGACGCACAGTCATTGATGCCTCGCTCGCCTTTGCCTACGACATGGAAATCGTCCGTCACGAATCCAACACCCCGCCGGAAGCCATTGAAGGCATGCGCAAGGAGCTTGCGAAGTTCCTTTCCGGCAGCGCCTTTCTGGATCAGCCGGATTTTGCCACCTATGCTGCCATCGCCTCCGGTTATGCCCAGGCAAAACCGATGCAGTACGTTCCCGCAGACCCCAATGCCGTGGTCCTGTGGAAGCATTTCCTGCAGGCGAAACCAGCCCCGTCCAGCCGGGCCGACATCGTTGAGCCGGAAGACCTCATAGTCGGCTACACAGACAACCACCTGCTGTACCACCCCGTCTTCAGGGATTACGCAACGCGCTTCGGCTATCGCGACATCTACCTCATCCGCCCCGAAACCGGACAGGTTCTGTATTCCGTCAACAAGGCTCCGGACTTCGCCACCAGCCTGCTTAACGGGCCATTCAAATCCTCTGGCCTTGCCAAGGCATACCGGCAGGCGGAAGAGGCAGGCAAAAAGGGCCAGCAGGGCGTCATCATCCAGACGGACTTTGCCCCCTATGAACCGACGGGCAACGCCCCTACGGCCTTCATGGCTACCCCCGTCTTCGACGGCGGCCAATACATTGCCACCCTTGCCTTTGCCCTGCCCGTGAAGAAACTAAACGACATGCTGCTGAACAGCGGCAAGTTCGACACCTTCGGCCTCGGGGAGAGCGGAGAGACCTATCTGGTAGGCCCGGACGGCAAACGCCGCACATCCTCCCGCTTCACGGACAACGATCTGGATGTGCTGGTTGAGCGCATCGACTCCGAGCCGGTCAAAGCCGCCCTCAACGGAGAAACCGGCGAAGGCTACACCACGGACTACCGCGGAGTGCCCACCCTTGCCGCATGGCAGCCCATTGAGATGCTCGGTGGCCGCTGGGCCCTTGTCGCCCAGATGGATACGGCCGAGGCCATGAAGGCCAGCGCGGAAGTGGAATCCATGGCGGATGCAACCCGCACGCAGATGGTCATGGCAGGCGGTCTGGCCTTTGCCGTGTTCATTCTTGTGGGCACCCTCATCGCCTACACCATCGTCGGCCGCATTGTCGGGCCGGTGACCCGTCTCGGAGCCTACGCCAAGGCAGTTGCCGACGGTGACTTCAAGGCCACCATCGACGGCACCTTCCCCATGGAACTGGACCTGCTCAAGGTTTCCATCCAGCACATGGTGCACGAACTGAAGGCCAAACTCGGCTTTGCACAGGGCATTCTTGATGCGATTTCAGACAGTTTCCCCTGCATGACCCTCAATACGGACAAGCGCATTACATTCATCGGAAACCGCCTGATGGAAGTAGCCGGCAAAAGCGGCAAGGCTGCCGATTACCACGGCCAGACCGTGGGCCGCTTCTTCTTCAACGATGACAACAGGAGAACCCGCTCCGATGAAGCGCTGGACTCCCGCAGCAAGACCGAAGGCGAAATGACCGTAACAGCTGGAGGCAGGGAATCCATTCTTCACGTGAATGCCACCCCCATATTCGATCTGGACAATCAGCAAATCGGCGCCTTTACCCTCTACTTCGACCTGACGACCATCCGTGCGCAGGAAGCGGAAATCCGCGCCAAAAACGAAAAAATTGCTTCCGTGGCCCAGCAGGCCATTGCCATTGCCGAGCACGTGGCCACGTCTGCCGGAGAGCTTTCCCGGCAGGTGGAGAATGCAGCCGACGGTGCGGACAGACAGTCAGCCCGCTCCTCCGAAACTGCAACGGCCATGGAGCAGATGAACGCCACCTCAATGGAAATGGCACACAATGCCGCCAGCGCCGCAGGGAATGCAGACCTTGCCCGCAAGCAGGCTCACGATGGTCAGACAGAGGTGGACAGCCTCATCAAGTCCATTGCCGTCATGCGCGAGCAGGCGCAGGAGCTGAAGGGCTTCATGGACCAGCTGGGAGCCCAGACCGCCGATGTGGGCAACGTCATCAATGTCATTCAGGATATCGCGGACCAGACCAACCTGCTTGCCCTGAACGCCGCCATTGAAGCCGCCCGTGCCGGAGAAGCCGGCAGAGGCTTTGCCGTTGTTGCAGACGAAGTCCGCAAACTTGCGGAAAAAACCATGCAGGCCACCGGCGAAGTGGGCAAAGCCATTTCCGCCATACAGGAAGGAGCCACCCAGTCCATTGCAGGTGTGGGCAGGGCAGCCAAGGCCGTGGAAACTTCAACGGAACAGGCCACAAACTCCGGCAGAACACTGCATGAGATTGTTTCCGCCGTGAACAACACGGCCGACCAGGTGCAGGCCATCGCAGCTGCGGCTGAAGAACAGTCCGCCACCAGCGAGGCTGTGAAGCGTGCGGTGGAGGATGTGACGGATATTGCCGCAAGCACGGCAGAAGGCATGAACGAGGCCAAGGAAGCCATTCAGGAACTGGCGGAAAAGGCAGAAGAGCTGCAGCAGCTCATCCGCATCATGCGTTCAGAATAGTACGCCCGACATCGCAGACTCTGGCTTAAAAACGAATCGCCCCGCCTTCTTTACCGAAGGCGGGGCGTTTTTTACTTCTCTGCGTTAACCGGCCAGCCGGAAAACAGCAGCTAGGTGGCAATCTTGAACTTGCTGTCCACAACCAGTCCCGGCTTCACCTGCTGCGAGGTGGCCTTCTTCTGGGCCAACATTTTCACCAGCTTGTCGCGAAACTGCTTTGCCACGGCAAGGTGCGGGTTGATCTTCAGACACAGTTCAAGATGCTGCAGGCATTCCTTGAGCTTGCGCATATCCCAGAGGGTTCTGGCAATATTGAAATGCAGGTGCTCATCTTTGCCGTAATATTTCTCCACCGAGGCATAACATTCAAGGGCGGCTTCAGGCTGACCTTCCTTGCGCAGTTCCACGGCCACACGGTTAAGAAGCTTTTTCTGCTTCTCGCACATGGGCACGTTGTGCGCCACGAGGAAATCAATGACGGTCTCAGCCTTGGCGCGCTGGTTTGTGGCGAGGTAAACCAGCACCAGAGGCAGGTAGGCCTTGATGAGCTCTTTGACGTTCTGGGGATATCCCTGCAGATCGCCCCGCGCCGCAAAGGTGGTCATGGCATCCTGAAAAAACAGCTCGGGTTCCGGCCAGTATTGCTCCAGAAATTTGGGGCGCTCAATCTTCTTGTTCATCCGCATGTTGGCAGGAGCCGGATAACCGGCGACCAGCGGAGAAATCTCTACAGCCCCGCCGTCCAGTGTACGCACTGCCCACAAAATCTGCCGCTGGTTAACGGACGATTTACTCTGGTGAGTTGTGGATTTGCCTGCACTAGAAAAAAAACCTGCCGGCCTGAAGCCTTTGAGCAGGGTGGCAAGAGTACTCTCCTGTACCTGATCCTCAGTCATCTCTCCTCCCGACGAGACCGAATGCGTGGAAGGCTCTGCACACCGCCTTCTTGCACATCATGTTCATGAAAAAGCACCGCATGTCCCCCGCGGTGCATTGTATTTCTGGCTCTTTTTGCGCCCAAGGTCAACAGGCGCAGGCGGCAGACCGGGCGCCCGGAGCGCTCCTTTGCGGCAAGCCTATTCAATGGCTTGGGATTTATTTTGTAAACGGAACCGGCACGATCAGAGAAGACAGAAGAAGGGGGCGTTCCACCACTGCACCTTGTCAGTGGTGAGGCCGGATGCAGCGTACAACGACTTGCATTCCCCCTTATACCCCCAGAATTCCCCCCTGACGGACTGAGGAGCCATGAGCAGCTTAGGTGCCCGCTTCAAGGCGTCCACCCTGCGCAGGATATACGGGACAAGCGCCCGCCCGCGCACCATGGACCCGAAAGCGGGATGCATCGGCCCTGCCAGAATCTGATCCGTCACTCCCACATCGTGGGCAATGCCCATCCGGATAACGCGGATGCCATGCTTCCATGTCTGGCGCAGGGCCTCCGCGCAGGCATCAACGGCTGCCCCCAAAGACCATGGCGTATATTCGCCACGCTCGTACAAGCGGGCCAGGCCTGTTCCCTTGAATACAACACAAGGGTACAGCCGCATGAAGGCCGGTTCCAGCGAGCAGGCCAGAGCCACATCGTCACGGAACATGGCGGTCGTGTGACCGGGCAGACCGGGCAACAGCTGGATACCCAACGTCATGCCTGCGTCCTGCACGATGCGGCAGCCCTCAATGGCAACGTCCTTGGCATAGCCCCGCAGGCTTTTCGATAATACGGCATCGTCAAAGGTCTGTATGCCCAGTTCCACGGTGTCCAGCCCCAGAGCCTTGAGCCGTTCCAGCAAAGGCAGGCTGACGGCATCCGGCCTTGTGGAGCAACGCACGCCGCAGACCATCCCCTGCTCCCTGTACCGTGCGGCCAACAGCAGAAAACGCTCAATCCACTGCTCCGGCAGCGCCGTGAACGTCCCCCCGTAAAAGCCGAGTTCTACGGGACTTCCGCCACCTGCAAAACGTTTCTCGAGGTCCCGCTCAAACTGCTCGAACACAATGCCGAGCCCCTGTTCTGCATGCCCAGTCTGGGCCTGCTGGGCGCAATAAAGACACCGGTTCGGACAACCGGCAAAGGGCGTGAATACGGGCAGGATGCGCGGAGAGACATCGTGCGGAAGCGGTGGGGAAAAAATCATTCCACTGGAGATTGCCATATCGTATTAAACCACTATCATAGATGTAAAGACATCAGCATGTTACGTCATGGAACAGCACCCTCTATGCAAAGAGGCAACTACACCCGACAGCAACCGTGCGCACTTCAAGAATATTCCTGACGCACACTCTTCATAACACAGATTGCAAAGTAGGTGAATGGATACCGTAACCCTAAAGAATGATACAAAAAAAACTTGAATAACAGCACAAAGTTGTGTATATAAACAGCATATGATCCGTAATGGCGCGCAGAAAGGTCATTTTTCCTGTAACAAGCCACAAATCTTGGAAAAGTCTAGAATTTGGGAATGAATCTCAACAGAAAAGACGACTGCATATTCTGCAGCATCGCTCAGGGTATTTCTCCCTGTGCAGAAGTGTATTCGGATGACCTGGTCATGGCCTTTCTGGACATCGCTCCAGTCCAGAAGGGACACACCCTCGTCATCCCCAAGGCCCATTACAACGACATTTTCGAAGTTCCGCCGGAACTGGGGGCAGCGCTGATACGAGCCCAGAAGGCAGTGGGCAGCGCCATACTGGAAGCAACCAAGGCCGAAGGCCTGAACATATATATGAATAACCTTGCTGCAGCAGGACAGGTCGTATTCCATGCCCACTGGCATCTTATACCTCGTTTTTCTCACGACACCCTGCGCCTGTGGCCGCAGCATGCGTATTCAAATGCCGACGAGATGCTTGAACTGGCATCCAACATCAGAAAGCGTTTCGCTTAACCGTGTTTTCACCGGATAACCGGGAGGGAAATTATGAATAGCAAGACTTTGACCAAAGCCGACATCGTGGATTCCATCTACGAACAGACCGACCGCAACCGTGCGGAAGTGAAGAACATTGTCGAATCCCTGCTCGACATCATGAAGGGCTCCATCAAAAAGGACCATGCCCTTCTCATCAGCGGTTTCGGCAAATTCGAAGCCTATGACAAGAAAGCCCGCAAGGGACGCAACCCGCAGACTGACGAAACCATCACCCTGCCCCCCCGCAAGGTTGTGGTCTTCCGCCTGTCCCGCAAGTTCCGTTCCGAACTGAACGAAGATTAATCCGGCAAGCACGGGATAACGGGGCTTCCATCAGGCCCCCAAATGCTCCCGCCTTTTTCCGGTCGGAACAGTCAAAAGGCATAGCAGTCAAAAGGCTCCGCATCTGCGGAGCCTTTTACGTTTTCAGATCTGTAACCCAGCAAACCTTCTGGCTTATTTTTCCCCTGCAAAACCCATCAGTGCGCATTTCCACACTCACCCCGCCTGCCCACCTATGCAAACACCTGCACCAGACTGAGTCACACAACACAATATTGCAACAGCACACCAATTTGTGCACGTATCATCATTAATAATCATTTTTTTGATTATATCTGCATACAATCCTGAAAACCGCCCATTCTGCACAGTTCCGCAAAATCAGCACCCACCCGAGAATCCGCACTGTGCGCCATTACAATCCTCTCTGCGGACACCTTCCCCACGGCCAAACAAGAGTGCCACCACATGCATATGCGTCAACCATCAAAATCATGGAAGCATTAGCGTCATTCAATTAAAATTCGCTCTTTTTACGGCAAAATCATTCTTTTTGCTTGTCGAATAAAGCCGGACCATGCTTATACTGGAACAAATTGGAGCGTTACACCGAGGTACGCAGGTGGTCCGCAAGGGGTGCGTCCCTCGCCAACACATACTTTGAAGGAGAGCCCTATGATTATCGGTGTCCCGAAAGAAATTAAGACTCTTGAAAACCGTGTTGCCGCCACTCCCGGCGCTGTAGCATCTCTTGTCCGCCGTGGTCACACCGTTCTGGTTGAGCAGAATGCCGGTGTCGGCAGCGGCTGCACCGATGAGGAATACACTGCCGCAGGTGCCCAGCTGGTAGACGCTGCGACCGCGTGGTCCGCAGAAATGGTCTACAAGGTCAAGGAACCCATTGCTCCCGAATACAAGTATCTGCGCTCCGACCTCATTCTCTTCACCTACCTGCACCTCGCTGCAGACAAGCCTCAGACCGACGCCCTGCTTGCAGGCGGCACCACCGGTATCGCATATGAAACCGTCCAGCTGCCCAACGGTGCCCTGCCCCTGCTGACCCCCATGTCCGAAGTGGCAGGCCGCATGGCCACGCAGGAAGGTGCAAAGTTCCTTGAAAAGCCCATGGGCGGCCGCGGCGTTCTGCTCGGCGGCGTACCCGGTGTTCCTCCGGCAGAAGTCGTTGTCCTCGGCGGCGGCGTAGTCGGCCTTAACGCTGCAAAGATGGCCATGGGCCTCGGCGCCAGTGTAACCCTGCTGGACATCAACCACGGTCGACTGCAGTACATCGACGACGTGTTCGGCGGCCGCATCAAGACCATCACCTCCACCGAACCCAACATCCGTGAATGGGTGAAGAAGGCAGACCTCGTCATCGGCGCAGTGCTGATTCCCGGTGCCAAGGCTCCCCACCTCGTCACCCGCGACATGCTCTCCACCATGAAGGAAGGCTCGGTCATCGTCGACGTTGCCGTTGACCAGGGCGGCTGCGTGGAAACCATCAAGCCCACCACCCATGACCACCCCACCTACGTGGTGGACGGCGTGGTGCATTACGCCGTTGCCAACATGCCCGGCGCAGTTCCGCGCACTTCCACCTTTGCGCTGTGCAACCAGACTCTGCCCTACGCCATCGCACTGGCCGACAAGGGCATCGATGCGCTGCGTCAGGACCGCGCCCTTGCGCTCGGCCTCAACACCTACAAGGGCAAGCTCACCTGCCCCGCAGTGGGCGAAGCCTTCGGCATGCCCTCCATCACCCCCGAGCAGGCTCTGGCCTAACCTCGACCCCACAGTATCCAACAACAAGGGAGGCCGCATATGCGGCCTCCCTTTTATATTGACACCTGCCGTCTGCCCGAAAAGACATAGTCTACAGAACAGCAGAGTGATATCCGATTGTCACTTCCTCAGGTGCAGCCCGCCCGACGTGCCGACAGCACCGCCCGCCAGCTCACCTGCCATCGCCGCTTCCAGCAAAGGCGACAGCTTCCACCGGCATGGGAAAGACCAGATCGTATGCCCAGTTATACAGGTAGGCATAGGCAAGATAGAAAGTAACCAGCCCCACTTCAGCCATGAGCGCTTCCATGAAGTTCATGTCCAGCATGACCATGGCAAAGGGAATGGCCACGAAAAACAGGCCCAATTCAAAAACTACCGCATGAAATGCCCGCAACCACATGCCACGCGGCTGCAAAGGCCTTCCCGCACGAAGAAGGGCAATATCGAAACACCAATTGTACAAGGCGTTCCACCCCATGGCGATAAGGCACATGCCCACGGCGAAGGCCGCGGTCTGATCCATGTCTTTTTCAAGCAAAGCCGAAGCTACCGGGGTAACCAGTACAAGCGCTATGATTTCGAACAATATGGCATGACGCAATCTATCCAATCCTGAACGCATATTCGTTTCCTTATCGAGAGAGTAATCTTGAAGCCGGGTATTACAGGACGACTGTAGATAGAAAAAGTTGCTTTCCATCTCATAATCAGATAGATCGCCCACCATGCGATACAGCCTTGATCAACTTGAAACACTTGTCACGGTCGTCGAATGCGGGTCTTTTTCTGCAGCCTCACGACGACTTGGACGTGCCCAATCCGCCGTCAGCACCGCCATTGCAAATCTTGAAATTGACCTTGGCGTGACCATTTTCGACCGTTCAGGACACAAACCCGCACTCACCCCGCAGGGTGAATCCATCGTGCAGGAAGCCCGCAACACCATTGAAGCCTGCGACCGCCTCGGCAAGCTGGCCGGACGTCTGGCAGAGGGAGTAGAAAGCCGCGTCACGCTGGCCGCTGACGATCTCATCCCTGAAGACGTGGCAACGGCCGTGCTGGGCCACTTCGGCAACCACTGGCCGGATGTAGAGCTGGAAGTGCTCATGGGCGCGCTGGGCGATGTGGGGGAAATGGTAAGCACAGGCCGCGCTGATCTTGGCTATGTGGTTCCGCTGCATGCGCTGCCGGTCACAGCACCGGCCCGCTTTGTGGGCAACGTACGCTTTCTTCCCGTGGCGGCCCCGTCGCATCCGCTTGCGGGAAGGGGCAGCCTGACCAAGGAGGAAGTCTCCCGCCACAGGCAGATCATTGTTTCAAGCCGCAGTGGAGAACGCGTGCTGGATGAACGTGTGGCGTTGCGCCCATGGTGGTGCGACGGCAACTCCGCCATTCAGACGCTGGTCCGCAACGGAACGGGCTGGGCCTTTCTGCCCGAACACGCGATGCGGGAGGATCTGGAGGACAGGCGGCTCGTACCGCTCGATTTTGCATTCCACCCCAAGCCGCACTCCGTGCCCGCCTATATCATGTGGACCACAGCCCGCCATCTGGGCCCCGCAGCCCGCTGGTTGTGCGACTCGTTTGCGCAGGCCCTCTCCTCACGATGACCGCAGGAGCAAATGCCGGGCTACAGGGATCAGGTTCAGATAGTCATACCCTGACAGCATCTCTGAAGAGAAGCTCAGGAACTTTCGAGCGAGAGAATTCCCTGCACATAACCTCATTCCACGACGCCCCATGCGCATGCATTTTTGAACAAGGATTGCTGTAAAAATGCGCTGTTCGCGATACCAAAAGCATCATTTTCCGACCGCTCCAGCGCTGCGGAATCACGTTGCCGACAGGGGATTTGATTTGCGTTTACACCACTTTTCTGGCAATAATCGATCGATTTGATCAAGTGTGGGTTTTCTCATTAACAACGGTTCTCACATAATCCGAACACAATATGGAACCTGTGCAGACCGTTCAGAGGAGGTATTACCGTGAAACGTTTTCTTGCTGTTCTGACCGTTCTTATCTCTCTGGCCATGGTTTCCACCGCTTTTGCGGGCAAGCTGGTCGTTGCTCACGACACCAACTTCAAGCCTTTCGAATACAAGGAAGGCAACGAGTATGTCGGCTTTGACATCGACCTGTGGAAGGAAATCGCCAAGCGCCTCAATCTGGACTATGAATTCCAGCCCATGGATTTCAACGGCATCATCCCCGGCCTGCAGGCCGGCACCATTGACGCCGCCGTTGCCGGTATCACCATCAAGCCCGAACGTCAGGAAGTTGTGGATTTCTCCGACGGCTACTATGACTCCGGTCTTTCCCTGCTCGTAAAGTCCGACAGCACTGCAAAGGACATCAACGACCTGAAGAGCGCCATCATTTCCACCAAGCTGGCCACCTCCAGCGTGGACTTCGCCTACACCTTCGCCAAGAAGGAAAACGTGAAGCTCTACCCCAACAACGACGGCATGTTCATGGAACTGATGACCGGCGGTGCTGACGCCGTTATCTTCGACATGCCCGTTGTCATGGACTTCGCCAAGAAGTACGAAGGCCAGGTAAAGGTTGTTGGCCCCATCTATCAGGGTCAGGCCTACGGCATCGGCTTCCCCAAGGGTTCCAAGCTGGTTCCCCAGGTCAACAAGGCGCTGGCCGACATGAAGGCCGACGGCACCTACGAAACCCTGTACGTTAAGTGGTTCGGCTACAAGCCCGCCAAGTAGCGTATCCTTAGATATTCGTTCCGACTATTCCGTGCGCGGGGGCAGGCTTGCTCCCGCGCTCGTTCTCCGCAGCGCGCTTTTCCTGCTCCATTTTCTGTAATAAAGGCATACTTTCATGGCGTTTCAATTCAAAAGCGAAGTCATGTGGGAGACGCTGCCCCTGCTCACAGAGGGCATTGAGCTCACCATATATCTGACCGTCGTGGGCCTGATCTTCGGGTTCATCATCGGTGTTACCAGCGGACTTGCGCGCATATCGCGCAATCCTTTTCTCCGTAGCGTTTCCCTCGTCTATATCGAAATCATTCGAGGAACACCCATGGTTGTCCAGGCGCTGTTCCTCTATTTCGGCGTCCCGCTCGCAGCGGGCATCCGCATCGCCCCCGTCACGGCGGGCATCATCACCATCGCGGTCAACTCCGGCGCGTATATCGCGGAAATCGTCCGTGGCGCCATTCAGTCCATCGACGTGGGACAGAGCGAAGCCGGCCGTTCCATCGGCCTGACCCGCATGCAGACCATGCTCTACATCATCTGGCCGCAGGCGTTCAAACGCATGATTCCGCCGCTCGGCAACCAGTTCATCATCAGCCTGAAGGACACCTCCCTGCTCACCGTCATCGGCGTGGCCGAACTGACCCGTCAGGGACAGGAAATCGTGGCCGTGAACTTTCGCTCCTTCGAGGTCTATCTCACCATCGCCGTGGTCTACCTGTGCATGACCCTGTCCATTGCCAAGGTCCTGCGCATGTATGAGCGCAAACTGTCCAACCGCAGCCGCAGATAGGGAGAAAGACCATGACAGCTACCAAGAATGGCACGCCCATGATCGAAATCCGCGGCCTGCACAAGAAATTCGGCGATGTTGAAGTCATCAAGGGCATCGACCTTTCCATCCGACAGGGCGAAGTGGTCGTTATCCTCGGCCCCTCAGGGTCCGGAAAATCCACGGTGCTGCGCTGCATCAACAGGCTGGAGGAACTGTCCTCCGGCACCGTCATCGTAGACGGCTACGATCTTTACGACGCCAAGACCGACATCAACTACGTGCGCTCCGAGGCGGGCATGGTGTTCCAGCAGTTCAACCTGTTCCCCCACCTTTCCGTGCTGCAGAACGTGACCATCGGCCTGACCAAGGTGCGCAAGAAATCCAAGGCGGAGGCAGAGTCCATCGCCCTGAAGCTGCTGGAAAAGGTAGGCCTGCCCGACAAGGCAAACAGCTACCCCGACCAGCTTTCCGGCGGCCAGAAGCAGCGTGTGGCCATTGCCCGCTCTCTGGCCATGTCGCCCAAGGTGATTCTCTTCGACGAACCCACTTCCGCCCTCGACCCCGAACTGGTCGGCGAAGTGCTCGACGTCATGAAGAAGCTGGCCAACGAAGGTATGACCATGGTGGTGGTGACCCACGAAATGGGCTTTGCCCGCGAAGTGGCCGACCGCGTCATCTTCATTGATCAGGGCGTCATTCAGGAAGAAGGTTCCCCGGACGATTTCTTCTCCGCCCCCAAGAACCCGCGCCTGCGCGACTTCCTCGGCAAGGTTGTGGGCCATTAGCTCCCTTGTTCACCTGAGAATGCATAAGGCCGTATCCTGCACGATACGGCCTTTTCTTTTTTCACGTTGACACCAACTAGACGACTGGTCTAATAGCCATCCCCATGAGCGAAGAAACACGGCAGAGAATCATAGAAGCAGGCGCAGACCTCATCAACCGGCAAGGCTTCAACGGCACCGGACTGAAAGAGATTCTGGACGCTGCGGGCGTGCCCAAGGGCTCGTTCTACCACTATTTCAAAAGCAAGGAAGCCTTCGGCCTTGCCGTGGTGGATTACTTCGCTGCCAGATTCGGGAACATGTTCAGAGAGGTGGTTGCCGACACCAGCCTCAGCCCCCTGAGCCGCTTGAACACAATTCTCGCCATCGTGGAAGAACGTTTCGAAAAGCAGGAATGCAGACAGGGCTGCCCCATCGGCAATCTTGCGCAGGAAATGGGCGGTCTCTCCGATCAGTTTCAGGTGCATCTGCGTCAGGTCATAGACCGCATGGCTGCCGCTTTCGGCGATCTCATCCGTCAGGGACAGGAACAGGGAGAGGTGCGCCCCGATCTTGACCCGGTTGAGACGGCCTACTTCATCGTATCCAGTTGGCATGGCGCGCTCATCCGCATGAAGGTAACCCGCTCACTTGAGCCGCTCAAATTGTGCCACCGTTTTTTTGACGACCTGCTCCGCATCAGATGACCACACCGCATGGCCGTTTTAAAGCCATGCGGTTTTTTCTTGTCCACCCACTAGACGACCAGTCTACTATAAAGGAGTCAGCACATGTACAAGATCGCGTATGTCACCCCAGCCCAGGCCGAAACCGCTCCCGAATCCGTTCGCAAGGTATACGATGCATTCAAAGGCAAGGAGATTCCGGAACCTCTGCAACTGCTTTCCGCCAGCCCCGGCCTGCTCACCAACAAGTTCGAAAACATTCATTACTACATGTCCCACGAAACACTGAGCTTTCCGATGCTGGCCGCCATTCGGTACGCCGTGGCCCGAAGCTACAGCTACGAGTGCTGCACCGACTTCAACGATGACCTGCTCAAACGTTGCGGCATGACGCCTTCGGACATTGAGACCCTGTATGCCTATGCTGAAGGCAGCCGCACAGAGACCATGGACAGCGGTCTGGAGGACAGGGAACAGAAACTTGTCCGTTTCGTTATCAGTGCCGTACAGGATCCTAAATCGGTAACCGAAGATCAGATCGCCGCCCTCCGTACTGAAGGCTGGTCCGACAAGGATATCTTCGACGCCCTCTGTCACGGAGCCAACATGGTTTCCGCCTCCATCATAGACTCGGCATTCCGCACCCGATAATGCCCAGCGGGCGGCAACGCCCCCCCTTGCCTCCCAAACGTTGCCGCCCGCCACACCACTCACTATTCCGCACCAAAACACCCACCTGAAACACTACCACTTGCAAAGACAACAGTGAGCCGCTTGCCCATTCGTATAAAACTGCGTAGGTCTGCTTAAAAACCACCTTGATAAGGCTGGTCAGAAAAACAGGAGTTGTGCATAATGTGGTCGGACCACTCCATGGCCCGCGGGAAGACACCCGTGAAAACGTGACAGGCGTTCATACGGGCAGGGCGGAGGGGTCCATAACGGGGGGAAATAATCATGCATCGCATGCAGACTCAATCTGAAGAAATGCAGCAGACAAAGATTTACGAACAGGTAGTGGCCCGCATACGTGACCTCATTGATTCCGGCCAGATACGACCGGGCGACAAGCTACCCTCAGAACGCAATCTGGCAGAGATTTTCAAGGTATCCAGAAGCTCCCTGCGCGAGGCAATTCGCGCCCTGCAGGAAAGCGGGGTACTGGAAAGCCGCAGGGGAGACGGCACCTACGTCTCGCTGCCCCCCGGCAGCGACCTTCTTGCGCCGTTTGCGGAAGTAATGACCCAGCAGCGGGTTCGGCTGTGGCAGCTGTTCCAATTCCGGCTTGCCATTGAGCCGCAGATTGCCCGCCTCGCCGCGCAGGAACGGACAGAAGGACATCTTGAGGCCCTGCGTCACGTGCTGGAACTGCAGGAAAAGGAACTCGGCAACGGAGAAAAGACCGGATATGCCGATCTGCATTTCCATCAGCTCATCGCCATGGCCACCGGCAACCCGCTTTTTGTGGATGTGGTAACCCGTGCCGAATCCAAGCTGGCGGAGACCCGCAATGAGCCGTTGCAGAGCGAAGAGCGCCAGAAAGCCTCGCTCCAGTCGCACAGAGACATATTTACGACAATTATGCAGCGTGACGCTGATGCGGCCGAAGAGGCCATGCGCACCCACCTGCTGCTGGTAAGCAAACTGATATTCAGCGAAGCAAAATGACCGGAACCACGCACCCGATGCGTTCTTCCGGTGAAGCGATAACACAATCGGCCTGCGGGCCGCATAACGCTGTCCGCTGATCGGACAGTGTGCATTCATCAGGAGATGACCAACATGAAAGAAGTACGCGCCAACGCTCGGGAGCTCATGAAGGGCTACTGCCGCGTCTGTCCCGTCTGCAACGGCAAGGCCTGCGCCGGAGAAGTGCCCGGCATGGGCGGTCTTGGCACCGGCTCCTCCTTCGTAGCCAACGTGGAAGCGCTGACGGACTACAAGCTGCGCATGCGTCTCATCCATTCCGTATCCAACCCGGACCCCTCCACGGAGATTCTGGGTATGCCCCTTTCCATTCCCGTACTGGCAGCGCCCATCGGCGGCGTTTCCTTCAACATGGGCGGCAAGGTGACAGAAGAGGACTATATCACTTCCAAGCTGAAGGCCTGCGTGGCCAACGGCATTGTAGGCTGTACCGGTGACGGCGTTCCCCCCTTCATCCATGAATCCGGCTTCAATGCCATCAAGGCCGTGGACGGCAAGGGCATTCCCTTCATCAAGCCGTGGGAAGACGCCGAACTCTTCGCCAAGCTGGACAAGGCCGCAGAAACCGGCTGTTCTGTCTTCGGCATGGACATTGACGCCGCCGGCCTCATCACCCTTGCCAAGATGGGACGCCCCGTTTCGCCCAAGTCTCCGGCAAAGCTCAAGGAAATCATCAACCATGTGCCCGGCAAGTTCATCCTCAAGGGCATCATGTGCGTAGATGACGCCAAGGCCGCAGTGGATACCGGTGCAGCCGCCATCGTGGTTTCCAACCACGGCGGTCGCGTGCTCGACCAGACTCCTGGCACCGCGCATGTGCTCTTCGACATCGCCGAAGCCGTGGGCAAGGACATCACCATTCTCGTGGACGGCGGCATCCGCTCCGGTGCCGACGTGCTGAAGATGATCGCACTGGGTGCGGACGCCGTGATGATCGGCCGTCCCTTCTCCATCGCGACCGTAGGTGGCCTTGAGCAAGGCGCGGGCAAGTACATCCAGCAGATTCAGAGCGAGCTTGTTTCCGCCATGGTGCTCACCGGCTGCAAGAGCCTTGCGGACATCACCCCCGAGATTCTGACAGACGTACTAGGCCAGTAGGCCAAGTGCGACGCATATTCGATCAGGCGTACTTGGCCAGTAGGCCGAGTACGACACAAATTCGATCAGACGTGATTGGCCAATAGGACAAGTACGACGTAAATTCGACCAGACGTGGTTGGCCAGCAGGCCAACCACGGCGTAAACCCGATCTGACGTGCTTGGCCAGTAGGCCAATTACAGTGTAAGCCTGATCAGGCGTGCTTGCCCAGTAGGCCAGCACCCCAACACACTACGCAACAATGAAGAAGGCCGCCCCATTCGGGCGGCCTTCACTGTTCTCATCTCAAAGAAATCCTGCCGTTCGCCGCATACGCGCCCCACAAGGACGCCAAGCATACCCTCGTTGCCAAACGGCCAGCCCCGCTTACGCGTGGGCAATCAGCTGCATCTGCTGCTCTTCGGCATACACGTCGTCAGCGCGTATCACCTGCAAACGAAACTTGGTAACTCCGGGGGTGCAACGGGGGCACCCATGGGTCAGGATCATGCATGAGGAGTCCAGTTCCGCGCGGACGATATCCACGCCCTCCAGGATTTCCGAGGTACGCCCCTTGTTCCACAGGACAGGACGACCGCAGTGTTTGCATTCTACATACATCAGGTCCGGATCGAATCCGGAGACATCGGGGTGAAAATGGAATCTGTGCAGTTCATTGATCGGCTGATGCATGGCACACCTCCTTTCCGGACTGGCGTACACGTTACCCTTGCGGGATTTGCCATCCCCCCCTGCAACATCAACTTCGTAACAGAAGGTTCATGGCGGGGCCGAAACAACGCCTTCTCACCAGATGGAGCACTATCAGCGCCGAAAGGGCTGTTGCAGCGACTATCATGATCATAACCACTATCTGGTAGCGCACTGCGTCCGCCGGGTCTGCCCCGGCCAAAATCTGCCCTGTCATCATTCCGGGAATGGACACGATGCCCACACCCATCATTGAATTGATCGACGGGATCATGCCCGCCTTAAGGGCGTTTCGGAACATTTCCTTGCTGGCTTCACGGAAGTCCGCACCGAGACACAACATCATCTCGACCTGATCCTTCCTGCTCCGCAGTTCCGAAAAAAACCGTTCAAGACCGATTGCCAAAGCGTTCATGGAATTGCCCGCCACCATTCCCCCGATGGGAATGAAGTATTGGGGGGTCCACCACGGTTTCGCACCGATGATCACACCGGTCACAATGAAGGTTATGAGGGTATAGCTTACCATTACTGATACCATGGTAGGTGCGTAATAGTCTATGCTCTTTTCTTTCACCCGCCCTTTTATAATGCGGACGGAAAACCAGGTCATGACAAGATACACGGCCATGACAAGCAGCGCATTATGCAAATTGAATATGATCTTGAGCAGATACCCCATGGCGAACAACTGGGCAAAGGTGCGGAAGGTACCTATGGCAAGGTCCTTCTGCAACCGCAGTTCGTAAACCACCGAGGCCCCGCCCGCTATGGCGACCAGCACCAGTGCCATGCCCAGCTGCCACAGGGAAATCTGGATATAGCCCCCGTTCATGCCGTCACCTCCGCCGCAAGATCACAGAAGGCAAGCCGCCCCTCACGCACCATGACGCCGGTATGCGCCACCTGCGGACGGTAATCCGAATGCGTCACCATGATGATGGTCATGCCTTCCCTGTTGAGTGTTTCCGTCAACTCCTCCACAATCCGCCTGCTCTCGCGGTCAAGGGCACTGGTCGGCTCATCCATGAGCAGCAGCTCCGGCCTGAGAAGCAGAGAGCGGATAATGCACAGCCGCTGCTTCTGCCCTACGGAAAGCGCCGTAGCGGCATCGTCCAGCCTCACGCCGTCGAGCGCCACCCGCTGCAACCAGCTGTTCAGTTCCTCGTCGGCAGGCACCGGTTCCTCCTTGTTCACGGCAAAGGAGTATGGCAACAGCAGGTTTTCCCGCACGGAGCCTTCCATGACCACCGGCGTCTGCTGTATATAGCCGATACGCCGCCTGAGCCGGGGCGGTTCGTAGTCCGCCAACGGCTGCCCCGCAAAACGGATGGATCCGGAATCCGGCTCCTCCAGCCGCGCCGCCAGTCTGAGCAGCGTGGACTTGCCGGAACCCGAAGGACCGGCGACCAGTACAAGTGCTCCCCGGGGCACGGCAAGCCTGACATCATGCAGTCCCTTGCCCCCCGGCCAAGTATATGAGACGGTATCGAAATCGATTATTGTTTCCATAATTACATTATATGCATGTACCGCCTCGCTGTCATGACGATTCGCAGGCGATTATAACGAATATACCATGACTACAGCCCATACCACGTCCGCTGCTCCCGCTCCTTCCGAACGCCGCCAGATCAGGGCGCTGCCTCCTGAACTGAAGAACCAGATTGCCGCTGGCGAGGTGGTTGAACGCCCCGCCTCCGTCATCAAGGAGCTGGTCGAGAACAGCATGGACGCCGGCGCCACGCACATCGACGTAACCATCGAAGACGGCGGCCAGACCCTGATCATGGTCCGCGACAACGGCTCCGGCATTCCGCAGGATGAACTGGAACTGGCCGTCACCCGCCACGCCACCAGCAAGGTCTACAATCTGGATGAGTTGATGCGCATTGGCAGCTACGGCTTCCGCGGCGAGGCCCTGCCCTCCATTGCCTCGGTCTCCAGCTTCCGCATCACCTCCGCTCCGGACTCTGGCACCGCCGGTGTTCCTTCCGACGCCTACCAGATTTCGGTACTGCACGGCGTGGTGCAGGAACAGGGACCAGCAGCCCTGCACCGCGGCACGCTGGTGGAAATTCGCAACCTCTTCGGCAACGTGCCCGCGCGCCTCAAGTTCCTCAAAACCCAGAGCACGGAAGCCAAGCGATGTCAGGACCTGCTGGCCCGCCTTGCCCTTGCGCGACCGGACGTAGGGATCACCTTTTCCATCGGCAAACGCGAAGTCTGGCGTTTCCCTGCCAATCAGACGTTGCGCGACCGCCTTGCCGTGCTGTGGCCCCCCGCTATCACTGACGAAATGCTGGCCTTCGACCACATCCGGCAGGGCTACAGGGCATATGGTCTGACAGGGCACCCCCAGAAGGCCCAGCCCCGCCCCGACCGCATGCTGTTCTGGGTGAACGGCCGCGCCGTGAATGACAGGCTCATGATGCGCGCCACCCGCGACGCATACAAAGGCCGCCTGCTCAGCAAGGAATATCCGCAGGTGGCCCTGTTCCTCGAACTTGATCCCGAATGGGTGGATGCCAACGTGCACCCCGCCAAGAACGAGGTCCGTTTCCGGGACGAAAACGCCGTGTACATGGCCGTGCGCCGCGCCGTGGAACAAGCGCTGGAAAGCCTGACCACACTGGAGCAGGTGGAGGCAGGACAGGATCCCTTCACATCCGCAGCGCCGAAGGACATGGGCACGCCCCGTGCGGACTCCGGCAGGCCCGCTCCCGCGACCAAACCATTAGGCTTCTGGGGCAGCATGGATGACCGTTCCGTCATGCCGCAACGCCATCACGCGCCCGTCCCCGCGCCCACCTCTGCGGACACCGGCTTTGTCCAGACGCCCGGCGTGCGCAGGGACATGGCCCCGGCCGCCATGCCGGTTCATGAACCTGATGCCTTCTCTGCAGTTCCGCAGCCCCCCCGGGGGACGACTGCCGCGATGCCCCGCAATACGGATGAGGCCGAAGCCACTCCCACGCCGGACACCACAGGTGCCTTCAGGACGACCGAGCCTGCGCCCCCTGCCCCGTCCGCGTACGCGCCCTCAACGGTGACGCAAGAACCAGCCGCGACTTCCGTTGAAATTGAAACAGGCTTGCAGGCTACCAGCGCTTTCATGGCGCAGGCAGCACAGGACGCCATGCCTGAAGAGACCACCAGCGACAGCACAGAGACTTTCGGCACGGACAATTTCAGCGAAGGCGATACCGCCGTACGCATCGGCGACCTGACCTACATGGGCCAGATCGGCGATACATACCTCGTGGTACGTCAGGGGCGTGACAAACTGGTGCTGCTGGACCAGCACGCCGTGCACGAACGCATCCTGTACCAGCGCATCATGCGTGATGCCTCGCAGGGGCTTTCGCAACTGCTGGCCATTCCCATGAGCCTGCCTCTGCATGCGACGGAATCCACACGATTGCAGGAACTGTGGACGGAGCTTGGTGAAATGGGTTTTTCGCTGCAGACGGAAGGCAGCGGCTCGCTGCGGGTCAAGGGCATACCAGCCTCTCTCAGCCAATCCGAAGCCCGCGATTTTCTACGCGAGATTCTCTCAGGCCAAGTTCAGTCCATGGAAGACATGTGGGCTCTCATGGCCTGCAAGAGCGCCATCAAGGCACGTCAGAAGCTGACGCCGGACGAAGCAGCCGGACTCATTGCCCAGTGGCTCAAAACGCCGGACCGCACCTATTGCCCGCACGGCAGACCAGCCGTAGTGCAATTTGATATCGACGCCTTGGAAAAACTGTTCAAGCGCAAGGGATAGGCTCTTCCGCCGCCCGCGTTAGATTATCAACGTAATCAGGCCCGGACGATTGGCGAACAGACCCTCTTGTGCTAGTGTGTCAATGCAACCCGCGCATAATGCGGCACTCTTAGCGCAGCAACGAGGCATTCATGCAGTCCGATACGCAAGGCTCATCACTCCCAACCCCGCGAGCAGCCGTCTCCCACAGCATTCTGACTGTTGAAGACGATCCGGTCGTCCGCGACTCCATCGCCTATTGGCTGGAAGACGCCGGATTCAGCGTGCTGCAGACCGACAACGGGCTTACGGGCTTGCAGATTTTCCGCGATGAAAAGCCGGATGTGGTATTGCTGGACCTCGGCATTCCCGGCATTGAAGGCAACAAGCTGCTTGAGATGATCACGGGCGAATCGCCCAACACCCCAGTCATCATCGTTTCAGGCCGTGCCGAGATAGACGATGCCATTGCCGCCTTCAAGGCAGGGGCGTGGGACTACATCACCAAGCCCATCGTCAACATGGACATGTTGGAAAAGACGGTGCGCAACTGTCTGGAACTGAAGTCCCTGAAAGAACGCGTGACCATTGCGGAAAGCCGCTACTACAATCTGGTGCAGAGTCTGCCGGTTGTGGTCTTTGCCCTGAACGGCAAGCTGGAACTCGAGTTCATGAACACAACCAGCACATCGGTTCTCGGCTATCCGCCGGAGATTGCCCTTTCCGAACCGGGCTGGCTGCTGGCCAACGTGCACGATTCGGAACGTCACGCCGTGGCGAATGCCTTTGTCAACGCCTTCGCCAACCCCAACACCCCGTTCTTTCTGGAATTTCAGTTCAAGCACAAGAACGGCTATCCCGTGCAGGTACAGGCCAAGTCCATCAACATCATCCCCCCAAACGATACGACGGGATCCACCGGCCGTATGGAAGGCGTGCTTTCTGACGTGACCGAGCGTGCCTTTCTGGACAAGATGCTGGTGCAGCGCGCCAAGCTGAACACGCTTGGTGCCATGGCCGATGAAATCGCCCACGAATTCCGCAACCCCATTTTCGCCCTTGGCGGCTTTGCGCGGCGCCTGCAAACCAAACATCCCGACATTACCGAAACAGAAATCATCCTGCAGGAAGCGACACGTCTTGAGCAACTGCTCGACAGGGTGAAGGAGTACCTCAAGCCCGTCACAGTGAATGTGGCGGAATGCTCCCTGAACGGGATTCTGCAATTCTGCGCCGAGATCATGCGCCCCAAGCTGGCGCGGGATCGCATCGTGCCGCAGATGGACCTGTGCACAGATCTTTCGCCGCTGCTTTCCGACCACGATCTGCTCACCCAGATAGGCATAAACCTCATCACAAACGCGGCGCTGCAGATGGCGGCAGGTGAAACCATCACCCTGCGCAGCTTCGAAACTCCGGGCCAGCAGCATCTAACCGTCTGTGCACCGCTGCACACCAACATCTCACTGGACCGCGAACAGATGCTCATGCCCTTTGAAGAAGCAGGTCCCTCCCGCGGCATTGCCGTTGCCTACCGTCTTGCCAAGGATGTGGGCGGCCTGCTCGGCGTGGAGCAGGAAAACGGTGTGCTCACCCTGAAGCTCAGCCTGCCCCTGCAGCAATAGCCCGACTCTTTCCCGACTAAAAAAGGCCGTTCAGATGAACGGCCTTTCGTTTTTTCGACAGATGGCAGCCTGCGGACCTACAGGTAGGGGTCCGCCTGCGCCAGATAGTTCTGCACGTAGTCGCGGGCGCCGTCTTCAAGGCTGCGGAAGACGACGGGACATCCGGCATCCTTCAGACGCTGCATGGGCGCTTCGGTGAAATACTGGTACTTGCCGCGCAGTTCCTCGGGCATCTCGATATACTCGATGACCGGTTCCTTGCCCATGGCGATGAACACGGAACGTGCAAGATCGTTCCACTCGCGGGCCGAACCGGTGCCCACGTTGAACAGCCCGTTGGCCTGCGGATTCTGCAACAGCCACCACATGGCGTCCACGCAGTCCTTAACGTACACGAAGTCGCGTTTCTGGCCGCCGTCCGTGTAATCAGGATGGTAGGACTTGAAGAGCTTCATCTTGCCGGTCTCGCCGATCTGCGAGAAAGACTTGCAGACCACGCTCATCATGTTGCCCTTGTGGTATTCGTTCGGGCCGTACACGTTGAAGAACTTGAGGCTGGCAATCTGATCCAGCAGGCCTTCGCGGTGCGCCCAGAGATCGAAAAGCTGCTTGGAGTAGCCGTACATGTTCAGGGGCTTGAGACGCAGCATGGATTCCACGGAATCTTCAAAGCCCAGAGCGCCGTCGCCATAGGTGGCCGCGGAACTGGCATTGATGAAACGCGCACCGTGGTCAAGCGCGTAGGTGCACATGGCCTTGGTGTAACGCAGGTTGTTGTCCATCAGGAAATCAGCGTCGCGTTCCGTGGTGGAGGAACAAGCGCCCATGTGGATAATGGCGGTCACATCCCAAGGCAGTTCGTCGTGCAGCACCATATCAAGAAAGGCATCGCGGTGAATGTAATCCACGTACGTGCGGTTGACGAGGTTCTTCCACTTTTCCGTGCAGGCGAGATTGTCCACCACCACGATATCGGTAATGCCCATCTCGTTGAGCTTCCAGACCATGGCGCTGCCGATGAAACCCGCGCCTCCGGTTACGATATACATAGTCACTCCTTGTACGAGGCTCCCTGTTCAAACACAGCGGGGCCCCTCATGGGATAGAGGGCAGTCAGCTAAGCTGCTGCGGAAGCGTTTTCGCGTTCCACAACCGGACCTTCTTCGGTGACGGTCACCTTGAGACCGAACATGTGGGCGGTGTCCGCCAACGTGCGGCCGAAATAGAATTCCAACTCTTCGGCAGGAATGCCCGCCTTTTCGCAGACCACAGCACGGAAGGCCATGTCGAAGCGCACGGCTTCCGCAAAGGCTTCGCGGGCAGCGGGATCGGCATCAAAGGCGGCCGAATGGCGTTCAAGCTGCGCATAGCCACACTTTTCCTCGTGCACACGGATAAGCTCGGCCACGCCGGACTCATCGCCCACGACATCCATCCGGGTGATGCGATCCTTGTCGTACATGGCGGAAATCTCTTCGGGATTCCAGCAATCCAGTGCACGGCATTCCACAGGACGATCATTATAAATGAAACACAGGTGATCAACGATGTTAAGGAAGCGGCAGGTCCACGTATTGGTATCGCGGCCGCGCAGCTTCACGATCTCCTGCTCCAAGGGCATGAGTTCGCCGGATATCTGATCGCGCACCAGTTCGCCACGACGAAAGGTCATAAGATCCTTACGACCGAAGGCGCCCTTTTCCAGACGCGAAAGGTCCTCGCGGTGCAGGGCGGGACCGCCCTTGGCGCAGCAGGTGCCGCAACGTGTGCATTCTCTCTGTATGGTGTGACCCATGACGGTCTCCTTTCTTCTCTGACCCGTCTGCAGACAGCGGACGGAATACCCCGCGCCATTCCGCAGACCAAAAAACAACGGCAGGCGGAAGAAACACGGGCGGAATACGTAGGGGTTACGCCGCGGTGCGTACGGCCCGCGCGCCGAAACGGCAAGTATTGTCCTGCCACCCCACAAAACCCATAGTTGTACTTACGAACCATGCCGCCATATACGACTTCCGGTCACACGTCCAGAGCGAGTCGCGGACGGGATCGTACACAGCCCCCTCTCCGCCGCCGATAATGGAGGCGCGCTCGGGCGTCTCGCTGCGGAACACGGAAGCGACGCAATACCCGCCGAGCATGGGGGGCTCTTCCATAATGGTCGCCAGTTCGTCCACCGTGGGCAGCCGCCAGTCAGCATGACCCGCAAAGGCCGTTTCATTCAGCCATGCCACGTAATCGTTGGCCTCGGGCCACGTCAGGGGATAATCGCTGCCCAGCTTCTGCCACATGCGGCCCGTGGCGGCATCCAGCACCGTGCCGTCGCCCTTATCCAGGAGCTGACCGGGCACCTGCGAAGGACGTCCCATGCAGCGCGGACGCCACAGCTCATCCAGATCGAAGCGCTGCCGAGCATCCGGCACGCCGCATTTACAATAGGCTTCGCGCAGCCCTCCTTTGGGCACGCAGGGAGCCGAAACAATGCCTTCGTCCTCCAGCAGACTGCACACACTACGGACTCTGGCCCGCCAGCGGTCTCGCAGACGCACCAGTTCCACCGCCATGGCCCGAGCGTTGGGGAAGCGGTCGGCCGGGTCAGACGCCGTGGCGCGAACAAAAAAGGCGTCCCACGCCTCATCCAGATCTTCGCTGTAGGAGCTGGCCGGGGGAATGTGCCCTCCCGTTTCCGCAAGAAGCTCGTCGTCATTGGGCAACACGCCCGTCAGCATGCGATAGAGCATGATGCCCACGGGAAAGAGGTCCGCCCTGCCATCCACGTTGTCAGGATCACGCTCCTGTTCCGGCGGGGCGTAATATGGCGAGCCCACCTTCACGCCCCCCGGCTCCATGCCGGGAGTCTCGCCCCGCAAACGCGAAAGGCCGAAGTCGATGAGCTTCACCTCGTCATGCCCTGTAATCATAATATTGAAGGGCTTCACATCGCGGTGCACCACGCCCGCATGATGCATGCGGTCCAGCGCGTCCAAAGTCTGCAGGGCATAGGACACGGCCCGCTCAAGGGGCAGCCTGCGTGTGGGAGCCTCCACCCTGTAGCTCTCGCCGATGAGCATGCCGAGGTTGAGGCAATAATATTCCATCACGAAAAACGGGCGTTCTTCGCCCGCCACCCGCGCCACATCGTAATCCCACACCGAGGCGATGTTCGGATGGTCCATCGCGGCCATCATGCCCGCTTCCTTCTCGAATTTGGCGGCCAGCGTCTCCAGTCCCACCAGATCTTCAAGCACATCAGCCGGACGCAGCAGCTTGAGCGCCGCAATGCGCCCCGTCACCGGCTGCGCAACCTTGTATACAGCGCCCATGCCGCCCCTGCCGAGCAGCCCGCGCACTTCATAACGACCAATTTTCATGATCAATCCGATAGTTGAAAATCAGAGCAAACGCTCGGCGTACCGGAACGGCATGCCGACTTCCTTGAATTTGCGTACCGTGGTTTGCACGTCGTATTCCACAAAACGCACCTGCAGTTCCCACGTTTCCGTATCCCAGAGCACGTATTTCGCCCTGCGGTCACCGTCGCGGGGTTGCCCCACCGCGCCGATGTTGATGAGGTAGCGCTTGCTGCGGTCCAGATAATGCACCCCTTCCGCCAGCGGACCGCGTATGATGCGCCCGGCCTTCATCTCCACAAGCTCAAGCTCGTGGGTGTGCCCGATAAAGGCAAGGGGTTCCGCAAAGGCGTCGAAAAGCTCGGCAACCTGCTTCGTCCCCTGCTCATACAGGTACTTGAGCGCCGAATCCGGCGGCAGACCGTGCACGAAGAGAGCCCCGTGCCGCGACAGCGACATGGGAAAGCCGGCTATGTATTCCACGACTTCCTCGCTGACCAGCTCGCAGGTGCGCTGCAGGGCTTCCCGGGACTGGGGGTTGAACCAGTTGCGACACTTGGAACGCGTCACACCAAGCTCGTGGTTGCCCATGACGGAAAGCACCCCCAGTTCGCGTACCAGCCGCACGCAGGCTTCAGGGTCCGGGCCATAGCCCAGATTGTCGCCAAGTGAAATGATCTCCGCCGGTGGCGGCACCTGCTGTTTCATGTCGGCAAGCACGCTTTGAAAGGCTTCCAGATTGCCGTGAATATCCGAGAGTACTGCTATTTGCATGGATGCAAGGTAACAAGAAAAAGGCCGCAGGCAAATGCCGTATTTCACCCACACCAGGACGACCGCACAAGCCGAGCCCTCCCTCACCCCAAACAGCAAGCAGCTCATGCTGGGGCGGTGTAAAGATGCGGGAAAAGAAGCATTGCAATACCCCGTTTTCTGACGACGCCCTAATAATACGCAGCGCGTTGCCACGTCCATCCGGCTGTTGTACCATGCAGTGTGGCTCCAGCCCTTCACGGAGCATGGAACGCAGATAAACACAGGGAGATTCCCATGCAGATTGCCATGATCGGACTCGGAAGAATGGGCATGAACATGACCCGCCGTCTGCTTAAGGACGGACATGACGTGGTGGTGTGGAACCGTTCTGCCGACAAAGTACAGCAGATAGTGGCGGAAGGAGCTCGCGGAGCAGAGCATCTGGAAGACCTGAATCATATGCTCGCACCGCGCCGTACAGTCTGGTGCATGCTGCCTGCGGGCGATGTGACCCGCCAGACGCTGAAAACGCTGGGCGGCATACTCTCCCCTGATGACCTTGTGGTAGAAGGCGGTAATTCCTACTGGCGGGATGATGCCGCCAACGCAGCCCTGTTGGCCGAAAAAGGCATAGGCTATGTTGATGCAGGGGTTTCCGGCGGCATATGGGGACTTGAGATAGGCTACTGTACCATGGTCGGCGGGGCGCAGGAACATGTTGCCCTGCTCACGCCCGCGCTGGATTCGCTGGCTCCGGAGCAGGGCTGGAAGCATGTGGGCCCCGTAGGTTCCGGCCACTTCGTCAAGATGGTACACAACGGCATAGAATACGCCCTGATGGAAGCCTATGGTGAAGGGTTTGACCTGATGCGCAACGGCCCCTTTGAAAGTTTGGATCTGCAAGGCATTGCCGCCCTGTGGAACAGGGGCAGCGTAGTACGTTCGTGGCTGCTGGAACTGCTGGACAGCGCCCTGAGCAAGAACCCTGACCTTTCCGGTCTCAAGGGCTATGTAGAAGATTCCGGCGAAGGCCGCTGGACCGTGCTGGAAACCGTGCACCACGGCGTAGCTGCCCCCGTGCTCGCGCAAGCCCTTTACCAGCGATTTGCCTCCCGTCAGGACAACGCCTTTTCCAACCGCGTTCTGGCGGCTCTGCGCAACGAATTCGGCGGGCACGCCGTGAAGAAGGACTAGCCCTCATGGATCTGGAATACGCTCTCAGCCAGACCAATGTCTGCGCCGAACAACAGGCAGAAGACTGTGGCATCATTGTCTTTGGTGCCTCCGGCGACCTTGTGCACCGAAAACTCATTCCGGCCCTGTATGGACTGATGCGCCGCCGCCTGCTGCCCCCGCGTTTTTACATTCTGGGTTTTGCCCGTTCGGACATCTCAGAAGAGACTTTCCGCGAACGCATGCGCAAAGCCATTATCGACGCTCATGGGGAACAGCCGCCGGACATGCTTAACGGCTTTCTGGCCATGTGCCGCTACTCCGCAGGCGACTATAACGATCCCGCAGCCTATAACAGGCTTGCAGGCCGCTGCTCCGTCTGCGACAAGGATTTTGATTCTTCGGGCAACCGCCTGTTCTACCTTGCGCTGCCTCCCGAACTGCATCCGGTTGTCGTCGAACGTCTGGCTGAGACAGGAATGACAGCAGAAGGTCCGGATCGCAACCCTTGGGCCCGCGTGGTCTTTGAAAAACCCTTCGGCCACGACCTGCAATCCGCCATCGCGTTGGATAACCGCCTTGCCCGCGTGATTGCCTCGCACCAGATTTTCCGCATGGATCACTATCTGGGCAAGGAAACCGTGCAATCCGTGCTCATGTTCCGCTTTGCCAATGCCATATTCGAACCACTGTGGAACAGAAGCTATATCGACCATGTGCAGATCTCCACGCTGGAATCCATCGGCGTTGAGCATCGCGGCGGTTACTATGATCAGGCAGGCTGCCTGCGCGACATGTTCCAGAACCACATGTTGCAGATGCTGGCCATAACCGCGATGGAGCCGCCCATCTCCTTTTATGCGGACAGGGTGCGGGAAGAAAGGACCAAACTGCTGCGCTCCATACGCCCGTGGTCCATGGATGATCTCGGCAGCTGGATCGTACGCGGTCAGTATGCTGCGTCTCCGGCAAGTTCCTCTTCACTGCCGGACTACAACAGCGAGCACGGCGTGCGCCCTGATTCCACTACGGAAACCTATGTGGCTGCCAAACTACTTATCGATAACTGGCGATGGCAGGGCGTGCCCTTCTACCTGCGTTCCGGCAAGGGCCTGCAGCGCAAATCGTCGGAAATTGCAGTCACCTTCAAGCGTGTGCCCTATTCCATGTTCGGCATGACCTCCAAGGCGCAGATGCCTGCCAACGTGCTCATTCTGAAAATACAGCCCGATGAAGGCATCGACCTGACAATCCAGACCAAACAGCCCGGCCCCAAATCCTGCATGTCTTCCATGGCGCTTTCCTTCAAATATCAGGAAGTGTTCGGCATCACGCCCCCAAACGCCTATGAACGCCTGCTGCTGGACTGCATGCAGGGCGACCGCACCCTGTTCTGGTCACGAGAAGGCGTAGAGGCGGCATGGCAGCTCATTGATCCTGTGCTTGCCGCGTGGCGTGAGAAACCGCACCTATGCCCCCTGCACCGTTACCCCGTAGGCAGCTGGGGGCCGGAAGCGGCAGACGAACTTGTCCGCAAAGAAGGCAGACGCTGGCGCAGGCCGCCTGAAATGGCGGGTACGCATGAGTTATGAAAGGAGCGGAAGTCTCCAACGATTCATCACTCTAGCCAATTGCCTTTCGGTCCAAATTCGTCTATCGCTAACAACTCTGGAGTCGCGGCCCCGAAACCATAATGCTTTTCTCAGCAAACCAAGACCGGACGCATCCGGCATGAATACACAATGCGCAAGGCTTCCATAGGACTTACCCCCGAGGGCGTACCCTCGCTTGCCCTGACCGGCCTCGCCACGCTCGCCTTCGGCATGCTTGGCTGGTGGCCCCTTACCATCGTGTTTCTCGTCCTGTTCTGGTTCTGCCTCCACTTCTTCCGCGATCCCGAGCGCGTGGTTCCTACCGATTCCGGTCTGGCGATCAGCCCCGCTGACGGCAAGGTCATCAAGATCCAGCCCATGCCCGACCCCTTCACCGGCGAACCCCGCCAGTGCATCTGCATTTTCATGAACGTGTTCAGCGTGCATGTGAACCGTTCCCCCGTGAGTGCCACGGTCGCCGGTATCAAGTATCACCCCGGCAAGTACCTGAACGCCGCATGGGACAAGGCCAGCACCGACAACGAACGTTGCGCCTACAACCTGCAGGACACCGAAGGCCGCCACTGGACCATGGTGCAGATCGCCGGTCTCATCGCCCGCCGCATTGTATGCCGTGTGGATGAAGGTGATTCCCTGAACCGCGGAGAGCGCTTCGGCATGATCAAATTCGGCTCACGGGTTGACCTTTACATGCCGGACGACTATGTTCCCTCTGTAAGCATCGGCGAACAGGTCTTCGCCGGCCAGACCGTTCTGGCACATCGTCCGAACGAGAACGGCAACTAAACGTAGCAACTACACACTGATACATTGGCAAAAGGCATGAGCGAACAGCGCAAAACTCCCCGCAAGGGTGTCTACATCCTCCCCAATCTCTTCACCACGGCAAGCCTGTTTTCAGGCTTCATGGGGTTGATTTGGGCGGCTGCGGGCAATTTTGAGATGTGCGCCATGGCCATTCTGTTCTCCGCCCTCATGGACGGTCTGGACGGAAAGGTCGCCCGCCTGACCAATACTGCCAGTGAATTCGGTGTGCAGTACGACTCTCTGGCCGACTGCTGCGCATTCTGCCTGATTCCCGCCTTCATGGTCTATCAGTGGCATCTGCACGCATTCGGCCGCCTCGGCATTGCCGTGGCGTTCCTCTTTGCCGCTTGCGGTGCCTTGCGGCTTGCGCGGTTCAACGTATCCACCGCCGTAACGCCCAAAAAGTTTTTCATCGGCCTGCCTACCCCCGCCGGGGGCTGCACGCTGGCCACCATGGTGTTTTTCGCACCCTACCTGCCTGAGAGCATGATGCGCTTCTTCCCTGCGCTTGTTCTCGGCACCACGTTCGTATCGGCTTTCCTCATGGTCAGCCGTATCCGATACGCTTCCTTCAAGGAATACGGGTTCCTCAAGGCCCATCCGTTCAGCTCGATGGTTTCTGCCATCCTCCTCTTCGTGCTCATTATTAGTGAGCCGAAGCTGCTGGGATTCCTGGTGTTTGCGGGCTACATTATTTCCGGCCCCATTTACACCTTCCTATTCCTATCCCGGCGCTCTTCCAAGCTACTAGGTGACCTAAGCACCGGTCACAGCGAGTAGTCGCTCTCTACTTCCCCATTTACCAATTTTGTGTATACTCCGTCGGCCCCTAAGCTAACGGAGCACAGACAGAACGCGGAACAGGTCCGCACAAGGCCATAGGAGCAGACCTCATGGCACACGCAGTCGTAACTATCGATTTCAGACAACTGCATCATCTGTCGTTCGTCAGACAGTTCGCCAACCTGCGACTATCCTGAGCATCCGGCGCAAGCCGGACACAAGGATTGTCAATGATTCCGAACAACAACGAACAACAGACGCGGCGCGCGCCGCTTTAAAAGGAGCATAATCATGTCTGACAAGGTTTTCATTTTCGATACCACCCTGCGTGATGGCGAGCAGTCCCCCGGTGCAACCATGAACATGCGCGAGAAGATCCGTCTCGCACGCCAGTTGGAAATCCTTGGCGTAGACATCATGGAAGCCGGTTTCCCCGCAGCCAGCCAGGGCGATTTTGAAGCCGTCAAGGCCATTGCCGAGACCATCAAGGACGTACAGGTTGCCGGCCTGTGCCGCGCCATCCAGCCGGATATCGACCGCTGCTGGGAGGCCATCAAGGGCGCAGCGGATCCCCGCATTCACACCTTTATCGCCACCAGCCCCGTGCACATGCAGTACAAGCTGCGCAAATCCCCGGAGCAGGTGATCGAAATGGCCCGTGAGGCCGTGAAGTATGCAGCGCGCTACACCTCCAACGTTGAATTCTCCGCCGAAGACGCTTCGCGCTCCGACTGGGACTTCCTCGCCCGTGTGGTAGAGACCGCCATTGACGCCGGTGCAACCACCATCAACATTCCTGACACCGTGGGCTATGCCCAGCCGCAGGAATTCGGTGAAATGGTCGCCTATGTCATGGAAAAGGCCTCAAACAGCCACAAGGCCATCTTCAGCGTGCACTGCCACAACGACCTCGGTCTGGCCGTAGCCAACACGCTCTCCGCACTCAAGGCAGGTGCGCGTCAGGCGGAAGTGACCATCAGCGGCATCGGCGAACGCGCAGGCAACGCCGCGCTGGAAGAAGTGATCATGGCCATGCGCACGCGCTCCGGCTACTACCAGTTGGAAAACCGCATCAAGACCGAGCAGCTCTTCCCCACCTGCCGCCTGCTCTCCATGATCATCGGCCAGCCCATCCCGCCCTACAAGGCCATTGTGGGTCCCAACGCCTTTGCCCATGAATCCGGTATCCATCAGGACGGCATGCTCAAGAACCGCGAAACCTACGAAATCATGACCCCCGAATCCGTGGGCCGTCTCAAGACCGACATCGTGCTCGGCAAGCACTCCGGCCGCAACGCCATCAAGGGCAAGGTCGAGGAACTGGGCTACAAGCTCGATGACGAACAGATTCAGGTGGTCTTCGAAGCCATCAAGGGCCTCGCCGACAAGAAGGAAAAGGTGTATGACGAAGATGTGGAAGCCCTCATCCTCGAAGAGGTCTTCCGCATTCCGGACAAGTTCCGTCTCAAGCACCTGTCCGTACAGGCCAGCGACGTGGGCGTGCCGCCCTCTTCCGCCGTGGTCATGGAAGTGAACGGCGAAGAAAAGCAGCACACCACCTTCGGCGTGGGCCCCATTGATGCGGTGTTCAACGCCATTGCACAGATTGTGGGCCGTAACCCCCAGCTCAAGCGCTACACCGTAAACGCCATTACCGGCGGCAGCGATGCGCAGGGTGAAGTTACCGTACGCCTCGAAGAAAACGGCATGGAAACCGTGGGACGCGGTTCCGCTCCAGATATTATCGTAGCCAGCGCGCGTGCATACCTGAACGCGCTCAACCGTCTGGCCAAGAAGGAACAGGAGGACAAATAGGATGGCTCATACCCTCGCGCAGAAGATTCTGCAGAAGCACACCGACCAGCAGATCACCGAGGCGGGACAGATCGTCCAGTGCAACGTCTCGCTGGCGCTGGCCAACGACATCACAGCACCGCTGGCCATCAAGTCCTTCCGCGCCATGGGCGCAAAGAAGGTGTTTGACAAGGACCGCGTAGCACTCGTCATGGACCACTTCACCCCGCAGAAGGATATTGAATCCGCCATTCAGGTAAAGGGTGTACGCGAGTTCGCTGAAGAACAGAACATTACCCACTACTACGAAGGCGGCGACTGCGGCGTGGAACACGCCCTGCTGCCCGAACTGGGCCTTGTCGGCCCCGGCGATATCGTGGTGGGCGCGGATTCCCACACCTGCACCTACGGCGGCCTCGGCGCGTTTGCGACCGGCCTCGGCTCCACCGACGTAGCCGGTGCCATGGCGCTGGGCAGCACCTGGTTCAAGGTGCCCCCGACCATCAAGGTGGAATACAACGGCACCTTGCCCGCCCATGTGGGCGCCAAGGACCTTATCCTCAAGCTCATCGGTGAGATCGGCGTTGCCGGTGCCCTGTACAAGGCCCTCGAATTCGGCGGACCCGTTGTGGACGCCCTCGACGTGGAAGGCCGCATGTGCATCGCCAACATGGCCATTGAAGCAGGCGGCAAGTGCGGCCTGTTCCCCGTAGACGAAAAGACCATCGCCTACACTGCGGCTCGCGGACGCAAGGACAGCCCCATGACCGCCGATGCCGGTGCCGTGTATGAACGCATCGTCAGCTTTGACGTATCCGGCATGTCGCCGCAGATCGCCTGCCCGCACCTGCCCGAAAACGTGAAGCCCGTGGAAGAAGTGAAGAACGTGCGTCTCAACCAGGTTGTGGTCGGTTCCTGCACCAACGGCCGCATCAGCGACCTGCGTGAAGCCGCAGCCATACTCAAGGGTCGCAAGGTTGCCAAGCACGTACGCACCATCATCCTGCCCGCCACCCCCGGCATCTGGAAGCAGGCGCTGAAGGAAGGCCTTATCGAGATCTTCATGGATGCAGGCTGCATCGTCGGTCCCGCCACCTGCGGTCCCTGCCTTGGCGGCCACATGGGCATTCTGGCGGACGGTGAAGTGGCCATTGCCACCACCAACAGAAACTTCAAGGGCCGCATGGGCAGCCTTGAGTCGGAAGTGTACCTCTCCAGCCCCTGCGTTGCTGCGGCATCCGCCATTGCCGGCGAAATCGCCGACCCGCGCAAGCTGTAGGAGAGACAGAGGGGATCATCCCCCTGCACCCCGCATAAGCGATGTACATCCGGTGTTCTGCTCCGGCGCTTCCGGCAACAGGACCGATAAGAGGAGTTTATATCATGAGTTATCAGGGTACTGCCCATAAAGTCGGCGATCATATCGATACCGACGCCATCATCCCCGCCCGCTTCCTCGTCACCACCGACGTGAAGGAGCTGGGGGCCAACTGCATGGAAGGCCTCGAAGCTGGCTGGATCAAGCGCGTCAAAGAAGGCGACATCATGGTCGGCGGCGAAAACTTCGGCTGCGGCTCCTCCCGAGAGCACGCCCCGCTCTCCATTCTGGGCGCAGGCATCCCCGTGGTTGTGGCGCACTCCTTCGCACGCATCTTCTACCGCAACAGCTTCAACATGGGCCTGCTGCTCATTGAAGTGGGCGATGACATCAACAAGATCAACGACCGCGACGAAATCAGCATCGACGTGGAAAAAGGCGTCATCACCAACAAGACCACCGGCACGGAAATCACCTATCCTCCGCTGCCCGAGTTCATGCGCGAGTTCCTCACCAAGGGCGGCCTCATCCCCTACGTGAAGGAAAAACTGGGCGCTTAGGTTGATGCAGAATCTGTTTTGAGTGTTTTTCGTTTTTTGTCTTCGATGAGCAGGGGGATAATCCCCCTGCACCCCTGACAGCGGGATACGCCGTACCTGCGTTGGCAAACGCGGCCTGCTGTAAAGACCCGTCCGCGGGTCAAGGGGGGCGTTCCCCCCTTGCGGGTGCAGGGCAGAGCCCGCCCGCCGGAGGCAAAAAAACATTCCTCAACAAAAATACAAAATTTCCCATTACGGAAGAAAGCCATGAATATGAAGATATGCCTGATGCCGGGCGACGGCATAGGCCCAGAAATAGTGGAACAGGCGGTAGCGGTTCTGGACAAGGTAGCTGCCAAATTCGGTCACACGGTTGAATACACCGAGGCGCTGATCGGCGGCGTGGCCATTGACGCCACGGGCAATCCGCTGCCTGACGAAACCGTTGCCAAGTGCAAGGCTGCAGACGCAGTCCTGCTGGGTGCCGTGGGCGGTCCCAAGTGGGACAACCTGCCCGGCAACCAGCGTCCCGAGAAGGGCCTTCTGGGCATCCGCAAGGCACTGGGCCTGTTTGCCAACCTGCGCCCCGCCAAGCTGTTCCCCGAACTTTCCAAGGCTTGCTTCCTGCGTCCGGACATCGTGAAGGACGGCATTGACGTGATGGTCGTGCGCGAACTGACCGGCGGCATCTACTTCGGCCAGCCCGTGGGCCGTGAGATGCGCGACGGCAAGATGACCGCGTTCAACACCATGGTCTATGACGAGGAAGAAGTGCGCCGCATCGCGCGTCTGGCCTTTGACGCGGCCATGAAGCGCGAAAAGCGTCTGTGCTCCGTGGACAAGGCCAACGTGCTGGAAGTTTCCCGCCTGTGGCGCGAAGTGGTGGAAGAAGTGGCCAAGGAATACCCCGAGGTCGAACTTTCCCACATGTACGTGGACAACGCGGCCATGCAGCTGGTGCGCAACCCCAACCAGTTTGACGTGATCGTCACCGGCAACCTGTTCGGTGACATCCTGTCCGACGAGGCCGCCGTCATCACCGGCTCCATCGGCATGCTGCCTTCCGCTTCCCTGGGTGCAAGCGGCCCCGGCCTGTACGAGCCCATCCACGGCTCCGCCCCCGACATCGCAGGGCAGAACAAGGCCAACCCGCTGGCGACCATTCTCTCCGTCGCCATGATGCTGCGCTATGCGTTCAACCTCGCCAAGGAAGCGGAAACCATCGAGAACGCCGTACAACGCGTACTGCAGGAAGGTTACCGCACCGGCGACATCATGGAAGAAGGCAAGAATCTTGTAGGCTGCAACACCATGGGCAACCTCGTTACCGAGCGCATCTAGCCCGCACCAGCTTCCTTTCAAAGACTGATTCAGGAAACGCCGCCCCGTATGGGGCGGCGTTTCTTCACACCTGCTGCATCCGCTAACGGCTTGGCGTTTTTGCAATTATAGGCTAACCTTCCGCTGATTTGGCATCATGCCTACTGGCGGAGAAAATAATATGATCAAAAAAGACAGTTACCCTATGCAGTGCTACAGACATGCTGTTGCTTGCCTCACCCTCCTTGCCGCCCTGCTCACGCTTGGCGGATGCATGGGGGGCAATTCCAACGGCGTAGTGGCAGATGACGATTCAGCCACGTTCACCGTTCAGGGCACTACGGCTGTCATGCGGGGCATGATAGACAGGAGCACGGCCAGCGCCATCATAGAATTGATGACCGAGAACGATCAGGTTCGCACCATCTCAATGCAGCGGGTGACCAGTTCCGCCGGCTATCGCGAACTGCGCGATGCGGCACGCCTGCTGCGCGATTACCGCCTGACCACCCACGTGCCCGCAGACGGCTATATCAGTCAGGATGCTCTGGACTTTTACATCGGCGGCTGGAAACGCACAGCTGCTCAGGGGGCCACGATAGCTGTCGGCTCATGGTTCGACGGCGACAACTACGGAGTCGACCTGCCGCGGCACAACAGCCTGCACTACGGCTACCTGACCTGGTTCAGGGAAAACGGCTTACCGGAAGATTTCTACTGGTTCTCGCTGAATGCGGCCCCCAAAGGCAACGAGCGACCGCTGACTCGAGAAGAAATGGTACGCTATCGGGTTGTAACCGAATAAACCAGCAAGCGGTCAAACATCTGCTGCGGGAACAGAAACGCCCAGTTCCTCCGGCACATGCCAGATACGCAATAGACACACCACGATGCTTACGGTCCGGGAGGGGATGATCGGACATGGCGAAAAAGCGGATGGAACAAATCAAGACAGCATTGCCGGGCATTGCCGCAATCAGCATAGCACTCATACTGCTCATGGCATGCATGACGCTTGCTCCACGGAACGCTCCTGCTAAAGTACGGCCTTTGCACATCGTCATGACAGAGTGGGCACCCTACACGTCCAGCTACATACCGGACAAGGGAGCGCTGGCGGAAATGACCGAAATAGCCTTCAAACTGCAAGGCTACGAGGTGCGCTTCAGCATTGTTCCCTGGCAACGGGCGCTGGACATGATGGAGCGGCAGGAGGCAGACGCCCTGCTGGCCGTGTATACTTCCAAACGAAACGAATCCCGCTATTATCTGAGCGATCCTCTGCTGGCCGTGGACTCGGTGTTCGTCCGCCTCAAGGATATGGAAATCCCATACCGGAAGCTGGACGACCTCACCGCATGGCGAATAGGCGTGGCGAAGGACACTTCCTATGCCGCCACGCTGAAGAAGCAGGGACCGTTCATTGTGGAAGAAGCGCCGCACGAATTACTGAATTACCGCAAGCTGGTCACGGGTCGTATTGAACTCATGCTTGATACGCGGGAAACCATTGAACGCATGATGGACAACATGCCCGAATCAGAACGGCAACCCATTGTGTACATGGAACCGCCGTACCACACCAAGACCCTGCACCTTGCCTTTCACCCCACCGATGAGGGCAAGATGCTGAACAGACAGTTCAACGCAGGCTTGCAGAAGGTACGTGACAAAGGGGTTCATGCCGCCATTCTGGAAAAGCACCATATTGCACGGTCGACGGGAAAGGCCAGGTCCAGACTGGATTAACCTCAGACAATCAGGCTCCCCCTGCCCGGACAAACATGGGGACCGCCAGCTTCCCGGAAAACGCAGCTGACGACAGCCTGCCCTGAAGCAACTTGACTGAAACTAAAAAAGGGCTCCAGACGGAGCCCTTTCTGTATTCCTAAGCACGGTCATTAAACCGCCTTTCCCAGTTGAATTCCTTGCTGGTGACCACATCCTCCATGCGGCGGATGCGTTTTTCAATGCGGTCGAACTTGTCTCGCAGACGTGACACCGCCTCGGAACGCGAGCCGACATACGCGGAATAGAAATCCTTCTCCGCGGCATCCTGTGGCATGTAGACGGGCTCCGGCTTCACAATGAGGCCCAGCAGCACATAGATTATCGCCACGGGCCAGAATGCGGTGAAAATGGCGGCAAAGATAAAGGCCAGACGAACATAGCGAACCCGCACATCAAAGTAACGGGCCAAGCCCTTGCACACCCCCATGACCTTTCCGTCGCGGGCGCGGTACAGAGGCTTGCGTCCTTCGTACTGATACCAGCCTCCGTCGCCCCCGTCGTGATAGCCTCCGCCATGACGGAAGCCGTTACCGCCGGAACCACCGCAGAAACGGTCATTGCAGCCCCGGTCACGACCTTGAGGCCCATGTCCGAAATCCGAACGGTTACCGTACATATGTCTACCCATCCTTCCGTTCCTTTTCCATCAGCAGGGATTCCAGCACCTCGATGCGTTCCTCCATGCGGGCAAGGGAGCGATACATTTCCTGAATCATACGGGCTTCATCCATGGCCTGCGGTTCGCTCTCGGGTTTACGGCGCTCACGAAGCAGCTTGAACACGAGGAACACGCACAGCGTGGGGATGATGAGCCAAAAAAGAAAGAAAGGACCGTGAGGCATGCCAGCTCCGAATGTGTGCATTAGTTACCTTCCAGATATCGCCACTGTCTGTTGTGTACCCCACCTGTGCAGTGCGGACAAGCGCTAGCTGTTTTCACGGGTTCCTTTGCCAAGACGTTCCTTCATGGCTGCAAGCTCGCGTTCCACCTGCTCGGATCCTTCCAGTTCGCCGAAACGGGCCTCAAGCGAACCGTCGCGCAGGGGAAAACCGGCCACATCCGCTTCGGCTTCCATGCGTTCCACGCGATGCTCCAGTTCCTCAAAGCGACGTACAGCATCGTAACCGTCTGCCCGCGTGGCATCCATACGCGCCTGCTTGCGCACAACGGCGTGTGCCTGACGCTGCACCAGCAGTCCCTGCTTTTCCTTGGTGGCCTTGAGCTTGGATTCCAGCACGCCCAGATCTTCCTGCGCCTGCGCCACAAGGGCTTCGCATCCGGCAAGTTCCCGATCCAGTGCTTCAACCTTGTCCATCTCACGATGCTTCTCGATAAGCGCTTCACGGGCCAAATCTTCACGTCCCTTGGCAATGGCCAGTTCAGCACGCTGTTCCCACTTCTCCACGGCTTCCAGCACGTAGTCACGTTCGCGACGGATACGCTTGCACTCGGCCATGGTTCCGGCACAGTTGGCCTTCAATTCAACAAGCGTCTCTTCCATCTCGCGGATCATCATGCGGATCATCTTTTCGGGATTCTCCGCCTTATCCAGCATGGCGTTGACGTTGGAAGCGATAATATCCTGAAAACGGGTGAAAATGCCCATAACGGCCTCCTGTTTGGTGTGATCTGACACCTTGTGAAAGGCAGTTTCCATGCCAAAGCAGACAAAATGGACAACCAATTGAATTAACGTGACAATTCGCTTCGCTCCGCAATTCGACGCATGGCACAAAAAGATTATCATATGGCATTATTTACCAATATATGGCACAACAAACCATGACAACGCGCAACACATCGCCTGCTCTCACCGAAGCCCTGGGCAGTTCAGACGCCTTTCTTTCCTTTCAGGAGGACCTGTCGCGGGCAGCTGCCGTCGAACGCCCCATTCTCATCATCGGGGAACGCGGCACCGGCAAGGAACTGGCCGCCGCCCGGCTGCACTACCTCTCTTCCCGCTGGCAGAAGCCCATGATCACGGTCAACTGCGCATCGCTGACGGAATCGCTGCTGGAGTCGGAGCTCTTCGGCCACGAAGCGGGTGCCTTCACAGGAGCCGCCGGTCGCAGAACGGGCCGTTTCGAGCAGGCAGACGGAGGCACACTCTTCCTTGACGAAATCGGTGCCATGCCGCTGCGCATGCAGGAAGCCATTTTACGTGTCGTGGAATACGGCACCATGCAGCGGGTCGGCGGCTCCCGTCCCCTACAGGTAGATGTGCGCATCATCGCCGCCACCAATGCAGACCTGCCCGCCATGGCGGCAAAGGGCACCTTCAAACCCGACCTGCTGGACCGCCTGAGCTTTGAGGTTCTCACCCTGCCGCCGCTACGGGAACGCGGAGAGGACATCCTGCTCCTTGCCGAGCGCTTTGCCGCATCCATGATCGTGGAAATGGGACTCCCCGGCCTGCCCGAGCTTTCCGATGCATTCATCGCAGCCCTGTACCGGCACCCATGGCCGGGCAACGTGCGCGAACTCAAGAACACCGTTGAACGGGCAGTCTTCCGGCAGGGAACGCAACTGGGCGAGCTTCCCCTCTCTCCGTTCGCCTCCCCCTATACACCGCATGTGCCCCACCCCACTACAGCAGCAGAACCCTGCAGGGAAATTTCGGACGCCACCGCCACAATGCAGGCTGCTACGGACCAGCCGCCCGATCTGTCCCGCCCCCTGCAGTCTGTGCTGGAAGAAATCGAAATGCGCTATCTTGCCGAAGCGTTGCAGCGGGCAAAACATAACCAACGGCATGCCGCAGCCCTGATGGGGCTTCGGTATCATCAATTTCGCGGGTTGTACCGCAAGCACAAGCAGGCTATAGAAGGCACATGATGTCCCGTGATGTTTTCAAACATCCATACGTAAGGACGTGATCCCGACATTCCGGCCCCACTCCCCCGCAACGACTTTTCAGCCGCCCTCCGCACCATTTCGAGGACCATATGACCAGCCCGAAACGTAACGTATACCTCAAGACCATCCCCATTCCGGAAGCCGTAGAAAAAGCCCGCGCCGCTCTGGACCGGGACCAGCTGATGCGTCCCGTATCCATCCCCGTGCATGAAGCGGCAGGCAGAGTTCTCTCCGAAGCCGTTTTCGCCCGCTTTTCCTCACCCACCTTCCACAGCGCGGCCATGGACGGGTATGCGGTTAACGCAAAAGCCACGTTCGGCGCGCGCGAAGGTTCACCGCTGGTGCTGACGGAAGGCAGGGACTGCATTGCAGTGAACACGGGCAACCCGCTGCCGGAAGGGTGCGATGCGGTCATCATGATCGAGAACGTCACCCGCGCAGGCGAGGCGGCCATTTCCATCGAAGCCCCGGCCTTTCCATGGCAGCATGTGCGCCGTATCGGGGAAGACATTGTGGCAACCGAACTGCTCTTTCCGCAGAACCACCGCATTTCTCCCTATGACATAGGCGCGCTGCTCAGTGCGGGTATCTGGGACGTTTCGGTATGGGAGCCGGTCCGCATCGCCATCATCCCCACAGGTGACGAAGTACTGGACTTCACCACGCGCCCCACCCCCAAAGCCGGACAGGTTGTGGAAAGCAACTCGCAGGTGCTGGCCGCCCTGGCCAGACAGCTCGGCTGCGAGGTGCAGCGCATTCCCCCCGTGGCCGACAAGCGGGAGGCCCTGCAGAACGCCGTGAACGAATGCCTTGCATCGGCCGCGCACATCGTCATCATCTGCGCCGGTTCTTCGGCGGGTTCCAAGGACTTTACCCGTTCCACCATCGAATCCTGCGGCGAGGTGCTGGTCCATGGCATTTCCGCCATGCCCGGCAAGCCTTCTCTGCTGGGAACATGCAAGGGCAAGCTGGTGGCGGGAGCCCCGGGCTACCCGGTCAGCGCCATTGTCTGCTTTGAGGAACTGATTGCCCCCATCATCAGTTGGCTCGGCCGCGCGGAGCACACGGCACGCAGAACCGTTCCGGTGGAGTTGACGCGCAAGGCCCCCTCCAAGCTGGGTGTGGAAGAATTTTTGCGACTGTCCGTGGGCAAGGTGGGAGACAAGTATGTCGCCACCCCGCTGGCCCGTGGCGCAGGCTGCATCACCACCGTTTCCAAGGCGCAGGCCCTTACCCGCATTCCCGTCCAGTCTGAAGGGCTGGAACAGGGCGGCACAGTGCGCGCCGAACTCATGGTGCCGGAGAATGAACTGAACAGCATTCTCGTATGCGTGGGCAGCCACGACAACACGCTGGACATTCTGGCCGACGAACTCATGGGCTTTACTCCGCCCATCCGTCTCACTTCCAGCCACGTGGGTTCCATGGGCGGCATACTCGCCACCAAAAGCGGCTCATGCCATTTTGCCGGAGCCCATCTCTTCGATCCGGATTCCGGCGATTACAATTTCCCCTTCCTTGAACGCTACCTGCCCAACGCCGATGTCACCCTCGTGAACCTTGCCATCCGGCATCAGGGATTCATGGTTCCCAAGGGCAACCCCAAGGGCATCCGCTCCATTCACGACCTTGCGGACGGCTCTATCCGGTTCATGAACAGGCAACGCGGGGCAGGCACCCGCATCCTGTTTGACCACCACCTTCGTGAAGCGGAAATCAACCCCGCGCAGGTTACCGGCTACGACAAAGAAGAGTTCACGCACATGGCTGTCGCCGTAAACGTGCTCACCGGCGCAACGGACACGGGACTCGGCATCTACGCGGCGGCCAAGGCGCTTGATCTGGATTTTGTGCCGTTGGCCCGAGAGCGGTACGACCTGATCATTCCCAACCATTTCATGGAAACCGCAGGCGTGCAGGCCGTTCTGCGCCTGTTGGCATCGCCCACCTTCCACGCCCGCATCGAGGCGCTGGGAGGCTACGAAACGACCCTGACGGGCCAGATCATGAAACCCGGAACCGGACTGGGAGAATAACCATGCGCATCATCAGTACGGCATTCGAAGACGGCGGCCTCATCCCCTCACAGCACACCTGCGACGGCGAGAATATCTCGCCTCCGCTGGAATGGAAGGATGTGCCGAAGGAAGCCAAGTTCATGGCGCTCATCTGCGATGATCCCGATGCCCCCGGCGGCGTATGGGACCACTGGCTGTTGTTCAACCTGCCTGCTGCCCATGAGGGGCTGGATGCAGGCATTTCCCGCGAGTTCGACCCGTTCCCCGGCGTTGCCCACGGCCTGAACAGCTGGAAGCACACCTGCTATGACGGCCCCTGCCCCCCTTCCGGCACGCATCGCTACTACTTCAAACTCTACGCGCTGGACAGCCGCATCAATCTCAAACCCGGCGCAACCAAGGGCGATATTCTGCGCGCCATGGACGGACACATTCTCGCCCAGTGCCACATCATGGGCCGTTACGCACGCAAATAACCGGTTCGCGACAATCCGTGCAGATTATCACCACCGCCTGCCGCACTTTGGAACACGACTTGCTTGATTTCTGAAGGGCTCCAAAGGCGGAAAAATTTACTCACAGGCTCCCGTAACCGGTTCCGCCATGGTGCTTTCTCGTTGAGAACCCTTGTTATTTCAGAGGGTGTGTTGACAGGAAATTGGGGCTCCCCTAGGATCGGTTACCAACCTACTAAACGTTTTCAAAAAGAGACCGACAGTGTTCTTCATAGGGAAAGAATTCATAAAACCGACCAAGAAGCTGCGCATGCTGGCCATTCTGCAGGCGCTGTCCGAAAACAGCCGCCTGAGCCAGAGCCGCCTCGGCAAATTCAGCCACACCAGCAGCGCCATGGTGCATCAATATCTTTCCGATATGCAGAAAACCGGACAGCTGGTATTTCAACCGGTGGACAAGAAGAGCTTCATGTACAGCCTGACCGAGAAAGGTTCTTCTGACCGACGCGACATGATGGAAGAGTACTGCACTGAAATGGTGCAGGCCTATGCCTCCATCAAGAGACTCATAAAGAGAAGATTGGAACCACTTACGGAAAGAGGACTCAAGCGGGTTGCCCTTTTCGGGGCTGCGGAAACCTGCGAGCTGGTGCTCACCGCTCTTGAGGGCTCCGGTTTCGAGATTGCAGGCATTCTGGACAATGCGCCCCAGAAGCAGGGCAAGACGTTTCGCAATCACACCATCCTCGCCCCTGCCGCTCTCGCAGACCTTGATGTGGAAGCAATTGTCATCACGTCATTCGCCCAGCAGGACGACATTTTCAACCAGCTCGTGTCCATGCCGTCTGCAGCCGACAGGGAGATAATCAGACTATGAAAACCGCACACCACATCCGGCTTCGTTCCGGGCGGATCATAGGGGATGGCCACCCCTGCTTCATCGTTGCCGAAGTAGGCAACAATCATCAGGGCGACATCTCCCTTGCCCGCCAGATGGTGGAAGAGGCCGCCCGCGCAGGTGCGGACGCCATCAAATTTCAGAAGCGCGACAACGCCGCCCTGCTTACCGCAGAAGGGCTCAACGCCCCCTATACCGGCCCCAACAGCTTCGGCCCCACCTACGGCGAACACCGCGACGCGCTTGAACTTTCCATAAAAGAAATGGCGGAACTCAAGGCCTTTTCGGAATCACTCGGGCTGGTCTTCTTCGCCTCCGCATGGGACATGAACAGCCTTGAGGCCATGAACAGCCTCAATCCCGAGTTGATCAAGATCTGCTCCGCAGACCTTGTCAACACTCCCTATCTGCGCCGTTGCGGCGAAATGGGGCAGCCCATCATCATTTCCACGGGCATGAGCGATTACTGGCAGATCGACAAGGCAGTGGCTGAACTGCGCCGCTATCACAACGACATTGTCATTCTGCATTGCAATTCATCCTACCCCTGCCCCGAAGAGCAGATCTGCCTGCCTGTCATGCATGACATCCGCGCACGGTACGGCCTGCCCACGGGCTACTCCGGCCATGAGCGCGGCCTTGCCCCCACGCTGGCAGCCGTGGCGCTGGGCGCAGTGATGGTGGAACGACACTTCACGCTGGACAAGACCATGCGCGGCACGGACCATCAGGTCTCCCTGGAACCTGCGGAACTGGCCATGCTCGTCCGCATGACCCGCGAGATTGAAAGCTCCCTCAAGGGAGTGGAAAAGAAGATATACCCCGGCGAAGCCGCTGCCGCACTCAAGCTGCGCAAATCCATCGTTGCCGCCCGGGACATTGCTGCAGGCACGGTCATCACCGCCGCAGATCTCATGGTCAAGAGTCCCGGCAGCGGTCTTTCTCCCGACAACTGGGACGACGTCATCGGCAATACCCTGACCCGGGACGCCAGGTGCGACGAGCAGATCCTGCCGGAGATGCTGGCCATTCCCGTCAACGGCGCCGCCTAGCCGGAGCATGGCATGCGCATAGTCCACTTTGCCGTCACGCCGCTCGCAGGGGCTCCCCTGCGGATCGTACAGGCGATCAACGCCCATACGGAGCATTCTGCCCGGCTGGTGGACCTGTGCCGCTACGGCACCGAAGACTTCGGTCAGGACGTCGTCTTCAGCGAAACGCCCGAACTGGTCATGGAGCTTGTGGAACAGGCGGACATCATCCACTTCCACAACTATCTTGATCTGGACAACACCCAGTTCGCCCCCATTGATTTCAGGAAATTGCAGCGCAAGGGCAAGCTCTTCATCCGGCATTTCCACAGCCATCCGGAACTGGTGGCCTCCCGCATGGGCATTACCGCGCAGGAACTGCTTGCGCAGGACATTCCCGCCCTTGTCATCGCCCAGTTTCAGGAACGCTTCTACCCCAAGGCCTACATCGTTCCTAACTTCATTCCGGAAGACGATCCTCTCTACATGCCTGCGCCGACTCCGGTCCGGCATGATGTCTTCTTCAGCCCCACCAACTTCAAAGGGGCATGGGACTGCCGTTGGAACACCAAGGCCGCCCCGCAGACCCAAAACGCCATCATGGCGGCCTGCAAGCAAGCCGGAGCATCGTGGGTGCTAGTGCACAAAACCCCGCTGTACCGCACGCTTGCCCTGAAGCAGGCATCGCGCATCGTGGTGGACGACCTGACCACCGGCAGCTACCACCTGACGGGACTGGAAGCCCTGAGCCAGGGCAAGCCGGTACTCGCCTATCTGGACGAACGCACCAGCAGCATCATGCAGCATTTTTCCGGCACCGCTGAGAACCCGTTCATCAACATCAAGCTGGAAGACGCACTGCCCGTGCTGAACTACCTGCTTTCCTCCCCTGACGAGGCCGCAGAGATCGGCGCAGCTTCCCGCGAATTCATGCAGACCCGCTGGCGTTCCGGCGAGATGGTGCAGCGCATCAGCGAGGCGTACGCCATGCTGGCACATGACCCGACGTCACTCACCCGCCAGCCGGAACTTGCCCTTGGGTGCAGCACTCGCAGGTTCTTTGCGCTGACCCTGCCCGACATCATACACACCAGCCGCAAGGCACGTGACAAGGCCCAGATCCGTCCCCAGACCCAGCCCCTGCATCTCATGGATGAAACGAATGATGGCATGGGCGAATCCAACTCTCCGGACAAGCAGGTAGCCTGAACATGACCAGAAAACGTATTCTCGTAACCGGCGGAGCGGGCTTTCTGGGTTCGCACCTTTGTGAACGACTGCTCGCGGCAGGTCACGACGTGCTGTGCGTGGACAATTTCTTCACCGGCAACAAGCCCAACATCGTCCATCTGTTGCAAGACCCGTATTTCGAGGTGCTGCGCCACGACGTGACCTTTCCGCTCTATGTGGAAGTGGACGAAATCTACAATCTCGCCTGTCCCGCCTCGCCGGTGCACTACCAGTACGACCCCGTGCAGACCGTCAAGACCTCGGTGCACGGCGCCATCAACATGCTGGGACTGGCAAAACGCACGGGCGCACGCATCTTTCAGGCCTCCACCTCCGAGGTATATGGCGACCCCACGGTGCATCCCCAGCCGGAATCCTACTGGGGCAACGTGAACCCCATCGGCCCCCGCGCCTGCTATGACGAAGGCAAACGCTGCGCCGAGACGCTGCTTTTCGACTATCACCGCCAGTACGGCCTTGATATCAAGGTAGCCCGCATCTTCAATACCTACGGGCCGCGCATGCATCCCGACGACGGGCGCGTTGTCTCGAATTTCATCGTGCAGGCGCTGCAAGGCAAGGATCTGACCGTCTACGGCGACGGCAGCCAGACCCGCTCGTTCTGCTATGTGGACGACATGGTGGAAGGCTTCATCCGCCTTATGGACGACACTCCGAACGGATTCACCGGACCGATCAATCTGGGCAACCCGCGCGAATTTACCATTCTTGAGCTGGCGGAGAAGATCATAGACAGAACCGGCAGCAGCTCGAAGGTACAATTCAAGCCCCTGCCGGTGAACGACCCCATGCAGCGCAAACCCGACATTGCGCTGGCACAGGAAAAGCTGGAATGGGAACCGGCCGTGCAACTGGATGAAGGGTTGGACAAAACGATTTCCTATTTCGAGAACCTGCTGGCCAACAAGCTGCCGTAACGGCAGAGGGGCCGCAGTCCGCAGAGAGGCGGGCAGGTCGCACGCCTATGATTCAGGCATGCCGGGGGCTCCCTCTTCCCCTGCGAGCATCGCCTGCTCGTGCCGCACCATCTCCCTGACCACGTCAGGCATGAACATGGTGGCCTTCCACCCCAGTTCCTCGTGCGCCACGCGCGGGTCGCCGACACTGCTCGCAATATCGGAAGGACGGAACAACGCGGGATCGGTATGCACATGGTCCTGCCAGTCCAACCCCACACAGGCAAAGGCTTCACGCACGAAATCCCGCAGGCTGGACTGCACGCCCGTGGCGATCACATAATCGCGGGGCTCCGGCTGCTGCATCATGCGCCACATGGCCTCCACATATTCCTCCGCCCATCCCCAGTCCCGCTGCACATCAATATTGCCGAGATGTAGGGTTTCTCCGCTGCCCGCAGCGATGCGGCAGGCAGCCGCAACGATCTTTCTGGTCACAAAGCGGGGGCTGCGCAGCGGCGATTCGTGGTTGAACAACACGCCGGAACAGGCATGGAGCCCGTACGCTTCGCGGTAGTTAGCCACTTCCCAGAAGGCTGTGGCCTTGGCCACAGCATAAGGGCTGCGGGGGGCAAAAGGCGTACCGATGACCGCGGGAACACCTCCCACATCGCCAAAGCTCTCGCTGGAAGCGGCGTTGTAAAGCCGTCCCCTGCTGCCGAAGAAACGCATCGACTCAAGCAGGTTCAGCGTGCCGATGACATTGCTGGTCATGGTTTCCAGCGGCTGTTCGAAGGAGAGACTCACGGAACTTTGCCCCGCAAGATTGTAGACTTCATCCGGCTGCACCAGCTTGAGCACATGCAGCACGCTGTGCAGTTCGGTGATGGACATGGAATGGATGGTCACGTTCCCACGCACGCCCAGCCGTTCCAGCCGCCAGAAATTGGTTGTCTCGCGGTCGCGCGAAGTGCCGTGCACCTCATAGCCCTTGGCCAGAAGACTTTTTGCGAGATAGGCCCCGTCCTGTCCGCTGATGCCGGTAATAAGCGCACGCTTGGTCATGACCGCCTCCGTTCCTGCAGGTTCTTCGCCACCAGAGGCAGATAGATGTCCCGGAACACGGGATACAACGCCTCCCAGTCGTAGGTCCGCACACTGTTCCGGCCGTTGGCCGACATGGCGCTGCGTAATCCCGCATCCGTAAGCAGGGTGCAGGTCCTTGCCGCCAGCGCCTCGGGAGTATCCTCCACGAAATAATCGGTGCCGTGTTCAAGGGTCAGACCTTCCGCGCCGATGGAGGTCGTCACCACGGGCAAGCCGCAGGCTGCCGCCTCAATGATCTTGGCCTTGATGCCCGAACCGAAACGGATGGGCGCAAGCGCCACCTTTTCCCGCCGGTAGCAGGGTCGCAGATCGTCCACCCATCCGGGAACCTCTATCCCGTCACCGGCCAGCGCCTGCAATTCCGGCGGCGGGCTGCCGCCCAGCAGGGTCAGCGTGGCTTCCGGAATCCGGCCTTTCACGAGGGGCCAGACATCCTGCGCCAGATACAGGGCGGCGTCCACATTGGGGTTGTGGCGGTAGTCTCCGCAGAATACCACGCCATACGGCCGGTCTTCCAGCACATTGTCCAGCGGTGCGTTGAGCCATGCCACATCCTGCCCCGTGGGAATGACCGTGATATCCAATTCCGGCAGTTCGGTGAGAAGAGTTTCCCTGTCCGCCTCGGTCACCGCGATGACGGCATCCGCCCTGCGACAGGTCTCAAGTTCCTGACGCCGCTCGCGCTCCCAAGTTTCACGTGCTGCGGCATCCGCACCCTGCACGGAAAAGCGCCGTTCCTCGCGCTTGTACTCCACGTCCATTTCGTCGAGCACCACGGGAATGCCCAGCGTATCCCACATACCCTCAAGACAGATGTGCATCCAGAACCGTTCAAGGTGGATGATGTCGAAACGTTCCTCGCCCAGCAGCACACGAACCCTGTCGGGCAGCTTGGGGGAAAACCTGTCGGAGCCCTCGTGCGGGTAATTGAAATGAACGGCTTCCACCCGTGCCCCCAGCGCTTCAAGCGCGGCAACGTCTTCCGGCTTGTCGAAGATGGGCATGAAATAGGTGGCTACGACCACGTCAAAATCCCTGCATAGCATTTTGACAAAGAAATACAGACGGGTAACGCCACTTGAAGCGAACCGCTTGGGCAGGTTCTGTGAAATGAACAGAAGGGACGGTTTGCCTGATGCCATGGCTACTCCCCGCGCGAAGCGATGTATTGTCCGTAGACAGCGGCATAACGTGCCAGAAACGCGTCCCTGTCATCCGGGTGCAGCGCCTGACTGGCCACGGCCTGTTCCTGCACGGCGGCGTGATTCCGCGCGAGGGTTCCGGCCTTGTCCCAGTTACGCACGAAATGCAGCATGAGCTTGGCAAAACCTTTTTCCGCTTCCTCCGCATGCATGCGCTCCCTGTACCGGCTGAACAGAATCTGGTTTTCCACCAGCAGCCGGGGGAGGAACCCACGCCACGCCCGCAGGGTTTTGCAGTCGTCATGCCAGCGGAAGAAGGCCAGCGTCTCTTCCAGCTTTTCCCAACGGCACCCGGAATGAATCAGATGATGCCACAGGTCCACGTCCATGAAATAATCAAGAGCAAGGTCGAACCGGAAATCCGCCATGGCGCTGCGCCGGAAGAACACTTCCGGTGTGACCAGCAGCCATTCCACCCCGCCCGTAAACGGCGAGACCTTTTCCGCCGCATTGACGAATGAACGTTGCGGGGCACCGGCCAGCGGGGCATCGTCCGATGTCATCTGCAGGCAGTTGCCGAGCACGACATCAGGAGAAGTGCCGCCCTCTGCTACGCCCGCCATAAAACGTTCCACCGCACTGGCAAACGCGCCCGGCGCAAACCAGTCGTCCGCATTCAACCAGACCACAACATCGCCCGAAATGCGGTCCAACGTCTTGTTCAGGGCGTCTGACTGGCCCTTGTCCGGTTCGCTGACCCAGTCCAATTCAATACTGAGACAACCGCCGCCCAGAGTTCCTTCCGCCACTTCCCGCCGTAGGCGTTCCAGAATGCCCAGCGTGCCGTCCGTGGAACCCGCATCCCTGAGCACGGACTGGATACGGAAATTCCCCTGCTGCCCGAGGACGCTGCGCAGCGATTTCTCCAGATACCGTGCGCCATTGAGGCAGGGCGTGATGACGGAAACAGTCAACGGACGGTTGCTCATGCGCCTTCCCCTGCGGCCTGCGCTTCCAGCGAAAGAAGGCGCAACGAATTTTCAAAATGACAGGAGAGCATGCAGCGTCTGCACCCGGCAAGTTCCCTGCGTGCGCTGTCAAAGGCTGCCGAACGCCACAGAGTGGTCAAATCCGCTTCCCGCAGTGACCCAATTGTTCTGTCCATGCCCCAGCAGGTGACAAGATTCAACGACTCGTCCACGCAAATTTCACGCTGCGGACCGATGCACTTTTCCAGCCCCAGCCAGCCGCCGTCGCGCACAAAGGCGGCCATGCTACGCAAATATTCCGGCGAATTGGTAACGGGTGCCCCTTGCTCCTTCATCGCTATCAGCCGTTCGGCGGCCGCTTCCAGCGTCTGCCAGTCCGGCAGCAGGGAATCGTCCGCGTTGGCCAGATGCACATCGTCCGCGTAGAGCTGGAAGGATACAAGCAGACCATGTCTGTTGGCGAACGCCACAAGAGAATCCAGCGAATGCACGTTGCGGGCGGACACGGTGACGGAAATGCCCATGGGCATCAGCTTCAGGGCCGCCGCAGCCACAAGATGCTGCATGGAACGCGACAGCGGAATGCCGCGAATGACCTGATACAGGTCGGCATCCAGCGTATCCAGCGACACGCTCAGGCTCCCCAGTCCTGCGTCTGCAAGACTGCGCAGGCGGGTTTCCGTCAGCAGCACGCCGTTGGTGATCAGCGCCGGATACATGCCCAACGCCTTTACACGCCGGATGATGTCTTCAAGATCGTCGCGCAGCAGCGGTTCACCGCCGGAAAAACCGACAGCGGCGCAACCCAGCTCCGCAGCCTGCTCAACAAAGTGCAGCAATTCCGCCAACGCGGGCTCCGCTGCAGTTCTATCCTCGCGCCACGCACGACAATAGGAACAGCGCGAATTGCACCGCCCCGTCACGTTCACCATGGCCCTGTTCGGTACTGTGTTCATCGTTTTCTCAACCAGAGACTGCTGCATCCCTCAACCCACGGATTGGCCGGGTCCCGCTGTGTGAAGGCAGGCACATCGCGCGAAACCCGTTCCGTGAACATCTGTGCGAGGTAGCTGTTGAACAACATGATTTCATATCGCCCGTTGTTTTGCAGGAAGGCCCTGAGCATGTAGCATTCGTTCCAGAACCGTCCCCCCATGACCCATGAACGGGGGTACTCGAAGGGGTAGAAAATGTCGTGAAAATGCACGATCACCCCGGCGGACAACACGGGCAGGACATTGAACAGCAGGTGGTTCAGATCGCTGCCCACCTTGCTGACATGGCTGGAATCCACGAACAGCACATCACCCGCCTCCAGCGTGCGGAACACGTCCAGATCCACCTGCTGCACGGGCTGGCGCAGCACGGTCGCGTTCTGTTCGTCCCCTGCGCGAAGCAAGGAATCCAGTCGCTCGGGATACGGGTCGATGAACGTCATCTGCAGACCGCCGTCCAGAAACAGGTCGTTGATGTCCAGAATGGCGGCAGAAGAATGGCCCGAGCCCACCTCGATCAGCCGTGAGGGACGGAACTTGCGGAGCATGCCATAGAGCGACCATGCATCCCCGTAGCCGAAAAAGCCGTTGGAAAGTCCGTAGCGCAGCCTGCCCGCCTCTTCACAGAAGGGAAACTCGTCTCGGTATGCCAGCATCTCCTCCCACAGGGCGAGCTGGGTGTCCGTCCGCAGGTCCACGTCGGTGATGTCCGCCGGGCCGAATACAGTTTCCTGCCGCGCGGCAATGTCCTCAAGGTCGGGAACGGGGCTGTAGTAATGGCCGGACGGAAAGGCGTTGCAGTCGTAGCGGCCCATATCGCTGAGCAGATCTCGGTACACGGCCAGCGTGTCCGCAGCGGTCTTTTCCCATGAGAAGGTGGTAACTGCCTCAAGCCCCCTGCGCGTTCTTTCCGATGCGTGCCCCTCATCCAGCACGGCGGGAAACACCGTGGCCAGCTCTTCTGCCTGCGCGGGATCGAAGAAGAACGGCACATCCCCCGCGACCTCGCGGGAAGAAGGAATGTCCGATGCAATGACGGGGCACCCGCAGGCCATGGCTTCCAGCAGCGGGATGCCGAAACCTTCGCCGTAGGAAGGGTACACAAAACCGGCTGCGGCGTTGTAATAACGGCACAGTTCCTCGTCCGAAACCATACCCTTCGCCTTCACCCTGTCCTGCAGCCCAAGCGCGGTCACAAGCTGCGTCTCCTTGTCGGAAAGCGGCTTGCCCACCACATACAGGTCAGCCTCCCCATTATGCTTCCACTGCGCAAAGCCCCTGAGCAGGCCGTCGAAATTCTTGTAATGATTGCGGTCGCCCACATACAGGAAGAAGGGGTTTCCGCCCGCAACGTCCGTCAGTTCCTCCGCAGCAAGGCGGCGGAACAGGGGATTGTAGCTCAGGTGCACCACACAGACCTTGGCCGGATCGATATCAAGAATATCCAGCACGTCCTGCCGCGTGTTTTCCGAAATGGCTATGACCCTGTCCGCATCGAGAATGGCGTTTTTGCGACGCTCGCGCAGGGCATCGTCCCACGGGTCGCAGAACAGGTTGCTGAACCGCTCGGGCACCATGTCGTACAACGAAACCACTCTGGGGCCAGCCCACTCGCGGGGAGGCGTGAAATAGGTACTATGCCAGATGGCGCTGCGCGAGCTGCGAAGCAGCGGGTCGCATTCGCCATACTGGTAGGCAATGAACGGATGCCTGGGCAGCGGCTGCATGCTCGTACCATCCGTGAGGATGGTCACCCGCAGGTTCCTGTCCCGTTCGCACATGCGCGGCAGGGTTTCGTTAAATACCCGCGAGATGCCGCCCTTGGCCTGCACCTGATAAATGAATCCTTCTATGACAAGCTGCATACGTGATCCGATTAGAGCGGCAGCCCGAGGGCGTCCGCAAGGTATTGCCGCGAAAACGCCCGCTTGGCGTCAATGCTCTGGTAGGCTGCGGCATAGTCGAAGTTTCCGTTCAGCACGGCGGCAAGGTCGTCGTTCTCACCCGCAATGCTGTGCGCAAGACCCGCGTCATCCAGAAGCGTGCCGACTTTGTTGCGTCTGTAGTCCGTCATGTACATGCAGAACGGCTTGCGGTGCAGAATGGAGTAGATCATGCCGTGGAACATGGTGGTAACCACGCAGTCGCTCTGCATGAAATAGCCGAGCCACTCGAAAGGCGTGACGATGTCGCGGTTCACGTCACACCACTCACGGTAATACCCCAGCGCCACGGTCTTTTTGCCGGTCTTGCGGGCATGGGCTCGAATGCTCTCGATCATGGGCGGCGTGAAGAAACCGTAGACGAGGATATAGTCCTTCTCCTCCGGCAAGACCGCCTGCGCGGAAAGGTCCGTCAGAAACGTGGGATCAAGCACGATAGGAGCCGCCGTGCCGGTAATGCCCTGCACCACGCGCGAGGCATTGGCGTCGCGCACCGAGATGGACGAGAACCGCCGCAACCCATCGCTTACAGACTCAGGGATGACATCGCCCGCGTTCACGGTACCGAAACTCGGCGCATAGGAAACAAGCCTCCGCGCCTGCACGCCGTGCGAAAAATACACGGGATCAAAACCGATGAGCTCGGTGGAATAGTTCCAGACCTCATCGCTGCCCACAACCACCGCATCAAAGGTGTGGCGGGCAAGGTCTTCCTGCGAACGCAGGCGCGGCGTCATGTTCAGCAGGGCATGCGCTTCTTCGAACAACGCCATCTTGCGCATGTTGCGTGCGGTAAGCTCGGCGTTGTTGGGCAGAATGAAGCACTGGCGTTCGCGTTCCTCGAAGCCGGGATTCTTGTAGTTCACCACCTGCACGTCCAGCCCCTGCGAGCGCAAGTAAGAGTACAACGAATACACCTGACAGAATGCGCCGTAGTTTATGCCGTCGTGAAACGTCAAAATACCCGTGGTCATGCAATGCCTACCTTCAGCCGTTCTGTTTCTTCTGCGCGAGCACGCCCTGAATGGCCTCTTCCACCCGCGCGCGCACATCGTGGGCATGCCTGTGCTCGGCATATACCGCAGTGGTGGCCAGCCTGAGGCTGTCGCGCAGCTCCATCCATTCATTTTCCCCTGCATCATCCCGCCGCTGCGGTGTCTGACGCAGCACGGGCGGTTCCATTCCCGACTCACGCATGAGATGCAGCCGGTGCCGCAGATCGCGGCGCTTGATCAGCTCCACGCCTTCCATGCGCTTGCGCACGGGCTCCGCCGCAACATTCTCAAGAAAAATATCTCCACGCTCCCGCCCCATGGAAAGCAGACGCGCCGCCGCCGCCGAGCGCACCATCACGAAATTTGCCCCTGCGTTGCCGTGGCAATGGGGTTCGTCCACCGCATCCGCAAAACTCACGTCGGCCAACTCAGCTGTTATGTCGTCGCAGAAATTGCAACCGGCCACTTTGAAGCAATCATGCCCCCACAGCCAGCCCATGCCTTCCGTCTGGTAGATTCGGCCCTGCCTGAGGTTGTCTCCCGCTCCCGAACGGCATTCGAAACGGTGGTCGAGCTGATGCCGTTGCGGGTCCTTCACGCGGAAGCGCACCCTGTCCGCCGAGCCGGCATCCAGCCCGCAACGAACACAGAGGTACTCCGCAAAATAACGGCTGCGGGCCTGCCCGCAGGTGAGCCCCACAGTCATGACAAGCCGTTCCGCAAGAACGGGAATGCGTTGTGCAGCCAGCCGGAAGCCACGAATGACACAGGGAAGCCCCACCAGCGCGTATCGTCCTTCCGTGGCGGCCAGTTCCGCCAGCACATCGGCGGCATGCACGGGGTAGTATGCGGAGCGCGAGGCCGCCCGCAACGCCTGCGGCGAATCAAGCAGCGCAAAACGGAAAAATGTGTCCGGCCCCTCTGCGGGAACCACGCAGACCACACGGTCGGCAAGCCCCTGCTCCAGCACCTGTTCCAGAAACCATGTGGTCAGGCCGCCGCCCGCACCGTTTTCCCTGTGCCCGTGCACGAGCGAATACCCGGCATGAAGGGCCAGATAACGGCCCAGCACCTCGTCTGCAGATGATCGTGATGAAGGGAACAGTCTGCCACTCATATCGGTGGAATCCTCGTTCCCCTCGCACAGCGGGCAGACGGAAAGGCAGGTGCCGCACTGCACGCAGGCATCAGAATCACGCACCGGAGCGGGAATGCCGGACTCGTGCCACGCCATGCGCAACGCCCCCGTTCCGGTCACGGCCATGCAGGCTCCGGCACAGGTGCCGCAACCGACGCAGCGCCCCTGCATGACTATGCGTTCATAGACCGTTTCCATCACACTCATCGCTGTTCCGCCTACTTCACCGCTTCAATGAAGGCCACGGCCCGTGCGGCTGCGGCGTTGTCCGCACCATACTCTTCGGCGACATGAATGTTGAAATATTCCACATGGGCGCTCTGCTCAAGGCTGCTGACGTTCCAGCCGTCCTGCGTGTAACCGTAGATGGATACCTTGACCGACGAGCACCCCTTGAAGGCGCGGACAAGGTCTTGCAGCAGGGCCGCGTCGAACTGCTCGGCAAACACGGAACCGCTGCGCCATTCGATAAGCTGATGCACGCCGTACACCACGGAAACGAGGAGCTTGCCGCCGGGACGCAGAATGCGCACCAGTTCGCCCACGGCCTGTTCGGCTTCCAGCCCGACCGTTCCCGCTTCATGCCCCTTGGTGTAAAGCCGGTTGTCCATACCCACATGACCGAGGGTGGAAATGGAAATGACCTCGTCAAACCAGTCGTCGCGGAACGGCATGTTACGCAGGTCGCCGTATTGGTAGGAAATCTTCCTGTTCCAGAAGCAGTTGTCCTCGGGAGCGAGGGTGAAGATGGTGAAGTCCTTGCCCTCGATTTCAGGACGTCCGATGATCTCCGGATAATTGAAGCAGGACCCCGCATCGAGCAGGCGGCCTTCGCCACGGGAAAGGCGCGACAGCACCCACGGATATTCCACCACGCGTTCGTCATAGCCGTGCCCGAACCCCTCGGGCAAGGTGGCTTCGCACGCAAAGAGCGACATCACGTCGGCATCGCCGAGGCTCTGCTCCACAAAGGCAAAGCGGCTGGCGAGATACCCGCGCGACCACGGCCTTCTGCCGTTCTGTTCATACAGGGCAATTTCATCTGCCCGCCGTTCCGGTATCAGTATCTGCGGTTCAAGCATTCCGGCCACTCTCCGTACTAAGAAAATTTGTCATGCCGCCGTTGCTCCATGTGCCGCTGGCCTCATCGTATTCCCCCAGTTCCAGAATACGGTCATACACCTTTCGATAGCTTTCCGGCAGCGGCTGCAGCGGTTCGGTCTTCTTCCAGCATGCGGGGGCGATGTCCGTTACCACATGATCAGCCATGCATTCCCGGCAGGCGAGCAAGTCATGCCATTCCCCCGCCATGATCTTTCTGCGCAAACGCGTGGCCTTGGGGCCTTCCCAGCTGTGAGAAATGGAATTCGTGTTCAAATCTCCGGTGACAAGCGTTCCTTCCGCATCCAGACAGCAAAGCACGGTGGTTCCGTCCCACAGCACGTCCACACGCTCGAACGGCTTGTCGCAGAGGCGCTTGTCCACTTCGTCTGACGCATGGAAAAGATCCTTGGTCAGGTTTTCCGCCTCGATCATGCGGTGGATGAACCACGGCTGCACCTGAAAATTCCTGTGCCTGCCGAATTCATTGTAGAAATCCTCTTCCGTTTCGCCCTCGTTATACTTCGTGGGCATCATCTGGGGACGGATGAGCAGGTCAGGCGCTGCAGCTATGGCATCGTGAATATTCCTGCGCACGGTCTCGAAATCTCCGCCGGAACGGATGATCTTGTACACCTCCGGACGCAGGGTATCGATGGTGACCATGATCTCCTTCATGCCCGCATCCTGCAGACGGCGGGCCATGTCGCCCGTGAGCATCATGCCGTTGGTGCTCAGGCGCGGATGCATGCCGAATTTGGCAAGCAGCGCAACACCTTCCACGATATGCGGCCAGAGCAAGGGCTCACCGAAGAAATGCAGGGAAGCAATGCCGTGTCCGTTGTCCGCAGCGTCTTCGGCGATTCTGGTGAACAGCCCGAAATCCATCATCCCTTTCTTCCGCTTCAGGCGGGGATAGGAACACATGGGGCAACGCAGGTTGCAGACGCCGCACACCTCAATGGCCAAGGTGGCTTGTTCCGGCCACTTCAATTCTCTTTTCAACTGGCTACTCATGGTCATACCCGTTCTTTCCCGGCACGGCCTTCACCATTTTGGCAGGATTACCGGCCACGATGGTAAAGGGAGCAACGTCGTTCACCACAACGGAACCGGCGGCCACGATGGCGCCTTCTCCTATGGTGACTCCGCGCATGATGGTGGAATTGAATCCGATCCAGACGCGTGGCCCTATGACAATAGGGGCCGAGGAAGCCCCAGGGCGGGGACCGGATTCTGTTCCCATGACGATCCGCCAATCCCGCACCCGTTCATCGGGATCGACAGGATGGCCGATGGTGTCGAATATCTGCACTCCGTGCGAAATGAGGGTCAGGCTCCCGATGGTTACGCTGCTTTCGGAACTGATGATCGTATCATCGCCGACATACACCTCGTCGCCGATTTCGATTCGGCCTCCCCGACCGCCGCAACGCAGCAGCCCGCGCAGATACACCCGGTCGCCCAGCGTGATGTCCTCGCGGGCCCCCAGATTGGTGCACCACGCGTTGGGGCCGAGGAAGCAATCCCTGCCCATGACGCACTTACCGTCAAAAGCTCCCCAGACCTCGCCTATCCTTGCCTGCTCAAGATATCCCAGCAGCTTTCCGGCAAGACGGGCCAGTAGGGAGGGCTTGGGGCGAGCATAGATATTCCCCTTCGCATAGGCGTGACGCTTGTTTACCGGCATTCGACCTCCGCGGCCTGCAGTCCGGCGGATGCAGGATATGCATCTGCGGCATCAAGCCCGACATAGTCATAATTCAGAAGGTGCCGGCGCTTGCGGGCAACCTGAATCCGTATCATCTCGACGAGCTTTTCATCCATGGGAGAATAGCGCTCAAGCAACGCCACCGCATCGCGCAGGTACTTCTCGTCGTCATAATCCGCATAGACCCTCACGTCCGGCAGAATGCGGCATTCAACCCGCGACAGCATCATGTAAATGTACGTGTAGACCTTGGCGCGCTCCATCTGTTCCGGCGTCAGCCGCCCGAGCGTGTGGATGTTCCGCAGGGTTTCGAAATACGCTTCCTGAGTCTGCGGTTCATGAGTGAAACCAAGCCCCGAGTACATGGCTTCGCCCGCGAGCACGCAGGGAATGCCGAAACTGGAATACTCGATTCCTGCGGTACCATAGACGGTGAGCACCGCATCCACGATGCCCGGCAGTGCCCGGCTGCCCCATTCGTTGCGGTAGAACTGCACGTGCGGGCAATGCCCCGCCCACTTTTCGTAAACGTCCTTGCTGGTCACCTTGACGGGATTGACGACATCCGAGGGATGCGCCTTCACCAGCCAGTTGACGGAGTTCACGTCCGCGATGGCCTGCACGGTCTTTTCAATCCAGACGTAGTTGTCCCTGAACAAACGCCAGCCGTTGGCGAACACGCCGTCGTTGAGCATGTTGCCCATGACCACCACAATCGGCTTGGCAGGATCCCAGCCGAACCTCTCGCACAGGGATTCGCGAGTCTCTCCGGCATTCACGGCGTAAGCTATGCTGGCATCGGGAATATCGTTCCGCCGCACGTTGCCGGAGAACCTGTCGGCCATGAATTCAGCACCGAGCTGCACAGCGTGTTCCCGGTAATTTTGCCAGACATGCTCAAAAATGGTCCTGCCATACCTGTGGTTGGCGCGGTAAAAATCCTCAGGTCCGGTTATCCTGAAGATGCTGAAACTCGTCGGCCCGCCAGTGCGGCAATACACGGTGGAACTATTGGCAACAGCAGCCTGACAGACGATACCTTCCGGCGCGTACTGCCGCTCGGCCTGCACGACAACAGGAAAACGGCCCCCCGAGAACAATCTGGAGAGAAACTCAAGATAGCCGATGCCTGTGGCGAGCATGGCGAAAAACAGCACCGTATACGAATCCACCGTGGCCAAACCGTGCCCGCGCAGATACCAGTCGTACACGCACTTGCCGACATAGACGCCCTGCATGGTCTCCTCCAGCAGGTCATCCACGCCACGGTTGGCGGCAATCATACGGAATGCGCCGAAGCCCGCCCTCAGTCGCCCGCGAAGAGAAATATCGCGATCACTCAGATAAAGGAATTCATGGATGCCGTAGGCGCGGAACATCGCCTCAATTTCGTCGTTGGGTTCATGGAGCAAACCGACACCGCCGAGGCCGTGCTCACGCATGTGGTAGCTGCCGATGACCAGATTGGTCATGAGGTAGGCCTTATGGGGATTGAGCCCTTCAATCAGCACCTTCTGCTGCGAATCGCTTCCCGGCAGATCGCCTATGCCCCACGCCGAAGCGTTGACCTTGCCAAAGTCACGCAACGCCTGCGAAACGGGCCGCTGCACGGCCTGACGGCGCTGCCGCCTCTCCGCAGCCATCTTGAACGGCAGACGGCCCAACCACAGCAGGAACAGCAATCCCGCCCTGAAGAATCCGCCCATACGTTTTTGCTCTTTCATTTCCGTTCCCTCCGTCAACCTATGCGTGGCAATCGGGTCGGCTGGCGGCGTGTCGCCGCAATCAATCGTTCACTAAATTATCAATTCCGTACAAACAAAACTGCCCGCAAAGCTACTTCTCACCGCAACCGGGGCAATTCCAGGCACGCGCCTTGAGCGTCAGCCTCTTGGAATAGTCCAGCAGGGCGGCAAATCTGTCATGCGAATGCAGGCCCACTTCCCGCGCATGATGGCTGCGCACGCTGTACAGCGTCTTGGGGATGTGCAGAAAACGCGCCCCGCCCATGGCAAACCGCAGATAACATTCATGGTCGTCGGCCATGGCGCTCTCGTCATAGTAACCGAACCGTTCATGCAGCGAACGGCGGTACAGCGTGGAAACACCGCACAGATACCAGTCGCCGAAGCTTCTGGAAAACTCGTATTCCGGCAACCGGAATTCACGCATGATGCGCCCCGCATCGTCCACGATGAACATGTCCGAATAAACGAAGTCCGCACTGCCTTCATGCAGGGGAGCCGCCAGCGTGGAGAGCATCTGCGGATGACACAGGTCGTCGGAGACCACAAAGGAACAGAAGTCGCCTGTCGCCATGCGGAAACCGCGATTGTAGGTAGCCGTGGAGCCCATGTTACGCTCGTTGACCACAAAGGTTATGGCGCGGCCTTCGCGCTCGTAACGCTTGTGCCATGTCCGCTCCAGTTCACCCGTGGCCTCGTTGTAACGCGAGGCATAGGAAACCTCCTGCGCGTCCACATTGGCCAGCCAGCCGCGAATCACGTCCTGCGAGCCATCCGTCGAGCAGTCGTCCACGATGATGATCTCAAGCTTTCCGTAGTCCTGAAAGTAGATGGAATCGAGACACGCCTCTATGTACGGGGCGTGATTATAGCTTGGGACAACGATTGATATGGTTTCCATATGAAGCCCGATGAAAATGTCCTTCTGAAGAGCCGCTGGCAGAACACATGCTCAACAGCCCGTTTTGCACACGGCGGTCCTGCTACATTATGACGTCACGTTCCGCATCTGCGGCAACTCAGATCGCAAAGACGTATACGGAGCCCGTAATCCCATCCGAAATATACAGCACGTCTTCTCCGTCCCGTTTTCCCGTAGCCATGGAGAGGGCGGAAACACCCAACACTCCCAGTTCCTTTTCAAGGGAATAGGAAAAGAGCAGCTCCCCTTCAGCATCCAGCTTGATCACGGTATTGCCGGACAGAAGAAAACGGTGGGTACCGACGGCAACAAAACCCCGCACAATGGGATAGGACAGGCCGTGCCCCGAAGGCAGCCTTTTGCGGGTTGCCGCCTCAATCCTTGCCGCCTTCGCGTGCGGCCATGCGAAGAAGTACAGCTCTCCGCCAGCACGAAATACACGCGCAGGGGCCACATCTCCCGCCGGTTCATGCAGGCGCAGTGTACACGCCGCCTGCCCGATGCGCAGTTCCGCCCATACGCTTCCGCCGGTCTTTTCGGCGGCAAACACCAGATAATGACGATCTCCAGCTGCGCAGCCATAACGTATCCTGCCCTGAAGCTCTTTCAGAACATCATACGAGGAAAAATCCACGGCCCGCTCAATACGGTCATCCTTTCCCAGACAGACCAGACGGTTGTTGCCATAATCACAGATCCACACTCCGTCCTGTCCGTCGGAATAAATGCAGAGCGGCTTATTGATGCCGCAATCCAGAGGAGCAAGCTCCGCGCCGGTTGCCGTGTAACGGCGCACCACATTCTTCCCGCTGTCCGCAAGATACAGCGTCCCGCAGGAGGGGCGGCAGGCTACCGACATGGGAACTCCCCCCACGGCAGACCCGAGGGTTGCCACATGCCTGAAACGGTACCGCGACAACCGCTCCCGAACTGCCGCCAGTACAGGTTCGCCGGAGACGGAAACGCATGCAGCCTCGACAGTGCCGTCATCAGGGGCATGGCACAACAGTTCGCTTACGGCATAGTCCGCAGTGCGCACGTCTCCCGATTCCAAGGCATCCTGCAGCATGGCAAGGTGAGCAGTCCGCATGGCCCTGGGCATGTTCACATGCATATCCGACTGCACAGCGGCCATGCGCCTCTTCATTCCGGCGCTCAGAACTTCCAGATCCATCCCGGCTTGAAGGCGGCTTCCGGCAAGCACGTGCAGAAACTCGGCATCATCTTCGAGCCTGTCGGCCAATTGCCGCAACCCGTTGCGATACCGCTGCGAGAGTCCATCGGGGTGCGAGCCCGTCGCATCTTTGACAGCCTGCGGCAGAAAATGCCCATCACCGTCGCCAGGGCAAACCGGCAATGGTAGGGTTACAGACCTTACGTGGTCATCTGCTCTCTCGGATACATATTCAGGCATGACGCTTTTTCGCCTTCATAGCGGACTTCTCAAAAAATTGTTTAGCAACCAAGTGATCAAAACATATCGAAACATACGGGTCAAGGCGGTCCGGCAAAACACCATATCTAGCTACTGAATATTTCAAAGGAAAACCGCAGTTCCGGTAACGGGACAAACGGCAGGGAAGAACGACCCGACCTGCGTAACGCGGCGGAAAGCGATCTGTGCTGATCAGGATCAGCCACAGTTGTCCCCTTCGGACATGCTCCTGAAAACCAGCATGTCGAACCCGGTGGCAATGCGCAGCGCCCTCTCCGAAGGCAGCACCCAGCCGAAACATGTTCCCTGAGCCAGTTCACTGTCGTATGTCTCATAGGAACATGCAGGAAGAATACCAATGCAGCTCAACGGAGCATACACATCGGGGAAGAATTGACGGCCGGATATATGCTCCCCCGTCGTCATCGTCAGTTTGCGGCCGGACCCTTTTTCCGTCCGCCACAGCACCCCTTCGCCGGGATACTCCAGACGAAGGTCGTAGCCGCCCTGCTCCCCTGCTTCGTTCAGGAACCAGAAGGCAAAGGCATCGGCCCCGCCCGTCCTGCCCGCCCGGTCAGTCCAGTCGGCACAATCAAACTGAAAGAATCTGCCCCCTTCCATGAAGCCTTCCACAACACCGCTTCCGCCGTCCCGCACCGCGCAGTCTCCTACGGGCACCAGATGCAGGCGGGCGTTGCCCATGTGGTTGCCCGCATGCAGACAGCACCTCCCGTCCGGCAGCCGGAACAACCGGAACGGAATGCTGTCGCCGCCCTTGCGGACACATGCACCGACCAGTTCGGTTCCCGTGGGGAACCGGGAAGGAGTTTCCTGCTGCAACACAGCCTCAGAAGAGACCACCAGCCGCGCCTGCTGTTCCGACTCGTATAGCCACAGACAGACGGGATCATCGGAATCGTCCCCGTTTCCTTCATACGGCAGATAGGCGACTGTTCTGTCGGTAACGGGACTGCGCCGGTACAGAAGGGCATTTCCGCTGCCATCCCCTTCTGCGGCAACGCCCTTTGCCGCCCAGTCAAAGGGGAATGGGCGGGTCACGAACCTGCCTGCCCACATTGAAGACAAGCGCTCCAGCAAACCCGCCTCTTCCAGAACGGCCTCCCCCCTGCCGCCGGACTCGAACAGGTTCACCACGCCCGCATCGGCAATAGTGTAATACCCTTCGAGCTGGCAGGGGTTGTCGCGCACGGCGGTCACCGTAACCATGGCGGAACGGCCTGATGCTTCATACTCGCGCAGGGCGGCGGCCATATCATCACCCGAGACGAACGGACAACGGAAGTCCGCCACCATGACGGGGGCATCCGGACGACCGGTCATTTCCTGCACGGCCTCCAACGCGGTGCGGGTTCCCAAGGGCAGGAAGCGGGAAACCTCTCTGGCACTATCCACATCCCGCACAATGCGGCGTATTCTGCCGTCTTCGGTCGGCCATATGCCTTCCAGCGCTTCCGGATCATCCGTAACCGCCACCACCTGCTCCACACCCAGCACGCGCAGGGCCGCCTCCAGACGTGCGGCCAAAATGGCCCGACCGACATCACTGCACCACAAGGCCTTCTGACTGCCCATGAACAACGGGAGCACGAGGATCATGCGACCTCCTGATCAAACTGAAAATCAAACAACCCGTTGGCAATCACGTGTTCGGCAAGGCGGAAATCGTTGATGGTGTCTATGTCGATAAGGGAGACAGGATCGTTGACGACCTTGAAATAGGGATTGTCCGCAGAGGTGCGGTTGCGGCCGGAAAACAGCCCGTACTTTCTGAAATAGCTCCGCTGAGCGTCCTCCGCACCTGCCCCGGAACGGGCGGTACACACGGGATACACCGTGCCGTCCGGACGCCGCTGCATCACGGAGAACGGGTCGTGCACAATACGGCGCACGGTGTTGACCGGCGAAAACCCTTCGCACAGCTTTCCCGCCAGTTCATCCACGAGAGAGACGGTTCTGAACGGATGCGTTGGATACAGCTCCACAACAGCATCAGGGTGGTAGCCCTCTTCCCGCAGAACCTCCAGAGCGTGAAACACCGCCTCTCCGATGAGGGACGTATCACCCGCGAGGAGACGGGGACGCAGGAACGGCACATCTGCCCCAAGGCTGCGCGCCACCTCGGCAATCTCCTCGCTGTCCGTGGAAACGATGACGCGGTCGATATGTTGCGCACTCAGCGCGACACGGATGGAGTAGCCAATGAGGGGCATCCCGCACAGTTCCATGATGTTCTTGCCGGGCAAGCCCTTGGAACCGCCGCGGGCCGGTATGATGGCAAGTACCTTGGCCTTCTGCTGCATTACACGTCTCTCAGTTCTGGATTCGTCATCACTTGCCGTCCGAATGCTCCGCACAACTGCCGCATATCTCTTCAAGCCTCTGCGCATAGTGGCGGCCTATTGGCAACCCTCCGGACGTAGTAGCAAATTACGCAGCAAGAGGATAGAACCATGCGAAGCCCTATTCAGTCCCAGTTTGTTCCGGCACGCATGCCACCATCGCCATGCTGCCTGCCAGAAGGCATTTCAGCCGGATTGCAACAGCAACCGCGCAAACAGGCCGCGTTGCGGCCACAAAACACCTGCACGTATCAGGGAGCATCCGCCATGCACACAGCCTGCTCTGTCTGCGGCAGCACGGCCGTTGAAGAACTCGGCACCATACAACGCCGGTCCGTGACCAAAAGAGGCATAATGACCTTTGACATGCCCGTTGCCATATGCAGGGACTGCGGCTTCTCCTTTCTGCACCCGACACCTTCGGACGAAGAGTTCATCGAGATTCACCGGAACGTCTATTATCCGAACTGGGGCGACAACCAGAACGTCATCGCCCACGCGCGGCAGGTCTTCTCCAAGGTCACACAGGCCCTGCCCCTGCCGCAGGACTATGCCGTTCTGGACATCGGCTGCGGCGAAGGCAACCTGCTCGAGGTGTTCCACGAACACGGGGCGGACTGCACGGGCGTTGAGATCAGGGACGAAATCGACATCAGCAGGCTCAAGGCGCAGGGAATCGCCATCCTGCAGCAACCTTTTCAGGAAATCCGCTTTGATCGCACGTTCGACCTCATCATCATGGACAACGTTATGGAGCACGTCCCCTCGCCTTCTGCCTTTCTCATGAGCGCGAGAGAGATTCTTGCTCCACACGGGCATCTGGTCATTCTTGTTCCCTATGTATCCGCCACGTCGGATGAGGCGTTCATTCCTGAACACGTCAATTTCTTCACGCCCGCCACGCTGAAGAACCTGTGCAAGGCTTCCGGCTTTGAAGCCGTCGAACCCCCGCATCCGCAGAAAGCCCTGAGCATCTACCGCAAAAGCACTGATGCCGCACGAAAGGAGCTCTCCAACGAATACAGGGCAGCAGCAGCCCTGATCCGCGAGTACATGTCCCGCAAGGATGAACGGGACGCCCTCATCCGGAACGGCGTCCAGCAGGCCATTGACGCATATTTCGCACAGGGCGACTCCGTCATCTTCTATGGCGCAGGCTCGTATGCACTCTACATGATGGAGCATCTGGACCTGAGCCATGAAGGTTTTCTGGGCTTTGTGGAAAGCAACCCGCTGAAAGTGGGCAAGCCCTTTCTCGGCCATACCGTGCACGGCATTGCCGACCTGTCCCGCCTGCAACCGGATGCCGTGTTCATCTGCACGGAGAACGCCCACTTCATCAACGAGATCAAAGGGCTCATCCGGCAGACCATGCCTGCTGCACACTGCCGGGTCTTCACCATGCACGACATCCGCGCCGGAGCTGCACCGGACTAGTCAACTTGTGTCCGGCACTGCCACGACACGGCAAGCTCCCCATCCCTGAAAAACAAAAAGCCCCCCGTCTTCCGACGGGAGGCTCTCATTATCTCAAAGCAGACCGGATTACAGTGCCGCGCCCAGCAGTTCGCCGAACTCGGTGGTGCCCACGGTCCTTGCGCCTTCCATCTGGGACGCAAGGTCCACAGTCACGGTCTTGGCAGCAATGACCTTGTTCATGGCATTGTGGATAAGCTCGGCGGCCTCGTGCCAGCCGATGTGATCCAGCAGCATGGCGCCGCAGAGGATAAGGCTGCCGGGGTTGGCCTTGTCCTGTCCGGCAATGGTGGGTGCCGTGCCGTGCGTGGCTTCGTAGAAAGCCAGCGTATCGGACATGTTCACGCCCGGAGCAAGACCGAGTCCGCCCACCTGTGCGGCAAGTGCATCGGAAATGTAGTCGCCGTTCAGGTTGGTGGTGGCAATAACGCTGTACTGTTCGGGACGGATAAGCACTTCCTGGAACATGGCGTCCGCGATGCGGTCCTTCACCACGATCTTGCCGGTCACACCGGCGGCGTCCTTTTCCATCACGATCTGATCGGCAAACTCGTCACGGGCAAGCTCGTAGCCCCACTCGCGGAAGCCGCCTTCGGTGTACTTCATGATGTTGCCCTTGTGCACCAGCGTAACGTTGGGCTTGCCCTGCGCCACGGCATGCTGCAGCGCCTTGCGCACGAGACGCTTGGAACCGGCAGGAGTCATGGGCTTGAGGCCCACGCCTGCAGTCAGGTCCACATTCACGCCCAGCTGGTCACGGAAAAATTCGATGATGCGCTTGGCCTCGGGAGTGCCGGAGGCATATTCAATGCCGGCGTATACGTCTTCGGTGTTCTCGCGGAACACGATCATATCCACAAGGTCGGGGCGCTTGACGGGCGACATGATGCCGTCAAAGTAGCGGATGGGGCGGATGCAGGCATACAGGTCCAGCGTCTGACGCATGGTCACGTTCAGGCTGCGGAAGCCTTTGCCCACGGGAGTGGTCAGCGGGCCCTTCATGGCAAGCTCTGCACCGCGCAGAGCCTCGAGCGTGCTCTGGGGCAGATATTCGCCAGTTTCCTTGAACGCCTTTTCACCGGCGAGGAGTTCTTTCCATTCGAGGGAACGCTCCTTCCCGTAGGCCTTTTCCACGGCCTTGTTGATGATCGGCTGCGCAGCCTTGGTGACTTCTGCGCCGATACCGTCGCCTTCGATAAACAATACAGTCTTCTGCATGAGAGCGTCCTCCATTCAATATATCCGGAACCGTCAGGTCATACGGGTAAACACCGGCTGCCCGGCTGCCGATCAAGCCGGAGCCGGAAACAGACCGCACAGAAGGCGTCCCACACCCTCGCCCGATGAAACTGCCATGAACCGGGTCACGGAACCTAGCAAAGGTTGCCTTTTTTGTAAAATACAGAGATGCCAATTCGGCAGTTTTGCCCTGTAAAATATGGCGTAAAAGACCATCTCCCCCGCAAGGACATCATTGCCTTTTTCACGGCAAAGGAGTAATCAGCAAAACACATGTGACCGCGCCATCAGCGCGGTTTTTTTCCGACCCGGAGCGAGGTGCGACAAAGGTTGCACCAATCGGTTTCATCCGGCCGGAAAAGCACAGGTGCTTGCACTACTAAACCGCCTCTGCGACGGTTCTTACGGAATAAAACCATGCATGTGGTACTTACGGGCCAATGTGCCCTCTCCATCTTGACGGAACAGGGTCCCCTCCTCCGCGCCATCAGGGAAGCCGGACATGAGGCGACCGTTGTTGCGCCCTTCTTTGACGATGAGACCCGCTTTGCCCTTCATTCGGAAAATGTGCGCGCCGTGGAATCAGGCAATCCCGCAACGGGGATTTCCTCTCTCCGTACTATCGCCTCGTTCTTCTCGCTCTGGCGAATCCTGCGTGCCCTGCAGCCGGACATAGTGCTCAGCTTCGGGCTCAAGCAGTCCACCATCGGCTCGCTTGCAGCATGGCTGGCACGGGTAAACCGCATCTACGCCCTCCCCTGCGGCACTACCGCCCTGCAGGAGAAAGGGGCACTGCGCAGACGCCTGCGCGCCCGACTGTGCGGCACGCTGTGCAAGCTCGCCCTTTCCGCATGCCGCAGCGTCTTCTTTCAGACTCCCGAAGAGAGAGCTTTCTTCCGCGACAAGGGCATTCTGCCGTCGGGCACAGCCAACCGCCTTCTCAACGGCACCGGCGTGGACCTTACCGACTACCCGTTCTCCCCGCTGCCGGATTCGGCGAGCGAGGCAGCAGGTTCGGGAGAGATGGTCTTTACATGCATTGCGCCTCTGGACCGGGAAGGAGGCCTTGAAGAATTTGTCGAAGCCGCCCGGCTGATCAGTCATGAATATCCGGAAGCACGCTTCCGCCTTGCCGGCACTTCCGCAACCGGCAACCCCATCTCCGACAGCGACCTCAGCCTCTGGAAGACATGGATGGAGATAGAGCCGCAGGTCATGACCCCACGGGAACTGCTGGCAGAATCAACCGTGTTCGTACTCCCCGGCTGTCGCAACGGCCTCCCCCACGCCGCCCTTGCGGCGCTCGCAACCGGCAGGCCCATCATTGCCACGGACGCTGCCGCATGCCGCGAAATTGTGCTGGACGGAGCCAACGGTTTTATCGTGCCTGCGGGCAATGCCTCCGCCATGGCGGAAGCCATGCGCCGCTGCATGCGTGAACGCGATTCACTTGCCGCCATGGGCGAAGCCTCCCGCCGCTACGCAGAAGAGCGATTTGATGCCCGACAGGTTTGCCGTGCCCAACTGAAGGAAATGCATCTGGCCCATACGGGGCCGGAAACGCCGCTCCCCCAGACCGTGCTTGGTGATCGTCTCAAGAGGGCTTTCGATCTTGCGGTCACCATCCCTGCCCTTGTGGTCTTTCTTCCGGTTATCGGCCTGCTGGCCCTGCGGGTCCGCTCCGGCATCTCCAGAGATATTTTCTTCCGTCAGCCCAGACCGGGAAGAAACGCCAAGGAATTCCGCATCCTCAAGTTCAAGACCATGAGCGATGCTACGGACGCGGACGGCAACCTGCTGCCCGATGCGGATCGTCTTACCCCGCTGGGCAAACGCCTGCGCGCCGCCTCGCTGGACGAGCTGCCGGAACTCTGGAACGTCATTACCGGCGACATGAGCCTTGTGGGCCCACGCCCCCTGCTCCCACAGTACCTTGAGCGCTATTCTCCGCGTCAGGCCCGCAGACATGAAGTGCGCCCGGGCATCACCGGCTGGGCGCAGGTGAACGGGCGGAACATCACCTCGTGGGAAGAACGCTTCGAAAAAGACGTGTGGTATGTTGAGAATCACGGTATCCTTCTGGATATCAAGATCCTGTTCCTCACCGTCTGGACCGTTCTGCGCAGGGAAGGAGTTACCGCCCCGGGCCACCCCACATGTCCGGAATTCATGGGTTCACCGACGGAAGCAACAAACGCCGAGGCAAGCGAATGCCGCCCCGCCGCGACTTCCGTTGAAAAAACGGAAGCTCCCTCATCCGATACCGGGAACGCTGCCTCCGGCAACGATTGAGATATTCCCTCAAGCAATATAGAATATCATCTCGCCCCATCGGGGGCATCGCCGGAACTCCGGCACCCCACCCAAACAATTCAACGCGGATTACACACCGTGAGTACACAGAATCGCATTTACCTCTCCCCCCCCCACATGGGCGGACAGGAACTGGCCTTCGTTCATGAAGCCTTTGAAAGCAACTTCATCGCCCCGCTCGGTCCCATGGTCACGGGATTTGAAAACGACTTTGCCGCACTCTCCGGCATTCCGCACTGCGCCGCCCTTGCGAGCGGCACAGCAGCACTGCACCTTGCCATGCGCCAGCTCGGTATTACTGCCGGTGACGTGGTACTTGCCTCCAGCCTGACCTTCATCGGCAGCGTGAGCCCCATCACCTTCATGGGTGCAGAGCCCGTATTCATCGACAGCGACCACGCCACCTGGAACATGGACCCCAACCTGCTGGAAGACGCCATAAAGGATTACTGCGGAAAAGGGAAAACGCCTGCCGCCGTGGTGGTTACCGACCTGTACGGCCAGTGTGCCGACTACGACGCCCTGCGCTCCGTCCTTGACCGCAACGGCATCCCGCTGGTCATTGATGCCGCAGAATCCGTAGGCGCCTTCTACAAGGGACGTCATGCGGGCAATGGCGGAACCTGTGCCGCCTTCTCGTTCAACGGCAACAAGATCATCACCACTTCCGGCGGCGGCCTGCTCGCCTCCGAGGATGAAGCCCTGATCACCAGAGCGCGCTGGCTTTCCCAGCAGGCACGCGAGGCCGCACCGCATTACGAACACAAGGAAATCGGCTACAACTACCGCATGAGCAACGTGGTGGCAGCCATCGGACGGGGCCAGCTCATAGCCCTTCCGGACCGTGTACGACAGAAACGCGCCCTGTTCGACAAATACGTTGCCGCCCTCGGCGACCTGCCCGGCATCAGCTTCATGCCGGAAGCGGAATACGGCACATCCAACCGCTGGCTCACCGTCATGCTGGTTGATGAAAAGCAGTTCGGCGCATCGCCGGAAACCATACGCCTTGCGCTGGAACGCGAGAACATTGAATCTCGTCCGGTATGGAAGCCCATGCACTTGCAGCCGGTATTCGAGGGCTGCACCATGTACGGCGGCAGCGTCTGTGAAAGCCTCTTTGACAAGGGCCTGTGCCTGCCTTCCGGAACGGCCATGACCGACGCGGACTTCGACCGCATTGTGGCACTGATCAAAAACTGCGCGGGAGAACACGCATAGTGACCAGACACATTTCTCGTTCGAAGAACCTTTACACCATGGCGGCCATCGATCTGGCCTGCTTTGCCGCCGCCCTGCTGTTCTCGTATTGCATCCGCTTCGATTTCAAGATTCCGTCCAGCTACGGGGTGCAATATGCCGAGCTGTTGCTGCCCGTACTTGCGATCAAGTTCAGCGTCTTCATGACCATGGGCCTTTATCGCGGCATGTGGCGATACACCAGCCTGCATGACGGCTGGACGCTGCTGCAGGCCGTGGCCATCCAGTCGTGCATTGTGCTCTTTTTCATTGTCTACGCATACGGGGCGCAGGGATTCCCGCGCTCCGTATTCATTCTCGACCCGCTCGTAACCTTTGCCCTGACCGGTGGCATCCGCATGGGCATACGGGCCTATTACAGCATCTTCGCAGACGGCTCCACTCCCTTTGCCACCACCAGAAGCCTCTTCAAAGCCAGCAGCCGCAAACGTGCCATCATCATCGGCGCGGGGCGGGCAGGCGAGCGCCTTGTCCGAGAACTGCAAGCCGAAACCACGCTCGGCTATGAAATTCTCGGCTTCATAGACAAGGAGGGCACCCTGCACGGCAGAACCATCCACGGCAAACCGGTGTTCGGCTCGCTGGATGTTCTTGAAGGCATTGTGAAGAGTATGCGTGCGGATGAGGCCATCATTGCCCTTACCGAAGCAAGCGGTGAATCCATTCTGGAAATTGCCAACGCATGTAACGAGATTGGCCTTGCCCACAAGATTCTGCCGTCCATGCACGAAGTGCTGGACTGGAAACGCGGCGTCAAAGCCCTGCGTGAAGTGAACTACCTTGACCTGCTGGGCCGCTCGCAGATCAATCTGGATACCAGAGCCATTGCCGCCTATCTCGAAGGCCGCACCGTTCTTGTGACCGGATGCGGCGGTTCCATCGGCTCGGAGCTTGTGCGGCAGATCGTTCGTTTCAATCCGGCCAAGCTCATTCTGGTGGATGCCGGAGAGCATAACCTCTACCAGATTGAAATGGAGCTGCTGCACCGCATCGGCTTCAAAAATTACGTGACCGTGCTGGGCAACATCCGCGACGGAGAACTCATGAAGGCGGTATTCGAGACGAACAAGCCGCATGCCGTGTTCCATGCCGCCGCGTACAAGCACGTGCCCATGCTTGAAAGGAACCCGTGGCAGGCCATTCACAACAATATCTTCGGCACCCGCACCATCATGCAGGCAGCCGTGGACGCCGGAGTTGAACGCTTTGTCGTGGTTTCCACCGACAAGGCAGTGCGCCCCACCAACGTCATGGGAACCACCAAGCGCATTACCGAACTGCTCATGCAGACCTTCTCAGATTCCTCCACGCGCTTCATGGCGGTGCGCTTCGGCAACGTGCTGGGCTCTTCCGGCTCCGTCATTCCGCTGTTCCTGGACCAGATCAGCAAGGGCGGCCCGGTCACGGTCACCCATCCCGAAGTCACACGCTACTTCATGTCCATTCCCGAAGCAGCACAGCTCATCCTGCAGTGCGGCACCATGGCCCACGGCGGGGAGACCTTTGTTCTTGATATGGGCGTCCCCGTCCGCATTGCCGACATGGCCGCAGACCTCATCCGCCTTGCGGGATTTGAACCCGGCAAGGACATAGAGATTACCTTCACCGGCCTGCGGGAAGGCGAAAAGCTCTATGAAGAATTGATCACCGACGGAGAAGGCATTCTCCGCACGGAACATGACAAGATCATGGTGCTGGGCTGCTGCGACCTGAAGAACATGGAAACGGGCCGCGAACAGTTCAAGAAGGATCTGGTAGCGCTGGGCAAGGCCGCAGATGCCTATGATCACGAAGGAATCAGAGCGATACTGCGCCGCATGGTACCGGAATACATACCCGCTGAGCACTCCAGCAATTAAACGCAAGCAAGCCTCTCTATCGTGAGTGTGCGCCCGCTCAACTCATTGAGTTTTCTGACTTATAGTCTTTGGACTTGAACATTTGGGCATCCTTGTATACCTGTTTTCTACGTTTTCACAACTTTGTCCAATCAGGAGGCGTCATGTCTGTAGAGAAGCTTGGAGTCCGAGTACGTAAATATCGTGAAGAGCGCAAAATGAGCCGCGAAGAACTGGCTGCCACAGCCGATGTTCAGCTGGCAGTCATCACCGCGCTTGAAGAGGAAGACCTCTGCCCCTCCATAGCCCCCCTACAGAAGCTGGCCCGCGCCCTTAACGTTCGCCTCGGCACCTTCATGGACGATCAGGTTTCCACTGATCCCCTTGTTGTCCGCAAGTCCTCCCGCGAGGCCGACCTGACCATGCAGAAAGCCGGCGACAAGCGCCCTGCCTTCCGTTTCCATTCTCTCGGCAAGGGCAAGACCGACCGGAACATGGAGCCCTTCTTCGTGGAAATTTCTCCCGAGCCGGAAGAAGACCGCAAGCTTTCCTCCCATCAGGGCGAAGAGTTCATCGTGGTGGTTTCCGGTAAGCTGCAGGTCATCTACGGCAAGGAAGAATACATTCTGGAGCCTGGCGACAGCATCTACTACAACTCCATTGTCCCGCATTACGCCGGTGCCGCCGGAGATGCCCCCGCCGAGATTTACGCCGTCATCTACTATCCCTAGGAACGACCGATGGAACAGTTTGAGATTCGAGAAAAGACCCTTGGCCAGATTCTTGACGATACCATCGCGAAGTATCCCGACAACGACGCCGTTATCTATGTAGACCGCGACTACCGCCTCACCTACCGCCAGTTCGGTGCCGTAGTTGACGATCTGGCGCGCGGCCTCATGGCCCTTGGCGTACAGCAGGGGGAAAAGGTGGCTGTATGGTCCACCAACGTTCCCTATTGGGTGGCGCTGCAGTTCGCCACCGCAAAGATCGGCGCGGTATTGCTCACCATCAACACCAACTACCGCAAGAGCGAACTGCAATACCTGCTTACCCAGTCCGAGTGCGAAAACCTGTTCATCATGGACGGCTTCCGCGACCACGACTACCTGCAGACAATTTACGACATCATTCCCGAGCTCAAGACCCAGACCCGCGGCAAACTGCAGTGCGCAGAACTGCCCAATCTGAAGCGGGTCATGTTCCTTGGCGTGGAAAAGCACCGCGGCATGTATTCCGTGCCCGAGATCATGTCCATGAAGGCCATGACCTCACAGCAGGAATACCTTGACCGCCAGAAGAGCCTCTCCCCGCATGACGTGGTGAACATGCAATACACCTCCGGCACCACCGGATTCCCCAAGGGGGTCATGCTCACCCACCTCAGCATCGGCCTGAACGGATACTGGATCGGCAAAAACCAGAACTTCACCAGCAAGGACCGCCTCTGCCTGCCGGTGCCGCTCTTCCACTGCTTCGGCTGCGTGCTGGGCGTGCTGGCCGCCATCAACCACGGGGCCGCACTGGTTATTCTGGAAAGCTTCAATCCCGTTCACGTCATGGCCTCTGTGGATCAGGAAAAATGCACCGCCCTCTACGGCGTGCCCACCATGTTCCTTGCCGTGCTTGAGCACAAACTCTTCGACAAGTTTGACTACAGCTCGCTGCGCACCGGCATCATGGCCGGTTCCGTCTGTCCCGCCCCGCTCATGCGCCGCGTCATCGAAAAGATGAACATGACGGAAATCACCATCTGCTACGGCCTTACCGAAGCCTCCCCGGTTATGACGCAGACCCTGCCGGACGACAGCTTTGAACGCCGTACCCAGAGCGTGGGCAAGCACATGCCCGGCATTGAGGTGAAGATCCTCGACCCCGACACCGGCGAGGAATGCCCCAACGGTGTGCAGGGCGAAGTGGTCTGCCGCGGCTACAATGCCATGAAGGGCTACTACAACATGCCCGAAGCCACGGAAAAGACCATCGACGCAGAAGGCTGGCTCCATTCCGGTGACCTCGGCACCATGGACAAAGACGGCTACGTGGTCATCACCGGCCGCATCAAGGACATGATCATCCGCGGCGGCGAGAACATCTATCCCCGCGAAATCGAGGAATTCCTCTACGGCATGCCTGCCGTGCAGGATGTACAGGTGGTGGGCGTGCCCAGCCGCAAGTACGGCGAAGAGGTGGGGGCCTTCATCATCGCGAAACCCGGCTGCGAAGTGTCGCCCGAAGACGTGCGCGACTACTGCCGCGGACAGATTGCATGGCACAAGGTGCCGCGCTACATCGCATTCGTGAACGAATACCCCATGACCGCCAGCGGCAAGATTCAGAAGTTCAAGCTGCGCGAAATGGCGGGAGAGCAGTTCCCTGAAGCCATGAAGTAATGGCTTGTTGCCTATAATAAAAAAGGCGGCCTCGAAAGAGGCCGCCTTTTTTTTATTATCTCCGGGAAACCATCAACAGCCCGAAAGCTACTTGCTCTCCAGCGGGAGCTGGATGGTGAACGTGGTGCCTCGCCCCACTTCCGCATCCACAGTAAACTGACCGTCATGGTTGGTGGTAATGATGAAGTAGGACACGGAAAGTCCGAGCCCGGTCCCCTCTCCCACAGCCTTGGTGGTGAAGAAAGGCTCGAACACGCGCTTTCGGGTCTCTTCATCCATGCCCGGACCGTTATCGGCCACATCAATGCGGGCACGCCCACGCTCGTAGCTGGTGGAAATGACAATCTGAGGCGGGTCTTCCCGCTCTCCGCGTTCCGCCATGGCCTGCGCGGCATTCTTGAGCAGGTTGAGCAGCACCTGTTCGATTTCCTGCGGCGAACAGACCACCTGCGGCAGCGAGGGCTCATAATTCCGTACGATATCTATATGACGGAAGTCATACTTCTTCTTCAAATCATAGTCGTTGGCGGCAAGATCGATGGTTTTGTCTATAAGTTCGCCAAGATGCACTGACGTACGTCTTGCCTCGCTGCGGCGGCTGAATTCAAGCATGTTGCTCACGATGTTCGCAGCGCGCCTACCCGACTCATTGATGCCGTCAAGGAAACGGATGATGCCGCGATTCTCAAGATAGGTGCGGATGCTTTCAAGAGAGCATCCGGCCTCTTCCGCCGCCTTGTGGTTGGCGGGGAAATCCAGCGAAACTCGGCGACGGATGTTCTGGGCCCCCTGCAGAATGCCGCCCAGAGGGTTGTTGATTTCGTGTGCCATGCCCGCTGCAAGACCGCCGACAGAGAGCATTTTTTCGGTCTGCACCATCATTTCCTCAATGCGGAAGCGGTCGGTCACATCATCAAGACGGACAACCGCAGAAAATTCACCGCGGGTCACGACAGGGTAAATGATGATGTCAAAATATCTGGTCCGCTCGCCTTCGGTAACGGGCTCCTTCTCCATGGCAATGTTGGTGCCGGTGGCAATGGATTCCTTGATGTGCGTAAGCAGCATCTTGTATCCGGGCAGCACCTCGGCGAAGGAACGGGAATAGGCTTCCGCCGCCAGAATGCCGGTGGCCTCTTCGGCGGTTTTGTTCCACTGGGTGATACGGGCATCCTTGTCCACGCTCACGATGATGGAGGGCATGGAGTTGAGGATGTTGTCGAGGGTGTTCTTGGTTTCCCAGAGCTCCCGCTCAGCCAGCTTACGCTGCGTGATGTCAGTATGGGTACCGGCCATTCGGTAGGGCTCACCGGAGTCATCCCGAACGCAAATGCCGCGGCCCAGAATCCAGCGATATTCGCCGTCCTTGTGGCGCAGGCGGTATTCAACCTCAAACTGGTCCGTAACGCCGGAAAGATAGTCCTCGTGCGCTCGCAGCACCCTGTCGAGGTCGGCGGGATGCATGCGGCCTTGCCATTCATCCAGATCGTTGACGATTTCGTTGTCCTGATACCCGATGATGGATTTCCATCTTGGGGAGAAATAGACCTCGTCGGTATTCAGATCCCAGTCCCAGATGCCGTCGTTGGTCGCTGTAACAACCAGAGAATAACGCTCTTCACTCAGGCGCAGGGCAGCCTCTACCCGTTCACGCTCCCGGATCTGCCCCTGAAGCTGCCGGTTGATTTCCACCAGCTGCTTTTCGCGCGCCGCCACTTCCTTGGCCATGACGGAAAAATTCTCCGCAATCATGCCCAGTTCGGCATTCTGGATCACACTGAAATCAAAGCTGAAGTCGCCTCTGGCAACCTGATTCACACCTTCAAGCAGCACTTCCAGCGGACGCCGGAGATAGATGCGCAACAGAATGCCTGTTGCCACCAGAATAACGCAGAGCACGCCGCCAAGGGCGAGCATGTTCGTGGTGACCAGACGGCCGAGATCACGCTTGTATTCAGAAAGAGAAAGCACCACCGTGGCATGCCCGATAATCTCGCCCTCGTACATGACGTCGCGTTCACGGAATACACGCGCGTCCGGGTCATCCTTCTTCACGGAAGAAAAAAGCACCTTGCCGAGTGGGTCGAGAATACGCACTTCGTTCACCAGGTCATACTGGGCGAACACGGTGCCGATCTGATCTATGGTACGGGTATCGAAATTCCAGATGGGAACGGAAAGGATGTCGGAAAGACGTGTGATGTATTCATCAGCCTTTCCTTCAACTTCATTAAGCATTTCCTGCGAGTTGCGCATGTATTGCCACGAAAGTGTCGAGGCAACAACGAGCAGGATCATGACCATGAGGCTGACGGTCAGGTCTCGCGAAATGGATTTACCTTTGAAGATACTCACGGGAGAGTATGCACTTTTGGAAATAGCCTTTTCCTGCATCGTCCATCCGTTCTGATATAAAACCACACCAAGCGGAGACTCTTCCAATTCCGCGTTGCCTTCCCCAAGTATGCTGTTGATACCATACAATTGTATAGACTTAAATACTTCAACAGTATTTTTTCCCCGTACGCCGCTGCGTACCTGCTCCCCCCCTAATATGCTCTCCCCGACAGGAGTTTCCTTTTCCCTCAAGCCGCAACACTTGACTCCGCTGCTGTTCTGGGCAAAAAAACGGGGTTCTTACGCGCACAACGCGCGTGCCATCCTTTCTCTAACAAGCTGCGTTCCGGCAGCCAGATATACTCGGGAGCACGTATGGGCTTTTTCTCCAAGATCAAGCGGTTATGGTCCGGCGGCAAGGAAGAACCGGTTGCAACCATTCCGGCGGAAACGCCGGAACAACAGGCTGAGCAAGCCCCGTCTCAGGAGCCTGAACAACCGGCGTCTCAACCTGTCGCACCTGCCGAACCTGTGGCGCAGGCCCCCGAGCAACCAGAAACTCCCGTTGCCGCCGAGCCCAAGCCCGCCCAGGTCGAACAGCCTGCTGAGCAGGTTGCCGCCCCGGCTGCTGCAGCTTCCGCAGGCGAAGACAAGCCCCAATGGCAGAAAGATCTGACCGTTGCCCTGCGCAGCGCGGAACCCCGTCTTTCCGTGTGGCTGGAGCACGTGCTCAAGGGTGTTGAAAAAGCCGACGACTCCCTCTGGGAACGCCTGCGCTTCTTCTTCTCCGCGCTGGACGCTCCTGCAGACGAAGCAGAAAAGTTCATAAGCGCCTTCATGCGCTGGCTGGACAACATGGAGTACGAATACGTCAACGACTTCCGCTCCGAACTCCAGTACCGCCTTGCGCTTGCTCTGGAGCTGGAAGACGAGGAAGACGAACGCTCCCGCCTGTTCCTCAAGCTTTCCGAAGGCCTTTCCAAAACCAAGGAACAGATCACCAAGCAGATCGACGGCCTGCTGTCCTCGCACAGCACCATCAATGAACAGTTCTGGGAAGAGCTGGAAGAAATTCTCATCATGGCCGACGTGGGCTTCGAGCCCACCGTGAAACTGGTGAACCGCCTGCGCGAACGCGTGCGCAAATCCGGCTCCAACGATCCCGAACAGTTCAAGTCGCTCATGCGTGAAGAGCTGGAAGACATCTTCAAGATGCCGCCCCGCATCAAGGCCGTGAACCTGCCCGAAGTGGTGCTCATGGTCGGCGTGAACGGCGTGGGCAAGACCACGACCATTGCCAAGCTGGCCTACCGCGCCCAGATGCAGGGCAAGAAGGTGCTCATTGCCGCTGGCGACACCTTCCGCGCCGCCGCCATTGAGCAGTTGCAGGTGTGGGCCACCCGCGTGGGCGCCGGTTTCTATGCCAAGGCTCCCAACTCCGACCCCGCCGCCGTGGCCTATGAAGCCGTGGAACTGGCCGTGAAAGAAGGCTACGACATCCTCTTCGTGGATACTGCGGGCCGCCTGCAGACCAAGGTGGACCTGATGGCCGAACTGCAGAAGATTCGCAATGTGCTCGGCAAGAAGCACGAAGGCGCTCCGCACCGCACCATTCTGACCATCGACGCCACCACCGGCCAGAACGCCCTGTCGCAGACCAAGATCTTCAACGAAGCCTGCAAGCTGGATGAGATCATCCTCACCAAGCTGGACGGCACCGCCAAGGGCGGTATCGTGGTTGCCGTGGCCATGGAGTTCGGCATTCCCATCTCCTACATCGGACTCGGCGAAAAAATGGAAGACCTTCGCCCCTTCAACGGCACGGACTTCGCTTCCGCCCTGCTCGGCAGCTAAGGCTGCGTTACTCTGGAAACACGAAAGCCGCGTCATCCCGACGCGGCTTTTTTCTTTCATGAAGATACGGCCAACGCTGCTACCGGGCCAGATACAGCGCCCACAGCACTGCGGGCACTGCGATATCCGCAAAAAACACCGGTCCCGCATTACCGGGCTGGGTGTTGCCCCGCGACTTGATGTCCGCTGTATGCACAAGGAAGGCCCCTCCCAGAAAAACTGTGGCGAACACGATGGTCGCCAGCCAGAAGCCATCCCTCAACGGGCTGTCACGAAGCTGAAAACTCAGGAGACCGCACGCGGCTAGAGCCAGATTAGCGAAGGCAATCTCCTTCTGAAAGGGATTGCCTGCAGGCCAGCCGATATATCCGGCGACCTCATCGGACTTGAAATAGTGCCCCATGAAGGACCAAAGAGCCCCCAGCCCCACCTTGACACCCAGCAGCCACGCCAGCAGCGTGGCAACGACTGGTACGTCCGAAGACAGTATATGGACCACGGCCCCCAGAACCGCCGCGACAGCCAGATAGATGACGTACATTGACCAACCTCTTTGCCGTTTTGTTATGACTCCTGTGGACCATTATTCATTAAATGGGGGGGGAACTACCCCTTCTCCACAAAGGCAAGATTCCAAACCAGCAATTCCCACTGAGCCAAGGAAAGCCCCAGCCTATCTGCTACTCTTTTGCAACCTGAAATCACTTCCATATATTTATCTGGATGATCAACCTTGCTCCACGCAACATCTTTCACGCCTGAGTATTCAACTATCAAGCGATCAACCGGCAAGTGAATAGGCTCTTCTATCGTCTCACTCAGCCAAAGAAACTTCAAGCCGACATTGAAAATCTTCTGTGCAATCCCAAATGTTATACTACCATCGATCATACCTGAATGACTCTGCAGAGCTCTTTGCAACAATAAAATTCGATCGATATGCTCTTTATGGCAACCCTTTGGCCCCTCATAAGCGATAAAATGACTTCGAATAATCTCACAGACATCTTCTTTAGTCTGATTGTATTCTTTTGTGCTTAGATCTTTTTCATATCTTGGCCTATGGACCATGGACGCCCACCATCCATTTCGAGCAGCAATCACATAGGGATCGTTTACACTGCTATCCTCGGAAGCTTTCCATTCATTTTCCGATCCCATAAATCGCATAGCAAAATAGTCATAGTTTAGTAATATATTACTGCTCCCCAAGTACTTAACAGGCAATGCTCTTTTCTGAGTCATAGCGCCCTCCTTTCATCCCATATATTGAATGGAGGATACTTATACACAGATACAAACAAACACAATAATCATCTGTCATCCCTTAACCTTCACAAAACTCCCGTTCCGATACTCCTCAAAGGCAAGGCGGATCTCCTCGTCCGTATTCATGACAATGGGACCGCGCCACGCAACCGGTTCCTTGAGCGGCGCACCGGAGATGAGAAGAAAGCGGAGATCTTCGCTGCCGGCATCCAGACTGATGGAATCGCCATCGCCAAACAGCACCAGCATACGATCCTTCACCAGCAAGGAAGGTGCGCCAGTTTCCCCGCCCAACACCACTCCGCTGCCCCCGATGACATAGACAAATACGGTGTGCCCGCGCACAGTACGGTGTTCGTAGTTCACGCCCGCAGGCACGGTTACATCCAGATATTCCGGCGCAATGACAACATCGCGCACAGGCCCCGTCACCGTTCCCACATGAGCACGCGCATCGTGCACGCTGCCTGCGATGACCTTGACGCGGACACCGTCCGGAAGTTCTGCTACGGGAATCTCCGCCGCCTGCACGCCGCGGTAACGCGGGTCCATCATCTTGTCCCGCGCAGGCAGATTCGCCCACAACTGGAAACCGTGCATACAGCCCTGCGCATCGCCCTTGGGCATTTCCTGATGCACAATTCCGCTGCCCGCCGTCATCCACTGCACATCGCCGGAGGAGATGACGCCTGCATTACCAAGACTGTCACCATGCTCCACATCCCCCTTCAGCACGTACGTAATGGTCTCGATGCCACGGTGAGGATGCCATGGAAACCCCTGCACGAAGTCTTCCGGCGAATCAGACCGGAAATCGTCCAACAACAGGAAGGGATCGAACATGGGCACCTCGTAATACCCGAAGACCCTGCGCAGGCGCACACCTGCTCCTTCCGTTACGGGCTCTCCCTGAAACACATGTTGTATGGATCGTCGCATATTGCCTCCGCAGACGGGGATAATCGTCATAACTTTACACCATCCGCCATACCGTGCCTATTCATTTTCCTTTCAGAGGCACTATGCGCCTCCCCAAGAACCATCTGGCATATGCCATGGAGCCAGAAAAGAAGGAGAATCTGCCCTGCAACGGTTGGCGGAAGCGGTTTTTTCCTGTAGTGAGCAGAACTTCGTTCCAGATTCCTCCCGCCACAACAGAACATTTACACACCGTTGAAACAGACGCTGTGCCTGACAGACAAGGTATCCCCATGACGGAAGCTGAAAGAGACATCATCCGCCAGAAGATTCTCCATGAAATTGAAAGATTGAAGCCAGAGATAGAAAGGCTGAAAGAAATCACCAAGCCCGTTCCTCCGGACGACGCCATTGGCCGCATTTCGCGCATGGACAACATCGTGAACAACAGCGTGAACAAGGCGGCGCTCAGCAAGGCCGCATCTCGTCTTGCCGGACTTGAGTATGCACTGGGGCAGACAGGGCATCCCGACTTCGGCACCTGCGTGGAGTGCGGCACGACCATTCCCACAGCACGCCTGCTCGCCATGCCGGAATCCGCCATGTGCGTAGCCTGCGCGGAGTAGAACCTGCTTGCCTCTCTTCTGGCCCATAGATAATATCTATGGATACCACCTCGGAGGATAGACAGATGCAGGTGTTAATCACTATTTCCAGCCCCGATCCGGAAATCAAATGGAACGCTGTTCGCTTCGGCAACTTTCTGCTTGAGCAGGGCGATGACGTCACAATTTTTCTAAACGGTCCCGGCGTGGATCTTCTGCAAGGGGATTGCGAGCAGTATCCCATCGCCGAACAAGCCAAGGTCTTTACGCTGAATGAGGGCGTGCTGCATGGCTGAGGCAAATGCATTACCACCCACGGTGTGGGTGAAAATCCCTTCGTCACTTTCTCCAACATGCCCTTCCTTTACAAGGCCATGGGAGAAGCCGACAAGATAATGAACTTCTAGTCCATCGGGCTTACACAACAAGAAAGGGGCCGCACCGGTACGTATCCGGTTGCGGCCCCTCCATTGCCTACGGGGATTAGGCAATGGAAATAACTAGCCGATAGGCAGCACGGTCTTGCCGTACACGTCGTTCAGCACATCCGCCATGGCGAGATAGAATGCGGAAGCGCCGCAAACAATACCTTCCCAGCCCGCCAGCGTACCGATGAGCTCACTGCCGGTAAAATCGCGTGCAGCCAGCAGGAAGAACAGCACCGTCAGAGACAGGAAGATGAATTTGAGCACGGTGTTGCTCTTGAGCGTGCCAAGGAACATGAAGAAGGTGAAAACGCCCCACATGGCCAGGTACCAGCCCATGTAGGCCACGGGCGTAGGATCGCTCAGCCCCATCTTGGGCATGACGATCAGGGCCACCAGCGTAAGCCAGAAAAGGCCGTACGAGGTGAAGGCAGTCAGGCCGAACGTGTTGCCCTTCTTAAATTCCATGATACCCGCAATGATCTGCGCGATACCGCCGTAAAAGAATCCCATAGCCAGAATCATCGAGCTGATGGGGAAGAATCCGGCGTTGTGAATGTTCAGCAGAATCGTCGTCATACCGAACCCCATCAACCCCAGCGGTGCCGGATTGGCCAGCTTCTGTTCCATTGCCACACTCCTCCCGTTACTGTCCTGCCATCTGCCATCACAACGGGGTAGATTTCAGGAACTGTGCACCCTCCGCCTCCGGAGACTGCCGTTGAAAAAATGGGCGAGGCGTGCCCGTACGCCTCGCCGCCCCACATATGGTTCGGCCATAAGCCGTATGCGCCGTAAGACGAATGCACGACCGTATCCCAGTAAACAGCCGCGCAGGAAGAAAGCCATCTGCCAGCGCATGGAAGGCACACTATCCACGTCTGCAGTATTGCGACAGCGCTTTTCGGTGAATGGACAGCTTCCATCGGCAAACGGTGAACGGTAGCAAAGGGTAAGGTGAAGGGAAAAATATGGAAGAACGGCGCAAGGCTGGAGCATGCGACATAGCCTGACGTGCATGCCAGACGCTCAGACATTCACCCCGAATGAAACCGGGGAAACCTGAAACAGAACGCACGTACAGACGTCACATCACAATCTCAGGCCCATAAACGCAGAAAAGGCTCAGGTGCCACCCTGAGCCTTTCTGGAAATTTGGTTAAAGAAAGAAGGTAAAAAGGTTATAGCAACTGGCATGCCAAAGTTCGAAACGTCCACACAAAAGATAATACTCACATAAAATCAATAAGTTACAGAAACGGCGAAGAAAACCGTTCCACCGCGACAGGTACAATTATTTGCACATACTCCCGCCAAATACTCCGGCAGGCGCGGTGCGGTTCAAAATTCTGCACATCGACAATCAATACATATATTACTAATTTTAATCACATTATTTGCTCTTTGTGCAATTCTTGTCTGCAAATCAAAACGGGCCGGAAAGAGGTTTCCCCTTTCCGGCCCGTCTGGTCCAAGATTTTTAACCCGCGCTAATCCACGTAGAGATAGCGTTTGATCTTGTGGGTCGGCGTCTTTTCGAAAGGTTCGGTCTGCTCAATGACCTTCTGCAGCTTGGAGAAGGCGGAAACCTTGCCGTTCACTTCCTGTCGCAACGCTTCCAGCACCTCACTCACCTTGGCCTGCATCTTGGCCGCAGGCAGGCTGCCGAACTCTTCGTCAGCCTTGGCGTAATCTATGTGCACGCGGGCCACCAGCTTGCCGTCCATCTGATAGACGATGCATTCCAGCACCCATGGCGACTGCATGATTACGCCTTCGATTTCTTCAGGATAGATATTCTCACCGCTGGGGCCGACAATCACGTTCTTGAGACGCCCCTTGATGGTAAGGTGCCCGTCGGCATCCAGCTTGCCAAGGTCACCGGTGAGGAACCAGCCGTCTGCAGTGAAAGTGGCCTTGGTTATCTCCGGCGCCTTGTAGTATTCGCGCATCACGTTGGGGCCCTTTACGGCGATTTCACCCTCGCCGGTGGCAGGGTCCTTGTCCATGATGCGTATCTCAACGCCGTGCAACGGCTTGCCGATGGAATAGAGCTTGGCCTTGCCCGGAGCATCGCCCGCGCACAAGGGGCTGGTTTCGGTCAGTCCGTAGCCGAGCCCGTAGGGGAATCCTGCCTCGCGCAGGAACAATTCCACATCCGGAGCAAGGGCCGCACCGCCGATACAGAACATGCGCAGACAACCGCCGAAGGTGGTCAGCAGCTTCTTGCCTGCAATGGCGTTCAGCTTCTTGCGTACGGCGGGAATGCGATAGAGATTGCGCTTGAGCCACGTTCCCGTGAGCTTGGGCAGGATGGCGGTCTTGAAAATCTTTTCGATAACCAGCGGCACGGAGAGCATGATTGTGGGTCGCACCTGTGACAGCGCGGGCAGCAGCGCACGGGCCGTGGGCGGCTTGTCCATGTAGTAGATATGTGCGCCGTGGGCCAGCGGCAACAACATGCCCAGCGTGCACTCGTAGGTGTGGGAAAGCGGCAGAATGGAAAGCAGTCTGTCTCCGGGGCCGACCTTGATGATCGTTTCCACCACGCTCACGGCGTTGGAAACGATATTACTGTGCGTAAGCACTACCCCCTTGGAATGGCCGGTGGTGCCGGAGGTGTAGATGATGGCAGCCACATCGTCGGGTTTCGCCTCGTAGCGTCTTTCTTCCAAAGACTTCTCCGGAACGCCGGCGCCGGCCTCGTCCCCCAGCTTGCTGTTCACTCGCTCGGAGAAGCGCTCCGCCATGCGCAGGGCCTTGTCCTTCCACTTGCGGAATTCACGCAGGCCGGTCTTCTTGATTTCCTTGAGTTTGTCCTTGCCTGCGTCCAGCCCGACCAGAGAAAAGGTCTCCATGAGAATGCACTGAGGCTGCTCATCGAACTGACCGTCCTCCAGCTTCGGATACAGCTTTTCCGAAACAAAAACGATGCGAGATTCCGAATGGCGCAGAATATGGTGGATGGCGTCGGGGTGGAAATCCGGCAGAATGGGTACCGCCACAGCCCCCATGCAGGTGATGGCGAAATAGGCCATGGACCAATGCGGGCAGCTCTCGCTAAGAATGGCAACCTTGTCGCCGTGCACAACACCATATTCTCCCAGCATCCGGCTCAGGCTGGCTACGGTTTCAGCGAATTCAACGTAAGTTATGACCTCTCCGCCCACATACGAAACTGCCGGTTCGTTCGCAAACTTCGCTGCGCTTCGATCCAGCACAGCCTGAAGCGTCTGCTTCTCCAGTGACTGCATGCTTAACTCCCTGAAATTGATCAGCCGCGAGCCCCCGCCGCAGCCCCTTGGGTTTACGGCAATATGCGCAATCGCGCAATATCGCGGGAGCACCTTGCGCCAACCGGCGCAAGACTCTTTCCGGCAGTCCGAAAAGCCCCATGCGTTGCCGCCCAACCCGGTCAATTTACGAAATGTCCTCTTCATGCACGCCAGATCGGCATCGTATTTCTCGCGCACAGACGACGGCGGAAAATGAGTGCGCGCCTCTGCCGTGCGGTATGCACGGCCATGGTTTGAGCCGCCAATCATCCCCTTGACCACATCCTGCAGATGCCGCATACCTTCTGTTCAGGCACAGACCCGTACCCGTCACACAGTATAACCTTACAAGGGAAAAGCCATGATTAAGCATATTGTCTGGTGGTCGCTGAAGGAAGAAGCAGCAGGCGCAACCGCCGCCGAAAACTGCGAAAAGATGGTTGCCATGCTCCGCAATCTGGAAGGGAAGATTCCGACTCTGGACAGCATTGAGGTTTCCACCCAGTTCCTCGGCTCCACCACGGAAGAACCCATTCAGGTGATTCTGCAGTCCACCCACAACGACGAAGACGGCCTGAAAGCCTATGCCGTGCACCCCGAGCACATGAAGTGCGTGGAGTTCATCAAGCAGATCGTCGCCACCCGCAAGGCTATCGACTACGTGATCTAAGCGCACTGTTTTTTGAAAATGAAAAGCCCCCGCCGGAAATTCCGGCGGGGGCTTTTTATCTTTTCGGCCTAAGCAACCTCTACGTGTTACCCAACTGCTACAACCGCTCCAGTCCTCAGGCGGCCTTGATGAGAGAAGTCAAGTGGGGAGAAGAAAGCGAGAGAGTTTCCAACGTTGGAGGGGACTATGGAGGAACAATCGGTACAGCGCCCCCCTCACTTCCAAAGCGAGAAGAAATAAACCTTGAAAAACAGCAGATTATCGATAATAAAACAGCAGAAACGGATTATTCGCAACACATTAGAATTCCCACAGATTATTAAATTCAACACACTAAAATGGTAGACTATATGATAGAAGACTTTTTCCACATACATCAAGCTCATAATTCTGAAATATCTTCACCTCACATCTGGATAAAACACCAGAATTACAATTCAAGCAATCTCTTAAAAATAACAAACTCAGAAAATAAGAAGGAGATATTTGTCTTTGCAAGAAAATACGATGACAATTATTCAAAGCTGAGAGACAATCACCATTGTCAAGAAACAAAATGCATCTATCTTTCACAACATTATAGAGACAAGTTAGGAATAGACTGGCGTAAAGATATGTCAAAATCTCTAAAAATAGAGCTTCCAAGCCACATACTAGCAAAAACTATTATCTATCCTTTCATTGCTTCTACAGACCACCCAGAGGCTTACGCACGGCTCTCTGCACAAACAGCCTTCATATCACTATTTCTTGGCGTCATATCTTTTATTCTTGGAATAATATCACTACTGATCGCTTAAGCTCAAATTACTTTACTAAAAAGCCCCCGCCGGAATTTCCGGCGGGGGCTTTCATATTTCCCATCACCCAAACCGAGCCGTGCGGCTCAGCGGTGATTAGTAGCGGTAGTGGTCGGGCTTGAAGGGGCCGTCCACGGCAACGTCGAGGTAATCGGCCTGTTCCTTGGTCAGCTTGGTCAGCTTCACGCCCAGACGGCCGAGGTGCAGACGGGCCACTTCTTCGTCCAGCTTCTTGGGCAGGGTGTACACCTTCTTCTCCAGAGACTTGTTGGTGGCCAGTTCGATCTGGGCCAGAGCCTGGTTGGTGAAGGAGTTGGACATAACGAAGGAGGGGTGGCCGGTGGCGCAGCCAAGGTTCACAAGGCGGCCTTCTGCCAGCACGATGATGGAACGGCCGGATTCCAGCGTCCACTTGTCCACCTGCGGCTTGATGTTCAGGCAGCTGCACTTGGGGTTGCGCTCAAGGTAGGCCATGTCGATTTCGTTGTCGAAGTGGCCGATGTTGCAGACGATGGCTTCGTTCTTCATCAGCTCCATATGCGCACCGGTGATAACGTTGAAGTTACCGGTGGCGGTGACGAAGATATCGGCCTCTGCCACGCAGTCGTCCATGGTGGTTACTTCATAGCCTTCCATGGCGGCCTGCAGTGCGCAGATGGGGTCGATTTCGGTGATCAGCACGCGGGCACCCATGCCGCGCATGGACTGGGCGCAGCCCTTGCCCACGTCGCCGTAACCCAGAACAACAACCTTCTTGCCGGCAACCATCACGTCGGTGGCGCGCTTGATGCCGTCCACGAGGGATTCGCGGCAGCCGTACAGGTTGTCGAACTTGGACTTGGTCACGGAGTCGTTCACGTTGATAGCGGGGAAGAGCAGCTTGCCTTCCTTTTCCATGTGGTAGAGACGATGCACGCCGGTGGTGGTTTCTTCGGAAACGCCCTGCACCTTGGCGGCAATGCGGGTCCACTTGGTGGAATCGGTCTTGTAGGACAGCGCAAGGCGGTCCATGAAGATGCTGAATTCCTTGTTGTCGTAAGACTTTTCCAGCAGGGAGGGATCCTTTTCCACTTCCAGACCCTTGTGGATCATCATGGTGGCGTCGCCGCCGTCGTCCACGATGAGGTCGGGGCCGGAACCGTCAGGCCAGGTCAGGGCCATCTCGGTGCACCACCAGTATTCTTCGAGGGTCTCACCCTTCCATGCAAACACCTTGGCCATGCCGGAATCGGCGATGGCGGCGGCTGCGTGATCCTGCGTGGAGAAGATGTTGCAGGATGCCCAACGGATATCCGCGCCCAGTTCGTACAGGGTCTTGATGAGCATGGCGGTCTGAATGGTCATGTGCAGGGAGCCCATGACCTTGAGGCCCTTGAGGGGCTTCTGGGGACCGTACTTTTCAATGGTTGCCATCAGGCCGGGCATTTCCAGCTCGGAAAGCTGCATTTCCTTGTAGCCGAGTTCAGCGTCCTGAATATTGCGAACCTTGTTCTCAACGCTCAGGTCGAGCGGAATGGCGCGGGTTGCGTCAGTCATGGTGGTTTGCCTCCAAATCTATTGTTGTGAATTTTCTGCCACTATCAGGTGAATGGCCAGCCCGCGCTCAACAGGATGGGACTTGCTGGATTTCAGCGAAAAGCCTGCCTCCGTGAGCTTGAGCGCCAGTGTCGTCATATCGAATCCGAGCCAGCGGTCCCCGTATTCGGACCGCATCTTCTCGTTCTCGTGCTTATCAAAATCGGCCAGTGCCAGCAGGCCGCCGGGGCGCAGTACGCGGCGAATTTCCTTGAGCGCCTCGCCGGGATGCGAAAGATGGTGCAGCACCATGTTGATGGCCGCAAAATCCGCCTCGCCATCGCGCAGGGGCAAATGCTCCAGTTCTCCGATACGCAGGGACACGCGGTCCGCATCTTCCGCAAGACGACGCTTCGCAAGCTCGAGCATACGCGGGGAACCGTCCACGCCGATGACGGAAAGCGCCTTCTCCAGCATGCGTTCCAGCAGCGTGCCGGTGCCGCAGCCGAGATCCAGCGCCACCTTGCAGCGGGGCATATGGCCGATGATGGCCCCGGGCAGGTCGAAATTGCCTATGATATCGCGGTTCAGCTGATCCCAGTCTTCGGCAATGGAGTTGAAGAACTGTTTGGTCTTTCTGGCGCGTTCCTCAATGATTTTTGCCGCCATGTCCGCATCCGCCTCAAGGGTCGGATCGGTGACGATAAACGGCATGAGCGCATCTATGAACTCGCGGCCCGGCCCCTCCTCCGGTGCGGAATAGAAAACCCACAGGCCGTCGCGACGCGAATCGAGCAGGCCCGCTCCGGTCAAAATTTTTAAATGGCGTGACACACGGGACTGGCCCATCTCCAGAATGGAAACCAGTTCGTTCACGCTCAGCTCAAACCTGTTCAACACATGCATGAGCCGCAAGCGGGTCTCGTCCGCCAAGGCTTTGATAAGGGGAAGTGCCGTTGTCATACTCAGAGCTCCTGCGCTATTTCCGACTGGCTTGATATTTCTGCATCAAGAAAAGTTGATATGGGCTTATCCCCATTCTCGGATATAGTCAACACTCACCCTTGATAATTACGGCAGCAGTACAGGCTGGCATACCGCCGATTACGTTGAAATATAATACACGCGACGTGCTCCCTTGTTATCATGACACTAAGCATGAACAACAACGGAAGGGATGCACATGGGCGATGACGATCTCCTCTTCGCAGAAAGCTCTCCAGAGTCCCCGGATACCGCCGAAGCCGAAAAAATACATCGCGGCGGCCTGCGCCCATGGAAGATTCTTATCGTGGACGACGAAATAGAGGTGCACAACACCACCAAGCTCGTGCTGACCGATTTCGAATTCGAAGGCGCGGGGCTGGAATTATATTCTGCATTCACGGCAAAGGAAGCGCTGGACCTGTTGCAACAGCACGACGACATTGCCGTGATTCTGCTGGACGTGGTCATGGAGACGCCCCATGCCGGTCTTGATTGCGCGCGGACCATCCGGCAGGAGATGAAAAACAAGCTGGTGCGCATCATTCTTCGCACAGGGCAACCGGGCCAGGCACCGGAACGAAAGGTCATCGTCGAATACGACATCAACGACTACAAGCACAAAACCGAACTAACCTCGCAGCGCCTGTTCACCACGATCTATACGGCCATCCGTTCTTACCGGGACATGCGGGCCATTGAAAAGCAGCGGGTCGGCCTCAAGTACATCATAGACGCCTCGGCAAGCTTCTTTCAGGAGCGCTCTCTCCACACGCTTTCAAAGGGCGTGCTCACCCAGATAGAGGCTCTCTTCCGCCTGCAGAACTCCCTGTACATGAGCGGTACCGGCTTCACCGCACTCACGGAATCCCTGAACGACCCCAGCTGGAACATCATCTCGGCCACCGGCAAGTTCGAGGAATGCGAAATAACGAACAGCTGCCAGATACTGGACCAGAGCACGCTCGATCAGATCAACAAGGCCATCGTCGACAAGGTCAGCTCGGTTGTCGACGACACCTACATCGCCTACCTGCCCACCCAGAACAGGAAGCATCACATCCTCTACATGGAAAAGAGTTCACCGGACAACTGGGAGGAACTGAAAGAACTGCTTGAAATATTTACGACAAACGTAGGCATAGCCATGGACAACATCTACCTGAACGACGAGATCATCAAGACGCAGAGCGAAGTGCTCTTCAGGCTGGGCGAAGTGGTGGAAACCCGTTCCAAGGAAACCGCGTATCACGTGGTACGCGTGGCTGAATACACCCGCATACTGGCCCTTGCCCACGGGATATCCGAGCTGGACGCCAACCTGTTCAAACAGGCTTCGCCCATGCACGATATCGGCAAGATAGGCATTCCGGACAGCATTCTGCTGAAGCCGGGCAAGCTCACCGAAGAGGAATTCGCCGTGATGAAGCAGCACACCAGCATCGGCTACATGCTGCTCAAGGCATCCGACAGGCGCATGCTGACCACGGCGGCGGACATAGCCCACACGCACCATGAGCACTGGGACGGCAACGGCTATCCGCGCGGCCTCAAAGGAGAGGAAATCCCCATTGAAGGAAGAATAACCGCTGTTGCCGACGTTTTTGACGCCCTGAGCCATGAGCGGGTCTACAAGAATCCATGGCCTACGGATGAGGTTATCGAATTCTTCCGGCAGGAGAAGGGAAAGATGTTCGACCCCGTTCTCGTCGACCTGCTTCTGGAGAATCTGGACGCACTGCTCAGGGTTCACGAAGCCTACACCGACAGCATTCCGAGAACGCTATGAGTCCGTCCGGCAAACTGCGCGCATTGCTACAGACAACATGGGTGAAGATTGCCTTGCCCATCGTCATTTCGGTTGTCCTCATTTTCGGCATCATCTTCGCCATACAAATTCCCAACACCTACAATGCCCTGCTGGAAAGAAAGAAGGTTTCGCTCAAAGACAATGTCATGATTGCGTGGAATATCATCCAGTTCTGCTACACCCTTGAACTGCAGGGGAAAATTCCTGAAGGCAAAGGACAGGAAATGGCCATTCAAAGCCTTGCCCGCATGCGCTTCGGGCCGGAATTGAAAGACTATTTCTGGATCAACGACACCCGCCCCTACATGATCATGCACCCCTACCTGCCGGAACTGGAGGGCATGAACCTTTCAGATTACATGGACGCCACGGGCAAAAGGCTCTTTGTGGAAATGGTTCAGACCAGCAGCCAGACAGGCAGCAGTTTTGTCTCCTACCAGTGGCAGTGGCAGGACAAAGCCAACCTCATCCTCCCCAAGATCTCCTTCGTCAAACGGTTTGAACCCTGGCAGTGGATTATCGGCACCGGCGCATACCTTGAAGACATTCGGCAGGAGACCATGCGCCAGACCAGAGAAATGGTCATTGCCAGCACCGTGGCGCTTTGTATCATCATCTCCCTCTCGCTCTTCTCCATCGCACAGGCGCGCAAGGCATCACAGCGCATTACGGAAAACGAGGCCAAGATGCGCAAGGTCTTCAGTCAGGCTGAAGAAGCCCTCTTCATACTCGCCACTGACGGAACCATTCTCCAGAGCAACCAGGCGGCAACGGAGGTCATCGGCTTCGCTCCCATACAATCCGCACGCTTTGAAGACATTCCATGGGTCATCAAGGACAGCGACGGGACGGAGGAACGCCAATCCATGCTCGAAAAGGCCAGATCTGGCATTCTCCCCCACTTTGAAGCCGAGTTCACGCGGCAGGACGGTGAGAACAGGTATCTGGACGGTACAGTCGTCCCCATCACGGACGAAGAGGACACCGTTCTGTACCTTCTTGTCAGCGCCATGGACATTACCGAACGCATTGAATCCCAGAACCGGCTTGAAGAGCTGAACGCAACCCTTGAAGAGCGCGTTCGGGAACGGACGGAAGAGTTGGCAAACTCGCTGGATACGCTGAAAAAGGCACAAGACCAGCTCGTCGTCACCGAAAAGATGGCGGCGCTCGGACGGCTCGTGGCAGGCGTGGCGCACGAGATAAACACGCCGCTGGGCCTTGGCGTGACCAACGCCACCTACCTGCAAGAGCGGCTTGCCGCCATCCGTGAATCCTATGAGGCGGGCAAGTTCACCAAGGGAGAGTTCGAGGCGTTTCTCAAGACGGCGGACAGCGCTGCCGAGTCCATGCTTCTCAACCTCACACGCGGGGCCGAGATCATACGCAGCTTCAAGCAGGTGGCCGTTGATCAGGAGCTGGAGCAGACCCGCGCCTTCAACCTGCACGATTATTTCAGGGAAGTGCAGCTCAGCGTGCAGCCCAAATTCAAACATTCGCCGCACAAGCTGGAAGTCGAATGTCCCGAGGACATCATCCTCAAGACCTACCCCGGAGCGCTCACGCAGGTACTCACGAATCTGATCATGAACGCCCTGATACACGCGTTTGACGAAGACATGGCAGGACTCGCCAGACTGTCGGCACGTATTGTACCGGCAGGGGTGGAGATCACCTTCTCAGACAACGGCAAGGGCATGAATGACGAACAGAAGACAAAGATTTTCGACCCGTTCTTCACCACCAGGCAGGGACAGGGCGGCACAGGGCTTGGCATGCACATCACCTACAACCTTGTCACCCAGAAGCTGTGCGGCGTCATTCAGCTGGAATCCGCCCTCGGCAAAGGCACCACCTTCCGCATCACCATTCCTCTGGAGCATCAGGACATGGCCTGCCCGCCGGTGCTGGAGAATGTCTAACGCCCCTCTCGCTCGCATCAGCGACTGACACTGACACTCTCTGGCTTTCATTCATTTAAAACAGATCCTAATACGACCCATTACTAATAATCAGGAATATACTCATGGACCCTCGCATATCAAATGAAGATGTTGCCCTACTCAGAAACGCCGGGATGACCGAAGAGGATCTGAGCCACTCAATCGCTGTGGCTGAACGCGCTCTCGACATTGCCGACCGTAGCGGAGCAGAGCTCGACTATAGCCTGCTCATAAGAGGAGCTTTGTTTCACGACCTTGGCAAGGTGCGCACCCACGCCATAGAGCACGGAGAAGAAGGCGCACGCCTTGGTGCGGAACTGGGACTGTCCGAGGAGCTTCAGGCCATCATGAAGAAGCACATCCGCGGTGGCATGACCCGTGAAGAAGCCCGTGAACTGGGACTTCCCGACATGGACTATACCTTGCACAAACTGGAGGAGCGCATCATCATCTACGCCGACCGCCTGACTGACATCATCGGCGACGGCGTAGAACCAGACCCGCTACGCGCTGAGGAGCGTTTCGAGGAAATCCTCACCAGTATTATACGATACGGAAAGAATGATGCGACACGGACACGTTACCTCCGCTATCATGAAGAGATTCAGGGACTGATTCGCAGGGAGTAATAATGTCCCCTTTCTTGCTGCTCTGCCTGACGGGATTTCTGGCCATCTTCAGCACAACCATGGCCAAGAATCCCGTTTTGCCATTTTTTGCCGAACATCTCGGGGCGAACCCTGTAGCCATAGGCATTGTAGCCTCCCTTTCACCGCTGGCCGGAGTGCTTGTCAGTCTTCCCGCAGGGATTTTTTCAGACTATTTCGGACGAATGCGCCTGCTGAAAATATCCGCTCTCTTTTTCGCCCTGACTCCTCTGGGCTACCTTTTCATTTCGGAGATATGGCAGCTGGCACTCGTCCGCTTCCTACACGGGCTTGCCACAGGCATTTTCGTACCGGTTGCCATGGCGCTGGTCACAGACACCTTCCTTGCAGGACGGGGCGAACGGCTGGGCTTCATGTCGTCCGCCAGTCAGCTTGGCCGATTCCTCGCTCCGCTGGCAGGGGGAATCCTGCTCACACTACCTGACAACGAAGCCGAAGGAAGCGGTTTTACACTGGTGTATCTGACGTGCCTTCTGCTCGGTGTTCTTACCGCATTGCTCGTATTCAGACTTCCCCAAGCACAGCCCCCCCCGACCACGACAAACCGCTCTTTCCGACATTCCGTCAGAGCGGTGCTTCAAAACCGACTGGTACTGCAAGGCTGTATCATGGAGTCCGCAGCCCTGTTCGCTTTCGGGGCCTTTGAAGCATTCTTCCCGCAGCATGTACGCACGGCCGGACTGGGCACGGAATGGGCGGGCGGTCTTATGTCCGTACAAGTGCTCGCCGTGGCGCTCAGCAAGCCTCTTTTCGGCAAACTCTCCGACTCGCACGGAAGGGTTCGCCAAATTGTGCTCGGCGCCTTGCTTCTGGGCTGCATAATGTTGCTCATGGGGCAAACCGGCAGCATCGTCACGCTTGCTGCCGCAAGCCTGGGCCTCGGCCTTGCCCTCTCGCTGACGCTTGCCGCAAGCTCGGCGTTCATCGCAGACACAAGCGATGCCGACATGCGGGGAGCCTCAATGGGGCTGCTGGGAGCCATCATGGACATAGGCCACTCAACGGGCCCGGTGGTGGCCGGAGCGGTAACTGCCAGTCTTGGAGCCTCCGCAGGATTCGCATCTGCAGGAACCGTCGTTCTTGGAACCACCCTGTTATTTGCCTTCATGACACGCAACTACACACCGAAAACAATCTCCCCTTAAGAATAAAAAAAACGCCGCCGGAAATTTCCGGCGGCGGTTGAACTTTCTGGTTGAAATCAGCGGATGCTGAAAAATCAGTAATGCAATGATGGGGGACGCAATACGCCCATTCCCCACGATCCGGTGTCACCCGTTGCCCACAGCCTGAAACGCTGCAGGCCGATTGTTACCGCACGCTAATCCTGATCGCGCAGATCAACCACACGCTTGGACTTGCCGAAGGAACGCGGCAGCGCGCCCGGGTCCACGATCTCCATTTCCACGCGGGCCATGAGCTTCTTGTGCAGCTCGGCTCCCACGACCTTGGCGAGCGCAGCATCGTTGCCAGCCTGGGCTTCGGCATTGCGCTCCAGCCGCAGGGTCAGGTTGTCCTTGCCTTCCTTGCGGGTAAGCATGATCTGGTACTCTGCCCCCACTTCGGGGAACTTCTGCAGCACGTCCGCAATCTGACCGGGATAGATGTTCACGCCACGGAAGATGATCATGTCGTCCGAACGGCCGAGAATATGGTCGTGACGGGGAATCTCCACCCCGCAGGAACACTTGCCGGGAAGCATGCGCGAAAGGTCACGGGTGCGGTAGCGGATGAGGGGGCTGGCCTCCTTGCGCAGGCTGGTCACCACCATTTCGCCCACCTCGCCTTCCGGCACGGGCTGCAGGGTCTCCGGATCAAGAATCTCGATGATGAACAGGTCGGCCCAGTAATGCAGGCCTTCGTGGGCATCGCATTCCAGCGCGGTGCCGGGGCCGTACATCTCGGTCATGCCCGCGATGTCATAACTGCCCTCAAGACCCAGCTTTTCCTCAAAGGTCTTGCGCATCTTGGCGCTGTGTGTTTCCGCGCCGAAAATCACCTTACGCAGTTTGCACTGATCGCGCAGGCCGTTGCGCTCCACTTCCTCCGCCATGAGCAGCGCCATGGACGCCGTGGAGCACAGGCAGGTGGTGCCCATGTCCGCCATGAGCTGCAGCTGCATTTCGAGGTTGCCCGGCCCCACAGGAACCGTGAGCGCCCCGAACTTTTCGCTTCCCAGCTGGAAACCCGCGCCCGCCGTCCACAGGCCGTAGCCCACGGCAATCTGCACACGATCCAGCGTGGTCAGCCCGGCAATCTCGTAACAGCGGGCCATCTGCAGGGCAAAGGTATCGATATCCTTCTGCGAATACGCCAGAATCTTGCGCTTGCCCGTAGTGCCGGAAGAGGCATGAATGCGAACCACCTGCTCTTCGGGTACGGAGAGCAAAGGCAGGGGATAGCCTTCACGCAGGTCCGTAACGGTGGTAAAAGGAAGGAGCCTTATATCATCAAGGCTGGTAATGTCGTCAGGATGCACCCCCGCCGCCTCAAACTTGGCCCGATATGCGGGGCTGTTCTCATAGGCATGGCGTACCGTCCATCGCAGTCCGTCAAGCTGAAGTGCCGCCAACTTTTCCGCAGGCAGGTGCGGCAAAAAACGATGAGTCACCATACACGCTCCCAACACACTGAAATGGTAATATAAATATCATCCTTGAACCAAACGGCAAAAGCATGTATCAGGCGCACACCACAACACGCAAGCCACGTGACTGAACGTGCTATCACGAAACAGGACGGGGGAAAACCCTGTCCCAAGCCATACGGAGGCCAGACGTGCGGATTCTGATCGTCGGGAACGGCGGACGCGAACATGCCCTTGCATGGAAGTTGCGCCAGAGCCCAAAAGTTGACGAGATTTTCATCGCCCCCGGCAACGGCGGCACCGCCCTTGAAGGCACCAACGTGCCCATCGCGGTTGACGACCTTCCCGCACTGGTTGCCTTTGCCAAGGAACAGAAGATCGACCTCGTGGTTCCGGGTCCGGAACTGCCCCTCGTGCTCGGCATCAAGGACGCCCTTGATCTTGCCGGAATCCCCTGCTTCGGCCCCAATGCCTTTGCCGCCCAGCTGGAAGGCTCCAAGGCGTTCGCCAAGAACATCATGGAAGAAGCAGGCGTCCCCACTGCCGCCTTCGGCGTTTTCAACGAATTTGACGATGCCAAGGAATACGTTCTCAAAGTCGGCGCTCCCATCGTGGTCAAGGCAGACGGCCTTGCTGCGGGCAAGGGCGTAGTGGTCGCCCAGACCACCGACGAAGCCATTGCCGCACTGGAAGAAATCATGGTGCAGCAGGCTTTCGGCTCATCCGGCGAGCACGTGGTCATCGAAGAATGCCTCATCGGCGAAGAAGCATCCTTCATCTGCTTCTGCGACGGCAATACCGTAAAGCCCCTGCCCTCTTCGCAGGACCACAAGGCCGTATTCGACGGCGACACCGGCCCCAACACCGGCGGCATGGGTGCTTACAGCCCCGCGCCCGTTCTGCCCGCAGAACGCTACGACGAGATCATCGAACTGGTCATGAAGCCCGTGTGTGAAACGCTGGGCAAAAAGGACAAGCCTTTCATCGGCATTCTCTATGCCGGACTCATGATGACCGCCAAGGGCCCCTACGTGCTGGAGTTCAACGTACGTTTCGGCGACCCTGAATGCCAGCCCCTGCTCATGCGCATGGACAGCGACATCGTGGATGTCATGATGGCCTGCGTGGAAGGCCGCCTTGCCGAAACCCCGCTGAACATCAAGAAGGAAACCACCCTCGGCGTTGTCATCGCCGCGGAGGGCTACCCCGACAGCTACCCCAAGGGCATGGAGATCAACGGCATCGAAGAGGCGGAAGCCATCGGCGATCTGAAGGTCTTTCAGGCCGGAACCACCCTTGAAAACGGCGTCACCCGCGCCAACGGCGGCCGCGTGCTGTGCGTGACCGCGCTGGGCGAGACCCTTGCCGATGCCCAGAAGCGCGCTTACGAAGGCGTTGCCAAGCTGCGCATGGACAAGGCCTACTACCGCCGCGACATTGGCTTCAAGGGTCTGAGATAGAAAACTAAATTTCGAACTGTTTTCAGCTTTGGCGGGGAAGGTTTCGACCTTCTCCGCAACAGCAGGCGCTTGCCACAGGTCAGCTGTTTCGCGCCTCTCCCTCCCGAGCACTCAAGGGCAGGGAAGGCCGGAAATCACACCTGCGGAATATGTAGCGCACCTGCCGAACGGGTCTACGAAGCCCCCGCACAACACGGGGACTCCGGTCCGGGAGAAGCGGAGCATATGTCATCCGGGCCCGCAAAGCCAAAAACAGACGAATACCCATAACGACGGCTCTGGCAACAACCACCCGAACCCCTTTCAGGAGTAATGAACATGCCTCAAGTTGGTATATTCATGGGCAGTCTTTCCGACGAAGAAACCATGCGCCCCTGCACCGAAGTGCTGGAGCAACTGGGCATCAGCTACCTTTTCACGGTCAGCTCCGCCCACCGTACGCCGGAACGCACCGAGCATCTGGTGGACAAGCTGGAGAAAGAAGGCTGTCAGGTCTTCATTTGCGCCGCCGGCATGGCCGCGCACCTTGCTGGCGCGGTAGCCGCACGCACCCTCAAGCCCGTTCTTGGCGTGCCGATCACGGCTTCCAAGCTGGGCGGCATGGATGCGCTGCTGGCCACCGTCATGATGCCTCCCGGATACCCCGTGGGCACCGTGGCGCTGGACAAGGCAGGCGCCAAGAACGCCGCATGGCTTGCCGCGCAGATCATCGCACTGCAGGATGCCGCCGTTGCCACCAAGCTCTCCGCCGCACGCGAAGAGTTCAAGGCACAGGTCATCAAGAGCGCGGAAGATCTGGAATCCCGCATGGCAAAGTAGCACCCGCTGCTCTGCGCCCGTACACAAAGGCCGCATCCGGAAGGATGCGGCCTTTCATTCATTTATGTGTTGGAAAGAAGGGCGGACAAGGGCCGCTATTCCTCGTGATACATCTCAAGCACGGCGTCCAGATTCTTCATGGCCTCGTCCGTGCGCCTGCTGATCTTCTTCAGACGCTCCACAAACACCGCGTTGGCGAACTGCTCCGCAGCCTTGTCCGCCTGACGCCGCTTCATGTAGGTTTCACCCTTCTCCATGTAAAAATCTTCCATGTTGTTCAGCAGAGAGAGAAGATCGTCCGCCATCTTCTGCACGGCGGTGTCTGTCAGTTCCAGCAGCACGGTCAGTTCATCCGGCAGTTCCATGGGGTCTTCCGGAAGATTGGCAATGGGCACGGCCCCGTGGCTTTCATCCTCCATCACCCTGCTTTCGTTCACCGTGGCCGACTTCAGATGCCGCCCCGTTTCCACGTCCACCACGCGATAGCTGAACTGCACGTTGGTGCGCAGCTTGTTGTAGTTCACGGTGTACGGAGCTGTGTATTCCCGTGAGACCGGAATGGAATAGGAGCCGTACTGCCCAAGGCTCAACTGCTGCAGTTCAAGCCGCGAGTAGCTGACCTGCTTGGAACTCTGCACCACCGTGTTTTCCGAACGGTAGGCCAGCGTGTTCCCCATGACAGCAAGATCAACGCCGTAAAGATTGCCCATCTCCTTGGAGGTTTCGGCATTGAGCGCCCCCACCTGTCCAAGCTGCATTTCCTCCAGAATCCGGTTCAGGCTTGACCGCTCCATGATGACCACATCAGTCCCTGCGTGTTCGAACATGTATGCGCTCAGCCGGTTGGTGATGGTAGCTCCGGCATCGGTTCCGGTCACATTGAGCGGGCTGGAAAAATCGAATATGGCAATGTAGGTCTGCGCGCGCTGCAGGAGCTTGTCTTCCACCTCAAAGGACAGCATGTCGTAGTCGCCCGTGGGATCCAGACGCTTGAGCTGCTCCAGACAGTACCAGGCAATGCCGTAGTTCCTTTCGTCCATGGCCGTTTCCACACTGTCGCCCAAGGCTCTGCGCAACTGCTTCCCAAGCTTCCCGATCGTGGCGTCAGGCTGCACGGAAAGAAATTCGTCCGCCTCGGCCAGCGAGTGCGCGGCCGCGACGACAAACCCGTTGGAAAGGTAACGGTAGGTTTTCTGCGCGATCACATCATAGGTTCTGGTCAGCACGTTGTGCATGTGCTGCGTGAGACGGGCATCGGCAGGATCAAGGGCATGAGCCGCCATATAGGCACGGGCGGCAGCGGAATAATCGCCCGCCCCCAAGGCCCCGTCACCCTTTCTGACCAGATCCATCTTGTTCACCATGCGCGTGGCATTGGCGAGCATGGTGGAAACTTGCATGTTGGCGGGGTCCATCTCGTTGGCAAGGGCAATCATCCGCTTTGCCTCGCCGAACTGGCCTGAGACATAGAAGGCATCGGCGGCTTGTGCCAACGCAACGGCACCGCGCCGTCCGAAGACGGTTTTGGCCACCTGGACGACCTTGCTTTCAGGATCGCGGCGCTCCACGGCCAGCATGGCCTGCCAGCCGTCTTCCCACCGACCTGCGGCGGCAAGCTGTTCGGCTGCGCCGATATCCGCATTCACCTGCCGGGCCAGTTCAATTTCCTTCGAGCTGATGAAACGCAGCAGTTCTCCCGCTCTGGCGTTGCCCTCGTCCAGCCCCTGCGCCTCGTCATACACGGCACGGGCAGCGTCCATGCTTGCGCGGCTGGGTTCGGCAGCTTCCAGATCCGCCTGCGCCTGCAGGCATATCCGTGACGCCAACGCCCCCTTCGCCCTCCGAAGAGCATCAAGGTACTTCTGCTTGGTCGGCTCCAGCGCGACTGCCCGCGTCAACTCCTCAACCGCAGCCCGCAGGTCGCCCTGCGCATACAGGGACATGCCCGCATCATAGTTCTTCTTTCCCGCGCAGGCGGCAAGAAGCAGCATCACAAGAACACATGCAAACCGAAGCACCCTGCGAATGACGTATCTCATGCCGATTATCCCCGATAAAGGTGGGTCATGCCAACGCTACCCGCAAATGTGCAAGTCGGCAATAACATGGGTATTATTCTTTACCCTTCGCCATCAATCAAACCATGAGACACCGCATAATAATGGCAAGTTCATTGCTAGGGCGCAAGGGTTGCGATAATGTGACCCAAGCCTCCGCCAATCGCCGCACGGAGCGAGCCTGCCCACTCAAATGAAGCATGGGCATCACATTTTCAAACAGGCAACCGAGGTCACCATGCACATGAGAATCATGCATCTCAGCAGTCGCATCATATTGAGGCTTTCCGGCAATCTGGATCTGGAAGCAGGTAACAGCCTGCAGGCCACCGTTGAGCCCCTGCTGCACAATGCCTCCGGCTGCATATTTATCCCCGTTGTGCTGGATATGGCAGAAGTTACCGGCATTACGGCAGACGGCATCCGCACCCTTGACCAACTCAAGCAGCGCGCTGCGGCCTGCCTGGGAGCCGCCCCTTCACCGCGCGATCTGCTCCGCATTGCCAATCCCCCGCTGGCCGTTCGCAACGCTCTTGAAGAAGCCGGCCTGCTGAAAGCCTTTACCGGCTGGCAAGAGCACATCTGCAGGTTGCCTGCCGAACTGCCTGCGGATGACAGCTTTCACAACCTCATCGGCACAATACGCCGCGCGTTTCCTTCTCCCGTTTCCGACAGCTTTCATGATGCCTATCTCGGCCAGTCGCTTTTGCATGGTCTGCAGGCCGTAAACGCCCGCAAGGGCTGCACGCCGATGCTGCAGGGCGGGAACAGCGACATAGATTACACCAAGGCCCGCACAGGCGTGTTGCATGAAAACATGCAGACTGTTGAACAAACAGTGGAACAACTCGCTGCCTACTTTGACGGTCATCCCATATGGGGTCACGCACTGGTGCAGCCCAACGTCATACCGCCATCCAGTATCCCTGCCGTTATCGGCAGCCTGATGGCCTCGCTCTACAACCCCAACATGATCTGGGACGGATATTCCCGCAAAGTCTCTGAGGCAGAAGTAGAGGCCAGTGCCATCTGCGCCCACCTGCTGGGCTTGCCACCGGAAACCGCTGCGGGCCTGTTCACCTGGGGCGGCACGGGCACCACCTTCTACGGCGTACGGCTGGGCATCGAAAAAGCCCAACCCGGAGCCTTTGCCCACGGGGTGCAGCCCGGCATGAAAATGATCGCCTCCAGCGCAAGCCATTACTGCAAACTTAATGCATTGGGTTGGCAGGGGCTGGGCACGGACAATCTCGTAACCATCCCAGTGGATGCGGACAACGCCATGCGCATGGATAAACTGGAAGAAGCCATGCGCCGCATTCTGGACAAGGGCGAACACATAGCCTGCCTGCTGGCGACCATGGGCACTACAGACGCCTTCGGTCTTGATCCCTTGACCGCCATGGCCGACCTGCGCGACCGCCTGACGCAGGAATATCAGCTCGAGTATACCCCGCACCTGCATGCCGATGCCGTTATCGGCTGGGCATGGAGCGTATTCAACGACTACGACTTCAACACCAACTCCATGCGTTTTCCGGAACGTACCCTGCGCTCACTGTGGGATGTCCGCAACATCCTTGCCGGTCTGCCCAGAGCGGATTCCGTAGGACTGGATTTCCACAAGACCGGCTACACGCCATACCTCTCCAGCCTTTTCCTCGTGCGCGAAAAAAAGGATCTGACCCTCATTACGCGGGACAAGGCGCTCATGCCCTACCTGTTCCAGTTCGGGAACTACCACCCCGGCATGTTCACCATGGAATCGTCACGCGGCGGAGGTGGCGTGCTTTCCGCGCTGGCCAATCTGAAAATGCTAGGCAAGCAGGGATACAGGGCTCTGCTGGGATACATTGTAACCATTGCGGAATCCTTGCGCATGCGGCTGGAGCAGGCACCGCATGCCGTGGTGGTGAACAACGGCAACCATGGTCCCGTTACCCTGTTCCGCGTTTACCCCGACGGCACCGACCCGAACCTGCAGTATCAGAAGGAAGTGGCCGACCCGTCCCATGATGCGGATCTGGAAAAGCACAACCGCTACAACCGCGCCGTATTTGATGCCCTGCACCAAAAAATGCTCGCCGGAGAATGCCTGGAAATTTCGCTGACGGAACAATATTGCGTCAGCGCGGGCGGGCGTCCGGTGCTGGCGCTCAAGTCCTATGTCATGACCCCCTTTGTGGAAGAGGAATCCATGACCCGCCTCATGCTCTGCATTGAAGAGGTTCGCAAAGAGCTGGCGCGCACTCGATCTTACTAGCCGGACTGAGCAGGCGCTCCGGGCTACCGGCCTGCGCTACGCCACATTCAGACTGACAGCACGCCGCTGTTCTGATACCAGAAGGCCATGTTCCAGCCCCTGATGCATCCTGTCCGGGACATTGCCTTTCTCTTTGTCCACATGGCCGCCCCGCCCGCCGGAGCGGTCGCGCCATATGCCGTTGCCGCCATCCGCATCACGCCCGACGGCAAACGCACGGCCTATCACTCGCTCATCCGCACCAAGGCCACCCGCGCCCGCGACTTCATGCATTCGCACATCAGCCGCAAGGCGCTGGCAAACGCACCGGATCATGCCACCGTGCAGAACGCCCTGTGCGACTTTCTGGCCGGACTGGAATTCGTGCTCTGCTACGATCCCTACGAGGCTCTGCCCACCCTGCAGGAACTGCTGCGAGGCCTGCGCATCTTCGATCTGGGCTTCGCCGCCGACTACTTCATGCCGTGGGCTTCCACCGCCTCGCCGCGCCAGCTGTGGGAGACCATTCACGGTCAACCGCGCGACAAGGTCAGCTTTTCGGCAGAAGAGGGAGCGGAACTGAGCCTTGCCTTCACCAGACATCTTTTCGGCAACGTGCTCGCAGACTCCCGATTCCCCGGAGCCCGAGCCCTGCGGCACTATCTGGCACACAGCGACTCTTTGTTCGGCGACGCCTGCTGCCACCTGCTGACCCGGTTTTCCGACTATTTCGACGGCGGACTGGTCTCGCCGGTTACAGCGGAAGACACGCCGGACTGGCGGCATTTTCTGGAAAAAGCCCCTGCCATCGAGGCGAGGGACAACCAAAGCACGGGCTTCACGGAAGTACCGGAACGGGACATCCGCCAGCTTTATGAACAGCTCGCGCACCGCCGCAAGGGCTACCGCATCCGGGAACCTCAGGTCACCTATGCCGGACACGTGGCTCACGCCTTGAACACCAATGCCGTCGCCTGCATCGAGGCAGGCACGGGCACGGGCAAGACGCTGGGCTATCTGCTGCCGGTCATGGAATTTCTCAAGCGCAATCCGCAGCAGCGCGTGGCCATTGCCACCTACACAAAGAGCCTGCAAAACCAGTTGTACGGCAACGAGCTGGAAGCCTGCCGCGAACTCTTCGGCCAGTATCGGGACATCGACGCCGCGCTCATCAAGGGCAAGAGCAACTACGTGTGCGCGCACAAGCTGGACGACGTGCTCTCGCCGGACATGGAAGGCGAGGAACTGCTCGCGTGGCTCTTCTTCGTGAACATCTGCTACCGCTACCGCCTTGCGGACTGCGAAGACATTTCTCCGCGCCTGCGCCGCAGGCTGGATACCAATCGCCTGCTCTCCGGCCTCATGCTGGAAGTGAGCGCGGGCAGCGGCTGCCACGCATCCCACACGGACTGCCCCGCGCAGGTGGTGACAGCGGAGGCGGCCAACGCGCGCCTCATCATCACCAACCACAACAAGCTCATCCTCATGGAAAAGGACGGCAAGCTGAACGGCCTGTTCCGACACTGCGTCATTGACGAAGCCAACCACTTCGAGGACGCGGTACGTAGCGCCATGAGTCCGGAAATTGCCACATCCGATGTGCAGGGACATGCGCGCTACCTGCGCGAACAGTGCCGCAAGCTCGTTGCCTCCCCTTCCACGCCACCGCTGGACAAGGACAGGGCCGGACGCGCTGTGGACGCCATTGGCGTTCTGCTGCGGGCGCTGGATGCCATGCGCGACCGTTTCCTCGCCATGGACAGAGGCTCGCTGGGCGGCGCCACGGCCGTCACCCCCTCGCACAAGGCCTTTACCAACGGTCACATCGCCAACGACCTCAAGCATCTGCACGGGCTCATGGAGGCGGTGCACGAAAACACCGCCCTCTTCAACGGCAAGGAGGTGGGCAGGCTGCCCCTGCCCTACAAGACGCTCTCACGCTGCCGCACCATGCGCATGCTGGTGCACGAGACCATGTTCAATCTGGCCCAGCTGCGCACGGGCCTGGAGTCCGAAGGTACATGGCAGTCCGTGCAGGTCTTTCCCCGCAACTGGATTCTCGGTGGCGGCCATGTCTACGTGGGCCCGCTGGTGCGCAATCACATTCTCGCCCGCCGCGACACCGTGGTCTTCACCTCTGCCACGCTCACGCATCAGGCCAGCTTTGTGCCCTTCCGCCGCAGCATCGGCCTCGGCAAGGGGCAACACATTCTCTTTGACGACACGGAAGCCCCGCCAAAGCCCTGTTTCGTCACCCGCGTCGCCCCGCCGTTCGAGCCGGATTTCGCCCTTGTGGTGCCCTCCGGCACCCCCACGGCCATGTTCGAGCACAAGGCCACGTGGCTGAACTACGTTTCCAAGGTCATTCCGGAACTCATCGAGACGAACCACGGGGCCACGCTGGTGCTCTGCGCCAGCTACGAAGATCTTGAAGCCCTGCGGGAGCGGCTGGAACGCGAATACGACGGGGAATATCCCATGCTGTTCCAGAAAAAGGGCGAACCGCCCGCCGCGCTCTGCGACGAGTTCCGTGCCGCCAAGGAGAGCGTGCTCTTCGGCGTGGAGACCTTCTGGCACGGCGTGGACTTTCCCGGCGATACGCTCACGCAGGTCATCATCACCCGCCTGCCCTTCCCCTCCCCCGCCTCGCCGCTCATGGACGCCCGCAAGCGTTGCCTGCCGGATGCGGCCTACTGGGACCGCTACCGCTACGAAACCGCCATCAAGTTCCGGCAGGGTGTGGGCCGCCTCATCCGCCGCGAAACCGACAAGGGCATCGTGGTGGTACTGGATAACCGCCTGCTCAAGAACCGCAACATCGCCCCCTGCCCTGTCATCGAGGGTATGCAGAACCTGCCCGAGCACCTGCGCCGGGGCAGGCGTTAACGCACACCTCCCCCAAATAATCCACCTGACTTCCCCTGCGAAAACGTGCTAAGGTTCGTACAAACTGTACGAACCGGCATCTGTTCAAAAATCATACACTCACCCCACCCTCCCGCTGCAAAATCGTACAATTTTTATACGAACTGAAACGTTTTGAACGCACTGCGCACCCTATTCGGACTAAATTAGTCCGAAATAACTTGTTTTTCGCATGGTGGTACGTATCTTGATTCATGAAGCCGCATTGCACGGCAACGCAGTACGGCCGCATCTTCAACACGACAGGTAACCCCAATGCAGCGCACCACAAACGAAATACGACATGCCAATGCCAGCCTCCGCCGAACCGACCACACACGGACGCGCGCCATAGCCATTGCCGATGACAGACGGCAGGCCACCATGCGCCTGTGGCTATGGCTTTTGCCGCTGCTGGCGTTCCTCATGCTGGCCCTGCCCGACATGGCCCGCGCGCAGGAACCGGTTTCCCTCGACCCGCTGCCCAGTTACCTGAAGACAGCCGCCGAGAATAACGGAGAACTGCAAGCCGCCTTTGCCAGATGGCGTGCCGCTGTGCAGAAGGCTCCGCAGGCTTCCGTGATGCCCGACCCCGAACTGCGGTTCGGCTACTTCATTGAGCCCGTCGAAACACGCACCGGCCCCCAGCGTTGGCGCTACGGCATTTCCCAGAAGTTTCCGTGGCCGGGCAAGCTGGACGACAAGGAACAAATCGCCCTGCATGAGGCGGATACCCTGCGGGCACAGGCAGAAGGCATAAAGCTGGCACTCTTCAGGGACGTGAAGAGCGCCTTCCATGAATACGCCTATCTGGAACGCGCCATCGCCATTACCCGTGAAAACGAGGAGCTGCTGCGCTATCTGGAAGACGTGGCCCGAGCACGCTACGCCGCCGGCGGTACCCCGTATTCGGACGTACTGCGCACGCAGATGGAACTGGACAAACTGGGCGAACGCCTCCGCTCACTGCAGGACCTGCGCACCCCGCTTGCGGCCCGGCTGAACGCGGCCATGGGCAGGGCTACGGATGAGCCCGTGCAGGTGCCCGACGCGGTACCCGTCATGGAAATTTCCATGGATGACGGGACACTGCGCACCGCCCTCAAGGAAAACAATCCGGCCCTTCACGGATACGATGCGCAGGCGGAAAAAGCCAAGTCAGCCGCCTCGCTGGCAGAACGAAACTATTTTCCGGACGTTACGCTTGGACTGGAATCCATATACACGGACAGACCCCGTGGCGGTGGAAACACAGTAAACAAAGGGGACGACCCGCTCATCGCAACGGTCGGCATCAACCTGCCCATCTGGCGTTCCGCCCGCGACGCGGCGGTAACGGAAAGCAAGGAGATGCTCCTCGCCGCCCACCGTGGCAGACAGGGCAAACAGGATGTGTTGCTGGCCGATCTTGAACTGGCCCTGTTCCGCTACCGCGATGCCGGACGACGCATCGAACTGTACAAGGACACGCTGCTCCCCCGTGCGGAGCAGGCCATAGAAGTTTCGCTGCAGGCCTATCAGAGCGGCAAGGCATCGTTCAACGATATTACCGAGGCGCAGAAGAGTTATCTTGAACTGCACCTCGCCTACGCCCGCGCCCTGACCGATCAGGCCCAGCGCATCGCCGATATGGAAGCCCTTACCGGTGGAGAAATTCCCTGCAAGTACCACGGTTCCGTCATGACCAAGCATTCCCTGCCGGAATCGGAACTCAAAACTACAATACAGTAACTGAAGCTGCCCTGTCGGCTTCAATAAACACAGGAGTTACAATCATGACACATAACACTTTTTCCAAAGCATCGTTTTTTGCTATCGCACTCGCTCTGTTTATAGCTGCATCTCCTTTGGCAGTATCCGCAGCAGACACCTCTGCCCACGACAGCCACTCCTCCCATGAAGCGGCTACGCCCCCCTCTGCAGCTACCGATGAGACCTCCCACAATATGATGCATGGCAACCAGATGATGATGGATGGAGCCCACATGATGATGGACATGAAAAAAATGTCCGAGGGCGAATCCATGATGATGATGGGCAAAGAAAAAATGAAGGCCCACGGCAACATGACCAAAGGCGAAATGATGATGATGGAAGGTCATGACATGATGATGAATGGGAAGAACATGATGATGGAAGGCCACAATATGATGATGAAAGGCAAACAAATGCATGATGCCGAAATGCCCAAACAATAAAGATATCAAAACAATATAGTTGGAGACACAGTCATGAACACGTTCTTTAAATCCCTCGTCCTTGTGGCCATGCTCGCCATCGGCTCCGGCCTTGTCGTGGGCAATGCCTTTGCCGCCGAACCGCAGACCAAGTGCCCCGTCATGGGCTACGGCATCAACAAGAAGCTGTATGCCGACCACAACGGCAAGCGCGTCTATTTCTGCTGCCCGTCCTGCGAAGGCGAGTTCAAGAAGGATCCTGAAAAGTACATCAAGAAACTGGAAGAACAGGGCGTGGAAGTCGAAAAGACCCCCGCTCAGTAACAGAACGGAACGCGCCGGAACTGGAGTTCCGGCGCGTTTTCCCCTCTTCGCGATAGACAGCCATCCGGCTGTATCATTTTTTGACACCACCGGCAGGAGCCCGTCATGCCTTTGCTCTCCACCATCAGACGTTTCAAATGGATTGCCCCCCTTCTCGGCGGCCTGATCATCATCGTTGCCGTTGCGCTCTACTTTAAGGACCAGAAGCAACGCCACTCGGATGAAACAACGCTTTCCGAGCACAAGGACCACGGACTTGAGCGCAGCACCGACGCTGCCGGAAAGGTGGTGTGGACCTGCTCCATGCACCCGCAGATCCAGTTGCCGGAACCCGGCAAGTGCCCCATCTGCTTCATGGACCTGATCAAGCTGGAGCTGGACGCCAACAAGGCAGCCGCCCAGAGTCTGCGGCAGGTGGAAATGAACGCGGATTCGCGCAAGCTGGCGGAAATCGTGGTCACGCCCGTACGCAAACAATCCGTTGCGCTGGACGTGCGCATGGTGGGCAAGGTGGAATACGACGAAACCCGCGTGGGTTCCATCACCGCATGGATGGGCGGGCGCATCGACAGGCTGTACGTGGACTCCACGGGCAGCGTGGTGCAACGCGGACAGGCCATGGCTTCCATCTACAGCCCCGAACTGCTCACCGCGCAGGCGGAGCTGCTGCAGGCCGTCAAAGCCATAAACGACGCCAAATCCAGCAACCTTGACCTTGTGCGCAGAACCGCACAGCGCACACTGGAAGCCTCGCGCGAGAAACTGCGCCTTCTCGGTCTTTCAAAGGCACAGATTGATGCCGTCATCGCCAACGGCAAACCTTCCGACCACATCACCCTGCACGCCCCGCAGGGCGGCATCGTCATCAAGAAGGACGTGGTGGAAGGCATGTACGTGCAGACAGGCATGCCCATCTACACCATTGCCGACCTGAGCCACGTATGGGTTGTGCTGGAAGCCTACGAATCCGACCTGCCGTGGATCAAGACCGGCCTCGACGTGGCCTTTGCCGCGGAAGCCTACCCCGGCCGCAACTACAAGGGGCGCATTGTCTACATAGACCCCGTGGTCAACCCCAAGACCCGCACGGTGGACGTTCGCCTTGAAGTGCCCAACGGCGACGCCAGCCTCAAGCCCGGCATGTTCGTGCAGGCCGTTCAACGCATAGGCGGCAGACAGGCTGAATCCGCATCCGGCAAGGGCGACCCGCTGGTCATCCCCGTCTCCGCGCCGCTCATTACCGGCAAACGCGCCGTGGTCTACGTGCAGCCCAAAGACAAGCCCGGAACCTACATCGGCCGCGAAGTGGTACTCGGCCCTCGTGCCGGAGAAACCTACATCGTGCGCAGCGGACTTGATGAAGGCGAACTTGTCGTCAGCAAGGGAGCCTTCAAGATCGACAGCGCCCTGCAGATTCAGGCCAAACCCAGCATGATGAATCCCGGCAGCGCCGAAGCGCCCATATCCCATGTCCATGGTCAACCTCAGGATTCCATGACGCAAGGCACCGCAGCCAGATATGAGGCCCCGCCTCTGCTGCTTTCCAAACTTTCCTTCCTCGGCAAGCACGTCGGCGTGATCGATGACGCCCTGCGGGCATCCGACGTGGACCGCGCCAAGGCCCTGTATGCCCAAATGAACAGCGATCTGAATGCGCTGGCTGACTCCGTGGACCAGAATGCCATGCTGGAAGGCGAGGCCAAACTGGCATGGAAGGAATTTGCCATGCTGCTCATGAACGATGCCGTACTGGGCAGCGAAGCCAAGGATTTCAAACGACTGCACGAAGTGCATGCCCTGACGCACACCCACTTCGGCAACCTTGCCGCTGCATTCGGCGTACCCGCCGCTGCAGAAGGCCAGTCGCCGCAGGCCTTCCGCCAACAGGTCGGAACCGTCTTTGGCGCCTACACACCAATTTCCGAAGCCCTCGGCAACGATGATCCCGAAACGGCCCGCAAGGCCATTCCCGCACTGGTCAAGGCTCTTGCCACAGTAGACACATCCCTGCTGGATCAAGAAGGACTGGCCGTATGGAACAGCTCCCTCTCCCGGATGCAGGAAGGCATTGACGGCATGTCCAAGGCGGACAGCATCGAGGCCCTGCGAGCCGGATTCGAGCACCTGTCCATCGGTCTCACCGCGGCAGTCATGCGGCTCGGCGTCTTTACCGACGGCCCCGTGTACGAACTGCACTGCCCCATGGCCTTTGACAACAAGGGAGCCAACTGGCTGCAGACGGACGAAGACATCCGCAACCCCTACTTTGGTGCGGCCATGTACAAGTGCGGCGAAGTGACCCGCCAGCTCAAGGACAAGTAGACGCAGGCGGAACAATTCATGAATGAACAGCACAACCAGCCCGTTTCCGAAGCCGCCTGCACCGTAACCGAAATGACAGAGCAGGAAGTCCGGCCCGTAAGCCTCACTGACAAGATCATCCACTTCTGCCTCAAGCGGAAGCTGGTGGTCTTCCTGCTGGCGACCATGGTCATCGGCTGGGGCATCATGGTGGCCCCCTTCGACTGGGACGTGGCAGGGCTGCATCGCAACCCCGTTCCCGTGGACGCCATTCCCGACATCGGCGAGAACCAGCAGATCGTCTTCACCCAGTGGACAGGACGCTCGCCGCAGGACGTGGAAGACCAGATCACCTATCCGCTCACCGTCTCGCTGCTGGGCATTCCCGGCGTGAAGACCGTGCGCAGCTATTCCATGTTCGGCTTCTCGTCCATCTACGTCATCTTTGAGGAAGACGTGGAGTTCTATTGGTCGCGCTCACGCCTGCTTGAAAAACTCAACTCCCTGCCTCCGGGCACCCTGCCGGAAGGCGTGCAGGCCACGTTGGGCCCTGACGCCACGGCGCTGGGCCAGGTCTTCTGGTATACCATCGAAGGCCGTGATCCTGACGGCAACCCCACAGGTGGATGGGATCTTGACGAACTGCGCAGCGTGCAGGACTGGTACGTGCGCTACGCCCTGCTCGCCGCAGAAGGCGTCTCCGAGGTGGCCTCCGCAGGCGGCTTCATCAAGGAGTATCAGATCGACGTGAACCCCGATGCCATGCGCGCTCACGGCGTGACACTGGAACAGGTGGTGAACGCTGTGCGCATGTCCAACCTTGATGTCGGCGCACGCACCATAGAAGTGAACAGCGTGGAATATCTCATCCGCGGTGTGGGTTTCATCAAGACCCTCGGCGACATTGAAAAAGCCGTGGTACGCGTGGCGGCCAACGTGCCCATCACCGTACGCGACGTGGCCTCCGTCACCCTCGGCCCCGCCACGCGGCGAGGGCTGCTGGACAAGGACGGCGTCGAGGTGGCCGGTGGTGTGGTCGTGGTTCGCTACGGCGAAAACCCCCTGCAGGTCATTCAGAACATCAAGGACAAGATCAGCGACATCGCCCCCGGCATGCCCTCCAAGCAACTGGCGGACGGCACTCTCTCCAAGCTGACCATCGTCCCCTTCTATGACCGCGCGGGACTGATTCAGGAAACCCTCGGCACACTGGACACGGCGCTGACCGAAGAAATTCTGATCACCATCATCGTGGTACTGATTGCCGTCATGCATTTCCGCAGTTCGCTGCTCATTTCCGTACTGCTGCCCACCGCCGTGCTCATGTGCTTCATCGGCATGAAGGCCTTCAAGGTGGATGCAAACATCGTGGCCCTTTCCGGCATTGCCATCGCCATAGGCACCATGGTGGACATGGGCATCATCATCTGTGAGAACATCCTCAAAAAACTGGAAGAAGCGCCACCCGGTGCCAACGCCTTCAACCTCATATTCTCCGGCGTGTCCGAGGTGGGCAGTGCCGTGCTCACGGCCGTGGCCACCACCGTGGTCAGCTTCCTGCCTGTGTTCGTCATGGAAGGGGCGGAGGGCAAGCTCTTCAAACCGCTGGCCTACACCAAGACATTCGCTCTGGCGGCATCCATCATCGTGGCCCTGACCATTCTGCCGGCGCTGGCCCATGTGCTGTTCAAGACCAGACGCATGGACTTTGGCAAGGGATTGCGCCGATTCATGCTGCCCGCAGCCATGGCCCTGACCGGCCTTTGGGCGGGAGCCGTCTTCTCATGGTGGATCGGCCTGCTCATTGCCTATCTGGGTATGCACCGCCTGCTCGTGGCCTCTCTGCCGCCCAGATGGCAGCTTGGTATAGCACGGCTGGAAAACTGGGGGGTGATCATCGGCGTCACGATCATTCTTTCCAACCACTGGCTGCCGCTGGGGCCGGAAAAAGGAGAACTGAAAAACCTCCTCTTCGTGGTCCTGCTCATAGGCGGTCTGATGGGCTTTTTCCAGCTCTTCCAGCGCTTCTACCCGCTGACGCTCGGCTGGTGCCTGCGCCACAAGGGGCTGTTCATCCTCCTGCCAGCAACGGTCACCGCCTTCGGCATGACCATATGGCTCGGCTTCGGCAACATCATGGCCTGGGCACCGGAATATGTACGCACCTCACCGCCGGTTGCCGCACTCAGCCATGCCTTCCCCGGCCTCGGCAAGGAATTCATGCCGCCGCTGGATGAAGGTTCCTTCCTCTACATGCCCACCACCATGCCGCACGCATCCATTGGCGAAGTGGGAGACATACTCGCCAAGCAGGATCATGCCATCAACGCCATACCGGAAGTGCAGACGGCCGTGGGCAAACTGGGAAGAGCCGATACGCCGCTGGACCCAGCGCCGGTTTCCATGATCGAAACCGTCATCAACTATCGCTCCGAATACCTGCTGGATACGGGTGGCAAACGTATGCGCTTCCGCTTTGACCCCGACCAGAAGGACTACATGCGTTCGCCTTCCGGCGAATTGCTGCCCGCACCGGACGGCATCCCCTATCTGGTGCAGGGGCTCTTTGAACGCGATGCCGCAGGCGCGCTCATTCCGGACGACAACGGCCAACCATTCCGGCTCTGGCGGCTCCCGCTTGATCCCGAAATCAATCCCCGAAGGGACCCATGGCACGGCGTGCGTAATGCAAACGACATCTGGGATGCCATCGTCATGGCTGCGGATGTCCCCGGCGTGACCAGCGCCCCCAAGCTGCAGCCCATTGCCGCGCGCATCGTCATGCTGCAATCGGGCATGCGTGCCCCCATGGGCATCAAGGTAAAGGGGCCGGACCTCAAGACCATAGAGTCCTTCGGCCTGCAGCTTGAGCGTTACCTGAAGGAAGTGCCCTCCGTCATGCCCGCGGCGGTCATTGCCGACCGCATCGTCGGCAAGCCCTATCTGGAAATCGTGGTGGACCGTGACGCCATCGCCCGCTACGGCATCCAGCTCAACAAGGTGCAGCAGGTCATAGAAGTCGCCGTGGGCGGCATGATGACCACGACCACCGTGGAAGGCCGTGAACGCTATCCCGTGCGCGTGCGCTATCAACGTGAACGCCGCGACACCATGGAGGATCTCGAAAGCATACTGGTGGCGGCGCCATCCGGTGAACAGATTCCCCTGACGCAGCTTGCGGATATCCGCTACGTGCGCGGACCGCAGGTCATCAAGAGTGAAGACACCTTCCTCGTCGGTTACGTGCTGTTCGACAAACGCGCGGGCTTTGCCGAGGTGGACGTGGTAGAAGAGGCGCAGGCCTATCTGCAGGCCAAGATGGAATCCGGCGAACTTATGGTGCCTGCGGGCGTCAGCTACGAGTTTGCGGGCAGCTATGAAAACCAGATCCGTGCCCAGAAGAAGCTGGCCATCATCCTGCCTCTGGCTCTGCTGGTCATCGTGCTCATCCTGTACCTGCAGTTCAACGCCGTCTCCACCACGCTCATGGTCTTCTCGGGCATTCTGGTGGCCTGGTCGGGCGGGTTCATCATGCTCTGGCTCTACGGGCAGGACTGGTTCCTGAACTTCGACCTGTTCGGCACAAGCATGCGCACCCTGTTTCAGGTGCAGCCCATCAACCTTTCCGTGGCGGTCTGGGTGGGGTTCCTTGCCCTCTTCGGCATAGCCTCGGATGACGGGGTGCTCATGGCCACCTATCTGGATGAATCGAAACGCCAGCAGACCATAAACAGCAGGGAGGCCATTCGCGCATTCGTGGTGCAGGGGGCGCAAAGGCGCATACGTCCTGCACTCATGACGTCCGCCACCACCATTCTTGCCCTTATCCCCGTGCTCACGTCCACGGGACGCGGCTCCGACATCATGGTGCCCATGGCCATCCCCTCCTTCGGCGGCATGACCATCGCCCTGCTCACGGTATTCGTCGTACCCGTGCTGTATTGCTGGGTAGAGGAAGGCAGACTCCTGCTGAACAGGCATAAAGACGAGGCACCGCCCGCTCTGACTCAACAACACACGCCCTAAGAATCAGACAGGCGGCACACAACGTGCCGCCTGTCTTGTTTTCCCTGCCCCCCCGAACTTCCGCATCTGGTTATTCTTCCTGTTCCAGAAAAAGAGCATGACAACCCCGTAACTCCAATGCAAACTATGGAACAGGCAAAACCCGCAATCCATTTCTGCTAACATCAGGCGGCGCTACCCGCCGCCTCTGCCGACACTGCGCAATCACGGACAGGAGAGGACGCCATGATACCATTCAACAAGCTGGACAAGCGCCTCTCACTTGCAGCCGTCACCCTGCTTCTTGTCGTTGTGTTCCTTGACGTGGTCACGCAACGCTACCTCTACGACAAGCACCTTTCCGAACAGCATGAATACGTTTTTCTGAAGCTGGGCGCCCTGCGGCACCAGATAGAAAAAGAACTGACTGCCAACCTGCTGCTCATACAGGGAACCGCCAACTTCATCTCCGTAACCGACAACCTTACGGACGATCTTTTCCGGCAGTTTGCGCAGGAAACGCTCAAAGGCGAGAACCTTCTCAGAAACATAGCCGCAGCCCCTGACTTTACCATGCGCTTCGTCTACCCGCTCAAGGGAAACGAGGCCGTGCTCGGCGTCCATTACAAGGACCTGACGGCACAATGGCCACTTGTACAAAAAGCCTATGAAAGCCGAAGCCTTGTCATCGCCGGTCCGATCAAACTCCTGCAGGGAGGAACGGGGCTCATCGGCCGGGCCCCTGTGTTTATCCAAAATGGCAATGTCAGTGTCTTCTGGGGGATGATTTCAGCCGTCATCGACATGGATACCCTGTTTGCCTCCATTTCTGCCGCCACCCAACAGAACAACATGATCCTGGCCATACGGGGCAAGGACGGCATGGGACCTGAAGGAGCCGTCTTTCTGGGAGATGAGCAGCTGTTCTCCAGGAAAAGACAGGCCGTGCTCATGCCTGTCATCTTTCCTTCCGGCTCATGGGTCATGGCGGCCACCCCTAAAGAAGGATGGAACGAGACCCCCCCGTTGTCATTGACCTTCCACGGCCTTTACCTGCTCATGGGGCTGGGCCTCATGTTCAGCGCTGTAATGGCGTTACGCCGCAACCTGCTGCTGCAAAGAACAAAGGAACTGCTCAGCGAGGCACAGCGAATCGCCCAACTGGGCAACTGGAAACTGGATCCCAAAAGCGGTACGTTCTGGTGGTCTGATGAGGTTTACGCCATTCTGGGAATCCAGAAAAAGATCATTGCTCCCACCGTAAAAGACTTCATCAATCACGTTCATCCCGATGATCAGGAAGCCGTTCGCAATGCATACATCAGCTTCATCGCAAGCGGCGAATCACGCGGGTTCGACTGCAGAATAATACGGCCGGACGGAACAGTCAGGCATATTCATGGAACAGCCGGTTCGCGCATCGTCGGCGATGGTGACAAACGCACCGCTTTTGGCACCATACAGGACATCACGGATCGCAAGCGCATGGAAGAGGCGCTTCTTGCTGAACAGAACAAGCTCAAGGCCATGGCCGACGCTTCCTATGACGCCTTCATCATGATCGACAGTAAGGACACCATCCTGTTCTGGAGCACTGCGGCAGAACACCTCTTCGGCTGGACCACAGAAGAGGTACTCGGAAAGAAGATGCACCAGCTCATTGCCCCGCCCCACTACCACACGCAGGCCGTCGAGGGCCTCAGGCATTTCAGCCGCACGGGCACCGGCAAGGTAATGGGAACCCTGCTGGAGTTTCAGGCCCTGCGCAAGGATGGCAGCACCTTCCCGGTGGAACGATCAGTCAGTGCTTTCAAGATAGGTAATGAATATTTCGCCGTCGGGAACCTGCGCGATATCACCGACCGCAAGATTGCCGAAGAAAAACTTGAGCGCATGGCCACCACGGACAGCCTTACCGGACTGACCAACCGGGCTCGCTTCCTCGAACTGGCCGCAAAGGAAATAGAACGCTGCAGGCGTTACGGCCATCACCTTTCCCTCATCATGCTGGACGCGGACAAATTCAAGAGCGTCAACGATACGTTCGGCCACGATGCGGGAGATGCCGTGCTTGTGAACATTGGAGAAACTTCGCGAAATATCTTGCGCGATGCTGACATCATAGCTCGCATAGGCGGCGAGGAATTCGTCGCCCTCATGCCGGAAACGACACCGGACACGGCCATGCAGGTTGCAGAGCGCCTACGAGTAGCCATGGAAAATCAGAAGGTTATCACGTCTGAAAACAAGGTAGTACGATATACTGTCAGCCTTGGCGTGACCGGCCTTCATGCAGATGACACGTCCATAGAACCGGTACTCAAACGTGCGGACACCGCGCTTTACATAGCCAAGCATAAAGGCCGCAACCGAGTGCAACTGGAGCTATAAACGCGACGGTCATCGCAGCAGGGAAAAATACACTCCGCCACTGCCGATCAACAGCAGACAGGGCAGCACCAGCCTGCGCCACGCGCCGCCGATATCCGTCTTGAAGTACTGACAGGAAAGCACAAAGCATATGTGCATGGGGGACGACATGATCCCCGTAAAACCGGAAAAGATGGAGAGCACGACATATGCCGCCATCTGGTCCTGCAATCCCGCCTGCGCCAGCAGGCCTGTCAGCAACGGAAAGGTGGCCCCGACATAGGCAAGCGTGATGCCGGAAACCAGCCCCACCAGATAAGGCAGCAACGTTGCCGCCGCAATAATGGCCGCAGGACCGCCGGCCAATGCGGAGAGCTCGCGTATGACGCCCGCAGCCTGCATGGTATCCTTGAAAATGAAGATGGATGCCACCACCCCCAGCATCACCCAGAGATGGGGACGGGTCAGCGAACGGGCCACAATGCCCAAACTGCCCGGGTTCTGCCACACAGCCACCAGAATGGCTGAGGCCAACGCCAGCATCACGCCGAATTCAAAGGGAATACCGGGCATGAACAGACTTATGCCCACCTCCATGCCCACCGCTCCGAGAATGGCCACCAGAAGAGGCAGGCCGAAACGCAGCACCTTGCCCCCATCCCGTTCATGCGTCTCGCCCGCTGCAGCCTCATCCAGCTTCAGTACGCCGGGACGCAGGATGAAGAACCAGCCCAGCGCCACCATCACGGCCATACCGGGCAGGCCGTACAGCGCAATGTGTCCTATGGAAACGCCGGAGATGGAAGCGGCAAGAATGATGCCGGGATACAGCGGCCACCAGGTCTCCCAGATATGACGGAACCAGTAGTTGAGCAGCACGCGCTCCCGTGCGGGCACCTTGAGCTTTTCTGAAACGCTGCCAAGCATGGGCGCGGAAAAAACCGCACCGCCCGGCATGGGCAGCAGCCCGATGAGCACGGGAAAGAAGACCAGCCGCAGACGCGGATGACGCAGATAGCCTGCAAGGCTGTCCATGAGTCGTCCCGCCTGACCTGTCTTGTCCAGCACGTCGCTGAGCAGAAGGATCAGGGCGACAATCAGGGCAAGATACAGGGTCTGAGGCTGCAAGAGAGCCGTCACCACGGTCTCCGGCCACTGGGCCGCAGGGAGTTTGAACAGCAGCGCCATAACTATGCTGCCAAGACAGATGGAAAGCATAAGCCCCAGCTTGCAGCGAATGGCGGTGAGCATGATGATGAAGACGGCGGCGAGCTTGAACAACGGCATGAACGTGACAAAGGCAGACATGGAATTCCCTCAGTATAATAAAAGCAAGCAACCACTCACCCATCTACCCTTTCAGACCGTTTGTAAATAGTGTTTGTTCAGCATTCCGGTTTGACCTTGCACCTGCTTCACGCACAGCGCGTTAACCCCCCTGCGATCAGAACGGCAAACAGCAACCACACCCCCGCCTTCAACCGGCAGCCCCACGCTGTCATGGAAGGACTCACATCGGGAAGCAGGCCACAGTCTTCCGAAAGACTGTCTTCCGGCTGTACCAGAAACCGGAGCACAGCAGACTTCTTCACACCATTTTCCATGACTATCCTCCTCACACTTGGCGGTTGCATGTCATGGCTGTGTAGCACTGCGCCCTGAATCCGATCCAACGCATTATCGTGATGGGAGCATTCGCCATTTCCGATTGGCCTTGGCGGGTAATGCGCGCTACATGGAAAGCACCACGTCGCTGCAAAGGAGCCCTTCATGGAACTGCATCAACTACGCTCATTCATCGCCATTGCAGAAGAAAAGAACCTTACCCGCGCGTCCGAGCGCCTCTTTCTCAGCCAATCCGCAGTCAGCGCACATCTCAAGAGCCTTGAAGACGCGCTGGGGGTAACCCTGTTCACACGGACGGCAAAGGGAATGCAGCTGACTCCGGAGGGCATGACGCTGCTGGAGCGGGCACGCTCCCTGCTGGATTCGGCCAACGCCATGCTACAGGAGGCCAAAAACCTGAGCGGCGAACTGCGTGGCATTCTGAAAATCGGCTTCAACACCGACCCCAATTTTCTCCGCGTTACCGACCTTTCCGCGAATATGCGGCAGACATATCCGGAAGTTGAACTGCGCCTTGTGCAGGCCATGACGCCGGAAGTGATCGAAGCTGTGCAGAAAGGAGAAATGGACGGCGGGTTCATCTTCGGCAGAACGGACAATCCGGCACTGACTGTACTGGAACTGGCCAGCGTGCCGCTGCACATTGTCGGACCCGCCAAATGGAAGTCCGTGCTGGCCTCAGCCGACATGCGCACGCTGGCAGGCATGCCCTGGGTGTGGGTACCGCCAAGCTGTCCTTTTCATGACCTGCTGGACGAGAACTTTGCGGAACACGGCCTTGCCCTGAAACGGGTGGTGGAAACCGACCACGAAGACATCCTGCGCGCTCTGGTCATTGCAGGGGAAGGCTTGAGCATCCTGCGCACCACCGAGGCAGAGGAGCTGGAGCGGCTGGGAAGAATAGCCATATGGCGCGGCATGACCATCACCACTCCCCTCAGCTTCGTGCACAAAGCTGCCCGCGATGACGACCCGCTCATACGCGCCACTGTGCAGACGGTACTGGGCATCTGGAAGGCATCAGCCTTCGGTGGCGAAGACAGCTAGCGGCAGAAAACGTCGGGCCACGAGGAACACGTTCAGGCTGGCCCGAACTGGCTGTTACTCCTCCCGCAGCAGCGGGACAGCAGCCTCCAGAACGGAACAGTCCGCCGAAGCCATGACGGGCTGCAGCAAGGCAGCAAAATCCAGCATCGGCATGGTATTTCGCGTGGCCCCGCTGTCGGGACAGGTTACGGACAAACACCCGAGGTCCTCGCACAGCAGACCGCGCAGTGCCGGACAATCCTCCAACAGGACCAGAGCGGCAGCAAGAGGAGCATTCGTATATGCGCCTGCTTCCGGTCGTGTCTGCGCTGCATGGCGAAACAAATCCGTCATGCCGTAAACCAGATACAGCAGGTCGAAATACAGAAACAACCTGTCGGCAGCTACCGAGCGGGCCATCCGTTCCCGCATCGTATGCAGCAGCACATTGCAGGCCTCGTCGAGGGGATGCCCGGCATCCAGTGCCACCTTGATATGATAGCCGTGCCAACGCCACCCGCGCTTTACGATCACATGACGGGGCAGCAGGCGCACTTCACACGCTTCCGTCTCCGTGGTCAGTACAAGACGATATCCGGCTGCCCGCAACCGCTCGCAGAATCTGGCGTCTTCGCCATACTGCTCCTGATAATCACCGAACCCTCCCACATTTCGCCATATTTCGCTTCTCAGCAGCCACACCCCGCCGGAGACAAAGGAAACATCACCGGAAACGCCCAGCTGCAGGCTGTAGGCATGCGCCGTGTACCGCGCTGCCGGAGAATCGCCGGAAGCATGGCGCAGAGGCGTGGAGGCAATGCCCACCTCGGGTCTGGCCGCCATGGGCAGGCAGGTGCGCAGCCAGTCGGGCGACAGGCGCACGTCGTTATCCATGGATAGAATGAATCGGGATTCAGCCGCGCTCAGCCCGGTGCGTTTGGCCTCGGTACGCCCTCTGTTTTCAGGGTGACGCAGAATGGTCACAGGCAGCAGGTTCCAATCCGTGACAAAAGGCACGTCAGAACCGTCATCCACCACGATGACCCGACGCGGCCATACCGTCCACGTGGCAACGGATTCCAGCAGCGCACGGGTGTGCGAGGCATCGTTGCAGGTGTAGGTCACCAGCGTGACATCGGGGCGGTGTGCGGCGGCGGGGGCAGACCTGAGTGCGGAATGTTCAGATGCAGACAAGGGGGTACTCCGAATCCGGTTCATACGAATGGAAAGCTTTTTGCGGCCTCACGGCTGGACACAAGGGGCCTCAGCCTGTAGATACTGAAATATTCAGGACTACATACCCGTTAGGAGGTCTTCATGACTGCTAATGAACATACATCAGCCCGATTCGCAACCCGTAGCGAACAGGACAGCATGGGCTCCATCGAGGTGCCTGCCGACCGTTATTGGGGCGCACAGACGCAACGCTCGCTCAAGTACTTCGCCATCGGACGAGACATCATGCCCGAAGAGATAATCCACGCCTTCGGTCTGCTCAAGAAGGCAGCGGCACAAGCCAACAGGGAACTCGGCAAATTGCCTGCGGACAAGGCCGAACTGATCATCGCAGCCGCGCAGGAAGTGCAGGACGGCAAACTTTCCGATCACTTTCCGCTCCACGTCTGGCAGACAGGCAGCGGCACACAGACCAACATGAATGCCAACGAGGTCATCGCCAACCGCGCCATAGAAATGGCCGGTGGGACTATGGGCAGCAAACAGCCCATCCATCCCAACGACCACGTGAACATGTCGCAGTCTTCCAACGACACGTTCCCCGCAGCCATGCACATTGCCGCAGCACTCACCCTGACACATGACCTGATTCCCGCCGTGCGCTATCTGCGGCTCGGGCTGCAGGACAAGGCCGCGCGCTGGGATCACATCGTCAAGATAGGCCGCACCCACCTGCAGGATGCAGTTCCCATGACGCTTGGACAGGAATTTTCCGGCTACGTGGCCATGCTTGACGAGAATCTGGAGCGCCTTGAATCCATGCTGCCGCATCTGTTCAAACTCGCACTGGGCGGCACGGCCGTGGGCACGGGCCTGAACACTCCCCCGCTGTTCGCAAAAACCGCCATCGACAACATAGCGGAGGAAACCGGCCTGCCCTTTGTGCCCGCCAGCAACTTCTTCGCTTCCCTTGCCGCGCACGATGCCATCGTCATGACCAGTGGCGCGCTGAAGACACTGGCCTGCTCTCTCATGAAGATCGCCAACGACATCCGCTGGCTGGCATCAGGCCCGCGCAGCGGGATTGGCGAACTGGAACTGCCCGCCAACGAACCCGGTTCGTCCATCATGCCGGGCAAGGTCAATCCCACCCAGAGCGAGGCCATGACCATGGTGGCAACACAGGTCATGGGGCTGGACACGGCCATAGGCATCGCCGGTTCACAGGGCAACTTCGAGCTGAACGTCTTCAAGCCTGTCATGATATTCAACCTGCTCACCGCCATGCGTCTGCTCGCGGACACCTGCCACTCCTTCACCGACCACGCCGTGAAAGGACTGCTTGCCAATGAGCAGGCCATTGCCCGCCATGTGGCGGCATCGCTCATGCTGGTTACGGCTCTGACACCGGAAATCGGCTACGACAAGGCCGCGGAAGTGGCGCACAAGGCGCACGTGGAAGGCGGAACGCTCAAAGACACCTGCCTCAGGCTCGGCTACCTGACGGCGGAACGCTTTGACGAGATCGTGCAGCCGCTGAAGATGGCAAAACCGCACGGGTAGGATTGCAAACCAAAAGCCGGAGGCATGCGCCTCCGGCTTTCTTCTTTTCTTCTTTGTGAAACAAACTCGCTAGTCAGCGAACACAAAGCTCCGGTCGTTGATGGAGGCCAGTTCATCCTTGGCCTGCTCAGCGCCTTCCACCTTGGAATAAGGACCGACCTGTACGCGCCACAGGTTGCGCGAGTCGTCAAACACCACGCGGCAGGGCTTGCCCTGATGCGTCATGCGGTCCTTCAGCCCCTCGGCGTTGCTCTGTTTGCCAAAGGCACCGATCTGCACAAAGTAGCGCCCTTCGGGCAGGAAGGCCTCCGGCTTGGCAACAGGTCTGGGTTCGGCAGCCACAGCCTGAGAGACCATCGAAAAAGACTTGGGCTGCTGCGGTTCTTCCTGCAAGGTCGCTTCGGCAATGGCGGTGTCGCTGGGCGTATTCAGCGCTTCCACACGGACGCGGGCGGTACCGGTCTCTGCCATGCCGATTTCCTGCGCGGCGGTATAGGTCAGGTCAATGATGCGATCCTTGATGAAGGGCCCGCGGTCGTTAACGCGCAGCACGGTGGACTTGCCGGTCTCAAGGTTGGTGACGCGAACCGGCGTATTGAAAGGCAACAGCTTGTGCGCAGCCGTCATGCCGTACATGTCGTAGACTTCGCCGTTGGCAGTCTTGCGGCCATGAAAATCCTTGCCGTACCACGAGGCATAGCCTTCTTCCACAAAGCCTGCGGCTGAGGACATGGTCGTGTAAGAACGGCCATTGATGGTGTACGTCTTGGGCTTCTGCCACTTGGATGGCGGCTGCAGCGGCGTGGGACCGGCAGGTTCGGCCACGGCGGGCTTTTCCTTATAGGGAACCGGCGGCGATACGGTCTTCTTGGCACAGCCCGTGGACAACGCCAAGGCGGCCAGCATGATGCACATACATATGAACGGCAGATACTTCTGTCGCATGTTTCCTCCGTAAGGTGTCAGCGTAAAACAATACCGTCTCTATATATACTCTAGAATCCAACGCTGCAAGCTTCGCATGCAGGCACGGTAAGACTGCGTCTTCCGTGCCTGCCGCTATAAAGCCCGAGGCATCAGGCACCGGTCATTGAACCCGACCGGTCCGTATGAACATCTTAGCGTTCTATTTGCTGAATACCTTCCAGGAGCCAGAAGTCTTCGGGGCGGTTACGGTCGCGGCTGAAGTGCCACAGTTCGCGATCCTGTCTGGAATGCGTGTCGCCGTCCTCGCGTAACATGACATCATACATCACAGAGGCGATAATCTGATGGCCCATCTCGCGCGCTTCGATAAGCTGCGGGGCAACGAGCAACAGTTCGGTCCTGCCGGAAGCGGGATATTCCTCGGCCTGCCGCGCTATTTCTTCATACACTTCGTCCGAAGTAAACTGACGGATATCCTTGAGATCACGCTTGTCCCAAGAGGACTGTAGACGCACATACATGGTTTTCGCGCCATGCAAGAATTCATCAGGATCGAACCCGGCAGGCAGGTCCGGACCGGAAGTCTGCTCCGCAGCCCCGGCAAGGTTGCCCCATCCATTGGTGGAACGCTCATGCATCTGCACACCCCCCGCCTGCGGACCAGCACCTTCGGCAGCCATGCGTCGCGCGCGCAGAAAGCGGAACAGCAGGAACAGGCCACCGCCAATAAGCAGCATATCCAACAGGCCCGGACCTCCACCACCTGCTCCACCGCCAAACAGCATGGAACCTATCAACCCGCCCATAAGCAAACCGCCCATCATGCCGCCAAAACCGCTTCTGGCTCCCATGGGCTGCGCAGTGGCACCCTGATTTGCCTGCTGTCCCTGCTTTGCCTGCTCGCTCTGCGTACGCGAAGGATTGGTCGGGCTCTGTGCCGGAGTCTGCACGCTTCGCTGATAGCTGGGCTTACTGCCAAACGACTTGCCGCCGCCCATTTTCCGAGCATCCGCCGTATCATGCATGAGTGCAAACGCACCTAATGTCATGCAACATATTACAATTACTGATAACAACCTTCTGTTCATAGTTCGATTCTCCAGTGTTCCTTGTTGGTTAACGGTTTATTTTGAAGAGGAGACATGGGCCTCCGGCAAATGCCCTTGTGCCGGAGCCACCAAGCCCGGACTCCACATGTAAAAAACGGCCCCCCGTTCCGTATGCCGCAGGGCATACAGAGCGGAAGGCCGCAGAGTTTCGTCGAAAGTACTGCTAGTACAGTTCCCCGGGGTGCAGGTCGTCGTCCAGTTCTCCCTGACGCTTGAGCAGCTGTTCGAGCTGGATGTCCGCACCGATGACGCCGGTGATGTTGTCGTTCTCGTCGGTCACGGCCGCAGATACGGTCAGGATCAGCTTGCTGGTGAACACGGAGGAATACAGGTCCGTGATATGCAGCTGCCCCGTTGCCATGGGCTGGATGAACCAGGAACGATTGGAGAAATCGTAACCCGGTGCCAGTTCGGCATACTTGTGCTTGTTGGTTTCGTCCGTGATTTCCGCAGCAATGAGCTTGCCCTTGGCATCCGTGAGATAGAGGTACTGGATGAAGGGGTACTCTTCGGCGAATTCCTTGAGGCAGACCTGGTTGTCCTTGCCCAGATGGATTTCGCAGTCTTCGGCCAGACGCACGATGAGGTGCGCGGCAAGGTCGTTGGCCACGTTCTTCAGATGGTCGAAGTCGGAAGCGAACAGTTCAGGCAGGTAACGCTTCACCAGCTTGATCATTTCCTTGTTGGAGAATGAGGTGTTACGGCCCTGCTCGTACGCCAGCATGATGCGATCGTAGATCTTGCCCACGGCGGGATGCTTCTTGGAAACCGCCTTGTCCGCGGGCACCTTGAGGTAATGGTTGATCCAGTAGGCCACACCGGCGCGTCCCGACTTGTCGGTGATGATGATGGGCACGGCGCGGTTGAGGATCTTCTTGGTGTCGAAGATGTTGTAAATCTCTTCGTTCTTGGCCAGACCGTCCACGTGAATGCCCGCGCTGGTGGCGTTGAAGTCCTTGCCGACAAAGGGATAGTTGTCGGGAATGGAGTAGGCCAACTCGGTTTCAAAGTATTCACCGATCTGCGAGATGATCTGGGTATTGGCCATATCGTCTTCGCCGGTCAGCGAGATGTATTCGATGATGAGCGCTTCGATGGGCGTGTTGCCGGTGCGCTCGCCAAAACCGAGCAAGGTGCCGTTCACGCCGCCGCAGCCGTACAGCCATGCGGTAACGCCGTTGACCAGCGTCTTGTGGAAATCGTTATGGCCGTGCCATTCCAGCCACTTGCCGGGCACACCTGCCTCATCGGTGAAGGCACGCACAATGCGGGGCACGGAACGCGGCAGGGTGGCACCGGGGTATGGCACACCGTAGCCCATGGTGTCGCACAGACGAATCTTCACGGGCAGACCGCTTTCCTTGGAAAGCTCCATCAGCCTTTCGGCAAAGGGCAGGCAGAAGCCGTGGATGTCGGCGCGGGTGATGTCCTCGAAATGACAGCGCGGGGAAATGCCCCACTCCAGAGCCTGCTCGATCACCTCAAGGTAGTTGCGCATGGCTTTTTCGCGGTCGAGGCCGAGCTTGAGGTACAAGTGGTAGTCTGAAACAGACGTGAGCATGCCCACTTCGCGGAATTCCATATCCTTGGCGATCTTCAGATCGTCCTTGTGGGCGCGGATCCAGCCGGTGACTTCAGGAAACTTGTAGCCCTTGGCACGGCAGGCCTCGATGGCGCGACGGTCTTTATCGGAATACATGAAGAACTCGGAGGCGCGGATAAGGCCGCTCATGCCTCCCAGCTTATGCATCAGTTCAAAGATGGTTTCGATCTGCTTGACGGTATAGGGAGGTCGCGCCTGCTGACCATCGCGGAACGTGGTATCCGTAATGAACATGGGGTCCGCGGGGCGGGGCATCAGAAAAATGTCGTCAAACGCGATACGGCTGATCTTGGTATACGGGAACAGCTCGCGATACAATTCGGCCCTGTCGGGGTTGTCGAGATTGAGCTTGGTCGTGGGCCGGTTCAAATGCAAAAGACTCATGAGACCATTACCCTCCTTGGGGATGTAGACTGTAACTGTGCCTCGGCCTCGGCAAGCACCGCTTTCGCACGCTTGCACGCTGGGTTAAGCCGGACACCCTCATGGGCGGCCCTACTCGCCTCTTCCGGGCGGCCGCATTCAATTAGGCCCTCTGCCGCCTGAATGTACATACGTTCAGGCACATCCTGATATATGCTTGATATCAGGGCGTCGTATTGATCCTTGAACACGCTGCGGACAAGATCATTCTTGTCGAACAGCAACCGCGCCAGCAGACGGTTCTCGCCGTGGCGCGCGTAGTATCGGCAAATCAGTTCACGGCTCTGCTCCAGAATGAAGCTTATGCGCCGCACTTCGCGCTCTATGCTCTCGCGGGTCTGCAGCAGCACCTGAGATAGCGGGTCTCCCAGTTCCTGCAGGTCCTCATACTGGTCCTGCCGTTTCAGAGCCCGGAACATGGGCGCATAATGCTGCTGCTGGTACGCGTCTTCCTTGAGCTTGATGCATTCGTGGAAAATGTAGCCGATGGCCCAGTCAAGCATGCGCGCTGCCACATGATCGTCAGGGTTGGTGCGGAACAGGTGATGCGCGGTGTCTTTCAGACGCCACAGCAACCCCTTGTTCATCATGTTGCCCAACAAATCCCGCATGGCGGCAAAGGATACGGCTCCGTTTTCATCAAAACGGGCGAACTGGTCTTCCAGCTCCTTGGCGGCCATGCAGAAATCGCGCATCACATCGCGCGCAAACTCGTTCTTGTTGGCTTCAATCCAGCGTCGGGACATTCGGTACCACTCCACGTTGAAAGAAAGGAACTATACACAGATTTGAATGAAACGCAAAACCACCCTCAAACAAATCTCAACCAATTGAAGTTATTATTTAAAAACACATATATCAGACCAGAAAACACCTTGGGGGCAGCCCCCTGTGCCAATATTGTAAAACAGACAAAAAACAACGTTGCCACAGGCGCTTGAAGGCTTTTGACGAAATGCTCAAATCGCGTCGCGCTCACAGCATGCACAGCGATTCGTCACAACACTTTTTGATGAATTCACTATAGGTATGCAGAATGCGCTGTTCTCCGATCATACGCTCGGGACTCAGCGGCTGCACGGGGTGTTCCGCAACCAGGCGCTTCAGCCAATCCCAGACGGGAATGGCACGCATGCCCTCACCAAGAATCGCATCATCCTGCACGCTGACGAGTATCGCTTCCCTGGTGTCGGTAATGACCACAAGAGGGACGGGCCCCCCGGGAAAAAGGCGCGCCGCTGCAAGACTCTCTCTCCGGTAGGTGTTCACCTGGCCGGGGCAGAACAGCAGAATGAGCATGGGGCGGCTCTCGGCATCATACACGGCAAGGTCGATAGTCCGGCAGTACTCCTCTTCCTCAGCCTCCCCTCCGGTCGCAGCCGCATTGCCAGAGGCCACGGGAAAGCGCACGCCCACCTTGGGCTTCAGGGTCGAAGCGGGGTACCCTTTTTCCTCCACCAGAAGACGGGCCAGCGCCTGCCGCAAATCCTCGTAGGTGGTTTTATCGATATGCTCCCCCGTCAGATAATCCCGTATGGTCTGACCAAGACTCACCTCATGCATGGCACACCTCCGCATTCCGTGACGCACGGCTGGCAGGAAGGCACCTGCGAATCCGTGCCTGCTCACAAAGTACATGGCAAGCTTCCTGCCAGATAGGATAAATCCGGGCATGCGGTCTGTCCACCGTCCCCCCACGCAACGGCATATCATCAGAAACGAAAAAAGGGCGGTCACAAGACCGCCCTTCAACATCCGAATCTGCAACTGCCCTATGCTTCGCGCAAAAGCACCTTGGCAACGCTGATATCATACAGCAGCATGGGATCGGATTCACGCCCCATGTCGCGATACATTCTTGCTGCCTGCTCAATGGCAGAAAAAGGCACCCAACCGTGCCTGTCCCAGACTTCCGGATGATCGCTGCGCCAGATGCGGAAATGCACTTCCTCCGCAACCTGCATCACATACACCCTTGTCTTTCGGTCAGCGGGATCGGGGTAGTAGTATAAACCACGCTCGTCTTTCATTCTAATCCTCCCTTTGGCCTGCGAAGGATTTGGCCTCTTTTGCCCGTAAGGTCAAGCGATGAATTCCCGACGCTTTTCCCTGTAAACGAGACTTGGCGCTCCCCCTAACCGCTGAGCATGTGAACAAACCACGCAAGCTCCCATAACAAGACGAATTACACGCTGTGACAAGGCATAATAATGACTGCAAACCAAGGTTATAATGTGGTCAAACAACCCATATAAAATGGGATTTGGGCTTGACAAATAAGGGCCTTCCTTCTAGCAAGGGAGTACTTTGTCCAAAAAATCACGTGCCTCGGGGCAGGTTGTCAGACCGGACCCTGCCACCAAAAGCACGACCACGTAGACCTCACAGTATCGCCAGTGGGGTGCGTGGGTATTGTCTGGTTTTGAACCCAAACCATACCATCTGTGGAGGTAAGGCAATGGCGAAACATGCGACTCCCAAGTTGGACCAGCTCGAATCCGGGCCCTGGCCCAGCTTCGTGTCCGACATCAAGCAGGAAGCTGAGAATCGCGCCAAGAACCCCAAGGGTCTTGACTATCAGATTCCCGTAGACTGCCCCGAAGACCTTCTGGGCGTTCTTGAGCTGTCCTACAACGACGGCGAAACCCACTGGAAGCACGGCGGCATCGTGGGCGTATTCGGTTACGGCGGCGGCGTTATCGGCCGTTACTGCGACCAGCCCGAAAAGTTCCCCGGCGTGGCACATTTCCACACCGTACGTCTGAACCAGCCCTCCGGTAAGTACTACACCAGCGAATATCTCCGTGCGCTCTGCGACATCTGGGATCTGCGCGGTTCCGGTCTCACCAACATGCACGGTTCCACCGGCGACATCGTTCTGCTCGGTACCACCACTCCCCAGCTCGAAGAAATCTTCTGGGAAGTGACTCACAACCTCGACACCGACCTCGGTGGTTCCGGCTCCAACCTGCGTACCCCCGCAGACTGCCTGGGCCAGACCCGTTGTGAATACGCCTGTTACGACACGTCCGCTCTGGCTCTCGAAATGACCCGTGAGTACCAGGACGAACTGCACCGTCCGGCGTTCCCCTACAAGTTCAAGTTCAAGTTCGATGGCTGCCCCAACGGCTGCGTAGCTGCTATCGCACGTTCCGACTTCTCCGTCATCGGCACCTGGAAGGACGGCATCAAGATCGACCAGGCTGCTGTTAAGGCCTACGTTGCCGGCGAGTTCAAGCCCAACGCTGGTGCTCACTCCGGTCGCGACTGGGGCAAGTTCGACCTCGTTGAAGAAGTTGTGAAGCGTTGTCCCTCCGAAGCAATCTCTTGGGATGGTTCCACCATGTCCATCGATCGCAAGGAATGCGTACGCTGCATGCACTGTATCAACACCATGCCCCGCGCCCTGCGTATCGGCGACGAACGCGGCGCTTCCATCCTCTGCGGCGCCAAGGCACCCATCCTCGACGGTGCTCAGATGTCCTCTCTCGTGGTTCCCTTCGTGGAAGCCGAAGCTCCCTTCGATGAAATCAAGGAAGTTGTAGAGAACATTTGGGACTGGTGGATGGAAGAAGGCAAGAACCGTGAGCGTCTGGGTGAAACCATGAAGCGTCTGTCCCTGCAGAAGCTTCTTGAAGTTACCGGCCAGCAGGCCGATCCCCGCCACGTTATGGAACCCCGCCACAACCCCTACATCTTCTTCAAGGAAGAAGAAGTACCCGGTGGCTGGGACCGCGACATCACCGAATACCGCAAGCGCCACCTGCGCTAGTCAAGAGAGGAGTACTAAACAATGGCATTCATCTCTTCCGGATACAATCCCGCGAAACCCATGGAAGGCCGTATTACTGACATCGGCCCCCGTGACTACCATGACTTCCTGCCGCCCGTTATCGCCAAGAACAAGGGTCAGTGGGCATACCATGAAATCCTTGAGCCCGGCGTACTGGTGCACGTTGCCGAATCCGGCGACAAGGTGTTCACCGTTCGCGTAGGTGCTGCTCGTCTGATGTCCGTTACCCACATCCGCGAAATCTGCGAAATCGCAGACAAGCACTGTGGCGGCCATCTGCGCTTCACCACCCGTAACAACGTTGAGTTCATGGTTGACGACGAGTCCAAGCTGGCAGCTCTGAAGGAAGACCTGTCTTCCCGCAAGTTCCCCGGCGGCTCCTACAAGTTCCCCATCGGCGGTACCGGCGCTGGTATCTCCAACGTTGTTCACACCCAGGGTTGGGTACACTGCCACACCCCCGCAACCGACGCTTCCGGCCCGGTTAAGGCCATCATGGACGTTGTGTTCGAAGACTTCCAGAGCATGCGTATGCCCGCACCCGTGCGTATCGCGCTTGCCTGCTGTCTGAACATGTGTGGCGCTGTTCACTGCTCCGACATCGGCGTTGTTGGTATTCACCGCAAGCCTCCGATGATCGACCACGAGTGGACCGACCAGCTGTGTGAAATTCCGCTGGCAGTTGCTTCCTGTCCCACCGCCGCTGTTCGTCCTTCCAAGGTCGAAATCGGCGACAAGAAGGTCAACTCCATCGCCATCAAGAACGAACGCTGCATGTACTGCGGTAACTGCTACACCATGTGTCCCGCCCTGCCCATCTCTGACGGTGAAGGCGACGGCGTTGTTATCATGGTCGGCGGTAAGGTTTCCAACCGTATCAGCCAGCCCATGTTCTCCAAGGTTGTAGTTGCCTACATCCCCAACGAGACCCCCCGCTGGCCTACCCTTACCGACAAGATCAAGCACATCATCGAAGTATACGCTGCTAACGCGCGCAAGTACGAGCGTCTGGGCGAGTGGGCAAACCGCATTGGTTGGGAAAAGTTCTTCGAACTGACCGGCCTTGAGTTCACCCACCACCTGATCGACGACTTCCGCGATCCTGCTTACTACACCTGGCGTCAGTCGACCCAGTTCAAGTTCTAAGCAGAACCTGAGCATCAATTGTCGGGCGGGGATTTTCCCCGCCCGTCTAAAAGCTAAAGGGGCTTTCAATGGAAGACGCACAGAAGATTATTGTGGACTTCATTCAGTCCAAGGCTAGCTCCAAGTCCAAGTTCTACTTCAACGACTTCCTTCCGCTCTTTCCCGAAATGAAGGCGCGCGAAGTTAAGAAGATCATGTCTGAACTTGTTAAGAGCGAAGTTCTGGAATACTGGTCCTCCGGCTCTACCACCATGTACGGCCTGAAGGGCGCTGGCAAGCAGGCAGCTGCTGAACACGAAGATTAGTCTTCGTGCGCCAGTTCTGATTAAGAAAAAAGCGTATGGGCGCAAGCTCATACGCTCTTTTCATTTTACAGACAGCTGACTTCTCTTTCTGAGGTTCTATCTACCTGTTGCTGCGCGGGGCGCGCTACAATATACAACGAGGACCCAACTCGCAGGCCGCCCAACCCATCTTGGCAACTGATGCAACTGAGCAGGCAGCGACCTTGTCACCCGCAGAAACCCTTTGCCCACGATTTTTCAGACGAGCAGACCATGCACAAACCGCGCATCATCATCGCCGGACTCAACGGCGGCACAGGAAAAACCATCACCAGCCTCGGCACCACCCGTGCATGGGTACGCAAGGGCCTCTCCATCAAGCCGTTCAAGAAGGGACCGGATTACATTGACGCAAAATGGCTCGGCCTTGCCGCGCTCAAGCCCGCCACCAACCTTGATCCCTATCTGCTGTCAGACGAAATGCTGCGTGCCCTGTTCCGCACAAGCGTGGAGGCCTATGACGGAGCGCTCATAGAAGGGAACCGCGGCCTCTTTGACGGCAAGGACCTGACGGGCACCTGTTCCACCGCCGAGCTTGCCCGCATACTCGACACTCCGGTCATCCTTGCCATGGACTGCACCAAGATGACCCGCACGGCTGCAGCCATTGTCTCTGGCATCATCAATTTCGAAGAAGGCGTCCGCATTGCAGGCGTCATTCTGAACCGCACGGCCAATGACCGGCACCGCTCCATACTCCGGCAGACAATTGAGCATTACACCGGTGTGCCCGTGCTCGGCGCGTTGCCCAAAATGCGCCAGAACCCCATTCCGGAGCGGCATATGGGGCTCATATCCGACCAGGAATATGATCCCGACAATGACCCGCTGGATACCGTCGCCGATCTTATCAGCGACAACTGCGACGTAGACGCCATGTGGCAGGCCGCCTGTTCCGCATCCCCCGTTCCCGCAGCCCCCGATCTCTGGTCGCTTGTCCCTGTTGCCGAGCCTGCGGAAGCCCCCGTACGCATCGGCTACGTGCGCGACGCCGCCCTGTGGTTCTATTACGAAGAAAATTTGCAGGCCCTGCGCCATGCAGGGGCTGAACTTGTGGAGCTTTCCCTGCTCTCATCCGACCCGTGGCCCGAACTGGACGCCCTGTACCTTGGGGGCGGCTTTCCCGAGACTCTTGCCCAGCGCATTGCAGACAACACCGGCATCCGCGAGCACATCAAAGCGCTGGCGGAATCCGGCCTGCCCATCTACGCCGAATGCGGCGGGTTCATGGTACTCTCACGCAGCCTCGTCTACCAAGGCACGGAATACCCCATGACCGGCGTCTTTCCAGTCAGCACCCATCTGTGCGAGAGACCGCAGGGCCTCGGTTATATTGACGCCACCGTCACCCTCGAGAATCCCTATCACCCGACCGGCAGCATCATCAAAGGTCACGAGTTCCACTACTCGAAGTGCGTGGTGGATGAAGGTGCCGAGCCCGCCTTCGGGCTGCAGATGGATCGCGGTTTCGGCATGGGATCGGACAAGGACGGTCTCGTCTACAAGAACGTGTTCGCCTCCTACACCCATCTCTTCGCGCTGGGCGAACCGCACTGGGCCGTCAACTTGGTGCTGGCCGCCCGAAAGCGTCGGGCATCACGGGCGTAGCCGAACGAGTCAACCGTGAAGACTTCCGGCAAATCAAAGAACTAACTACTTCCCCCTGCAAGAAAATACGAAAGGGTCAACGCGATACACATCGCGTTGACCCTTTTTTATCTGAGCAAAGCCTTCCGGCTTGAAATACCGAGTCGGTACTTACCGCAAGGACTCTTCTGCTAGCCCCTGTTCGTCAGATACACGCCGGAAACGACCATGAGCCCGCCCGCAAGCAGCGAGAGGGACACGGGCTCGCCCAGCAACAACCAGCCGCAGAGAATGGCGGTAACGGGCACAAAGTTGATGAACACCCCCGCCTTGGATGCGCCGATGGCCTTCACACCCTCATAGAACCACGTGAAGCCGACAACGGTTCCCAGCACACCGAGATAGGCGAAGGAAAGCCAGTTGGTCAGCGGATAGTCCGGTGTGGCCGCAATCATACCCTCCGCCACGGCAAAGGGCAGAAGCATCAACGTGCCAGTCAGACAGGAGTAGGTTACGGCTGCCAAGGGGCTGAGCGAATGCATCATGCGCTTGCCGAGCAGGGAATAGGAAACCCAGCTTGCAACGCAACCGAAGATGGCCATATCGCCCCAACTGACGGCGGAATGGAACAGGGCCGGAATATCTCCGCGTGAAATGGCCATGGCCGCACCGGCAAAGGAAAGCGTGATGCCCGCCAACTTCAGCGGCGACATGCCTTCCTTGAAGAACAGGGCAGCGAACAGGGCGATGAACGCAGGGTTCATGGCCACAATAACGGCCGCACGTCCTGCGGGCACGGTCTGCAGTCCCGTGAAAAAGAAGGCGTTATAGGCGAATATGCCGGTCGCCCCGAGAAGCCCTACGCCGAACCAGCCACGGGCATCCAGCTTGGGCAGGCCGCCCTGCTTTCTGCGTACAAGCCACAAAAGACAGACAGACGCCATGGCAAACCGCCAGAAGCTGGCGGCAAACGGTCCGGCATGACCAGCCAGCATGCGCCCCGCCACAAACGTGCCGCCCCATATGAAAGCCGTGAGCAGCAGCCGAAAATAGATCATCATGAAAGAAGCTCACATTGCGTGTCCGCCAAGGCGGAAATCGTGTCCAGATTGTTACGAATCAACCACAAGGCCAGAGAAGCGCAGTCTCGCGTCAGTTCAAGGCATATGCTGTCGCGTACCCCTTCGTTTCTGAACCTGTGCTGGCCTTCCGGCGTATTGAAATCACAAAGAGACAGGGGATGGCAGTTGATGTTGCCCCACTTGGCAGCAATGGCCTTGCGCAGGGCGGTTACCCGCGCATAAGCAGGCAGAACGGGATCATCAGCACCATCGCGCCCATGCACCAGGGAAATGGCCATGACGCCGCCTGCGACCGCACCGCACAGACCGCCACTGCGGGAAAACCCGCTGCAGAAACCGGAGGCGATGCGCGGGATGAAGTCCGTGGCAAGCCCTTCAGCCTCCGCAACCGCCAATAACACGCTCTCCGCGCAATACAGGCCGGAAAAGTGCGCTGCGGCTGCGTCTCCACAGGCCGCTATCCTGCTATCATTTCTGATGCTTTTTATAAGGCTTGACATACGCGCCGGTATACGGAATTTTCCCGCTCCAGTCGAGGGGCACTCCTGATTTGCCAACCTCGAAACGGCACCCGTGCAGCCTGTGTGGAGGCGGTACGGAACAAGTGCCAAAGGCCGCCGCTCCATGCTTCCGGAGCAAGGCCGTGACGGTTCGCACCGCACGAAACCGTCTGGTCCCCCCGGGACCCGCAAACCAACTGGCAGGCGGAACCGCTGCATTCACATGCATGGGGACGCCGTATGTACAACCGACAGATTTGCCGGTGTCTCGACACCGCGCCTTTCTGCCGTATTCCGCACCGGCAGTGCAGACATGCCCATGCCGCCATGCTCCATAAGCGGAAGGAGCCATGGCGTACCATGCCATGCCGCCTGACTCACGGTGAAGACGCGACATGATCAATATCGCCGGAACATTCCATGTGCAGATCGGGGCATTTTCCTGCCCCAAAGAAGCCCAGAAGCTCGCCAGCAAACTGGTGCAACAGGGCTTCGACGCCAGCAACCCCGCCCCCATCCAGCGCAACGGGCACCCGCTCTGGACGGTACGGGTAGGCAGCTATCCCAACATCAGACAGGCGCGCACTGTTCGCACCTCACTGATGGACCAGCACCCTGACGTAAAGATCAAGGCTGTGCTCAAGTAGTCGAAACGCCCGCGCATCATGATGATGCGCGGGCGTTTTGGTTGTATTCCGGAAGCATTGTCCAAGGCCCAGCGGCTGGCCGCACGGACGGTAAGGTTACTCTTCCTTCAACTCTCGGGTCATCAGTTCCTGCCACGCGGCCTGTGGAGCCTTGCCGCCGAACATGACGGCATGCATGGCGTTGGTGATGGGCAGTTCCACCCCGAGGCGACACCCCAGCGCATACACGGCCTGCGTGGTTTTCACGCCTTCCGCCACCTGATGCATCTCATCAAGAATCTGTGAAAGCGGCACGCCCTGCCCCAGACGCAACCCCACGCGGCGGTTTCGGGAGAGGTCGCCGGTACAGGTCAGCACAAGGTCACCCATACCGGAAAGTCCCATGAAGGTCGCGGGGCGCGCTCCAAGCGCTTCGCCAAGACGTGACATCTCGGCCAGTCCGCGTGTGATGAGCGCAGCGCGAGCGTTATCGCCAAACCCCATGCCGTCGGACATACCCGCCGCAATGGCAATGACGTTCTTGAGCGCGCCGCCCAGCTCCACGCCCCGCACGTCGGTGCAGGAGTATACGCGGAAGCTCGGCGTGGAAAATATCTCACGCAGTTCGCGGCCAAGTTCGGCATCCGCACAGCCCATGACAATGGCCGTAGGCCGGCCGCGCACAACGTCGGCGGCAAATGAAGGGCCGGAGAGCATGGCATAACGCGGTGCAATCTCGCCAAGCTCTTCCTGCACCATCTCCGATACGGTCTTGCCGGAATCTACTTCTATGCCCTTGTTGGAACAGACAATGACGGCCCCGTGCGGCAGAAACGGTTTCAGATCGCGCAACGTGGCACGAAAAAACTGGCAAGGGACGGAAAAAAGGAAATAGGACGCGCCGGAAAGCGCCTCCTCACGGTCCGTGGTGGGCCGGATATTGGCATGCAGCCGCACACCGGGCAGGTATGCGGAGTTCATGCGGGTAGAGGCAATGGCGTCCGCCACGTGCTGCTGGCGCACCAGCAGAGAAATGTCATATCCCTTTCCGGCAAGCATCTGGGCAAGGGCCGTGCCCCAGCTGCCGCCGCCGATAACGGCTATCTTCATTGCGCATCCTTTTCTGGCTGTAATGAACCGGCAGATGGTTCACGCCCGCACCATCCGCGCAAGCCGAACAAACATCGGCTCTCTGCATACATATCCGCACGGAGAAAACCAGCATCTGCCGCACATGGGATACCCCGTCACGCGCGGGCTTGCAACCGTACCATGACAACACAGCCCAAGGCATGACGAAATACAACCGCCCCACGCTCTCCCCAGTCGTCTTTCAGGCCAACAGGCAGTTGCATCCCTTGCCGCGAACAGGTATCACCACCCATTGCATGATGCATAGCGGAACCGGGTCTGCGGCCTGCCAGATTTTGTACAGCGCCTGCCTGCCGAAAACATACCGGCAAAAGCGCCTCTCCGCTGCATCGGGCGAGCGCCCTGCATGGACGCACCTCATGTACGATTCAAACCAAGCGTTCCGGAAAACGCGCAGAGGACACGCAATGGTCAAAACTGAATTCACCGACATCGAAAAGCAGATCCTGCACATCGTGCAGGCGGACCTGCCGGACAGCCTTACCCCCTATGCAGACATTGCAAAGCAGGTAGGCACCGACGAGGAAACCGTGCTCAACCTCATCCGTCAGATGAAGGACGAAGGCACCATCCGCCGTTTCGGGGTGAGTCTGAAGCACCAGAAGGCAGGCTACAACCACAATGCCATGGTCGCCTGGATCATCTCGGAAGACCGCATTGACGTCGCCGGCGAGCACGCCGCCAAGCATCCGCTCATCTCGCACTGCTACTACCGTCCCACGTCCCACCCGGAATGGCCCTACACGCTGTTCACCATGATTCACGGACGCCACAAGGACGAATATCTGGAAGTTATCGAACAGTTGCGCAAGGAGACCGAGCTGGACGAATACGCCGTGCTCACCTCCCTGAAGGAACTGAAGAAAATATCCATGACCTATTTCTAAACACCCCGCTCCGGACGGTCTTCATCCGGCCCAGAAAAGGAACAACATCATGGCAGATTCCAGCAAGCTTTATGCGCGCGCCAAGGAAGTGATTCCCGGCGGCGTCAACAGCCCCATCCGCGCCTGTCTGAGCGTGGAAAGCGAACCCCTGTTCATTGCCCGCGGCTACGGCTCCAAGCTCGAAAGCGTGGAAGGCGACACCTACATCGACTTCGTGCAGTCCTGGGGTCCCATGCTGCTCGGACACGCGCACCCCGCCGTGACCGAAGCCGCCCAGAAGGCCTGCGCAGCTGGTGCAAGCTATGGCGCGCCCTGTCCCGCCGAGCTTGAACTGGCTGAGATGGTTATCGACGCCGTTCCCAGCGTGGAAATGGTGCGCATGGTCAACTCCGGCACCGAAGCCACCATGACCGCCCTGCGCCTCGCACGCGGCTACACCAAGCGCGACAAGGTCATCAAGTTCGAGGGCTGCTACCACGGACATGCAGACTCCTTCCTCGCAGCCGCCGGTTCCGGCTACGCGGACCTGTGCATTCCCGGTACCCCCGGCGTCCCCGCCGATACCGTGAAGGACACCCTGCTCGCCCCCTACAATAATCTTGAGCGCGTGAAGGAACTCTTCAAGCTGCATCCCGACAGCATCGCCGCCATCATCGTGGAGCCCACCGCAGGCAACATGGGCCTCGTGCCCCCTGCAGAAGGCTTCCTTGAAGGACTGCGTGCCCTGTGCGACGAATACGGCGCACTGCTCATCTTCGACGAGGTCATCACCGGGTTCCGCCTGTCCTACGGCGGTGCGCAGGCCCGTTTCGGCATCACGCCCGACCTGACCACCCTCGGCAAGATCATCGGTGGCGGCTTCCCCGTGGGCGCTTACGGCGGCAAGAAGGAAATCATGCAGCACATCGCCCCCTGCGGAAACATCTTCCAAGCTGGCACCCTCTCCGGCAACCCCGTGGCCATGGCTACCGGTATTGCCACCCTCAAGCTGCTGAAGGTAGCCGACTACGCAGGACTGGAACAGCGCACCAGCAAGTTCGCGCACGAACTGCTCGGCGTGCTCAAGGAAAAGGGCGTGCCCGTAACCATGAACACACTGGCTTCCATGTTCACCGTGTTCTTCACCGATACGCCCGTGACGGACTTTGCCACCGCCAAGACCGCCGCGCCCAAGCTCTACACCACCTTCTACAAGCAGATGCGCGCGCAGGGCATCTACCTTGCTTCCCTCAGCTATGAGGCAGCCATGGTCTCCTTCGCGCACACTGACGAAGACTTCGAAAAGACGCTGGAAGCCGCACGCAACGTGCAGTTCTAGTATTCGAACAGTCACCGTTGGCAAGGTGATGCAAAACGATTGAAAAACGGGTGGGGGTCATATGCCTCCACCCGTTCTGCTTGCCAATGCCCGCAGCCTGCCGTTAAGACGAAAGTGTCCTCAGAAGGAACACATTTCATCACCTGCGGGGTGCAGGGGCGCTTGCTCCCTGCCGGGAGAAGGGCAGAGCCCTTCTCGCCGAAGGCAACAACTCACCAAAAACAAGCCCAATGCTGACAACCACCGCCGTATATGCACTAACCCCCCAAGGAGCCGAAATTGCCCGCAGACTCGCCGCCGAGTATGGCGGGCTGGTCTGCGTTCCCGAACGCATGGCAAAGGCGGGCGAACACGGATTCGGCACGTTGCGCGAATGCGTGGGGGAAGGCTATTCGCGCTTTGCCCGCCACATCTTCGTGGCCGCTGCGGGAATTGTGGTGCGCTGCATAGCTCCCCACCTGCAACACAAAAGCACGGACCCCGCCGTTGTGGTGCTGGACCAGCAGGGGCGGTTCGCCATCAGCCTTGTCTCCGGCCATCTGGGCGGTGCCAACGCGCTGGCGCAGGACGTTGCCCGCATCACGGGCGGCACGGCGGTCATCACCACGGCCACGGATACGGAATCGCTCCCCTCGCTGGACATGGTCGCCATGGAGGCGGGCTGCGCCATCCACAACACCCCTGCGATAAAGCATGTGAACGGCGCCCTGCTCGCGGGACAGCCGGTAACGGTCTTCGATCCTGAAGACCGGCTGAGCCTTCAGACCGGACCGCACGCGCATCTCTTCACATTTACGGACACCATGGCAGAAGCCGCCTGCGGCGGTGCGGCCGTGCTGGTCACGTGGCGCGACCCCATGTGCATGGCGCTTGGCGAGCAGACGCTGACGCTGCACCCCAAGGTGCTGCATCTGGGCATAGGCTGCCGCAAGGGACGTTCTGCCGACGCCATCGAGTCCTTTGTGCGCAAGGAGCTGGCAACCCGCATGATTGCGCTGGAAAGCGTGGCGGACATTGCCAGCGTGGACGCCAAAGCGGACGAGGCCGGTCTGCTGGAAGCGGCCCAGCGGCTTGGCGTTCCGATACAATTTTACGCTGCCGATGCCCTGAAGGGCATCAAGGTGCCCAACCCTTCCGCAGCGCCCGAAAAGGCCGTGGGGACACGCAGCGTTGCCGAAGCGGCCGCCATTGTGGCGGCAGGCACGGAACGCGGGGCAGGCATACTTATTCAGGAAAAACTCAAGGACAGCGGCACCACGCTGGCTGTCGCCATGGAGATTGCATGACCGGTACCTTGAAGGTCGTGGGGCTCGGCCCCGGCGATGCGGCCCTGCTCACCCCGCAGGCGTATGAAGCTCTGCGTCAGGCCGATGTGATCGTCGGTTATACGCTGTATGTTTCGCTGGTTCCCGAAGAACTGAAAGCGGGCAAGGACATCATCGCCACAGGCATGATGGGTGAAATGGCACGCTGCAGCGGAGCACTGGACAGCGCGCTTGAAGGCCGGAACACGGCCATTGTCTGCTCCGGAGACCCCGGCATCTACGCCATGGCCGGTCTGGTGTTCGAACTGATCGAGGAACGCGGTGACGCGGCAAAGGATGTGGATGTTGAGATCATTGCAGGCATTCCCGCCCTGTCCGCCGCAGCAGCCCTTCTGGGCGCACCGCTCATGCATGACTTTGCCAGTGTGAGCCTTTCCGACCTGCTTACTCCATGGGAAGTTATCGAAAAGCGCCTTGGCTGCGCGGCAGAAGGCGACTTCGTGGTCGTGCTCTACAACCCAAAATCGAAGAAGCGCGACTGGCAGCTGCCACGCGCGCTGGAGATTATCGCCGCCAGCAGAGCCATGGATACACCGGTAGGCATCGTGCGGCAGGCAAACCGCGCCGAACAGGCAGTCATCTCCACCACGCTGGGGACATTCAACCCCGCCGACGTGGACATGCTCTCCATCATTATAATCGGCAACAGCTCGACACGCATGATAGGCGGGCATATGGTCACCCCAAGAGGCTACATGGCAAAGTACCGCTAGCCCCTGCAACACCTGAAGAGAGGTATCATGCGATTTCATGTAACGCTTGCGTCCATCGTGATTCTGACTGTGTCCGTTGCCGCCTTTGCGGCAGCTCCTGCAGCCAAGGCGCCGGCAGACCCGATCTCGATCACGGTGCCGGAAGGGACCGCGCTTAAAAAAAGCATCGTATCCTTCCCGCACGCGAAGCACGCAGGCGAGACTTGCGTCACATGCCACCACACCATGGAAAAGAATCCGGAACAGCTCACCTGTTCTTCCAAGGGCTGTCACGATCTTGGCAATCCCACGACCAAGGAAGAAAAAAAATCCATGGTCTACTTCAGAAACGCATATCACGCCGATGTGCCCGCAAGCTGTAACGGCTGCCACAAGGCCCGCAAGAAAGAAGGAAAACCCGCCGGTCCCACCGACTGCAAGGGATGCCACAGGTAGGAAAGGGGGGTCCCACTGCCCCCATGGAATAGATTCGCTTGGCCGGATAATTGCAATAATATCAGGCGTAGAGGCTGCCTCAAATTCGCCGCAGCCTTGACATGACTTGATCACTGCTATATCCAAGTGTGAAATTCTTAACATGCCTTGTGAAGGAGGTTTACTCATGAGGAAGCCGTTGTTCATTGCACTGGTTGCTGCTCTGGCGCTGGCCTTCGCGCTGCCCCTGATCGCTGCCGATGCTCCCGCTGATGGTCTGAAGATGGAAGCCACCAAGAGCCCCGTTATCTTCAACCACTCCACCCACACTTCTGCCAAGTGTGTGGACTGTCACCACCTTGTAGACGGTAAGGAAAACTTCCAGAAGTGTTCCACCGCCGGCTGTCACTCCGCTGCTGAAGCCGACAAGAAGGCCGCTGGTTCCTACTACAAGATCGTTCATGACAAGAAGGCTAAGATGCCCACCTGTATTTCCTGCCACGCTGCTGCAGCTGGCGCCGACAAGGAAAAGAAGAAGGCTCTGACTGGCTGTAAGAAGTCCAGCTGCCATCCTTAACAGGTAAGGATAATTGAGTTGAATGAGGCCGCCCGCAAGGGCGGCCTCTTGCGTTATCAAGCAATGTATGGTTATTCTAAATGTGATAGAGTCATAGCTCCATTGCTTAGCCTGTGCGTCGCCCCGCGGCACACACTGCCTGAGTCAGGCATGCATTGCACAGCATGTTGCCCGGCTCGTAACTGCAAAGCCCAAGGTACGCCATGTCACCCAAAGATACTCTCGATTTCGATGCTGAAGACGATATCATTGAACTGACAGACATCGTCGAGAAAGGCACGCCCCCCGCGGCAGACGAAACAGCCGACGACCTCTTCGATGCCGGAGGCGGTGAAGTCGACTTTGAAAAGGAACTGGAAGACCTTTTCTCCGACGACGCCGATACCGTTGCTCCACAGCAGGCTGGAAAGGGCGCAGGCGACGGGCTGGACTTCGAATCCGACCTTGACGACCTGCTCGGTTCCCTTGATTCGGATGGGGAAAGTCAGGCCGCTTCTCCCGCCAAGAGTGACAGTGGCGATGACGACTTTTCCGCAGAGCTGGACGACCTGCTGAATGCACAGGACGCCCCTGCAGCTCCCTCCCCCGACGAAGACGACTTTGATGCCGATCTGGACGCTCTTCTGGGCGATCTGGACACCCCGGCCGCCAAAGCACCCAAAGCTGCTCCGGCGGCTGCCGCCTCAGACGAGGATGACCTGCTCAGCGAGCTTGGCCTTGCGCCTGCAAAGCCCGCTGCTCCGACCGCTGACTCTGATGCCGACATAGACTTTTCCGAACTGGACGCCCTGATCGAAGACATGGAAGTGCCCAAGAGCGGCAAGCCTCAAGCCCCCCAGGAAGACGACGGTCTGCCGGATCTTTCCGACCTTGACTCCCTGCTCGAAGAAGCAGCGGCAGGTGAAGCTGTGCTCAGCGCGCCGGAAGGAACTGCCCCGGCCGACGATATGGAGGATATGGATGCCCTCTTCGACTCGCTGACCGGCCCCGGTGCTGAAATCGCCGTACCGGCTGCCGGCGTGACCGACGAGGGATTGGGCGACGACATTGATCTGGACAGCCTGCTTGATGAGGCTTCAGCGTCCGCCGAAGCTCCGGCATCAGGTGATGGAGGCGATGCAGACGACATTGAGTCCCTGCTGGCCGATCTTGACAGCGTGCCCGCGCCGAAACCCGCCGCACCGCTCGCCTTTGATCCCAACGAATCCCTTGAGTCTCCCGACATGGGTGAACTTGACGCTCTGCTGGATTCACTGGGGGCAGCCACAGACGAAGAGCTGCCCGCTGCCGCAGAAGCGGAGATTCCCGACCTTGATGACATCCTTGGCGAAGCAGCCGCTACGCCTTCCATGGAAGAGCCTGCTGAAATCCCCGCTGGCGACGATGCTGAGGCCGAGATCAGTCTGGACGACCTTGATGCCCTGCTTGACGGGACGGATGATGCTCAGGAAGCGGACATTGATGCCGCCGGTTTCATGGAACCCGAAGAAACGGCAGAAGAACCCTCCGCGACGGTAACGGACGAAGAAAATCTTGATGAACTGATCAGCGGCGACGTGCCCTTTGAAGCAGACATCGACGCCATGCTGCAAGACGTGGAAGAACTCCCCGCCGAAGAAGCTGCCATCTCCGCTGCTGCTGCCGGACTGACGGACGACATCATGGGGGACATCGGCGATTCCGCAGATGAAACCGAACTGGACATGACCGTTCTTGACGAAGCGCTAGAGGGAACCGCCGAAGGCGTTGAGCACGAAGCCCCGGACCTTGCGACCCTCTCTGAACGCATTGCCGCTCTTGAACGCATGCTCTCACCTGCGGAAGAGCACGTGGAAGACATCGTGGCCCGCAAGATTGCCGAAGCTGCAGCAGAAGATGAGGCCCGCATCATCCATGATACGCCCTCGACCATCACGACCGCAGTGGAAGAAGCCCTTGCAGAAGACGGCCCGATCATGACGCGCATTGCCACCATGATTGAAGACAAGCTCAACGAACGCCTCGCGGAACTGGAACGTTCCGTGTTCACGCACAAGGACTGGACCGTAAACAGCCGCGAACTGAAAGAGGACATGAAGGGCAGCATTGAGCGCGCTGCAGCCAAGGCCGCTGCCGACATCATCCGCGAAGAACTTGCGAATCTGCTCGGCGAAGAATAAGCTGACGCGATTGTTGAACCGACAAGGCCGCTTCCGGAAGGAGGCGGCCTTTTTCTTTGCTGAAATATGGATGCGTTGCCTGTTCCCTTCAAACAAAAAAGCCCCTGCCATTACGGCAGAGGCTCCGAATTATCTGCTATGCGCCAAGGTCATCGAACGTAGTTCGGAATATTGATGAACACGTCCCGTGTGAACGACACCATCTGGTCCATGAGCCACGGAAAGGAAAAGAGCAGCGCAAGGAAGATGGATACAATCTTGGGAATAAAGGAAAGGGTCATTTCCTGAATCTGGGTGGCGGCCTGAATGACAGAGACGAACACCCCCACAGCAAGCCCCACGCCCAGCATGGGCAGGGCAAGCATAAGCGCAAGCTCAATGGACTGTCTGGCAAAACCGATGACGAATTCCGGGGACATGGTGACCTCCTGGCCTACAAGAGAAAACTGTTTACAAGTGATCCTGTCAGCAGGCTCCAGCCGTCAACCATGACGAAGAGCAGAAGCTTGAACGGGGCGGAAACCATCATTGGCGGCAGCATCATCATACCCATGGCAAGCAGGATACTCGAGATAACCATATCAAGCACGAGGAAGGGGATGTAGATGAGAAAACCGATGGTGAACGCCGTCTTGAGTTCGCTGATGATATAGCCCGCCGCGAGCATGAAGGTGGGCACTTCGTCCTTGTTCTGGGGACGTTCCATCTTGGTGATGGTGTAAAAAATGGAAAGGTCTTTCTCGCGGGTATGCTTGAACATGAAGGCCCGCAACGGAACCTGCGCCGTTTCGATCATCTTGTTGAAACCGATCTCTTCGTTAAGATACGGCTGCACGGCATTCTGGTTGATCTCCGTTGCCACAGGCATCATGATCGCCACAGTCATGAAAATGGCAAGGCTGGCAAGCACCTGGTTCGGGGGCAGCTGCTGTACGCCAAGAGCCTGACGCACGAAATGGAATACGATGATGATACGGGTGAACGATGTCACCGTCAGCATGATCGCCGGAGCAAGCGACAGGATGGTGAGCATGAAAAGGATCTCGAACAGTACGGAGACCTTTTCCGGCTCGGTTTCACCGGCTGCCAGCTGCAGCGACAGGGTGGGAAGCGCCAGATCCTGCGCGGCCTGAGCCAGCACGGGCAAGGCACAGAGAAGAAGGAAACTAAGAGGAAGTATCCTGCCTGTCAGCGTCTTCCAGAATGGCCTTGAAGTCTGCTGCGCGTGATTCGTTCGTGGGGTCATGCTCCGCTTCCATCTCGGTTAAAAGGTTGATCTGGTGATCGGTGACCCCCAGTAACAGCCTTTTATTCAAGAAGCGTACCACCACAAGAGACTTCTTGGGCCCCAGATGGAACTGCCCTTCCACGGCAACGCCATGCCGGGAGAGCCTGCCCCCAAGGGCATGCAGCTTGCCGAAACGCTTGAGCGCCCATATCCCCAGATAAAGCCCCCCAAGAATAAGCAGCAAAACGCCAACGGCCTGAAAGTAATTACCCCACCCTGAAGACGGCAGCGGCAGTTCCTTTTCGGCCTGAGGTGTCGAGCTCTTGACGGGCTCCGCAAGGGAAGACGCATTGCCGGAGCCGTCCGCGCCTATGGCAGCTCCGTTCGCTGACTCCTTCGCGACAGGTGAAGCGCCGGACTCCGGACGCACCGCCACCCCTTCCGCGGAGCCGTTCTGTCCCACGGCAGCGCGGAAGGTGGCGTTGCCATCAGCAGCCCATGCAGCGTGCCAGCCGGCAGCCAGCATGACGAACAGCAGGGCGCACAGCAGCGCACGGCAGACTGCCGTGGCCGCACCTGTCTGGCGGCTGACGTTACGCAAGTTGCTTAACCCGCTCAATGGGGCTGATGATGTCGGTAAGACGCACCCCGAACTTTTCGTTGATGACAACCGCCTCGCCACGGGCAACAAGCTTGCCGTTCACGAAGATTTCCAGGGGCTCACCTGCCAGCTTGTTGAGTTCCACAACGGAACCCTGACCAAGCTGCAGAAGTTCGTTGATCAGCAGACGGGTACGTCCCAGTTCTGCGGAAACGTCCAGCGGAATATCCAGAATGAAATCCAGTTCGCGCTTGCCGCTATCGGGTCTGGGGCTTTTGGCTTCCTCAGTCAGATCCTTGAAGGTGGCCTCGCGGGCCGCAGAAGCGAAGAACGCCTGTTCCTTCTCCTTCTTCACCTGATCCTGCTCGTCGGATGCCAGTGCCGCTGCCCATTCCGCCGCCAGTCTTTCGTCGTCGGACCCTCCGCCGCCTCCGCCACCGCCACCACCGCCAGCAGCTGCCGCTGCCGCCGCTGCTTCAAACGGATCGGGATCGCCATCTTCCTGCGCCTCAAGTGCCGCAGCCCACTGTGCTGCCAACTGATCCTGATCAATTTCGTCTGACATATCTCACCTTCCTTGGGGAAAGGTTCAGGTTGCCTGGCTGGTTACTGGATTACCAGTTCGGTAAAATACACACGCACGACTTTGGAGCCGCCAAGAATCTGATTCAGGCGCGTCACCAGTTCATTCTTGAGCAGAATCTTGTTCTCAAGGGGAGCAAGGTCCGCATATGACTTGCTGGAAAGCAGCAGAATGACTGCGTCGCGCACCTTTGCCTGCGCGCCTTCCAATTCTGCGGCAACATCGGGGTTGACTACCTCGACATCCAGCGTCAGCTTAATGTACCTGCGGCCCAGCGGGTCCGCAAGGTTCACGAGAAAAGTGGGCAGCGTGACGACCTGGGCGTCCTTGGGGCTCACTTCGCCCTGCGCGCCCTGATCCATCTGCACCTGCTGGGGCTCAGCGTCTGCAGCAGGCTTGCTGAGGAAGTACTTCCACGCAATGAATCCGCCGCCGCCAAGCAGGATAAGCAACAGCAACAGCAGAATTATCCACTTGAATGCTCCGCCTTTCTTTTTTTCCTTGTCCTCATCAGCCACGGCTTTTCTCCTTTACATTATCCCACGGCAGTGCCGGAAAAACGGTCGGGGCTACATGTAGCGCCCCATCCACTGGGTGGTCTTGAGCAATATCTCAACACGCCTGTTCTGGGCGCGTCCGCCTTCGGTAATATTGTCCGCCACAGGCTTGTCCGGTCCGTACCCGCTGATGGAAAAGCGGGTGGGGTCAAGTCCCATGGAGATGAAAAAATCCAGCACGGACAGGGCTCTCTTGCCGGAAAGGGTATAATTGTCCATTCCGGAGGAGGGATACAAGTCCGTATGCCCCGTGATATTGCAGTCCGCCGTCGAGTATTGCAGCATCAGCACCACCTGCTCAAGCAGCTTTCGGGCCGAAGCGCTCAGATCATAGCTGCCGGGGGCAAAGAGCAGGTCATTGGTCAACACAATGGCCAGCCCTTCAGGTTTTTCCAATATTCTCAGGTTCCTGTCCAGTGTGCTGACGTCAATTTCCGGCGGCAGCTCCTCGTCCGGGAACAACAAATCCTTGATTCTCTCAGGCTTCTCAAGCGCCGAACTCGGATCTTCAAGCAACTTCATCAACACATTTATCCGGACAGGAATCTTACCCGCCCCCTGATGGCTGATGGAGTCCGTGCGGCTCTGAAAAGGGCTCATACGCGCCAACATGACACGATCCATGGATGCCATACTGAGCAACAGTACGAAAAACGTCAGCAGCAGCGTCACCAGATCGGAAAACGTGATCAGCCATGCGGGCGTTCCGCCTCCGCCGCCGCCTTTATCCTTCTTGCGGGCCATGACTACTCACCCGCTCCGGACTTCTCTTCTCCGGGCAGCCCCAGACGGAAACGGAAGTCCTTGTAGTTGAATTCACCCTGCTTCTTACGCGCCTTTTCACGCAACACTTCGATCTTGTCTATCCATTCCTTGTTGCGCTTATCCAGCACGATATCCACACGACGGTTGCGCTTTCTGCCTTCTGGCGTGTTCTCGGACCACCGCGGTCTGTAGCTGCCGAATCCTTCCACCGAAAGCCGCGCCGGAGGCAGGCCCCGAGAGGTGAGATAACGATACAGGCTCATCACCCGCAGAAAGGACATCTCCCACGCAGGAGAAAGCTGTCGCTCATTGTCCGTGGGGGCCTTGTAGTCCTCACCCATTTCCTCACGCATGCCTGCGGTGTGCCCCGCGAGCAGAAGCGGATGCTGAATGCGCAGGAACCACGGGAGCATGCGATCTATGAGCCGCATGCCTTCCGCACTCAACTGCGCCGAGCCGGGCTGAAAAAGCACTTCGTCACTGATGGAAATGATCTGGACGAACTGATTCTCCTGAAAATTCAAATCGCCGCGCTGGTCGTCCCAGAGCATATCCTTGAGCGGCTCCAGTGAATCCGTTTCAAAATCCATAACGCCGGGCTCAATGATGCGGGCCTGATTCTTGACGCTGGCAGGGTTGAAACTCCCCAGCCCCTCGCCGAACTGACCGGAAATGGACTGCAGAACGGTAAGCTTGCGACGCTCGTCAATAACCGCCATACTCACCAGCAGAACGAAGAACGTGAGCATGAGCGTCATCATATCCGAAAAGGTGATGAGCCACGCGGCACCGCCGCCCTCGCCCTTTTTTTTCTTCCGTCTGGCCATTACCGTATCCGCCTTTCATCCGACCCGCGGCGAAATCTCTACACGCCTGTCAGCCTCTGCCGCAAAACACAGGCTAATCGCCGCCCTTCCGTTCCTTGGGGGGCTGGAAGCTCGACAGCTTCTCCTGAATAATGCGCGGGTTCTCACCCTTGGAAATGGCAAGAATGCCCTCCATCTGCATTTCCTTGATCAGGATTTCGTCCTTGCTGCGAGATTTGAGCTTCCCCGCCATGGGGTTGAAAATCAGGTTGGCAAGCACCGCGCCATAAAACGTGGTGATCAACGCCACAGCCATGGCAGGGCCGATTGAACTGGGATCGTTCATTGTCTGCAACATCTGCACAAGACCGATAACCGTACCGATCATGCCCAGTGCAGGCGCATATTCGCCAAGCGCCCTGACGATTTCATAGCCGTTCTCATGACGCCCTTCTATGTTGGAGATCTCGGTTTCCATGATCTCCTGAATGGCCTGCGGCTCAAGACCGTCAACCGTGAGCTGCAACCCCTTGCGCAGGTATGCGTCGTCAATTTCCTTGATGATGGGTTCCAGCGAGAGAATGCCTTCACGGCGGGCCCGGTTGGCGTAGTCCATGAACTGCTCAATAATGGTGGTGGGACTTTCCGCCTTGGCGAACAGCGTCTTCTTGATGACCCCGACAACGGCAAGCACTTTGCCTATAGGATAGTTCACCAGCAACGCGCCGATGGTACCGCCGAACACGATGAGGAATGACGGGATGTCGATGAAAATGAGCAGGCTGCTGCCCGCCATGATGGCGGACACCACAAGCCCGAAAGATATGACTATGCCCAGTATGGTTGCCAAATCCATGACAGTCTCTCTTCTCCCCGCTCATGCGGATCAGGCAGGACGTTCTCCGAAAATATCCGTACCCACTCGAACCAGCGTGGCACCTTCCGCAATGGCCTGCTCAAAGTCCTGAGACATGCCCATGGAAAGATGCGGCAACGTCATGCCGACATGCCGTTCGACCTGTTCCTTCAATTCCCGCAGGTGTGCGAAAAACGGGGATGCCAGATCACCCACACAATGGAAGGGCGGCATGCACATCAGCCCGCGCAGACGCAGCTGCGGCAGCTTGACCACATCCTCGGCAAAGGGGAGCAGGTCCTCGATGGCGATGCCACCTTTCTGCGGCTCCCTGCCGATATTCACCTGAATAAGGATGTCTTGAACACTTACGTCAGCACCGGTCGTCGTAACCGGCAGCATTGCCATACGATTTTGCAGATTCTGTGCCAACTTAAGATTGTCAACGCCGTGAATGAGGGCAAAACGCCCCACCACATCCCTGGCCTTCTTGCTCTGCAAATGGCCGATGAAATGCCATTCCAAGGGAAGACGGGATAGCTCTTCCTGCTTGGCCAAGGCTTCCTGCACATAGCTCTCGCCAAAGACGACCTGCCCTTCTCCGGCAACAACTTCAACAGATTCGGCAGGATGCGTCTTGGAAACAGCCACCAGCGAAACGGAACCAGCGTCCCTTCCGGCCTTACGCACAGCACCCTCTATCCGTTCCCGCACTTCATGATAGCGCGCAACCAGCGCGCCCGATTCTTGCTCGTTCATCATCTGTAAACCCGACCAGATTCTCACTGCCTTGTTACAGGCCGATGCTGCCACCGACCCGAAGCCCGTCACAGCAGTCTGCTGCATACGGTGTTTTGACGGCCATAATGAAAATGGCGGCCGGAGCCGCCATCTGTGTGTTCTGTGCTACGAAGACATCCCCAGCATGCGCAGGAAGCCGATATCCTCGGTCCAGCCTTCGCGGATTTTCACCCACAGTTCGAGATGTACCTTCTTGCCGGTCATTTCCTGAAGCTCTTTGCGGGCGGCGGTGCCCACACTCTTCAGGGTCTGGCCCCCCTTGCCGATGACCATGGCCTTGTGGGTCTTGCGGGCAACATAGATGATGGCGTTCACGTAAATGCGATCACCGGTGTCGTCCCATTTTTCAATCTCCACGGCGGTATAGTACGGCAATTCCTGACGCAGGTCGAGGAAGAGCTTTTCGCGTACCACTTCAGCCGCCATGAAGCGCATGGGCATGGTGGAGAGCTGATCGGCCGGATACAGGGGCGGGCTGACGGGCAGCTTGCTCTTGATGTAATCAAGAATCTTGGTCAGACCGTCCGCATTCTTGGCGGATACGGGAACTACCTCGGCATTGGGCCACAGCTTGCTGAGGCGCTCGAGGAAAGGCAGCATCTTCGACTTGTCGCGGAAGAGGTCCACCTTGTTCACGGCCACGACCACGGGGCGGCTCTCGTTCAGAATCGCCTCGCTCAGCGGCTCGATATCGTTTTCGAAAAACTCCGGCTTGCGGATGTACAGGTCGGAATCAAGCACAACCATGACCACGTCTGCACCGCTCATGGCCTGCCATGCGGTCTGCAGCAGCATCTTGTTCATCTTGCCGCGAAGCTGGTGAATGCCGGGGGTGTCCATGAAAATGATCTGGGCATCCGGACGGGAAAGTATGCCGCTGATCTGGTTGCGCGTGGTCTGCGGCTTGGGGGTGACAATGGCCACCTTCTGCCCAAGAAATGCGTTAAGCATGGTGGACTTGCCCGCGTTAGGCGGTCCCATCATGGCCACCCACCCGCAACGGTGTTCTGTTTCACTCATCGTATATGGTCTCCTGATCAGGTATACGCTATGGTATGTATTGTTCACATCGCCCTGCGGCATGCGCCCGCCGGCTCCAGAGGGCAGGATCATGTACAAGGTTGCCCCTGTTCCGGCGGAATGATCGCGTGAGGAACAATGGCGCGTCGCTGCAACGGGTCGATTTCGGAACAGGCATGTTTCACATGACATACCGGAAAGTCAAGTCTGCCGCTATCATTATATACGGAAACCGAAAGCTGAAAAGAGGGAGAAGCTGCAAAATAGTACGGCAATACACTCTGATACAGGCGCCCCAACGCATTTTTGACACTTGCAGCGCGAACAATGCAAAAGGCCGGAAGTGCGGCATGCACTCCCGGCCTGATCGTATCCGGAGGAGAAACTATCCCTGTTTGCTCACGAACCGGCTGTGAGAGGGCGCAATGCGAGCCCCCTGTCGGTACCCCTGAAGGCGGACGGAATGCTTCTTGGTCTTCTGAAGTTCATTCTTCAGCGAGGCATGGAGCTTTCGTGCTTCTTCCGTGAGCAGTCCCTGCAAGGCCTGCAGCTTGAGCAGTTTGCATTGCAGGGCATCGAGCGCCACGCCTTCACGCTTGTCCCATGCCATGGCGATGAGACTGCCCCGACGAGTCGCATTCTCGTCTGCGGTATCCACATCTCCTACGGCAAGAGCCTGAAGCTCCTGTTCCCCGAGAAACAGTGCCTGATCAAGCAATGTAAGGCTATCGGCCATATGCTACCCCTTGTTCACCTTGCGGATGTCTTCCCGCAGCAGCTGGATGACGGTCTTCCAACGCTCGGTGGCGGGAAGGAATTCGTATTCCAGAAGGTCTGCGAGCAGAATCCAGTCTTCGTTTTCCATGACCTCGGTCATTTCACCAAACAGATCGGAAATTTCTTCCACACCGTCGCTGAAAGCTGGGTGATCCTTCAGGGTGAATTCGCTGCGCAGCACGCCGATCATGCCCAGGAAATCACGCACGACCTGCAGCAGGTCCTGATACATTTCCAGAGCTTCAGTGTCGTCAGCCTGACGGAACAGTTCCGCCACGTGCTTGGCGCCGTCGCCCATGATCTGCACAACCTTGTACAGTTCGCGGGTGATGCTCATGGCCATTTCACCCACAGGCACACTCTTGATTTCCACCGAAGAGATTTCGCTGGCTTCAATGTCTTCGGCCTGATGGGGATAGATTTCGGAGAACGGCTCGTTGTTCACCAGAACATCGGTGACGATACGGTTGTCCAGAGTGCCGTTCTCCATCACTTTCACCAAAATTTCTTCCAGGTTGGCAAAGCTGGCCACCTGCATTTCACAGTGTTGTCCGTCGATAACAATCATGGTTTCCCTCCTGTATACGTGCCCGCATGGGCCAGAATTTTCCGGTACGCACAAAGCAATTCAAGAAATATGCCAATGCCGAGAGTGGCATTGGCAATAAAAAAAGTGCGCAACACATGCCGCGCACACGTCCTGTCGTCGTGGACCGGAACCGAAATGCCGCCCGAAACACGACACAGCATCAATAATCAAAATACTATCAGTGAGTTACCTGAAAGAGCAACACAATCTTCGCTTCTTTGCCGGACGGCCAGACGCGTGGCCCAACACAAGCCTACCGGCCGGATAGCTTCCTTATGCCGAACGCTCTTCCTGCAGGCTGTCGCGCCATGCGGTCACCAACGCCTTGTACTGTTCGGCCAGTACCAACACCGTGCCAAGATCGTTGCCCGCCTCCTGCGACTCGCACATCCACAGATAACCGAGAACGTTGAGTAACCCACTGTTATCCCACAACGTCTGCAACCGCTGCCATGTTCCCAGAAAACGCTGCTTGGTTGTTTCCGTGGCCCGCACGGCGAGCACCCTGCCCTGCTCAGTCAGCAGATGCAGCAGCTGCGCGGAGGCAGCAAGTTCGGCCACTGCCGTGGCCTGCACCGACGGAGAGAGCCGTTCACTCCAGACATTGAGGCCAATAGGCCGGACACCCGCCGCAGCCAGCTGCGCAGCCGGAGCTCGGTCAAGAAATTGACGATAAAAATGCCGCTGCTGGCGTATCCAGCGGGTACGGTCCGTCTCTTCGTGTCCGGAGAGCGAAGCAAGATCCATGAACCCGTCCGCATCCCGGCGGCTTTGCCAGACGCGCGCGCCGCAACCTGCCGCCTGAGGCCACTCGCCATGCCTGAGCCAGTGGCGCGTGATGGAGCACACGGTTTCCGCAGAAATGCGCCCGCGGCACGCGAGATCATTGGGGCAGGGCTTGCCGAAGGGACAGGGATGGCACTCCATATCCGGTTCCAGCGTACAACTGCCTTCGAGATACGGCCCCGTGTCCCACGGCTGGGCCGTGGCAAGGAACACCGCCAGCACGGGCACGCCGAGTCCTGCGGCCAGATGCATTGTTCCCGTATCGTTGGTCACCAGAAGCCGCATGGAGGTAAGCAGTGCCGCCAGCACAGGCAGGGAGGTTTTCCCCACAAGGCTGACGTGGGGCCCGGTTGCCATGGACGCATAGCGCCCGGCCAGATGCGCTTCGCTTCCGGTTCCGAGCAGCACGGGCAGCAGCCCCTCTTCACGCCACAGCCTGTCTCCGAGTTCGGCAAAGTGCTGCAGCGGCCAACGGCGTCTATCCTCGCTCGCACCGAGCTGGAAGGCCACATACCCCTTGATGCCGTCCGCCTGAGCCCCAAGCCCTTCCTCCGCATGGCGCAGCAGGCCTGTTGCTTCTTCCTGATGGGCCGGTTCCGGAGTACGCAGTTCATAGCGGCGCTCGCCGTCGCCCAGCCCTGCCGCCATGAGGTAAAGATCCACCAGATTGAAGGGACTGCAGCCGCGCAGCCGCGTGGATGCCTGCAGGAAGGTGCTCCACGGATCGCTGTTTACGCTGAATCCGAAGCTGTCCAGGCCGAAACCGAGCAGTTGTGCTCCCTGCCGACCGTCCTGAGAGCCTTGAGCGTCACCCCCCTCAGACACCGAGGCGTCTGCCTGCTTTCTTGAGGCCAGATGCGAGGCCAGCAGCCGCACACTGGTCGTAGCCGTAAGATTCAGCACAGCATCCGGCGCAAAGGCTACGGCCGGAGCGTCACCCCACTGCCAGAGCCTGCCGATCGCCTCCCGCCAGTCCTTGTCCAGTGAGGCCAGCAAGCCGCCGCCGGAAAAAGGAAAGACGTCATCCACGTCCCGTAGCAGCGCCGTGGCTCCGGCAAAATTATCCAGACAGACCAGGCCCACACGGTGTCCTGCCCGTGCAAAGCCGGAAATGACGGGCTGCGTCTGCAGCAGGTCGCCGAAACGGGTAAGATTGCAAATGAGGGTATTCATGGGCTCCCTGTCATGACATTGCGGAAGGCGGCCGCGGCTCCGGGACGAAACCTCCACAGCGCACAAATCTGCGGATCATTCCTATCTTCACGGGAAGAATGACAAATTAATGCCGCACGTGCAATGCGTCACGCGCAAAGAACAGGGAAACATACATGGATGCATCAGGGCTGGAGGGAAAGAACATCCTTCTCGCGCCCGATAACGGCCAGCGTCTCGCCGCGCCGGAGGGGTTGGTCTGCAGGGGGAACAAAGGAATACTCCTCCTCACCGGGCTTGCGGATAGCCACAACCATAATCCCCATGCCGGTCAGGTGCAGATCCATGAGGGTCTTGCCTTCCCATTTGTCCACTTCCAGCTCCTGCAGCACCACGCCGCCCCCGAGTTGCAGCAGATCCAGCAAACCGGGGTTGGAGATGCGGTGCGCCAGCGTCAGGGCCGCATCCTGCTCAGGCTGCACGATGGTTTCAACACCAAGACGGGCAAGGATCTTCTTGTGCTCGGGTGTGATGGCCTTCACTGCCAGACGCTTCACGCCCATTTCCAGCAGGTTGAACACGATGAGGATGGAAGCCTCCATGCTTGAGCCAACGCTGACCACCACCATATCCAGATCCTGAAAGCGCAGCTGATGCAGCACCATGCTGTCCTTGGCGTCGGCAACATAGACCTGGTCCAGCACTCCCTGCGCCTGCCGGATGCGGCTTTCGCCCACATCCACGCCAACAACGGAATGCCCTTTTTCCACCAGCGCCTTGGCCAGCGGAAGACCGAATTTACCAAGGCCGATAATGCCGATTTCCTGTTTCTTCTTCATATCTCTCATCCTGAATGAAATACGCGCTTTCTTTTTTAGCACACTCCGCCTGCCGGGAACAGGAGAAGAGCCTCCTGCCGCACGGATCATGTGTTCAAACTTCCGATCTGCAGGCTTTTCCTAACCGATCGGCATATCGCTTTCCGGCCAGCGGTAGCGCACATCAGACTGCATCTGCTGCAGCGTGGTCAGCAGCCAGATGGGCCCGATACGCCCCACGAACATCAGCACGGTCAGGCACAGCTTGCCCGTCACCGACAGGCTCGGTGTCACGCCGGTGCTCAGCCCCACGGTGGCAAAGGCGGAAACCGCCTCGAAAAGATAATCCATGAGCTGGCCACGCACCATGGGATGCGGCATATCCCCCCCCTCTGTCATGGTAAGGAGAAGCGTGGCAAACAGCACGCTGCCAGTGGCCGTGATCAGCAAAGCAAAAGTCTTGTTCATGTTCTGGGGATTCACGGCACGCCCTGCCACCACAACTTGTGAACGCCCGCGGAACTGTGCTCCCATGAAGGACCATATGATGCGCAGGGCTGTCGTCTTGATGCCACCCGCACAAGACCCCGGCGAGCCGCCTATGAACATGAGAAAGACCATGATCATGAGCGACACGTTGGTCATATGCCCGGTATCCAGCGTATTGAACCCTGCGGTTCTGCAGGTGACGGATTGAAACAGGGAAGTCAGGGCTGTCTGAGCAAGGGTGCCGTTCTGAGTGCCGCCGCCCATTTCGGAAAGAAAAATAAACAATGCCCCGCCAAAGGTCAGAATGGCGGAGGTGGAAAGCACCAGCTTTGCCGGATAGCTGAGCCCGCGCGCGCCAAGGTCTGTGCCGCGCAGCAGCATGAGGCATTCGTCAATGACGGCAAACCCGACACCACCCAACGTGATGAGCAGCATGATGACGGCATTCATGCCCCACGAATGCTGCCAACGTACAAGGCTGTCGGGAAACAGGGAAAAGCCCGCGTTGCAGAAGGCGGAAACCGCATGAAACAACGCACCGAACACGCCCATCACATCCGGCTCCAGCGCATAAATCCACAGCGCGCCGAACAGCTCAAGAAAGAGCACCATGCGCACCATGCGCACGAGAAAATTGCCCAGATGAAACGATGGATCGTGCAGCAGAGCCTGCCCCACGGCAAGACGGTCGGTCAGGGAAACCCTGCGCCGCCACAGATAGAACACGAGGCTGGAATAGGTCATGATGCCCAGTCCGCCCAACTGGATAAGCCCCAGCAGAACCCAGTGCCCCTCGCGGCTGAAGGCGGAGGCGGTATCCACAGTGGCAAGGCCGGTCACGCACACCGCAGACGTGGCCGTAAACAGGGCGTCCACCCATGGCAGCCCCCCGGGCAGCACAGAGGTTTCGCGCAGCAGTACGGCCCCGGCAAGAATGGCGACGGCAAAGGCGGCAACCGGCAGGACGAACGGGGACAAATATCTCCTTCTCATCTCACCCACATACGCCTGTGGCGGGTTGGTGGCAAGAGGAGGGCCGCATTCCCCCGCCCCTGTGCGCCATGCCAACGCTAACCGGCTGTCAGACAAACACACTGGACGCAGCACCATGCAATGCCTATAGTGACTCGCGACGCGGAACGGCATAACCATCTGCGCCACGGGAGCCGCGCGGGTCTGTTCCCGCCCTTTCAGACATCTGTCCGGCAGCGGCCGGAAACCATATTTTGGAGGCAATCATGGATATCCGCTTTCAGCAGGCGCCGGCAGCCGACTGGCGCGCCAACACGGCCATCGTGTTCGGCTTCAAGGACGAAAACCTCATGGAGCAGATTCCCGCTCTGGCCGACGCCGCTCCGTGGATAACCATCACCCCGGCCCGCCACGACTTCCGCGGCGAAAAGAACCAGACCGTAGTCATGTACGGGCATCCGGAAATTCCCCTGCCCCGCTGCATTGCCGTGGGCCTCGGCGAACGCACCAAGTTCAACCTCGACACCCTTCGCGGCGCCATGGCAACCGCCATGCAGAAGTGCCGCGAACTGAAGGTGGACACCTGCGCGCTGGACCTTGAAGTCTTAAAGATGATTGATGAATCCGACGCCGTGCTGGTGGAAGAGTCCGTAGCCGCTGCGCTGCTCTCGCTCTACACCTACGACGAGCTCAAGACCACCCAGGACGAACCGGCCCACAATCCCCGCTGGATGGCCCTGCTCTCCAATGAAGAGAATTTCCCCGACGACCTGCACGCGGCAGCCCGCCGCGGCGAAGCCGCCGCCATAGGCGTGATGGCCACCCGCAATCTGGTGAACGGCCCCGCCAACATCGTCACGCCCGCGTATCTGGTGGAAAAGGCGGAAGCCATGGGCCGCAAGTACGGCTTCAAGGTCCGCTCCATCAACGGCCCTGAACTGGCCGAAATGGGCATGGGTGCATTCGAATCCGTATTCAAGGGAGCCGAGGAGCAGGCCAAACTGCTCATCATGGAATACACGCCCAAAGGCACGGAGAACGATGATCCCATCGTCTTCGTGGGCAAAGGCGTCACCTTCGATACCGGCGGCATTTCCCTCAAGCCCAGCGCCAGCATGCACGAGATGAAAAGCGACATGGCCGGTGCGGCAGCCGTGATCGGCCTGTTCGAAGCGCTCGGCAATTCCGACATCCAGCGCCGCGTGGTAGGCGTTGCCCCCTGCACCGAAAACATGCCTGACGGCCGCGCCACCCGCCCCGGCGACGTGGTCAAGACCCTCTCCGGCAAGACCGTGGAAATCATCAACACCGACGCGGAAGGCCGCCTCATCCTCTGCGACGCCCTGACCTGGGTACAGAAGGAATACACCCCCGCCGCCATCTTCGATCTCGCCACCCTCACCGGAGCCTGCGTGGTCGCGCTGGGCACGGAAGTGGCCGCCGTGTTCGCCACGGACGAAGCTCTTTCCAAGCAGGTGCAGGACCTCGGCGGACGTGTGGGCGACCGTTTCTGGCCCATGCCGCTGTGGGATCTCTATTTCGAGCCCCTGAAGTCCGAAGTGGCCGACATGATGAACGTGGGCGGACGCGAAGGCGGCGCCGTCAACGCGGCCCTGTTCCTGAAGCAGTTCATCAATGAAGACGTACGCTGGGCCCATCTGGATATTGCCGGCCCTGCCTACAAGGCCAAGAAGTCTCCCCTCAGCGTTCCCGGCAGCACCGGCTTTGCCGTACGCACCCTGCTGGAAATCGTGCGTAACGGCGTGGCCGAAAAGCCCGAATAACCGCGCGCCCATATCCTGAAAATCGAAAAGGCCGGAGTCTTGCGACTCCGGCCTTTCCTTATTCTTAACATGCCGGCTGTGAAGCCGGCAACTTGGCTAGCCGATGGGCAGGATGGTGCGGCCGTGCACTTCGTTCAGCACTTCGGCCATGGCAAGGTAGATGGCGGAAGCGCCACATACGATGCCTTCGTAACCGGCGATGGTGCCGATGAACTCGCTGCCGGTGAAGTCACGGGCAGCAAGCAGGAAGAAGAGAACGGTCAGAGAGAGGAAAATGAACTTGATGGTGGTGTTGCTCTTCAGAGTTCCCAGGAACATGAAGAAAGTGAACACGCCCCACATGGCAAGGTACCAGCCCATGTAGGCATGGGGAGTAGCTTCAGTCCAACCCAGCTTGGGCATGACGATAAGAGCCACAAGGGTCATCCAGAACAGACCGTAGGAAGTGAATGCGGTCAGGCCGAAGGTGTTACCCTTCTTGAATTCCATGATGCCGGCGATGATCTGTGCGATGCCGCCGTAGAAAAAGCCCATAGCGAGAATCATGGCGCTGATGGGGAAAAAGCCGGCGTTGTGGATGTTCAGCAACACCGTGGTCATACCGAAACCCATCAGGCCCAGCGGGGCGGGGTTAGCAAGCTTGTTGTCCATGTTTCCTTTCTCCTTGGAAATGCGTCGTAATATATGAGCCGCCAGTGAGACGGCCCCCTCTTGCACTGTTCGCTCAACCAGCTATAGTATCCCGACACAATTTGCAACATGCAGGCAAGCACTCGCTCTCAAATCTGCAACCGTAACTTCTGCCCAGACACTATCCCCTTCAAGGCCCCAGTCTTACAAGTATATTTCTCACCGCTCTGCGCAGCGCGCCTTATTCCCTCATATTATCATGCCCCGCAGCGGCCCCCTTGCCCTGTTGCAGCAAGGAAAAATATGGTATGCTCTTCCAAACAGCGGTGGAGGGGCGACACCTTGCGACACGGCCGCTCTTTTTTCACACCGCTAACACCCTGACAAAAAAGAATCTCTTTCGCCGCAGACAAAATGTCGCAGGCAAAGGGGACACAGGGTATTGACAGCAGCCCCCCCCTGCTTCTAAATGGGGCCCCCATGACATGCTGGAGTGGCACTTTCCTCCACAACGGCAGCCATGGCACGGCAAAGGCGGAACGCCTGAAACGAGGCGTTCTTCGGCAGTCACTTTAATTGGGGTTTGTATGAGGTCCGACAGTTGGCAAAGCAAAAAGCCCTCACGCAGTGGAGTATTGAAGACTCCGCTGAACTGTACGGCATCCGTAACTGGGGTGCCGGATACTTCGACGTTACCTCGGACGGGGATGTCGCCGTACATCCTTTCGGGAGCGGCAGCAATGTAGCCGTCAGCATCCCGGAACTCATCCGGGGTCTGAAAGAACGCGGTCTTGATTTGCCCGTTCTTCTCCGCATTGAGAACATTCTCGACTCGCAGATTTCCACCCTGCACGAGTCCTTCCGCAAAGCCATAGCCACCCTCGGCTTCAAAGGCGAATACCGCGGAATCTTCCCCATCAAAGTAAACCAGCAGCAACAGGTTCTCGAAGAAATCGCGAACTTCGGCTCCCGCTATCACCACGGTCTCGAGGTGGGCAGCAAGGCCGAGCTTATCGCGGCTATCTCGCAGATGCGCGACTACGAAGCCTGCCTTGTCTGCAACGGCTACAAGGATGAGGAATTCATAGACCTTGGCCTGCATGCCATGCGCATGGGCTTCAACTGCATCTTCGTACTCGAAATGCCGTGGGAGCTTTCCAGCATCCTCAGCCGTGCCGAGCAGCTCGGCGTAGACCCGCAGATCGGCGTCCGCGTGAAGCTGGCTGCCAAGGGCAGCGGACACTGGGCGGAATCCGGCGGCGAACGTTCGTCGTTCGGCCTTTCCCTGTCCCAGATCATGGATGTGGTGGATACCCTGCGCGGCATGGACAAGCTGCATTGCCTGAAGCTTCTGCACTACCACCTCGGGTCCCAGATTCCGAACATCCGCGACATCCGCACAGCCGTGCAGGAAGCCTCGCGCGTGTACGCCGAACTGGTGGCCGAAGGTGCCGCCATGGGATACATCGACCTCGGCGGCGGTCTCGCCGTTGACTACGATGGTTCCCACACCAACTACGTCTCCAGCCGCAACTATACGCTGGACGAATACTGCACCGACATCGTGGAAGCGGTCATGACCACGCTTGATGCGCGCGGCATGCCCCACCCCCACATCATCACGGAATCCGGCCGCGCCACCGTGGCCTACTACTCCGCACTGCTCTTCAACATCCTTGACGTGTCCACCGTGGAAGACGGCCGCATCCCCGAAACGATGCCCGCCGACCTGCCGGAACCCATCAAGAACCTGTTTGAAGCACACAAGAGCCTTTCGCTGCGCAACGTACAGGAATGTTACAACGACGCCCTGTACTACCGCGACGAAACACGACGCATGTTCCTTGACGGACGCGTCACCCTGCGCGAGCGCACCCTCGGTGACAACCTCTTCTGGGGCATCATCAAGGGCGTTGCCGCTCTCAAGGACCAGCTCAAGCATATCCCCAAGGATATGGAAGAAATTGATGTCGCCCTTGCGGACATCTACTACGCCAACTTCAGCGTCTTCCAGTCCCTGCCGGATGCCTGGGCCATCGATCAGCTGTTCCCCATCATGCCCGTGCACAGGCTGAATGAACTGCCCTCGCGGCAGGCCATCATCAGTGACATTACCTGTGACTCCGACGGCAAGATAGATCAGTTCATCGACCCGCAGGGCAAAAAGCGAGTGCTCGACCTGCATCCCATGAACAACGGCGACGACTACTATCTCGGCGCGTTCCTCGTGGGTGCATATCAGGAAACGCTGGGCGACCTGCACAACCTGTTCGGCGATACCAACGTCGTCAGCGTGCGCGTCTACCCCGACGGTTCCTACGAGTTCGTCCGCGAAATTCAGGGCGATACGGTAGCGGAACTGCTGGAATACGTTGAATACGAACCCCGCCGCATCATGGAAGACCTGCGTTCCCTCGCGGAGCAGGCCGTGCGCAGCGGACGTATTACTCCGGCAGAGCGGTTCAGTATTCTCCAGGCCTTCGAATTGGGCCTGCGCGGATACACCTATTTCGAAAGCTAACAGGCCGCGACACAAAAGCACCGGCCGGCAACACCCAAGACTGCGCCCTGACATGTGACGTCAGGCCGTACTCTATGTGCTTGCCCGTGCGTTTTCCGTCACGACCTGCTACAATATCTTATAGTTTAAGCGTCAGGGACGAACAGGTCCCGAAGGAGACAGCCAATGGCAAAAGTACTGATCATCGGCGCCGGTGGCGTGGGCGGCGTTTGCGTCCACAAATGTGCACAGGTATCCGAAGTCTTCACTGACATCGTGCTCGCATCCCGCACCCTGTCCAAGTGCGACGCCATCGCCGCTTCCGTGAAGCGCAAGACCGGGCGCACCATCACCACCGCCCAGGTGGACGCGGACAACGTGCCCGAACTGGTGCAGCTCATCAACGCTCACAAGCCCGACATCGTGGTCAACCTGGCCCTGCCCTATCAGGACCTGACCATCATGGACGCCTGCCTCGAAACCGGCGTGCCCTACCTCGACACCGCCAACTACGAACCGCTCGATGAAGCCAAGTTCGAATACAAGTGGCAGTGGGCCTATCAGGACCGTTTCAAGGACGCAGGCCTCATGGCCCTGCTCGGCTCCGGCTTCGACCCCGGCGTAACCAACGTGTACTGCGCCTATGCCATGAAGCACCTCTTTGACGAGATGCACGAACTGGACATCATCGACTGCAACGCAGGCGACCACGGCCACCCCTTCGCCACCAACTTCAACCCGGAAATCAACATCCGTGAAGTGACCGCGCGCGGCCGCTACTGGGAACGCGGCGAGTGGGTGGAAACCGACCCCCTCAGCTGGTCCATGATGTACAACTTCCCCGAAGGCATCGGCCCCAAGAAGTGCTTCCTCATGTACCATGAAGAGCTCGAATCCCTCGTCATGAACATCAAGGGACTCAAGCGCGCCCGCTTCTGGATGACCTTCTCCGACAACTACCTCAACCACCTGCGTGTGCTTGAAAATATCGGCATGACCGGCATCGAGCCTGTGGAGCACAACGGTCAGCAGATCGTGCCCCTGCAGTTCCTCAAGAGCGTACTGCCCGAACCCGCCTCCCTCGGCGGTCGCACCAAGGGCCGCACCTGCATCGGCTGCAAGATGAAGGGCGTGAAGAACGGTGAAGTGAAGAACTACTTCATCTACAACATCTGCGACCACGAAGCCTGCTACGACGAAGTGGAATCGCAGGCCATCTCCTACACCACCGGTGTGCCTGCCATGATCGGTGCCATGATGATGGTCACCGGCGCATGGAAGGGCGCAGGCGTGTTCAACATGGAACAGCTCGACCCCGACCCGTTCATGGAGAAGCTCAATATCCATGGCCTGCCGTGGCTGGTTGTCGATCTCGACAAGAAGTAATCCCGCACGGGGGCCGGTCTCCGGCCCCCGTTTTTGGTAAGGCAATTTTTCGGGGAATTTTGGGTGGGTGTTTTTCGCCTGCGGCGTTGTTGAAGAGCGCCTCCTGCGGCCAAAGGGGGTAACCCCCTTTGGAAACCCTGACACGTACAAACCAGACCTCCGCGTCAGGAAGGTATGGCCTGGGGCACCCCAAAAAGTATATCATCTCCCCTTTTATAACCCCATTAAGACGGAAAGCTCGCCTCGCGTAAGCAGCTACATCGCTTACACGGGTGCAGGGGGATTATCCCCCTGCCGGGTACAGGGCAGCGCCCTGTCCGCCGGAGGCAGGCGAAGCCTATCCATCCACAAACAACTCTTACTCACATAAAAAACATGAAACTCCCCAACCTTGCTCAATTGCCCTCGCCCTGCTTTATTGTGGACGAGGCTCTGCTGGAACGGAACGTGCGCATTCTGGACACGGTGCAGCGTCGCACGGGTGCGAAGATTCTGCTGGCCCTGAAGGGCTTTGCAACCTTCAGCACGTTTCGTGTGTTGAACAATGTGCTGCACGGCACCTGCGCCAGTTCCCCGCACGAGGCACGCCTTGGCCGCGAGGAATTCGGCGGCGAGGTGCACGGCTTTGCCGCCGCGTATTCCGAGGATGACATGCGCGAAATGGTGGAGTTGTGCGACCACATCGTATTCAACTCCTTTGCGCAACTGGAACGCTTCCGCCCCATGGTGCAGGCGAACCCGCGGCATATTGAAATCGGCCTGCGCGTGAACCCGCAGCACAGCGAGGGCGCGGTGCCGATCTACGACCCGTGTTCCCCCGGATCGCGTCTGGGCATTCGCCGCCAGCATTTCAAGCCGGACCAGCTTGAAGGCGTTTCCGGCCTGCATTTTCACACCCTGTGTGAGCAGAATTCCGATGCGCTGGACAGAACGTTGGCAGCCGTGGAGGAACAGTTCGGCGAATTCCTGCATGGCATGAAGTGGCTGAACTTCGGCGGCGGGCATCACATAACCCGTGAAGATTATGACATCGACCGCCTCTGCCGCTGTATCGAACGCGCCCAGCAGCGCTATGACGTGCAGGTGTATCTGGAACCCGGTGAAGCCGTGGCCCTGCAGGCGGGCTATCTCGTCGGCACGGTGCTGGACATCATCGAGGCTGATATGCCCATCGCCATTCTGGACGCCTCAGCCGCCTGCCACATGCCAGACGTGCTGGAAATGCCCTACCGTCCCTTCATCATCGGTTCCGGCAAGCGCGACGAAAAGGCCCACAGCTACCGTTTTGCGGGCAAGTCCTGTCTGGCGGGCGACGTAATCGGTGAGTATTCGTTTGATGCGCCGCTGAAGACCGGCGACAAAGTGGTATTCACGGACATGGCCATTTATTCCATGGTGAAGACCAACACCTTCAACGGCCTGCAACTGCCTGCCATTGCCCGCTACCATTCCGAAAGGGACGAAGTGGAGGTGGTGCGCCAGTTCGGCTATCAGGATTTCAAGGTACGACTTTCCTAGAACGAAGAGGCAGGAAGGGTGGTCTGCAGAGATTGCCCTTCCGCCATGTCAGGCATAGGCTCGTCGGAGCGACCGATATTTCGCATGACAAAGTCGAAAACCTTGGCCACGGATTCGTCCCGGGTTTCCGCATCGGTATCCACAACGAGATGAGGGGTGACCGGCACATCATACGGAGCGTTGATACCGGTATAATTCTTGATGAGTCCGGCGCGGGCGCGGGCATAGTAGCCCTTCACGTCACGAGCCTCGCATACGGACAACGGGCAGGAGACATAGATTTCACGCAGATCCTCCCCCAGAATGGAACGGATGATCTCGCGGTCGGCTTCTCTCGGCGCAATGAAGGCGCACAGGCAAATTATGCCGCTCTCCGCAAAAAGTTTGCACACTTCGCTGATGCGGCGAATGTTCTCCTGCCGGTCTTCGGGCGAAAAACCGATATTGCAGCACAGCCCGTGACGTACGTTGTCACCGTCGAACACCACGGCCTGCATGCCCGCATCAAACAAGGCTTTTTCCACGGCATGTGCAATGGTGGACTTGCCGGAACCGGAGAGCCCCGTCAGCCAGAACACGCGGGCTGAGTGCCCGTTCCGCCGTTCTCGGTCGTTACGGGATACACTGCCGCGCTGCCTGATTATGTTGTGTCCGTTTGCTGCCATAGGGAATCTCCTGCCTGGAAATGACTGAGCCATGACGCTCATGCCACATCCTGCAGCATATATGCCACAAGCGGTGATGCATCCGGGACCAGCAAGATGCCACTATGTCAGAATGCAATCTGCGCCGAATCATACGAATGAACTCAACGGAGATTATCATGAACCGTTTTCTTGCTTCCGAACTTGAAGAGTCCACGCCTGAACAGTGTCTGTTTCAGGTTGTACCGGCCCCCTTTGAGGCCACCGTTTCCTATGGAGGGGGTACGGTGAACGGCCCTGCCGCCATCCTGGAAGCCTCCGACCAGCTGGAGGTGTGGGACGGTCTTTCAGACGCTTCCGAGCTGGGCATTCATACGCATCCGGCCATGGATTGTTCCGGCAATGCGGAAACGGTGCTGGAGCGCATTGAAGATGCCGTGACCAAGGCGGCCGAACACGGCATTCCCGTCATGCTGGGCGGCGAGCATACCGTCACGCTGGGTGCCCTGCGCGCCCTGCAAAAAAAATACGGAACATTCGGCGTGGTGCAGTTTGACGCTCATGCCGACCTGCGCGACAGCTACGATGGCAGCCCCTACAGCCACGCCTGTGTCATGCACCGTGCGCTGGATCTCGGCCTGCCCGTGTTCGGCATCGGTGTGCGAGCCCTCTGCAAGGAAGAGGTGGCCCTGCGCAAGGAAAAGAACCTTTCCTATCTGGACGCCCGCGACCTTGCCATGAACGGCATGCCTGAAAACCTGCTGCCTGCCGACTTTCCGCAAACAATTTACGTCACCTTCGACGTGGATGGCCTTGATCCGTCGGTCATCAGCGCCACCGGCACCCCTGTGCCCGGCGGCGTGCTCTGGTGGCAGGCCATAAAATTGCTGGAAAAGGCCATGGCAGGCCGAATGGTCATCGGCATGGACGTAGTGGAACTCGCCCCCAAGGAAGGCGATCACGCCTCCGACTTTGCCGCTGCTCAACTGACCTACAATCTTATGGGAATCGTGCAGCGTCTGGCGAAACGATAGCGACGGAAAAGCTCTGTATACTGCTCAAAAACAAAGGCCGGAAGCAAACGCTCCCGGCCTTTGTCTTGCCCAAAAAATCCTGTGAACCCAACCTCTACTCTTCCTCTTCCAGTCTGGAAAGCTTGGCCGCGCCAAACGCCTTGCGTGCTTCCCACACCTTCATGCCGATCTTGCGGCCCAAATCCTGCTGTCGGGCACGGATAAGCGCTTCGGCAGCTTCCTTGTCACCATGCTGCTTGAGCAAAGTGGCGGATTCCAGATCACGCAGATACTTTTCGCACTCCGCAATGACCCCGGAAAGATCGAGCGAGCTCAGTTCTTCCGGCACACGAACAGATTTTACCCTACGCGGCATGGCTCCTCTCCTTCCTTGATTTCCTTATGAAATACAGATTGTATACAAAAGGTCAACAGTCTGTATGTGAAAAGGAGATGCAGGAACTCATTTTTCTGACGCCACACCCAAGCACTGCTCAGGCGACACTGCCATATCAATAGCAAAGCGCCCGTTTGGGCGCTTTGCTTTCCCGATCCGACAACAGGGCACGCTGCCGGTATACCGGCAGGATCAATCTCGTTGCCTCACTGCATTCCGCCAGCGATTGGAGGGGGCACAGCACCCTTCTCCCATACGCTGCACTTTACGGATATACGCCCCATCATCCTTGTCCATAGCCATGGCACAAAGATAACGGGCCCGTTCCGCAGACCAGAACAACTCAGGACAACGATCGGTGTAGCCATGATGATGGATGGACTGGTCGCATGGATAATCCAGACAACACCAGCCGCATCCTACGCAGGGCTCACTGTTTGTTTCTAACGTATCGGAGGCTTTCTCAACTGAAGGGCTGAATCCGGTTTGATACGATTCAACCATGGAGCGTCCTGTAGCCGCACGGGCTTTGGGAACGCATTAGAAAATCAGATTGGGGGATAGAAGGTAAACAACTCTCCGCGCCAGCGAAGAAAACGATAAACTCCGTTTCGGAATGGTGCGCCAATGTCATTCTGCTCCCTTTTCGGGGCCGAAGGTTGTGCACCCTCTGTCAGACAGGGTAGCTGACAGCCTACCAGCAGCAGCCGGGGAAGACCAGAGAATTCCCGCTGCACCATTCCAACACAGAGGGCAGGGAAAACCCTGCCCAAAATGAGTTCCAGCCCGGAGTGCTGGAGCATCTTATGTCGCCTCAGACGGGTTTGCCAAACCGCCATAAGGAGAACGGCAGCAACGTGCAGTACAACTGCATGCGGAAGGTGTCGCTACCGCCTTTCCCCGTACCGTGTCACGCAGGAAAAGCAAAGCGAAAAAACCCGATGCAGAAAGAGAGGTGCCCCCGCTGCCAGATACAATAATTACCTTGAGTAGCGCACCTTCATGACCAGAATGGATGCGGCCAGCACAAAGGTTATACCGTTAGCAACGATAACGGGAATAGATTTGATGCCTACCCCATAGAGGAGCCACAAGAATACACCAAGCGTAAGCGATGCATAGGTGACAAGGGAGATGTCGCGTACGGACTTGGTACGCCACACCTTCACCACCTGCGGCAGAAAGGCAAAGGTGGTAAGACAGGCAGCCACGGAGCCGATAAGCTCGATCATTTGCGGCGAAACCATGAACGGACCTCCACTCCGGGATAATGCCTGTATTTAGCGCTAAGTCGGAACAGCTGCAAGACGGTAAGGCATTCCGTTTCGACACACTTCCGGCTATACTGAAAAATGCAGACGGTCTTCACGCTGAAACAACTCAACAGGCGGGACAGAATATGCAGCCAGATTCACCCCCATCCATTCTTGTTACCGGTGCCACCGGCTATGTCGGCGGCAGGCTTGTCCCACTACTGCTTGAACGCGGCTATCATATACGTGCCCTGGTGCGCTCTGCCCGCAAGCTTGCCTCCCGTCCGTGGGCGGCCCACCCCCATCTGGAAATCGTCGAAGGCGACCTGCACGACGAAAACAGCCTGCGCAAGGCCCTGCATGGCTGTGATGTCGTGTATTACCTTGTGCACTCCATGACCTCAAGACATCACGATTTCAAGGATGCCGACCGCAAGGCCGCCTACAATATGGTCCGCGCCATTAAGCACAGCTCTGCCAGACGCATCGTATATCTGTCCGGCCTGGTACCCGATGACCGCAACTTGAGCCCGCATCTCAAGTCCCGGGCTGAGGTGGCCGAAATCCTGGCCCTCTCCGATGTCCCGGTAACTGTTCTGCGGGCGGCACAGATCATTGGCTCCGGCAGTGCCTCATTCGAATTGGTGCGCTATCTTGTAGACAGGCTGCCAGTCATGATTACTCCCAAGTGGGTTCACATGCAGTGCCAGCCCATCGCCATTTCCAACGTGCTCGAATATCTGGCCGGGGTATTGGAAGTGTCCGAAACAACCGGGCGCACCTACGACATCGGCGGGCCAGACATTCTGACCTACAAAGAGCTTTTTGACTTGTATGCAGACGAAGCAGGGCTGCCCAAACGTGCCATCATCCCTGTCCCCGCCCTCACGCCCGCACTCAGTTCCCTTTGGCTGAATCTGGTCACCCCTGTACCCACGTCGCTGGCCCGCCCGCTGGTCGAGGGGCTGCGCAACAGGGCGGTCTGTTCGGAAAACACCATACAGGTACTTGTTCCACAAAAGCTGCTTAGCATGCGCGAGGCCGTTCGACTGGCCTTGGATCGTATACGCCAGCACACGGTGCCAACCTGTTGGAATGATTCCGGCACGCCCCCGATACCCGAATGGATTACCTGCGGAGACGCGCCATTTGCTGGCGGCACCATTCTCTACAGCGCCCATGAGATCAGCCTGCACGCCACAAGGGATGAGGTATGGCTCCCCATTCAACGCATCGGAGGAGAAACCGGCTGGTATCAGAGCGATTTGCTGTGGCGCTTACGCGGATTCTTGGACAAGCTGATCGGAGGGCCGGGACTGCGGCGAGGCAGAAGAAATCCCGAAGAATTGCTGGTGGGCGATGCGCTTGATTTCTGGCGGGTGCTGGACATCCGTCCCGGCAAACGCCTTCTTCTGCAGGCGGAGATGCGCCTGCCCGGCGAGGCATTACTGGAGTTCAGACTTGAAGATATTCACGGCAACCCCCTTCAGCAAACGCCGGACAATATGACAATGCCCACAGGGACGAGACTGATCATGATCGCCCGCTTCCTGCCGCGAGGTCTCGCCGGGATACTCTATTGGTATGCGATGTATCCCATCCACCTGATCATCTTTAACGGCATGCTGAGAGCCATTGCCCGTAAAACCGGCAAGGATATCATTCTCGGACCACAAAACTATAAAGACAATGATGCCGGAGAGTGCAGACTGTAACCTGATGCGCAGACTCAGAACGAAAGGAGCACACCAAAAGCTGACAGGCCGGTAGCGGGCAATAGCAAACTCATGCGTGATTATAATCTATTTGCGGTTAAGCCATAGCCAAACCTTGTTTTCATTTCCCCAGTCCCCTGTTATGATTACGAAGGATTTACTGGAGGTTCCCTGATGCTTGACCTGTTTCTGCCGCTTGCTTTCATGCTGTCCCCGGGGGCGCTAGTTGCGGTTGGCAACGGCTCCGGATTGACCGGCATGCTGTTCAGTCTTTTTCTCCTTGTGGCTATGCTCTGTGCACTTACCACCGTCAACGGCATGGGAGCGGTGCAGGACGGCAACAAGGCCCACAAGTTATTCAGAGCGTACGGGCTTGGAGTAATCAATGCAGCACGTATCCTCGCCCTAGTTACATTGGGAACCCTCTGGCTTTCCGAAGCCGGTTACAGCTTCAATGAGCTCTTTGCGAGCTGGTATCCCAACCTTGCCTTCTCCTTCACCCTGCTTGCGCTCATAGCTGCGGGCTCACTTATGGCCCTTACCCCTCGCGGTGTGATTCTATACATTGCCACGCTCATCGCGCTGGCAGCCGTAGGTTACATCGGTGCCATGGCTACCCAACCGCACGGCATGGAAGGCCTGTTCCCGACCATGTTCCCCCAGAGGACACCTCCCTTCTTTCCGACAGGCGGCGACCCGCTTAAGGGAGCTTATCTGGCCCTGCTGGCCCTGCTCGGCTTTGACCTTGCCTCCCGACCGGATGCTGGTAAGGGAGCACAACGGGCCCTTATGGCACTCATGATTGCTGTCTGCGTATTTGTCGTCTACCAGTGGGGCAGCCTTAGCTCTGCCGATCCGCTGGATCTGTCCAGTTCAACGGTTCCGCACATTCTCATGGCTGGCATTGCCCTTGGCGACAAGGGGCGGCAGATAATGGGAATTGCGGTCGTGTTCGGTACCTTTTCAGCAATCCTGTCGCTGCTTATAGCCACTACAAGGCAGTTGCAATTCGTCTTGAGAAAACCGGACAATGATGTCCTTCGCAGACAGTTGCATGTTTTGCTCTGCCTCTCCATTGCGGCCCTGCTTGCCTTTGGCTGGGCGGGAGAACCCCGCCTTGAGAACCTCATCAACGCCGCGTTGCTCTGCTGGTTTGCCGGTTACCTGCTGATCAACCTTTCCTTGTTGCTGAAGGGGCAAACACCTCCTCTGGCCATCCTCGGCATGCTTGTCTATCTCTTTGCATCATGGATGACCTTCTCCCGCAGCGACGATCTGGAACTACTTGCCTACACTACTGGCGCCATAGCCTTTGCAGGATTTGTTTTCGCTTTCGGTTATGCCAAGTCCCCCACTCAGACTGAACCGCCGAAGGGTGCTGCTCCTCAGGCTGAAAACAAGCAAGCTGATGCATGATCGCAACGCCTGAGGCTTCTTATTATCACGTAGCGAAATAGCAAAGGCTGTTTGCCACATACGGATTCTATGCTACATTTGCAGGCATCTCCGTTTTTAACGGCCCCTTATTGGGAGGTGCACCATGCAAGGCAAAATTCCAGGCATTCTTTGGGCAACCCTGATCTTCATTCTCTCATTTACTGTGCTGAGTGTTCAGGCTGCAGATGTTCCCAGAATATCTACCGACGAGGCTCTCACCAAGCTTGAAACAGCCGTGATTGTTGACGCCCGCAGCGGGGCAGATTGGAGCGGCTCAACGTTGAAGATCAAGGGAGCCATTCGGGGCAGTTTGAGAGATGTTGCCATGTGGTCCGTGGCCATTCCCAAGGATAAGGAAGTTATTGTCTACTGCGCCTGACCCAATGAATACACGAGCACCCGTGTGGTGCTTGCGCTTCAGGAACTGGGCTTCACCAATGCAAAAGCTCTGCTTGGCGGATGGCACAAATGGCACCGGGATGGGCTACCGACAGAGAATAAGTAAAATGTGTGCGGGAGATGTGTTCATTACACGAGAAACGTATAGCCCCGGATTTAGATGATCCGGGGCTTTGTATTTGAGTTTAAAATACAGAAAGCGGCAGGCTAAGCATCTCAATCTTTCAATCATGGGCAGATTATAATCCATTGCAGGATTGAGGCCTCACCAGACAGAAAAACTCCGGCCCTCATCGGTTACCGGAGTTTTCGTTCTGGAAATAAGTCTTGGCGGTGGCCTACTTTCCTGACCGAATGGAGTAGCCTGCCCCTTACTGTGCGCGGGATCAGGCCTCGGCTGCGCAGGAACGCGGTCCCTGCTTGCCTCCCTGTCTTTGCGCATACCGATCGCTGGCGGAAAAATAGGCCGGGAGCCATAAATAGAAAAACTCCGGCCCTCATCGGTTACCGGAGTTTTTCGTCTTGGAAATAAGTCTTGGCGGCGGCCTACTTTCCCACCAGCTCCCTGGCAGTATCATCGGCGATGGCGGGCTTAACTTCCGAGTTCGGAATGGGATCGGGTGTACCCCCGCCTCCATGACCACCAAGACAAAATTCTCGGGTCAGCTGCATGTACCGGAAAGGCGAGCGGTATATGCCCCACTGCCACATCAGCTTACAGCCGAGACCCAAAATTTGTGTCGCACATGCAGTGCGCTCTCATAATTAGAAAAACTCCGGCCCTCATCGGTTACCGGAGTTTTTCGTTCTGGAAATAAGTCTTGGCGGCGGCCTACTTTCCCACCAGCTCCCTGGCAGTATCATCGGCGATGGCGGGCTTAACTTCCGAGTTCGGAATGGGATCGGGTGTACCCCCGCCTCCATGGCCACCAAGACAAAGTTCTCGGGTCTGCGTCTGTCGGGAAGGCGAACGGTATTTACCCCGTTGCCACATCGGCGACTTGACCCAAAATTTGAATCAAATAGGGAGGAAAGGAAGATTTTAGTAGAAAAATAAGGCGCACGGACTATTAGTACCGGTAAGCTGAATGCATCGCTGCACTTACACCTCCGGCCTATCAACCAGGTGGTCTACCTGGGTCCTTTAGCTCTTGCGAGAGGGAGACCTTATCTCAAGGCAGGCTTCACGCTTAGATGCTTTCAGCGTTTATCCCTTCCGAACGTAGCTACCCTGCTATGCCGTTGGCACGACAACAGGTCCACTAGAGGTTCGTCCACCCCGGTCCTCTCGTACTAGGGGCAGGCCCTTTCAAGTCTCCTACGCCCACAGCAGATAGGGACCAAACTGTCTCACGACGTTTTAAACCCAGCTCGCGTACCACTTTAAACGGCGAACAGCCGTACCCTTGGGACCTGCTTCAGCCCCAGGATGTGATGAGCCGACATCGAGGTGCCAAACCGCGCCGTCGATGTGAACTCTTGGGCGCGATCAGCCTGTTATCCCCGGCGTACCTTTTATCCAATGAGCGATGGCCCTTCCACTCGGAACCACCGGATCACTAACACCGACTTTCGTCCCTGCTCGACATGTCTGTCTTGCAGTCAAGCTCCCTTATGCGTTTGCACTCAACGGCTGGTTTCCAATCAGCCTGAGGGAACCTTTGCATGCCTCCGTTACTCTTTAGGAGGCGACCGCCCCAGTCAAACTACCCACCAGACACTGTCTCCGAGCCGGATAACGGCATCGGATTAGAGCCTTAGATTGGCAAGGGTGGTATTTCAAGGATGGCTCCACACACACTGGCGTGCACGCTTCAAAGCCTCCCACCTATCCTACACATGCCAACCCAAAACCCAATGTCAAGCTATAGTAAAGGTGCACAGGGTCTTTCCGTCTTGCTGCGGGTACACGGCATTTTCACCGCGACTTCAATTTCACCGAGTCTCTGGTTGAGACAGTGCGGAGATCGTTACACCATTCGTGCAGGTCGGAACTTACCCGACAAGGAATTTCGCTACCTTAGGACCGTTATAGTTACGGCCGCCGTTTACCGGGGCTTCGATTCAAAGCTTCGCTTGCGCTGACCTCTCCTCTTAACCTTCCGGCACCGGGCAGGTGTCAGTCCCTATACATCGTCTTACGACTTAGCAGAGACCTATGTTTTTAGTAAACAGTCGCCACCGCCATTTCTCTGCGGCTCTTCAGTGCTGTACGAGTAAATCAGACACACTAAAGAGCACCCCTTATCCCGAAGTTACGGGGTCATTTTGCCGAGTTCCTTAACCAGAGTTCTCTCGAGCGCCTTGGATTACTCATCCCGCCCACCTGAGTTGGTTTGCGGTACGGTCTGCGTGAACTAAACTTAGAAGCTTTTCTTGGAAGCATGGACTCGGCAGCTTACGGCCATACGGCCACCGCATCGTGTCTCAGCCATAAGGAAGACGGATTTGCCTATCTTCCAAGCCTACACACTTGCACCAGCTAATCCAACAGCTGGCCTGCGTATCCTTCTCCGTCCCTCCATCGCACATTCACACAGGTACGGGAATATTAACCCGTTTCCCATCGGTTACGCATTTCTGCCTCACCTTAGGGGCCGACTAACCCCGGGAAGATTACCTTTACCCGGGAAACCTTGGGCTTACGGCGAACAGGTTTTTCACCTGTTTTATCGTTACTCATGTCAGCATAATCACTTCTCTACCGTCCAGTTAGCCTTACGACACACCTTCAACCAGTAGAGAACGCTCTCCTACCACTTGATAAATCAAGTCCGAAGCTTCGGTACCATGCTTAGCCCCGTTACATTTTCGGCGCAGAATCTCTAGACCAGTGAGCTATTACGCTTTCTTTAAAGGATGGCTGCTTCTAAGCCAACCTCCTGGCTGTCTGTGAAATTCCACCACCTTTTCCACTGAGCATGGATTTGGAGACCTTAGCTGTCGGTCTGGGCTCTTTCCCTCTCGACTACGGCCCTTCTCAGTCGCAGTCTGACTCCCGAGGAGCATTTATGCGGTATTCGGAGTTTGATAGGGTTTGGTAAGCTGGTGAGCCCCCTAGCCCTGTCAGTGCTCTACCCCCGCTAAACTCCCTCGAGGCTATACCTCAATATATTTCGGAGAGAACCAGCTATCACCGGGTTTGATTGGCCTTTCACCCCTATCCACAAGTCATCCAAATCGTTTTCAACCGATACTGGTTCGGTCCTCCACTCAGTTTTACCTGAGCTTCAACCTGCTCATAGATAGATCACCCGGTTTCGGGTCTACTCCACAGTACTTGTCGCCCTTATCAGACTCGCTTTCGCTACGGCTCCACTTTCGCTTAACCTTGCACTGTAGAGTAACTCGCTGACTCATTATGCAAAAGGCACGCGGTCACATCTCAAGGATGCTCCCACAGCTTGTAGGCAAATGGTTTCAGGTTCTATTTCACTCCCCTAACAGGGGTTCTTTTCACCTTTCCCTCACGGTACTGGTACACTATCGGTCGCCAGAGAGTACTTAGCCTTGGAAGATGGTCCTCCCAGATTCCCACGGGGTTTCACGTGTCCCGCAGTACTCAGGTACGGCCTACGCTGTGTTCAACTTCAGGTACGGGGCTTTCACCCTCTATGGCCGAGCTTCCCAGCTCGTTCCCCTATTTACTAACAGATCGATGATGGCCGCCCTACAACCCCGACTGGTCGAAACCAGCCGGTTTGGGCTAATCCCCGTTCGCTCGCCGCTACTGAGGGAGTCTCGTTTGATTTCTTCTCCTCCGGGTACTGAGATGTTTCACTTCCCCGGGTTCGCCTCCAAGAGCCTATGTATTCAGCTCAAGGATAACCGGACATGACTCCGGTTGGGTTTCCCCATTCAGAGATCAGCGGATCAAAGGATGTTTGGCTCCTCCCCGCTGCTTATCGCAGCCTACCACGTCTTTCATCGCCTTCTGGCACCAAGGCATCCACCAAATGCCCTTAATAACTTATTTTTCTTAGACTTCCTTTCCGTCCCTATCGATTGTCAATGAGCAGAGGCACAAAAGCCTCAGCCAAGTTGATACTTGGATTGCAGGCACCATGATTCACGGTGCGAACTATCAAACATCTACTTGTAAAAGAGCGAATCCGATCCATCAGAGGTTTTAAGTGGTGGAGATGAACGGGATTGAACCGATGACCCCCTGCTTGCAAGGCAGGTGCTCTCCCAGCTGAGCTACATCCCCACTTGGTAAACCTCTTCCCCGTTACCAGTTGCGCCCTCATTTCGTATGAGGCAGGTAACGCACCGACACTCTCGTATCGGTGTTAATACACTATTCAGTGTTATTATGGGAGTTGATGGTGGGCCTAGGAAGACTTGAACTTCCGACCTCACGCTTATCAGGCGTGCGCTCTAACCAGCTGAGCTATAGGCCCATCGAATTTCAAAGAACTTCAGAGCGAAGCTCCTTGCAATTAAATAGCGAGTTGGACAAATTTCCTTAAAGGAGGTGATCCAGCCGCAGGTTCCCCTACGGCTACCTTGTTACGACTTCACCCCAATCATTAGCCCTACCGTAGGCGGCTGCCTCCCTTGCGGGTTAGCTCACCGATGTCGGGTAGAACCAACTTTCGTGGTGTGACGGGCGGTGTGTACAAGGCCCGGGAACGCATTCACCCCAGCATGCTGATCTGGGATTACTAGCGATTCCGACTTCAAGGAGTCGAGTTGCAGACTCCTATCCGGACTGAGACGCGCTTTTTGGGATTGGCTCCACCTCACGGTATCGCTGCCCTTTGTACGCGCCATTGTAGTACGTGTGTAGCCCTAGGCGTAAGGGCCATGATGACTTGACGTCGTCCCCACCTTCCTCCCGGTTAACCCGGGCAGTCTCCCTAGAGTGCCCAGCATCACCTGATGGCAACTAAGAATAGGGGTTGCGCTCGTTGCGGGACTTAACCCAACACCTCACGGCACGAGCTGACGACAGCCATGCAGCACCTGTCTCCTGGTTCTCCGAAGAGCACCCTTCCTTTTCGGGAAGGTTCCAGGGATGTCAAGCCTAGGTAAGGTTCTTCGCGTTGCATCGAATTAAACCACATACTCCACCGCTTGTGCGGGCCCCCGTCAATTTCTTTGAGTTTCAGCCTTGCGACCGTACTCCCCAGGCGGGATACTTAACGCGTTAGCTACGGCACCGAAGGTCAAGCCCCCGACACCTAGTATCCATCGTTTACAGCGTGGACTACCAGGGTATCTAATCCTGTTTGCTCCCCACGCTTTCGCTCCTCAGTGTCAGTATCGGTCCAGGTAGTCGCCTTCGCCACTGGTGTTCCTCCAGATCTCTACGGATTTCACTCCTACACCTGGAATTCCACTACCCTCTCCCGAACTCTAGCAATGCAGTATCAAGTGCAATTCCACGGTTGAGCCGTGGGCTTTCACACCTGACTTACAAAGCAACCTACGAGCGCTTTACGCCCAGTGATTCCGATTAACGCTTGCACCTTCCGTATTACCGCGGCTGCTGGCACGGAATTAGCCGGTGCTTCCTCTGAAGGTACCGTCAGCTGCGAAGCGTATTATTCTTCGCAGGGTTCTTCCCTTCTGACAGGAGTTTACGATCCGAAAACCTTCATCCTCCACGCGGCGTCGCTGCGTCAGGGTTTCCCCCATTGCGCAATATTCCCCACTGCTGCCTCCCGTAGGAGTCTGGGCCGTGTTCCAGTCCCAGTGTGGCAGGCCACCCTCTCAGGCCTGCTACTCATCGTTGCCACGGTAGGCCGTTACCCTACCGTCTAGCTAATGAGACGCGGACTCATCTATGGGCAGTAGCATGCAAGCAGAGGCCACCTTTAACGTTGCCATATTATCCAGTATTATCAGTCGTTTCCAACTGTTATTCCAGACCCATAGGTAGATAATCCACGCGTTACTCACCCGTGCGCCACTGTACTCATTCCCGAAGGAACTTTCTCGTTCGACTTGCATGTGTTAGGCACGCCGCCAGCGTTCAATCTGAGCCAGAATCAAACTCTCCAGTTTAAATCTGTGTCTTCATGATTAAGGGGGCTAATTCCCTCAATCACGCTAGCTGATATCTTTCTGTCCAACTCGCTATTTAATTGTCAAAGAACCTCAAGTTCCGCCGATCTTCCGACCGAGAGAGGCGCTCGCTTTCAGCAAGCGCGAGATGGCGTTCTGCACCATTCTCTTTCCCGTGTCAACCACTTTTTGTTTTTTCTTTCAAGTGGCGTCGATCTCGTTTCGGCTGTAAAAAGAACAACTCCGCCAGACAGCTGCAAGGCTTTGCGGCCTTGTTTTCAGCGCCGTCCGTCGAAGCGAGAGCGGTTCTATGCAAAACCCCCTCACTCGTCAACCCATTTTTTATCTTTTTTCATTATTCTTCTGCAACACACTGAAATCACAAAAAAAAGGGGCTTCCGCCCCTTTCCCATTCAAGACGTCTCTTACTATTATAATACAGGCGGCACCACTGTGCCGTCAGCCACCATGGCTTCCACCTGCGCCACGTCCTTGTCGCCGCGACCGGACAGGTTCACCAGAATGATGGTATCCTTGCTGAGAGTAGGCGCAATACGTATGGCATGCGCCAACGCATGCGAAGATTCCAGCGCCGGAATGATACCTTCCATACGGGAAAGCATGAAGAAGGCGTCCAGCGCTTCCTTATCGCTGGCATGCACATATTCGGCCCTGCCCGCGTCCTTCAGGTAGGCATGCTCAGGACCAACGCTGGGGTAGTCCAGACCGGCCGAGATGGAATACACCTCTGCGGGCTCACCCTGTCCGTCCTTGAGCATATAAGAATTGAATCCGTGCATGACACCGGGCTCACCAAGACACAGGGTTGCTGCATGCTGGCCGTACTCAAGCCCGCGACCGGAAGGCTCAACACCCACCAGCTTGACGGACGGATCGCCGATGAACTCCGCGAACAGGCCGATGGCATTCGAACCGCCACCTACGCAGGCCACGCAGTAGTCGGGCAGGCGGCCTTCCGCTTCCTGCATCTGACGCTTGGCTTCACGACCGACAATAGACTGGAATTCACGCACGATGGCAGGATACGGATGCGGTCCCACGGCGGACCCGAGCAGATAAAAGGTGGTGTCTGCCTCCTGAACCCATGCGGCAAGGGCTTCGTCAACGGCTTCCTTCAGGGTCTTCTGCCCGCTCTGTGCGGCAACGACCTTGGCGCCCATCATCTGCATGCGGAACACGTTCAGCTTCTGACGCTCCACGTCCACTGCGCCCATATAGATGGTGCACTCCATGCCCATAAGCGCTGCCGTAGCCGCAGTGGCCACACCATGCTGACCGGCGCCGGTCTCGGCGATGATCTTCCGCTTGCCCATGCGCTTGGCCAGAAGAATCTGACCGATGGTATTGTTCACCTTGTGTGCACCAAGGTGGTTCAGGTCTTCACGCTTGAGATAGATCTTCGCGCCGCCAAGCTTCTCCGTCAGGTTGGAGCACAGATAGACCGGGGTCTCACGACCGGAAAACTGCTTCAGGTAGTAGTTGAATTCACGGAGGAATTCTGGATCGTTGCGATACTGTTCGAACGCGGCCGCAAGTTCATTCAAAATGGGCTTGAGCGGCTCGGGTACGAACTGGCCGCCGAACTCGCCAAAGAAACCATCAGCATTGGGAAGGGTAGCAGAAGTAGACATTGCATAATCTCCTTTCATGTTGGCAGAGTACCGGCCAAAAAAAAACGCGGCCAGTTTTTGACTGCCGCGGTTAGCATTTTACGTTGTCCGTTTCACTCTTCGCAAAACAATAACGTCCCCACGGCGCTGATTACCAGCGCCACCACCAGTTGCGAAGAGAGAGGAAACAGGCAGGTACGTTATTCATGAGCAAGCTTGTAATGTCGTTTTAACATCCTTGTCAAGCGAGTCTCGCGCACAAGCCTGCCTGAAGGTTCCACACCGCGCCAGCTCTAGCTTGAGCCCCCAGCATGACTACCTGACAGTATCATCCCGGCACACCCGTTCTTATTGCAATTTTGTAAAAACACACATACACCTTAACCCGCTGGTGTGAATGCTTGCTTCACCAAACGTTATCCGGGGAAGCACGGCAAACACCGGACGGACACGATCCGTGCGCACAACAGATTTGCGCACATGCAGTCAGGAACCATTATAAGGGAGTGTGTCATCCATGAAAAAGGCGTTTCATCTCGCCATTGCGTTACTCGTCCTGGTCAGCTCCGCACTTCCGGCCTTTGCCGGATACAAGCAGGAGTACAAGCTCAGTGTGGTTCCGGGTGCAACTTCCGGCTGGGGGCTTTCTGCCACCTACTTTGCCGACCTTGTCGCCAAGAAGACCGACGGCCGCATCGTCATCAAACCCTATTTCGCCAGCCAGCTGCTGGCGGGCAAGCAGACTTCGGAATTCCTCATGGTCCGCAACGGCGCCATCGACTTCGCCCTTGCCTCCACCATCAACTGGTCGCCCCAGATCAAGGAACTGAACCTGCCCGCCCTGCCCTTCATGCTCGCCATGGAGCCCGACCGCTACAAGGCGCTGGACGCCATTGAAGCAGGCAAAGCCGGCAAAATGATGATCGACGCCATTGAAAAGAAGGGCGTGAAGATCATTGGCTGGGGTGAAAACGGCTTCCGCGAGCTGACCAACAGCAAGCGCCCCGTTGCCACCCCCGCAGACCTGAAGGACCTGAAGATCCGCGTTGTGGGCAGCCCCATCTTCATCGACGCCTTCAAGGAACTTGGTGCCAACCCCGTGAACATGAACTGGGCGGAAGCCACCACCGGCTTCCAGCAGGGCGTTGTTGACGGACAGGAAAACCCCGTGAACGGCATCTGCATTCCCGTAAAGATCTGGAACTATCACAAGTTCCTGACCAACTGGCATTACCTGATCGACCCCCTGCTCATGGGCGTGAACCCCAAGGTCTGGGCCTCTTTCACCCCCGAAGACCAGAAGATTCTTCTGGAATGTGCAGCAGAAGCCGAACGTTACAGCAAGGCCATCGCCCGCATCGGCATGGATAACGGCGAATCCCTCGCCTACCTGAAGAGCATCAACATGGTGCCCGAGATCGCTGATCCCTTTGCCTTCCTCGAAAGCAACGGAATGACGGTCATCCAGCTCACCCCGGAACAGACCAAGGCGTTCCATGACGCCACGGCCGCTGTTCGCGAACGCTGGATTCCGCAGATCGGCGAAGACCTCGTCAAGGCTGCCGAAGCCGACATGGCTTCCGCACGCTAACACCACGCCCAGCGGGACGGAATGACGATGTCTTCCGTCCCGCTGATTTTCCGTTTGCCGACACTGCACCGCAGAAAACGGCAACACCAGATATCCGCCCGCGCACTGAGGATTCGAAACATGATCAAATTTGTATGCGAGCGGTTCGAGGAACTGCTCGGATCGGCTCTGCTGTTCGTCATGGTGAGCATTGCCTTCATCAATGTAATCACCCGCTATTGCATCAAAATGTCTCTCGCCTGGACCGAAGAAATCACCGTGAACCTGTTTGTGTGGGTAGTGCTGCTGGGGACGGCGTTCGCCTTCCGCAAGGATAGCCACCTGGGCGTGACCATGTTCTACGACGCCCTCCCCAAATGGGGACAGCGCATCTGCTACGTGGTGTTTCTCGCGGCATCGCTGGGCTTTTTCGCAGTCCTCTTCTATCTGGGACTTACGGAAGTGCGGGACGAAATAGACCTTGAAGTCACCACCGAATCCCTCGCCATTCCCGTGTGGTGGTACACCATTGCCACTCCTGCCTTCTCCCTGCTCATCATCATCCGCATACTCCAGCGCGTGTGGCACGACTGGCGTAACGGCAACATATAGGGAGAAACACCACCATGGAATCACTGCTGCACGATCCGGCCTTCTGGGCCCTGCTGCTCTTCATCGTTCCCCTGCTGCTGCGCGTGCCCATTGCCGTGGCCCTTGGCGGCGCAGCGCTCGCAGTGGCGTGGCACTGGGATCTCGGCTACGAGATGCTTTCCTACAATTTCTATGCTGGCGTGGCCAAGTTTCCCCTGCTGGCCATTCCCTTCTTCATTCTCGCGGGCATCATCATGGAGAAGGCGGGCATTGCCTCCCGCATCGTGGACCTGATGAAGGCCCTTGTGGGCTCCATGACAGGCGGCCTGGCCATTGCCACCGTTGCAGTCGCCACCTTCTGGGGCGCGGTTAGCGGCTCCGGCCCCGCCACCGTGGCCGCACTGGGACTCATCCTCATTCCCGGCATGGCCTGCGCGGGCTATGACAAACCCTTTGCCACGGCAGTGGTTTCTGTCACCTCCGGCCTTGCCATCGTCATCCCCCCCAGCATCGCCTTCATCGTGTACGGCGGCGTGGCCAACGTCTCCGTTCCCGCCCTGTTTGCCGCAGGCTTCATTCCCGGCATCGTGGTGGCGCTCTGTATCGTCATCGCCGTGTGGATCATCAGCCACAAGAAGGGGTACCGAGGCAGCTGCGAACCGAATGCCCCTTCCGTGGGACAGGCCTTCAAGCGCGCCTTCTGGGGCGTCATGACGCCGGTCATCATCCTTGGCGGCATTTACGGAGGCGTATTCACCCCAACGGAAGCCGCAGCCGTTGCCGTATTTTACGGCCTGTTCGTGGGCATATTCATCTACAAGACCATCCGGTCCGTGAGTGAACTCTTCGAAATCTTCGCCGCCACGGTACACGGCACAGCCGTGGTCATGATCGTGGTTACCTGCGCCGGTCTGTTTTCATGGGTGGGTTCCACCGTGGGACTCATCGAAAAGGCCTCCTCCGTGATGCTGGGCATTTCACAAAACCAATGGATCATCCTGTTCATGATCAACATCATCCTGCTGCTGGCGGGAATGGTGCTGGACGCCATATCCATCTATTATGTGTTCCTGCCCATCATGCTGCCGCTCATCGCGCACTTCGGCTGGGACCCCATATGGTTCGGCGTAATGATGACCATCAACCTCGCCATCGGACAGGTAACACCGCCGGTGGCCGTCAACCTCTACGTGGGGGCCAACATCTCCGGCCTGACCATGGAAGAGATAAGCAAACCGGCCCTGCCGCTGATTCTGGCCGCGCTCATCGCACTGACCATTGTGGTGGCCTTCCCCTCCCTGTCCACCTTCATGCCCACCATGCTGGGCCTGAGCGGATAACAGCACAAACAAAGGCCGGAGGATTTCTCCTCCGGCCACAGACTGCTTACAAAGTCATTTCTGGTAGTTATTGGCTCCGCCGGGCAGGAACCTAACGTTCCTGCACCTCGTATAAGCGATGAAAATCCGTTTGTTACCCACAACTCCGGCTTAACGGGAATAGTTTTTTGCTGACAAAGCCATTTCTATTCCTGTCTCCGACGTGCGTGCCCCCCGCCCCCGGTAGCAAACACTGATACTTCGCTTTCCTGCTTCAATCCCAGGCGCAATACCTTCGGACATTCCGGAAGCCGAGAGTCTTGTCCGGTTGCAGCCTAGCCTTCCTGAGGAATATCCCGCCGCAGCATTTTCTCGTAGCATCTAGGATTCGTGCGGCAACGCTCTGCCAGCTCGGAAATGTAACTGATATTACCGTCTATGGCCTTCTGATATAGGTCGTCGTCCAGTCCCCAGCGTTCCCTGAAATGCCTGCGCATGTGCACGTTCAGCCCCAGCAGAGAACCTTCCAACCGCCGCTTGGCCACATTGGTATAAAAGGCTTCCGTCTTCATGATAAGCTCCAGTTCCGAAGTGAACCCGGGCAGCTTGGCTTCCTCGAATTCAAGAAACAGCAGCCGCAACTTCTCAAGATAGGTCCTGTCGGCAATCTGGGCCACAAGATCGGCGGTACCGATGATGCGCCCCAGCACACTGATCTCTTCGCTGGAAAATACCACGTCATCGGGAGATGCGGCCAGAATGGTGCAGCGGATCATGTCCGCACAATCCAGCAGGTCCGCTTCTGCATAGCCCCGCGCGCCAAGATAAGTCCGCATGAAGGCAATGCTGCGCTCTTCGTGCCCAACTGTATATTTGGCACCCGTGCCGTCAGTGTCTCCTTCTTCCTGAATGAGACCGACATCATGAAAATAGGCGGCCAGCACACACAGCATAAAACCACGCGGCGAGACCTGCGTCACCCCGGCGAGTACACAGCCGTGCAACAACCGGGCTGTCGCCAGCACCACGGAAGACGTATGCTCCAGATTATGATATTTTGCCGTGCTTCTGCGGAATCCCGGATACGCCCCCCCAAAGAGCCGCACCACGTCCGCATGAACTGCGGCCAACTCGCTCTCTACCTCGCCCACCCCAAGCAAGACTGCAATGTGCACCGTTTCCCCCAGCACATCGTCACTGACAGTGGGATCGACAAAATCATAGAGATGCCTGTTTTCTCTCTCCATGAAACATCCTCGCAGGCGTTTGTTCTGCCTGTAAGGTTACACTCTTTGCAGACATTCCGCCATGCATTAGTTTTTCCCGGCCATTCTCAGCAATAAAAAAGCCCCCGTCCGCGAAAAGCACGGAGGGGGCAATATGCATCATGGTCAGACCGTTTACTGCATCACTGTCAGCAAGGCATTCACGGCGGCATCCGAACCGCCCTGACGCAGGGCAAGCCACTCGGAAAACTGCTTCTGCACCTTGTCCCGCACGGCAGGACGCTTGAGGTTGCGAAGCAACTGCTCAAACACTTCGTTCACATCTCCGGCAACCTGCACCAGCTTATCGTCAATCAACCCTTCCGCCCACGCGAAATTGCTGTAGGAAGGCCCGATCACAGGCGTCACGCCAAAGGCAAGCGGCTCAAGGAAGTTCTGTCCGCCGAGCGGAGCAAGGCTGCCCCCCACAAACACAGCGCGGGAAAGCGCATAGGCATGGTTCAATTCCCCGAACTCATCCCACAGGATGACCGTCCCCGGAGCGGGCGGCGCGTCAACGGCACTGCGACGCACCATGTCGACACCTTCACGGCGCAGCCAGGCCTCCCATGAAACCACCCGTTCCATGTGGCGGGGGATGAGGGCGATGCTGGTCTTGGGCCGAGCCTCCCGCAGCTTGCGGATAAGCATCTGCACCTCAGGCTCTTCTTCCATACGCACGGAACCGAGGGTAACAAGCGGGGTATTCTCCTTGAGCACCGTATTCAGCAGCGGATTGGGCGCTTCGGTGTCCACAGGCTGAACCCTGTCGAACTTCATGTTGTGCATCACGTGCATGCTCCGCTCGCCGAACAAGGCGGCATAACGGCGCACATCGCACTCGGAAATGGCCAGCACGGTTTCGGGCCGCAGCTCCTTCCACAGAGACGGCGTTGCCAGATATCCTGCCAGACTGCGCGTGTTCATGCGGCCATTCAGCACGGCCACGGGCACATCCCGTTCCTTGCAGGCGGCCAGCAGTCCCGGCCATAGCTCCGTTTCGAGCAAAGCCACCGCTCTGGGCGCGGCAAGCCGCAGAGCCTTGCGCATGAGCGAAGGCTTGTCGAAGGGGAAGTAGCGCAGCTGAATAGTCAAGTCGGGACGGTGCTCCGCGCACCACGCCTTGGCCTTTTCCAGCACCTCCATCCCCTGCAGCGTGCAGGTGGTGAGAAGCAGGTTGAAAGCCCTGCCTTCCGACACATTCACGGGCAGATGCTTGAGCAGCTCCCAGCTCAGATAGGCTTCTCCGCCCGATGCCGCCTGCACCCACACATCCGTGGTGGTAGCCCAGTCATCCGGAACCAGACGTTGGTTCAGACCGTGCCGCAGACGCTTGTTACGCGCCAGCACGGGTCGGAGGATGGTCCAGAGAGAACTGTAGGCCTTGAGCAACAGGGAATTGGAGAAGCTGAGCGTCATGAAACTGCCTTTAGGATGGACGCTGCGCGGAAGCGAGGCCCAGTTTGATGAGTTCGGCGATAAGATCCTCGAAGCTGAAACCGACGGCTGCGGCCTCTTGCGGCAACAGGCTGGTGGGGGTCATCCCGGGCAGGGTGTTCACTTCCAGCAAGTGCAGGCCGCCATCCGGATCAAGTATGAAGTCTGCGCGGCTGTAGCCGTTGAGCCCCAGCGCCTTATGCGCCGTCAGCGCCATGCGCTGCACCTCTGCTGTCACCTCATCCGGGATGGGGGCAGGACATACCTCGCGCGCCGCGCCAGGGGTGTATTTGGCCTTGTAATCAAAGAAGCCCGCACCGCTCTCCGGCATGATGAGCACCGGAGGCAATGCCCTGTCGCCGAGCACGCCGCAGGTCACTTCCACGCCGGGGACCGAGGGTTCGATGATCACCTCGTCGCCGGTCTCAAAGATGGCCTTGAGGGCAGCATGCAGCGTTTCCTGCGAATCCACGCGAGAAAGACCGAGGCTGGAGCCCCCCGTATTGGACTTGGCGAAAAGCGGATAGGGAAGCGATGGCTGCCAGTCTTCCGCAGGCAGCTCGGCCAGAAATACCCATGGGGGAGTGGGCAGCCCGTGACGCACGAAGACCTGCTTGGCTACCGCCTTGTTCAAGGCAAGGAAGGAACCGGCCGGACCTGACCCCTGATAGGGACAACCGGCGTTTTCCAGCATGGCCTGAACCAGGCCATCCTCACCGGGGGAGCCGTGCAGGTTGATGAAGGCGAAATCGTGGGAGGATGCAGCTTCGAGCAACCCGTCCATGGAGGTTGCGGGGTCGAACCGCGTAACATCATGACCAAGCGCCAGAAGCGCTTTTTCTATACCGCGGGCACCGGAAAGCGAAACCTCACGTTCGCTGGACCATCCGCCCGCTATCAAGAGAATACGCATTGAGAGGAATTCCCATCCTTCTGCTGAAAGCTGTTTCTATGGCCACCGCCTGCAGATAGGATTCATGTATCCGCTGGCGGATCCGTTCTGTCTTGCCGTAACGCACGTACAGGTCGTCGAAGCGCTCATCCAGCGTTACCACGCTGTCATGCATGACGCGTTTGTCCGCATAGATGATGGACAGCGGCAGAAACCACGCATCCACGTCAATGTGCCACGGCCAGTGCACGTGGTGCAGCACACCCTGCGCAATGTGCGGGTTGCCGCACACTTCCATGACGATGCTGGCACCGAGCTGGGAATGATTGCCCCCGTGCACAATGGTGTAGGACTTGGCAATATCGTGCAGCAAAGCGCTGGCTGTCACGCAGGGTACATCCACGGTCATGCCGGTCTGCGCTGCGGTTTCGGCTATGAAACCGGCAACAAGCGCCACATGCTCGCTATGTTCGCGGATATGCTCAGGCATGCCGTATTTATCCCATTGCCTGCGGCACATGGCCGCATCCGGCACCTGCCACTGCGGGTTGTTGGCAAACTGCAAGGGCGGCGTAGACTCTTGATGCAACGAGGATTTCTGCTGTACGGGCTGGCCTGTCATGAATGATCCTGTACGGTTCACGGTTCTGTGGGGGAAGAGTAGCCCCGCCCTTTGCCTTTAGCAAGTACGTATGCAAAATGCAAAGTTGTTTGACAATTCAAAGAATCGTTGCCCCGTTGACAGGGTGACGGCTGGCGCGTAGCACAATGAAACGGTCAAATGGGAGCGGTACCCGTCTGACTGCCTGCCGCAACCCCAATCTCGCAAGGAAGGGCCATAGTGAACGTAGCTGAATCCTTCAGAGACCCCGCGCTTTGCAAGGGGCTTCTCGAACGCCTCCACTCCGAACTGGACCAGCCCCTCAGATTCATGGAGGTATGCGGAACGCATACCGTAGCAATTTTCCAGAGCGGCCTTCGCCCGCTTCTGCCCGAAGGTATCACCCATCTTTCCGGCCCCGGATGTCCCGTATGCGTCACGCACGAAAGCGAAGTGGCCGCGTTCCTCGATCTCGCAGGCCGCGACGACGTCATCCTCGCAACCTTCGGCGACCTGATGCGCGTCCCCGGCCCCAAGGGACGCAACCTCAAGTTGGCCAAGGCGGAAGGCGCCCGCATTGAGATAGTGTATTCTCCGATCGACGCGCTGCAACTGGCGATCAAGAATCCCGGCGACACCGTCGTGTTTCTCGGCGTGGGCTTCGAAACCACCGCCCCCACCATCGCTGGCACCGTGCTCATGGCCAAGCAGCAGGGACTGAACAATTTCAAGGTGCTTTCCTTCCATAAACTGGTGCCGCCGGCGCTCAAGGTACTGTTGGACGACCCCGAATGCGCCATCGACAGCTTCCTGCTGCCCGGACACGTCTCCACCATTCTCGGGTTGGAGCCTTACCAATTTGTGGCGCAGAATTACAAAACCCCCGGCGTCATCACCGGTTTCGATCCCGTGGATATTCTGGAATCGCTGCTCATCATGGTGGAACAGCGCAAGAAGGAAGACTACAGCATCGTCAACCAGTACAAGCGCGCCGTATCCGACTCCGGCAACGCACGCGCCCGCGAGGTCATGTTCTCCGTCTTCGAGACTGCGGATGCCCTGTGGCGAGGCGTGGGCTGCATTCCCGAGAGTGGCCTTGTCTTCAGGGACGAGTTCTCCAACTTCGATGCTCTCAAGGCCCTCGACATCACCGTGACTGAAGCGCCCCCCACCCCCGGCTGCAAATGCGGCGAGGTGCTCAAGGGCAAGATGCAACCCGGCGACTGTCCCCTTTTCGGCAAGGGATGCACCCCTGCCAAGCCCGTCGGCCCCTGCATGGTTTCCACGGAAGGCAGCTGCGCTGCCTACTACAAATACTCGGTTTAACGCCAGCAACGGACGATCATGAGCAAAGCAACTCTCGCAGAACAGACGCTACTTCTGGACCACGGCAGCGGCGGGCAGGCATCCAACCGGCTCATCGGCAGCCTGTTCTTCAAATATTTCGACAACCCGATCCTGAACGCCATGAACGATGCGGCACGGCTTGAGATTGTCGGCCCCCTCTCCATGAGCACGGACAGCTACACCGTTGACCCCATATTCTTCCCGGGCGGCGACATCGGCACCCTTGCCGTGCACGGCACCGTGAACGACGTGGCCATGATGGGCGCACGCCCCAAGTACCTCTCCTGCGGCTTCATCCTTGAAGAAGGCCTGCCCATGGAGACGCTGGAGCGCATTGTGGCCTCCATGGCCAACGCTGCCAACGAAGCGGGCGTGACCATCGTCACCGGCGACACCAAGGTCGTACCCCGTGGCGCCGTGGACAAGGTGTTCATCAACACCACCGGCATCGGCGAGATATTCGCCAGCCCCGCGCCCACCGGCAGCAGTGCGCAGCCCGGCGACGCAGTGCTCGTTTCCGGCACCATGGGCGATCACGGACTTACCGTACTTTCCGGTCGCGAAGGCCTGAACTTCGCCACGGACATCAAGAGCGACTCCGCGCCGCTCAACCACATGGTGGAAGCCCTGATCTCGCAGATCGGCGATATCCACGTACTGCGCGACCCTACCCGCGGAGGACTCGCCACCACCCTGAACGAAATCGCGGGACAGTCCGGCGTATGCATCAACCTGCGCGAAGGCGATGTGCCCGTACGCGAATCCGTACGCAACGGCTGCTCCTTCCTCGGCCTTGACCCGCTCTACCTTGCCAACGAAGGCAAGCTCATCTGCATTCTGCCGCAGGAAAAAGCACAAGCAGCGCTGGAACTGATGCGCTCCATGCCCTACGGTGCAGACGCCGCTCAGGTCGGCACCGTACGCAATGGTGACGACGGCCCCGGCAAGGCCGGACAGGTCGTGCTGGAAACGCCCCTCGGCGGCCACCGCCTGCTTGCCATGCTGGAAGGCGAACAGCTGCCGCGCATCTGCTAGCCTGACGCATTCCTAAAAACGAAGCTCCGCCGGACCATCCGGCGGAGCTTTTTTGTATGTCGAGGGAAGGAGATGCAGGCAAATCAAACTTCACACGTCCCGCTTTCGTTTTGTACCGAAAGGCTGAAGGGTTGCACTCACCCCATCATCTGATATGCTCCGCCCGATACTGAAAATCGACTGTGCGATCACTACGACAACACGCTTATCTCCACGACAACTGCACGGAGCACACATGCCTGAATTCATACTGGTGAGCGATTTCGACGGCACCATCACCGCCCATGACTTTGACGCCCTTGCACTGGAAAGCGGGTTCATCACCGATGCTGTCACCCCTTGGGAAGAACACCGCGCCGGCAGGCTCTCCCACTTTGATGCCCTGCAGACAACATTTTTCCAGATCAGGGTGCCGGAACATGAGCTACGAGCTCTGATCGACAAGGCAGAGCCGGACCCGCAGCTGGCGACGTGCATAAGAAAGCTGCGCGACGCCGGATGGCGTGTGGTGGTGGCATCCGCAGGCTGTGATTGGTACATACGACCCATTCTGGGCAAGGCTGGTGTCACGATCGGTCCGGACGGCGATCTGGAGCTGCACACCAACGGCGGAGAATACAGTCCGGCCACCGGCCTCAGAATGATCCCCCCGAAGGATTCACCGTTCTATGCCCCCGACAACGGCGTGGACAAGGCGGCCATCGTCCGCTTCCATCAGCAGCGCGGAGCCACAGTAGCCTACGCCGGTGACGGGAACACCGACCTGCCCGCCGCCCTCTGCGTGCCATCGCACCTGCGTTTCGCACGCGGCCAGCTCATGCAAGCGCTGAAGGAACGCGGCGAAATCGCCCGCCCCTTCTCCCGCTGGGCCGACATTGCCGAAGCTCTGCTTAAGGAGCAGGCAGGCTCATAACCACCTTTTGAGACCAATAAAAAAAGCCGGAAGCTGCTGCTTCCGGCTTTTACCGTCTGAAAACGTTGCGGCGTTACAGCCCCCTTCCCAACCACCATCGTATTTGATGGCAAGCGGGGCCAGACGTCACAACACCTACTTCTTATTCAAATCCCGCAGATCGCGGGCATACCGCTCATTCTCGCTGTAGAGGCATCCGCAGTACTGCTGGCGGTAGATACCCCATTCCTGCGAGGTCTCTATGCCTTCCTCCCATCCGGTGCGGAAATCGCGATAGAGAAACGAGACAGGGCCGTCCTTGGTCATGTCCTCTCCAAGCTGGCGCAGCATGTCATGCTTCTGCTTTCTGGAATACAGGACAGTGGTGGAGACGAAATCGAACTTTCCACGCGTGGCGATGGCAAGAGCGCGTTCCAGCCGCAACGCATAACAATGGAAGCAACGGTTTTCCTCCCGGTAGCTCACGGCACGAAACCAGACCTTGGGGTCGTATTCGTTGTCCTTGAATATGACGGGAATGCCCAGCCGCTCGGCCACCTCGGCAGCCGCCTGCCGCCGCCGCATGTATTCCTGCAGCGGATGGATATTGGGGTTCCAGAAGAACCCCGTCACTTCAAAACCTTCTTCCTGCAGGCGGCGCACCGGCACGATGGCGCAGGGGCCGCAGCAGATATGGAGCAACACGCGAGCCATGGCTAATCCTTCTTGGGAGTAACCTCGATGCGCAGATCAAACTTCTGCTCCATCTCGAAAAGGCGTTCGCGCTTGTGGTTCAGCAGGTACAGGGCCAGTTCGCCGTTGCATTCATAGCGCATGGAACCGTTGTGCTTGCCGTGGGTAATCTTCTGCAAAATATCCTTGAGGGCCTGAAGGGCCTGCCATTCCATGTTGCGACGCGTGCCGGAGCCGCCGCAGCAGGGACACAGTTCGGAACTGATGGACAGAGCCGAGGAACCAAGGCGCTGGCGCACCACCTGCAGCAGGCCGAAGCGGCTCATCTTGCCCACATCATGACGGGCTCGGTCGTTCTTCATGGCCTGACGCAGGGTCTTTTCCACCTCGCGCCAGTGGTTGCGATCGCGCATTTCGATGAAGTCGATGACCACCTGCCCGCCGATATCGCGCAGCTTGAGTTGCTGGGCGATGGTCATGGCGGCTTCGGTGTTGGTCTTCAGGGCCATGGATTCGAAATTGGTCTTGCCCGCGATCTTGCCGGAGTTGATGTCGATGGCCATGAGCGCTTCAGTCTGGTCGAAGACCAGTCTGCCGCCCGAAGGCATGGTCACTTCGCGGGAATAGATCTGCTCTATCTGCTTCTGCAGGTTGAAGCGTTCCCACAGCGAGGTTTCCGGTGCGGTGTGCAGGCGCACCTGCAGGCCGCGACGCGGGAACACGAGGCTGGCGAATTCTTCAACGGACTTGGCGGTGTTCTCGTCATCCACCCACACTTCCGTCACGTCGTCGGTAAGATAGTCGCGGATGGAACGGGTGGCGAGGTCGCGTTCCTGATAGATCAGGCTGGGAGAAGGCTCGGTGGTGGCCTTCTTGCGCACGTCTTTCCACAAACGCTTCAGGAAGCTCAAGTCGCGCTGCATGGCGGTCTTGGGCTGATCCACGCTCACGGTGCGTACGATAACGCCGAGGTTCTCGCCGGGGTCAAGGCCTTCCAGAAGCTTTTTCAGGCGCTGACGTTCCTTGTCGTCCTCCACCTTGCGGGAGACGCCTATCTGGTCGCGGCCGGGAGTAAGGACGAGAAAACGTCCGGGAAGAGAAAGATAGGAGGTCAGGAACGCGCCCTTGGTGCCGGTGGGTTCCTTCACCACCTGCACGAGCACTTCCATGCCTGCCTTGAGCACTTTCTGGATAAGGGGGTACTTGCGTCCCTTGTTCGGATCGTGCGGTGCGGAATAGTATTCCGGATGCACTTCATCTATCTGCAGAAAGCCGTTCTTTTCCGCGCCGTAGCTGACAAAGGCGGCCTGCAGGTTCGTATCGATGTTGTTGATGGTACCTTTATAGATATTACCCTTGGTCTTCGCCTGGTGGACCATTTCCACATAGTATTCCTGTACGGAACCCTCTTCGGCGAGAGACACCTCTACCTGCTCACCAGGCAGCACACTGATAAACAGTTTGCGTCTGCCCTTTTTCTGGGAGCTGCTCATATGTTTCCTCGTAAAAAGTTCCCCGCACCGTTGCGGTCGGCACGGCGCTACCGGCAGGCGTAAAACGGTCCTTTTGCTCCGGCAAGTCCTGCCGCATCGGCATCCACCGCATGGATGACGCCCTGATGCTGCAGTATGGCAAGAGCCGATTCCACCTTCTCAAGCGGCAGAGACAGGGACAGCGCAAGCTGATCCGGTGTCTGCGGCCGCCGTTGCAGGGAACGCGCGATCATTTCCGTCACAGCCTTCTGGTCTCGTTCCACAAGGTCTGCACGCTGCCCCGTGCGCAGAAAGACGGTTCCTGGTGTTTCGGGCGCCAGGGCGCAGGCTTCGGAAAGCTCGCTGCACCAACGCCTGCGCACATCAGGCGGAACCGCCTTGGCAACCGGATAGGCTCCGGGGCGGGAAAGAGTCGTCACGTCCACCCTGTCGGGTGAAAGCCGTTTCACATAGTCCTTGAGCAGGGCAAAATTCTCTTCGGAATCGTTGATGCCCTGCGCCAGCAGTATTTCAAGAAAGATTCTGCCTTTGAACATGGCCCTGAACCGCAGCAGCGATTCCGCAATGTCAGAGGCGCTAAGCCCCCCGCAGGGGCGATTCAGCTTGATAAATTCTTCCTCCACCAACGAGTCCAGCGAGGGCAGAACAACATCTGCCTGCGCCATTTCCTCACAGACAGATGCATCCGTCAGCAGCGAGGTGTTGGTGAGGACGGCCACGGGAACATCCGGCATGATGCGACGGCAGCCAGCAATGATGGCTCCCATTTCGCTATTCAGGCTTGGCTCGCCTGCTCCGCCGAGTGTCACGTAGTCCGGTAAAATTTCATTTTGCGCCCGCCACTGCTCCAGTTCCGCCAGAATCACGTCTGCCGGAACGTAGGGGGCACGGCGCAGGGTCAACTCATCGGTTCTGCCCACTTCGCAGTACAGGCAGTCCATGGAGCACACACGCCGTCCAAGCAGATCCAGTCCGAGTGAACGGCCGAGCCTGCTGGAAGTAACGGGACCAAATATATAGGTAAACGTCATTGCGTTTATCTGTCCTTGTCTCGGTGATTTTTCTGAGTATAGCGCGCCGCCGTAAAAAACAACACGATTATTTCACCGAAGAAGCATGAAAGCGGGTTTTCCGCGAAAAAGCAAGTAATCATCCCGGCCGGGTACGCAAGAGCCTGCCGCACGGGAGCTCCGTAGGTGCTTCAGGAACGCTGGCGCACAACGCATCCGCACGACTATCCTTGACAGTCGCGGCAGAGCACAGTACGGCGTTGCACCAACCACGGAGGAATTACAATGCCAAAGCAAGGTGAACTGGTACTGCTCATCAGCCCCCGAGGCAAGAGATATATGAAGCGCGTGGAGCCGGAAAACGACATCCACGGCACCGACGGTCTGCTCAAGATGACCGACATCATGGAAGCGGGCTACGGCAGCATCGTGTACACGCACAAGGGCAAGCCCTACCGTGTGCAGCGCCCCGCCCTGCACGACCTTGTCACCGGCGTGAAGCGCCAGACGCAGGTCATCTATCCCAAGGACATCGGCTACATCTGCATGAAGCTGGGCGTAGGCAACGGCACCAAGGTGATCGAAGCCGGTTCCGGCTCCGGCAGCCTGACCATGGCCCTGAGCTGGTTCGCCGGTGAACGCGGTGAAATTCACACCCATGAAGCCCGTCTGGAATTCATGAACCTGTGCCGCCGCAACCTCGACTGGGCAGGCGTGGGCCAAAACGTCACCCTGTACAACCACGATATCGCCAACGGTTTCCTCATCAACGATGCGGACGCCCTGTTCCTCGACGTGCGCGACCCGTGGGAATACGTTCGCCACATTCCCTCCGCCGTCAAGCCCGGCGCCATGTGCGGTTTCCTCGTCCCCACCATCGATCAGGTTTCCAGCCTGCTGGTGGAACTAGAAAAGGGTCCCTTCGACGAAGTGGAAGTTTCCGAACTGCTGCTGCGCAAGTGGAAGCCCGTACCCGACCGCATGCGTCCTGCCGACCGCATGGTCGCCCACACCGGTTTCCTCATCTTCTGCCGTCATCAGGAAGGTCTTGAGGAAATCAATGCCCAGAAGTCTCTCGGCACCCGCGAACGCAAGCAGGAGGCCGCCCGTCTGGAACGTCTCGGCCTGAGCTCCATCCCCGAAGACGCACTGTGTGGCGGAGTCGGCCCCGTTGACGGCGACGAAGCCGACGACGAAGGCGGTCTGTGCGAGGATTAGTTTCCCGCTTCCGCCTATTACGATAATGAAGGCCGCCCCTTGGGGCGGCCTTTTTTTTATTGCCCGCAACCGCAGTTATCCCAAGAGGTTCTCCCACCCTCCAGGCCCATTCTTTCGGTAGCCCAAAAAGAAAAAGCCGGAAGCTTAACGCTTCCGGCTTCTATTCTCTGAATCAGACTCTGAACTACTGCTCGAGGCCGCTGTCAGGCTGGGAAGAACGGGTCATGGCATCACGAAGCTGCTCGATATGCTCACGCACCTTGTCGGACTTCTTCCACTCGGCATAGAGATTCTTCCAGGTGTTGAAATCAAGAAAGCCCTTGTCGAGCTGCTCTTCGTGGGACTGTACCCAGGTGCCGAAGAGATGCATTTCGAACTGGAAGGTCTGGCTGTCGAACACACGACCGCCCATACCGGCCTTCACCACACTGCCTTCGATTTCGCTGGAAACGAAATTACACACGGCCATGCGGGAGGTTTCAGGAGTGATCTCCTTGTCGTTCATATCTTCAACCAGCGCGAACAGCGCGGGGTGATTTTCGCGAATACGCATCTGCCCCTGCTCGGGCACGCGGATGAAGAGCTTCTCGCCTTCTTCAGCAATGAAATAGAAACGCAGCCAATTTTCAAACATCAGCACTTCGCTGATAGCTTCAACGGCTTTTCCGAATTCAGTAGCGGCCATGCGGGGCCTCCTTGTATTCCTGTATTGCCGGAACCACGCCCGACGGGGGTAAATATGGACACAGGAAAGGAGTGCGTCAAGTACCAAATTTCACAATCTGGCCGGAACACCCGCAATAAGGGCTATTTCTTGTACAGATGGCAGCTCACCCGATGGCCTGCTTCCTGTTCTCTCCATTCGGGAGAAACACTGCGGCATATGTCCATGGCCTCGGGGCAACGGGGGTGGAAGGGACAGCCGGAAGGCGGCGCAAGGGGACTGGGCAAATCGCCATGCAGGGCATGCCGCTGCCTGTGCGCATCCGGCCCCGGCACGGGAACAGCCTGCAGAAGCGCACGTGTATAGGGATGCAGGGGGTTGGCGAACAGAGCGTGGGCATCCGCCTCTTCCACAATGCGGCCAAGATACATGACAGCAATACGGTCACTGATATGGCCGATAACGGAAAGATCGTGTGAAATGAAGAGGTAGGCGAGATTGAATCGCTGCTGTAGTTCCCCCAGCAGATTCAGCACCTGCGCCTGCACAGACACGTCGAGCGACGAGACAGGTTCATCACACACCACCAGTTCGGGATGCATGATCAGCGCACGGGCCACGGCCACACGCTGCCGCTGTCCGCCGGAGAACTCGTGGGGATAGCGGGAATAATGTTCGGCGCGCAACCCCACCAGCGAGAGCATTTCCTCCACAGCGGCACGGCGCTCTGCACGGCTGCCGACATTGTGGATATCCAACGCCTCCTGAATGGATTTGCCCACGCTGCGACGCGGATTCAGCGAGGAAACGGGATCCTGAAACACCATCTGCATACGCCCCGGCAGGGTCTTCAGAAAGGCATCGTCTCCGTGAAATACGGACTGCCCTTCAAGCAGAATGTCTCCAGCCGTCGGCTCCAGCAGGCGCACCACCATGCGGGCCAGGGTCGACTTGCCGCAACCGCTCTCGCCCACCAGCCCGAGGGTCTGCCCCCGTTCAAGGGTGAGGCTCACATTGTCCACGGCGCGCAATGTCTGCGCCTCGGCGGCAAACAACTGCCTGCGCAGCCTGAATACGCGGGAAACCTGACGGATTTCGAGAAATGGCGTGGTAATAACGAATCCCCTTTTCACTGTCGCTTGCATGGGCGCAATCATCGCAGTTCATGACGTCCGATGCGCCGGAATGGCGGCAGACTAGCAGATGCCTCAGCGTTGCGCCAGTGCCGCATAGTGCCACAGTTTCAGCGGGGCAACAGAAGCAGCTTCCAACGACCCGTCATCTTAACCGCCTCCCGCTACACCTGACAGGCAGCATGGGCAGCGTAACAGTCCCCGACAGCCCCTCATTATCAGGCAAACATTGACAGGCGCGGCCATACGGGGCAAAGCAGGGCAAACACGAATCAGGAAAACCATGGCAAAACCACGTCCCAGAAAGCCCCGTCCTCCGCTGCCCGCTCCGCGCTGGTCCTTGATGCTTTACGCGAAGATTGAGCCCAAATACATCGGCATGTTCCGTTTCCTGCTGGAAGCGGAAGACAACCTCGGTTACGCCAGTGTGGTGGATAAGTATGCAGCCGTGCTGAAGATCATCTTCTCGCCGCATCAGGAACGGGAAATGCGCGCTTTCCTCGCCGGCATGCAGCAGACCATCCCCTTCGAACTGATGGAACGCCCCACGACCACCGCGCCCATATCCGCCGGAAAACCGGTCCGCTAAACCGCCCCCGCATCCCGCATGCGGCTCTCCAGCGCTTCCATGCGGGCCGCATACAGATTCACGTCGAACTTCCGGCGCGCCCCTGCATAGTTCATGTAGCGTATGGTCCCGAAAACGGGCCGTTCCTGCCACGGCCTGTCGTGCACGCCGCCCATGGACCATGCCACGCCCGTGTATCCGTTCGAATCCCGCCCGTCGATGAAATACCGATCGTTCAGATAGACGGCATGCCGCATGGCCTCTTCCGGTGAGGCGCTCCACTCCAGAATCTTCTTGGCCCAGTACATGCGCAGATACCCGTGCATGTAGCCTGTCAGACGCATCTCCTTCTGTGCGGCGTTCCACAGCGGATCATGCGTATCGCCCGACTCCAGCGTCTCAAGGGAATACAGATAGTCGCGGTTGTCCGCACGATGCTTGTCCAGCGTACGTTGCGCCCAATCGGGAAAAGCGTTCCAGCCGTCATATTCCGGCGTATGCAGGCAGAAGTTATCGGAAAGTTCCCGACGGACAACCAGCTCCTCAAGGAAGGATTCACGGGCTTCGGCAGGCACGGCAAGTCCCTTGCCTCCTCTGCGGGCCAAGGTTTCCAGCACCACGCGCTGCGCGGAAATCATGCCGAAATGCAGATAGGGCGACAGGCCGGATACCGCAGGCGCGTTGGGATCATTGCGCTGTTCATACAGAGGCATGCGTTCCGAAAGATGGCTCACAAGCATGGCCCGGGCAGCATCTTCCCCAGCTTCCGGCCCGAAAGGAACCGACACTTCCGGCACGGTACGGTCCACGCCCAGCCCTGCCCGCAGCATCTCCCAGTCAACAGGGGGCACCTGCCATCGCCATGGGGCAACAAGCGGCGGAACAGCGGGAAAATCATCCAGATATTCATCCAGCAAACGGTGAATCTTCGGTCGGATTGTACGAGCGGCATACTCTCTCTTGTCCGAGGCGACGCGACAGGGCACCACATTGCGCGAATCCACCTCAACCACGGCGCAAGGGGCCGCATCACATACAGCCTGAATCCATTGGCGCTTCAATCGGAGCGGGTCAAAGTCGGTCACGATGAGCGAAGCGCCAACGGAACGTGCCAGTTCCGGAATGGCTTCGTCAGGGGATTGGCGAACAAGGATAAAGGGAACACCCACTGTGGCAAGCTCGGCAGCAGTTCGCTCCAGCCCGCCCAGCAAAAAGCCGAACTGCCGGATGCAGGCACCGAGAAAGGCAGGTGCCAGCCCGTAAGCCACAGCACAGGACACGCCACAGCGTGCGGCCTCTTCCAGAGCATGAATGAGTGCCCAGTTGTCGCGGCAGCGATGCTCCCTGTGCATCCAGTAAAGCACAGGACCATCGCCCCCTTCTGAATGATTAGCAGAAAAAAGGGAGTGTATGCGTCCGGGATGGACTAGCCCGCTGCTTCCTGACATGCGCTCAGGCTGGCCATGATATCCAGCATTTCCATGGTCTGGTTCACGCGCCAGTAGAACTCTTCCGCCTCAAAAGGCTTGGTGATGAAATCGTTGGCGCCGTTCTTGAGGAATTGCGCAGAGAGTGCGCCGGAACCGGCAGCGGAAACGCCGATAACGGCCATGCGATGGGCCTTGTGACGGGAGCGGACATTCCGGACAAGTTCGAATCCGTCCATCTCAGGCATGTTGTAGTCGGTGATAATGAGGCTGACTTCCGGGTGCTGCTCCAAGACTGACAACGCCTGCACGCCGTCTTCAGCCTCCAGCACCTGAAAACGCTGCACCTCGAGCAAATGACGCATATGCGCCAGCGCCATACGGGAATCATCCACAATGAGCACTGTGGCAAACTGGTTCTTGAACACCCGCTCCAGACTGTACATGAGCGGGTCCATGTCCTGAATGGTCCCTTTGAAAAAGTAGTCCGACACATTCCGTTCCAGAAAACGCTTACGGATATTCTCGTTGAACGTGGCAGTCAGCACGACTGAGGGCACGCCGTGTTCAAGACACAGATCAACGGCCTCGCCGTCCGGAGCATCGGGAAGATTCAGGTCAATGACCGCGATGAAAAGGTGTTCACGCGCAGTCTCAAGAAGGTGGCGAGCCTCTTCCATGGTGTTGGCGATAACAGTTTCAAACTGGGTAAGCGCCGTGATCTGCTTGGAGATGATCTTGGACTGCACATGAGAGTCCTCAATGATCAACACGGTTCTGGGTGCATCGGCCATGGTATACGTTTCGCTCATGCGGGACCTATAGGGAGTCTTGCTCGTTCAGCACAGTGAATACTCAGCCACCTTATCTACTATACACTTGGCAGATTTTAGAGGCAATACAATTCAGGAACCCACCACGTCGAGACAGTGGTGCTCTTCATGATTGGAGCAACCATGACTCATGTATGATCACGGAGGCAATCCATACACGCCTCACTGCCCGCCGAAGGACACAGTAAGTCATCGGCGGTACGAGACATGTACAATACCGGGGCCGTTCAATCAGGTGACTGAGGGGAACGAGATCAGGAGTATCAGGAACGTCTGGCGCTGCACAGCAAGGCCACGCGGGTGGCCAGCCAGTCCATGACGATGGCGGGATTCACGTTGTAGACAAGGCTTTCCTGACACTCGGCCAGCACCTCGTCGATCCTGCGGTGCACAAGGCTGTCCACACCGGCATACAGGCGGGCCAAGTCGGATTGCGATCTGCCGGTAATGGCTGCGGCAAGCTCGCGCTGGCAATACACCACCACACGCTGCGCCACGCCGTTATCCAGCGAGCCCTTTGATGCGGTGCGCTGGAACCAGCCGGAACCCGTGCGGGCAAACTCGGCCAGTGCGTCACCCCACTCTCCGGCTTCAACTTCCTGCGGACCTGCGGCAGCGCCCTCGGTCGCACCGGATTCAGGCCACGCCAACGTCAGCACCCAGCTGCGGGAAACAAGCGTGGGCAGCAGGCGTTCCCGCTGCGGAGCCAGAAGCACAAAGCTGGTGCCGGGACGAGGCTCTTCCAGAGACTTGAGCAGCGCGTTAGCGGCCTCCACCCCCAGAGACTGGGCCTCGCACAGAATGACCATACGCTGGCCGTTGTCGCGAGGCGGCTCACCCAGCACGCCGCGCACGGCACGCACATCGTCTATCTTGATGGATTCTTCGCGACCGTCCAGAAAGAACATGTCACGGTGGTGACGGGCAATCATCTGCGCGCAGGCGGAGCACGCAAGACAGGGACGCTCCCCTTGCGAAGCATCCAGCGTGCAGTTGAGCAGGGCTGCCCAATAAAGGCTCATGGCGGCGCGCTCTTCAACTGTGCCGCCCTCCATGAGAATAACCTGCGGCGGATTGGCCGCAAGACGATGCAAAAAGCCCCTAACCCTGGCGTGACGAGACGCCAGGGCAGGGGCCATGATCTGTTCGAGTTCCAATGCGGAACGTGCCGCTGTGTCGTCCACGGATGCGTGCGAAGACATGCGCGCAGTCTCTCCGCTAGCGGAAGATGGTCTGGTCGCGCTCGGGACCTACGGAAACGATGGACACACGAACACCGGTCAGCTCTTCGATGCGCTCAACGTACTTGCGGCAGTTCTCAGGCAGCTGGCTCCACTCGGTGATGCCGGTGATGTCTTCATCCCAGCCGGGCACGGTTTCGTACACAGGGGTCACGTGCGCCATGGCGTTCTGCTCCTGCGGAACAACGGAAACGCGCTCACCTCTGTAGTCGTAGGCCACGCAAAGCTTCAGTTCCTTCATACCGCTCAGAACGTCCAGCTTGGTCAGGGCGAACTCGGTGGGGCCGTTCAGACGGGTGGTCTCTGCCAGCACCACAAGGTCCAGCCAGCCGCAGCGGCGCTTACGGCCGGTGGTGGCACCGAACTCGTGGCCCTTCTGCTGCATGTAGTCGCCATCTTCGTTCATCTGCTCGGTGGGGAAGGGACCGGCACCCACGCGGGTGGTGTATGCCTTCACGATACCGATGACGCGATCCAGCTTGCTGGCGGGAATACCGGTACCGGCGGAAGCGTTGCCCGCAACGGTGTTGGAGGAGGTGACGTAGGGATAGGTGCCGTGGTCGATATCCAGATGGATACCCTGTGCGCCTTCAAACATCACGCTCTTACCGGCGTTGAACGCATCCCACACTTCGGTGGAAACGTCAGCAAGGTAGGGAACCAGCTTGCGGCCGGCGTCCATCACTTCATCAAAGACCTTGTCCGCATCCATGGCCTCACGGCCATACAGAGCGGTGAACAGCGCGTTCTTTTCCACCAGCGCGTTGTTGATCTTGGCCTTGAGCAGCTCAGGATCGGCAAGGTCGCCTGCGCGGATGCCCACGCGGGAAGCCTTGTCTTCATAACAGGGACCGATACCGCGACCGGTGGTGCCGATCTTGTCGGTAGCAGACTTGTATTCTTCACGCGCACCATCAAGGCTCTTGTGGTAAGGCATGATGACGTGCGTCTTTTTGCTGATCTTCAGTCGGGCAGGGCTAACGTCCACACCCTTGGCGTCCAGCTTCTCGATTTCTTGCCAGAATACGCCGGGATCGAGAACCACACCGTTGCCGATGAGGCATTTTTTGCCTTCGTGCAGGATACCGGAGGGGATCAGATGCAGGATGTACTGCTTGTCACCCACGATGACGGTATGACCGGCATTATTGCCGCCCTGAAAGCGAACGATGACGTCTATCTCGCGGGTAAGCAGGTCAACGATCTTGCCTTTTCCTTCGTCTCCCCACTGGGTACCCATTATGATTACGTTTGACATTAGCCTCTCCTTATGACATGGAAGTGCCCTTTCCCGACGACTCCGCGTTTACGGAACGCAGAAAAGGCATCATCTCTTAATACACAGACCGCGACAACGTCAATCTATTCCCGCTCGAAAATCACATACTTTCAATGCCTTTTCACAAGCCCCTCAGTTTCAGACAAAGGGGTTGCTTAACGCGGCGGAGCACGCCGGAGGCACGGTCTCCCGCGCTACGGAATCTCCTGACAATCCCTGAGGATTGAGACTGGAGCCCGTTCGTCAAATCCCCCCGGGGCGCATGAGCACTCCGCCACCGCACACCAATCCGTGCGGCCGGAATTGCCCAGCCCCCCAAAGGAAGACGAAGACTATGACAATTCGAATCAAGGTCCGCTGGAGTGAACGGCTTACCATAGCCATGCTCATCTGCCTGCAGGCCGCCATTCTCGTATGGGGCACGCGCATGCCTACGCATGTGGGTGGCAAGCCCATACTGCGGGTCGCCGCCCCCAAGACGGAGCGCGTATCCGCATCCATCTCGCCCTACGGGCCGGGATTCGAGCAGGAACTGCTCACCATGTTCGCCAGCGAACAAGGCTATCATATTGAAATTACAGAAGTAGACACTCCGAGACAGGCATGGCAGGCCCTCAATGAAGGCCGTGTGCAACTGGTCGTGGGCGTAGGCGGCACCGCTCCGGCGTCGCTTGAAAGCCCCTTCGTAGCCGGACCGGCATACGCCACCTCGCGCCCCGTCCTCATCCACAGCTCCAAGCGCTACGCCCTGCGGGACGAAGACGAACTCTGCCAGAACCCCATTCTGACCACCCAGCAACGCTATCTTTCGGAAACTCTCACAGAGGAAGCCGAAAACGCCAACTGCGTGGCATGGACCAGCAAAGTGAACGGCGTTCGCGTCACCCCCATTCTGGACACCCTGAATGAAGACCGCGCACGCTTCGCCCTTGTGGACGACTGGACCTACAGCCTTTGGCAACCCTTCTTTCTCGGCGTGAAACCCACCAAGACCATGGACCGCGAGATCACCTACCGCTGGTTCTGGAGTTCGGAAAGCGAAGCCCTGCACACGGCTCTCAGCTCGTTCTGGAAGGGACGCGAAGAGGACGGACAGATCGCGGCCCTGCACGAGCGCTACTTCGGCTTTCTTCCCGAAGAGGCGGACTATTACGACATCGTTGGCCTGTCAGACTCCGTGAAGAAGCACCTGCCGCGCTACAGCGACACCATCCTGAAATACAGCAAGCTCAACGGGATAGACCCACTGCTGCTCACTGCCGTAATCTATCAGGAATCCCGCTTCGACGCGGACGCCACCAGCAAGACCGGCGTGCGCGGGCTCATGCAGATCACCCAGAACACGGCCCGCGTTCTGGGCGTGGACAGAACCAATCCTCAACAGTCCATCAAGGGCGGTGCAAAGTATCTGAAGATGCTGTGGGATGCATTCGAGTCCATGGAGCTGGACCCGTGGGATCGCTGGTTCTTTACGCTGGCAAGCTACAACCAGGGGCTCGGACACGTACAGGACGCCATAGCCCTGTCCCGCACCATGGGTGGCACCGGCCGTACGTGGCACGACCTGAAAAAGGTGCTGCCGCTACTGGCCTGGGAAAAGTATTATTCCCAGACCAAATACGGCTACACCCGAGGGTATGAAGCAGTCCACTATGTGGAAAACATCCGTTATTACTACTACATCCTGCACGGACTAGTCGGTCTCGCGCGGCCGGAAGCTGAGCACCTTGGCACGCTTCTTAGCGCCATCCCCGACACCTGGCCCGTCCTCTGATGCCTGACCTGCCGGAGATTCTGAAGCGGCTTGCGCTCCGCCCGGAGACGGCACATCTTCCAGCAGCATGAAGGAAGACTGCGGCGGCAGGCCCATGCCCTCAGGCCGTGAGGTCTGCGCCCAGTGATGGTTGAAAAGCTGGTTCTTCCAGCGCACCGCCTGAATGAAGGAAAAGATGAGAGCGGATTCCTCCCACCGCTTGGTGGGCTCGAACTGCTCCACCTCTCTGGCGAAGCGCTCCCACAGGTTCATCAGGGACGCCTCGTCATAGGCGTTCAGCTGGGCTGCCAGCTTGCGTAATGCACGTTCCATTCTACGACCTCATATATCAGCCCCCGCAAGGGGGCTTTTTTACGACTAAGCGTTACGAGATTCCGCCTCCGCCGGACAGGGAGATTTCTCCCCCAACAGCCCGCGCAAGCGATCTATCCTTTCTCATTACTCCGGGCTCCGGCTCTGCCAGAGCACATTCTCACAAAAAAACAATGTACGAGGGCTACAGACGCCCATGCGATGCCGTCGCAAACAGCTAAATCTCGCGGCATTTCGCTGCACTAAAGAGCAGTTCCGCACAGCGCCGCCCATCATTCCTGCAAGGCTACGTCAATCCGCGAAGGGCTTCAAATGAAAATTGCCCGTCGGCGAGGTGTGTGCTATTTTCTTGCGCCTCGCGCAAGAGTGACGTGGATTTTTTACAATATCGGGACAATTACGGGAGTCGAGACCAGATGAGCGACCTTAAGAACATGTACAAGACGATCCTCGGGGATCCGTTTCCGGCAGAGATGACCGTTCGCCTCGGCGACAAGGAGCTTGTGTACCGCAAGCGCACCTGGACGCTGGAAGGTGAAGAGAAGGGGCTGCGCTACGGCGAAAACCCCGACCAGCCTGCCGCCCTGTACGAACTGGCAGAGGGCTCCCTTACCCTTGGTGGTGTAACCTTCCGCGGCCCGGGCAAGGGCCTCGTTTCCGCCCTCACTGAAGAACACATGATTCAGGCAGGCAAGCACCCCGGCAAGACCAACCTCACGGACGTGGACAACGGCATCAACATGCTGCAGTACCTTACTGCCAAGCCCGCTGCCCTCATCCTCAAGCATAACAACCCCTGCGGCGCCGCATGGTCCGACAAGGGCATTGCCGACGCGCTGGATAAGGCCTTCTGGAGCGACCGCATCGCTGCATTCGGCGGCGCGGTGGTGGTGAACCGCCCCATGGACAAGGCCGCAGCCGAACTGGTGAACAGCGCCTATTTCGAAGTGGTGGCAGCACCCGACTTTGAAGAAGGTGTTGTGGATATCCTGAAGAAGCGCAAGAACCTGCGCATTCTGCACATCCCCGGCATGGCCCGCCTTGAGGAACTGGTCAACGAACCCTTCCTCGACTTCAAGTGCCTTGCCGACGGCGGCATCATCATCCAGCAGTCCTTCCGCAACCGCATTCTCTCCGTGGACGACTTCATCCCCGCCACCGCCGAAAAGAACGGCGTGCAGGTGGCGGCACGTAAGCCCACTGCGCAGGAAGCCGAAGACCTGCTCTTCGCATGGGCCATCGAATCCGGCGTGACCTCCAACTCCATCATCTTCGCCCGCAGCGGTGCCACCGTGTCCATCGGCACCGGCGAACAGGACCGCGTGGGCTGCGTGGAACTGACCGTGCACAAGGCCTACACCAAGTTCGCAGACATGCTCGCCTTCAAGGAACAGAACATGTCCCTGTACGAACTCAAGCTCAAGGCACAGAAGGACCCCGCACTGGCCGAAGTTCTCAGCGACATCGAAGCACGCACCCGCGCCGAGAAGGGCGGCCTGATGGGAACCGCCATGGTTTCCGACGGTTTCTTCCCCTTCCGCGACGGCGTGGATGCGGCACTGGCACACGGCGTGGCAGCCATTGCGCAGCCCGGCGGCTCCGTACGCGACCACGAAGTGATTCAGGCCGTCAACGAAGCCAGCCCGCAGGTAGCCATGGTGTTCACGGGCCAACGTTCGTTCAAGCACTAAGAAGCAAAGACGGCTTCTTGTCTTCGATGAGCAGGGGAATTACTCCCTTGCACACCGCGACTGCGCATCTGCCCTGTGCATGATGTGCTTCGCGGTCTGATCGCAGATTGATGTGTTTTCACGATGGGGAGGAACCGGACGGTTCCTCCCCACGATACAAAAAAACATTTTCCATTGGTCTCAAAGGCAGGGAATTCCCACCGGCCAAGTTCCGCTATCGGGGCTTCCCAAGGGGATCATCCCCCTTGGCCGGGTTCGGGGCAACGCCCCGACTCCCCCAACAATAACGTCGTTCACCAACAGGCCGCCCGCACTTGCAACAACAGCGGCAGCACATAAAGCAGGCAGTATGACATCTTCTCTGGTCCGGTTTCCGGGCCCCGGCTGCGTCGTGGAATTCATGCACGGCAACAAGGCGCAGGTGGCGTGGGTTCTTGAAGAACAATCCGGCAAGCTCCGGCTGCTCACCATGAGCAAACGCGAGATGAAACTCGCATCTGCGCGCATTCTTCCGTGGGCCGGGCCCACGTATTCCGGCGAACGTTCGCGCCAGCAGATTGCAGACATCCTTGAAGAGCATCATGCGCGCCGCGACTCCCGCGAAGCGGAAATCAACCCGCTGGAACTCTGGGACCTCGCACAGGGCGAAGTGGAAAAAGCTTCCATCGAATGGTTTGCCGAACTCCTCTTCTCCAACCCCGACGTGGACGACATCGCCGCGCTCGGTCATGCCATGATCGCCTGCAAGACACACTTCCGCTTCTCTCCACCGGACTTCGAAATCTACCCGGCCGAACGGGTGGAAGCACGCAAGATCGAAGAGCAGAAACGCGAAGAACGTGAACTGCTGGTCACACAGGGGCAGGACTTCTTCCTCGCCCTGTGGGACAACGTGACCAAAGGCAAAGCCCTCGGCAAGGAACCGGAAGGCGAACTGCGCGAGCGCCTCAAGCACGTTATTCTGGGCCGCATGGCCGATCCGGACAATCACGAGATCGAGCAGGTCTGGAAGCTGCTCGCCAAGGGGCTGCCCGAAGACCAGCACATGGCGCTGAAGCTGGCACAGGCCTGGAAACTGGTGCCCCCGCATCACAACTTCTGGCTCGACCGCGCCGGCTACGACACCTCGGACAACTGGGCTGCCCCCTTTGCAACGGACATTGCCACTCTGCAGGAACGCGTGACCGCCCTTGGCAGAGAGCCGGAAGCGAACAACTATATTTCCATAGACTCCGCCACTACGCGGGACATTGACGACGCTTTCCATGTCAGCCGCGCCGATGACGGCAATTATGACCTGCGCATCGCCATAGCCTGCCCCGCGCTGGAATGGCCCTTCGGCAGCGCCTTCGACAAGGAAGTGATGCGCCGCGCCACCAGCGTGTATCTGCCGGAAGGCAACGGCAACATGATGCCGGAAGAACTCGGCACGGACTTCTACAGCCTCAAGGCTGAAGAACTCCGACCCTCCATGGTGCTGCGCGTATCTGTTGCCCCGGACGGCGAGCTCCTCGCCTGCGAGCCGGAAATCACGTGGGTGCGCCTTGCCGCCAATCTCACTTACATCGACTGCGAAGCCGTGATCGAAGGCGGTGGCGACAACACGCCCGCAGCCGCCTACAAAGATCAGATCCTGCTGGGACTGGAACTGGCGGACATCCTCATCGCCCGCCGCGTCAAGCGCGGTGCCGTGATCATCGACCGAGACGACCCCAAGGTCGTTCTTTCCGGTGAAGGTGCGGACGTGAAGGTGGACATCAAGGACCCCGATCCCGTTCCGCGCTCCATGCTGCTGGTAAGCGAGATGATGATTCTGGCCAACTCCGCCGTTTCGCTCTGGGCGCGCCAGCGCGAGGTGGCGCTGCTGCACCGCACGCAGGACGTGGCCGTGCCCAAGGAATACGCGGGCATCTGGAGCGAGCCGCACGACATTGCCCGCGTGGTGAAGTCGCTGTCTTCCGCCCTGCTTGAGCCCCTGCCCAAGCCGCACCGCGGCATCGGCGTGGACGGCTACAGCCCCATCACTTCGCCGCTTCGCCGCTATCCCGACCTCGTGAACGTGGCACAGGTGCTGCACATGCTGCACAACGGCACTCCGCGGTGGACAAAGGACGAATTGATTGCCATGTTGCCGTTGCTGAGTTCACGTCTGGATGCCGTAGGCCAGATTCAACGCTTCCGGCCGCGATACTGGAAACTGCTGCACTTCAAACAGCAAGGCGACAAGGTCTGGTGGGATGCCGTGGTCACCGAAGACAACGACCTGTTCGTCACCGTGTCCCTGCCGCGGGAACAGATCTTCGTACGCGGACGACGCAAGTCTTTCGGCGACAAGGTGTACCCCGGTCAGCACCTGCAGGTGCGCATCGGCAAAGTACATCCGCTGGAGAACGAAATCCAGATTCTGGATGTGATGGAAGAGTAAACGTTTTCTTTCCGGATTTTTTTCACCTCCGGCGGTGCGTTAAGCGAGCCTCCGGCGGCCAAGGGCGCAACCGCGCCTTTGGAAACCAGTTTACGTACAAACGCGCCATCCGCGTTACGATGAAACGCTGTACGCCCCCCCGCCCCTATACATTATAATGGGTGAAGACGTGCAGTTCATCAAACAATAGCTGTACCTCGCTGAGCGAGGTGCAGGGGACCAGTGAAACGTATCTGTTGATCACCTCCTGCCGGATGTCGGGCAAAGCCTGACCCGCCGGAGGCGAGCCACTCGACAAGTAAAAAAACAATTTCTTCATTCGCTGAATAGGAGAGAACATGCTGGGTATAATTCTGTGGTTGCTCATTGCGTACATGGTTGGTTCCATTCCCTTCGGCCTGCTCATCGCCAAGTCCGCCTGCGGCATTGACCCGCGTTCCGGCGGCAGCCGCAACGTAGGCGCAACCAACGTGGCCCGTCTGTGCGGCACCCGCTGGGGCATTGCAACGCTGACCTGCGACCTGCTGAAAGGCGCCCTGCCCGTATGGATCGGCATGGTGGTGAGCGATCATCCCCTGTTCCTTTCCTGCGTCGCGCTGGCGGCTCTGGGCGGCCATGTGTATTCCATGTTCCTCGACTTCAAGGGCGGCAAGGCCGTTGCCACCACCATCGGCATCTTCATTCCGCTGGCGTTCAAGAGCATTCTCCTTGCGGCCATCGCCTGTGCGCTGGTCATCTGGCGTTCCGGCTACGTTTCCCTTGGTTCCCTTACGCTGGTAACCGTCATGCCGCTGCTGCTCTTCCTTGGCGGCAGCTGGTCCTATATTCCGCTGTCACTGGTGGTGATGGCCTTTGTGTACTGGACGCACCGTGAAAACATCGGGCGTCTGGCACGTGGTGAAGAAAAGGCTTGGCAGAAAAAGAAACACGAGGAGCAGGCATAATGCGAAACGCAGACGTGTTCCCCCGATACAGGGGAAATATGGAGTATTTCTGCCTTGGCTGCGGAGAACGCCACGGCGTGGATGAATTGCTGTACACCTGCCCGAGCTGCGGCGGCGTGTTCATGCTGGACAACCTTGCCTTCGACAAGCTGGCGGAGACCTCCGGCGACGAATGGCGCGAAGTTTTCGATGAGCGCGCAAGCTCGCGCAACACCGCCCTGCGCGGCATCTTCCGTTTTTATGAGCTGATGGCACCCGTGATGGAAGAGGAAGACATCGTCTACCTCGGCGAGGGCAATACCCCCATTGTGGAAGCCAGCAAGCATCTGGTCGCCAAGACCGGGGTGCAGTTCGCCTACAAGAACGACGGCCAGAATCCCAGCGCCTCCTTCAAGGACCGCGGCATGGCCTGCGCGTTTTCGTACCTCAAGGCGCTGGTACGCAAGCACGGCTGGGACGAAGTGCTTACCGTATGCGCATCCACCGGAGACACCTCGGCCGCTGCGGCGCTATACGCCTCCTACGTCGGCAAGCCGCTCAAGTCCGTTGTGCTGCTGCCCCACGGCAAGGTGACCCCCCAGCAGCTTTCCCAGCCGCTCGGCTCCGGCGCCACCGTGCTGGAAGTACCCGGCGTGTTCGACGACTGCATGAAGGTGGTTGAGCATCTGGCGGAAAACTACCGTGTGGCCCTGCTCAACTCCAAGAACAGCTGGCGCATTCTGGGTCAGGAATCCTACGCCTTTGAAATCGCCCAGTGGTACAACTGGGACGTGGCCGACAAGTGCGTGTTCGTACCCATCGGCAACGCCGGCAACATCACCGCCGTCATGGGTGGCTTCCTCAAGATGTTCCGCCTCGGCATCATCACTGCCCTGCCGCGCGTGTTCGGCGTGCAGTCGCACCATGCCGACCCCGTCTACCGCTACTACAGCGTGGAAGATCCCAAGGAACGCGAGTACAAGCCGGTGAAGGTAACCCCTTCCGTGGCGCAGGCCGCCATGATCGGCAACCCCGTTTCCTTCCCCCGCGTGAAGCATTTTGCGGAACAGTTCGAAGCCATCGGCGGCCGCGACGCGTTTCAGGTGCTTCAGGTGACCGAGCAGCAGATCATGGATTCCATGATCGAAGCAAACATGCACGGCCACATTGCCTGCACGCAGGGCGGCGAATGCTTCGCGGGCCTCAAGCGCGCCATCGAACTCGGCCTGATCAAGGAAGGCCAGAGCGCCGTGCTGGACGCCACCGCCCATGCGCTGAAGTTCTCCGGCTTTCAGGACATGTACTTCAGCAACACGTTCCCGCCGGAATACGGCGTAACGCCGGACATGTCGCTGTCCAACGCGCCCGAGCTGCTGGTGGATACGGAAGCGAAGGAAAAGCTCTCGCCTGAAGAGTTCACCCTCACCGCCGCCAAGGCCATCGCAGACAGACTGGGACTGGCAAGCAAGTAGCCGCCCCCCCGCAAACGACAAAGAATGAATCCCCCGATGCTCACGGCAGCGGGGGATTTTTCATTTTATTTCACGCAATAAAATCATTAAAACAAGTTATAGCTTTCTTATTAAGCATAAAAAAGAAAGTTAAAACTTTCTTTTAAATTTTAATATTACAAGTTATAGCTTGTTTACAAACGACACAATTACAAGCTATAACTTGTAAAATATTATGAACAGGTTTTCTCTGTGGATCAGGATATGAGCTATAACACACTGAAAATACGCCAAATTGATACAACTCTCGCGCTCTGGCGCAAGGCTGCACTCCCTCCGCGTCCCGGCAAAGGATGGATTCATGCCATACGAACTGCGCTCAGCATGAGTTCCGCCGCCCTCGGTGCACGTCTCGGCATGACTGGTGCCGGTGTTCTGAGCCTTGAGGCGGCGGAAGCTACAGACTCAATCACCCTTGGCACCCTCCGCAAAATTGCCACAGCTCTGGATTGCGAGCTGCAATACGCACTGGTGCCCAAACATGGCATTGCAGAAACACTGCAGAAGCGAGCCAAGGAAGTGGCGCGCGAACGAGTACTGCGGGTGAGCCACACCATGGCACTGGAAGAACAGGCTGTTGATAGCGAACTTACCCGTAGCCAGATTGAAGAACTGGCAGAGACCCTGCTGCGCAAACGGACAAAGGAACTGTGGCGATGAAGTATACATATCCTCCCGGCGCGACTCCGCTGAACGCGGATGAAGCATCCGGCCTGATTCCCGACCACATCACCACACAGGATGCCCTCAACGAATGGGAACAGCAGAACATTCTTGATGGGTTGAACTGGGCACTGAAGCAACACAAGCGCGAATTGCTCGACGACCTCTTTGTGCGGGATCTTCATAAAAAGATGTTCGACAAAACTTGGAAGTGGGCTGGCACCTACCGCAGGAGCAACAAGAACATCGGGATAGAATGGCAGACGATTCCCGTTGAACTCAGGAATCTCTTTGCCGATGTGTCCTTCCAGATAGAACACAAGTCCTTTCCTCCTGACGAACTCGCAACCCGTTTTCACCACCGGCTTGTGGCAATACATCCTTTCCCTAACGGTAATGGACGGCATGCCCGTATGATGGCGGACTTGCTGATACAACGCCTCGGCGGCGAACCGTTCAGCTGGGGCGGACGCTCTCTTGTGCAGCACGGGGACGAGCGGGAGAGATATATTGCCGCGCTGCAGGCAGCAGACAAGGAGGACTACACCTCCCTCATGGAGTTTGTCCGGAGCTAAGCCGGTACACCGCGAGACAAAATACACATGTCTTGTGCCGAGAATATTGCAAGGACAGGCAAGCTTGCCCCTGCACTGACAAAGCAAGACAAAACCCCCGCTGTTCATTGGGCAGCGGGGGTTTTTTATATGTTAACCGGCAAGCGGACGAGCCATGCGAGAACCAAGCTCATAGGCGCGCTGACAGTCCTGCGGAAAGACCTCTTCGCGGCGCTTCCCCTTTGCGTTGCCATCAAACTTTGCCGACTCGTACTTGCCGTAATCGGAATACTGCAGGGTATCCGTACAGAGCATCACCTCACAGGGGCCGAAATGGGCCGACAACATTCGCTGCATAAAGGCAAAGTGAGGGCGGTAGCCGTAGCTGTCGATCATCTCTTCCGGAACATTCATGGTATAGAGCAAAGCCGTGGGAATAACCCTGCCAAACTCGCAATGCCCGTCGACCGCATAGGGATTGTACGGGAAACACAGGCGTTCAAAACAGGCGCGCATAGCTGCCGTTTCGGTTCCGTAATAAATGGGAGAGCCAAGAATCAGCGCGTCTGCCTTCGCAATGCGCTCAAGTACCGGGGTAAGGTCATCCTTTACCGCACAGACACCGCGCACCTTCCGGTCCACGCGCTTGCAGGCGAAACAACTGATGCAGCCGGAGAATTGCAGGTCATACAGGTTAACCAGTTCCGTTTCCGCACCTTGAGAGGCCGCACCGGCCAGTGCATGCTCCAGCAGTGATACGGTATTCCAGTTCTTCTTACGCGGGCTGCCGTTCAGGGCTATAACGTTCATTTGCATTCTCCGTCGGGTTGGATTGAATAAGGTGGCCCATAGTAGCCCATGGAAACTTTTTTACAAGTACCCACTATATTGTGCCGTAGGTACCGATTATATACTATTGGTAAAAACAAAGGCCGGAGCGTTACCGCTCCGGCCTTTGTCATTCTTCTATTTTACTCAGCGTCTAGCTGATTTCTCGCGTAGTGCTGAACACGATCTTGGGGAATCGCTCAATGGCGGATTCCAGCTTCCACGGGTTCGGCGCGAGGTAGGCGAGACAACCTTCAGCGTCGATGGCGAGGTCGCTGCGATAGTAATCGGTGAAGTCGTCCAGCGCACGCTTGTCATCGCTGTGAATCCAGCGGGCGGTGGTGACAGAGACCGGCTCGTACAGGGCGTTCACGGCATATTCGTTCAGCAGGCGATGCACGATCACGTCGAACTGCAGCATACCGACCGCACCCAGGATGTAATCGCTGTTGGCAATGGGACGGAACAGCTGCACTGCGCCTTCTTCAGCCAACTGCTCAAGGCCCTTCTGCAGCTGCTTGCGCTTCATGGGGTCCCTGAGCTGCACGCGGCGGAAGTGTTCCGGCGAGAAGCTGGGAATGCCCACGAACTTGAGCGGTTCCTTGTCGGTGAAGGTGTCACCGATCTTGATGGTGCCGTGGTTGTGAATACCGATGATGTCGCCGGGGTAGGCTTCTTCAACACCGGTACGGTCCTGCGCCATGAAGATAGTGGCGTTGGCGATGGTAAAGTCCTTGCCCACGCGGTGGTGCTTAACTTTCATGCCGCGCGTGAACTTGCCGGAGCATATACGCATGAACGCGATACGGTCGCGGTGGTTCTTGTCCATGTTCGCCTGAATCTTGAACACCACGCCGGAAAATTCCTCTTCGTAGGGAGAAACTTCGCGGGTCGTGGTCGGACGCGGCTGGGGCGGAGGCGCAAGCTCCACGAAGGAATCCAGCATTTCCTGCACACCGAAGTTGTTCACGGCGGAACCGAAGAACACGGGGGTCTGCTCGCCCTTACGGTAGCGCTCCAGATCAAAGGGGTTACCCGCACCCTGCAGCAGCTCAAGCTCCTCACGCAGCTGGTGCACCTGATCGCCCAGAATCTCGTCCAGACGCGGATCGTTCAGATCCTTGAACACCTCGCCCTGCTGGCGCTTGCCGCCGTGCACGGCGGAGAACAGATGCAGTTCGTTCTTGTAGAGGTTCCACGTCCCCTTGAAGGTGCTGCCCATGCCAATGGGCCACGTAAGCGGCGCGCATTCGATCTTCAGACGCTCTTCAATGTCCGCCATGACGGCGAAAGGATCAAGACCGTCGCGGTCCAGCTTGTTGATGAAGGTCAGAATGGGCGTATTGCGCAGGCGGCACACGTCCATCAGCTTCAACGTCTGGGTTTCTACGCCCTTGGCCACGTCGATGACCAGCAGGCCGGAGTCCACGGCGGTGAGCACGCGGTAGGTGTCTTCGGAGAAGTCCTGGTGACCGGGAGTGTCCAGCAGGTTGATTTCATACCCGTTGTACTCGAACTTCATCACCGAGGAGGTGACGGAAATGCCGCGCTCCTGCTCCATGGCCATCCAGTCGGACGTGGCATGGCGCGCCGCCTTGCGCGACTTGACCGAACCCGCCATCTGGATTGCGCCACCGTACAGCAGCAGCTTTTCCGTCAGGGTGGTCTTACCCGCGTCAGGGTGGCTGATAATGCCGAACGTGCGGCGTTTGTCTACTTCGCGCTTCAATTCCTTGCTCATGATCCCGATCCTCGAAAAATTTCTCCCGCACGTGAATGCTGTTCCACGCGCAAAGGCCCCCGTTTATGCCTCAAGCTTAAAGCGGGGTCAACTCCAACGCCATGCGGCGCGGGACGGGAGTTGCGAGAGGAGCCTAGAACCCGAAGTACCGTCCGGCAGCCACGCAGGCCATGCCAACGGCCACGGTGCCGAAGAAACTCTCGGTGCGCCACGCCACAAGGAAGGTGGGCACGGCGGCGAGCAGCGGCAGGTTGTTCATGTTCAGGGCGATGTTGCCGTCCTGCACGAGCAACGCAGGCGCCAGCAGGGCACTGAGAATGGCGGCGGGCACATAGCTGAGCCAGCGGATGACCACGGGCGGCAGTTCGCGGGACGAGAGCGCCCATACGGGCAGAAGGCGCGGCAGATACGTGACGGCGGCCATGCCGAGGATGATGGTGAAAACGAGGGTATCGGAAGTTATCATGACCGGCTCCTGTCAGCGCTCGGGGTGCTTTGATCCGAGGCATTCCGAAAGGACAGCACGGTGCCCGCGGTTGCCCCGCATATGGTTGCGAGAATCACGTTCCACTGCCCCGCTCCGGCCAGCATGAACGTGACGGACATGACGGCGGAAAGCACGGCCACCACCACATGCATGTTGGTGCGCACCTGCCCCACGAGAAGGGCGATGAACATGGCGGACAGCGCGTAATCAAGCCCCAGCGGTTTCACGTCTCCTATGAGATTGCTTCCGAATATGCCGAGCGCACTCCCCGCCACCCACGAGAGCTGGGCGGTGGCGTTCAGGGCGTAGGTCTCAGCCGCGCCGGTGCGTCCTTCAGGAAAACGACGGGCGTGCAGCGCGAACGATTCGTCGGTCAGTTCGAACGTGAACAGGGCCTGCTGCAGGCGCGTCCAGTTGCGCAGATATGGGGCCAGCGCAGCAGACATGAGCAGATGCCGCAGGTTGACCACAAAGGTGGTCAGCACGATGGAAACCGGCGATGCCGCTGCAGCCAGCAGGCTCACCGCAATGAACTGTGCCGAACCGGCATACACCAGCACGGACATGAGCACGGTGTTCCATTCCGAAATCCCCACCTTGCGCGCCAGAACGCCGTAGGCGAACCCCACGGGCAGATAGCCCATCACGATGGGCAGCGCCTGCCGCACCCCTTCCCATATGCCGGAAGCGGATGTCCGGCGTTGCGTCTCTGTAATCACCTGTTCCACGTTGCTCTCCGTGATCGCCACAGCGTTTCCGTACCGATATGTCATGCGGAATGCCCTTGCATACTTCGCCAGAATGGATCGGAGAAACATCTGTCCCTGCGGGCAGCATCGTCCGTCCGCTTGCAGAGAACCATAAAAGCTGTCACCATAACAGACACAGTTTTTACAAAAATCGACCATAACAGATTTCCCTGACCAGCATTACGAGACCGCCATGCACCGCCAAGCCCCCCCCGTTTCTTCCGACGACACGCCCCAGACAGCCTCTCACGAAACGTTCCGCTATCACCATGTGGAGCAGCAGATTCTGGGCATGATCGAGTCAGGCCGCTTCAAATCCGGAGACAGACTGCCTTCGCTGCGCTCGCTGTGCACCAGCATGGGCGTGAGCCTTGCGACCGTGAATCACGCCTATATGGAACTGGAGCGCAAGGGCATCATCGAGGCCCGCCCGCGCTCGGGCTACTTTGTACGCAAGCCAAGCGCACCGCTGCCGCTGCCGGTCACGGAGAAAAGTACGCCTGAGATCGGGGAGGAAAACCGCACCAACCTCATCCAGACCGTACTTGAGGCAGTGGGCAACAAGAACCTCATCTCCTTCGGCTGCGTCACACCGGACCCCGCCCTGCTTCCGGGCAAGGCGCTTGCGCGCATCATGCAGGACGTGACGCGCCTTTCCACCTACGACTCGCTCTCTTATGAAGTCATTCAGGGCAATCCGGAACTGCGCAAGCAGATCGCATGGCGGGCGCAGGAACTGGGGCTCGGCATACAGTCCGATGACGTGCTCATCACGGCTGGCACCATGGAAGCGCTGCACATTGCCCTGCGCGCCATCACCCGCCCCGGCGACAGCGTGGTCATCCAATCCCCCACCTATTTCTGTCTCGTGCAGTTGCTGGAGAATCTGGGCCTGCGCGCCATCGAGGTGCCTTCCAGCCCCGAACACGGCATATCCCCCGACGCACTGCATGAGGCCATCACCAAGTTCGACGTGGCAGCCTGCATCCTTTCGCCCAACTTCAACAATCCTGACGGTTCGCTGATGCCGGACGAGGCCAAGCGGGAAATTGTGGAAATGCTGGCCAGCCGTGGAATCCCTCTGGTGGAGGACGACGTGGCCGGCGACGAGCATTTCGGCCCGAACCGCCCCGCTCCGCTCAAGGCCTTCGACAGAAAAGGCGGGGTGACGTTGTGCTCCTCGTTCTCAAAGACCATTGCGCCGGGCTATCGCTGCGGCTGGATGCTGCCGGGCAAGATCATGCGCAAAGCGCTGGAGATAAAGGCGACCACGAATGTGTGCTGCGCCAGCCCGACCCAGATGGTGGTGGCGGAATTTCTGCGGCAGGGGTTGTATGAGCGCCACCTGAAACGGCTGCGCGTGGCTACGGAACGGCAGATGCAGACCATTCAGCATCATCTGGCCATGCATTTTCCGGAAGGAACGGGCGTAACGCGCCCCAAGGGAGGCGGGTTTCTGTGGGTCTCGCTGCCGGAGAAGGTGGACAGCGTGCAGTTGTTCAAGGAGGCCAAGGCGCAGGGCATTCTCATCTCCCCCGGCCCCATCTTCACTACCCGCGACCAGTTCCGCAACTACATCCGCCTCTCCTGCTGCGGCGTGTGGCACGAACGCATGGAACAGGGACTCAAAACCCTCGGAGAGCTTGCCGGAAAACTGGCGTAGCTTGCACTAACTCTTTTCTTTTTCCCCAAAGCCTTCATGCCAATCGCATACGCTTGTCATGCTGGCGGGACGGACCAGAGCACACCCGCGCCCTCTCTCCCGACATGCCGCGCCGATTGGAAGCGCTTCGCTTCCACGGCAGAACGGCACCATCGGCCAGCTAACTACCCACTACACCCCGCACACCGCCCTCTCCCCACGCTGCCCTTGCGGCCTGCGTAGGCCCGCGCAAGCCCTCCGGTAGACGTTTCGCGGTACAGACTGGGCAGATCATGCCCCGTGGTCGCCATGACGGAAACCACCTCGTCAAAGGGGATGCGATGGGTGCCATCGGAAAGAATGGCCATCTGTGCGCCTGAAACCGCACGGGTGGCGGCGCAGGCGTTACGCTCAATGCAGGGAATCTGTACGAGTCCGTCCACCGGATCGCAGGTCAGCCCGAGATGGTGCTCCAACCCCATCTCGGCAGCATATTCTATCTGCCGGAGCGATCCGCCCATAAGCTGAGTGGCGGCGGCACAAGCCATGGAACAGGCGGCCCCCACTTCACCCTGACAGCCCACTTCCGCACCGGAGATGGACCCGTTATGCTTGATCACGTTGCCGAACAGAGCGGCTGTGGCAAGGGCGCGCAGCATGTCGCGTTCGCCCAGATGCTGGGTCTCCATGAGATAACGCAATACGGCGGGCATCACGCCGCTGGCCCCGCAGGTGGGGGCGGTGACGACCACGCCACCGGCGGCGTTCTCTTCGGAAACGGCCATGGCGTAGGCAGTAATCAGTCCGGTCTGCTGCATATCCTGCGAAGCAAGGCGGGTTCGGCGGTAGTAGCTCCACGCATGGCGGCGCAGGCCGATGGAACCGGGCAATACCCCCTGCGTGTCCAGCCCGCGTGCTACGGCATCCTGCATGGTCTGCCAGACTTCACGCAGAAAGTCCCAGATTTCCGGCCCTTCACAGGTCTGCACGTACTCCCAGTAGGCGATGCCCTTTTCCTCGCAATGGGCCATAATGCTGGCCATGTCCGGCAGGGCATAGACACGGCGGCGCTCCGAGGCAGACTCTCCGGCCACGCGGATGGCACCGCCGCCCACGCTGTACACCGTGGAGCTTTCCGTAACAGTGCCTTGCGCGTCGAGCGCTTCGAAAACCATTCCGTTGGGATGCTCGGGCAGTTTGTCCGAAGGCCGCCAGACAACCTCCGTCCTCTCCGCGCCCAGCACATCAAGCACTGCGGCATCGGTAAGGTGCCCCTTGCCGGTTGCGCCAAGGCTCTCAAACAGATGCACCCGATACCGTATGGCATCGGGCGTGCGGGAAAGGAATTGCAGCGCCGCATTGCGCGGCCCCATGGTATGGCTGGAAGAAGGGCCTACCCCGATCCGGTACAGTTCTCTGATGCTTTCCATATGCGCTCCTTGACTCGGAATACGCATAACCACCGGGAATTGCAATATCAATCAGATTGAATGAAAACAAATGCGGCTCAGCAATATTTCCATCACTGAAACACGCCGAACAATCAGCCCATCGGCACCTGCACGTAGAAGACCGTACCATCTACGGGAGAGGACTCAAACGAGACGCTGCCTCCAAGATAGTTGGTCACGAACATGCGGGCACTATAGGTACCCAGTCCGCGCCCCCTGCCCTTGGTAGAAAAGGTCCGCTGGAACATCTGAGCCTGCACATGCTTGGGAATGAACGGCCTGCTGCGGATGTAGAAATGAATGTACTTTCCGCTCCGCAGAAAACCCATTTTCACCTCATCGTCCTGCGCAGAGGCTTCCAACGCATTCTTCAACAGATTCTCCAGAGACCTTTGCAGCAGGGTTCTGTCGGTAACGAAGACGATATCTCCCCCGGAATCGTCAACAACAATATGCTTACCGTGTGCACACCCCATCAGCTCACCTAGCAGTTTCATATCCTGCATAAGCTGGCTGGCCTGCACCGGCTCCTGCATCACCGTCAGTTCACCCTGTTCGGCAGAAAATACACTCTGTAAAAACCCTACCTCATGAATAAGCTGCTCGGCACGCTCCGCCGCCGCGTGAGCTAGCTCCATATGCGCGCTGTCCACCTGCTCACCCATGATACGCACGGCCCCCAGAATACCGCCCAGGGCGTTCAGGGAATCATGCAGGAACAGGCTCTCCAACACTTCCTTATACTTTTCCCTCGAAATGTCAGTAAGATACATAAGCGCAAAACAATCTGATCCAATCTCGATCCTGAACGCCTGCACGCGAAGGTTAAGTGCATTGATACGCCCCTGACGTTCCGTCAGCACTCTGCTTTCCTCGGACCGGGCGCCGGTTTCACGAGCGCCGATAACAGCCTTCACGTTGCCGCAGAACTCACAGGCCCCGGAATTACCGCACCCCGCCGTGTTCACGGAATGAACACACGAAACCAACTCACCCGGACGTTTACCCAACAGTTCCTCAAAAGAATCCACCGCAAACAGGGAGATGGCGGCCGTATTGGCAAACACGACCTCGCGGTCCGTATTCAAGACAATAAAGGGCATGGGCACTGTCTCGGCCAGTGCTCCCTGCAAGCGCGTTGCAACCAGCGCATACTGCCGCCGCACCTCGGGTGTAGCCCTCGTGTTACCTGTTTCCGTCGTATCGGTTTTCATGCCCACCCCCTTTCTTCCCACAAACCTTACAAAAACCATCGCCTGAAACGAGAGTGCAGGCAAGAATATTTGTACGCATACTTACTCTTTCAACCTGTTCCACCCACGCTGAATCGCCAGATGCCATGCAGTACCGAGAGCCGCAAAAAGCTCACCCTTGTTCACGGGCTTGCCCACAAAAGCATCCATGCCCCCCCGTAAAAAGCGTTCCCTGTCACCGGACATGGCGTGAGCGGTAAGAGCCACTATGGGAATGTTTCTGCAAGGCAAATGCGAAGCCCGCACCCGCTGGGTGGCTTCAAGGCCACTGACCACAGGCATCTGCACGTCCATGAGCACAATGTCCGGAGTGCCTTGCATAATATGGTTCAGGGCCTCTTCCCCGTTGGCAGCCTGCAACACCACGTGCCCGTGGTCTTCAAGAAAATACGCAAGAAATTCCCTGTTCAGTTCATTGTCTTCAGCGAGCAGTATATGCAGCGGAGGAAGAGCATCGGACGATTCTTCAGAACAGTCCTCACTAACGACCTCCGGTTCCGGCGCAACAAGGCGCATGCCAAGGGTGAAATAAAAACGGCTGCCCTTGCCGAACACGCTTTCCACGCGAAGCTGCCCCCCCATGATCTCAACCAGTTGCTTGCAAATTGCCAGCCCCAGACCGCTGCCTCCATGCTGGCGGGAAAGCGAACCGTCCAACTGCGAAAAACTGTCGAACAAATCCTGAATCCGGTCTTCCGGAATGCCTATGCCCGTATCCGAAACGGAAAAAGCCACTTCCTGCCGATCGCCATCCCGCATCCGCAAGAGGACACTGAGGAGCACGCGCCCGCCCGAGTCGGTGAACTTGATGGCATTATCGAGCAGATTGACCAGTACCTGGCGCAGACGGCCCGCATCCCCCTCCACTCCTTTCTCGACATCATGCGAGACTTCCAGAGAAAGATGCACACCTTTGGCCCCGGCCTTGAGACGCATGGGCTCCACAATGTCTTCAAGCACCTCGACCAGATCATACGGACGCGAGACCAGCGTCATCTTGCCCGCCTCAATACGGGAGAAGTCCAGAACATCGTTGATGACGGCCAGCAGCCCGTCGGAAACATTCTTGATGATGGCGAAATAACGCTGCCACTTCTGCGGAGGTTCCTCGTTCAGCGCCACTTCCGTAATACCCATGATCCCGCTGATGGGGGTTCGGAGTTCGTGGCTGATGTTGGCCACAAACTGCCCTTTCAGCTCGTTGGCATACTCGGCCGCATCCTTGGCGGAACGAAGGGCCGTTTCGTATTCCTCGCGAATGGTGATATCCGACAAAACGGCCATAACGGATTCCACCCGCCCTCTGTCATCCGCAAGGGGCTGCGCATGCGCCTGATACACCCGCCCCCCCACCGTCAACGTAAACGAAGTGCACGTGCCTCCAAACACGACGTTCCGATGCGCAACGATAAGCGACGCCACATCATGCGGAAGAACATCTTCCGGCAGTCTGCCTTCCAGCTCGGCCCTGTTCCATCCGGCTGCCTCAAGCGCTTGCCCGGCAGCAATCAGTATCCGACCGGAACGATCAAAGAGCACAATGATGCCTGAGGGATAGTTTTCGGCAAGTGTCCGGTAATCCTTTTCCCGTCTTGCCACGGCCTCGCGGGCATTCATCAGCAGACGGTTCTGCCTGTAGGCTGCGTAGGTTCCCCACCCTCCCAGAATACCGAAAATAACGAACAGGGCCGCCTGCCAGTTTCTGCGGGCAAGCCATTCTGACAACACGCCTTCCATGGAAACCGAGAGAACAAACTTGAGCGGATACCGGACAGCGGCATAGACCAGCGTGTAGCTATCCCCATCCGTCAACGATGCCTTTCTCCCGGGAACCACCACTTTTTCCATGGCAGGCACCCTGAAGTCCGTATTCCTATGCTGCAACGATGCTGGCCATGTGGCGAGCGTTTCGCCTTCTCCCGTCAGCAGCAGGACATAGTCCACCCCTTCACGGCTGCGGGTTCTCTGGTCGTAGTATGAAGAAGGGGCCACCGTGGCAAAGAGCATGCCGCTGCATTTGTCCCCCACGCCACCCAAGCGGCGGCTGAAAATGAGCATCCCCGGGGCATAGCCGTCCGGCAGTTGCGTGCTGAAGGACACGCGCTCAAGCTTGTTGCGATTCGCCTCAAACAGGGAAGCAACATCTGCCCCGCTGAACTGCGAATCACCATGCAGCGTAAAACGCACCTCCCCGGAGGCATCAAGAACCATGAAATTACTCAGAGCCGGCAGATAAACCAGCGCCCGCGATGCAGCCAAACGCACCTGTTCTTCCGTCATGGATTCAAGGCGGCCCTTTTCCAGCTCAAGGCCAAGCTGCAGAAAGGTACTGTCTATGGCGTCGAAGAGGCGTTCGGTCTGCTCCTGCAACAGCCAGACGTGGTCTTCAAGGCGAAGCGAGGCGGTTCTGACTATCTGCCGTCTGTCTTCAATCAGGGAACGATAGCCCAGATACCCCGATATCAGCAGCAGGCTGAACAGCATGACCAGAACCAGCAGAGGATTCCCCTTCAAAAGCTCCCGATGCACGCCTACAGCTCCCCGACATCGTCGTTCCCGTTGCCTGTGGCCGGGGATTCCGTAGGCAATGCACTGCTCCTGCCGGACGAGAGTTCGTCAGCCTGCCCCCCCGCAAGAACAGCCTCCATCTCACCGAAAAAGCGCTCCAAGATGGAATTGGATACCAGAAGCCCGTTGCGCGTAAGGCTGAGATACCCGTTGCGGATGCGCACAAGCTGGTTGCGGTGCAGGGCATGTATGAGCGACTTGTTGTCCTTGATGAAGTCCCGCCCCGTCAGTTCGCGGTAGGCCTTCACCCGCAGGCCGCGCGTGGTCCGCAGGCGCAGCATCACCAGCTCCTGCACCCGTTCGACAAGGGTGAGGATGTCCGCATCGTGCCCTATCGTGCCGCCGTCCACGGTTGCCGCATACTCCTCCAGCGAAGAGGGATTGGTCCAGCGCCTGCCCTGCAGGGTGGATACGGCCGCAGGCCCGAGTCCCAGATAGTCCGCCCCCTCCCAGTAACCGAGGTTATGACGGCACTGAAACCCCATACGCGCGAAGTTGGAAATCTCGTATTGCAGGTATCCCTGCGACTCAAGGTACTCAGCCCCGTAGATGAACATCTTCCCCTGCTCGCTGTCGTCCGGGAGATTGAGCCTGCCCTTGTACAGCGCCAGCTCAAGCGGGGTTCCCTCTTCAATGGTCAGCCCGTAGCAGGAAAGGTGGTCCGGCCCCAGCCTGACTATGGAACGCAGGTCGTCCAGCCAGAGCTTGAGCCGTTGATCCGGCAGGCCCCATATGAAGTCGAGGTTGATATTGGCAAACCCCATGGTACGGGCCAGCTCAAAAGTGCGTATGGCATCACGGACAGAGTGCGGACGCTCCAGCAGACGAAGCGAGGCGGGATTCATGCTCTGAAATCCCATGCTCAGGCGGTTGATGCCCGCATCCAGCAGGGTCTGCATATAATCCATGTTCGCCACGGATTCGGGATTAGCCTCAAAGCTCACTTCCGCTGTGCGGGCCACGGAAAATGCCTTGCGCACACGATCCATGATAGCGGCCACCGCCCGTGCAGGCAGCATGGAGGGCGTTCCCCCGCCGAAGAACACCGTTTCCACGGGCACCCTGCCCAAACGGTCCCCCCACAGCGCCACCTCGCGCAGCAAGGCATCCACGTAGCGCTGCATGGCATCGCCCCGCGGCACTTCAGAGTAGAACGCGCAATAACCGCACTTGCTGCGGCAAAAGGGAACATGGATATAGAGAAGCATGGCGTCGACATTAGAAGGCCGCGGGCGGGGCGTCAAGCAAGGGCAGCTCACCATCCCGGCACTATGTACCGAGCTGTCCTCATTTCACCTCTTGCCCCTGCCGGTCATGACGGCCCTGCAGACACAGCAATTCATCACGCCTCTGGCTTACAGACCGCTCTTGCAGTAGTATATCCTCTTTCAGGAAGCACCGGCAGATGCAGACCTAAGCCTCTGGCCGGTATCAACCGATACAACATATACAACCCCGCAGGGGCCGAAACACTTTCTCCGGCAATCCCCTTACAGGAACACAACCATGCACGATTCCGCCTTTTCATTCTATCTCCGCAACCACCGCGTCAACGGGTACACGGAACCGGGTCTGGCCACGTTCTACGCCGAGCAACTGCTGAAAGGACTTGAAGGCCTGCCGCCGGAAACCGGACAAAAACGCATTGCACTGGCCGTGGGGCTGCTACGGCAGGCCTTGTTGCTCAATCCCTTTGACAAGCAATTGCGCGGGTTGGTGAACCAGCTTGCCAATCCGGCACCGGCCTCGGAGATATTCACGGCATGGCTTGGGGCCTGCAACAAGGTGCTGGACGACACGGACGAAATCTCCATAAGCAATGCGATGGAACAGGCCGAAGCGTGGAAGCATGATGAACTGCGCCTGCGCGATACGGCCCTTAATCACCATTCGCTCTGCCTGCGCCACGTCTGTCTCATCAAACTGTGGGAGCTGGGCAACCTGCCCTATTTCACGGATGCCGCCTGCGCAGTCGCCTCTTCCGAGGCTGGCCCGCTCATCTGCGGCCTCTACGCCTTTGCCGCCCACTCCGCCGGCGATGCCGCCCTGTGCGAAGGCTTGCTCTCCCGTGCGCTCATCAACCCCCTCACCCTGAACCTGAAGGCCGAGCGTGCCGCAGCGGCAGGGGATACGGAAACAGCCCGCGGCCTGCTTCTGCGCTCACTGGACGCCCTGCCCGTACAGATTCATCTGCTGCTGCGCCTGCACGAACTGCTGAGCCCGCCGCAGCCTCCCACGCTTTCTTCCTTGAATAACGACGCGCGCGTCAGCGTACTGCTCTATACATGGAACAAGCTGGACGTGACCATGGACACCCTGCGCAGCCTGCTGGATTCGGATATCGGCGATGCCCACGTGACCCTGCTCAACAACGGCTCCACGGCTTTCACGCCGGAGGACTTTGCCGCCGCAGTGGGCAATGTAGCCCAGGGACGGCAAGTGGAAGTGATTCAACTACCCGTGAACATCGGTGCTCCCGCGGCCCGCAACTGGCTGTGGCAACTGGAATCAAGCCTCAAGGCCGATTACGTGGCGTTTCTTGATGACGACGTATTTCTGCCCAGCAACTGGTTGCGCTGCTTCCTGCAGGATGCCGCAGAATACCCCGAGGCCACGGTCATCGGCTCCCGCGTGATGAGCCCCGGCGATATACCCACCATCCAGTACGCTGCGCGTTTCTTCTCGCAGACTGCGACCAACCACATCCGCTTCACCAGTACCGCCCCGCTGTTCATGGACATGCAGCAATACACCTACCGCCGCCCCAGCCTTTCCGTCATGGGTTGCTGCCACCTGTTCAACCGCAAGGCCTGCGAACGCCTGAACGTGCCGGGGTTCGACGTGCGATTCACCCCCTCGCAGATTGACGACATTGAACACGATATTCAGGTTTGGCTTTCGGGCGGCACAGTACTCTATGACGGCAGGGTATGCGTGGTGCACAGGCAGAATGCGGGTGGTGCTCCCCTCAGGACAGAGGCAAACAGCGGCCATGAGTGGGGTAATCACATGAAGATGGAGATGAAGTTGTCCGGCGATCAACTCGACAGCGTGGACCGTCAGGTACAGGCCCGTGATGAGGCCCATCTCAAATGCTGCGTACGCAAAGCATTGCCTGAACTCTCGCAGCGAACGAAAACTTTTTTCGCACAGTGCGGCCTGCTGGACGGGTAATCCACAGCCTGTCAAAAAAACAAAAGGCCGACGCCCCTGCGCGTCGGCCTTTCTCAGGTACGGAACCCCCTCATCAGTTCCGCAACTGGTGCATTAATTTCTTCAGATCATCTGCCATATCCGCCAGACGGCGCACCGTACCGCTCGATACCTGCATCCCGCCGGCGGTGGTCTCAGCTACACTGCTGACCTCTTCCACCGCACGCGCTATCTGGCTTGCCGCCACAGACTGCTGTTCCGTTGCCGCGGCAATGGCCCGCACCCGTTCGGCAGATTCTTCGGCAAGGTTGAGAATGGCTGCCAGCGCGTCGCCGCTGTGCGCTGAAAGCCCGTTGGCAGATTCCACCGCCTTCATGGCCTCATCCATACCCAGCATGTTCCGGTTGGAAGACGCCTGAATGGCCGCAATGCGCTCTTCCACTTCGCGGGTCGCCTGCATGGTCTTCTCCGCCAGCTTACGCACTTCGTCGGCCACTACGGCAAATCCGCGTCCGGCATCGCCCGCTCTTGCGGCCTCAATAGCTGCGTTCAGCGCCAGCAGGTTGGTCTGGTCGGCAATCTCGTTGATGACCGTAATCACATCGCCCACAGCCCGGGCATCCGTACCTAGCGCCTGCATGTCCAGACGCAGGCGGGAGGTGATCTCGTGCACGGCGTTCATTGAGGCACTGGCTTTTTTCACCACCTCGGCGCCATTTCGAGCCCGATCGGACGTCCCCTGCGTTGCTTCGGAAGCATTTCCCGCACTACGGGTTATTTCACAGACTGAGGCATTCAACTGCGATACGGCTGCGGCTGTTTCCGCAAGCCTGTCACGCTGCACTCCGGCTCCCTTTGCGGTCTGTCCGACCTGCGAGGAAAGATCGGACGAAGCCCTGGCGAGATCGTCAGCCACACCACGCGCATCGGTAGCCACGGCCAGAATCCGGTCCAGAAGCACACGTACGCGCTCAGCACTGACATCCGCCTCGGCCTTTGCAGCCTGTGCCTCTTCGGCCATGCGCCGCGCATCCTGCTCACTCCGGCTAGCCGCCTCCATTCGCTCCACAATGCAACCGACCATCGCGCTGACATCTCTGCCCAACAGCGCAAATTCACCCTGCAAACCAGACGGGGGACGCGTATCCAGCCTGCCTGCCGCTATGCCGGACGAGTATTCCTGCAATACCCGCATAGAGCGGGTAAGGTCGCGTATGATGAACACCGTGACCAACGCCGTCAGCAGCGCCAAACCGATTTCTGTCCCGGCGATGAGCCAGTTTATCCTGACGCCGAGCTCATGGTACTTTGCGATCGCAATGGCGCGAAACTCGGTTACCTGCGGTTCAAGAGCACGTCCGGCCTCGATAAGAGCTTCGGTTTCATGACGCGTGACCGCGTCAATCTCCCTGAATGCCACATAATATCTATCTATTTTGCGAAGCAGAGCCTCGCCGGAGGTCTTCTTCTCGGGAAACAGGTCTGTCAGGCTGACAACACTCACCCGCGCGGCCTCCAGATGCCTAGCCACCTGCCGGCTATATGTCTCGCCACCCCGCATGACGTAGTTCTTTTCCTGCCTGCGGGCCTGAAGCACCTCGGCATGGGCCTGCGAGGCCAGCTCCTCCATCTGCACAAGGCGGATTTTGGCCCTTTCTCCGAACCATCCGGCAGCGAAAATGCCTACATATCCCGCAAGACACACACCTAGAAGCAAATACAGTTTACGCTTCATCGTCATGACAGCGGCCCTCCCTTGTTACAGACCTGCTTCCCCCAAAGCATACATCATGCCGAGAAAGCGCACTTATTCAATATTCTACAACAGGCTGAAATCACGGTTCTTTTAAATAAAAACAAAAAAGGCCGTTCCGCCAGAGGCGAAACGGCCATGTTCAGTTCTTTTACGATCCGTTAATTCTGCGAACGGTTGCCTACCACCCGTTGATCTTACGAACGTAGATTTCAAAGTCCGATGCTGGCACAGGACGGGAGAAATAGAAGCCCTGCACCTCGGGACAGCCGTATTCACGGATAAGATCAAGCTGTTCCTTCGTTTCCACACCTTCCGCAACCACCTGCAGCGAAAGGTTCTTGGCCATGCTGATGACGGTGGAAACAATGTTTGCGTCGTTCTCGTCATTCAGAATATCGCGAACGAACGAACGGTCGATCTTCAGCGTATTGATATGGAACGTCTTGAGGTAGTACAGGGATGAATGGCCCGTTCCGAAGTCGTCAATGGCTGTCAAAATGCCCTTGCCGGCGAGTTGCTCAAGCAGGGAAACGGTCTGCCCGAGATCGCTCATCATGGTGGACTCGGTAATTTCCAGTTCCAGCAACGATGGCTCAATACCGGATTCATCCAGCGCACTGAACACCATGTCCACGAGATTCGCCCTGAACTGATGTGCAGAGATGTTCACGGAAACTCGCAGGTCGGCCATGCCCGACTCATGCCACAGGCGGGTCTGGCGGCAGGCCTCACGCAGGATGCGTTCGCCCAGCTGCACGATAAGGCCCGTTTCTTCGGCAACCGGAATGAACTCGCCGGGATTGCCCACGGTGCCGTCGGCCCTGTGCCAACGCACCAGCGCTTCCATACCCACAACCTTGCCCGTGCGGATATCCACGCGCGGCTGATAGTAGGGCAGGAATTCATTGTTCTCCAAGCCCTTGCGAATATCCTTTTCAATGGCCAGACGCTTGGTGACCTGTTCCACCATGGCCAGATCGAAACGCTGCCAGCTGGAACGTTCACGCGCCTTGGCGCGGTACATGGCAATATCCGCATTCTTGATAAGCGTATCAGGGTCTGCTCCATCATTGGGATAGCAGGTCACCCCGATACTGGTACTCATATAGAGTTCATGCTCGTCGATGATGAAAGGATGACGGAAGGCGTTCAGCACGGTTTCCGCCCACTTGGCGGCCTCTTCCTCATCAAGGATTCTGGGCAGCAGCACCACGTATTCGTCACCGCCAAGCCGTGCAACCATGCCGCGTTCGCCCACGAGGGCCAGCAGACGTTCTGCCGTATCCGTAAGCAGCCTGTCCCCTATTCTATGGCCAAGGCTGTCGTTGACGGTCTTGAAGTTGTCGAGGTCAAGGAAAAGCACGGCAAACCGCCAGTTCGTCTCTGCATACCGGCTGATAAGCGCCGCGATTTCCTGTTTGATCTTGAGACGGTTAGGCAGCCCTGTCAGTTCGTCATGATGGGCCTGATACGTTATCTGTGCTTCCTTGCGCTTCAGTTCGGTAATATCGTGGAAAGTGCCCACCTCACCGGAACGGTTGCCGTCACGGTCGTAGAAAAAGCTCTTGTACAGCACAAAATGATGCAGACCGCCGTTGGGGGAGACAAGCTCCATGAAGCAGTTGGTCATCATGCCGTTCGCCCCTGCGGTATCGGGGATACGGCAGGCAACCTCATCCGGCAGCAGCCGGTGGGAAGACTGGCCCATGATATCTTCCTGCCGCAGGCCGAGCATGTCGCTGAAAACCTTGTTGCATCCGAGATACATTCCGCCGAGATCCTTGTAGAAAATCGGGTTCGGAATGGATTCGATGAGGGTTTCGAGAAATTGATTCTTTTCCTGCAGCAGAGCCTGCACTTCCAGCAGGCGGGCGTTGGCGTTGCGCAATTCACTGGTGCGCATGGAAACTTCCTGCTCCAGACGTTCCTGATACCGGTTGCGTTCTTCCAGCAGACGGGCTCGTTCCAGAGCCTTGCCTACGGCATGCTCCAGCACCATCATATCCGTGATCGGCTTGGTGACAAAGTCCCAGGCGCCAATACGCAGAGCTTCCACGGCCTCTTCAAGCACACCCACGCCGGAAACAACAATCACCGGTACTGCGGGGGCTTCCGCCTTCATGCAGCGGACAACCTCCATACCGTCCATCACAGGCATACGCAGGTCCACGAGCACAAGGTCAGGGTGCTCCGCACGGAACACTTCCAGACCAAGTGCGCCGTTCTCAGCCTGATAGACCTCAAAGCCGCTGTCTTCCAGATAGGCGACAATATTCTCACGCACCGTCAGGTCGTCATCAATCGTCAAGATTCGTGCGGGCATATCCTGCATCTAAGTCCTGTCCTCTTGTTTGGCCTGTCTTACCACCCGGTCCACCACTCTCCGAGCATGCCAAGAGATCAACCTTTTTTCCAGTAAAATATTGAAATACCCACGCAAGACTTCTGGACGTGATCCCTCAAGGCAATATATGCTACAATTTCCATGCATCGTATAATCTCAACACTACCATAATCTTTAACAGCACATCAGGATAGCTTCATGGCATTCGGGATTCTCAAAAAGCAGTTGGGACTGCAGAAGCAATTGGACGAATTTCTCAATCAGGTCAGCGAAGCCTCGCTGCTCCTTCGTCAGGGTGTGGACCTGTTTCTCTCGGAGCGCGAAAGCGCCTTTGACGAGAAGCTTGAACAGATCACCCAGATAGAACACCGCGGCGACGACATGCGCCGTGCGATTGAAAAGAAACTCTACATCAAAACGCTTATTCCCGAATCCCGGGGCGACGTGCTGCAACTGCTGGAACGTTTGGACTCGCTGCTGGACAGCTGCAAGGCCATGCTCTGGCAATTCAAGATTGAACTCCCGGACTTCCCTGAAGAGGTCCACGGGGAACTGCGCGACCTGACCTCGCACTCCGTGGAGTCCGTGGAAGCAATCGTCCGCTCCACCCGGGCCTTCCTCAGGACAAGCCCCGAGTTTGCAGATCACATCCACAAAGTTTCATATTGGGAAACCGAATCCGACAAGGTTTCCACCCGCATGATGATGGCCCTGTTCCGCCGCGAAGACCTCAGCCTGTGCCACAAGGCCCAGCTCAAGGACTTCATCCGCCGCATCTCAAGGATCGCCGACAAAGCCGAAGACGTTGCCGACCGCCTGAGCATATACGCCATCAAGCGCATGCTGTAACCGGAGCCTGACATGCTGCCTGTATTTCTTTCCAGCGGCCTGTTTCTGGGCTGGTCTCTCGGAGCCAACGACGCTTCCAACGTGTTCGGTACGGCCGTTGCCTCGCGCATGGTCAAATTCAGAACCGCCGCAATCATCTGTTCGGTGTTCGTCATCATCGGCGCGGTGGCAGGCGGTTCGGGCGCATCGCACACCCTTGGCAAACTGGGCGCGGTAAACGCGCTGGCCGGGGCCTTCATGGTCGCCCTGTCCGCCGCTCTCACGGTCTACCTCATGACAGTGGCCCGCTATCCCGTTTCCACGTCGCAGGCAATCGTCGGGGCCATTGTCGGGTGGAACCTGTTCACAGGCTCCATCACCGACCCCGCCTCACTCTCGAAAATCATGATGACATGGGTGGCCTGCCCAGCTCTCTCGGCCATCTTTGCCGTGTCCATGTACATCCCCATCGCCTACGCCATTAAACGGCTGTCCCTGCACATTCTCACGCTGGACACCATGACCCGCTGGGGACTCATCCTGGCCGGGGCTTTCGGTTCCTACGCGCTGGGGGCCAACAACATCGCCAACGTCATGGGCGTTTTCGTCCCCGTGGCACCGTTTCATGACATAACATTCTTCGATACCATTACCCTTTCCCCCGAACAGCAATTATTCTTTCTCGGCGGCCTTGCCATCGCCACCGGAGTATTCACCTATTCCAGACAGGTCATGATGACCGTAGGGGCGGGTATCGTCCGCCTCAGCCCCATTGCGGCCTTCATCGTGGTCACCGCACATTCGCTGGTACTGTTCGTATTCTCCTCGCAGGAGCTTTCCAACTTCCTGCACAGCGTCGGCCTGCCCCGCATTCCTCTCGTACCTGTTTCCAGCTCGCAGGCCATTGTGGGCGCGGTCATCGGCGTAGGGTTGCTCAAGGGGGGCGGCGGCATACGTTGGCGCACGCTGGGTGGCATCGCCTCCAGTTGGGTTACCACGCCCATCATGGCTTCGGTGGTTTGTTTTGTCTCCCTGTTCTTCCTGCAGAACGTGTTCAACCAGCAGACATACAGACCCGTGGAGTACGAATTGACCCCCATGGTCTGGGAGCGCATCGCCACACTACCGGGAGCCAGCGAAGCCACGCATGAGGCGCTGGACGACATGTGGATAGAACGCTACCCCAACGCGCAGGAATTCAAGACCGCTCTGGAAAACCGCCTTGGCGAAACGTCCCCGCTTGTCCCGCTGATCATGGAATATGCCGAGCTGGACGCCTTCCGCATCACGACAAAGGCCGTCAACAAGATTGACCGCAACTACCTTACGGATGAGGAAATGGACATCGTGGAGACTCTGGTGGGCCAGGCGTTCACCCACCGCTGGCGCTTTGTGGAAGTGCTGGAGGAATCCTCCGAGGCCTGGCGTCCCAAAAAAGGCGACGACGAGTTCAACAAGGAACGCAAGCGCAAGCTCAAATACCTGTTTGACACCTTGCGCGCCGCCTCAGAGTAATCTCCCGCCTGAAAGGCATGCCCCAAGAGGCACGCATGGCAGAACAAGATGGCCGGACAGGCATGCAACCTGTCCGGCCTTTTTTCATGCATGCGGAACCGCCCCCCCACAGCCTATGCCGCTCCACGTAACCGGCTCCCGCACAGAGAAAGCGACTGCGAAAACGTCTGCGGAAGAAGACATTCTTTCTTCTCACCCCGTTGAGGTAGGCACTCAACATGTGCTATGCTTTAGCCAATCAGCAGAAACATGAAAAAATAATCTGCAACTACTGCATATTACATACGGAGACTGCCATGACCGCAGAACAGAAGAACGAATCGGCCTCCCGCGAGTGGCTTATCCCTGAGGAAGGCCAGAAGCATCTCAAGGACATTTTCAAAGGCCTGAAGGGCGATGTCCGGCTTGTGGTATTCACATCCGGGGACCCCAAAAACGAATTCGACGCGTACCTGCGCAGATTTGCCGAAGAACTCTCGTTGCTCTCGGACAAGATCAGCGCCGAATTCCATACAGTGAAGGACAAAGCGGCCACCGAGCACAAGGTAACGCTCACACCCACCCTGCTGGTGAATCCTGACAAGTACCGCATACGGTTCACCGGCGCGCCGATGGGCGAAGAGGCCCGGGCGCTCATTGAAACGATATTCCTTGTATCCATGGGAGCCAGCGGCCTTTCTCCCGCCTCCAAACAATTGCTGGAGGAACTGAAGGAGGAACGCAATCCGCGTGTCTTCACCTCGCCGGGCTGCCCCTATTGCCCGGGGCAGTTCATGAACGCCGTGAAATGCGTCATTGCAAAACCCGACCTCGTGGCGGCGGAATGCATCGACTCCGACGAGTTTCCCGACCTGTCGTCGAAATACCGTGTCGGCTCCGTGCCGCACACTCAGTACAGCGAAACATTCTCCGGCGTCGGCATGATGCCTGAAGAACGGTTCGTACTGGAAATGGTGGCCCTGAAGGATGCCGAAGCCGCCCTGCGGGAGCGCGGCATGCAGCCGCAGGCAGCACACGGACACGAGGTTGAAGCCGAAAAATACGACGTGATCATTCTCGGCGCAGGCCCTGCCGGCCTTACGGCGGGCATCTATGCCGAGCGTTCCGGCTTGAAGAGCATCGTGATCGACAAGTCCATCATCGGCGGCCAGGTTGCCACCACCCCCAACGTGGAGAACTACCCCGGCTTCAAGAACGTGGGGGGCATGAACCTTGTGGAGATTCTCACGGCACACACCCGTGAATACTCCAACGTGCGCGAAAACGAACCGGTGGAAGAGATCAAGATCGGCAAACGCATTGAGGTGTACACCGCCAAAGGAGTATACCTTTCCAAGGCCCTCATCCTTGCCACAGGCTCCCAGTGGCGCAGCCTGGGCATTCCGGGCGAAAAGCAGTTCTTCGGCAACGGCGTTTCCCATTGCGCTTCGTGCGATGGCTATACATTCAAAGGCAAGAAGGTGCTCATGGTAGGCGGCGGCAACAGCGCCCTCACCGATGCCCTGCACCTCAAGAACCTTGGCGTGCATGTGACCATCGTGCACCGCCGCGACGCCTTCCGCGCGGAAAAAGCCCTGCAGGACGCGCTGAAACGCGAAGGCATCAAGGTGATCTGGGACAGCGCCGTGGAAGAAATCTACGGCGATGCCGAGCGGGTAAAGGGCGTCAAACTACGCAACCTGAATACCGGTGAAGATTCCCTGCAGGAATGCGACGGTGTGTTCATATCCATCGGCCATATCGCCAACACCGAACTGGCATCCGACATCGGCGTGCACCTCAACGATGACGGCACCATCAAGGTGGACCGAGGCATGCGCACCAATATCCCGCGTGTCTACGCGGCGGGCGACGTCACCGGCGGGGTACGGCAGATCGTCACCGCCGTGGGCGAAGGAGCCACCGCAGCCCTTTCGGCTTTTGAGGATATTCAGAATCCATACTGGAAGAAGAAAGCCTAGCCGAAACGTCGTGCACAAATTACAGAGGGGGCCTGCAGGCCCCCTCTGATTGCTGACAAGGTCTTTTTGAGTATTTCTTGTCTCGGACTGGCAGGGGGATGATCCCCCGACACCCCGCATAAGCGATGAAAAAATACGGTTTGGCTTCCGTTCCGGCTTGGCAAGAACGCGATGTTTGCGGACACCCGAGGATGTCATTAACCTGAGGCCGCCCGCGCCCCGCCTGTTTGGACAGGCACCAGACAGCCGCTACAGCCACTTGTTCTTCTTGAAATAATACACCATCATCCCGCCCATAAATACCATGAGGCACATGACGCCGAGGTACCCGTACCGCCAGCCCAGCTCCGGCATGTACTCGAAGTTCATGCCGTATATGCCCACAACGAACGTCAGCGGAATGAAGACAGTGGCGATAACCGTAAGAAACTTCATCACCTTGTTCATGCGCATGCCCGCAAGAGATATCTGCAAATCAAGCATGCCGGAGAGCAGATCGTGCAGAGCCTGCACGGATTCCACCACCTGATCGGCGTGCCCCTTCACATCGGCAAAAAATGGTTCCACGGCCTCGTCTATTTCCACCTCGCCGTTCCTGTGCAGCCCCCCCAGCGCCTGCTGGGCAGGAATCAGGGCATTACGCAGGGCAACCACGATGCGTTTCAACGCATAGATGCGCATGAGCGCATTTTCGTCCGCGCCGTCTTCGCCAAGTTCCTCCTCCAGCGCCTCCACATCGGCGCTGATGGCGCTGATGGCGCTGAAATAGCCATCCACCAAGGCATCCAACAGGGCAATGGTCAGGTACATGGAGCCAAGCTTTCTGATACGCCCCTTGCCCTTGCGAAGGCGGTTCAGCACACCGTCCCATATGCCGTCCTGCTCTTCATGAAAGCCGATGACCACACCCTCGCGGCAGAGCAGCGCCACATGATGTTCCCTGAGCCGCAGGGCTTCGCGGTCATACTCGATATGCCGCAGGGCAATGACCACGTGGTCGTCATATTCATCCATGCTGGGCCTGTGTCCCGTGTTCAGAACATCTTCCACAGCCAGAGGATGCATGCCGTATTGCTCAGCCAAGGCCAGCACCTGCTCGGCCTCATGCAGGCCGGTCAGAAGCAGCAAACGGCTCATCCCCACTTCCTGCGTGGGCAGAGAAAAAGGAAACGGAACAACCTGCTCGGTCATGGCGTCCAGGGAATAATCCACACAGAGCAGCCAGGGGTCAAAGCCCTTGGCTGTTCCGGAATACACGGCCGTACCGGGAGACTCGTCCCGCTTTCTGGAGTGATGGCGCAAGGCGTCAAACATTCTTGATCTCCCTCTTGCAAGTCTTGGCTGCATGCTCAGGCCCGTCCGGAGCGACGTTATCCGTCTCACTCCCGACCATGATGACACACTGTGACGTACGCCCGTCCACCTTGAGATGCAACGGCGTATCCAGCTGTACACGGGAAATGTATTTCTCCCTGTGGACCTCGGGCAGACCTGCCAGCCAGTCCCAGTCAATACGCTCTTCTCCCTTTTCGCCCACCATGATGTAGTTGATGCCCAACGTCGTGATGTTGTGGAAGAAATGCGATCCCTGCGAGGGCTCCACCTTGAGAGTTCCCGTGGAAGTCTCGATCATGGCGGCCACGCCGCAGATATCCTGCCAGCCCACGGGAATACCCAGCCAGCGATCCGCAGAGCCCCAGCGCCCGAAGCCGATAAGCAGATAAGGTCGTCCCTCGTCCATCAACGTCCGGTTCATCTGCCCGATCTCTCTGGCAATCTCCTGCGTATAGGCCACGTCAAAAGAATCGGGGCGGACGAAAACAACATCGCGTATATCATGCCGCTCCGCATTGCCCAGAGCGTTGCAGGAATAACAGAAGGCCCGTTTGCGGTCAGCTTCGGTCACGGTCACCTTGCGCACCTCCGCCTTGGCACTCATGGGGCGTAGCTGCAGCAATGCAAAGCGCCCCTTGGGGTGCCCCGCCTCTTTCAGGGCCGCACGCTGGGCCTCGGTCACCGGCATATCCACCGCAAATTCAACCTCCACAGGCCCGCCCATGGCTTGCGAGGCGATATCAAGCACATCCTTCACTATCTCGGGCAGAGGAAAGGAGTTGTGCCGCAGCACCTGCGAAAAGAGCAGCACCTTCGCCCCCGGACCGGAAACCGTATCCCGCAGCACGCCTTCACGCGGGTCATAGGTGCTGGCCACCAGCGTAACAGGCCCGTCAGGTTCGGCATCATACACCTCGCGCAGCACCACGCGGTCCGGTGAGGCAAAGGACGTAACGCCCGATGCGCGACCTTCTCCCGCACTGTCTGCGTCCGTACCGGACACGGGTTGCGGCGGCACATCTACCGGTTCCCACGAAGCGGACACGCCCCCCATGTAGAGACTGTAAAAACTGGTCTGCGAGTTGCGCATCATGTCAGATTCCGTTGCGAACTGAGGCAGCAGTTGCGGATGCGCAGGCGAGAATCGCAGGGTCTGCCCGCCATCCATGACCATCTTGCCCAGCCCCATGGCAATGGAAGCCACCCCTTCCTCGGTATCCATGCGCCCGAAGGGATAATAGTTATGCGACTGCGCCACCCCGGAAATGACAGGATAAAAATATTCGCCGTATTGCTGTCCCACCACCTCCTGAATGACCACCCCCATCTTTTCCTCGTCCGTCCGCAGCTTCACGCGGCGGGAGAAGGCCTTGGGGGCCTGATAATACGTAGAGGCAAACACCAGCTTGATGGCCTGCAGAGCCTGACGCAGCCGTTCCTGCGGGTCCGGATGGTTGTTGGGAAGCATGAACGTGGCGTAAAGCCCGGCATATGCCTGATACTGCGCGTCTTCCAGCAAGCTTGAGGAGCGAATGGTGATGGGATAGTCCACCTCGCGCAGATAGATGCGCACATGATGCTCCAGCCAGCCCGGCATCTTGCCCGCAAGAAAGAGACGGGCGATCTCCGCATCCGGCACGTCAGCCTTGGCGAGGTACTTGAGGTTGTTATTGCGCACAAAGGCGTCAAACCCGTCCACGCTGACGGCCAGCGTTCGCGGCGGCGCTATATGCACATCCGGAAACTTCTCCTGCAGCCAGCGGTTCTGCGAAAGAAGACGGAAGAGGAATGCCAACCCGCGGGATTTGCCGCCGAGCGAGCCCTTGCCCGTCTTGAGAAAGTCCGTTGTGGGGTCGAAATCCCCTGCATGAAAGGTGACCACCACTCCCCGTTGCCGGTCACGGATACGGTCACGGATCAGCGTAAGCAGAAAATCCCGTTGTGTCAGCGGACCACTGAAATCTGCATTGGTCAGGGGCCGCATGACGCAGGCCAACTCGAACTCGTTGCGCGCAAAAAACCAGCGCGAGAAATCGTTGCGGCTGCAGTGGGCCAGAAAAACATCGTCGGGAATGGTCCTGAGCATCTTTTCCACGCCGTGCATGCTGGAGGCGCGCCCAATCTCCCCCCCCTCGGCATCACGGAAGACAAAGTCGCCGAATCCCAGCTGCTCGGAAACAAAGCGGCGCACCTCCGCCAGCAGAAAGGGCGAATTCTTGTCCACGAAGAACGCGGGCACCTCTTCCGCCCGCGCCGCGTTGACGGATTCCGAGCTTGTCAGCAGCAGGGGAATATCCGCCCGCTCGTGCCGTATTTCCTTGAGCAACGTCACGCCCGCATCGGCAATAAGCTTGCCGCCCATGGGGTAGCGCACGTCGGAAATGACTCCCAGCACGTAATGCTCATACTGCCTGAAATATTCCACAGCCCGCTCGTAGGTTTCCGCCACCAGAATCTTGGGACGCGCACGCATGGCCAGCAGGCGGTGTTCCTGATTCAGCCCCTCGTGAATGACCTGCTGCGCCTGCAGCACCAGTTCCCTGTAAAGAATGGGGAGCAGCGAAGAGATGTAGACCGGGGAATCTTCCACCATGATGATGACGCGCACGCCCGCGAACTGGGTATCGTGCTCCACGTTGCGACGGTCTTCCGAAAGCTTGACGATGGCAAGCAGCAGATCGGCATTGCCCGTCCAGACAAAAAAGCGGTCCACGCCGAGAGCGCGGTACTCTTCAGGATGCTCGATGCGCTGGTGGGTGAGCATGACCACGGGCAGGTCAGGGTACCGCTCCTTGACCGAAGACTTCAGGGAAAGCAGATCCTCTTCCGTGTAGTTGGACATGAGAATGAGCAGGTCGCAGGCATGTGCTTCCAACTGCTCCGGCACTTCCGCAAAGGAAGATACCCACGTCAGGCTCGGCGGCTGGCTCAGGTTGAGCCCGCGATACTCGCTAACAAGACGCTCGGAAAGCTTGCAGTCCTCCTCCATGACCCACGCATCATACGGGGTGGAGACGAGCAGAATATTCCGCACCTTGCTCGCCATGAGTTCCTTGTACTGGGCGAACCTGCTTTCGGTACCAGTCCGGTGGACATAACAGAACTGCTGCATGGTATCCCTTCCTTCCTCCCTGTGGAGGTTCAGCTTTCCCGACAGTCTGCCGGTACCGTGAAATCAGGAACCACAAGAATCCATGAACCGAAACGACAGACGCTTTCGCTGGGCTAGTCCCCTATTCTGCACTCAAGCGTCTGCTCCCGCTTGGCGTCATACATGGCCTTGTCAGCCCGCAGATAGGCCGTATCCAACGAGTCTGAGGGCAGAACCGTTGTCAGGCCGCAGCTCATCCGAATGCAGAGGGACTCGCCGTTCACTTCCACCAACGGCGTTTGCGCGAGCCGCTCATTAAACCTGTGCACCACATTATTGGCGCTGGCCGCACCGCCCATGACGAGCAGCATGAACTCATCGCCGCCCCAACGGGCGAGCATGTCCGTCTTCCTGAGGATTTCTCCTGACAGCCTGCCCAGTTCCTGCAAAATGCGGTCGCCCACAATATGCCCGTATGTATCATTAATGACTTTGAAATCATTCAGGTCCAGCACAGCCAGAGAGAACACCTCCCCGCCCCTGCTCAACAGAGAATACTGCATGTTGAATCGCTGCTCTAAGGCACGCCGGTTGGGCAGCCCGGTCAGGGAATCCACAAGCGTTACGGATTCCAAACGTCTCTGATACCGGTTCACGGTCATGACACTCACCAGCAGAACCGCCAGCGTCACCACAGCACCCGCCGCAACTGTGCGGATGAAATTGTCCCGCGCCGAGGCCATGACGTCAAACTCCGCCTGCTGCACAACAATGTACCAGTCGATCTCCGGAATATAGCGCGAGGTAAGGTAAACGCCGCCATCCTTTCCCTTGAACTCGAAATCGGCCGGTGTATCCTTGGCTGCCAGCACTCCCGCCGATACTTCCGGCGAGGCCATGCTCGCAAGTGAGGTGCCTCTGACAAGCGACACATCGGGATGCACCTGTACGGTACCCTTGCCATCCACCATGAAAACGGTCTTGCCATGCAGCCGCTTGTAGTCACTGAACAGTCTGGCAAGGGTGGCCATGCGCAGCCCCACGCCTGTCACCCCGATAGTGCGGGATGCAGTATCGCGCACCCTGTAATTGATAAACACCGTCAGCTCGTTGCCGGCAGCTTCGTTGGTGTCCACATCCAGCCGCATCGTCAGACCGGAGGCCAGAAAGTCGTAGAACCAGACGTCATGGGCATCATCTGGATGTACATCCTTGAGCACGTTCTCGAAGTGATAGTACCGGCTGGAAGCCGTTGACACAAAAAACGAGGAAAAAAAACCATACTCCTCGTGAATGCGCTGCAGGTATCGGATGACTCTGGTCGAATCCTTTTCCCCTTCCAGCACCCAATCACGCAGGAAGGTATCGTTTGCCATGACCGATGCGACATGAATGGGCTGCATGAGGTCAGCATGAATTTCGGAGTAAATGGTGTCGCGCAGCAGAGGCAGGGAAGAATTAACCAACTCATCGCGTATATAACGCTGAGAGACATTATAATTCACCACACCAAGGAGAATGAAACCCGTAAGCATGATGCCGCAAAGAGCTGCGACAAGCTTTATTCTGTCGGAAGCAAGGGACATTATGACCACCTGAAAAAAATGCAATATCACTTTCGGCATAGTACACAAAGCCGATGCATAAACCAAGCCCCGCTGAGCCCTCTTTTTCGAAGACATGCGCAAGATTTCCTTGAAAAAATGCGGCTTTCATCATGCTGAGTGAGCAGTCAGTCCGGTTGCCAACCCGAACAAAAGTCACTATACATCAGGGTTCTCTTTTCTGTAACACTGGGAGTATGGAAAATGCCGCACAAAGGTCCACACATATCAATTAGTTCCGAATCGTTGGTGAACCGGGTGCTGCGTATCGATCTGGACGAGTTTGAGGACTGGCCGGAAGCCGTCCGGGAAACGGCCATCGCGCTGGCCGAAGAACTGTTCCTCGTCCGCTACAACCCATTCATTGACGCCGAAACCGTCCGCCAGAGCGTTCAGGCCCGATTCGATCAGGCCGTACCCGGTCTGGCTCATCACTATGCCACCACGCTCCGCGAAGGCCTGACCATGTTCTGGAGTTCCTTCGACTCCGACATGGCCTTCCGTGACGATCTCATCAAGCGCATCGGGCAGGTGGTTCCCAAAGACCGCATAGATACCCGTCCCGGTTCGCTGGTGGAATGTTCCACGGACGCCACGGACCTGCGCATGGAACTTCCCCTGCTGGTGGTCGCGCCCGCCAGCGCCGAGGAAGTGAGCGCCGTGGTGCGCCTTGCCAACGAGATGAAGTTCGCGCTCATCCCGCGCGGCGGAGCCTCCGGCTGTACCGGCGGTGCCATTCCCGCACGCAAACGCACCGTGGTCATGACCCTGCAGAAACTCAGCAGGATCAAGGACGTGGACACCAAGGCCATGACGCTGACCGTTGAGGCGGGCGTCATCACCGCCACCGCCATCAAGGCGGCTGCGGACAAGGACCTGCTGTTCACCGTGGACCCCGCTTCCAAAACGGCGTCCACCATCGGCGGCAACATTGCAGAAAACTCCGGCGGCCCGTTTGCCTTTGAATACGGCACCACGCTGGACAACATTCTTTCCTACCGCATGGTTACGCCCACCGGAGAAATAGTGGACGTGGAGCGTGTGAACCACCCGCGCCACAAGATCATGGAAGGCGAAACCGCAGTCTTCGAGGTGAAGGACGTCTCCGGCGGCGTGCGCACGGTCATAACCCTGAAAGGTGATGAAATCCGCAAGCCCGGCCTCGGCAAGGACGTGACCAACAAATTCCTCGGCGGCTTGCCCGGCGTGCAGAAGGAAGGCACGGACGGCATCATTGTGGAAGCCTGCTTTGTGTGCCATCCGCCGCAAAAGCACTTCCGCGTGGTGGTGCTGGAATTCTTCGGCCGTTCCATGCACAACGCCATGCTGGTCATCAAGCAAGTCGTGGCCCTTCGCGACACCATCCGCACGCAGGGCGACCTGGTGAAGATTTCCGCGCTTGAGGAATTCGGCATCAAGTACGTTGAGGCCATCGAGTATCAGAAGAAATCCACCCAGTATGAGGGCAAGCCCATCTCGGTGCTTATTTTGCAGCTCGACTCCAACGATGAAGACGCGTTGGAACAGAGTGTGCGGGACATCGTGGATATCTGCGCCCCCTACGATCAGGTGGATGCCTTTGTGGCCAAGGATGCCGCGCAGGCCGAGCACTACTGGGAAGACCGGCACAAGCTCTCGGCCATTGCCCGCCGCACCTCCGGCTTCAAGATCAACGAAGACATCGTTATTCCCATCGACGTCATTCCCGACTTCTCGGACTTCATCGAAGCACTGAACCAGAAGTGCATGGGCAAGGCCTACCGCGCCGCGTTGCAGGACGTGGGCCGCGTGCACGGCATGCCGCTGGAAGACAAGTCCATGAACAGGGAGTTCACCTACGCCTCCAAGGTGGCGCAGGGCAAAATTCCCACATCCGAACTCTCCGATCAGGAAATGCTGGACCGCGCCACGGCCTACTTCAACGAGCTGGCCGAAGCGCACCCCGGCCTCAAGCGGCATTTCCAGAAAATCCATGAACACATGCTGGCCACCCGCATCATCATCGCCAACCACATGCATGCGGGCGACGGCAACTGCCATGTGAACATTCCCGTGAACTCCAACGATCCCGTCATGCTGCACAACGCCGAAGAAGTGGCCGAAGAGGTCATGGCCAAGGCGCAGGAGATGCATGGCGAGGTCACAGGCGAACACGGCATCGGCATCACCAAGATCAAGTTCCTGTCCGAAGAGAAGATGCAGGCGCTCAAGACCTTCAAGAGCCGGGTGGACCCTCATTCCATCATGAACCCTGCAAAGCTGACCCAGCGCGAAACGCCGGTGAAGCCGTTCACCTTCTCCTTCAACAGGCTCATCAAGGATATTCAGGCATCCGGTCTGGCGGACAAGGACCGTCTCATCGGCCTGCTCACGAACATCCAGGTCTGCACCCGCTGCGGCAAATGCAAGCAGGTGTGCCCCATGTTCTTCCCTGAAAAATCGCTGCAGTTCCACCCGCGAAACAAGAACCTGAGCCTCGGCGCCCTGCTTGAGGCCGTGTATTACTCGCAGGTGAACAAGGGCAAGCCTGACGAAAGCCTGCTCGCCCAGTTGCGAAAGATGATGGAACATTGCACCGGCTGCGGCAAGTGCACCGCCGTGTGCCCCGTGAAGATCAACTCCTCCAGCGTGGCGCTGGAGCTGCGCGCCTTTGTGGATGAAGAAGGCGCAGGCGGCCATCCCATCAAGTCCAAGGTACTGGATTTCCTTTCTAAAGACATCCAGTCCCGTGTGCCCCGTGCAGCCAAGATGGCGGCCATGGGCCAGAGGATGCAGAACAAGGCGCTCAGGCTCGTTCCTGCCTCGTGGCGCTCCGGCCTTGAGAACCCGCTGTTCGCAGGCCCCGGCCCCGAGATCGGCTACCGCAGCCTTGCGGAAGCCATCAAGCTGGAAAAGGGCTCCCTCTTCGTGCCCAAGTCCCATGCCGGCTCCAAGCCCATTGAGGCAGTGTTCTACTTCCCCGGCTGCGGCGGATCGCTCTTCTACAGAAACATCGGCCTTGCCGGTCTGATGCTCCTGCTCAAGGCCGGTTACGCCGTGGTCATGCCCGATGAACACCAGTGCTGCGGCTATCCGCTGCTGGCAGCGGGCAAGGACACGCTCTACAAGCAGAACCGCGAACGCAACGTCGCCTCCATGAAGGCGATGTTCGACAAAGCCGCCGCACAAGGCCTGCACATCAGCCACGTGGTGACCGCCTGCGGTTCCTGCCGTGAAGGGCTTGAGAAGTACGAACTGCCCGCCAACCTCAAAGCCGGTCTGGTGCACAAGGATATCGTACAGCTCATTATCGAGCAGTCCGGCACCGAAGGCGGCATGCAGCTTCCCAGATTCGCAGAAGGCAAGCCTCTGGTCTACCATGCGGCCTGTCATGCGGAATGGAGCGGCGTGCACAAGGTGAAGGCGGCTGGCATTTACCAGAAGGCACTTGCCGAGATGACCGGCGCCAAGGTGACGATCAATCCCGGCTGCTGCGGCGAATCCGGCATGGGTGCCATGACCAGCCCTGAGATCTACAACAAGCTGCGGGCCCGCAAACAGCTCCAGCTGGAATCCGGCCTCTCCGGCTATCCGGAAGGCGCTCCGGTCATCGTGGGTTGCCCCTCCTGCAAGGTGGGCATTGCCCGAACCTTCATCAACATGCATGAAAAACGCCCTGTACTCCACACGCTGGAATACATTGCGGAGAACCTGCATGGCGAAGACTGGAAAAAGACCTTCAAGAAGCTCGCCACGGACGCCCAGAACGGTGGTGCCCTACGGGTAGTAGACGACAGCGCGCTGTAGTCTGCCTTGACCGACAAAACAATCAGCCGGAAGGAGAGCCCTCTCCTTCCGGCTTTTTTCATGCGTCACGGCCCACTCTGCCTCTGTGACCTTTCAGGTGTGTTCCAAGCAGTTATGCACAGAAAAAACAGGCCGTCACCGGGCTAGTGGCGGCCTGTCTGCCGGGTGGGCTTCCGGCAAGGTAAAGCGCGTATCAGGCAAAGGCTATGGCAAAATAACAGACATGCTTTCCGCCGCTACGTAAGCAGACTGGCGGCAAGCACCTCTAGGGCAATTATAGTGACGGCAACGCCAAGCGTGTATAATGAATCCATGATGGTACCTATATCAGACAATTATTCGGAGGCGGAGCTTACTTGCCGCTCCTTCGTGCAACGCTCTTCTTCAACCCGATCGGAATGAGGACCAGCAAATTTCAGCGAACCTTTGAAAAAACGGCGGACGGAGCCTGCTCCTGCCTGCGGCGACGTGATGCTCAATTTCCGGATCATATTCACTCCTTTCGGGTACTGTGTCTCGTTGCCCCTCTTGTATTGAAAATGAAAATCAAAATCAATATGTTTTTTTGGAAAAATATTCCGCCAGCTCTTCAGGACCTCGAAAATATATTTTCCATGCTTCCTTTCTGTCGGATACAGCTACCGCCCAAACACGATTATCTCCTCCAACCCTCTGAAGGCACAAAAAAAGCCCCCGCTTGGCGGGGGCTTTTCATGTCATCCAATCTCTGCCTAGGCAGGTTCGAATTCGCTCTTGGGAGCGCCGCACACGGGGCACACCCAGTCAGAGGGAATGTCTTCGAACTTGGTACCGGCAGCTACGCCGTTATCGGGATCGCCTTCGGCGGGATCGTACTCATAACCACAGATGGAACAAACGTACTTCTGCATGGGATTATCCTCGTATTCTCTTGATCTTACAGCTCAGCCTTCCAGTGGCCGTGCAGGTTGCAGTATTCGCGGGCGGTAACCTTGGTAGCGGAGATGCAGAATTCAGCTTCCGGAGCATCGCCGGGATTGAGGAACTTGGTGTAGCTCACGCCGTCTGCCACCAGTTCGATCCACTGAATCCAATGCTTCTCTTCCATGGGATGGGCCACGGCACCAACCTTCACCTTGAAGCCATTGGGGGTCTTCTCGATGACAGGTACGTGCTTTTCCTTGGCCGCGTCAACAGTGCCTTCTGCCTGAAGCTGCATTTCTTCGCCGCAACAGACGATCTCGGCACCGCCGCCGACCAGAACTTCAACCATGTTGCCACAATGCGTGCACTTATAAACTTCGAGGAACTTGGGCATGAATGACTCCTAGCTATCGTTTTATTTTGTATGTTGTTCTTGCAAGGTTTGTCAGTAACAATTCCTAACACGACCACCATACATCCGATGCGCGGTCAGTTCAATCCCAAAGTGAAATTTTTTTGGGTCTGATACCGCAAACAGTCGTCAGGGATTGAGCAGCAACTGCAAATCAGAGGCCGCCAACTCAAGCTCACGATCGAACTTAAGCCCGCACTCATCCCCATTCACCCAGCGCACCGAACTGCCCAGCCCGTTCAACTGCACCCCGTTCATGTTCAGCTTTGTATCGAAATGGACGGAAGATAGTGATTCCGGCCGCGAACCGGCCGCATTAAGATATCGAATTCTCGCCCCACCCGGACTGATGTCGATAAGGTGCACCTCAAGGCTCTTTCCACCATAATGAACGCAACACAAATGGCTGAAGCCGTAAGCCTTGAGCTCAAGACGCGAATGCTTGCGACGTTCAAGGTGTGATGTCGTCATACTCCCCCCGCTGTTGTTTCACTGTCTGTGAATGCGTCGCTCCGCAAACGGCGACGCATCGGCAATCCCCCTGCCAGATCACCAGGCCAGCAGGCAGGGACAACAATTCTCCGGCAATACGCCGTCCCTGCCTGTCATGCCATGATTATTCCTTGAAGCGCTCCACCATGGCGCTCAACTTGTGCGCCATGCCTGCCACTTCCTGAATGGCTTCGTTGGCCTCCTGTATGCGTCCCGCAATGGTCTGCGACAGGTGGTTGATGGAGTTGATGCTCCGGTTGATCTCTTCGCTGGTGGCGGATTGCTGCTCGGATGCCGTGGCGATGGAGCGCACCATATCCGCCATCTGCTCCGACCGCTGAACGATCATGGAGAAAATCGCGCCGGTATCACCGGCCTTTTCGGCCGTACGCACGCTACGTTGCTGGGTTTCCTGCATGCCCTGCACCGCTTTGCGGGTGCTTTCCTGAATATGCACAATGGCCTGTTCCACCTCACGGGTGGCGGTCATGGTCTTTTCCGCAAGCTTGCGTACTTCGTCCGCAACTACGGCAAAACCGCGCCCGGCCTCTCCTGCCCGCGCCGCCTCAATAGCCGCGTTCAGCGCCAGCAGGTTCGTCTGGTCCGCAATATCGTTGATCACGCCGATCACGTTGCCGATATTCTGGGCGCTGGAGGCCAATGCATCCAGACTGCCCGCCAGCTCGGCTGCGCGGCTGGACATATCCTTGGTTTCCTGCACGGTGGAGCCCATCTCCTTGCCGCCCTGCGTGGCTTCACCGCTGGCCTGCTCCGCAAGCTGCGCCGTGGACGTGGCGCTCTGGCTCACCTCCAGCACGGACACATTCATTTCTTCCATGGCAGTGGCCACCTGACTGGTCTGGCCGGCGGTTTCCTCGAAGTTGCTCGTCACTTCGTTCATCTGGCTGGAAAGCTGCTGCGCCGCCGAGGCCAGATTCATGGAAATGGCCGTCACTTCCTCTGCCACCGCAAGCAGGTTCTTACGGTTAGCCTCAATCCGGGCTTTGTCCTGCTCTTCCTGCGTCAGATCGATCATCACGCCAATGGCGCCGGTTACCGCACCGTTGGCATCCTTGAGGGGAGAAAACTCATACTGCAACGGGAACTGCACACCATCCGCACGACGGAAATTCATGCGTCCGCTGGTGCTGCGTCCGGTGGCCAGCACCTTGTCGGCGATGTCCTCATCATGCCCTCCACCCAGCAGCACGCTGTTCAGACGAGTCTCTCTTCCGGCAGAACCGTTGGTCCCCAGAATGGCCCGGATGGGGGAGTTGGCATATTCGATTCCCTGTGTCTTGTTCACCACCACAAGCGGCACGATAATGCCGTTCAACACGGACTGGTTGTACTGCAGCTGGTCGCGAATGGTTTCCACCATCTTGGCAAGGTTGCCGCTGAGCACACCCAGTTCGTCCGTACCGGAATCGGAGAAATTGATGGAGTAGTTGCCCTTTTCAATTTCGTGGCTGATGCCGGTGATGGAGCGGATACGGTTCACGATGCCGAACTTCATGAACAGCAGAAGCACGGCAATGAGTCCCGCCATGCCTGCAAAAGACAGCCCCGCCCCAACATACTGGGCCTGATGCAGCATGCCCATTTCGCTGGAAATATCCTTGAGCATGACCATGGAACCGAGAATCTTGCGGCTCGCACCGTGGCAGTGGTGGCAGCTCTCGGCATTCTCAATAGTATAGGTAGCCGCAAAGTAAGGCTTATCGCCGATGGTGAGGGTTTCAAAGCGCTTGACTGGAGTCTCCAGCGATTCCGTCACAATAGCAGCCAGAGTGGGATTCCCGATCTCGCCGGCCAGCTCCTTGCGCTCTACCGTCTCGCGGGTGCCGTAGCTGACCACGCCCTTGAAATCGGTCAGATAGACGTCGATATTGTCGTATTGCTCGCGGATATGCGCAAACTTGGCGCGGGTGCCGGCGTCATCCCCCACGGACATGGGATCTTCGATGGCGCTGAGCAGCATGTCAGAAACGGATGCTGCGGCATCATGAATGAGGTAGAAGGCGGTTTCCTTCTGATTGTAGGAATTGGCAAGGAATAGACCGGAAAAGGAGAGAACCGAAGCCACTGTGACAAGGAAGAGAACCTTGATCCCCAGGGAACGAAGCAAGAACTGCATAGAGCCTCCCGTAGCGCAGCAGACGCGCAGCGATGTGGTCCCATCATCTGTAACCGGAAGTCCGGCCACCCCCAGAATGGAAAGAACGGCAACATGAAATGCCTATAGCGCATTGCGGCAACAGAGTATCCACCCTACCGCAGTACAGTATAGCTACTTTAGCAAACCTGTAGAATACTCCACAAGTTACGTCAAGTAAGGCGTCAATTTTTAACCATTAGTTACAAATCCGACAGGTAGAGTGCGCAACGGGGCCCACTGCGCACAGCGGACCGCTAGCGCCTGCGCCGCAACTGATATTTGGCTACAGCTGCATTGTGCTCTTGGAGTGTCTTGCTGAAATGATGGCTGCCGTCACCCTTGGCGACGAAGTACAGATAGGAGTGCTTTTGCGGAAACACCGCTGCGCGTATGGCTTCAAGCCCCGGTGAACAGATGGGGCCGGGAGGTAACCCGGGCTGCATGTAGGTATTGTAGGGATTGGTGGCGTTACGGAGATCTCGCTTCGTGATGTTGCCGTTAAAAGCTGGGCCGATCCCGTAAATAATGGTCGGATCCGCCTGCATGAGCATATTCCGACGCATGCGGTTGGCGTAAACACCGGCAACCACGGCCCGCTCGTCCGCTACTGAAGTTTCCTTTTCCACAAGGCTGGCAAGAATGAGAATGCGCCGCAACTCGTCCGCAGGGGGAGGACCCGCGGGCCACAGGGGTGCCGTTTTGCTCCAGAAGGTCTGCACCAGACGCGAGGCGGTTTCCCACGCAGTGCGCGGCGTCATAACCTCTGGTTTATCCATGAGGTAGGTTTCCGGAAAAAGAAAGCCTTCCGCGTTTTCAAAGGGAATGCGGTGCTCCGCCAGAAAAACAGGATCATGCGTAACCTGACGAAAGTCCTCGGCCCGGCCGAATTCCTGCGCTTCGACCGCCTTTGCCACATCCCACCAGGCCAGACCTTCCGGGAATTGCAGGCGATACTGCACGGGCATGCCCTTCACCAGCATCTCCAGCACCTCATCCGGCGTCCAACCCGTATTGACGATGAATTCACCGGCCTGAATGGAGCCGGTAAGCTTGCGATACCGCGCCAGCATCCGGAACTTGCGAACGCTGGTGATGACATTCTTCTCGTGCAGATCTGCGGCCACCTTGTCAAAGGTAGCCCCGGGCCGGATGCGGATATGCACTTCCTGTCCGGTCGCTTCCGGAGCCGTTTTCAAAAAGGAACGGGCTTGATGCCACGTAACCAGACTTGCGACCAGGATAAGCGCCGCTACGGAGCCTAGGCTGATGGACAGAGCCTTTTTCATGCGTTTCCGTCCGTCGCACAGCGCTGGTGCTCAGGCTGATTGAGAAAGGATTCCAGAATGCGTACGGCGGCCTGCTGGTCCACCACTTTCTTGATCTCGCGTCCGCTCAGCCCCGCTTCGCGCAGGTCGTCTTCCGCCTCATGAGAGCTCAGCACCTCGGTCATGTAATAGACCGGCAGGGTGCATCGACGCTTCAGGCGTGCCACGAAGTTGCGCACCTGACGGGTCATCAGGGTTTCGGTACCGTCCAGCAAGGTAGGCAGCCCCACAACAATGGCCGCGGGATTCTCCTCCTCAATGAAGGCAAGCAATTCCGCAAAAAAACGATCCTTGGTCGTCATCACAAGGGTGCGGCGCGGAAAAGCCATCCTGCCGCCCGCATCCGTGGCGGCAAGGCCGGTCCGCTTGGTTCCGTAGTCGATGGCGATGCACTTCATCTCAGCTGAACAATCCTTATACGGGAATTCATGAAAAAAGCGCACGGGCAGCCCCGTGCGCTCCCTGTGCGCGCTGTTGTAGCCTGAGACAAGACCCCGATCAAGCACCTTGTCATACCGCACAAGGTCTCAGGGGCTGCCGTTCAGTCCAGCCCTGTCTTCCTAAATGGACACATCCGCCGCCACAATGCCGAGAATGGTGCCTTGCGCATTCCTGAAGGGACTGGAGACCGTGATGCACGGAGCACCGGTGGCGTCCGATACATAGACGCTGGAAACGTAGAGGCTGCCTGTTTCCATGGGGCCGCTGAACCATGGACGTGACGACCAGTCCCTGCCGCGGGCCTTGGCGTCTTCACGGCTTTCACTGCCAGGGCGGGGAACATTCGAGGTCGGTTGCACCCCGGTGGAGTCCGTCATGTACAGCAGCTCCACGAACGAGTGCCTGCCGATGATGCTCCGCATGGCCTGTTCCTGCCGATCCGGCATGCCGGAAAGAATATCCGGCGACGTTGCCAGCGAGTTGATCAACTCGTGCGCCTTGCCGCTGCCGATGAGCCGGAACACGCTGTTCAGATTGGCCAGATTGTCCACCTCCCCGGACAGAGTGGACAGCGAACTGAGCGAATCCCGCATGTGGCTGCTGGTGGTACCGGAAATCTCGTCCACGGTACTAATGATGGTATTGATGTGCTCCGCGCTGACGGCCTGCTGACTGGCCGCAGCGGCAATGGACTGGATCTGCCCTGCGCTCTCTTCCGCAAGCGATACGATGTTCTGCAACAGTTCGCCGGAACGGGAAGCCAGTTCCGTTGCCGCATCAACCATGCGCGCCGTCTGGTGCATTCCGTCCCGCGTCTGGGCCACCCCCTGCTTGATGGCCGTTATCTGGCTGCCCACTTCTCCGGTGGCCTGCATGGTCTTTTCCGCCAGCTTGCGCACCTCGTCGGCAACCACAGCGAAGCCTCGTCCCGCATCTCCCGCGCGGGCGGCCTCAATTGCGGCGTTCAACGCCAGCAGGTTGGTCTGGTCCGCGATGTTGGAGATAATCTCCATAACCTCGTCCACGGCATCCGCCTTGGCTCCAAGCCCGTTCACCACGCTTTCCAATGCCTGCGTCTGCGCATGCACATCCGTAATGGCCTGTACGGTCCGGTCAACGGAAACGGCCCCTTCCTGCGCCCGGTCACGGGTGGTGTCGCTATGCACCGCTGCGGCCTCCGAGGCTTCTGCCACCTGCTGCACTGCGGCATTCATCTGTTCCATGGCAACAGTGGCCTCGCCGGCCAGTTCCTGCTGCCGAAGCGACCCTTCGCTCGCGCTGCGCGCATCCTTCTGCAATGCCGCGCGCGACTCACGAATGCCGACGATGGACCCGTCCAGCGTATCAGATGAATTGAGCAACCCCTTGCAGCGGGCCTTTTCCGCAAGCTCCCGCGTTTCGACAATCTCCTTGCGGCGCTTTTCCGCATGGGCGCGGCTGTCATCCGCGTTCCGTTCAGCCGCCACCAGCGCTGCGCGCAACTGGCCGAATGCGTCTGCCAGTTCTCGCATGCTGCCGGCGGATTCTCCCCGTAACGAGGCAATCCCGCCTGCAACGGCAGCCGGAACCGCATCCCCTACGGTCAAGGCCCTTACATACTGCACCATCCGTTCTTCACGACGGGCTGCCCCGCGTACGCGAACCCATCCGGTCACGGCGATCAGCGTCAGCACGGCACAAGCCGCACCCAGCGCCAGCGTTCCCGTTTCTCCTGCTCCCGCAGCGGCCTGCGCAGGATGGGGAACTCCCACCCCGATGAACAGAACCGCCGCAACTCCCGCGATCACGCCAATGGCGCTTCGCTCCTTCATTCCTCTCATGGCGTCTCACCTCATTCTGCTCAAGTGCCGGATAAACATTGGACAAGGGACTAGTCTTGTCCCAAAACCTTTTTGAACACAACAGGATACAATATTGTAGGATAGCGCATAAAAATAGGCGGCAGGCTACAAAAACGCAGCCTGCCGCCCGAGCATTCTTCAGACATTTTACGGTTTCTACGCCGCGTTCGCCGCCCCCCACAGGGCAGCGCCCAGCGCGCCGCACATATCCGGCTCTTCCGGAATCAGCAGGGCTTCCTGTTCCGTGCCAAGCTCCCGTCGCAGCAGTTCGCGGATGCAGGGATTGTTGGCCACACCACCGGCAAAGACCAGAGGGAACTCAAGCCCTATCCGCCGCAACATGTTCATGGTGCGCCGGACAATGGATTGGTGCAGACCGAGGGCAATGCTTTCCGGCTTCACACCCTGCGCCATGAGCGAAGTGGCCTCCGTTTCCGCAAAAACGGTGCACATGGAGTTGATCACCGGGGCATCTTTGCCGAGCATGGCGTAGGAGCCAAAGGAAGCCACGTCCATCTGGAACACGGTGGCCGTATATTCCAGAAACTTGCCCGTACCGGCAGCACAGCGGTCGTTCATCTCGAAACGCCCCACCTTGCCGCCGGCCAGCACGGAAATGGCCTTTGTGTCCTGCCCGCCGATATCAAGCACGGTACGGGCCTGCGGGAAAAGATGGCATGCCGCCAGCGCATGGGCCCGAATCTCGGTAACGGTCTCCACCGGAGCGGCAAAGCCCAGATCCTGCACCAACGCACGGCCGTAGCCCGTAGATACGATTCTGTCGGGCTCGCAGCCTTCCAGCAGGGCGCGGCACTGACGCACCGGATCAAAGGTCGTGGGCAGACGACGCTGCAGAGTGGTGCTCCAGCCAGACCCGGCTGCGGCATCCGGCTCGCGCAGAACCAGTTCCATGGAACGGGAACCGATATCTATGCCCGCGATGCGCACGGCTACTTCACCATTTCCACAAAGGCTTCAATGCGGGTCTTGAGCTGCTCCACGTCCTCCATGCTGTAGTCGGTCTCGATGGAAAGCATGGGAATACCTTCCTCACGCAACACCTTGTCCACCTTGATGGCCTCGTGAGCGTAGGGCTGGCAGAACATGAGGGAATAATGCACCACGCCGTCCGCCTTGAGGTCCTTGGTCAGATTCACCACATTTTCAAGACGCTCGGTATTGGGGGTGAAGCAAGCGCAGTCTATGCGCATGTAGCGATCCACGATGGCGTCGATCATGGCATCCATGGAGGTTGCGGATTCATCCACCAGATCACGGATGTTGCGCGTGCCGATGCACGACTCTTCTCCCACGATCACCGCACCGGAGCTTTCCATCACATAGGGCAGCTTCCAGTTCGGCACAGCCATGGGGCAGCCGGAAAGCAGCAGGCGGGCAGTCTTTTCGGGAGCGATGCCTTCGCCCCGGGCAATGCGGGCTTCCATCTCATCGCACAGGGTGTTCACGGATTGCGTAAAACGCACCGGATCATCATAGAAGGAAACCTGATTGATGAGCAGAGCGTCACGGCCGGAGATGGGAGCCGGATTGGCGGCGCGCAGCGCGGAAAGACGCTGCAAGGCGCGACGTTTGTCGTTGGCGGTCCGTATGCCCTGCGCGAGCTTTTCCGGAGTGATGGTCACGCCGGTCAGACGTTCCAGTTCGTTCTTGAAACGCACCACCTCTGCGCGGAACAGTTCACGCGCATCACCGCTCTTGGTCTGGGGCAGTTCCATCACGTGCATGTTCACGTAATCGCCGAAGGCTTCATAGGCCTTCTTCTTGCCGTCGCAGGTGGTCTCGCCCACGATCATGTCGCAGGATTCGGTATAGGGACACAGGCGCGCCAGTTTGAAACCGATGAAGGATTTGATCAGCGCACAGGTATTGCGGGGCACCAGTTTTTCCGCCTGCTCAGTGCCCGCATCCGCCCCCGCACACAGGCCCACATGCACAGCGTCTGCGGCAAGGGTCAGCTCTTCGGGCACGAACACGCAGAACGTGCCGATGACCTTGCGGCCTGCCGCCTTGGCATCCTGCAGTTCCTTCACGCGCAGGCCGTGCACCTCGCTGAGAACGAAGTCGAGGTACTCCATCCCCTTGAGGCGTCCCTGCTGGGACATGTAAATATCGCCATAGAATTTACCCAGCACGGCCAGCAAGCCGTCATGAGCATCAATATCCAGATCCAGTTGCTCCCACATTTCCTTGTACGCAGCGTTGCTCATTGCTCTCCTCCATCGGTGGTGCGGCATGGTGAACAGGGACCGGCGCAGCTTGAGTCCGGCAATCCCCTCGACAACAGGACGGTCAACAGGCCCGACCCGCCATACCGATACAGGGGAAGGGCATTGCACCTTGTAGCAACGGTACAGACATGCATCCAATCGAAAATGGAAATAACTGCGGGCCATTACGATTGAATTATCCGATAGCTTACCGGAAAATGCAGCGACACAGAGCCATACCCGCTGAACTACCCGAGTTCACCACCCCGGACCTGCCCGATGCCGCAACGGTACGAATAATCATGTTCATAATCATTTGGATAGCAGGGCATGCGGTTGCCAAACCCCCTGCGGGCAGGTACATCTCAGCCCGTAAGCCGACCTGTGCAGCACAGGACGAACCCCAACAGAATGAATGCCATGAACGAACAGCATCAATATATTATCGGCGTGGACGCCGGAGGCACATACACGGACGCCGTGATCATGGATGCCGCGTCCGGCCGCGTCATCGCCTCGGCCAAACGCCCCACCACGCACTACAATCTCAGTGAAGGCATTACAGCCGTGCTTGGCGCTGTCATGCAGGATTCGCAGATACCGCCGCAGGCCGTGGCGCTTACCAGTATTTCCACCACCCTTGCCACCAATGCCCTTGTGGAAGGCAAAGGGGCGGACGTGGGCCTGTTCGTCATCGGCTTCAACCAGCGGCTGGAAGTACCCGCCGTGGCAGCCCGCTACATTCCGGGCGGTCACAGCATCAAGGGCGAAGAGTGCGAACCGCTGGGCGTCAATTTCGTTCTGGATGGCCTGCAGGAACTGCACGGGCAGGTGGATGCGTGGGCCGTATGCGGCTCCATGGCCTTCAAGAATCCCGCGCACGAGCTGGTCACGGCCAAGGCCATCCAGCTGGCCGCCAAGCTGCCCGTGTTCTGTTCGCATGAAGCGAGCATGCGTGCGGGCATGAAGGAGCGCGCCACCACGGCCTGCCTGAACGCCCAGTTGCTCCCCGTCATGCGCGATTTTCTGGACGGTATGAGCAGGGCCCTGTGCAGCCTGAACATAGGCGGCTCCGTCTATGTGGTGCGCGGCGACGCCCGCGCCATGCCCATGGAGGAAGCTCTGCGGCAGGCAGCCTCCACCGTTGCCAGCGGCCCCGCCGCAACGGCACTGTTCGGCTCGCATCAGTCCCGGCTGCAGGACGCAAGCATTCAGGATGCCCTTATTCTTGATGTGGGCGGCACCACCACGGACATCACCCTCATCCGCTCCGGCAAACCCGTGATCGATGAGGGGGGTATGACCATCGGCAAATGGGAAACGCATGTGGAAGCCGTAGAAATGTTTACCGTGGGCGTGGGTGGCGACAGCTTCGTGTGTCCCGTCAAGGATGGAGGCTTCAGTCTCGGCCCCTCGCGCGTATTACCCCTGTGCATGGCCGGTGACCTGCCTGCCCCAGAAGGCTGGCTCAGCCACGGGCTGAACGCCCGCTGCATTCTGGCCGCACCGGCCCTGACGGAGGAAGACAAGGCCGGGGACGACATACTGCGCCTTCTTGCCGAGCACGGCCCCGCAACGCCCGAACAGATCATGCGCAGCCTCAAGCTGGCGGAAATCACTGTGGAGCAGCGTCTGGCAAAGCTTGCACGTCGGCAAAAGGTCATCGAGACCGGTTTCACTCCCACCGACGCCCTGCACGTGCTGGACATGCTGCATCTCGGCAATGCCGATGCCTCATCCGCAGCAGCAGCCCTGCTCGGCGCGCCGCGTCAGCAAGATGCCCGCGCCTTCGCCCGGAGTGTGCTGCACGAGGCGGAACGCATCATCGAAGAAACCGTGCTGCGCCATGTCACTCGCCGCGAAGTAGGCGGCGGGCTGGCAGCCTTTCTTGCCGACAGGGATAAACACTCGCTCATTACGGTGGATGTGGCCCTGAACGTTCCCATGATTGGCATAGGCGCTGCGGCCCGGATGCTTCTGCCCGAGGTGGCCAAACGCCTGCGCACCACCATCACGTTCCCGGAACGGCACGAGGTAGGCAATGCGCTGGGGGCCGCACTCATGGCGCGCCCTCTGCTGCAGGGCAACGGCACAACAGACTCGCAGCAGGTGTGACGGCTTGAACTGTGCGCGCGTTTGCTATAACACCATTTTTTGACGCATTTCGATGAGTTAACGCTGGAACGAGCAGATCATACAGGAGAAGCACATGGAATTCCGCCCCAAGTCGTTTGAGGCCTGCATAGAAGTAGGCAGCGAATGCGAAGATTGCAGCATCGTGCACGCATGGGTACACGTGGACGGTGTGTGGACCGTGCACGCATGGGGAGAAACCGACATTGCGGTCTACGACCTGACCGTCACCCGCGACCCCATGCACAAGAGCGAATATTACAAAGAGATGGGCGTTACCGAGGAACGTCTCAAGCGCTATTCCCGCATTGAGTTCTTCACCCTGCTTGGCGACCACAAACACTTCGGTCCTTATGACAAGGAGTTCTTCTTCGCCGAAACCTCGGACACCGACCCGCTGCTGAAAATCAAGAAGTAGCCTTCAGACAAACAAACATGAAAGCCCCCCGACACCGCAATGTCGGGGGGCTTTTTTCATCAGATGCCGTCCGGCAGGCCTTGCTCCGCGAAAGCCTACCCTTTCTTTTCGCCGCCCACGGAATACTGCCCCTTTGCCTTTTGCTTGCAACCGCCCAGAGGGGAGGCGATAACCACGGCCGTCAGGAGCACCAGCAATAGGCATATGCCCTTCTTGAATACACGCATGGCTATTCTCCTTGCAGCAAGGGGCAGCGCACAGAAAGCGGCTAGCCCGAAAAAACGTCCGAACCGTACTGGGCCATAAGCTCGCCGGTTTCGCGGTAGTGATGGCGCATGTGCTGCTCAATGGCCATGCCGTCTCCGGTCTTGAGCACTTCCAACAGGGCCTTGTGGCGCCTGTATATGGTTTCCGGGGCATACAGCGCCTTCAGATGGTGGCTGAGCAGGAAGTGGGTCACACGCCTGCTGGAACGCTGGGAAAACTCCACCAGCAGTTCGTTGTCCACCTTGTCGAACAGGGTATTGTGAAATTCGTGGTCCAGACGGGTCAACTCGTTCAGATCGCGGGAACCGGCCGCAATTTCGCCCATCTTCTCCACGATCTCCGTCAGGCGGGCAAAATCGCCTTCGCTGAACTGGTTTATGGTCTGGGCAATGCCAAAGCCTTCCAGCACGCCGCCCAGCACGTAGCTGTCCAGAATCTGTTTGGCGGTGAGCGACACCACGGATTTGCCGACCTGCGGACGGGAAACAACAATACCCTCGCGCATCAGTTCCAGCAGGGCTTCGCGCACGGGGGCGCGACTGATCTGCAGCTCTGCCGCCACAACGCTTTCTTTGATGCGCTGACCGGACTGAATCTCGCCGTTCAGGATCTTGTCCTTGAGGTATTCTACAACCTGCTCAGAATATGTACTTCTTTGAATCATGCATGTTCCTGTTCCGGCAGAAGGCACCACCCTTCCCCCGCCGTCGATGAGGGACTATACAGGTATATTGTACGGAATATCAACCTGCACGGGAAATTAGCCCGCATGCGGCGGGTCGCCCCCGCCGCAACGGGGCACGCTGCCACCATTTCACGAGTCCGGATTGCCACATTTCATAGATTAGCCTATCCATATTGCAATGATTCTTCCGGCAGATCCCCTCACCTTTTCCCTTCCGGCGCACTGATGCCACTGGAGGCTCCATGAGACACTGGTTGCTTACGACGTCCTTTCTCACCTGTGCTATGCTCGGCCTATTCGGCATGGCAGGCTGTACCCCGAAAAACGCGCAGCAGAACAGCATGGCTGTGCCCTATTCGCTCAATCCCGACTTCGCCACCAACCCCTTTGCCCTTGGCGACGGCGGCCAGTGGGGGACGGGACTCGCCCTCGCGGATATCGACCGCAACGGTTATCCCGACCTCGTGGTCTCCGCAGGCAACGACAAGGACAACCAGAACGTGGTTGTCTACTTCAACTCCGGCGGCAACAACATCTCTGCCACCCCAGGATGGAGCTCGGCAGACAAGGACCATCACGGCACCCTCGCCGTGGGTGATATCGACGGCAACGGCTGGCCGGATGTGGCCGTTTCCGTCTTCCTCGGCAAGGATCTCTCCTACGAGGGTGGTGGCGTTAAAGTCTATTACAACTATGGCCCGCCCAACTACCTGACGGCCGCCCCCACCATCATCGACACGGGCTATCCTTCATACGGCTGCGCACTGGGAGACATGGACGGCGACGGCGACCTTGACCTTGCCGTAGCAGGCGGCGAGCCCATTCCCGAGGTGGAAAGCTTTGCCACGCAGACCTGCGGCGACGCCAAAGCGCCAAAGCGTCACGAGGGCACCTTCGCCGCCCGCGCCAAGGCCACGGAACTGGCCGGAGCTGGCGGCACGCAGGAGCCCCCCTTTGTCACCCAGGGCCGCATCTACATCAACAACGGCGGTACATTCAGCAAGGACGCCGTGTGGACCACCAGCGACAGCTTTGTGGCCATGGCCGTGGAGTTTGCCGACGCCAACTATGACGGCCTGATGGACGTCATCTTCCAATCCGCCCCTGTACGCATCTATCTGGGCATGCAGGTGAACGGCAAAGGCGGCATTCAGACCACCCCTGGCTGGATGAGTACCGATGCCAACTATTACGGCAACGGCTTTGACTACGCCTCGTCCATGACCCTGCCAGGCTCACTGGAAAAACCGGTGTTTTCCATCGCCGCCTCCTCCAACAGCTACATGGGTCAGGGGCGCGGGGGCTTCTCGCTCTACCGCTTCCTCTCGCCCTTCGTCATTCAATACACGCCGCATAACAGCACCCCCAACTGGCAATCCAGATACGGCGACTGGGGAAGCGGCGTGCGCCTTTCCGACGTGGACAGTGACGGCGATCTCGACATGCTCACCCACCGCTGGAACACGCCCGGATTCAATGATCTGAACGGCAGATTGCTCATCTATCAGGGCAACGGCGGCCTGTTCACGGAAACACCGGTATGGGAATCCGCCGCCACCTCCATCATCGAAGTCATTCAGGTGGCCGACCTCGACCGCAAGGACGAGCAGTCCGCCACCGTGGATATCACCATCAGCGACGAAAACTGGAGCCCCGCCCAAGTGGGCCAGTCTGTGGTCTACCTGCCGCAGCAGGTTATCGCCTCCGTCAACACCGTGTCCGTCAACGGCATACTGCTGAACGCAGGCAAGGACTATGTTTTCGTTACCGGACGCAACTGGCTGTCCTTCACCAAGCCCATTCCCGCCCAAAGCGTGGTTACCGTGAACTACTCATGGTCCGAAAAGCTTGATGTGGTGTATACCAACTGGAACTGCGACCTCGGCAACTACATCTACTTTCACCAGTAGGCATCCCTGATAAACTCAAAGACTCCGGAGCGTTGGCGCTCCGGAGTCTCCCGCCGTCTTTTTTCCGCCTCCTCCCCTCTTGACCGCCCGCCAGTTTCATCATAGCTAATACATGAACAGTTGTTCATATATTAAATATATCTTCTGCCTGCTCGCTGCGCAGGGGAGGGAGTTTTTCGATGGATCTGATCACCACCTACTTCGCTGCCGTATGGGACATTCTGCTTGAGGCATCCCCCTACGTGCTGTTCGGCTTCTTTGTCGCGGGCCTGCTCAAGGGCTTTCTGCCCGCAGACTTCGTGGCCCGCCATCTTGGCAAGGGCAAACGCGCCCCTGTGCTCAAGGCCGCCCTGTTCGGTATTCCGCTGCCGCTGTGTTCCTGCGGCGTCATTCCTGCAGCCGCAGGACTGCGCACACAAGGAGCCAGCAAGGGCGCGACCACCTCGTTTCTCATCTCCACGCCGGAAACCGGTGTGGATTCCATGGCAGTCACGTACGCCCTGCTCGATCCACTGATGACGGTGCTGCGACCGCTGGCGGCCTTCATATCCGCCATTACGGCGGGGCTGCTTGTAGATATCCTGCCCGCGGAAAGAGACACCTTCCGCCCGCAGTCAGCCACTGCCCCTGCCGCCCCCGAACGCCCGCAGACGACCCTGCATGCCTTCGACCGGGTACAGTCTATTACGCCGGAAGCCCATAGCGGGTGCGGATGCGGCAGCAATGGGTGCACAGACACGCCGGCCGGTGCGCCGACCGCCGCAACGGAACACTCCCCTTCCGTCATGGAGCGTTTCCGCAAGGGCATGCGTTTCGCCTTTGGCGAGCTCATCGCAGACATCGGCAAATGGCTGATCATCGGCATCTTCATAGCCGCCCTCATCACCACCTTCCTGCCCATTTCCTTCATTGAAAACTATGTGGGCGACGGCCTCTTCGGCATGATGCTCATGGTAATCGTAGGCGTGCCCATGTACGTTTGCGCCACGGCCTCCACCCCCATCGCCGCAGCACTTGCACTGAAGGGGCTTTCCCCCGGCGCGGCACTGGTCTTTCTGCTTGCCGGTCCCGCCACCAACGCGGCCACCATCACCGTTGTCTCCCGAATGCTGGGCAAGCGCGTGGCCGCCGTCTATGTGGCCAGCATCGCCGTGGTATCTGTGCTGCTGGGACTGGCTGTGAATCAGGTTTACGGAGTGCTTGGGTTCTCCGTCAGCAACTGGGTGCATGCCACGGAAGAACACGGCCACAGTTTCATTGCCGTGATTTCCGCTCTGGTTCTAATTGGCCTCGTGGCAAAGCAGATGCTGCAAAGCTACATGAGCCGCGGACACGGGCATGGCTGCAGTTCGCACGGCTGCTCCTGCAGCTGATCAGGTTTTTCATGAAGTTTTCCCGTGGGGTGCGGCAATCCGGAAGGGAGCCGCACCCCTTCTTGATTCCGGCCCGCCAGATGGCGCAACTGCCGCAATAATTTGAAGCTCTACTGCCAATACATAACTTAAACAAGATTGACACACATCACTTCCTCGCCCATATTCAATATATGGGTAAAGAAGTATCGACTGCCGTCCAAACGGGATTTTCACCCGGGCGGCTCCCCTCAGCACCCTGCAAGCCTGCGGGACGCATCCGGCTCCCGTACGGAGGCTGACATGGCACTCACACAACAGACCGAAGCACAATTCAACGCCCTGACAGACGCCTTTCGCACCAGACTGCGCAAGGTATCGGACAGCGGCCAGACGCAGGACCGTGTGCAGCGCATCATGCTGGCATTGGGCTATGCCATGGCCCTGACCCCCACGGGCAACCCCGGATTCACCCGGGCCGCCATGTATAAAGGCATGGCCGTGAACGTCTGGGTGGCGGACGAATCCATCTCATCGTGGCCCCGCTCGCTCCTCGCGCCCGTCTGGGTGGGCTATTACACGCCTGACGAACCCGTGGAACTGATCCAGTATCACGAGTACGACAAGCTCGTGGACTACCTGCGCGAATTCCATCCGGAAGCATTCCAGACGCCCTCCGAGCTGGCCGCAGGCAAGAGCTAGTTGGGGATTCTCACCCCGCAGGCGGCCCTGTTGCCGCACTGCGCCCCCTTTTCGTCGCTGACGGAGGACATTCGTTTTTCCGCCTTCCCCAGCCCGTATATAATGTGCCGACTTATCGGCATGTTGACGCTTTACGCTGCGACGGCTATTCTCTTTAGTTGCACATCAATGTAAGGAGATGCGTTTCATGCTCGACCTCAAGCTTATCCAAAGAGATCCCGAGATCATCATCAATGCCCTGAATAAGCGGCATTCCAAGATAGACGTGAATGAATTCCTCGAACTGGACGGACGCCGCCGCGCCCTGCTCAACGAAGTGGAAACGCTGAAGAGCCAGCGCAACAAGGCTTCCGAAGAGGTCGCCAAGATCAAGCGCTCCGGAGGCGACGCCTCTGAACGCATCGCCGAACTGGGCACCCTCTCCGACCGCATCAAGACGCTGGACGCAGAGACCGAAGAGGTTGTGGCCAAAGTGAACGAATGGCTCATTTCCGTGCCCAACATGCCTCACGAATCCGTGCCCGAAGGCGCAGACGAAAACGACAACGTGGAGCTGCACAAGTGGGGCACCAAGCCTGAGTTTTCCTTCACTCCCAAGGAACACTGGGAAATTGCCGAACAGTTGGGCGGACTCGACTTCGAGCGCGGCTCCAAGCTGGCCGGCTCCCGCTTCACCGTGCTGTGGGGCTGGGCCGCACGCCTTGAGCGCGCATTGGTAAACTTCTTCCTCGATATCCAGACCCGCGAACACGGCTACACCGAAATGTTCCCGCCCGCCATCGTGAACAGCACCACCATGACCGGCACCGGACAGCTGCCCAAATTTGAGGAAGACCTGTTCAAACTGAACTACAAGGACTTCTACCTCATCCCCACTGCAGAAGTGCCGCTGACCAACCTGCTGAGCGGCGAACAGCTGAGTGAAGCCGCCCTGCCCTATGCCTTTACCGCGCAGACCCAGTGCTTCCGTTCCGAAGCGGGCAGTTACGGCAAGGACACCAAGGGCCTTATCCGCCAGCACCAGTTCACCAAGGTGGAAATGGTTCGTCTGGCGCACCCCGACAGCTCCTACGAACAGCTTGAACTCATGCGCCAGCATGCGGAAAACATGCTGCAGCGCCTTGGCCTGCACTACCGCGTGGTAACCCTGTGTTCCGGCGACATGGGCTTCTCGTCCTCCAAGACCTACGACATTGAAGTGTGGCTGCCCGGTCAGGACAAGTACCGCGAGATTTCCTCCTGCTCCAACTGCACCGACTTCCAGGCCCGCCGCGCCAACCTGCGCTTCAAGCGCGAAGGCGCCAAGAAGCCCGAATACGTGCACACCCTGAACGGCTCCGGCCTGCCCACGGGCCGCACTATCGTGGCCATTCTGGAAAACTACCAGCAGGCGGACGGCTCCATCGTCATCCCTGAGGCACTGCGCCCCTACATGGGCGGAATTGAAGTAATTACTCCCGAGATGGCGGCCGGCAAATAGAAATTTGGCCACACCGGCCATTTCCGGGTTGACAAGGTCCGTCTTATCTCTATATACAGTGCCCCTCGCATGGGTCGTTAACTCAGTCGGTAGAGTATCTGCCTTTTAAGCAGAGAGTCGCAGGTTCGAGCCCCGCACGACCCACCACGAACACAAAGGCCGGAATCGCAAGATTCCGGCCTTTTCGTTTTCTCTCCTACCCGCACGTAAACACGCGCCCCTTGCCCACAAAAAGCCGCCCCACAGCCGAGGCTATGGGGCGGTCTGACGGTCCTTCATCGTTCATGCTGGATGGACTTAGTTGTCCTCCAAATCCTCTACAGTAATCAAGTCATTCAAAAGATCATGCTCGATTACACATTCTTCATCGCCCTGACAGCTTGTACACGGGCCGGGATAATCCATATTCGGCATGGGAGAACCTCCCTGATTGTTCGTTAATACAAACACTATGTACAGGGAGTATAAACACGATTGCCGGGCAGACAAGATGATAATGAAAACTATTTTCAAATAAATTGTTCTCCACCGCTACTCCGTATCCGACCACAAGCCAATTTCTGACTATTTTTATCAGATTAAATCCTCATAATATTCAGATAGATATACAAGACGCACTTCCAACCCCTTATTTTACTTGAAAGTCAAACAAGTTGACAACCAAGCGAACCATCCATATTGATGCTGAAATTCAATTTCAATTACGGAGTGATTCCATGCTCAAACGTTTCACGCCCCTTCTGGGTGCTGCCCTTATCCTGCTTTCCGCCATCCCCTCATTTGCCGCCGAATTGGTGGTATATTCCGCACGCGGCGAACATCTTATCAAGCCGCTCTTTGACGCCTACACCGCGAAGACGGGGGTTGAAATCAAGTATGTCACCGACAAGGAAGCTGTTCTGCTTGAGCGCCTGAAGTCCGAAGGCGAGCGTACCCCCGCAGACATGCTCATCACCGTTGATGCGGGCAATCTCTGGCTGGCAGGTGAAGCCGGGGTCATTCAGCCTGTCCAGTCTCCCATTCTGGAAGCCAACATTCCCGTGCATCTGCGCGATCCGCAGAACCGCTGGTATGGCCTTTCCCTGCGTGCCCGCACCATTGTTTACAATACCGACAAGGTAAAACCCGCAGATCTGAGCACCTATGCAGCTCTTTCCGGCCCTGAATGGAAGAACCGCCTTGTGCTGCGCACCTCCAAGAAAGTCTACAACCAGTCTCTGGTCGCCTCCCTGATTGCTGAGCACGGCGAATCCGAAGCCGAAAAGATTGTGAGCGGATGGGTTGCCAACACCCCTGTAGCCCCCTTCTCCAACGACACCAAGGCGATGGAAGCCGTTGCAGCCGGGATTGGCGACGTGACCATCGTGAACACCTATTACTTCGGCCGGCTGAAAAATGAAAAGCCGGAAACGCCCCTTGCCATTTTCTGGCCCGATCAGCAGGGCGCAGGCGTACACGTCAATGTTTCCGGTGCGGGCATCACAACGCACGCCAAGCACAAGGAAGAGGCCGTGAAGCTGCTCGAATGGCTCTCTTCCGAAGACGCTCAGAAGGTCTTTGCCTCCCTGAACATGGAGTTTCCCGCTAACCCTGCAGTACCGGCCGACCCGCTGGTAGCCTCCTGGGGCTCCTTCAAGGCCAGCACCCTGAACGTAGCCAAGTATGGCGAATATCAGGCGCAGGCCATCAAGCTCATGGACCGCGTCGGCTACAAGTAACATGCCTGTTACCAGTTCCGCACAAAGTGCAACGGGGGGGCTTTGCCCCCCCGCTTACACACCTGCAGTCCACCGCATTTCCGGATGGCAAAGCGCAGCCTTATGCCTTGCGGCCCTTGCCTCCGTCCCTCTGCTTGTATTACTGGCTTCTTTCCTCACGCCGGAAAGGGAAATCTGGCACCACCTGAGCGAGCATGTTCTTACTGGTCTCGCAACCAACACACTGACGCTGCTACTGTGCGTACTCCCCCTTACCGCCCTGCTCGGTGTCGGGTTGGCATGGCTGACAGGGGCTTGCGAATATCCCGGTCGCAATTTTTTCACATGGGCACTGACGCTTCCCTTCGCCATACCGCCCTACGTATTTGCCTTTGTCTATCTGGGCTTCTTTGATTTTTCCGGTCCGGTCCAGACGCTGTTGCGCACATGGTTCCCCTCCATGGAGTTTATTGAAGTGCGCAACGTCTTCGGAGTCTCCGCCATTCTCTCGCTGGCCTTCTACCCTTACGTCTATCTTCTCTGCCGCAGCGCCTTTCTCACGCAAGGCAGAACCGCCATGGAAGCGGCCCGAACTCTGGGCTTATCGCCGTGGAAGGCCTTCTTCAAAGTATCGCTGCCCATGGCTCGCCCATGGATAGCCGCAGGGCTGATGCTGGTCTGCATGGAAAGCCTTGCCGACTTCGGCGCAGTGGCCATCTTCAACTATGACACGTTCACCACGGCCATCTACAAGGCATGGTTCGGCCTGTTCTCGCTCAAGGCCGCATCACAGCTGTCATCTCTGCTGGTATTGTTTGTACTGATTATACTGACGATTGAACAACACCTGCGCAACCGGCTGCGCTTCACCCAGGCAGGACGCAACTCCGGCAAAGGGCACCGCATGCAGCTTACCGGTTTCGCGGCATGGGGCGCATTCTGTCTTTCCGCTCTGGTGTTCACTCTGGCATTTGCCCTTCCCTGCCTGCAACTTGCGGCATGGGCATGGAAAGCATTCAGTCCCGAAATTCTGCGCTATGCCGAGCTGGCTCAGAATACGCTCACGCTAGGTCTGATAACGGCACTTGCCACCACCGCAGCCTCTGTCATGCTTGCCTATGCACGTCGCACTGCTCCCGGAAGAACCATGAACTGGGCCACCCGTGCTGCCACACTCGGCTATGCCATGCCGGGAACCGTGCTTGCCGTGGGCGTATTCATCCCCGCAGCATGGCTGGACAACACCATGCTTGATATGGTGGCCCACCTCACAGGATGGGAGTTGGGCCCATTCATACAAGGTTCGCTTGGCCTGCTCATTACAGCCTATGCCATCCGCTTTCTCGCTGCCGGATTCGGCTCTGCCGACAGCGCCATGCAGCGCATCACCCCCTCGGTTATCGAAGCGGCCCGCACGCTGGGTTGCCACGGAACCGCCCTGCTCAGACGGATATACCTGCCCATGACCCGCACAGGACTTTTCACCGCAGCCATTCTCGTGCTTGTTGACGTTATGAAGGAAATGCCCGTCACCCTCATGATGCGCCCCTTCGGCTGGGATACTCTGGCGGTCAAGATTTATGAATTCACTTCTGAGGGAGAATGGGAGCAGGCAGCTATTCCAGCCCTGTTCCTGATTCTGGCGGGCCTTGTTCCCGTCATCCTCCTCACGCGTAAAACGGAGTCTCGGTAACCTATGAACACGCTTCTGCATGTAGACGGCCTCGTCAAACACTATGGCGCCTGTCTGGTGGTGGACAACGTATCCTTCCGGCTGGACAAGGGAGAGATCGGCTGTCTGCTCGGCCCCAGCGGCTGCGGCAAGACCACCCTGCTCCGTTGCATAGCAGGGTTTGAATCCATTTCCTCCGGCAGCATTACGCTGGACGGAAAAACTGTTTCCGGTCCGCAATTCGTTGCGCCAGAGCATCGCCGGATCGGCATGGTATTTCAGGATTACGCACTGTTTCCGCATCTGACAGCGGCAGAGAATGTGGCTTTCGGGCTTACCGGCATGAGCAAGGCGGCACAGCAGCCCATTGTCCGGACCATGCTGGAAACAGTGGGGCTGGCAGATGCCGGAAGCCGTTATCCCCATGAACTTTCCGGGGGACAGCAGCAGCGGGTGGCCCTTGCCCGTGCCCTTGCGCCGGAGCCGAGCCTGCTGCTCATGGACGAGCCGTTCTCCAATCTGGATGTGGCGTTGCGGGAATCCCTGTCAGCCGAGATTCGCGCCATTCTCAAGCAACGCGGCATTACCGCCCTGATGGTCACCCACAACCAGAACGAAGCCTATGCAATGGCCGACAAGATAGGGGTCATCGCCTGCGGACGCATGCACCAGTGGGACTGTCCGCATGGCGTATACCACAGACCCGCCACGGAAACCGTGGCTGGATTCGTGGGAGAGGGAACTCTCATACAGGGGATAGGGTCAGGCGAAACGCTTACATGCGCACTCGGCACCTTCCGTCTGCCGCTGGCAACCAAGGCCGGAGCCGTCTCCATACTCATACGCCCCGAGGACATCATCCATGATGATGCCGCCCCCATGCAGGCCATGATTCTCAACCAGACCTTCAGAGGCGCGAGCATACTCTACACTCTGCAACTTCATAGCGGAGAAACAGTGCTGGCGCAGGTTCCGAGTCACCACAACCATGCGGTGGGGCAGCACATAGGCATACGGGCGGAACTTGAGGACATTGTGGTCTTTCCGGCCAGTGCCAGCCTGAATACAGACATGGAGTGCACAGCCGACTGATCTGCTGGCTCAGGGCGCAAGAACGCAACCGGCGAAACAGCTACACCAGAGCTGACGCCGATGCGCCGGGCAGGGACATTGTACAGAGCCCTGCCCGCAAGAGCTGTTCGGCTGAACGACGTGAGATTACGCTCTACGCAACATCGCCGCGTAGAAGAATTCCATGTAGGGAGAATCCTGCGGAGTATGCCACTCGCGCTCCAGCGTGACGCCTTCGGTACGATCAAGGAAGGCCGCAATCTGGCGTTCGTTCTCATCGGGGTTCACCGTGCAGGTTATGTAAATCAGCCTGCCCCCTGTCATGAGATGCGCAAAGGCGTTGTCCAGAATGGCGGCCTGTGTGGCGATGAGGTCGCGCACCCCTTCAGGGGTACGGTGATAGCGGGCATCCGGCCTGCGGGAAAGGGTGCCCAGACCGGAACAGGGAACATCGGCAAGAATGGTACGGAACGCCACCTCGCCAATCTCTTCCCACACTTCGGGAGCGACCGGTTCCGTAGCGGAACGCAGCAAGGAGAAAGGCGGTTCCATGCCAAGGCGCTCCATCTCTTCACGCATGCCGCGCAAACGCTCACGAGAGGTGTCACTGGCATAACGCACAGGCACGCTGGCTTCCAGCAAGGCGATGGTTTTGCCGCCACGTCCGCAGCAACAATCCCAGACGGGACCCTGCCACTTCTGCGGCTCGGTCACGGCCAGCACTTCCTGCGAGGCAAAGGACTGACGTGATATCTGCCCTTCCGCGAGCATGGACTTCATGCCCACGGGCGCGGCTCCGGCAGGAAAGAGCAGCGAATAGCCTTCGCGCTTCAGACAATCCGAATGCCCGGCCAGTTCCTCGACCAGTGCATCGGCGTCCGGCTTGGCGCGGTTCACGCGCAACCCGACCGGAGCGGAAGAAATGCCTGCGGTCAGATAGGCAAGCGTCTGCTCCTCGCCATAGGCATCCAGCCACATTTCCACAATCCACTCGGGGCATGAATACCACACCGCCAGCTGCCGCGCGCGTGGCATACCCTTGGTCACAACGGCCATATCATGCGCTTCGTCACCCATACGGTCGAGATTACGCAATACCGCGTTCACCAGCTTGCCCAGCCCCTGCGAGAACTGACGCTTCACATAATTCACACACCAGTCCACGGAGGCGTAGACGGGAATGCGGTCAAGAAAGAGCATCTCGTATGCGGCAAGCCCCATTGCGATGCGGCACTTGTTCGGCAGCTTGGAATCATCCTTGAGGAAACGTCCCAGCAACGCGCCAATGCGATCCTTCAGGCGCATGTAGCCATACACCAGCTCCGTGCACAGGGCGGCATCCGGCATGGAGATACGTACGCCCCGCAGTCTGGCATCAAGCACGCCCTGCAGATCCTGACCGTGTTCCAGAATCTCGTTTACACATTCAAGGGCAACGGCGCGGGCCGGAGGGAGAAGAGCGTCTTTTTTATTGGGCTTCACAGATGCGTTTCCTGCTGCCGGATCTTTCCGGCTGTTCTTGCGGTGAGACATGAGGCGCTGCCGCCGATTCTGATGACCTGTCTCGGGAGGCAACGTTCCGATGCCATGCATACAGGGTGTTCATCGTTAGCTCAATGCTAAAAATGAAGGGGATGCTGAGAGGGTAGACCTTTAAATAAAGGCCGATAGAGAACCACCGGCCTACTGCCATTCTACCTGCGCTTGCGGGCGGCCCAAAGCTCCATGCAGAGCATTATGCAGCCGCAACATTACTCGCTTGTTTGTGCATCCCCGCGCGGACCTCTCCAGTGACGTCCCTCAAACCACGCAACACTCGGAACCCAGCCACAGCAAAGCCACAATCAATTAACAACTACGCCATTCTCTACCTTACACATCACGCTTGAGTCTTTTGCAACCAAATACTGCCCTTTATATTTAAACTCCTTTAAAAACGCATAAGCAATAATAAGCATAAACAACACGGCATATTCATCTTCTAAAACAAAACGAATTACACACAACACAAAAAGCAAAACTGCAAAACAATACCTTCTCTTTGTAAAATCTCTAAACGCAAAATGATCATATCCCCCATATTTTGCCTTATGAGTCTTTTCAAATATAAAGTTGACAATCCAAAACAAAAACAAACACCACATTGAAGCAGACGATAACAAACCAGTTACAATATCCATATAGATTTTCCTCAATGCGGAGAAGGGTATCTCCCCTTCTCCGCATTGCTAATTATTGTTCCCTTACTCCGTTGACAAACTCTTCTATTCCTTGTTTGACAATGCCTCCCAAACAGCCAGCAGGAGCAGCTCCAGGGCCAAGCCCTATCGCAGCCCCAGATGCCCCTCCAACACATGCCCCAATAATCCTTTTGGTAGCGCCCGGCCTCGGCTCTACCCCCGGCACCCCCTCAGGATACTGAGACTGACGAATAGCCGGGCAATCAAGTGAAGGCATTCCAGGCACCACAGTAGGGGTGTGGTCGGTGGATCTACGCATCTCGTTTACAGCCGCCCCCTCCAACCCCAGCGGGTCAACCAAGTTCACCGGATCATCGAGGCAGTAGCCGTAGACATCAACATCGCCGCCAGCGTAGCCGAGGGGGTCTGGCTGGATGAAACGGCCGATGCGCGGGTCGTATTCGCGGTAGCCCAGATGAACTAGGCCGGTGTCAGAGTCGATCAGGCCGCCACCACTTCGACTACCACCGCTCGCTAACTTTCAAAACTCCATTTGAATCTCTCACGTAAGACTTACGATCATCCCGACACTCAAACCGAATCTGCTTCATGAACACAAAAATGCAGCCTCCAACAACAACAAACAGCACAGAATATACCAAATCAACAACTGATTCCGATCTAATATAAAAATAAATAAAACTCACAACTCCAATTACAACAGAACCAAAGCCTCGAATCTTCGGATCTACAACCTTCATCATCTTACCACACTTAGGACAGGAAACGCTTTTCCGACTTTCCAAATAAGAAAACAGCGAAACTACAACTGCAAATATTATAACAGCACCAGTCCTAACTCCAATTTCCATAATCACCTCTAAATGAAGGCGCACCCAGCATTCGTAATACCGGATGCGCCACCCTTTCTATTCAAAATCCTTTACAGCCTGCTCTCGAGATACACCCTTATTACGTCGCCAAGCATACTGCATCATACCTGCCCCACACATTGGAACTCCTAAAGCGCCTCCAACTGCCCCTCCAACTGGTCCCGGGAGCACGTTTGCCACCCAATCCACAGGCTGCCACCAAGTTGGACCGCTCAGGCAAGCTTTACCAAGGGCTTTTAGGTTCTCAACACTCTCATTACCACTACTCTTTCCAACCTCATCTATGCCTTTCTTTATCCCCTTTTTTATAACCTCCTCGGCTGCAATTCCAAGCCCCTTCTTAACACCAGCTTTAATAGCTGATTTTGATTGGGGCTTTGGAGTTACGCCTTCGCTTCCCGGCTCCAACCCCAGCGGGTCCACCAGATTCACCGGATCATCGAGGCAGTAGCCGTAGACATCAACATCGCCGCCAACGTAGCCGAGGGGGTCTGGCTGGATGAAGCGGCCGATGCGCGGGTCGTATTCGCGGCAGCCCAGATGAACAAGGCCGGTGTCAGCATCAAACAAACCGCCGCCGAAGCCGAAGGGGATGCGGACATCCTGCGTCAGCATACTGACAACATTACCGAATGCATCATGTTTGCAAGCCTGTATCAAATCGCCGTTTGCGTTGGCAACCGCAAAGGGGGTGCCCGACTTGTCAAAGGCGAGGGAGAGGCGCAGGCCGCCGCTTTCCATGCAGACGGGCATGCGTGAGTCCTGTGAATAGATAAACCGGCAGAGGCCGGAACCGTCGGGGCGGGAGGTACTTTCCAGCGTTACGGCGTCGCGCCACGCGAACTTTTCCAGCATGACGCCGTTCACGGACTTGGCGATGCGCCTGCCTGCGGCATCAAGCAGATATTCGACCACGCGGCCATCGGGCAGGGCCACGGCGACGAGGTTGCCGGCGGCGTCATAGGCGTAGCGGGTTTCTCCGGCGGGGGTCAGGCGGCGGGCCAGCCTGCCGGACTGATCATACACGAAGCGCACGGCACCGGCCTGCACCATCCGGCCAGCCTCGTCATAGACATAACGAGTCTCGCCAACGTCAGCGCGGGTCGAAGCCAGACGCTCGCCTGCGGGACCATAGGCATACACCTCGGTCACGATTTCGGTTGCGCCCGCAGCCTGACCATACGACACATCCAAGCCCTGCCCGAACGGCTGACACCCTGCCGCCGCAACTCCGGCAGCACGAGGCACCTTCCGGTCACCTACCGAAGTGGCAACAGCTTCCCCCTTGGCGACAATGACACCGCTCGCGACCAGTCGCCCTGCTGCATCATAGGCATAGGTGCGCACGTCCTTGCCCAAGGAAGTGCTCATAACCTTGCGGGTGATGCGACCTTCCTCATCGCGCTGCACGAAGAGTTCGGCAAAGACCGGGCGCATGGCGGGCAGGGCCACGCTGGGGGTGCCCCCCTGTGCGACACCATATGCGGCCCCCTGCGGACTGACCGCAAAGCGTCGCAGCTCTTCGCGGGGCAACGAGTCCGGCGTCAGATCGCGCATCTGGTCCGGTCCGGCCTGAGGCATGCCGACGCTGCCCGAATTTACGCTTCCTGCGCCCTCCGCTACGGCACTGCCTCCCTCTGCCGCTCCTACATCATCCCCCTGCGGAACAAGTTCCCTGAACCAGTCTGCCTGACCGTTGGAACCTTTCGCCCCCGCAACGCGATACCCCGTTTGATCCGCAAACACGGGCAGGCCATTGTCGTCGAACTGCGTCTCCCACTCGTCCGCGAACATGCCGCTCACGTCAAACGCCCCCCGCTCCTCGGAAGGCCGCACGTCTGCTGCCGCGACGGCACGCCCCGCCGCAGCGGTGCCCCTGCCGCCCCCTTGCTTCCCCGCCATAGTGCGACCGGCTCCGCCGCGCGGCCCTACCGTGTTGGCCGCCTTCCAGCCTGCCTCCTGTTCACCGAACATGGCCCGCAGGTACTCCTCCGTGCTCATGGGCACATCGGGATTCATGGCCGCCGCCATGGCGGCGTTACGGGGCTTGGACGCAAATGCCTCTGTCCGCAGCCACTCCTCGGTAGTCATCATGCGGGTACGGGCTCCGCCGGAATGTGGATGAGAATGTCTCGCCACGAACTGTTCTCCTGTTACTTGCAATGAAGCGGAGCCCTGTGCCCCGCACGAGGCGAAACCCGTATCACAGGCTTTTTCAGGAATTCGGCGAAAGCATGGTCTGAAGGCGACGGGAAGGCGTTACCAAAGGGGCGTAACAGGAGGTGGACAGGATTCTGCGAATGCACCGGATCACCCTCGACGAAGGCAGAGCAATGGCCGTTCGCATAAGAAAGGCTGGCGGGAAGGGAAGAAAACAAAGGGGTGAAGCCAAAAGGGAGAAATCAGACGACCGACCAGAATCAAAAGGCCTGCAAGGGAAGATGGTACCGGCAGGCCGTGCAGGAATACACCAGCCCGCAGGACCAGCCATAGAACCTGAATAACGCATGCAGTCTCTGCAACCAAAGACAGCAGCTCAGGAACACGTGTCCCAAAGGATAGACAAAGCTAAAGGGCGGCAGCATCCCGCCCAAAACAAGCAGACCTGAAGCTATGCGCTCAGGCCCAACGTCCCGTTCCGCACGCCCGCACAACAGGGCACTCGGTCCTGTTCTTGCTGGCAATGCACGCACAAGGTCGTGGTGGGGTTGGCCTTGAGGCGCTGCACGGGAATATCATCGCCGCACTCAAGGCAGATACCGAAGTCGGCAACGTCCAAACGGCGCAAAGCCTCTTCCACCTCCCTGATCTGTTTGCGGATTCGAGCCTGCAGGGCCACATTCATACGCAGTTCGCTCAGGCGGGAAGCAAACTCGTTTTCATCGGCACAAGACATATCCAGACCGGCACAGGAACTATCCTGCAAACGCAAGGCAACAAGCGTATCTTCCAGATGGCATTCTATCTCACGGCGCTGACTGTCGGTCATGCTATTCTCCTCACAGGGTGCAATACGTTTCCGATAATCAGTGGATATGCCACAAAACCATCCTTCGGGCATGGCGCTCCGGTGACACAATGCAGCGGCCCGACAACGGTTTGGTAACGCTTGCGTTACAATTGCCAACGCCGCCGAACCGTCGCCAATCCTTCACGTAACGCCCACACAACCCGCCTACAGGAAAAGCATCAGGCCGCCAGCAATCTCTGACGGCCTGCAACCGCAACCCTGTCGCGAGGTACCCATATGCTGGATCAGGTTCTCCAACAGAACGAACTGAGCCTTGATTTCATTCCCCCCGCCGCCAAGCGCCTGCTTGCTCCCGCAACAAAGCCGCTGCTGCGCCTTTCCAAACTGCACCGGCTGTTCACCCTGTACGGAAACATGACGCAGCGCGCCTGCCCGCTGGGCTTTGCCCTTGAAGCGCTGGACATTCTTAATGTCAGCATCAGGATCAAGGGCGAAGGGTTTGACAGCATCCCCGGAACAGGACCGCTGGTCGTCGTTTCCAACCATCCCTTCGGCGCGCTGGAAGGGCTGGTGCTCATGGCCAGCCTGCTCCCCGTACGGCCCGACATGCAATTTCTTGCCAATTCCCTGCTCGGCATCATTCCCGAACTCAAAAGCGTGATCATAGATGTGAACCCCTTCAGCACCCGGGAAGCCCGCACCAGAAACATCAAGGGACTACGCAGCGCCATAGGCCACGTTGAAGCGGGCAACAGCCTCGCCGTGTTCCCCGCAGGCGAGGTTTCTCACCTGCAGCCTGCCCACCGGGGCATCATGGATCCCCTGTGGAACCGCAATGTGGCACGTATCATCCGCAAAACCGGGGCTGACGTGCTGCCGCTTTACTTTCATGGCCGCAACAGTCTCATGTTCAACATCATGGGCCTGATGCACCCGTTGGCCCGCACCGCCATGCTGCCGCGCGAGCTGCTGAAAAAACAGGGAAGCTCCGTCAAGGTCAGTGTAGGCAAGATCATCCCCTCTTCCCTGCTGAACGGACAGAACGGGCTTGCCTCGGAAGAGGATGTCACCAACTACCTGCGCGTACGCAGTTACTCCCTGCGCCAGCAGGAGAAGCGCCGTTTCTTCCCCCTCACTTTCGGACGCACGGCACCTCCGCCCATGCCTTTAGCGCTACCCCGCCCCAAGGCAAGCCTGCTTGTGGAACTGGATGAATTGCCGAAGGAGCAAATCCTGTTGCGTGAAAACGGCTACACCGTATTCGAGACACGCGCCTTCCAGATGCCCAACATGCTGCATGAACTGGGCAGACTGCGCGAAGCCACCTTCCGCCCCATAGGTGAAGGGTCCGGCCGCGACCTCGACCTTGACCCTTTTGATTACGAGTACAACCACATTATCCTGTGGAATGAGGCGGACCAGCAGATCGCCGGCGCATACAGACTGGGACAGGTGCGCAAGCTCATCACCACGGCGGGCTCCAAAGGCCTGTATTGCTCCACCCTCTTCAAGTTCAAGAAGCACTTCTTCGCTCAATACGGTGATTCCGTGGAGCTGGGGCGCGCCATCGTGCATCCCGACTACCAGCGAGACTACAACCCGCTCATGCTGCTCTGGAAAGGCATTGGCCAGTTCGTGCTGCGTCGGCCGGGCCTGCGCTATCTCTTCGGCCCGTGCAGCCTGCCACTGAACTTCAATCAGTACACCCTCGCCACCACGGTTCGGTATCTGGAAACCCACCACGCAAATATGAAGCTGGAAACCATGGTCACGGGACGCAAGCCCCCAAGACTGAAACCTCCCAAGGGCGTGCCCCACGACATCGATATCAAGAACATCAGCTTCTCCAGCCTGAACGGGCTGGTGAAGGACATGGAAAACGGCCGCCCCCTGCCCATTCTCTTCAAGCACTATCTCAAGCTGGGGGGCAGGATAGGCGCCTTCCATGAAGACAACAGCTTCGGAACACTGGACGCCTTTCTGCTCATAGATCTTGCGCAGGCCCCCAGAAACATGCTCTGCCGATACATGGGCAAGGAAGCGGCAAATGCCTTCCTCCTGCACCACACCGCCGAGGAAAAGCCTGCCCCATAATCGCCCCGCCCCTTCGGGCATGGCAGGGGTACGTGCACTGAAGAACGGAAGTCCGGCAAACCGACA